>NZ_JBZFQL010000004.1:0-307778 GCF_058313585.1 Bacillus sp. z50
TAAAGAAACCAACTGCTAATTCACAGGCTAGTACCCAGGCTACCGTTACATATCAAACAACGGCTAATGTCAATTTAAGGACTGGTGCTTCTAATAAGCATAAAGTAATCCTAACCATTCCGAAAGGGAAAAATGTGACCTATCTCTCCAAATCCGGAAGTTGGTTTAAGGTTAAATATGCTAATAAGACAGGCTTTGTCAACTCGACATACATGAAGAAGTCTGTCATCAAAGAGACAGTACCTAATTATAAAAATGTAAGATATTATAATACGAATATTCATATCTATACAAGTAATCCTAATGCTAATTTAACAGTTTCCAAAGGAAAACCTAATGTTCTTGAACCATTGTCATCTATTAAGCTACCAAATGAACTAGCAAAGATAAACTTAGGCTTTTTTAACTCAAAAATGGAACATGGTGGTTTATTTATGGTAAATGGACAAGTAACCAGTAACCATAATCCTAAATACGTAATTATGGAATATAAAAAGACAGGGAAAATAGATATTCGTAGTATCGCAACACCATTAATAAATCTTCAAGAATTAGAAGATATGAAGGAAAATAATTATTTTGCTGTTGGTACTTCATATTCTTTAGTACAGAACGGCAAAATAAATTTAGCGCATAGTGAGTATTTCTCACACAGTAAAAGCAGGAACCCTCGAACATTGTTTGGTCAGACTAAAGATGGACGGTTTATCATGGCAGTTACAGATGGCCGAATTAATGGGAGTAGTGGTTTAACAGCAAGCCAAAGCGCTGATGTTATGATGAAATTAGGGGCAGTTGAAGCTGTAAATTTAGATGGCGGAGGATCCAGCACCCTATATATCAATGGTAATTTAATTAATAAATTAGGCGAAAGCCCAAGAAAAATTGGCAGTGCTCTCTTTATTACAAAGTAAATAGAATATACAATTATAAAATAAACTCCTAATTGAAATTGGGAGTTTATTTTCACCATATAAGATATGATAAATTTTCGAGGATTCATGCTGCGTACTCCGTTATATCCCGTTTATTATAAAGGATATTAAAAGAATATATACAAACAAAGACTTCTATCTCTTAGACAGATAGAAGTCTTTATTTTATGTTTATTTGCTTGAAATTAATTGGCCTTTTACCGCAATTCGTTTAGTTCCACTTAATGTACAAGTAATTAACGTTATCTCCCTTTTTCCCGGGGTATCATTTAATACTTCTACTTCTTGGGGATCTATAATAATTTTTGATTCAACTTGATAAACAAATTCATTCTTTTCATCTATCAAGTAGATAACATCACCCTTCTCCACTTCACCTAAACGATTAAAATGTCTGCCATATACCGCACTATTATGGCCAGCAATAGTGAAATTTGCTTGTCCAGGTACCTGGTTCGTTTTAATCTGGGTTAAGGCAACATCCAAGCTTTCCTGTGTTGTTTCAGGTAACACAGGTGCCTCCAAATTAATGGATGGGATTGTAAGCGTGAGAACATCTGAAAGATCTGCTTCATTGATATTTAAAGATGAGCTCACTTCTTCTTTGATTAACTCTGAATCAGCCAAATTATCCGTATTTTTGATTGTTTCTAATGCAGATTGTAATTGATTAATGTCTTCTTTTTGCTTTTCTTCAATGTAAAAAGAATACAGCAAGCAACCAATACCAATCAGTAATAACAAACCACCAATTTTTTTCATATCGACTCAATCAGTTCTTCGCGCGTTTAGTCAAAAATATAACTCCCGCGAATACGAAAATAAGACCAAGTACAATTAAAGCCCTAGTAAGAGCATCACCTGTTTGCGGTAGCCCATTAAGGAACATGCCCTCACCTGTCTGCTGTTTACTGTCAGACCCAGTCATAACTTCATCAGAAGAAATTGCATTGGAATCTGAATCAGAATCAACTAGTTGATTAGATGAATCACTATCACTTGGTGATCCAGGCATTATAGATTGATTGATGAGAGTATTTTCAAATTCAATTACTACTTTCTTACTGCTGTTAATTTCAACTTTTTTCACTTCATCTGAAAGCTGGTATCCTTTTGGCGCTTTCGTTTCTTTAATCTCGTAGGTTCCATATGATAAGTTCTCAAAGTTCAAACTACCATTTTTATCTGTTTTTCCTGTCTTAATAACTTTTCCATCTAGATAGAGTTCAAACTCTGCTCCTTCAAGAACTTTTTTATCTTTGGAATCGATTTTTTTGAGTTCGATAGATCCTGTTGGATCCTTGATTGCTTCATCTTGGATTTTACCTAAATTTAGAAGGCTTTTATTCACTTCAATTTTTGTGATTTTATCAGATAACTGATAGCCTTCTGGCGCTTTAATTTCCTTAAAATAATATGTTCCATATCGGACATCTGTAAATCTTACCAGCCCATCGTTGTTAGATGTTGCTTTATACTTTGCCTCTCCCTGGCATTCTTCATTATCGTAGAGAGCAAAGACCGCTCCTTCTAAGCCTTTACCTGTTTCTTTATCCACTTTGGTGAATTCGATTGTTCCAGTTAGTGCTTCGTCTTCAATTTTATCTAAATTTAGGTGGCTGCTATTCACTTCAATTGGCAAAATTTTAACGGAAGCTTGATAGCCTTCTGGTGCTTTAATTTCCTTTAAATAATATTTTCCATATCGAACACCTGCAAATCTTACCAACCCATCGTTGTTAGATGTTGCTTTATACTTTGCCTCTCCCTTACATTCCGCATTATCGTAGAGAGCAAAGACCGCTCCTTCTAAGCCTTTACCTGTTTCTTTATCCACTTTGGTGAACTGGATCGTTCCTACCAATTCCTTGATTCGTTCATTGGTAAACTTACCTGTAGTTACAAGTTCTTTATCTACTGTAACAGCTCTGATTTCCCCAGATAGCTGATAGTCTTCCGGTGCTGTGAGTTCCTTCACATAATATGTGCCATATGTGAGTTGCTCGAATTTTACTACCCCTTCTGTATCAGATGTCGCTTTAGCCTTCGGCTCTCCCTCGCAATTTTTGTTATCGAAAAGACCAAAGACCGCTCCTTCCAACCCATGACCTTTCTCTTTATCCACTTTGGTAAACTCAATAGTTCCTACCAATTCCTTGATTCGTTCATTGGTAAACTTACCTGTAGTTACAAGTTCTTTATCTACTGTAACAGCTCTGATTTCCCCAGATAGCTGATAGTCTTCCGGTGCTGTGAGTTCCTTCACATAATATGTGCCATATGTGAGTTGCTCGAATTTTACTACCCCTTCTGTATCAGATGTCGCTTTAGCCTTCGGCTCTCCCTCGCAATTTTTGTTATCGAAAAGACCAAAGACCGCTCCTTCCAACCCATGACCTTTCTCTTTATCCACTTTGGTGAATTCGATAGATCCTTTTGGTTCCTCTTTCCGTACGTTTTCCAGAGTAATCTCTGCATCTGGATTTTCCTCATTGACTATTATTTCTTTCATACCTGTTAATAGCTCGTATCCCTCTGGTGCTTGGATTTCCTTCAGATAGTACGTACCAAAGGAGAGGTTCTCAAATTTCACTACCCCATTTTCATCAGATGTTTGTTCACCTACCGATTGACCTGTACCTTCTGGATTATCGTACAGGCGCAGGACGGCTCCTTTTAGTTTCTTATCTGTTCCTGTTTCAACCTTGGTGATTTGGATGGATCCATTAGGTTCCTCTTTCCGTATGTTTTCAAGGGTAAGTTCTACATCTGGATATTCCTCATTGACTATTATTTCTTTCATATCTGTTAATAGCTCATAGCCTTCTGGGGGTTGTACTTCCTTCAGGTAGTACGTGCCAAAGGAGAGGTTCTCAAATGTTGCCAACCCATTTTCATCAGATGTTTGTTCACCTACCGGTTGACCCTTACCCTGTGGATTATCGTATAGGTTAAAGATTGCTCCTCCTAGTTTCTTTTCAGTTCCTTTTTCAACCTTGGTGATTTGGATGGATCCTTTTATTTCTTCATCTAAAGGTAAATTTACATTAAACGGGTGATGATGCGTTTCGTAATTTCCCTCGGAAGAGTTAATAAAATCTTTAACTATAACAGTCCCATTTATATTTCCATAACCCGAAGGGATAAATTCAGCTTGGGGTGCCAATAAAGATCCAACCATTTCAAAACCAAATATATCCAGTTTGGTTAACTCAGGAAAATTCCAAAGAATCCTACTACCATTTTTAGTATCTAGGTGTCCTCCATTATTTTTCATTGAAAAGTTACCCATACTCAAATCCGTACCTGAAATATTAATTAAAACTGCAGAATTTTCTGGTACTACTAAATCAAGCAATCCAACGTTTCCACTTGCTAGGTCTTCAGTTGTTAAGTTAAATATATTTAAATCTTGGTCATAACCTCTCAATGTCAAATTGGAACCATTTTTCTCGAGATTTCCATTAGGAGTCAATTGTGACCATTTAGATGATTTGTACGTTAAATCGTTATATACAGCCTCAAAATCAATCAATTCTGTTTTTAAATCTACCCTAAATGGATTTCCTTCTACTTTATTATTGTGTGTCGCACTATGAAATTCATATGTAGCATCTATCCCAATAGCGGTATTCCCTTTAAAATTAGTAAAGTTTTGGGCGTAAAGTGAGTTTCCAACTATTAAATCGTAACGTTCTTTAGATTCCGTCAATTTGTCTCCTATACCATAATTGGTATAATGAGCTTTATTCCCAACAGCAACTCTTCCTTCTGCATCGGAATTCATCTGGATGTGATCATTAAAAACAAAGATATTAAAATCATTCGCTACACCTAAGTTAGTATAAGTGGTTGCAGCATCTGTCTGTGTGTTTGATACCGGCAGCCAAGAAATAAATAGCGAAAATATGATTGAAAAAATAAACAGCTTGTTCTTCATTCTCATTCCTCCAAATATTTTGACATTAGAATTTGTAAAGCAAACTTTTCATCCACCATTTAATAATAAATTAATACTATATTAATATAGTATTAATTTATTAATAATTTTATAAAAAATCAATAAATTATGTATTTAATTAATTATATTATTTAACAAAAAACCAACCCTTAACAGGATTGGTTTTAGTTGCTTACTGTATCTTGAATTGTGTTGATGGCATTAAAAAAACCAATTCCTAATTGGAATTGGTTTTGATTAAGCCACTTTTGCCGTTACATATAAGAAAGTTTTAAACCACCACTTCTCCAAGTGGGTGTTCGCAAAAGCTTTCCTGCTTGTCCTCCAGGTCATATAGACAGAGGCTTGTCATTCCAGCCTTTATAATAAAACTCCCTATTACAGCTTAAAGGTTAAAACTTAAATTATGCATCACGTACAATGTAGCTCGTACTAAGTATAATACTCCTCTTATCGTTTAAATGCAATGGAGATGACTTCCATAATAAATATATAATTTCCAGAAAAATGGAAGTTCATCAAGAGGAACCAACACACAGTACAGGCGGTTAATGAAACTATCTCATTTAAATATTTCTTTTAAAGCATCTTCCAAATTTTTATATTTAAATGTATACCCCACTTGTTCAAGCCTTTCAGGGAGTACCCAACGACTTTTTAGAACAAGCTCCGGCTCCGTTCTAATCAGTATTGCACCTGTCTTAAGCATCCAAGCAGGTGTGGGGAGCCCAAATTTTCTGTTCATACTGTTACGGAGGTGAACCATTAATTCACGATTGGTGACTGGATGGGGTGAAGAACAATTAAATACCCCCTCCAAGTCTTCTCTGTTCTTAAGAAAGAGAACAAGTTGAAATAAATCTTCAATATGTATCCAGCTAAACATTTGTCGTCCAGATCCCTGATACCCTCCAAGACCAAATGTAACGAGATTTTTATACGGAGTCATAACTCCGCCGCTTCCCCCTAATACGATTGCAATTCTTAAGGCAACTTGCCTTGTATGCGGTAGTTCAAAGTTAAAAAATGTTTCTTCCCACGCTTTCGCAACATCGACTGAAAAGCCGCTTCCGATCTCACCCTTTTTCTCTGTCATAGGTCGATCTTCCGCATGTCTGTATATGGTGGCAGTACTGGAATTAATCCACAAAGGAGGTGGAGTCATACACTCAAGGAGGGCACTCCCCAATATAGCTGTTGTTTCAGTTCTAGACATGACTATTTCTAGCTTATTACTGGCATTATAGCGGCAATTCACCGATTTTCCAGCCAAATTAACCAATAACTCGGCCCCTTCAAGCGCTTCCTTTATTTCACCTTTATTATGCCAGTTAATATGTTCGTTGCTTCTGGAAATAACCAGCACATCATATCCCATAGAATGAAATTGCTTCTCAAAATACTGGCCAATAAAACCTGTTCCCCCAGCAATTACGACCTTCTTTCTCATCCACTCATCCCTTTACCTCAAATTTATGAAGTATATCACTAATATTTTATCAAATATTTTACATTCTTTTGAATAAAAGGATTATTATGCGTGCAAGTCAACCATTTGTTTATTAATATACTTCAGATACATATGTACAACATCAAAGTC
The DNA here is from genome assembly GCF_058313585.1 of Bacillus sp. z50. NCBI lineage: Bacteria > Bacillati > Bacillota > Bacilli > Caryophanales > Bacillaceae > Bacillus > Bacillus sp. z50. Next base: position 6,497 of record NZ_JBZFQL010000004.1, read on the forward strand.
GTATTGTTGGTAAAGTGTACGGGTACCTACTGCATCTTCTATTTCGTTGAACAGGAATTGCCCGTCCTGGCCGATGAGAAAATCGATTCCTACAAAGTCAAAATCAAATAACTCACCTATTTTATTTACTAAATTCACTTGTTTCTCAGACAAAGTATAACGCTCAGCCTTTCCGCCAAGTGAAAAATTAGACTTAAAGCTGTTGCTGGAATAACGTTTAACAGCTCCAATTATCTCCTTACCCAGTACGAAGACTCTCACATCAACACCTGGAGTATCACACATTTCCTGTAGGATAACATCCCCCTTATTAAGCTCCCCCATCTGCTTAGTTAATTCTGTTTTGCAATCTACTTTAAAAACATCCGTCCCACCATGGCCGCTGTTGGTCTTCAAAATAAGTGGATAATTTAATAGCGACTGTCCCTCAGTGAATGAGATTGCCGTCTTCACAGATTTTATTCCATGGCTGTTAATCATTTGATGTGTTTTAGCTTTATGATTACAAATATCCGTCACTTGAGAATTGTTAAAAACTCTGCACCCCATTAATTCAAAATGAAGGCTTATTTGACTGTCTCGGGTGCGGTTAATGACGAAATCCGGTTGAAGTGAATTCCCCTCCTCCATATAAACGGACAATTTTCCATTATCAATTATTAAACTCAATTCCTCGGCAAATACAAGCTGGATATTTAGATTGTGCTGATTACTATTATTAATAAACTGATTGGCAAACCATTTATTTTTGTCATAATCCTCGCGCTTATAGATCAGTAAGCCTTTAAACATGTCACACCATCCGCAAAATATAATCGAAGATATGCTCAGTTACATCAATACCTGTACAATCATAGATATTTTTTATATGAGCATTTGAATTTACTTCACAAAGAATCGGTTCTTCCTCTTCGCCAAACAAAAGATCCACTCCACTAAAATCAGCTCCGATAATCTTACTTGCCTTAATTGCCAGTTCTTCAAATTCTTTCGGAAGAACATATTCATGCATGACCCCACCATTTGTCACGTTTGCTCTAAAATCTGTTTCGGAAGTTCGCAGCATAGACGCCACCACTTTGTCACCTACCACATGAACTCTTACGTCTCTGCCTTTACTGTTTTTAATGAATTCCTGATAAAGATGTGGGATTTGAAGTAGTTCTTTTCTCTTTTTCTCCAATTCTTCACGGGTTTGTACCAGATACACCTGCTCACCAAAAGATCCGTAGGCCTCTTTAATAACAATCGGATAGGATAATTCCCTTTCAATAAACTCAATAAATGAATGATCCTTTTCCAATGTATTTGTAAAAGTCAGCGGGGAAAATATAGTTTTCGGTAATTTAATTGAATGATCAGCCAGTGCCTGGAATGTCATGATTTTGCTATCACACACTTCAATCACGGAAGCCTTGTTAAACAGTCGATAACCCATCTGTTCCAACTGATTTGCCAGACGAATATCCTTATCCAAGAACAAAATAAAATCCGGCCGTGCATGCTGTCTTTCACTTTTAATAATGGTTTGATTTCCTTCAATAACAGAGAATAATTCTGTATTTTTAACTAAGTCGAGAATGATTCCTTTTTTTGAAGCTGACTCTTTATACCAATCATGGATTTCCATAAATTTTGGAGACAGCAAACTCCCATTATAGATTAACCATCCATACTTTCTTTCCATATTGAGGATGCTCCTTACTATTTATTCGTTTGTTTTATTATATCAAACCAGTGAGAGCTGAAGAATTTCATCATTAATCTAATCGAACAAAGCAACCATTCCAATCATTTTCATATGATGAAATTATCCCTAATTGTCCCGTACGTAAAAATACGTCAAGGAGTTTAATTTATGAACCATTTACTGATTAAATCTGACTTTAAAAAGGGGAATCTTCTTCCGAGGTGGCTGAATGAGGCCTATAACTATTGGAGTTCTACTGTCAGTGACAATCAATTCCCATGTCACTTTGGCATGAAAGCAGAGCGAGATGGCCTCCTCCGCTATACGTATTGTGAGAATCATAATTTTTCTGCGCTTCCACATGCACTTAGCGAATTTCTCAAACTTTCAAGGAAGAATCCATCTATTCGGTATGCATTGGTTCTTTTCGTAGAGCCTGAACTTAATTATCAGCACCTTGATTATGATTATTATAATGCCAATTTTTGGAGTATTTTATCCTATTTGCACGAACAGGATGATAAAGAATGGTCCAATGATATTCCCCTTGATCCAGATGATCCCCATTGGGAATTTGTTTTCAACGGGGAACCTATCTTTGTATCTGGCAATGCTCCTTTTTACCAAAATCGTATTACCCGAAATCTAGGTGATTGCCTAATCATGATTTTTCAGCCAAGAAGAATTTTTGCTGATACGTCTTATACTACTCCACATGGCAGAAAAGCAATTGAGGTTATTAGAAAAAAAGTTGAGAAGATTGAAAACATGCCGTATCATCCAGATTTAGGCGGCTATGAGGATTTATCCAAGAGAGAATGGAAACAGTATTTAATTACGGATGATTGCAATCCAATTAAAGGAACTTGTCCAATGAGGAATACTCTATTATCATCTGGTAAAGGTAATCAGAAAAAGGAAAAACCATGCTAAGTCAGCATGGTTTTTCCTTGATTGCTTATAGTATTTTTTTTAATTTCTGAAGAAGGTTTAATCGTTGTTTGCGCGGGCTTTACCGCCTTTTTCACCAATCTCTTTATAGAAGTCTTTATCATGATTTTTCTTGGTGGCTTCTCCACCCTTTTCGCCAATTTCTTGGTAGAAGTCCTTATCATGATTTTTAGCTGTAGCTTCTCCGCCTTTGCGTCCTGCTTCTTCTCTAGACATTTTGTCTGCCATAAATAATCGCTCCTTTTTAAGAAATTATTTTGTTGCTTACACTACTATATTTATCCTCTTTTAAAAGATAAAAACATAATTACACGCATTTAACCTTTTTGTTATTCTCTTGTTATTCGAACTTAATGTTTAAATTCGAAATAATAGTTTCAGTCGTTGAAATCATACTAGCATTTCATAGTATCTCTCTTACTACCATTTTGTAATCAATATGTTGCCTTTCCTACTTCTCATATTCTAATTTTTACCATACAGTAGTATGATTGTACTGTAGTTTACTATATTGAATGAAAAAGTTAATCAACCTATTTGAAGGAGGTCAGGGAAACATGATAGTAGTCATTATTCTTTTTTTATTTTTACTAATGTTGTTAATTGAAAAATCGAAGTATGAAAATAGCACCTATTAACAAGAAACGAATAACTCCTTTTTAAAAGTAAGGTTTAATACGGGATTATACGGCGAATACCTAATCGTCAGAGTTTTAGATAATCTGAAGGATTTCCACAGAAAACGAAAATTTCCGTTAATAAATGCCGAGAAAAATAATAATCAACATATTCTTTGAATTACGTGTTCCGAATTATTTTTGGGTGAATTCACATCAGCACTTACTTCAAAAGCTTCCATTAATTCAGGATTAAACGGACGTAAATATTGTTTTAGTAAATGCGAATCATGAATCTTTGGATTCAGCCACTTTTGTTCATCTTCCGGGTTAAGAATAACTGGCATCCGGTCATGTATGGAAGACATCAATTCATTGGAGGACGTTGTAATAATGGTACACGTGCATACGGCCTGTCCTTCTGGTGAATTCCATGATTCCCATAAACCTGCCAATCCAAATGGTTCTCCGCTTTTCAATTTAATCCGCATCGGTATTTTTCTTTCAGGCGTTTGCTTCCATTCATAATAGGAATCAGCCACAATTAAACAGCGTTTATTTTGGTATGCCTTCCGAAAACTTGGTTTTTCCGCAAGCGTTTCTGATCGAGCATTGATCAGCTTATATCCTATTTTTTCATCCTTTGCCCACGATGGAATCAATCCCCACCTCAAATAACCTAAGCGATTTTTGGATCCATCATTAATAACGGCAACAATTCTCTGAGACGGTGCAATATTATAACTAACTTGATAATCTGCCTCATCAAAGGCTGCCTCTATATGAAATCGTTCAATAATCGTTTCAAACGTTGAAAATAACGTAAATCTACCACACATATGTATCACCTCATGGCCATTATAACAGTTTTATTTCAGGAACCAAAAAGGCACCCATCTAGGTGCCAGAGCCTTCAATATTTTTTTGCAATTGCTCTATTAGCGTTGTTTACATCGTTTTTAATCAAAGCACTTAAATCATATGCGGGATACATATTATTCTTATACATATAGTTAAATACCTGGCTATGCAAATCAATCATTCCGTTTAGTTGGTTTGTTAATGTCTTTTTCAAAACAGGAGTAGCCGTTTCAGTGATGGCTATCGAATAATTCCGGATTAATGTTTTTGTTAATCCCAATAAATTCCCTGCAAAAAAGCTGGCGTCCGGTTGTTCTCTTTCATCCTCTTCCCTTTGCGGTGCTCTTGGAAAGTATTGCAGCAACTCTTTAATATATCTTTCCAAAACTTTAATTGTAGTCAAATATAGATTTTTCAACTCCTGATTTGGTACATCTCTGACCTTCATTTTCAAGCCTACTAATGCATTTGATGCAAATGCTACTAATTCATGCAATTCCAGTGTTTCATGATATGCAAGTGTATTAGCCAAACAACTTCCCCTCCTTCATTCCTTCACAAAGAGTATATGATTGCTAGGCTTGTCTCTTTCCTTCTTTTTATCTTGGTAAATATCTTCTACTATCAAGGTTCATTAAACGGATGATTATTTAATGATGATTAACAACTTCAACAAAAACAAACATCGAACATACGTTTCTTTTTTGTTGTATAAGAAACGTATGTTCGTATATAATGAAAATAGGAGGTGAAGATAAATGAATGATTTACTTAGGAGCATGAGAGAACAAATTCCCATCGATATCATCTATGTCTCGAATAAAAATATTTTTACAAAACGCCGTATTCTGGTTAAATCAATGGGTGAGCAACTGATTCGTGCCTATTGTTTTAACCGCAAACTCTATCGAACATTTAAGAAGGAACAAATCTTATCTACCCAACTCGTTTATCAATCCCAGCGGTCATCATAAAAAGAAAAAGAAGAGGTTCCCCCCCTTCCCTTAGCCAATCATTTCTTCATGATCTATATCTTCAATTTCATCCTCGGACAGGGATTCCTCTTTATCACGCAGACGATGAGCTAATCTGGAAGCAGCACTTGCTGCAATTGCAGCGACCAAATCATCAAGGAATGTATTTACGCCTCTTCCCTCTTTCTTCGTATCTAAATATCGGATAATCCCCACTTTATTCTTATCCAGGTGACCAAATGTTGTCACACCAATACTTCCATAACCGAGCACAGCTCCTAAGGCAATGGTTTCATCCACACCAAATAAGGACTCATCAGACTCAACAATAGACTGCAATGGCTCTGACAGCATGCCCTTTTCAGCTAATCGATCTAATTCAATACCTACAAGAAGGGCATGCTGAATTTCACGTTTCATCAGGACACGTTCTATACTATATATGCATTCATCCAGAGTTAAATTATCATTATAAGGAAATTGCATTTCATAAACAATTTCAGCGATTGCTTCAAGTGTAACACCTCGACTTTGCAAGGCAAGTTTAGCAGCATTTGTCACTGTTTTACTATGTACACGTTTTTTAATCATATCTCTATTACTCCTTTTTACACTTTCATCCATTATACCATCAGAATCTTCATAATATCACAAATCTCCTGATTATTATATACAAGTTAGAGTATGCTAAAATATACCTGAAAAGAATAACAGGGGGTGAGCTCATTGGCATTAAAAGCCGGAACAATTAAGGGTATATCTTTTAACAGCAAGGAATTAAATGAGGAAATCGAACTCCTTGTATATTTACCTTCAGCCTTTTCCCATCTGTATAAGTATTCCGTCCTGATTGCACAGGATGGTAAAGATTATTTCCAATTAGGCAAAATTGGACGAGCTGCAGATGAGCTTTTAGAAAGGCAAGAAATAGAAAATATAATCATTATAGGTGTCCCTTATAAAAATGTTGAAGATCGCTGGAATAAATATCATCCTGACGGCCTGAAGCATACTGCCTATAAAAGGTTTCTTGCACATGAACTTGTTCCATATATTGATGCCGAATATCCGACCTACCAAATGGGGCTGAGCCGCGCCCTAATCGGAGACTCCCTGGCAGCTACTGTTTCATTAATGGCAGCTATGGATTATCCCAATACATTCGGCAAGATTGCATTGCATTCCCCACTTGTAAACGAGTCCGTACTATCAGCAGTGGAGTCTTTTCAGTTCCCGCATTTAACGCAAATCTACCATACGATTGGAAAGAATGAAACAACAGTACAAACATCTAAAGATGGGATCATAGATTTTGTACAACCTAATCAGGAACTTAACTCGATTATTGAAAGCAAAGGCTTTCCGGTCTTTTACGAAGAGATTGATGGAGACCATACCTGGAGGGCATGGCAGTCAGATATGAAGAGGACACTTACCTGGCTCTTTCACAGGACATAATTAGCAAGGAAATTTTTTTGAATATTTGCTATAATGAAGTAATATCTAATTTTACAAAATAAGTCAGGGGGTTCTTACATGAATTTTGGAATTGCTATTTTCCCTTCAAAAAATTTGCAAGACATTGTAAACTCATATAGAAAGCGTTATGACTCACATTACTCTCGTATATCTCCTCATGTCACATTAAAATCTGAATTCACAGCCACAGATGAGCAAATCAAGGAAATTTCAGCTAAACTCGAGGAGATTGCAAACCAACACCAGCCTTTTACATTAAAGGTCTTAAAAGTTAGCACCTTCCAACCAGTCAATAATGTGATTTATTTAAAAATTGACCCTACTGCCGAATTAAGTGCACTTCACGAAGATTTCCATAATGATATTCTGGGCAAAGATAAAAAATACAAATTTGTTCCGCATATTACTATTGGTCAAGATTTATCTGACAAGGAACATAACGATATTCTCGGACAACTGCGTCTCATGAAATTCGAACACGAAGAAGTAGTTGATCACTTCCATTTACTCTATCAAACTGAAAATGGGGCATGGAAAGTATATGAAACATACCAATTAAGAAAGGACAACTGATCACGATGAACATCAAGATTGTATCAGAAAAAGAAGAATTGGATCAGGTATTTTCGGTACGTACTAAAGTTTTTGTAGATGAACAAAATGTACCTGAAGAAGAAGAAATTGATCATTTAGAAGAGGAATCTACACATTTTCTCGTAATAGATGAGGAAAGTAATCCAATAGGTGCCGGACGCTTCAGGGTGGTTGATAGCTATGGAAAAGTCGAAAGGATTTGTATCTTACCAGATTTCCGCTCAAAAGGGGTGGGCAAAGATTTAATGAATGCCATAGAACAATATGCCCTATCTAAACAAATTGAGATCCTTAAATTAAACGCTCAAAACCAGGCGATCCCTTTTTATGAAAAACTCGGTTACTCAGTTATATCCGATGAATTTTTAGATGCCGGCATCCCTCATCACACTATGAAGAAACATATTTAAGACTGCAGCCGACTGCAGTCTTAAGTGTTTATACTCATAAACATTAAAGGAAAGCAGCGTATTAAAATACGCTGCTTTCCATATGTATAGAGTGATTTTAAATGTATGGTTTAAATACTTTCATTAATAAATTGACCGACCCCAGTCATTTCAGTAGCGGTTTTTTTGACTATTTCTGTCGGCACATAATTTTTGTAAATGCGATTAGATGAACCTCTAAAATCGTCTGAATTGATTTCCCTGTCAAATGAATCCCGTTCTTCATTCTTGCGATGGAATCTGATTGGCTGTACAGGCTGAAAGCACGAGATCATATTTTTAGTCAGCTTCTCCGCTGCAATCGTTCTGTTCGTGTACTGTATGTATTCGTATTGCGTGATTGGACTTATGTACCCCATTCCTTTTCCACCTCACTTTTTTATCCTTTTTTTACTTTTATTACCCGCTTTTTAAGGGAATAAAACTACTATCCTCTTTTGTAATATATGATTCGATTTGATAAGATGATATTTGTCTGTCGTTTTTAAAATTTTTTATATAAATGAGGAATATGATGAAAACAGCTAATTGGAAAAACGAATCTATCTCTTTACTCACATGGCCCAAGGAGGCATTTGCTCGTATTCATGAAGCTGGAAAAAATGGTGAACTTCAATGTAATCATTGTGGTCAACCTGTTTATATGTATCTTGGAATCCATGAAGAACCATATTTTATTCATCGTGATTCTTCACGTCCTCCTTGTGTGGACAAAACTGAGAAAACGAATCCGGCAGTGAATGAAGCTTCAGTGGAATACGGAGGATTTCGCTTACCCCAATCCAGGTCCATTACCAATTGCTCTGATGAAACTATCTGGCAAGGACCAAAGTCCATTACAAGTCTGCCATCCTATAATGAAAAACATCTGCCTGGGGTGAATAGCAATCATCCATTCATCGACATTCTGAGTGCCCACGGCTGGTTATTGGACGATCAACAAGCAAATGCTGTCGTAACGGATGCAAGACATTTACTCGTTCTTGCAGGAGCAGGCAGTGGAAAAACCCGTGTTTTGACTGCTCGGACAGCCTTTTTACTATTAGAAAAACAAACGGATCCTAAATCGGTGATGCTCGTTACGTTTACATCTAAAGCAGCTGCTGAGATGAAAAGCAGGCTACAGCAAATGCCCGGTGTAACTCCCTTTATGCTGCAGCATGTATTTACCGGTACCTTCCATTCCATTTTTTATCGAATTCTTTTACAACATGAACCTCAAAAATGGCATTCAAGTAAATTGATAAAATTTGATGGGGAGAAAGAATATGTCCTAAAAATAGCAGCTTCAGAATTAGGAATCGATGAACGGGAATTTGCATTTGATCAAGCCTTACAGCAAATCAGCAGATGGAAAAACGATTTATTATCTCCTCAGGATATTCATCCTGCTGACGATTGGGAAGTCAATTGCCAGGAGCTTTATAAAAAATACGAATCATATAAAGAAATAAATAATAAATTCGATTTTGATGATATGCAAACAGGCTGTTATCAACTTTTAAAAGAGAATGAACAGATTCTTAATTTTTATCGAAACCGGTTCAAACACTTTCTAATCGATGAGTTTCAAGATATTAATAAGGTACAATATGAGATTGTTAGACTGCTTGCTTCAAATGCAGAATCTGCATGTTTTGTAGGCGACGATGATCAGGCCATTTATTCATTCCGTGGCAGTGATTCTGCCTTTTTACAAAACCTGAAGCTTGACTACGATTATCTCGAAACCATAATCTTGTCAGCTAATTACCGTTCTGGGCATAAAATCATTCAAACAGCCAACAAGATTGTTTCTCAAAATAAAACAAGAACACCAAAAAAAATGGTGGCTACACATGATCAATCACCTTCTCCGGTTTTATTTTATCCATTTGATGAAGAATCTGAGGCAATCATGATTATGACCGACATAACCGAAAAAATAAGGCATGGAGCAAACCCAGAGGATTTTGCGATTCTTTATCGTACCAATACAATGAGCCGTGCTATTTTTGAAAAGCTTGCATCTTCAAGTCTTCCATTTCGGGTGGATTCTGACTATGATTCCTTTTATACAAGAAAGACTGTGCGCAGTATTTTGGCCTTTATGAAAGCAAGTATAAATCCAGATGATCCGGGAATGCTACAGGATTTATTACCGCCGCTATATTTGAAAAAGTCGGCAGTCCAGGATGCTAAAGCTCTATCCATCCTGAATGATTGCACTTTGCTCGAGGCACTTCGATTCCTCAATAATTTAAAACCGTTCCAAATGCGAGCAATAGATAAAGCTGTCTCTGTCATCCATTCACTTAAGGATTTGTCTCCATCAACTGCTATCGAGATGATAGAAAAAGAACTCGGTTTTGGGGCCTACCTCAAAAAGCGGGGGAATGAAGGCAATAAAATGGACAAAGGGTCGGACGATATCAAGGATGTGAAAATTGCTGCAAGACGCTTTGATACAGTGCTGGAATTTATTCTTCATGCGGATCATATGACAGCCATGTCAAAAGAGATTAAATCAATGTCTAAAAAAACAATAAATGCTATTCAGCTGAGCACCATCCATCGTTCAAAAGGACTTGAATATAAATATGTTTATATTCTTGGCTGCGTAGACGGAAACATGCCTCATGATTATGCTCTGGAATCTTGGCGTGACGGTGACAGGAAACCTATGGAGGAAGAAAGACGGTTATTATATGTAGCGGTAACACGCGCATGCTCGGGATTATATATTTCCATACCGGAAAATAGACGTTCAAAACGGGCAAGATCTTCCCGTTTCTTAACGATTTTAAAAGGGGAGCCCTCTTACAAAGAAGAACTGATTACCAAATAACCGAGTAATACAGATCGGCAGTTTGAGTCAAATCAAATGTTCTTCATATGTAAAGGTGGCTCCTTTACTCATTTTTTATTATTCATCATATTGGCAATTGTATTAAAATCTAATGATTTCCCATCCTTAATGATTGATTGTACCAACTGGTCCTCTACATCCTTCGGTACAGGCTTGTTTGCAATTTGCGAAACCCTCTTAATGACGTTGCGGACTGTTTTTTCATCTTTAAAATTTGCATTTTGTAAGGAATTAGCCAGCTCCATTACATCTTTCATATTTACGCCTGTTTTCTTTTCCATATTTTTAAAGAATCCATTATCCATAATTCAGCCTCCTTATCGTTACTGCTATCATATGAAAGAAAATAGGAAAGGTGAGACTCATTTCTCCATGCAAAAAAGGGATTCAGTATAGACTGAAATCCCTTTCTTTCATTTACTAATTGTAAATACTTAATTAACAGTAGGGCATAGAAGAGGTTTTAGGTCTCTTCTATGCATTTCAATTATTATTAGCAGAAGCTAGCGCCAACAATAATTAACAAGATAAATAGTACAACGATTAGTACGAAAGTAGAACCGTAGCCACCGCCGTAGCTACCACCACCGCCGTATCCATAGCCGCCACCGCAGCTGCTTCCGCCGCCGCCGTATCCATAACAACCAAACATGTAAGTCACCTCGCTTTCGCTTAGTACACTCATAACATATGTTAAAAGTGTTTCCTCGGTTTGGGCTAATCTCCATATAAGAATACCCAAATATTAAAATCGGCAATAATACCTTGAATTACTGTAAATATATCTTTTACACTAAAAGAAAACAGTAAGGAGTCATACACATGGCTATAGAGTGGAAAGAAGTAACAGAATTAGAGGATGAACTATTAAGGAAAGCATTATCTTTATATCATGATTGTTTTCCTGAATACGTGCGTGAAGATGAATGCGTATTTTACGAGTCCATCAGACAACGCGAGAAAAATACACCCAACAAATTCCATTTTTTAGTTGGAATCCTAGACGATAAAGTAATCTGTTTCTCAACTGCCCATTATTTAGCTCAAGTAAATAGCGGTTACATTGTTTATATAGCAGCCGATCCGAAAGAACGCGGGAAAGGCTTAGGGAAACAAACACTTTTAAAAATGGAGAAACTACTTAAAGAAGATGCCGTACATGCTGGGTACCCATCCTTAAAGGGAATCTTCCTCGAAACTGAAAGAGAAATTGATGCGCAAAACGAAGAAGAATACAAAGAAACCATAAATCGCCTTCAATTCTTTAACCATCTTGGCTTTTCACCTATAAAAGGATACCAGTATGTCCAACCACCACTATATACTGGACAAACTCCGGTGCCTTTATATCTCGCATTTAAAAAGTTAACTCGCGGAGAAGATATTAATTATGATCAAGTTGTTACAGCAATCTATCATGAAAAATATCATAAAATGAATAAAATTTCCTTAGCTGTACTTGATGAATGCATAACGTCTCAGAGGAATATTTCGGAAACCATCCAATAGCGGAAACAAAAAAGGGTTCTTTGGGGGCATAGGTGCCTGAAAAGTGGTCGGTAGGTGTTTGATAGTAGAACTTTCCTCGGGACTTCACCTATCTTTCACCCGCCTATCCCCCTGTATAGCCCGGGCATAGGTGCCTCATAGGTCGGTTATAGCTGCTTTTCCCAGGACTTCACCTACCTTTCACCCGCCTATCCCCCGGTATAGCCCGGGCATAGGTGCCTCATAGGTGGGGTATAGCTGCTTTTCCCATGACTTCACCTACCTTTCACCCACCTATCCCCCGGTATAGCCCGGGCATAGGTGCCTCATAGGTGGGGCATAGCTGCTTTCTCCTGGACTTCACACACCTATCGCACACCTTTGGAGCACCTTTGGCGCATACACAAATACCCCGGCTATCGCCGGGGTATTGCTATTCAATATTTAACTCATTAATGCCAGCCTTTTCATCTGTTATCAATGATTCGCAGCAAAATAAGCAACCTGGATTAATCAGATTGCATTAACTTTCTTTTTTAATTCTTCGTTTCTTAATAGTTCTTTCACCTTTTGATCCATTCTTTCGATTTCTTGAGCAGGGGTTTTCCACCAGTTTCTACTCCAGATTCTTTCGATTGTCCATCCTCGGCTTTCAAGGAATCTTTGACGATAGATATCCCGTTCTTTTGCATTGGCCGAGCTATGGTACATTGCTCCATCACATTCAATCCCCAAAATATATTTGGAAGAATCATTAGGATGGACGATGGCCATATCGATTCTGTACCCGGACATTCCTACTTGCGTATGGACTTCATACCCTAAATTTCTTAATTGATTATAAACCTGTTCTTCAAAGGGGGAATCAAAATGCAGTGCCAGTTCTTGTACATGTGTATTTACATTATCGTTAATTTCTTGGACAACCGACTGTATTTCCTCTCTGTTAGTACGTGAAACGGCTCTTACATATTTTAAATATGATTTAAGAAGCTTTGGTCCAATTTGTGCTGTGCCCGCAACATTCAGCTCTTCCGGCTCGATACTAGATACTACAATAATACGTTCCTTTGCTCTTGATACGGCTACATTCAATCTATTTTCTCCACCATATTGGTTAAGCATTCCGAAGCGATTATAGACCTTTCCTTCTTCATTTTTAGCATATCCTATGGAGAAAATAATGATATCTCGTTCATCACCCTGAACATTTTCAATATTTTTCACAAATACTCTTTCATCCAGTTCTTTTGACATCACTTGATTATAAGCAACATTGAATTCTTGATCGTTTGCAGCCGATTTTTCAATGATATCCAGTATTTTTGTTTGCTGTTTGGCATTAAAAGTAATAATACCGACAGTTTTATCGGGCTGCTTAATCAATGTTTCTTTTAATAGTCTATAGACCTCAAGTGCTTCTACTTCGTTTGATTGATTGATCCATCTGCCATTCACTTTTTTCCATTGGATAGCTGGAGGATCTTTTAAAGGCTCGACATTGGGAGCAATCTGAACATGTCCATTATAAAAAGCATGATTAGAAAAGTTAATGAGTTCCTCAAATTTCGAACGATAGTGCCACTGAAGAATTTTTTCTGGAAACCTTCTTTTCGCTAGATTTAATAAACTTTGCGATTCATCAACATCATATTCTTCTTCATCATCTTCATTTACAAAAGATGACTGGAACATATTAAATGGCGGCAATTGCTTTTCGTCTCCAGCGACAATTAATTGTTTTGCTCTAAAAACGGCAGGAAGACCGCTTTCCACTGTACATTGAGAAGCTTCATCGAAAATTACCAAATCAAATAAATCATCATTTAACGGGAAAATTGAAGAAACTATTTCGGGTGATGCCAACCAAACCGGCATTAAATTCACAAGACCCTTCTCAGTAAATTCATTCACTAATTTGCGCAGTGGCCAAATCATCCTCTTTTTCCCTGCCTGATGTTTAAGATCTCTCATTTCCCTCGGGTAAGCTTTCTTAAGCTCCTCGACTGATTGTGTCAATTGATGAATTAAATATTGGTTAGCAACTTCTCTTTTTCGGTCAACCAGTTGACTAAACTTTTCCCGTATCCTTGAAAATTCGCTCGTTGAAATCTTCTTAACTTCAGGATATTTATTTTCCGTTTCATCAATCCAATGAATATATGCCGAGTTTTTAAATAACTGGACCCAGTACTCCGGTAGAGCTTGTTCAGAAGCAGGACTTTTCATGCTGAGTTCTTGAATGATTTTCTTCGTGACCTCTGAACACTCTTCCCAATATGAATCCATTTGCTGTAAGTCCTCAAAATCTTGATGAATATACTCTAATAATTGATCTAATTCCTGTAATGGAATATCTCCATCCGCAATTCTGCTTTGATAATTTTCGATCATTTTTTCATCGAAATATTTTTTTAGCTGGTTGATTTCATCAGACATTTTCTTTGTTTCTTTACCTAATTGATTCATGATTATAAGGGCTTGCTTAATTTTGATCCAGTCTGCAGAACTTGTTCCTTTAAATTTTCCGCCCTCTAATAACTCTTCGATAATTGCTTTACCAGAAAAAGAGGTCCACCACCATATTCTCAAGCCTTGCAGTGTCTTTTTACCAGTACCCTCTAAATCAGGATAAATGCTATCTAACTTGTCACCTACCAGCCATGTATACGCAGGTGTAATTTTTTTGTAATCTAAGGAATCCAAATAATCAGAGGCGTTCTTCGCTTTCACAATTAAATCATTCAGAAGTTCTACTAGGTTAAGCTTATCTTTAATGGAAAATCGAGCAAATGATTTACGCTTTTTCAATTCGTAAGACTCGCTGCCGAATCGCTCGTACCATTCTGCATAACTGTATATTTTTCCGCTGATCTCATCTAATATATCTTTATTTAACTCACTTAAGACAGGTTTTAAATTTAGCATTTTGCTCATATTATCTAATAATGTTGCTTTTCCGTATAAATCATACAAACGATACCCAAAATCCTGGTACTCATAAAGCCCTTTAGCAATATCATTTAATAGCTTTTCATGAGTAAACAAGCTATTTGATGTAGATTTTAAATCTTCAAGTGACCGATCAAATAATACTCTATTAGTCTCAAGAACAGCACTAATTTTATTATAAAGCGGCTTTCGATCTGTTTTTTCATCATGCACCAAAGCTATATGATTGGATAATCTCAGCCCGTCTAAGCGTTGGTATACTACATCTAGAGCAGCCCTTTTCTGACAAACTACTAATATTTTCTTTCCCTGACTAAGTGCGTCTGTAATTAAATTAACTATAACCTGGGATTTTCCTGTTCCTGGCGGTCCGTGAACAACAATCCCTTTCTTATATCTCGCTTCTTTTAATATTTCCTCCTGTGACCCATCCGTAACAAGCAAATTCATTATATCCGGTTCTTCATTAGTCTGATTATCTTCATTGTTTATATCTTCTGCTGACTCAAACTCTTGTGGTTCTATCAATTCACTGACTAACGATGATAGATTAGATTCTTCTGAAAGGTCTATCAAGGCATCAAAGTCTTTAACTAGTGAAGAACCCCCTTGTGGAAAGTTCCCGATAATCGCATTTTCCAATAGTACAATTCCAGTGGATTCAGGAATTTCATCCCTCTTATATTCTTTTAACTTTGTGAGTCCTTCATTAGAATATGAAAGATTAATATCATGCGCCCTGAAGAAAGTATCCCATTTTTCCCTCTCATAAGAATTAGCGATTTCTGCAGCCTCTTCGAAAAATTCTTCGGTAAACTGGACACTATTTAATTTCTTAAACGCCAAAAATAAAGTTCGATTGATTTGCGGACCACCTTCTTCCACACGAATGATCCATCTCTGTGTATTTACCTTACTTTTTTCTAAACGAAGTGGATATAAGAATAGGGGAGCCTGAAAAAAAGTCCCATCAGAGAGGCTTCCTGATATAAAGGGGTAGCCTAAATAAAAGTCGTGAATACCTGTTTCTTCTTCAATTCCTTTTATATTTCGCAATAAATCTGTGAGTTTTTTCGAAATGACCATTGAATCTTCATTCTCTATTGTTGGCTTAAGTAACGTAATTTCACCTTTAGACTGCATGACGATTTTCTTTACAATAGCTTCACTGATTTTTTCATTATTGTTTGATAACTTATCTAGTTCAGTTAAATCGAAACTCCATTTATTGTAGATTTTCAATAATCGAATAGAGCGATTACGACGACTAATATCATTCAATTTATCTCTCATATGAATTAGTTTTTCTTTCACCGTTTTACCTTCTTTCCAGATAAAAAATTCTACACCTCAAAAAGGAAGAGCATGCGCCCTCCCCATAACTTATTGTTTTAATACAGAATATATTCAACGGAATTGGAGTGTTAGATCTTCTAAACAGGTATCAATTATCGGCTTTTTCAATTTTATAATACCATGAAAATGGAATTTTTCTTCCAAGTTACACAAATTACCAATCATACATTCCACATGCTGTTACTAGCCCTCTCCAGCCCTCTTACAACCGCTTTTGCATCCATCCATTTAAATTTTAGAATACAATTAATGGGTTCTCTTTCATTAACCTTTTGGTTTAAAAATCAAGGCTGCGATAAATCCAAAGACTATCGCTGCCGTTATGCCTGATGATGTAATTTTAAACATTCCGGTTAACACGCCAACGATGCCATGCTTCTCTGCTTCCTCTAAAGCACCGTTTACAAGCGAATTCCCAAAGCTTACTATCGGAATAGATGCCCCAGCACCTGCAAAATCCAATAATGGTTCATACCATCCAAAACCACCCAATATAGCGCCAATGACAACAAATGTCGAAAGAGTATGGGCAGGCGTTAATTTTGCTACATCAAATAGAAGCTGTCCAATCACACAAATAATGCCTCCTACAACAAAGGCCCAAAAAAACATTGCCAGCATATATGCTCCTCACCTTTCAACGCTATAGTCTTTCAATAGCAACTGCGTGTGCTATACATGGAATGGACTCCCCTTGCTGGAAGGTCAGCGGAGAAAGAAGCGCTCCGGTTGCTGCCAGTAAGATGCGTTTATATGTACCCTTTCTCATTTCATTAAGTAAATGGCCATATAGAACAGTCGCGGAGCATCCTGCACCGCTTCCACCTGATCTTACTGGTTGATCGTCTTTATAAATCATTAAACCGCAATCCCTAAATTTTTCTTTATTTAGCTTTAAGCCCTTCTGCTCCAGTAAGTCAATCGCAGTGTCATGACCAATTTTCCCAAGGTCACCTGTAACAACAAGGTCATAATAGTCCTCGTCAAGGTTTAAATCCCTGAAGTGATGATAAATCGTATCTGCTGCAGCAGGTGCCATCGCGCCTCCCATATTAAATGGATCCTTCAATCCCATATCAACAACTTTACCGATGGTTGCACTGGTTACAACGAGCTTACTTTCAGATGAGTTATCATTCTTCTCCACCAAGGCAACTCCCGCCCCCGTTACGGTCCATTGGGCAGTTGGCGGTTTTTGACCGCCATATTCTGTTGGATACCTGAATTGCTTTTCTACGGTTGTATTATGGCTTGAGGCACCAGTCAATATCTTGTTGGCACCGTCATAATTAATAATAAAGGATGCCAGTGCAAGGCCTTCCATAGATGTTGAGCATGCACCAAACAGCCCAAAATATGGGATGGCCAATGTCCGGGCTGCAAAGCTAGTAGGTGTGATTTGGTTAATTAAATCTCCCGCAAAGAAAAATTGAATATCACGAGTTTGCAATTTCTTTTTATCCAAAGCTTTTTGAACCGCTTCCTCAATTAATACACGGTTCGCTTTCTCATATGTTTTCTGATTTAGCCAAAGATCATCATGAATAATATCAAAATCATCAGCCAAACGGCCATTGCCTTCAAAAGGACCGACAGCTACGCCTGTAGAGGAAATGACAGGATGATTATGCAGCACCCAGGTTTGTTTACCAGTTAGCATATTAACCTCCTATAACCATTAGATAGATTTGCTTTACTAATGCAACGACAAATGCTGAAAAAACACCATATAGGATTACAGTTCCAGCCAATTTAAATATATTTCCTCCTACCCCAAGCACAAATCCTTCTGTTCTATGCTCAATCGCTGCTGAAATGACGGAATTACCAAATCCCGTAACTGGAACAGCACTTCCCGCTCCAGCAAATTGGCCAATTCGATCGTAAACCCCAAAGCCTGTTAATAACATAGCTAAAAATATCATCGTTGCTACAGTTGGGTTACTGGCTGTTTGCTCAGTAAAATTAAAATAAAATATATACATATACGTAATAACTTGTCCTAGTAGACAAAATAGCCCACCTACAAAAAATGCCTTAATACAATTCTTTACAACAGGACGTTTTGCTTCATATTTTTGTTCCAGCTCTTTATATTTTTGTTGTTCAGGGGTTAGTTTTTCATTCTTTTTATTTGCCATATGTACACCTGCCTATGCCATATCCTTCTGTAGTTTCATTATTTTATCAAACCATTTTCCAGCTTTTTTCTTGGAGTAACCTTTATCCTTCACATTCACGATTAACTCGACTGTTTCAAGAAATATTTTCATATCACTTGATACAGTAAAATCAAAGGATTTAAAGTTTTTCTTTAACTCCTTATCTAATTTACTTTCGATACTTTTCATTCGAAAGCGTTGCATATGCTTAACCTTGTACGCAACCAAAATATCTTTATCCTTTTGGACAACAGCCACATCGTAGATTTCTTTATGGGAAGCTACTTTCTCTTTTATTTTCTCTAATGGTGCCTTTGAATGATCACCAAGATAAACGGGATCTTGATCCACGGATTGAATAAGTGACATCTTGGCTTCTTTACTGCTTGAGTCACCGGAACATCCGCTTACTATTGTGAAAAACATAGCTATAATTAAAAATACAGAAATCCTTTTATTCATAGCACCATCACCCCCTCATTACAAATTGAAATTATTATCCTGTATTGTTTGTTAAACACGGCATTTTATCCAATTTATTTGGAATAACATTAGATGTAGCTTAATTGCTGCATAACAACCTAAAATAAAAAAAACTGCTGACTAAACAGCAGGTTATGGTTGTAAACGACCTTTTTTATTATTTTTTGTACATCCACAGTTTTTTTTCTTTTGCTTGGAAGGCGTTCTCTTGATTTGGCTTGCTTTTTGTTTTGGTATCTTCATAAAAGGGGTCCTCCTTCCCTGATTAGGACTCATACAGTATAAGTATGTAGGAAGGTTTGGTTTGTCTAATACAGATAACCAGATCCGATACAGAAGTATTTTAAAAACGAACTATTTTTATTTCTTTTATTTGCTGCAATGTATATTTAATCCATTTCTTCCCAAACGCAACTTTAATATAGACATAATCCCCCTTTACTTTTTCAATCGTTCCCCTCAGCCGCTTCCCATCTTCCACTATAAAATCGCAGACCGGGCTCGACATGAGCGACGGCATTTTGGAGAGATAGGTGACTAATTCCTCCTTCGTCATATCCTCTATACGTTTACGCTTTGTTTTTCCATTCGCTTCACTTACATCCAATAAATCAGGCTCCCGTTCTTTCAGCAAATCAGTATATTGTTTCTTTTCTATCTCAAAGCTTAATAATGGGGGCTGCTGCTGCAAACTATCATCACTATTTCCCTCTTCAAGTCCTTCACGCGAATTATCTTTATCAGCAATATGTTGTTCCCATTCCTGTTGCTGATTAATTTTATGCATCAATTCTTTAGTCGCAGTATTTGTAAAAAAGTCATCTATTTCCACTATTTCTTCTTCACGCAATCGTCTCATTATTTGCTCCTTATCAAGCCAAGCATTTGCTGGCAGTGCACTATTAATCTCATTATGGCTCATATAGTTACCTCCTTAGCTTCTATCTGCTATATATATGTGCAAAAGACTGTAGATATATCTGAGCTCCCCTCTTTGCTGAAAGCGTTAATTATGGTTTATCATGACATTGCCTGCCCATAGCCAATTTTTCGCAAAAAAACCGCTCTCTGACAATTGCAGAGGAGCGGTTCATACTATTTTTATTTTCTTATTTAACGCTGTTTCATTTTTGGATCAAGGGCATCTCTCAGTCCATCACCCAATAAATTAAATCCTAGGACAGTTAACATGATAGCCAATCCTGGGAAAAAGAGCGTTCCGGGAGCCTGTACTAAAAAACCCTTCGAATCCGCCAGCATTTTTCCCCATTCAGGTGTCGGTGCCTGTGCTCCCAAACCGAGGAATCCAAGCGCCGCTGCTTCTATAATTGCTGTTGCAATTGCCAATGTTGCCTGAACAATAATTGGTGTCATACTGTTTGGAAGGATATGACGAAAGAGAATTCTTGAATCCTTCATACCAATTGCATTGGCTGCCATAATATATTCCTCTTGTTTAACACTCAGTACTCTAGATCTTATGAGGCGGCCAAAATTCGGAATATTTATAATGGCGATTGCAATCAGGGCATTTTGCAGAGATGGCCCTAAAATAGAAATAATCGCGATTGCCAATAAGATACTTGGAAAGGCAAGAAGGATGTCAAAAAAACGTGAAATAATTGTATCAATCCATCCGCCATAATATCCAGCTACAAGCCCCATTATTGAACCTACTATAACAGAACCCAGTACAGAGAAAAATCCAACGGATAAGGATATACGCGCACCATATAATATTCGTGAAAGAATATCCCTCCCAAAGTCATCTGTTCCAAACC
The DNA here is from genome assembly GCF_058313585.1 of Bacillus sp. z50. Taxonomy (NCBI): domain Bacteria; kingdom Bacillati; phylum Bacillota; class Bacilli; order Caryophanales; family Bacillaceae; genus Bacillus; species Bacillus sp. z50. The sequence continues at coordinate 27,182 of NZ_JBZFQL010000004.1, forward strand.
AATGTTCAGCAGATGGCGGTTTTAAACGGTCTGTCAAACTAACCTCCTTATATCCATAAGGAGCAATAATCGGAGCTAATAATGCCAATAATATAAAGAATAAGACGATACCAAGGCCCACCATTGCCAAACGATTACGTTTAAAGGCAGCCCATGATTCCCCCCATGGAGAAACCACTTTTTCATCCATTACCAATGGTGTCTCTTCTGTATTTCGTACTAATTCCCCCAATGTCTACACCACCCTTTATTTGGAGTATTTAATTCGTGGATCGACCAATGCATAAAGGAGGTCGACAACTAAGTTAATGAATACAAAAGCAGCCGCAATCAGTAAAATACCAGATTGAATAACCGGATAGTCACGATAGCCGATTGCTTCATATAAATAACGCCCTATGCCCGGCCAAGCAAAAATAGTTTCTGTCAGAATAGCCCCTCCAAGAAGTAATCCTGTTTGCAGCCCTATGACAGTTAAAACCGGAATAAATGCATTTTTCAAAGAGTGCTTGTACACCACCCAAAACATACTGACACCTTTTGCACGTGCTGTACGAATAAAATCTGATTTCATAACTTCAAGCATAGTCGATCTTGTCATCCTAGCAATAATGGCCATTGGAATAGTTGCTAAAGCGATACTTGGCATAATCAAATGCTTAACCGCCACAAAAAATTGATCGAAATCACCTTGCAGCAACGTATCCACCAAATACAAATTAGTTATCGCATTGATTGGATCTCTGATATCTTCACGTCCCGTTGTCGGTAACCAACCCAGCTGAAGGGAAAAAGCCCATTGCTCCATTAACCCCAGCCAAAAAATAGGCATGGATACTCCAATTAAGGCTAATATCATAGCTAAATAATCAAACCAGGAATTTGAAAACCACGCACTGATGATGCCGGCATTTACACCAATAACGATGGCAATAATCATCGCAACTAGCGTTAATTCTAGCGTAGCAGCAATATATGGCCATATCTCACTAGTAATCTCTGCATTCGTTCTAATGGATGTACCCAAATCACCGGTAAACAAATTCTTAATATAATCTATGTATTGAACATACCAGGCTTTGTCCAATCCAAGCTCTTGAGTTAAAACTGCAATGGACTCTTTTGTTGCCCTTTGCCCTAAAATAACCTGTGCCGGATCTCCAGGAATGGCTCTGACAATGGCAAATACAATCAGCGTCATTCCAAACAGAACCGGTATAACAGACAGAATCCTTTTCATTGTATAAGAAAACATCTGTATGCACCTCCATAATAAACAGGCGCCCCTATATGAATCATCCATGTAAAGGCGCCCTTACTTAACACAGTTTTACTTGAATTCTACATTCTTTAAAATATCTGATCCGGTCGGATGCGGTATAAGTCCCGTTAAATCAGCTGATGCTGCCAACAAAGGCGTTGAGTGAACGAGCGGAATCCACGGTGCATCTTCATGGATAATTTCTTGAGCCTGTTTATATAGCTCATTCCGTTTGTCTTGATCAACAATTGTTTGCGCTTCAATTAAAATGTCGTGGAGCTTATCATTCGCGTAATAGGAATAGTTGTTAGATCCGATTGAATCTTTATCAAGCAATGTATAGATAAAGTTATCAGGGTCTCCATTATCACCTGTCCAGCCCAGCATATAGGCCGGGAACTCGCCAGCTGCTGCCTTTTCAAGGTATGTAGCCCATTCTACAGTTTGAATTTCTGCCTTAACTCCAATTTTTTCAAAATTTGCCTGAATCGCTTCTGCAATTTTCTTTCCTTCTGGTATATATGGACGCGGAACTGGCATAGCCCAAAGATCCATTTTAAATCCATCCGGATAACCAGCTTCTTTTAATAATTCTTTTGCTTTATCTAAATCAAATTCATAATCCTGAATTTCATCGTTATAGCCTTCCACTGAATCCGGCAGAGGATTTTTCGCTGGTTTTGCCATTCCTAAATAGAAAGCATCAATGATAGCTTGCTTATCAACGGCATGGCTTAAAGCCTGACGGACTTTTGGATTATCAAATGGTTTTTTCGTTACATTAAAGCCAAGATACCCAACGTTCATGGAAGGACGTTCAATAGCCTGTAAATTTGCATCTCCTTTAATTGTTTCAAGGTCTGATGGGTTTACACCGTCCATCACATCAATCTCACCAATCTTTAATGAATTCAAACGTGCCGAGTTATCAGGAATCGTACGGAAAATAATTGTTTTTAATTTTGGCTCTCCGTCTACATAATAATCTTCATTCTTTTCAATAACGATTTTGTCATTTGCTTTTTCTTTAAATTTATACGGACCGGTACCAACTGGATTTTCCCGGAACTTATCACCATCTTTTTCAACTGCAGTAGGGCTGGCAATTCCAAAACAGCTCATTGCAATATTTTTAAGGAAGGTCGCCTGAGGTCTTTTCAAAGTAAATTGAACAGTCGATTCATCAACCGCTTTTACTTCCTTAATGACATGCCCTTCATCTTTTTTATAGCCGCCAAACATGCTGTAATATGGAAACTGATCAGCATTGCCATTCATCCATCTGTTAAAGTTGAATACTACTGCTTCTGCGTTAAAATCAGTACCATCATGAAACTTAACGCCTTTTTTCAATGTAAATGTATATGAAAGACCATCATCAGAAGCCTCCCATTTTTCAGCCAACCCAGGTTGCAGCGTCGTATCCTGTTTACCGTAAGTTAGCAGTGTATCAAAAATATTAATCGTGACTTTAAATGACTCTCCTTCGGTTGTCGTGATTGGATCTAACGAAGTGGAATCACCGCCACGCCCAAAAACAAGTGTATCCTTTGTATTTCCTTTCTCTTCACTGCCTCCACCTTCAGTCTCCTTGTCGCCAGAATTACATGCTGCCAGTACAACGCTTAGCATTAGAATACTGACCATAGCCAATAAAAGCTTTTTCATATGAAACCCCCTCTTATATTTGTTTATTATCATTGCTGTCATGTTCACCATGGAGATGACATGCAGCATAATGATCCCCTTTTATTTCTTGGTATACTGGATTAATAGTCTTACAAACTTCCATTGCATGCTGACATCTAGTATGGAATGCACAACCACTCGGTGGATTGGATGCGCTTGGGATGTCTCCAGTTAAGATGATGGATTCACGTTTAATATCAGGGTCTGGTATTGGTACTGAAGATAATAAAGCTTGTGTGTACGGGTGAAGAGGGTGTTCGTATAACTCTTCGCTGCCCGACAATTCTACCATTCTCCCCAAATACATGACTCCAACGCGATCACTAATATGCCTGACAACCCCCAGATCATGTGCTATAAAAATATAAGTAAGTCCAAATTCTTTTTGGATATCCTTTAACAGGTTTAGTACCTGGGCCTGTATGGATACATCAAGCGCAGAAACAGGCTCATCTGCAATAATTAATTTAGGTTTTGTCATTAGGGCTCGGGCAATACCGATCCGCTGACGCTGACCGCCACTGAATTGATGGGGATAACGTTTTAAATGATAGGAACTGAGTCCCACAACATCTATCATTTCTGCTACCCTATTTGCCCGCTCCTTCTTATTGCCAATGCCATGAACAATTAAAGGTTCTTCTAATATTTGCTGGACGGAATGCCTCGGATTTAATGACGCATAAGGATCCTGAAAAACCATTTGAATATCACGTCGCACTTGTCTAAGCTGCTTTTTTGACATAGACATGATTTCCTTATCTTCGAAGACAATACTTCCTTCTGTTGGGTCAATCAATCTCATTAATAATCTGCCGGTTGTTGACTTTCCACAGCCACTTTCCCCAACAATCCCAAGAGTTTCCCCTTTTTTCACATGAAAGGATATATCATTGACGGCTTTTACTTCACCAATCTTCCTGCTCAAAACTCCTCCATTAATAGGGAAAAATTTCTTCAGGCCTTCAACTTTTAATAGCTCCGTCATGATGGATGCCTCCTTCCTGTCCCTGATATAATAGGCACCTTACCCATTGATATTGGGGAGACACCTTTTGTAATTCCGGAGTCATTGTGGCACAGGCAGGCATGGCATATTCACAACGCGGAGCAAATACACAGCCATTTTGAATCATTCCTGGTTTCGGAACATTACCTGGAATGGAATATAATTTACTATCTTTCTGCCGGATGTCGGGTACAGATTTCAGTAATCCTTTTGTGTATGGATGTTTAGGATTTTTAAATATATCCCTGACCGTTCCTTTCTCAACAATTTTTCCTGCGTACATAACAAGAACGCGATCGCATATTTCAGCCACCACTCCAAGATCATGAGTAATGAGAATGATTGATGTTTCAGTTTGATTATTTAAATCTTTCATCAGCTTAAGAATTTGGGCTTGAATGGTAACATCAAGTGCCGTAGTCGGTTCATCTGCAATCAATATGTTTGGTTTGCAAACCATGGCCATCGCAATCATAACCCTCTGTCTCATACCGCCTGATAACTCATGTGGATAATTTTTCATTAAATCAGCAGCCCGAGGCAGCCCTACCTGCTTTAACATTTCCATACATTCAGTACGCGCCTTAACTTTATTACTGTTTCTATGCAGCCTGTATGCTTCAATCATTTGTTGGCCGATTGTAAACAAAGGATTAAGAGAAGTCATCGGTTCCTGAAAGATCATAGATATCCGATCCCCGCGAATTTTCCTCATTTTTGATTCGGATTTTTTTAATAAATTGTCTCCCTCAAAATTAATGACTGCCTGGGGATCAACAATAGCCGGCGGTTGTGGAAGCAGTCCCATAATGGATAAAGAGGTCAAACTCTTCCCACTTCCTGATTCACCAACAATACCAAGAATTTCTCCTTTATGAAGTTGGAAATCGATATTCTCAACTGCAGGAACCAATTTTCCATCATCCATAAAAGAAACGGTTAAATGGTTTACATCTAAAACCACAGTGTCATCCAAGCCATTCCCTCCTGCGTAATATTATTATGTAATTTATTAAAATATTTAAAATATTATGATTTATTATGTCACAGCTTTTCCCAATTGACTATCATTTTATTAGAAATTTATAACATTTTTATTGTATAGGAGAATAATATTGGATCTTAACACAATAATGAAGGGGGAACAGTTCCACTTTATTTAGGTGATTGATTGACTGATTTACACAGTAACACTTTTCATAAAAAAAACTCTCTATTTCAAAAGCGGTTATCAAAGCCACCTTGCAATAGAGAGTCATTTTATTTATAAGCTTAAGATGTGATACCCTGAATCCACATGGATATTTTCCCCCGTAATTCCCCGGGACAATGGACTGAACAGGAATAGGGCTGTGTCTCCCACTTCCTCCTGGGTTACTTGTCTGCGCAAAGGTGCACGCTCTTCAAATACTTTTCGAATTTCATTAAAATCGCCGACTCCTTTGGCCGACAAGGTTCTGATTGCTCCTGCTGAAATAGAATTTACTCTTACGCCGTTAGGCCCAAGATCATTAGCCAAATATTTCACACTTGCTTCAAGTGAGGCCTTGGCCACACCCATGACATTATAGTTTTGGACTACTCGTTCACCACCAAGATAAGTAAGAGTAACGATACTAGCCCCTTCATTCAGGATTTCTTTTGCTGCTTTTGCAACAGCTGTTAATGAATAAGAGCTAATATTTTGGGCCAATAGGAACCCGTCCCTCGTCGTGTTCATATACTCACCTTTAAGCTCTTCCTTATTGGCAAAAGCAATACAGTGCGCAATCCCGTCTATCTTTCCATATTTTTCTCTAATCGTAGCAAAACATCCTTCGATTTCATCATCTTTTGTAACATCACATGGCAGGACGAAGGTCTCTTCTCCACCCTCTAAGCTGTTTACAAGGTCATAAACACTCTTTTCCATTCGTTCCCCTGCATATGTAAAAATTAATCTAGCACCAGCCTGGTAAAGTGAATTAGCTATACCCCAAGCTATACTTCTTTTATTTGCCACACCCATTACAACAATAGTTTTCCCATCCATACTTAAGTTCATAGGAAGGATTCCTCCTTAAATAATTAACACAAGTTATTAGTACCTACTACTAATTTAAACTAAGTAAAGAAGAATCGCAACCATTTTCTGTTTTTTCAGCTAAATATATCATGTGAGATAACCCATAAAGAGAGTAGCCATTCCAAAGTAAATAAGAATACTTATTAAGTCATTAATGGTCGTAATAAATGGTCCTGAGGCTACAGCAGGATCAATATTCATCTTATGCATCAATAAAGGCACAAGGCTACCCGCTAATGTGGCGACAATTAATGTTACCAGTATGGAAATACCAACGAGGGCAGCAAGAATTAGTTCACCTTTCCAAACATAAACGATAATGGTAACCACGATTCCACATGATATTCCGGTTATAAGTCCTGTTCCCGCTTCACGCCAAAGGAGCTTTAGCTTGTTTTCATCCTCAATTTGCCCTGTAGCAATTCCTCTCACTATAACAGCCAAGCTTTGTGTACCTGTATTCCCAGCCATCCCTGCAATTAAGGGGATGAACACCGCCAGAATTGCCTTTTTCGATAAAGTTTCTTCAAATTGACCGATTAAATTAGCGGTAATCATGCCTAGAAATAATAATATAATCAACCACGGGAGTCTTTTACGGGCAGATGAAAAAGGACTTTTATCTATGTATTCCATATCGGATACCCCTGCTAATTTGGAATAATCATCGGAAGCTATTTCATACATAACATCAATCATATCGTCAAATGTTATAATGCCGACCAGATGATGCTGAAAATCAACAACCGGCATCGCAACGAAATCATAGTCTCTCATTTTTCGAGCTATTTCTTCCTGATCATCGCTTACTTTCACCGAATAGACCTGTTTGTTCATTAATTCAAAGACCATTGTATCATCATCTGCCACAATCAAATCACGCAGGGATAGTACCCCTGTTAATTTTTGCTTTTCATCCATAACATAAATATAATAAATTAATTCAGCATCCTGTGCTTCCTTCCTCACTAGTTTCATGGCAGATCCTACTGTTTGATTCTCTGCAATGCTTATAAATTCAGTCGTCATGATACTTCCTGCAGTTGATTCCTCATAGTGAAGCAAATGCATGATATTTTGCGATTGTTCTTCATCCATTAAAGACAAATAACTGATTATTTGTTCCTTATCCAAATTACTGAGCAAATCAACAGCATCATCCGGATGCATTTCAGCTAAAATAGAGGCGGCATATCGAGGATCCATTTCTGCTAAAATTCTCTCTACAATCTCTTCTTCATATTCATAAGCAAGATTCCCTATTAGCTCTGCCATTTCATCCGGTGAGAGAAAGTGATGAACAGTTGCCCGTTCTTTTTCTTCTAAATTCGCATAAAACTTTGCCTGATCATAGGGGTGAATATCTAAAAATATAATCCGAAACTGTTGGAGGTTCTCTTCTTTTAATAAACGCAGTAAATCTCTTTGCTTGCTTTCCTGAATTTCCATTTTAGAGGTCACCATACCTTTTTTTATGTCGTTTAAGGCGTATCTATCATACCCTTTACAATTTCCTAAATAGATATAATTGAAACCCTTTAAAAAAGGGTAATATAGAGGTAATAGAAGGAAGTGATGCAAATGATCTATGATTGTATAGGCGATGTACATGGTTGTTATGGGGAATGTATCGAATTATTCCACAAACTGGGTTATCAATTTAATGAGGATAATATTCCTGTCCATCCAAACGGAAATACCCCTGTCTTTATAGGCGATATTACTGATCGAGGACCTAATTCTATAGAGATGATTAACCTTGTATGGTCATTAACCATACAACGGAAAACTGCCTTATATATACCGGGTAATCATTGCAATAAACTATATCGTTATTTCCTAGGCAATAAAGTAAAGGCTGTACATGGCTTAGAGACAACGATTGCTGAACTTGAGGCTTTATCTAAACCAGTAAGAAAGAAGGTGCGCGACCATTTTATGCAATTATACGAGTCAGCTCCTCTTTATCTTGTCTTAGATCAAGGTAAGCTTGTCCTTGCACATGCCGGTATCAAAAAAGAATTTATAGGAGCAACACATAAGGGTGTTAAAACATTTGTTTTATATGGGGATATAACCGGAAAAACACTGCCGGATGGAAGACCAGAACGAAGGGACTGGGCACTTCGACATCCAGGTGATCCGATTATTGTCTATGGGCATACGCCTGTCCGCGAACCAAGAATTAAAAATAATACGTACAATATCGATACAGGAGCTGTATTTGGAGGAAAATTAACTGCTTTGCGTTACCCAGATATGGCCCTTTTCTCAGTAACCTCCTCTCAACAGCTTGTTCCAGAAAAATTTCATACTTATGACAATTAATTCTAGTAATTAAAGGTGTCTGATTGTCCTATTATGCGACATTCAGCACCTTTTTATTTTCCAAGAAAACTTTTGGTTAAAAAAATCGAATTATCCTCGATCCAGAAGTAACTCATTACATAGGTCAACACATACTCCTTGTGAAAGGTATTGATTGAGCATTGTCTCCAAATCAATTGATATGTCATTGTCTATCAGGATTTTCTCAAGTTGTTGGTATGTTATTTTTGGAGTTATTTCAGCTCTTTTATCAGGAAACATGGTCCTGATCGCCTCATTCATAGCTGTCTTTTTATGTTGGAGATGCCTTACTGTAGAAGCAAAGGTAAGGATTGTTTCAATAAAACCAACTTCGGTTGGATTCAAATGATTATCAGCAATCCATTCATCTATTGTTTTGATGTTATTTACCATTATTTTCACTCCTTTTAAAATACTTATTTGCAAAACTTTATTTATCCTCAGTTTATTTATTTTAAAAATAGATATATCTGCTCAAATACTCATAAGCCCTATATTAATTGCATCATATCTTCTGGTAATTCACTCTCAAACGAAAGTTCTTTCCCCGTTATTGGATGAAGAAATTTCAACGAATAACAATGTAATGCCTGCCGCTTAATCAGTTGTCTGCTTTCCCCATATAAATCATCACCTATTAGCGGATGCCCCAAATGTGCCATATGTACTCGTATTTGATGCGTTCTTCCGGTTTGCAGCTTTAATTCCACAAGTGAATACCGTTCAAATAATTGCAGCGTTTTATATTCCGTGCATGCATATTGGCCATCTTCCCGTACCTCACGTTTAATAATGCTGGTATCCATACGGCCAATAGGTTCTTCCACTGTTCCAGCCAAGGGTGTAATCACACCGGTGACGATTGCTTTATATTTTCTCTCCACCGTTTTTATAGATTTAGACAAACTTAATAAATGGTGTATATGGCGATGCTTGGCTATTAAGACCAAGCCAGACGTATCCCGGTCCAATCTTGTGACAATATGAACGGTCGCTGAATGGCCAATTTGTTCATAATGGCCAATGATTGCATTGGCTAAGCTACCGGCTGGATGCTCTCTAGATGGAATTGTAGACATGCCGGCCGGTTTTTCGACGACCATTACATAGTTATCCTCATAGATAATAGAAAGAGGTATCTTCTCACCTATCAGCTGCTCACTTCCCACCTCTTTCGGGAAGATTACGGTAACCTGATCACCAGTTTTTAATATGTATCGCACCGTCACTTCTTGCTGATTAACAAAAATATAACCACCCTTAAATTTAATATCTGCCAACGCTGATTTTGATATTTTTTTATCCGCCAAATATTCTCTCAAAACTTTATTGCTTTCCTGATTTTCTACTGTCCACTCTAATGTAAATGGCTTCACCATGGAGACCTTCCTTTTCATTATTCATATTTATAGCTTTTTAAGCTAAAGGATTATTTATTCAGTAAAAAAGGTGACCAAAAGACAATTGCATTCTTTTAGGTCACCTACTATAACTTTCTTTTTATTCTGTAACAAAAGAATCACGAACTCTTTTCCAAAATGGGAAAGGTCTAAAACGAGCAAAACGAATTCGTTCATCTGCCACTCTGAATTGAATCGATTTTACCTCTTTATGCAAAAGACTTAAATGGTCAATTGTAATTTGAAAATCATCATTTGTTACTGGTTTCATCATACAGGTATGATGACCTGGCAGTATTAGAGGAGATCCAATTGTACGGAACACTCTATTATTGATTGAAGCCATTTCCGTCAATTGCACAGCAGGGATGGAAGGATGAATAATAGCACCACCAAGGGCTTTATTATAAGCAGTACTGCCTGAAGGAGTAGATACGCACAAACCATCTCCTCTAAACCTCTCAAAGGATTGCCCTCTAATTTCTACGTCCATCACCAATGTACTCCCCACACTTTTAACAGTTGATTCATTCAAGGCTAAATATTTTGACTCTCTGCCACCGTGACTGTATCGAACAGTAACCTCCAGCAGTGGGTACTCAACAGTTTGGTAAGGCGTCTTAGCTATAGCATTAGCTAGCTTTGTAATCTCTTCAGGTCTCCAGTCAGCGTAAAAACCTAAATGACCCGTATGTACACCTATAAATGCTGTTTTATCAAGACGTGAGCTATAACGATGAAAGGCATATAACAATGTTCCATCACCGCCGACAGATATAACAACATCAGGTTGATCCTCATCATAAATAACACCCAGACTATCCAATTGATCCTTCACTTGCTCCATAAAATGATTGGATTTGGTATCTCCTTTAGACGTAACTGCATATTTCATCATAATCCCCACCTGTAAAGTGTTATTTCCCCCTCTTCTTAAAGACATATTGCTGCGCTTCCTGGATTTCCATTTTGATCTGTGTCATTTCTTCATCCATATGGAAAGCTGCTTCAGCTAATCTCTCTAAGCGATTGCGTAATGTTTCCGGGAACTGTCCGTTATACTTATAATTAAGTGAATGCTCTATCGTAGCCCAGAAATTCATGGCAAGGGTACGAATTTGTATTTCCGCTAATATTTTTTTCTCTCCGTGAATCGTTTGAACCGGATATTCAATAACTACATGATACGAACGGTATCCACTTGCTTTTTTATTTGTAATATAGTCTCTTTCTTCAATAATTACAAAGTCAGTTCTTTGTCGTAACAGCATAACTACCTGTTTTATATCATCCACAAATTGGCACATAATTCGAAGACCGGCTATATCCTGTAATTCCATTTCAAGTCTTTCCTCAGGAATTTGCTTTTGGTAAGCCTTATCCAGGATACTCGCGATCGGTTTAACGCGACCTGTAACAAACTCTATTGGTGAATGTTCTTTTTCTAAGTCACATTGGGTTCTTATACCCCTTAATTTGATCTTTAACTCATCAACCGCCTGTTTATAGGGGGCTAAAAATTCATCCCATTTTCTACTCATGGATTCCACCACCTGAAATACTTTTCAATATTCTTGTTATTGAGAGCAAGGGAAAACTCAGAATCGAAGACATTATCATGTATTAGTATGTATTTTATGAATTAATCGTCTTTATTCAACCATGCTAATGAATACATTTAGTACTAATTATTACCCTAAATTGCTCAAACCCATTTTAACACAAAGATTATACGGATATCTAAGATTGATGTTATCTATTCAAAAAGTCATAATAGTTATACATAAGTTTATCATGGAGGAATGTACATATGAGCGAACAAATCGAAATTGAATTCAAAAATTTGCTGACATTTGAGGAATTTAACCACCTCATGCAACGTTTTAAAATAAAGCCAGAACATTTTACAGTACAAAAAAATCATTACTTTGACACAGTTACATTTGACTTAAAAAAATATACCTCAGCTTTACGTATACGTGAAAAAAATTCATCCTATGAGATGACCCTTAAACAGCCTCTTGAAAATCAAAAAGGCTTATTGGAAACTAACTGGGATATAGACTCTGATACAGCTAATAAAATCATAAAAGATGGTGGTATCCCTGATAGCAAAATCTCTGAAAGAATTAAAAATCTAAAAATCAACCCACAAGAAATTCGTTATTTTGGTACCTTGACAACGAAACGGGTTGAGCTTCCTTATAAGAGCGGCCTGCTCGTTTTAGATAATAGCTCCTATTTCCAAATAGAGGATTATGAGGTAGAATTTGAAGTGGACAACTTTGATCAAGGAAAGAAAGAATTTGACCTGCTTTTATCAGAATCTGGCATTCCGTTTCGTCCAACTGAAAATAAAGTTCAACGTTTTTATAATCAAATGATACTATACCTTACTAAGGAGTGAACATAATGAACGTAGGAGACATCAATACGATTATTCAGCTTCAAGCTCTCGGATCCCTGAGGCCAACAGATAGTAATTCTGTAACTCAGGCACCTTCTTCTGCCAATTTATTTCAGGCTCTGCTGAATGAAGTTCTTTCATCCGTCAGCCATCCTACGAATAATGCACTTGCTGCCAATCCGGGATTAGGTACATTGGCTACTATAATCAACAGCAGCATTCCGTCTTCTCCGTCCATTGCGTACAATCCAGTCCCAATTACTAATCAATCAACTACTGGTACAGCAATTATGAATCAGAATACAGAATACGATGACATTATAAAAGAAGCTTCCAATAAATATCACGTCCCTGAAAAATTAATCAGATCCGTCATACAGCAGGAAAGCGGCTATAATTCAAATGCCATTAGCTCAGCCGGGGCATCAGGCTTAATGCAGCTAATGCCCAAAACGGCTTCATCTCTTGGCGTAAACAATATCATGGACCCCTATGATAATATTATGGGTGGAACCAAGTATCTTAAATCCATGATGACTAAATATAATGGAAATATCGAATTGACCTTAGCTTCTTATAATGCAGGTCCAGGAAATGTTGATAAATACGGTGGTGTACCGCCTTTTAAAGAAACGCAAAACTATGTAAATAAAGTCATGACTTCCTATTACGCATAAAATAACCAAACCTGCAAAACTGTTCATAAAATGAACAGTTTTTTATTTCCCCTTATATATGCAAATTGAAGAACTATCAATAACCTTCTACTAAGCTTCTCTGCTAGCATCTACCCTTCAAAATCTTATAAAATCAGGAAAAAAAGCAGTATATTGGATAATTCAAGTCTTGCTTGTTAAAATTATTCTTATCAACTCATGGAGGGAGAATAATGTATGGCAGAAAATCCAACTCCATATGATGCATTAGGGAAAGAGCGGTTATCTGAATTAATAGATGCATTTTATGATCATGTGGGTTCGCATCCGTTGCTAGCTCCTATTTTTCCAGATGATCTTACAGAGACAGCTCGTAAACAGAAACAATTTCTTACTCAGTTTCTTGGTGGACCTTCTTTGTATACTAAGGAACATGGTCATCCCATGCTGAGAGCAAGACATCTTGCTTTTGAAATTACACCTATGCGTGCAAAAGCCTGGCTGAGCTGTATGGAGAAGGCTATGGATAGTATTCAGTTAGATTCTCCTTTAAGAGAGTATCTGCTGGGCAGACTTACCTTAACAGCTGAGCATATGATAAATACAAACGATATCCAGCAAAAAGGTGATAGTTATGAATAAGCATGACTCTTCAATTCCAAAATGGCAGGATTGGCTGTCTGTCCATCAATATTTTAAACCGTTGGAAAAACCATTAGAAATCTATTTATTTATAGATCCTACTTGTTCAATTTGCTTTGAGCTGGAACGAATTATAAAACGACTGAAATTAGAATATGGACATTACTTTGCTTTAAAGTATGTGTTTAGCAAAAAAGTGGAAAGAAAGCATACAAATGCTAAGCACCCATTTCCATCATTCCTTTCAGCTGCAAACAGGTCGGGTATTTCCTGTGATGATAATATCTGGATCAACAATCCTGAAAGCTCGTTATATATCACCCCTATCGCGATTAAAGCTGCAGAAATGCAAGGAAAGAAGGCTGGATATCGTTTTTTTAAGAAAATTCAGGAGGCTTTATTTCTTGATCAAAAAAGTGTATCGAATTGGCATACATTGTTAGCCTGCGCTCATAAAGCCAAGATAGATTGTGATGAGTTTTCACGTGATATCAATTCAGAAAGTGCCATAAAAGCTTTTCAATGTGATTTAAAAATCTCATCAGAAATGGATGTCACTGACCTGCCTAGCCTGGTCTTCTTTAATCAAAAGATGGAAGATGAAGGTATAAAGGTAACAGGGGCTTACCCTTATGAAGTTTATGTTCAAATACTTGAGGAGATGTTAGGATTTCCGCCTAAAGCACAATCACTCCCCTCTTTAGAGGACTGTATTAAGGATTTTCAAATTATTAATACTCATGAGATTACATTTATTTACCGAATGGATAAGCAAGAAGTTGAAAGGGAAATGAAAAAATTACTCTTGAAGCGTACGGTTGAGAGGATACCATCATCCAACATAACGTATTGGAGATATGCAGAAAACGATTAAAAACCGTCATTATAATTATTATCCTAGAATATTTTTCCGTATAAATAAGAATAAGACTCTGTAATCGGACAGAGTCTTATTCTTCATACGAACAAAGGGGATGGGAGAAATTTTTCACGGTCAAACAAAGGGGTAAATGTTTGCTAGTGATCAACTTCACAATAGTAATATAACAAATTCTCTTCACATATGCAAGCACTTTGTTCATTAATTCACATTTCTGACATTTTTACTGCATACTTGGTTATCCTCTGCCATATTCTTTAGAAATCAGTACAAATTATCTTATGTAATAAAGGATGATTTCTATGAAAAAAATTTATATTTGCAGTTTAATCCTATTAGTTTTATTTTCTATTCCCCTGCAGCTGTTTGGGATTATGCGGATCATTCCTCTCTATGTATCGTCACCTATTTTGTTTCTCTCTTTTTTCATCTTTATCTATAGTCTTGGTTATCAAAAAAAATTCAAGGGATTCTAAAAGCCTTAAGTTGGCCTAAAACTACCGGTTATAGTTATAAATTAAAGTGAGAGCTCGCAGAAAATTGGCGAGTTCTCTTGATTGGCCTGCACTTACTTTTAGAGTTTAAGATTCTGTAATAGTATCCAATAACTCAATAATTAGATTATCTTTATTATTCCAACTATGATACCTCTCTAAATGCCATTTATCTAATTGTCTTTCATATCCGTTTTTTTCAATCCAAGCGTGTAATCTTGCATATGTATCTCTAATACTATAATTAGCTCCATTATGTTTGCCTACAGCATATCTTTGAGGCGGAATCGTTAAGTAAACCATATCATCCGGTATATCCTCGTACTCGTTAACTTGAACACATATCCAATAACCATCTTCAGTTTCTGAATAGTTATCAACAACAAATGCCCCATATTGTACAGATGAATTGGTAACCTGTTGAATTTCATTCATACGTTCATTAAGAAGTTGTGCTGCTTTTGGAATTTCATTTAGATATTGTTCGCTATCGCATAAAACTCGAAAACCTACTAATTTAGTTTCACTAAGATCCTCAATTTTTGGATTGTGTAAAACTTTTTCCTCCAAGGGTTATTTCCCTCCTCTAGAGTTACTAGTACTGGAATCATTAAGTTTAATTTCAGCATTTAATTCCATTTTAAAAAAACCGCCCCTTAAAAGTTAAATTGGTGTCTAACTTCTAAGGGGTGGTTTAAAAAATCCTCGAATTATTTTTATTTATCTAAAAGAGCTTCCAGCTCATTTAATTTATCCTCAAAAACTTTACAAGCTTCTTCAACCGGATTCGGTGAAGTCATGTCTACACCTGCTTTTTTAAGAACCTCAATTGGGAAATCACTTGAGCCTGCTTTTAGGAATTCAATATAGCGCGTAACAGCCGGCTGCCCTTCCTCTAAAATCTGTTTACTTAACGCTGCTGCTGCACTGAATCCAGTTGCATATTGGTATACATAATAATTGTAGTAGAAATGAGGGATTCTTGACCATTCCAAACCAATCTCCTCATCAATAACAATATCATCACCAAAGTATTTTTTATTAAGCTCATAATATTTTTGTGTTAGGCTTTCAGCAGTCAGAGCTTCTCCATCCTGTGCCATCTTATGAATAATGTGTTCATACTCCGCAAACATCGTCTGACGGAATACTGTTCCTCTAAAACCTTCAAGATAATGATTTAATAAATAAATTTTCTTGCTCTCATCATCTATTGTTTTAAGCAAATAATCATTCAACAGGGCTTCGTTTGTAGTAGATGCTACTTCAGCTACGAAAATCGAATAATTACCATATGGATATGGCTGATTTTTGCGTGTGTAAAAACTGTGTACAGAATGGCCGAATTCATGAGCTAATGTGAAAAGATTATTCACATTATCCTGCCAGTTCATTAGAATATATGGATTAGTTCCATATGAACCTGAGGAGTATGCGCCGCTTCGTTTACCGCGATTTTCGTGAACATCTACCCAACGGTTTTCGAACCCTTCTTTTAATACATTGATGTATTCCTCACCTAAAGGCTCAAGCCCTTTTAGAATATATTCTTTAGCCTCATCATAGGAAATATCCATCTTCACGTCTTTCACTAAAGGTGTATATAAATCATACATATGCAATTCATCCACACCTAAAAGTTTTTTACGAAGCTTCACATAACGGTGTAGTAAATGCAGATTGTTGTGAATGGAATTGATTAGATTTTCGTATACGGTTTCCGGAATATTATTATTGCTTAAAGCTGCATGTCTTGCAGAATCATAATGACGTACCTTTGCATAGAAATTATCTTTCTTCACTGTCCCGGATAATGTACTTGCGAACGTATTTCGGTACTGTCCATATGTCTTATACATCGCTTTAAAGGCTTCCTCACGAACTCTACGATCACTGCTCTCCAAAAATCTGCTGTACCTTCCATGAGTCAGTTCAACCTCTTCCCCGTTCTCATCTTTAATTGTAGGAAAACGAAGGTCGGCATTATTTAACATGCCAAAAGTATTGGATGCAGTTCCCATCACTTCTGATGCCTGAGCCAATAAAGCCTCTGCCTCTGCTGATAGAACGTGGGGTCTTTGCAGATTGATCTCTTTTAAAGTTTGTTCATATAAGGAAAGCTCCTTTTTCTCTTGCATGAACCGATTAATTGTTTCTTCTTTAATTGCAAGGATTTCAGGTAAAATATACGAAAAAGCACTGGCAGCCTGAGAATATAAATTCCGGGCGCGGTCGTCCATTCCCTGATAAAATGTATTACCGGTATCCTGGTCATATCTCATGTGAGAATATGTATATAAACGTCCAAGTCTTTCAGTAATCATATCCTGAAATTGCAAAGCCTGCCATAAGGTATCAGCACTCTCATCTAATTTCCCTCTATATTGATCGCCTTTTGGCAATTCAGCCAAAATGCCCTTGAACTCCTTCTCCCATGCTTCATCGCTTGGGAAGATATCCTCCAGTCTCCAAGTATCTTCTACAGGTATATCTTTTCTTTCAGGTAATTGTTTAATATCTGCAGCCATGCAGTTCCCTCCAATCATTTGCTTCTTTCATAAAGTTCTTCATAATACCTTTAATTCCCTTCATAAAAATCGAATAACCTCAATTTGATTATCTCTTCAAAATGATCGTCTAAAATGAAGTCTTCTCTTATTATATAATGATTTACATCTATTTTTTCCAAATAATCAATTTTTTCAAGGAATCTCAGATATTCTTTCAATGCGGTAAATATATCCTGGCTCATTAAAGGGCATTGATTTAAAATTATATCCTTCTTCTTTATTCTTTCCAAAAATCTTGACCGAATCCATGCTTCACTGATTCTTCCATGCAGGTTAAAGCAATTCAGTAAATCGATATAGATTAATCCTTGCCAGACAGTCGCCGGCATTCCATACATACAGCCGCTTAACAATGGAACACCAACAAATTCAGGGATTTTAAACGGAGATATCCCAACCTGATATAATTCTTTAATCAGCTTACTTTGCAAGCCTTTAAAACGGATTTCATTCATAAGTTGCAGAGTACGTTTTTTAAACCAATCGTTTAAATAAGGGATTTCTTGCTTGGGTGGAGATAAGATACTTTCCAGATCCATTCCCTCAGATAACAATACCATCTGACCGAAGCATTGTTCTATTGAGACAGGTATAATATTCACAAATGCCAGTATGGAATTTGCTTGCTTGGGGTTGTGAAAGAGGAGAAAAGGTGATGAAGATTTTCTAAGAGCAGATTTAAGGAGTGAATTTAGCCTCCACAGATAAACTCCGTTTCTTTTAATGAAGTGGCTGTGAAAAATCCAGATAGGCACAACATCTGCATCCAAGTATCCTTTTGTTCTTTTCAAAAATAACTCTTCATGAATAGACGAACATTGATATTCGATTGCATAATATTGATTTTTCCTCTTTACATAAATGTCAGGTCTTTGCTTTATGATAGCTATATATTTCTCCAGTTCAACATCCAACTGACAGCTTCTTAACCAACGGTATAAATTATTTTTCCCTGATAGATGATCTGCTGTTTCAGATTCAGTTGCTGCTTGGCAATTCCCCTTTGTTTGATGAGCAAAATGGGGAATCGTCCGCGGGCCGGAACGGTATATCACACGTTTCCGGCAAGCAGGACAGCGATACTCTTCCTCGTGTCTCTTTATAATTTGGTTGGCATGAATTTGTTTATCTTCTTTATTAATTGCAACCAGCATGTACAGGCTCCTTTTCCTATAGGATACCTATCAAATTCTCGTTATCTATTTAATAAACCTTCATTCTAAATGAACTCTATATGTCCATCTGTTGAACTTTTCAACTAGGCGGAGCTTTTTCATCATAGCATCGGTGATAGTAGTCTAAATAATGATTCCATCATTCTCATACCGAAATGTCTACCTTTAAATACCTCAATATGCAGCTCATTCGAAACTAATAAGTCATGTAGATAATCATTTACTAATGTTTGTACACTATCGGTCTTATAGAGAAACGCATTGACTTCAAAGTTCAAGTGAAAGCTTCTCATATCCATATTTGAGGTACCTATAGATGCAAGTTCTCCATCTACAATGATGATTTTTGAATGCAAGAAACCCTCACGATATTCATAGACTTTAACTCCTGTCTCCAATAAATCAGGATAATAGGACCTCGAAGCATGGAAGACAATTCTCTTATCCGGATTACTAGGTACTAATAAGCGAACATCAATACCACTTAGAGCAGCAATTTTCAAGGCAGAAAATATGTCTTCATCTGGGATAAAATAAGGGGAGGCAATCCAAACTGATTTTTTTGCCGAAACAATCATAGAAAAGAATATATTTTTAATGGTACTGTATTCATTATCAGGCCCACCTGCAATTATTTGTACTCCCCCATGATGCCCTTTTTCATGATCTGTTGTTACAGGAGCAAGATACTCATCTGTTAAGAAACTGTGATTGGTCATGTAATACCAATCCTGCAAAAAGATTAATTGTAAACTGCGGACTCCTTCTCCATTTAACCTCAAATGGGTATCACGCCAAAATCCAAAGTTCTCATCTTTACCCAAATATTCATTACCGATATTTAAACCACCAACAAAGCCAATATCTCCGTCCACTACAACAATTTTTCGATGGTTTCTAAAGTTAAATTTATTATTTAAAAAGGGGAGCTTAACAGGGCCAAACGCCACTACCTCAATCCCCCATTTTCTCATTTCCTTAATATATTCCCCTGAAAGAGTCCATGATCCGACTGCATCATAAAGAAATCTAACTTTCACCCCGTTTTTCGCTTTATTAATAAGTATGTCTTTAATTTCATTCCCCAAGGTATCATGGCGAATAATATAATATTCCATATGTATGTGATGTTTTGCTTGCAATAAAGCTTCTTTAATAGAATTAAATGTTTCTTTTCCATTTGTAAGAACTTTAGTCTCCGTAGATAAAGAGATAGGGGTGTTGGCAATCTGATCAGCTAGATTAAACAATTGGCTATAATCATGATTCTCATTATCTAATCTTAATAATCTTTTCTCACTTTCCCCTGTAATATCCATATACTTTTGCTTATCTAAAAAATATTTTTTCTTAAATATCTTTTCTTTTCTAAAATTCCTTCCAAATAACAAATAAAACAAGAATCCAACTACCGGAAAAGCACCCAAAACGATTAACCATGCTAGTGTCTGTGCAGGATGACGATTTTCCAGGAAGATAATAAATCCAATAAAAACAACAGTTATTGTAAATAATATACTTCCATATTGAATATAATCCCCATCGAAATTTTTCTGATATATAAATCCCACAATCCCTAAAATTGCGATAAATAAAAGAACATTAATAAAATTCTTCATAATCCTCACCTTATCCATTTTTCATTGAAAACTTTCATTATCTATACCCCAATATGGTCTGAATGACGCAAACCCTCGATTAGTTTTTCAATCACACTTTCTAAATAGGGGGTCCTCAATGTGGTGATTCCAGACCAATTTAAGAACTAAAAAGCCGACTTCCAAGTGGAAATCAGCTTTCAATTAATGAGTATTAAGAAAAGTATTGGCTTACAGTCGAGAATACATCTTTAGGTATAATGACTTTTCCATATTCTTCAAGACGATGGATTGTAACAGGAGATTCATCAGCATATTCAAGTATAATTGATAGCTTATTATCAATCTCTTCTTCCACAAACTCTCCATCTGGAAATTCTACATACAAATAATATATATTTTCAAAGGAGTATAACTTGGTCACAACTCCTTGAATTCCGTTCGTTTTACTTAATGCAATGACATCTTCAAAGTCTTTAAATGAAAGGACAAATTCCAATGTATCATCCTCTGTTATTTGCTCATCTATTGCTTGGTTAGTTTGAAAATGCTCTTCAAGCATAGACTCTATCTTCACATCAACGGAATTGGCGGGATCATCAATTGGCAAATCGAATTTATGGCCATCCTTGGATAGATGCGCTCGAGTAACTAAAATCTCCAACCCTTTTTCAAGTGCTTGGATTTGAATCCAAAGTGGGCCTTCAACAGTAAAATCCTCTTCTTCATGCACTTCATCCATCATTTCCCAGAAAAGTTCCTCACTTCGATCACGATTATACCAGATCTCTTCTCGATCGAAGCCTCGCTTTTCAATATCCCCATATGAAATGTAGAATTTTACAGTATTCTCATTAATACGTTCGATTTCCATGATTCACTCTCTCCCTTCTGGTTTGAGGTAATTGAAGGGATATACCCCCAAACTAGGTTGTTATATCTTTTCCCTGTTTTTAAAAATGTTAATCATGGATGTTCTTTTTATAAAGCAGGTGGTAGTTATATTTTATGATAAATAGTAAATAGTGGGAAACAAAAAGCCTATATTTCATAAAATAATTATGTCTAATAATTTAAGATACACCAAAACCCCCTTCGCTGTCCAGGAAGGGGGTTTATGAACAATATAAAAATTAATTAACTAAGCGCTGTGCTTCTCGAAGTTGAAATGTTCTTACTTTACGAGGTAAAAATCGTCTGATTTCATCTTCGTTGTAACCAACTTGCAGACGTTTTTCATCAATGATAATTGGTCTTCTTAATAATCCGGGATTCTGTTGGATGATATTAAACAATTCCTGTAAAGGTAAATTATCAAGATTTACATTTAACTTTTGAAAAGTTTTCGAGCGTGTTGAAATGATTTCATCGGTACCATCTTCAGTCATACGTAAAATCTCTTTTATTTCATCAAGACTTAATGATTCAGAAAAAATATTACGTTCTTTATATGGAATATCATGTTCTTCTAACCAAGCTTTTGCTTTTCTACATGACGTACAGCTAGGTGATGTGTAAAGTGTAACCATTCCCTGTCACTCTCCCTATTCTTTAAGTTCCCTTATCCCGTTAGAGCTATATATTTAACATTTCACAATGCTTATGATACTATCTAAATTAAAATAATTATAATTAAGGAACATATAAAATTATTATACATGATTAATAATGGAATGTGTAGAGATTTTTTAGAAAATGTTTCCGGGTTTACTAAACATTAACCTTACTATCATATTATTGAAATAATTGTTATATTACTCCATTCCTTTGCCCTATTTCATTTGGCCTGTGTCTCTTTTTTTAAATAATTTCTATTATTTATATACCCTAGAGCGAAGCCGTTAAACATTTGAGGTAAAAAGAAAACAAGCTGAAGTTAAATCTTCAGCTTGTTATTTCATCTAAAATATCACATTTATTTTCTTTTATTTTCAAGGCTTTCTCAGTTGGCCGGTATTTCCCTCCATATAATTCTTCATCCTTATAAGTATGCAAATCACGATAGATTTCTTTCATTCCATCTAATACCTCTTGATCCATATGCTTATCTGCTTCCGGACTCCAATAAAGAATCTCCAATTCTACATCTTTATTTGTAGCGAGTGAATTTTTAACATAGGAGACGGTATGCGCATGCTTAAAACCCTCTCGTTTATAAAATCGTAATCTTTTCTCTGAATCCTCTTCCGACTCATTTATCGGCTCTACTTCTAAAAAGATTGGTTTTCCCTTCAATTTCAGTTTGTCCAAAACCTTTTTTCCTGTACCATTTCCTCTTGCATTACCCATCACATATAAGTAATCAACAAAGATAAAGTTCTCTTTCTCTGCATATAATAAAATATGATTTTTCCCATTATCAAGGAAGTAGTCCTTTTGGCCATGATTTAACAGCATGTTTATATGTTCTTCTGATTTCATTTCCTCTTCCGGAAAATATTCACGCAATCTTTTATACCAACTCATCTGATGTATCTGCTCCTTTGTTTATCTAGTTCGTATCTAGTAATTTTGATTTTACATTCATACATATTCTTATAGGTTGTAAATGATAGGTGTTACCTATCTCATGGATTAATAGTTTAGAACAAGCATCCTGCCTATTCGCATGATTTTTTCTATCTTCTAAGGTGATATATTTTATTAAATGTATAAAATTTAGCAACCAAGTTACCTTTTCCCTTTTCTCCCACTTCTTAATCTATTACAATAAAAATGTAAAGAAATTTACACAGTCGAAATATAAAAGGAGGAACGAATGAGCGAATATATCCTTGATTTTATATTGGTATCCTTTTTAATTATTGGTCTAACTGCTTTTATGGGTCCATTAACAAATGGTATTGGAAATCTGATTTTCGGCAGGCACAAGCGTTCTGAGTTTGTGATACAAACGAACAGATCAACAACCGGATTTAATAAGGTTGGCGGCAAGAAAAACAAATAACCATTTCAATTTCTTAACCTTCCTAACAGAGCTGTATTCGCGTAGCGAAATAAACTGCATAATCATCACTGGCTTTAAACATTATTATAAATGGCGGATGCAGCCAGTATTCTACTTCTTAAGAACCTGTTGATAAAATTCCCCAAATTATACATTACTAACAAAAATTCTCACCCGATTGGAGTATGAAATAAGCTAAAGAAAAGGATTGGCTTTTTTTAGCCAATCCTTTGTTTCAGCTTATATGATTTTATTATTGTTTATAGTCTACTCCGGAGGTATAACGGTTTCCTGAGTTCCATAATAAATACTCATTGATTCCTTCTTCTTTTAACGCTCTAATTTGATCTTCTACTTCTTTTTTTCCGTATTGCTTATAATTTCCTTTACCTAGCCATGGTGCCGTAAAATCCTGAATCCAAGGCCTGGAGATTGGCGGACTCTCTAAACTGCTCAATTTTTTATTCTCTAGTTTTGCGTATTCTTTTACAAGTTTATATGGTTCTAAATCTGGCTTGGCAATTCCAAAATAGGATGTCCAATGACTCGGATAGATCATAGAAGAAATGACATCAACATGCTCAGATATCTTAGAGAAGTTTTGTCCTATCCCAGGCGCTTCTGGAAGAGTAGCAGAGTAGCCAAAAATATCAACTGATACCTTTACTCCATATGGCTCTAATTCACTCTTAGCATACTCTACAAAGTCTGTAACAGCATTTACTCGATGCTGAACATTATCTACAGCTTTATCTCCGTAATTACCCACTGAGTATTTCAATTCTTTATCGCGATTCTCAAATCCTTCGGGAAAGCGAACATAATCAAATTGAATTTCCTGAAAACCCATTTCAGCTGCTTCTTTTGCAATCTCAACGTTATATTCCCATACATCTTTTACAAATGGGTTAACAAATGATTCTCCTCTGCCATTTTTCCATACTTCTTTTCCATCTAAAAATGACCATTCAGGTTTTTTATTTGCCAAATAACTATCCTTAAAAACCGTCACTCTGGCAATCGGATAAATTTCTCTTTTTTCCATATCCTTTAATAATTTATCTGGATCTTTAATTAGATTTGTTCCAGCTTCAGCATATGGCTTAGATGCATCTGGTTTATAGGTTAATTTACCGAAGTCATCTTTTATATCAATCACCATCGCATTCAAATCTGTTGTATCCACTAATTTTGCCAGTTCTTTATATTTACTGCCCCCTGCAGAATTTCCTGTCACATAAATGCCTCTTACTGCATCAGGATATGTAAATGAATATTTCGATTCTTTTATAAATCGTTGCATCCCCTCAGGAAGTTCCTTGTTTTCTAGAACAATACTCTGTCCACTATGTAGTAAAAACTCTTTTTCAGCCTCTGTAGCAGCATATGATACCTCTGTAAACAGTGTCCCTATCATTAGGATTGACATTAACACTGCCATTTTTTTAACCAATTTCATCCCCCACATCACTCCTTCATGTCACTATTATTATACCTCCTATAAATATGAAAAAACATCTCACTTCCCTCTTTTTCCAAAAATACATCAAAAAGGCTATCCACAGAAGGATAACCTTTTTGCTACATATTCCAAATAAGACTCGTGAACCACAAACGGTTCATACTAATTTTTTTTGATATATGTTTTTTTATATTGCTCAAATTCATTTAATGAACACAATACATGATGTCCTGGTGCAATCTCACGCATTTCTAGTTGTTCATTTTCATCATAACCATGAACGTCCGGATTATACGGTTTTCTTCTACGCGTGCGTTCACTTTCCGGATCCGGCAGAGGAATCGCAGAAAGTAGAGATTGTGTATATGGATGCATTGGGTTTTTATATAGATCTTCACTGTCTGCAACTTCTACCAATTTACCATAATACATAACACCAATACGGTCACTGATGTATTTCACCATTGACAAGTCATGCGCGATGAACAAATATGTTAACCCTTTTTCTTTTTGAAGCTTTTTCAGAAGGTTAACAACCTGTGCCTGAATGGAAACATCAAGCGCTGAGATTGGCTCATCGGCAATAATAAATTCAGGATCCACTGCGAGTGCACGGGCAATCCCAATCCTTTGACGCTGACCACCAGAGAATTCATGCGGATAACGACTCGCATGCTCACGGTTAAGTCCAACCGTTTCAAGAAGATCGTATACGCGTTTCATACGTTCTTCCTTATTTTTCGCTAATCCGTGTATATCAATGCCTTCAGCAATAATATCGCCCACAGTCATACGAGGATTTAATGAAGCATAAGGATCCTGAAAGATCATTTGCATACCTCGGTTAAATTGCTTTAGATCCTTACCTGATTTTCTGCCATGGACTTCTTTCCCTTTAAAAATGACTTCTCCGCCACTCAAATCATATAAACGGATAATGGATCGCCCTGTTGTAGATTTGCCACATCCAGATTCTCCCACCAGACCGAATGTTTCACCTTTATAGATTTCAAAAGATACATCGTCCACCGCTTTAACCATATTCGGTTTACCAACATTAAAATATTGTTTAAGTCCTTTGACTTCGATAATTTTTTCTTTTGTAGCCATATTAGTTAACCCCTCCTACTTGTACAGGTTTTTCAAAATTGGAGGCCATATGGCGAATACGCTGTTGGACTAACTCCGGTGGATTTACTTTTGGTGCATCAGGATGTAGGAGCCAAGTTTTTGCAAAATGAGTATCTGAAATCTGGAACATAGGCGGTTCCTTTTCATAATCAATTGCTAAAGCATAGGGATTCCTTGGTGCAAATGGACACCCCTTCGGTGGATGAATCAAATCCGGAGGAGTACCAGGAATCGCTGTAAGCTCAACATCCCCACTATTATCTAGGCTAGGCATTGAGGATAATAGCCCCCATGTATACGGATGGCGCGGATCATAGAAAATTTCATCTACCGTTCCAGTCTCAACAATTTGTCCTCCGTACATAACCGCTACACGATCAGCTACGTTCGCAACAACTCCTAAATCATGTGTAATAAAGATAATGGATGTATCAATTTTATTTTGTAAATCCTTCATTAATTCTAGTATTTGGGCCTGAATGGTAACATCCAAGGCTGTTGTTGGTTCGTCTGCAATCAGCACTTTTGGATTGCATGAAAGAGCAATCGCTACAACTACACGCTGTCTCATTCCGCCTGAGAATTGGTGAGGATATTGGTTCATACGAATTTCAGGCTGGGCAATCCCTACTAATCTTAAAAGCTCGATAGCTCGCTCACGGGCAGCTGCTTTGCTTAAATTTTGATGCTTGATTAACCCTTCCATAATTTGCTTACCGACTTTCATGGTTGGGTTTAAAGAAGTCATCGGATCCTGGAATATCATTGACATTTCTTTACCGCGAATTCGTTGCATTTCTCTTTCAGTCATTTTAACAAGGTCACGATTTTCTCCAAAAAGTATTTGTCCCTCTTTTATACGTCCTGGAGGATTCGGAATTAATCTCATTAATGCCTTTGTTGTAACGGATTTTCCGGAACCGGATTCTCCAACAATTGCCAATGTTTCTCCTTTGAACAAGTCAAAACTAACTCCACGTACAGCTTTAACCTCACCACCATAGGTATCGAAGGAGACATGCAAATTTTTTACTTCAAGTAATTTCTCCATTATAATTCTCCTTCCCTATTATTTTCGCATTTTTGGATCAAGCGCATCACGGAGACCATCAGCCAATAAGTTAAAGCTTAAGATTAGTATACTGATAGCTAAGGATGGAATGATCAATAAATATGGATATGATTTTATATATCTAAAACCGTCATTTACTAAAGAACCCAAAGAAGCTTCAGGTGCAGCAATTCCCAGACCAATAAAGCTTAGGAATGCCTCGGTGAATATGGCTCCCGGAATTGTAAACATCGATGTAACAATAATGGGTCCTAATACATTTGGTAGTAAATGCTTGAATATTAAGCTTCTATTTGAAGCACCTAGCGTTTTCGAAGCCAAAACATACTCTTGATCTCTTAATTTCAGGAATTGCCCCCTAACCATCCGAGCCATTCCTATCCAACCGGTTATAACCATGGCGAGTGTAATCGAAATTACCCCAGGTTTTTCGAAAATTAGGATCATTAAAATAACAACAATTAGATATGGAATACCGACGAGCACTTCAATAATACGCTGCATGACAGCGTCAATTCTGCCTCCAAAGAAACCGGATATCCCTCCATAGGTTACACCAATGAAAAACTCAATTACGGCTGCCAATATAGCGATATACAAGGAAATCCTTGCGCCGTACCAAACCCTTGTCCATTGGTCACGCCCTAAATCATCTGTACCAAACCAGTGATATCTGTCTTCAATACCATTTTTTTCATAGACATTCACACCATTTTTATCTGTACCATCAAATGGAAGCCAGCTGATATTTTCCAACCCCTGAACACGAGGCGGCAATTTAGAATTTGCTATGTCCTGTTGCTTATATGTGTAACCAGACGTCATTGGTGCAAAGATTGCTAAAAGACCGAAGATCACAACCATGACAAGTCCAAAAATTGCACCTTTATTTTTAAGTAAATGTCTCCATGCATCCTGCCAAAATGTTAGGCTGGGGCGAACGATTTTCTCTGCTTCATGAGATTCTTGCCCTACAACCTTAAATAATTCTGGAGAAAGGTTTTCTGTCTTTAGATTATTTTCCATTATTTTTTCCCCCCAGCAAGGCGGATACGAGGATCAACAATTCCATACATGATGTCCACCAAGAAGATTACAAGAATAAATAGTGCACTATAAAAAATCGTAGTACCCATAATGGTTGGATAATCATTCATATTAATAGAGTTAACAAATTGTTCCCCTAATCCAGGAATAGCAAAGATTCGTTCAATTATTAGTGTTCCAGTCATAATATTGACAGCCATTGGTCCAAGAATCGTAATAATTGGAATCAATGCATTTCTTATACCATGCTTAAATACTACAGCTACACCAGATAAACCCTTTGCTTTTGCAAGAGTAATATAATCCGATCCCATAACTTCTAGCATTTCAGACCTCATAAAACGAGCGATGCTTGCTATAACCCCAGCGGAAAGCGCCAGTGTTGGCAAAATCGTATATTCGAATCCATCCCAGAAAGCAACCGGGAAGATTTGATTTTCAACGGCTAAGAAATACTGTAAAAATCCTGCAAAAACGAAGGATGGGATCGAAACACCCAGGACAGCAATAACAGTGGCACCATAATCTATCCATGTATTATGACGCAGTGCAGCAGCTATTCCTAACATTAGGCCAACAATCGTTCCAAACAGCAAAGCTTGAAAACCCAGATGGGCAGAATTTGGAATCCGTGTAGCAATTAATTCTGTAACCGGTCTGTTGTCATATTGGAAAGAAGTACCTAAGTCCCCTTTAACTAAATTTGTCATATAAGTGACATACTGCTTCGGCACTGGGTCATTCAGTCCATATTTTTCATAAATAATCTCTTTTTGTTCAGCAGTAAGCTTTTCCTGATTTTTCAGCGGAGATCCCGGCAGCATTTTCATCAAGAAAAAGGTAGCAGTTGTAATAACAAATAAAGTAATAATCATATAGAATATCCGTTGTAATGTATATCGCAGCATTATTAGCCCCCCTTTTTCAGTTTTTGGCAATTGTTTTTCTATTCTGAATTTTCTCCTATAACTAGGGAAAAGGAGAGCACATGGCCATTTCAGGCATGCACTCTCCCATTCAGGCACACGAGCTATTATTCCTCGATTGATACCCACTTGTAACTGTAATCTCCGCCAAAGGCGTGGTTGTATAGATTTTTAACTTTATCCTTCGATAGGAATGAAAGTCCGCGTTGATAAAGTGGGCTGATGGCCGCATCTTCTTCAATTAGGATTTTTTCTGCTTTTTGAAGAGCTTCCCAACGTGCTGGCAAATCACTTAATAATGTAGATCCAGCTTCTTCGACCAATTTGTCATACTCAGGATTTGAGTATCCCATTTGGTTATGAGCTCCATCAGTTACGAACATATCGATGAAAGTCATAGGATCTTGATAATCTGGACCCCAACCAGCATAAGAGAAGTCATAATCACCTTTAGATTCTAATTCAAGTTTTTGCTTGAATGGTTGTTGCTTAAGGCCAACTGTAAGTCCTGGAAGAGTAGTTTCAAGCTGTTCTTTGATATACTCACCAGTTTTCTTAGCAGAGTCACCATCATAATTCAGCAATTCGAGCTCAACTTTGGATTCGCCGATTTCTTTCAAGCCTTGTTCCCAAAGCTTTTTAGCTTCATCTTTATTTGTAACGTTCATATCTCCGTTAGCTTCACGGAAATCTTTTCCGTCCGGACCTTTAACAAAATCACTTGGTACCAAGTAGTATGCAGGTACAGATCCATTATTTAAGATTGTTTTTACAAAAGCATCTTTGTCATAAGCCATATCAATTGCTTTACGGATATTAACATTTGCTAATGCTTTGTTCTTTTGGTTATAACGAAGGAAGTATACAGAAGTATCTTTTTCCGTACCGAATTCTTCGCTATCTTTGTAGTTATCAACGTTTTCAGCAGTCAATCCTACACGATCAATTTTACCTGTTTCATATAAGTTTACGGCTGTGTTAGTATCTTTTACGATTTTAAAATTGATTGTTTCGAGCTTTACAGTATCTTTATCCCAGTATTGATCATTTTTAGAAAGTGTGAAACTTTCTTCATGTTTCCACTCAGACATCGTGAATGGTCCATTATAAAGTGTTGTATCTGCTTCAAGACCAAATTTTTCGCCTTGTTCTTCAACAAATTTTTGATTTTGTGGCATGAATGTTCCGAAAGAAAGTAGAGATTGGAAATAAGGGATAGCATTTGTTAGTTTAATTTCAAGAGTGTAATCATCAAGCGCTTTAGCACCTAACTCTTCCACTTTCTTTTTACCAGTGTTGATTTCTTCAGCATTTTCAATTACATACATCATGTATGCATATTCAGCAGCAGTATCAGGATTTACAGCTTTTTGCCAAGCATAAATGAAATCGTGAGCTGTTACAGGATCACCATTTGACCATTTAGCATCTTGGCGCAGTTTGATAGTGAAAGTTTTTCCATCTTCACTTACTGTTGGATCTCCCTCAGCAACACCTGCAACAACTTTATCTCCCTCACCTAAACGGTAAAGACCTTCCATCGTATTGTTCATAACGTTGAAAGAAACAGAGTCAGTAGCCATTACAGTGTCCATAGACGGAATTTCAGAAGTTTCCACTAAGTTAAGTACTTGTTCAACGTCTTTCTTGCCTTCACCTTTATCATTGCTACCTGTCTCTTCGTCTCCGCCGGAACAAGCTGCAAGGAAAGTGCTCAAAGCAAGAATCATTACAAGAAATAATGAGATTTTTTTTGCTTTCATACTAGTAAATGACCTCCCTATTTTTTACTCTTCTAATTTTCAGAAGATTTCGTAACCAATCATAAAACGTTTCAGAATTTTTTGCAATCATTTTTTTACATTTTGTTTACGAACATATGTCATTTCGAATACAAGAATTAACAACAAACCTTGATACACCAATGTCTGGGTAAAATATCCTATAAAAACAAAAAAATTATATTTTTCAGATAATTCCAACCAGAAAAGCATATTTAATTAAAATGAAACGTTATGAATATAATAAAATTTTATAAATAAACTTGCAACTTTTAATTTTTAAATTATTGGTATAAAATTTAAATACACTTTATAAAACAACTTATATTCGGAGGAAACCCATGAAGTCTTCACAAAAAAAATTTCTTTTATTAAACGGTATCAGCCTTCTAATTTCAATTATCTATTCAATTAATATAAAAAGTCCCTTTCTGCTTTCATTGATTGATAGCTATTTTATGATAGGCCTCTTTTATGTTTGTGCCGGCGCTCTCCTATATGTAATAGGAGGAGGTTTCTTTTCTTTCTTTTCCTACTCGTTTAAAAAATTCTGGAAAATCAATTCAAAAAAAGAAGAATATATATCTGAACTAGAAGGCGATTCTAAAGATAAAGGCCCGAATATGGAGGTACTTACCTTTTCCTGGACTAGCCCTTTACTTTATGCAGGTATCTTTTCATGTGTCATTACCTTTATTTGCTCAATTATTTTCTTTGGATAGTTGCTTTTCTAATCAGGTTTAAGTAGAATATCATTACTTAATATTTATTATAGGCTATGACAAAGAGTAGTAAGGTAGTACAAGGTTTTCAGAGAGTTTGTGGTTGCTGCGAACAAACAGCCCGTATACCTGAATGGACTTTTAAGCCTCCTGTAGGAAAAATGACAGTATGACAGGACGTTTGCCCGCGTTACTGGGCAAGAATATCTTTTTGGATATTCCTGAGTGGTTTATGTATAGAACGTAAACAATTAGGGTGGTACCGCGAATCCCATTCGTCCCTTTTAATAGTGGAGACGAATGGGATTTTTTATATTGAAAGGAGAATGAAAATGAGTATTATTTTTTCTGGCATTCAGCCAACCGGTCTGGTGACCCTTGGTAATTATATAGGAGCATTACGGCAGTTCGTAGAATTGCAAAATGATTCCCATTGTTACTTTTGCATAGTTGATCACCATGCGATTACGGTTCCGCAGGATCGCCTCGAACTAAGAAAGAACATTCGAAATCTTGCAGCCCTTTATCTGGCTGTTGGGATTGATCCTGAGAAAGCGACAATTTTTATCCAATCTGAGGTTCCCGCTCATACAGAAGCCGGATGGATTATGCAATGTAATACTTCTATTGGTGAACTTGAGCGAATGACTCAATATAAAGATAAATCTAAATCACAGGTATCTGTTTCAGCCGGTCTTCTGACTTATCCTCCATTGATGGCTGCTGATATCCTTTTATATCAAACCAACATTGTTCCAGTAGGCGATGATCAAAAACAGCATGTTGAATTGACACGTGATATTGCTGAACGCTTCAATAAAAAATATGGAGATGTCTTTACAATCCCTGATATCCAACTACCTGCTTCAGGGGCGCGAATCATGGCTTTACAGGAGCCAACCAAAAAAATGAGCAAATCCGATCCAAATAAAAAATCAACTATTTCTTTATTAGATGATCTAAAGCAGGTTGAGAAGAAAATCAAGAGTGCGGTTACGGATTCAGAAGGAATCGTGAAATTCGACAAGGAAAATAAACCAGGTATTTCAAACCTTCTATCCATTCACTCTGCACTAAGCGGTGAAAGCATAGAATCCATTGAAAAACGCTTTGTAGGTAAGGGATATGGAGATTTTAAAGCAGAGGTTGCCAATGTAGTGGTTGAAACACTACGACCTATTCAGGAACGTCATCAGGAATTACTGAATTCCCCTGAATTGGATGAAATCCTCGACAAAGGAGCTCTCGAGGCAAATAAAGCTGCTAATAAAACATTACGAAAAATGAAAAACGCAATTGGTTTAGGTCGTAAAAGAAGATAAAGATTGTTCTAAATTAAAGTGCTGAAGCTAGATTTGTATTGAATCTAGCTTCAGCACTTTTTTATTATATTCGACTTCAGGGCCTAGGAACTCGAGTCATAAGCAAATACTCTGCGGAGGCCAACAGGATGTTGGTCACAAAGACGTTGCCACACGATGTGGCGCTTTTAGTCTTCGTTCCTTAAGTTAGTTTCAGGTTTTTATTCAATCTAGCTTCGGCTCCTAGCTCCTCGAGGTCATAAGTGTAGCCACTACGGGAGGAAAGAGCGCCTCCCTACGTGCCTCCTCTTATGCTTGTCGGAGCTGAACAGTCGCCTCAGCTTTTTACTTAATCTAGCTTCGGCTCCTAGGAGCTTGAGTCATAAGCTTTTTATATAAAAAAAACCATCCATTACAGCATGGATGGTCGATCTCCTACTTCTATTTCCCAGAGCTTTTCGAAAAATGGTTGGCCTTTTATTAAACGTTCACATAACATGGCGTGTTTTTCTGACCAGCCTATCTTCATTTCCGAGTATAGCTTGTGCCATATTTCATCAAAATCCATTTTTAAAACTGTGGAATATTGTTCAGGCGCCCATTCTGTATACCAATAACGAATTTCAGCTGTATTGCTTGAACTTTTTAATTGATCAAGTACCATGAACAATAATTGCTTTAATTGACGTTCCTTGCGTGTTAACCCCAGCATAAAATCAGGAGATGGGGAAAGGATATGATACTCTTTCTTCTGATAATCTGTAATCATTGACTGATAGTCATACTGATGCGCATCCACATTACGTACCATATCATAAGCCAATTGCTCCTGCCTTGGAATTAATCTACTCTTTCGGATTGGTATGGTGTATCCTATCGTATCAATAGCAATGATGCCTGTCCCATCTGTAGCAACAAAACAATAATCCATCGGAAGTCTTTCATGATTCTTCCGAATATACGCCTTCTTATAAACATCCTGTAGAAGACTTGAAGGCAATTCCAATAAATCATTTTCAATGTAGTGAAAAAGAACCGGCTCCAACTTCAAAAGCGGAACCTGGTCAAGTAACTCAACCGTATCCTCTTTCCTCCACTCGTGAAAGCTGCAAATGTTATAACTGTTTTCTTCACCTTCAAACCAATTTACCCAAACATCATGGAGATACAACATTCCCGAATATCCCTCACTTCTATCCTATTTGTCAATCATTATAGGCAAGTTTCCTGTAAAATATTCCTTGTATGAGTGGCAAATTGATTTTCTTTGCATAGTGAATTATCCATTGATTATTTTATCAGTAGAAAGACCAATCATATCCCTAGTCTTCATGGAATGAAGATCTGCATAATCCTTTACAAGTTTGTAACCTGCCGCATATCCGGCCATTTTTGGCATTGTACCATGCCCAAATAACAACTTATCATGAAGGGGATCAGATCGCTTCATATCAAAGTTCGGTTTGAATTTTTCTGTAATCAGTTCTTCGATTTCCTTCGTTTGATAATTGGTTATCCAAGGCGCCAAATACGATTCACCGCAATATTCTGATACCGCAAATTCTGCAAGACCCTCCATAATAATAGAGTCTGCCAATCTATGCTTAACCTGCCCCCCCAGGGATTCCAATCTCGTTGTATGATGATATTCATGGACAAATAGAGCTTCCAGTTCTTTATCCTTCACCTTCTCCGATATAAATAAAAACAATTTATCAATGAAAGCAATCCCTGATTTATGTTTATTGGGAGAGCGAAATAAGCTGAACACTTCACTTGCCATCGGAAATAGGAAAATAGGAATATCCGGACCATCCCATGCTTTTTTATATTTTTTATGATAAAGTGCGATTCTATGCCACACCTTCCGTTCCTTCATATTTTGATATGTCTTGTTTGTTTTTAGGTTGGGCTGGTATAGGCCAATTCTATTTAAAACTTCAATTAGAACATGTTCTCGCATATTTACTGTGTCTAAAATATTCTCTTCTATTTTTAACCGATCATTA
This sequence comes from Bacillus sp. z50, assembly GCF_058313585.1. NCBI lineage: Bacteria > Bacillati > Bacillota > Bacilli > Caryophanales > Bacillaceae > Bacillus > Bacillus sp. z50. The sequence continues at coordinate 61,775 of NZ_JBZFQL010000004.1, forward strand.
AAGGACTCCTCCAACCATTTATCCGTTCTGATAACTCCCATCCCATTCACCTATCCTGTTTATATTTGAATAGAGCATTATATGAAAGGATATATTTTATGGGAATCAAAATAGCCTCCCTTTTTGGTAGATGATCCAAAAAGAGAGGCCGCTTGAAGTTTTCTATCCGTTATATTTTTTAAAAACGATTGTGGCATTGTGGCCGCCAAATCCAAGTGAATTACTCATCGCACAGTCAACTTGGCGTTTTCTTGCTTCACCCGGGACATAATCAAGATCACACACGGGATCCGGTGTTTCAAGATTAATAGTCGGTGGAATGATACCATTCTTGATTGCCAAAACCGTATAGACTGCTTCAACGCCACCTGCTGCTCCCAATAAATGACCGGTCATCGATTTTGTTGAACTTACTGCCAGTTTATAAGCGTGATCACCAAAGACTGTTTTAATGGCCATCGTTTCATAGGAATCATTGTATTCTGTGCTTGTTCCATGAGCATTAATATAATCAATCTGTTCCGGATCAAGACCTGCATCATCAATAGCCATTTTCATCGCTCTTGCGCCACCTTCTCCTTCAGGGGCTGGAGCGGTTATATGATGGGCATCCCCTGTTGATCCATATCCGACAATTTCAGCATATATCGGCGCATTTCTCGCAATTGCATGTGATAATTCCTCAAGTACGAGAATGCCTGAACCTTCTCCAATAACAAATCCATCTCGATTTTTATCAAATGGACGGCTTGATGTTTTAGGATCTGGGTTAGAGGATAAAGCAGTATTCGCACAGAAACCAGCTACAGACATTTTCGTGATAGGGGCTTCCGCACCTCCTGTAATCATCACATCCGCATCACCGCGCTGGATAACTTTAAACGCATCTCCGATTGAATTCGTTCCTGTAGCACATGCTGTCACCGTACAGGAATTTACCCCTTTAGCTCCGAGAAGTATGGATACTTGTCCTGCAGCCATGTCCGGAATAAGCATCGGCACAAAAAATGGACTGACCCTACGATAGCCTCTTTTTTGAAATGTTTCATATTGCTGTTCGAATGTCTCCATGCCGCCAATTCCGGAACCAATCCATACACCAACACGATTTGCGTTCTCAGGAGTAATCTCCAATTTAGCATCCTCAACTGCCATTTTTGATGCTGCAATCGCATAATGGGTGAACCGGTCCATTTTTCTAGCTTCTTTCCGATCAATAATATCTGTTATCTCAAAGTTTTTTACTTCCCCCGCTGTCTTAGCAGGGTACTCATCCGCATTAACTCTGGTTAATGGCCCGATTCCTGAAACTCCGGCCACTAAGTTTTCCCAGTTCTCCCGGATAGTATTGCCTAAAGGTGATATGGTCCCCATACCTGTCACAACTACACGTTTACTCTCCATTACAATCTCTCCTTGAGTTAATCTCGGCTTTTCTTATTTGCCCCATCGCATCGCAACTGCTCCCCATGTTAAACCGGCTCCAAAACCAACTAATACGAGCAAATCACCGTCTTTTATTTTTCCTGCTTCCACTTCTTCAGCAAGCGCAATCGGAATAGTAGATGACGATGTGTTGCCATATTTATGAATCGTTTTGGACATCTTTTCAATTGGAAGCTCCAATCTTTGTCTCGCAGCTTCCATAATTCGTATATTTGCTTGATGCGGAATTAAAAAGTCTACATCCTCTTTTGTCAAACCTGCTTTATTTAAAACATTGATGGATGATTCACCCATTTGTCTAACTGCAAACTTATACACTTCCCGGCCATTCATCGTGAGATAATCTTGCTTTTTCTCTAAATGAATGCCACCAGAACCGTCCGCTCCAAGCTCGAAAGATAGAATGCCCTTTCCATCACTGACAGGACCCAATACTGCTGCTCCTGCTCCGTCTCCGAATAGTACTGCCGTATTACGGTCATTCCAATCCGTAATTTTTGAAAGCTTTTCCACACCTACTACCAAGATTGTGCGATAGCTGCCTGTCCTAATAAATTGACTTGCAGTTACAATTCCATAGGTAAATCCTGCACAGGCTGCACTAATATCCATAGCTGCTGCATTAACTGCGCCCAATCTTTCTTGAATCATACAGGAAACTGTAGGAAAGGATTGGTCCGGTGTGACAGTTGCCACTAGAATTAATTCAATTTCCTCAGCAGTCACTCCAGCATTCTCCATCGCCCTGACTGCTGCCTCGTAGGCCATATGTGAAGAATCAACGGTATCATCGGCAATTCTTCTTTCTTCTATTCCAGTGCGTGTTCGGATCCATTCATCTGACGTATCAATCTTTTTTTCCAAATCAAAGTTTGTTACCACGTTTTCAGGAAGATATTTGCCAATTCCGATTATGCCAGCATTCATCCTTACACCCCTCTTGCTATATTCATCTGATTATATTATTTGATATTATGACTTGGTACTAATTCTAAAAGAAATCAATCCTTATTGCAACAAATTTTCCGAAAAAGATGAATGAATGTCCATACAAGCCAGCAATATCAACATACATTAATTAGTAAGAATATGTGAAAAACGAGGTGAATGTCTTGAACAATGATCATAGAAACAGGTCAGACAATCAGGAGGCTTTTAATCGATTTATGTTTGGTGATCGTCATACGAAAAATCAGGCGAAGGAAGATCCTCCCCCTGAAGAACAGCAAGCATCCAATATTGATTTCACTAGACTGATGGAACAATCTGATGTTCTAATGTCCACTATCAGCGAATTGAGTCCTTATTTCAAAAAGATTCCATCCCTTATAAGTAAATTTACAAATTTAATCAAGTGAAGGACTTTCACTCACCTTTTTTTAAACGACCATCTTTATATCCTTTTTCATAAGCCTCATCCATAACCGTAAAGAAAATGTCCATAAATGGCTGTAATTGTTGACGATCTATATCTAAGCCCGCTTCACTTAATTTCTTTTTGATTTCTGAATAGTGTTTCATGCCCATTGCCATATATTCAAGCTTCCTCTTCATGTTAACCACCGCCTTTCCAAATAATTGTAAAAACCCCTTAATAATGATAGAAAGGGGCGATTATATAAAAAGTATTCTAATAGCTCATGAGGTTCCTAATCTTTATATGCTGCTTAACTAAATTGATCCCCACATGCGGGGATATTTTTGTTACCGCTAAATATTCCCTAATGTTCAGCTTTTGAAGGTCAGGATTTCGCTTTTCACCAGTTTCTGCGATAATCCGATAACCAAGCTCTTTTAATAAAAGGTGCCAATGTTCTTTTATATCAGATTGAACCTGGTAGATTCCATGCTCAAATTTTGATATTTCAAAAATAGCTGTAATGGCATCGCTTATATAGATAGCATCTCTTTTGTTTTCTAAATCATATAGCTCAAAAGGAAATTGAGATTGACTAAGACAATTGTAAAAGACGGTATTTTCCGGCTGCCATGGACCGTATACGGTTGGCAATATGATAGTGGTATCCACTCGATTAGGAATATCCTTGTTAACCAATCCCTCTTTATCCATACCTACATAAATAAACGTATCCTCAATTTTTTTAGGGATTTTTTCTACATATTCAAGCCATTTTTCACACTCATTATCCATATCAGTAATATAAAAAAAATAGCCATCCTTTATTTCATTAATAACCTGATCATGTTTCTTTACTTTGAAATTTGAATTTCTACCTAAAAATAATTCTTTTTCTTCCTTTTCTTTTGGATCGACCAAAACAGGTAGATCCACCCCAATAACCTCTACACCCTCTTCCATTAACCTATTGCATATCTCAAATCCAACAAAGGAATACGGAGACAGAATAATATGTTCAGGCATATAAAAACCCCCTGTCGGTTTATATAAATGTATTAAACCAACCCGAGGGTTATTCAGATTTATAAATCTTTTTCATGGTTTTTAAAAAAGGAATTGATTTGATAAGGAATAATATATCTTTTTTCCGGTGTAATATACTTAATTTCTGATGAAGGATGATTGTTAATGAATGAGCTATATTTAACCGGCAGGTTGCTTTCCAGCCTATCGAGGACGTGCACGATTAAGACCGGCATATCTTTTCCTAATGTCGTATCCGGCTTCTTCTCCATCCATTCTTTAAATGTATGATCATCCAAATGGTAGGCTTGGTACAATTCTTTTTTCATTTTCTTAAAGAAAAATTTATTTATTTCTTCTTTTTCATAGCTCTGTTTTACGGATAATATGGGATTTAATAATACAACAGATCGTACTTTTTCTTTTAATTTATGACAAATTGTATCTAACACCAACGCGCCAGTTCCTTCCGCTATGATATGAATTCTTTCGTTTACGATTTCCTTGCGGATAAAAAATGCATACATTTCCATAGCTAAATCTGCAGCTTCAGCATTACCCCAATGCGCACCGGATAAATAAGAGCTAAAAACCGTATACCCTCTCTTCAACAGATACTCAAGCATTTGTTTTTTGCCTGGATGATCCAGCCAAAAATTAGCTTTTTCATTTATATAATGCTTATCTCCACCGAGTAACATAATGGCAAAGCCACTCGGTTGTTCCGGGTAAAAAATGGTTGTCCATTCTTTATTCAGTTGAAACGTTTTGTGATTTATCATAGCTTTCCCCTCAAATAACCTTAGTCCATGTTAATGTATGTCACTATAAATCAATTTGTCCGGGCTATTTATCTCTCTGATTGCTTAGAATAACCATTTATTTTTTAACTTGTATTCATAATCAATTGCATTTTGGGCTATGTTATGATAAAACCCAAAGTAATAAAGTACAAACCATATTTACCTAAATAATTTAAATTGTTTCCAGTGTTACGTATGGTATGATAAAATAATAACGGATTGTAGATGAACGGGGTGAGAAAATTGAAATATATTTTGACATTTATATGGACATTTGCATTAACACATATGGTGATTTATGTAACAAGCTCAATGGTTGAAGGCGGTAAATACGATTTCAATACAGCTTCCATTCTTAGTGTGGTCATTACCCTATTAATTTTAGTGGTTTCAGCTGTAATACCAAATGATCCGGTACAGGAATCCGGACATTAATTCATTTTCAAAAAAGGGCCGCTAATTAGCGGCCCTTTTTTGATACATATGTCCAATGACGATCATCATTGGTTGTCTCAGGAAAATACTCTCCTGCTTTCAGCTTAATCTTCTTTGGGTTAACGACATTGCTGCCAGTCTCCCCTATTTCGATATATTCACCATTATTTGGTGCCTTTTGTCCATGTTTAAAATGACGATTCTGTCCCAAAAAAATCCCTCCTTTTGTTCTAGAATCCCCAATTATTGTTCAACTATTAGTTAGGTTTGACCATTAAATCAACCAAAAGTGCTTTTTGAGCATGTAAACGATTTCCCGCCTGTTTAATGACAATGGAATTAGATGAGTCAATAATGGAAGATGTCACCTCTTCACCGCGATGTGCTGGTAAGCAGTGCATAAATAAATAATCGAGTTTGGCGCCAGCAGCCAATTGCTCATTTACCTGAAATTTTTTAAAATCTTCCAGCCTTTTTTCATTTTCTTTTTCTTGGCCCATGCTGGTCCAAACATCACAATAAATAACATCAGCTTCCTTAACAGCAGCCTCTGGATCGTGAAACAGTTCTATTTTCCCTCCATTGATTATTGCTTCAGTCATAGCTTTCTCGACCAAAAGAGGATCTGGTTCATAACCAGGAGGCGTTGCAATCGCAATTTGCATACCCGATTTAACAGCAGCCATCATCAAAGAATTGGCAACATTATTCCCATCACCGATATAAGCGAGCTTGATTCCCTGGAGAGTTCCTTTCTCTTCCTTAATAGTTAACAAGTCAGCCAATGCCTGGCATGGATGCTCAAGGTCAGTCAATCCGTTAATAACCGGCACACTGGAGCTTGTTGCCAATGTTTCCGCTCTATCATGGCCAGTAGTACGTATCATGATTGCATCCACATATTCTGATAACACTTGTGCTGTGTCTGAAATCGGTTCACCTCTGCCAAGCTGCGTGTCATTTCTACTTAAGAAAATGGCATGACCCCCTAGCTGAAGCATGCCTGCTTCGAAAGAAACCCGTGTCCTTGTTGAATTTTTTTCAAAGATCATCCCCAATATTTTCCCCTTTAATGGGGTATCCAAATATCCTTTATTTAGCCTTTCTTTTAAATCCATTGCGAGCTCCAATAATTCATTCAATTGCTGCGCCGTAATGGCTTCCATGGATAAAAAATCTTTTTGACTGATTATTCGTTTAGTTCCATACAGTAGTTTCATATCTGCCTTTCCTCTCACTTGAAATTTATAGACTATACGAACGAGGCATCAGATAACTTAGGCCTTCGTCATTGTTAGATTGGTTTTGCATACTTCCTTTAAAATGGCTAAAGCTAATAAAAGCTCATCTCGTGAAACAGTCAACGGAGGAAGCAAACGAATCACATGCGAGCCGGCTGGTAAGACAAATAATTGATGTTCAATTATTTGTTTAATATAGGGAGCTACTTCTTCCTTTAATTCAATCCCGATCATCAGACCCTCTCCCCTGATCTCTTTTATAACCGGGATATCCTCGGCTGCTATCTTCAGTTCACTAATAAACCACTCAGCTTTATCTCTGATTTCTGCTAAAAATTGAGGATTGCTTATTTGATTCAACACCACTTTGCTTGCCGCCAATGATACTGGATTTCCGCCAAAGGTAGAACCATGAACACCTTTGCCGAATGATTCTTTCAGCTCTTTTTTGGCTACCATCGCACCTATGGGCAGACCATTAGCAAGACCCTTAGCTGTGGTCACAATATCCGGTTTGATTCCCTTATACTTTAAATAAGCATAAGGATAGCCTGTTCTCCCATTTCCCGTTTGAACTTCATCAATAATCAGCAATATATTGTTCTCATTGCATAGTTGGTTAATACTCTTTAAAAAGCCCTCATCAATAAGAATAATCCCGCCTTCACCTTGAATGATCTCTACCATAATAGCCGCCACATCTTCATCTATAGCCTTATGGACTGCATCAATATCATTAAATGGAACATAAACAAAGCCTTCCAGTAATGGGCCAAATCCATCATGGATACTACTTTGTCCAGTAGCAGCCATTGCTCCAAATGTACGACCGTGAAAAGATTGTTGGAATGTAATGATTTTCGTTTTTCCAGTTGCTCTTCTGGCCAGCTTTAGTGCCGCTTCATTTGCTTCTGCACCGCTATTGCAAAAGAAAACACCATCCAATCCGGTAAGCTCGTTCAGCTTTAATGCCACTTCTTCCTGGATGGGAAGCTGAAACAAATTGGACGTATGCCAGAACAGTTCCATTTGTGCCTCGACAGATTTTTTGACTTCATCATTTTTATGCCCGAGATTAACCACACCAATACCGGATGTAAAATCAAGATATTTCTTTCCGCCCTCTGCTTCAATCCATGAGCCATCCGCTTTTATTGGTGTGATATCCCATTTTTTGTAGACCGGTAATAGCGCAGACATCACATCACCCTCTCCTCAGCTCCAAGGAATGTACCCTGCCATTTTTCATCAGCAAAGAATCTGGATACACCGCTTGTAATTAATATTGTTGACGCACCTTGCTTTTTAGCAGATAAAGCAGCCTGCACTTTTGGAATCATCCCACCATATATCGTTCCCTGATCAATCATTTGGGTGATTTCTGATTCTGTTATATGCTCAATGGTTTTTGTACCATTCCTTATTCCATTGACATCCGTTATAAAAATGCACATTTCAGCTCTTAGGGCTGCCGCAACAGCACCAGCAGCGGAATCTGCATTTACATTAAGCTTTCGTCCTTCTTTTGACATGGAAATCGGGGTGAGTACGGGATAGACCCCATTCGATAACAGACTCTCTAAAAGATGGCTGTTTACCTTTTTAATCATTCCTACCTCACCAAGCTCTGCTTTATTAATATACTCCGCCTCTAATATGAATCCGTCCGACCCATTTATTCCGATTGTTTGAAACCCTTTTGATTGTAATTTATGCACAAGCTGCCTATTCGTCTTCCCAGCAAGGACAAGCTCTGCTATCTCAAGGACCTTGACAGATGTTTTTCTTAAACCCTTTTCAAACTGAACAGGGATCTCAAATTTAGCGAGCATATCATTTATATCTGGTCCGCCCCCATGGACGAATACAAAGGAATATCCTTTATCCTCCAGTTCCCTTAAACTATTGAAAAAATGATCGGTTAATTGATCAATAATGCTTCCCCCGCATTTGACAACAATTATCTTCATCCAAACATCTCCCCTTAAGTTCGATAGCTTGCATTAATTTTTACATAATCATACGTAAGGTCGCATCCCCATGCAGTTCCGGTGCCGAGTCCATCTGTCAATTCGATTCTGATTTGGACTTCATTGCCTAGTAAATAATCACGAGCTTTTTCCTCATCAAAAATAATGGGTGCACCAAAATGGAGAACCTCCACCGGTCCGAAAAAAATGCTTACCCGGTCCTGATTAAAAGGGATATTGCTTCTCCCCATCGCTCCGACAATCCTGCCCCAATTGGCATCGGCCCCATAAACAGCTGTTTTCACTAAATTTGATCCTATGACTGTTTTTGCAAGTGCTTGAGCCTCTTGGTCTGTTTCTGCTCCTTTTACAACCACTTCAACCAGCTTGGTGGCACCTTCACCATCACGCGCGATTTGTTTTGCCAACGATTCGGAAACCTCTTTTAATAAATATACAAAGCGATTCCACTCCGGATGCTTTTCAGAGAGCATTTGATTTTCTGCCATTCCATTTGCCATAACAACAACCATATCATTGGTTGAAGTATCTCCATCGACTGTAATTTGATTAAACGAAACATTTGTCACAGTTCTTAATGCTCTTTGCAAGGAACTCTGTTCCACATTTGCATCCGTTGTAATAAACCCAAGCATCGTTGCCATATTAGGATGAATCATGCCAGATCCCTTTGCCGCTCCTCCCATTGAAACGACAACCCCATCGATTATAGTTTGAAAAGCACAGCTCTTGGTCTTTGTATCCGTTGTCAGAATAGCCTCTTCAAAATGTTCAGCTCCCGCCTCCTGATCTGTCAAATGAATATTTTCAATTCCAGTGCATATCTTATCAATCTCTAAAAATTCACCAATCACTCCAGTAGAAGCAACCGCCACGTAGGACGGAGGTATGTGTAATTTATCCGCTACATGTGATCGCATACAATAGGCATCCTTCAATCCACGTTCTCCGGTACAAGCGTTAGCGCACGCACTATTTACTACGACTGCCTGCAGTTTTCCTTCTATTTTCAAACTTTCCTTAGTAACAAGGATTGGAGCTGCCTGGTAAGTGTTTAACGTATATACGGCTGCTGCATTCGCTGGAACAGTCGAATATAAAATAGCTAGATCATTACGCGCGTAGCGTAAGCCTGCATGGATTCCTTCTGCCTGATACCCTTTTGGTATAAGAATACCTCCTTTTACTGCCTTAATGTCCCCATTCATTAGCACCTTCATAGATTATCTCCACTCCCTTTGTTCCTTAAGGATAGACTGGATAAAAACGTAAACCTTCTGTTTCTTCAAGTCCCATCATAATATTTGCGTTGTGAATCGCTTGGCCTGCTGCTCCTTTGACGAGATTATCAATTACAGAAACGACGGTGACTCTTCCTGTCCTCTCATCCATTCTGAAACCTATATCGCAAAAATTGGAGCCATACACTTCCTTTGTCGATGAAAAGCTATTTTCACCCCTATAACGAATAAAGAATTCATTTTGGTAAGCTGTTAGAAAAGCATTATGAATATGTTCAGCTGTTACTTCAGGCTTTACCTTTGCATGCATCGTCACCATTATTCCACGTGTCATAGGAATGAGATGAGTAGTAAACATAATAGGCGCCAGCTCAGAGTCCCATTCTGATAATTGTTGCTCTATTTCAGGTATATGCTGATGTTGATGTACTTTATAGATTGATAGGTTATCATTTACATGGGCATAATGTTTCGAATCATTACTCTTTTTACCTGCTCCTGAAACACCTGATTTAGCATCAATAATAATGTCAGATGATTCAATTAATTCATTTGATAAAAGCGGAACCAATCCTAACAAAGTAGCTGTCGGGTAACAGCCAGGATTTGCGATTAAACGGCTCTCACGGATTGCTGCCCGATTCCATTCAGATAGTCCATACACACTATTTTGTAATAAATCGTTTGATGGCGGTGATCCTTTATACCACTTTTCATATAATTCTCCGCTTTTCAACCTATGATCTCCGGATAAATCTATAATTTTCAAGCCTTTCTTATACAGTTCCGGAACAAGTTCCTTTGATACGCCACTGGGCATTGCCAAAAATACAAGTTCACTTTGTTTAGCAATTAGCCCTGGATCCACTTCACTTAAAACATGGGGAATCAGTCCAAAATGCTGTCTATTTTCATGATCAAGTCGATTACCTGCACTCGAAGATGAATATACAGCCGTTAAATGGAATGTTGGATGACTCGAAAGTAAACGTATTAATTCCATTCCACTATATCCTGTAGCCCCTACAACAGATACATTCATGTTTCCACCCCATCCATTGATTGTATATTCTGTAATATCTATCTATTATAGTATGTATATTTATAAAATCAAATGTATTTTTATTTATTTTCAGAAAAATAGTCATCTGCCTAATGTATATAGTTCAAAATATATAACTTCATCATCATTAAACTATGTCAAAGGTAGTATTATGACCTTGATTACTTTTCCATAAATTTTTCAAACAATTACCCCTTACCTTTCATTTTATAGTCTACAAATGCTGTTATTCACTGCCAGACAGGTTAAATAATGACCTAATTATTTATTCGTCGCTTTAAAAGCTATTCATTTAACAAAAAAATAAAAACTCCATTTTGAAAAAAGATTCAAAATGGAGTTTCCTTTATACATAGTTATATAAAAAGATTGTCTTTTACTACTATATCCTCATTACCGTGTACTCTATATATTGCTGCATCTTTGGGCACTACTCTAGGAAGAAACTAAAAACCACCCCTGCCTGCAAAATAAAGGGTGGTTTATCATAGTACTTTTTAATTTTTATGAAACATTAAGGATTTGGCGTTTTCTCAATATTGACCTTATTGTTCTTTTTAACTTCATCATCATCTTCTATTATATCTTTTGTAGCATTTTTAAACTCTTTTAATGTTTTCCCAAATGCCCTTCCTATTTCAGGAAGCTTTGATGGCCCAAATATCATTAATGCGAGAACTAATATAAGAATAAGCCCAGGTACTCCAATATTTGAAAACATATTATTCTCTCCCATCTCAATCTATCTCTACTAAACATTAGCATGTTCACATAGCTATCCTACCATTCTCTTCATTGAAAAACAAATAATGGAATTTCCTTATTATTAGTTTGCCAGGTATACTTTTCCCTAAGGGTATGGCACTATTTTTAATTTTGTAATAAGTTGCGTCTATGCGGAATAGACTGTCTTTATTTTTGCTATTATTAAAGAAATAAAGATGAGAGAGGGGATTAGCTTGATCAGCGGAACAATCGAGTCAATACGTGTAGGAAAACCTGCATCTCTGCATTATAAGAGTAAAATTGTACAATCTGCTATCTATAAAGATGAAGTCCACCATCCCATACATGTTTCAAAGACCAACTTAGAAGGTGATAAACAAAGTGACCTTAATCATCACGGAGGTCCTGATAAAGCAATATGTGTATATCCCTCAGAACATTACCCTTACTGGTCAGAGAAAATCGGACAATTATTTAAAGCAGGGGATTTTGGAGAAAATTTAACTATATTTGGATTAACGGAGGATAAGGTTAGGATTGGCGACATTCTTAAGGCAGATGGCTGCCTATTTCAAGTTACCCAACCACGGGAACCCTGTTATAAAATTGCCGCTCGGCATAATATAGACCAATTACCTTTTTGGATTAGAGCAAGTGGCTATTCGGGCTATTATTTACGAGTTTTGGAGGAGGGTATCCTTACTAAAGGTTCTGTCATTGAAATTATCGATCGAGCCCCACAGAGCATTACGATTGCATATGCCAATCAAATTATGCATCATGACTCCAGCAATAGAGAGGCCATCCAAAGTATCCTTTCCGTCGATGCTTTATCAGAAAGCTGGAAAGAGAAATTTAGTAGGGTCTTAGCTTCGGCTAAATAATATACATCTTTTATGGAGACTGGCCGTCACATTCATATGCCCAGTCTCTAATTCTTCATTTTATAGATAAACTGCAAATATGAAATCACTTCCCAAAATGATATGCGCTACTACCTACTACTTATTTAATTGAAGTTTTCTTTCTAAACGAATCATGTCCCGGCATAACATACCATTTTCATAGATTGGCTCAGGATAATTCCTACTAAAATAATCATGATCGATACCCATAATTCTAAAACCAACCTTTTGATAGAGTGCAAGTTGATAGATACTGGAATTTCCAGTACCTATTTCTGCGATGCGATACCCTTTGGCAGCTGAAAACGAACAAGCATACTCAATCAGTGCCTTCGCATATCCTCTGCCCCGCCATTTTTCATCTACGGATAGATTCATAATTTCTACTCGTTCCGTTGTTTTTGGAGTTACAATAATAATTCCTGCTATATCATCATCACTAAGAAGTTCAAAGGTATAGCCTGTATCGCTATATTTTTCGATTTGCTGTCTTGAAGGATCTGCCTCCATTAACAACCGCCAGTGTTTTTCGGTAATTTCCGTACATATGCGCATATTCCCTATCACTCTTCTCTATCCCTTCTTCTATCCTTCTCTTCTGTGCATGGTTTTAGGATTCATAAATACCTATATTAACTGTAAACCATCTATCTATAATCTTCCTATATTCTTGATCAATTCACCAAATCTTTTTTCTAATATGTAAAAAGGCGATTCATTGCTATATAGCTGATCGCCTTTTTACAGGAATTAAATGCTTTCCTCCTCATCATGATAAGCAATCAGAATAATATCTTGGCCTAATTGCTCGCTGAGTTTTTCCTGGTACTCATTTAATTGCCTTACCTGTTCTTCATTTAATTGGACTAGGTCATATTCACGCATGTTTGTTATGCCTCCTATCAAGAATAATAGCGGAAGAAATTCTCACTCTTTCACTTTTATCCTTCCCATAAACCCTAATTCATTTCATGATACTTAACATACAAACTGCTGCTTAAACGATTCGACCGCTTGAAGTGGATAATCACTTAAAGCAATAGCAGAAACAACAGCCACTCCATCTGCACCAGGTATTTCCTATACTAAAAAAGGGTCTCGCATCAACAAAGTGATGTTATCGCTCCCTACGTCAGTATTAACTGTACAGGTTCAAAGGGTCAGGTTTTAACCTTCTCAACTCGCAATTTGAGTCCCCCCGCAATCAACTATTTAATTGGAAACAAAAAAGCTCTTCTATACATCTTAAAAGAGCTTTTCGCACATATCGAGTAGACTTATGTACTTCATGCTCCCTGCGCCAGTATTAACTGACAGGTTCAAAGGGTCAGGTTTTAACCTTCTCAACTCGTAACAAGAGTCCCCCTGCAAATAATTTGATTATTTTAACTTTATCAGAAATAAAAACCAATTCCAATAGGACCAACCGATTCTATTAACCCAGTTGATATTTGAATATCTTAAAGATATTTTTTTTCATAAAAAAGAGAGCCTTAAACTCAGCTCTCCAAATATATTCAATCTTTATTATTGTATACCCAAGGCAATTTTCGCATAACGTGACATACGATCCTTTGTCCATGCCGGTGTCCAAACAATGTCTACTTCTACGTTTTTCACTTCAGGCAATTCCTTTAATGCATAACGTACTTGATCGACAATGGTACCTGCCAATGGACAGCCCATCGCGGTTAAGGTCATCGTTACTGTCACATCGCCTTCGTCGGTCATATCGACATTATAGACTAGGCCTAGGTTTACTATATCAATTCCCAATTCAGGGTCCAAAACTTCTTCCAATGCACTCATAAGGCTATCTTTCATATCTTGATCCATGTTAAATCTCCTTCCTCAACGTTCTTGTTTCAATCCTACCAAATTTCACTTAATCTGACCATTCTTAATCCTTATACAAGATTCTCTTCTATCCAGTTAACGGCCTGCAGTAATCCACTTCTAGTAACAGCATGACCGGCCGTCTTATCAGATATGTAAGTAATTCTGCCAGAATCTACTTTTTCCTGGAGGTTTTCAACAAACGCACGGCCACCTGCAATCGGTACAATAGGATCCTTTTCCCCATGCCAGAAGAAAAGAGGGCGATTATTTAGTTTATCGGGCTGCAAGGATAAATCAAGTTCTTCAAGAGTACTGAATACTTTCAATTTCTCTTCCTCCGTAAACCCTAAATCAATCCCCTGTTTTTCAAATTCCTCCACTTGATACTGCGCAAACTCTTTATATTCCGGGTTTCCCATCAGACTGACTCCCACACGAATCCAATCATATTGAGTTAGTGCGCCAAGTGTCGTGATTGCACCCATAGATGTACCGCCAAGACCAATACAATCATAAATCGCTAATCCATGCTCTGTAATATATTTTTTGATCATATGCAATTCTTTTATAGAGGAAATAACAATTTTCCAAAATGAACTCGATAAATCCTTCTTCATGTCCCGTTCCTCTCGTTCACCGTGCAAGTATGCTTCAGGCAAAAATACTCTAAACCCCTTTTCCGCCAGAAGATAAGCATAGTGCAGATTATGCTCTTTTGCACTGGTAAAACCGTGAAGAAAAATAAATCCGGGGAGAGGTACATTATTCATATCCTGCTTACCTACTATAAGCATTGGAATATGTTCAACATATACTTTCTCTACTTGTATCATTATTATTCCCCTTCTCTATATATTTTTTTACAAACCAAACGATACCATTAAACGGCTATACTTGTTATGATATATAAAATAGGAATCTAAATGGAATTAATTCAACTTATAATTTTAGAAGGAGAGCCATATGTCAGATAAACATTTAATTGTACTTGATCTAGATGGAACATTATTGAAAGATGATAAAACCATTTCTCCACGTACTAAAAAAGTATTGCAAACATTACAAAATAATGGTCATGAAGTGATGATTGCTACTGGGAGACCATACCGATCCAGTGAACCTTATTATCGTGAAATGCAATTTAAAACCCCGATTGTGAATTTTAATGGAGCTTTTATTCACCATCCCCTCCATACAGGCTGGGGCATGCATCATTCGCCGCTAGATATAAAAGTGGCAAAAGACATTGTGGAAGCTATGGACGATTATCGTTTACACAATATTATTGCCGAGGTAAAGGATGATGTGTATTTCCATTACCATGATGAAAAATTAATTGATATTTTGCATCACGGCAGCAGCAATATAACTACAGGTGATCTACGCCAATTTCTACAGGCTTCCCCTACTTCGATGCTTATTCATTCCGATGAAAATGATGTCGCCGGAATCAGGAAACACCTTTCGGATGTCCATGCTGAAGTCATTGATCACAGACGCTGGGCAGATCCATGGCATGTCATCGAAATCGTTAGAAATGGAATGAGCAAAGCAGTTGGTGTTGATTTGGTATCAAAAGATTTAGGAATTTCCAGAAAAAATATTATCGCATTTGGCGATGAAGATAATGATCTAGAAATGCTTGATTATGTAGGAACCGGCGTAGCCATGGGAAATGGTATTGAACAGCTGAAAAATGTTGCTAATCACATTACATTATCAAATGAGGAAGATGGAATTGCAGTCTTCCTTGAAGAGAAATTTAATATAAAATCTGCGTGACTAACATAATCTCCGTCTGGTTATGATAGATATGACTCTTCCTTTCGAGTCACACCTTGAATGCAGGAGGTACTTCCATGGGAAAAAGAAATAAATCAAAGCGCTTTGTTCAACAAGGTAAAACGGCTGTGTCTAAACATAGTGAGCGATTCCCATATCGTTTAACGATGGCTGAGGCTGAAGAGAATCAAGATTCTTCTACCTGTGGAGGACTGTAAATGCGCAATGAATTATTTAGTCGGGCTCAAAAAGCTGTGGAATTGGCACAGATAGAAAGCTCTAATCAACAGGAACTAATCACTAAAGCACGCAATGAGCTATCTTCTGCATTTGCGAATTCAACACTGGCTGAGCAGGCGCAACTCCATCAAATGCAAGATGTGCTTGACTCCCTAGAAAACAGCATTCAATAATAAAAAGAGAGGGCACCAAGGTACACTCCTTGCGCCCTCTCTTTATTTCACTTGCTTGCCAATTTTGAATGGGTATCATTTGCCTCTTTATGAATAGATTCATACAAATCAATGAACCTTTCCACTACTGCTCCCCAAGAATTTTGCCTAGCCTTCTCTACTCCTGCCCGCCTGACTTTTTCCATATCTTTGTTGAATAAAACTTCCTTAACCTTTTGTTCAACAGAATCGACATCATCGAAAGACAACAAATAGCCATTCTTGCCATCCTGAATCATTTTTTCAAAGGAGGGGATATTGTTCAGCAATGCTACCCTTCCCGCTGCCATCGCCTCTAATGAAGATAACCCAAAACCTTCATATTCGGAAGCGGATATAAAATAGGACGCCTTGGCCATTTCCTCGAGGAGTTCCTCTTCAGATAATGCCTCACAAATAGCCACATGATTTCCAATTTCATATTCATCGATAAGTTTCTCTAACTCTCCCTTTAAGTTATCATAATCCCTTCCCACAATGGATAGGTGCACATCTGGGAATTCTACCTTCAGCTTCTTAATCAAAAGCAGAAGCTTGTCTATTCGTTTGTTCTTCGAGAATCTTCCAACAAAGATAAACCGATTCGGGTACCCATTTTCCTCTGCAATCGTATGATAATGGTCAAAGTTTATTCCGCATTCAATCAAATCTAGCCTCTCAGGACAGATTGGTCGAAATGATTTATAATCATTTTCACTGACAGCGACAATCCATTTCATATTCTTCAAACTATACTTCGTTACAGTATGGAAGTGAAGCTTTTTATAAAGGTAAAACTTCTTCGTGTGAAAGAACCCGCCATGTGTAGAGAGAATCATCGTTTTTTTATGAAATGGTTTTAATCCAGCTAAGTAATCGAGCAGGAAATCAACCCCATGGATATGAATTAAATCAAATTCAGAGATATAGTTGACAGCAGATAACGCAATAGGATATCTCCGCGAACCGAAATAAGGAATTCTCTTGATTTTAATCCCATTTATAATGGCAGAATCGGAAAATTTTTCACCATTTGAAAAATCTGCATTTAACGTTAATACTTCCGAATAAATCCCTCTTTCTTTTAGGTGGACGGCCAAGTTTTCCACATAATTTTCCATACCGCCAATAACTGGTTTGTATTGTCTGATGACATGGAGAACTCTCATGATGATTCACATCCTCTCATATATTCATTAAATTTCCTGCAATAATATGGACTGTTCTTTTATTTCCATCCATGCCCTATAGGCCAGACTATCGTCTATTTCAACATGTGAGAAGGTCAGTATTTCCCCTTCTTCTACAGGTTTTATAATCCTTACCGAATCTAAGAGTCCAATTGGTATATGGTTAGGCTCATCTTCAATCTTTAACGCTTTCCCTCTCACTTCAAAACTTCCAATGCCTCTATTGATGACAGTTCCAATATTCAGCTTCTTCTTAGCAATCGATCCCATGCTATAGGATGGAAAACAGCTATTATTTAATAATACTTCTTTCTTTTCAAAAACCCTTCTTATTGTTTTGACCACTTCAAGATGGCATAAATGAAAAGGCTGGATAATCGTATAATAAGGACCATCCCCTAGCTTCATATATTGAAGTGCATTACGCTGCCCCTGCATATCCAAATGCTTAGCCGTAATAAATACCCCAGCAGGAGCCTTTGACGACAGAACATAATCGCTGATTGGATATCCTAATTGATCGGCTTCTAATGCGAGTGCATTAGCCCCCTCCTGTAAATCTTCCGCGCTTATTCCCATTATCCCTGATGGCAAAAACTTTGTATTAAGCCCATTTGCCACAAGTGTTTGTTCAAACTCCACTTTCGTTCCATCAGTAAACGAGGTAACCATCTCTAAGCTGATTTTATTTCTATTCGACCAATAAAGCATATCCTTGGGTGAAGGATTAGGATTTAAAAATCCTTTTATATTGCCAAAAACCATTGGTTCAAATCCCATCTGAAGAACATTTTCTCTTAAAGCCGCCAAACAACCAGGCTGGTCTCCTTCTGCTTCTGTAATGTAACCTCGTTTGGCAAAATAGGAGCCTGTTGTAACTTGCAGCTCCGTATTCATTGTCACGACAGGAATTCCTGCTTCCATCACCTTAGCAATCATATCGGTGCCAAACAAAACATCCCCTGTACACTCAACAATTACATCTGAATGCTCAATCACCTCATCGACTGAATGGGTCAGTAAATCAGGATATCGGTAATCTCCTCGAGTATCTACCCTACTTCTTGTTAATACCTTTGTCACTTCTATATCATTAAATAAATGTAGTGCATTTACTAAACCTTTCCCAATAAACCCGCTTCCGATAATGCCCACTCTTTGTTTCATCATCTATCCAATTCTCCCCCCGGTATGGTATTAAGTCTTCTCTTTTCTTTTCTTATGAGAAGGAAATAGCTTGCAATTAAAGCAGCATGAAACCACACGAATCCCATTCTAAATCCATTATTGAAATTGAAATCAACTAAGATAAAAATACTAGCTGCTAAAAAGCCAAGAGGTATGAAATTAGATTTATGATAAACAGACAGAATCATCCAGGCGGCCCTTCCAAGAATCAGCAGGAAAATAATCAGACCAATGATACCCGTATCAAACAATACGGTTAAAAAAATATTGGCATTCCCTTTCCCAGCGTTTAATTCCCCTCCATAAATATACTCCTGCCTAATATCATCTCTCATTGATAATTCCGACATTCCGCCGCTGCCATTGCCGACTAGCGGATGCTTCGGGATATAATCAAGCATCAGCTGGATTGATGCAAACCGGCTGTCTGCTGCTCCCTGGTCGGTTTCAAGACTTGTGCTTGGATTGAAGCGATCATATACGTTCATGAAAATGTCCTGGTTTATGATGAAGAGTACCATCGCCCCCACAATCATAATAATGGCTGAACTGGCAAGCAGTTTAATCGCTCTCATATTTTTTGTGATAATTAAAATAAAGAGTATTGCTACAATTAAGGATAGAATGCTTGCTCTGGCCATACTGATAAATACACCTACAAAACACATAAACATGCCAATCAAAATAAAGAGCTGTGAAAATAAACGGGAATCCTTTCTTAAATACATCACGACAAACCAGACAGCGGAATATCCGGCAAATAAGCCATACCAGTCAGGTTCATGGGCAAATGATGAAGGTCTAGGAATTCCTATCTCTTCATAATGGCTGAGCCCAAATTCAAATCCAAAAAAGAATCCAATCCATTGCAGGATTCCGACAAAAGTTACAATAACACCCGAAATAATGGTGTATTTCAAAATCTTGTCAAAGTAAGAAAGTCCTTTACTATAGATGCATTGCACAGAAATAAAATAGAATAGGTTCAAAAATAGTTGCCCAACGACAGATTCCCAGAAATCCCCCACACTGATTAAATGGCCAATACTAAAAAAATAGCTGAAGACCCATAAATTAATCAGGATAAATAAGGGGGCATGTACAATTTCCCGTCTAGAGAGCAAATATTCAATCGCAAACTTTAAAAATAATGCTAGAAACAATATTTGAAAGATCCGTATATATGATCCCTGAAAGGTAATAAACGATCGGTCAATAAAAATGGACAGGGCAATGAAGGTGAAAATTCTCTCAACTGATAATGGAAAGAAAAAAATGACCGCTATAATCAATATGATGATAGGTAAATAGACAAGCGGTAAGGCAGCAAAGACTCCAACGACCATCGCAAGAATGACCGCCATTGCTATTTGAATAAACTGCCGATTATTGGTGTTCATGAGCAAGCTGTTCACCGATCCCCCTCCTTTTAGGAACTCCACCGTTATGATTTCCAATGACTATTCTAAGTAATGGGCCGTACTATTTCTTAATCTTGGATTAGTACCAATGAAGTCCATATTTTCTTGACTGACTGTTGCTGTAGCTTCTGCTATCTGTAAATAATATTTCTGCGTCGGCAATTTTTGGTCATCTTCATATGTATTTTGATTAAGATTGCCATTTCCAACATGAGAGAGAACGACTGCAGATCGGTTCTTCAGTTCCTCGGATTTTTTTCCATTATTTTTTAAATAATTCCCTTCAAGGAGAAAATCCTCCTGGCTATACATTTCAATCCCAGCCAGCCCATTTTCACTTATTTGATTTTTTCTTACTTCAAGACCAGAGCTCATTACGTTTAAATTTGCAATGAAGAGTCCCGTCGACTGGTTATGGCTAATTTCGTTATCAGAAATGCTGATTCCGTGCGCCTTATAACCTTGGATGTGGATTCCTTCCTTACGCCCATCAGCAATCCGATTACCCTGAACAGTAATGTCATTGAATTGCCTGATTCCATCTGGAAAATCTCCTGTCTGCTTTCCAATCTTGGATGCTTGAATGAATAAACCTTTCCCTCTGCTGGCGATGATTTCATTATTTTCAATGATTGTATTGTCCATTCCTGTCACGTAAATAGCATTGGCATCACCAGTGTTATATGTTTGCTCAACCCTATTATTCAAAACTTTGACATTTACGGACTTATTCTTCCAGCCTTCTACAAAGATGCCATCTCCACCGTATCCGCCTGTTTTTCCATAGCCTTTAATTGTATTGTTTTCAATTACCCCATCGCTGACTGTGCGAAAGGCAATCCCTGAATTCCGTGAGCCAGTCACTTCATTATTTCGAACAACAATATTTTCATGCTGCTCATGGCCGTCTTCAACAAGATGCCCGACTTCAATCCCAAAATCACCGGCATCATCGACCTTATTTCCCTCAATGGTGATATTATGACTGGACTTTCCTTCCTGATAACTGATGAATATACCATTTTGATGATCGGTGTGGTTGATGATATTATTCATGATTTGGACATTTTCCGTACTCTGCAACCCGATTATTCCATTTGAGCCCCCATCAATGATTCTTGAATCTCTGACCTTTCCGTTTTTCGTATTAAAGAGCATGATAGAGGCACTAGGAGAACGAACAACTTCAACCTCGCTAATATCAAAGCCATCCACAAATTGCAAAACAACTGTATGAGAATATCCGTCATTAATTTGCTTTTCCCGTTTTTCCTTCTCCCCATTAAATGTTAAAGCACTGATTTTAATATTTTGAGCATTCGATTCTGATACGAGAATAGAAGAATCATCCGGTGTACCTTTACTCTTTTCTAGATTTAGCTTAAGAATGGTTTTTCCTATCCCTTCACCTTTTAAGTGGACATTTGACTTTAAAATAATTTTTGTATCGACTTCGTAAACGCCTTTAGGCACGTTAACAATCCCTCCCCCATTGGCACTCACCTGGTCGATCTCCTCTTGAAGGTCGATTGACTTGGCCACCTCATCAACTGATGATTCTGGCAATCCATCTGTCTTATCAGGGGGCTTGATTTGGACAGCTAGAAAAAAAAGAGCACTCATAACAATCAAGATAACTAACCAAAATTTCGTATCCTTCAATAGTGAAGTCAAACGAACTTGTATAAGTATGGGCATCATTTAGTCTACTCCCTTTTAGTGGATTGCCATTTAATAAATTCAGTCAAATCTTTGTATTCTTAAATTATTGATTTCGTCTTAGTGACTTCCTTATTTAGCAATTCTTCCGGTGTAATGGCACCGCATAAATTTTCCTTAAGCCATTCTTCACTTCTTTGGTATAATCGTAACTCTAGCAACTGTTCAATCGTATTGGCATCAAAGCGATATTTTAATACTTTTGCAGGTATTCCTCCCACTATGGAATAAGGTGGAACATCCTTTGTAATGACAGAACCTGCGGCACAAATCGCTCCTTCACCTATCTCGATATCATTCATAATAAAGACATTTGCCCCAATCCAGACGTTATCTCTAATATTCACTTTCTTAAATTCCACATGGTAATCCCGATCTACCCAATTGATATTATTAACCACCTTTGAGGTGGAATAAAAAATGGGAGATGTCGATATGAAGTCAGTCGGATGACTGCCGAGACCGATTTTACTGTCTGGACCTATCGAACAAAAGGAACCTATATTGGCATGCATGATACTACAGTTAGCAGAAAAATAGGTGTAATCACCAATAGTTGTCTTCGAAATACTTGTGTATAAATTTATTGCGCAATTTTTTCCGACCTTTGTTGTTGCCGGATCTATTTCAACATAAGGACCAATAAATACTGACTTATTATTCTTCTTAAATATATAGACTCTCAATCCCCTTTTCAGCGAATGGGGGATCAGACCATATAAAAATTTGATAATGAGCTCCTCCTTTATTTATTACATAAAAGGATATTCACGTTTTCCGCTTGCTGACGCAGCAAAATCGGAGAATGCTTTTTGGATGGCAAACGCAACCTTTTTAAATTGTTTGCCCCTTAAAATATACCAACAGTATTTAACAAAATTTTTGCCGATAAAGAACATTAAAAATAGAAGAAAATTTAACTTGTTGGCATAAATGGACATAAACAGCAAATTATTTCTTGTTCCGTAATAATTGGAGAGAGGTGAACGATAGCCGGTAGTTGCTGAGATTTTGTGAAAAACAAGTGAATCAGGGACATATCGTAATTTATATCCAGCCTTTCTTATTTCAAGACTATAGGCTGCATCCTCATAATAAAGAAAATAATCTTCATTCAAGTACCCAACTTTATCAAGAATGTCCACCGGAAATAAAAACACACAACCAGTTAGAAAATTCTCATCACTAGCTATTTTTCCATTCCTCTCCAATGTTTTATGCAGTACTCGTCCTGTTAACCACTTTATATCTCCGCCCCCATACCATGTTTTATTGCGTTTACTGTGGTAATTGATATGGGAACAACAAGCACCAACTTCTTTATCCTTCTCACATTCAGCTACAAGCGGTTCAAGAAAATAGGGATCAACTTCTGTATCATTGTTTAGTAAGAGAAAGTAGTCAATATCAGCAATATGGCTAAGCGCATAGTGAATCCCTTTGTTATTCCCAGCGGCGAATCCGTGATTCCCACCCAGTTCAAGAAAATGGAACCTGGACTCTTCTATAAATTCTTTTAAACTAGCATTCTCTTTTGAAGCATTATCTACGACAACTACTTCATGATTGGCATATGTTATATTGTTCAGTGATTTCAAACAAGCAATCGTATCTTGCGTACCATTAAAATTCACAATTATCGTACAAACCTTTGGCTTCATACGCACCATATTCCTTCCTCTATTAGCGTTGGATCTCCGCTTCCTGATTAACTAACAACTTATTTTTGACGGTGTAATAAAAAAACTGGAAATTGCCAATCAAATATCTCCTCCACATGCGTCTCGGTTCTAACATAAGACGGAACACCCATTCCATCTTCAAGGTCCTTATAAGCTTAGGAGCACGCGGGATCCGACCTGATGCAAAATCAATATAAGCGCCAACGCCAAGTATGACTCTAGCATCAAGTACATCTTTATTCCGGTCAATCCATTTTTCTTGGATAGGCACTCCTCTGCCAACAATTAAGATATCTGGCGATACATCGTTAATCTGCTGAATAACTTCTTGATTCTCTTCATCACTAAAATATCCACTCCGTTGTCCAACAATCTTAATATTCGGCATGACTGCCTGTATATTTTGTTTAGCTAGTTCAGCAACGCCAGGACCTGCTCCAAGCAAAAACACACTGTACTCTTTTTCGCTCGCTAATTGCAACAGCATTGGGATAAAATCAGTCCCATTCAAATTTTCCTTAAGCTGGATACCGAACAACTTAGCTCCTAATCTAATCCCAAAGCCGTCATTCAGCAAAAAGTCAGCTCTATTGATGATTTCCCTGTAATCATTGTCCCTTTGCGCGATATTATAACAATGGGCATTTAAGAAATAGATTGCTGCTTTCTTTTTGTTTATGAGACGGGATTCTATCACACATAAGCCTTCCTTTATATTAAAGATATCCATTGCAACATTGCCCAAATGGGACTTTTTCATTTGGATCAGTCTCCTTAACCCCTATTTTCAGTCCATTTATCTGCTCATTATAAACTCAATGAATCTATCTATGATTGCTGAATTTTATTTCATGAGCACTGCTTCTTTTTCAAATAAATTGCTGAAATCCATATTTTGAGCCATTATATTAGCCTGTGCATAAGAAGAATGTGTACCAGCATCTGTCCACCGCCCTCTCAGCACATCAAATTTCAGTAAACCCTCCTTAATATAGTGATTATTGACATCTGTAATTTCCATTTCACCTCGCGCTGATGGGGTAAGCTGGTCAATTATCCTATAAACGGTCGAATCGTACATATAAATGCCCGTCACTGCATAGTTCGATTTTGGTACCATTGGTTTTTCTTCTATCGCGATGATTCTGCCGTCATATATAACCGGAACACCGAAACGTTTTGGATCCTCAACCTCTTTAATTAAAATTTTCGCGCCACTCTCCTGTTGCGCAAAATGCTGCACATAAGGTCGAATTGTATCTGTGAAAATATTGTCTCCAAGAATGACGACCATTTTCTCATTTTCAGTGAAATCGCGAGCAAGTCCAAGAGCCTCTGCTATACCGCCGGCCTTTTCCTGCACCTTATAAGAAAATTCAACTCCAAATTCAAAGCCGCTGCCAAGCAAATCAACTACATCCCCCATATGTTCTCTGCCCGTTACAATTAATATTTCTTCAATTCCGGACTCCTTCAGTTTATAAACTGAATGATAAATCATTGGATATTTTCCGATTGGAAGCAGATTTTTATTGGTGACCTTTGTTAAAGGATAAAGCCGCGATCCGGTACCTCCAGCAAGGATAATTCCTTTCATTTACAACACTCCCTATTAAGTTTTTTATCTCCTAACCTTTAAAACAATCGGTTTATTGAATAAGAAGGGAATAGATACTTCTTTTCTCACTAGCGCGATCCCTATGCATAACAGCATGGTGATTATGCCGCCAGAAAAAAAATGGATAAATTGATGACCAGGCAAAAAGGAGATAATTAAATAGACCACTCCTGCGGTGAAACCTGAGGTTCCAAATGTCATCAAAATTGACCTGTAGGGTAGAAGCTCCCTTTGCCGAATTTCAAATACTTTGCATACATCTCTTTGCTGCAGGTAAATACTAATAAAACATGAGATAACAGAAGCTATAGCTACCCCGATGTACCCAAATAACCCCATCAATGCTAGTCCTAGAACGATATTGCAAATAACCGTGATAAGCGCGTTTTTTAAAACTAGCTTTTGATTACCGGATATAAGTAAAGGCGTGTAAAAAACTGTAAAGCGAAGCGGGAATTTCATTAAATATATTAAAAAGATGATGGATCCGCTTAAATAAGTATCAGAGTATAAAAGATCGATAAACTCTTTATGATAGAAAAATAGAATCCAAAAAATAGGGAACATGACTAATGATAGTAATCGGCTTGATTCTGACCAGAGATTTAAGGCTTCTAGCTTCCGCCTTTGTATGCTGTATAAACGACCTAGTCTTGGTAGCATCGCTGTTATAACAGCTACAGTAATAATAGACATGAAAGGAATCTCTTTTGATGATATTGAATAAATTGCAAACAATTCTATTGAGTAGAATAACCAAATGATGACTTTATCACTTGTCTGTGTAATCACATCGATGGCTGTTACTGCTCCAACTGCCGCTGTATATTTAAGCTGCTGTTTTAATAATGGCAGATCTCCTTTTAAAGACATGCCATGAATCTTATGGAAAAACAGATGCAAAATGATGACTCTAACGATTTCAAACAGGGCAATCAGTTTAATTGTTAAGAGTAGCTCCTTTGTCGCATATAATGTATAGCCAATAATCAGGAAATAGGCAAAATAATAAGATAAATTAATAAAGCTATAAATTTTAGCCCTCTTAATAGAAACAAACAAATTTTCTAAATAACAGCCCATTATGGTTGCAAAGCTCCAAAATCCAATCCAAATCTCATATTTGCGCAATGGGCTATCCTTTAATAAAAACTCAATATTGTATAGAGTATACAGGCCGAAAATCATCAGTACACCAAGAATGAACAAAACCCAGAACGTATTGGTTATCACTAATGATTTTTCACGTTCATTATCCGTTTTGTTAAAGAAATAACTGAACGTTGTATGCATCTCAAACGGAATAAAAGCACCTACCATTACTGCAATCAAAAAGATTTGCTGATAAAGGCCCATTTCTGTTAAGGTCAGTAATCTGGCTATAAGAATAGTTAAAAAAACTTGGACAATTGATTTGGCAAATCGATTAATTGATAACAACATTGATTCTTTAATCATCAGTAACTCCCACCGTACGATTTAGAATAAGTCGATATAAAACATAAATATTATTTATGACTATCACTTCTTTCTTATTGTTCTTTCCTAATAAGCATTATTAGGAAAGAACATTACGATAAACGTTTTGCAAATGATTTTTATATCATAAAAGAAATGGCGCTTACGAATATAATAAAGGTCCAGCTCAACCATTTTTTCAAAGCCGACACTGCTTCTACCAGTAACCTGCCATAATCCTGTACAGCCGGGAATAACGGACAAACGCTGTTTATGATAGTCAGAGTAACTTTCTACCTCTCTCGGCAATGGCGGCCTGGGACCGACCAAACTCATCTCTCCTTTCAAAACATTCCACAGTTGTGGCAATTCATCAATACTCGTCTTGCGAATAAAACGTCCTATTTTTGTAACCCTAGGATCCTCTTTCATTTTAAAAATAGCCCCACTGGACTCATTTTGATTGAGCAGTGTCTCTATCAGTTGCTCTGCGTTCATCACCATAGATCTGAACTTATACATACAGAATGTTTTTCCATCCTTGCCTACACGTATTTGTTTAAAGAACACAGAAGCCTTAGGATCTTCAATTTTTATCAAGACGGCTACAATAAAAAATACAGGAATTAACAGCAGAAGACCCACTACAGCTAGAATAATGTCTAAGTATCTTTTAGATACTAGATATAATTTCTTGTTATCAAGCTCATTCGGTTCTGCGAACGCTTCCTGTGCAGTCCCTGCCTTAGAAGAAATCAATGAATTCACTCCTTTTTCTCCTGATATATGGTGGCTTTTACTTTTGGTTTGAGTTGTTCCAGTCCTTTAATTATTTTTCCATTCCAGCCCCCTTTTGTTCTCAATAACGAATTTTATAGGTATACTAAAGAGTGATTGAATTAATCAGAGAAAGAATTTCATTCACTCTTTTTCCCATGAATATGCTTACTTTTACTTTTGGCTTGAATATTCAGTCCTTCTATTACGTTTCTATATAGCTCTCTTTGTTCTTAATAACGAACTATATAAATGTACTAAAGAGTCACTGAGCTAATCATAGGAAGAATTTCATCCCATTCCATGCTAATTCTATGCACATCTTCCTCCGTCAGCGAACTACCTTTTTGAACTTCAATTAATTCCAAGTCGGAAATAGCTTTCAATGCATGTCTTGTGCCAGCTGGAATTTCAATTACGCTTCCCGGCTTCACATCGTATATATATTCATTCAGTACCAAAGAACCCTCACCTTTGAGAATAGTCCAAACTTCCTTTCTCTTATTATGCTCCTGATAGCTTAAATTGCTGCCGGCATGAATGGTTATTCTTTTTGTGAGCACTTCTGTCCCATTATCATAGACGGTTTGATCAAGGACTTTATACGACCCCCATCGTCTCTCTTCATACATCGGCCTTTGATTAAAATGAAATATGAATTTCTTAAGATCATGACTCAAACCTTTATTGGCAACTAAGATGCCATCGGGGCTCGCGACAACCACCGCATCTGGCATACCAAGAACCGCAACTGGAATGTCCAGCTCATTGATGATATGGGTATTATGAGATTTTGGGCAAATAACACCTAAGCCTTGAACAGTCTCGATCATTTGCTCAGTTAAGGTGCTCCAAATCCCCAGGTCCCTCCATATTCCTTTATAGGGGAGAGCGACAATATTCTTCGTTTTCTCGACAACTTCAAAATCAAAACTAATACTAGGCAGGAGTTCATAGACATTTTGTAGCTGTTCGTACTCTATAGGCAAATTCATTTCTTCTAAAATCGAAATCATAAAACCTAACTTAAATGCAAATACACCACAATTCCATAATGCCTCTTCCTTTATCAATCTTTGTGCATACTCTTCTGTCGGCTTTTCTACAAAATGGCTAACAAGAACTAGCCCATCATTTTTCTTTTCTGGAACGATGTAGCCAAAACTAGTAGAAGGATAGCTTGGTTCCACTCCCATTAAAGCAATACTGCAATCTGTTGTGTTTAGCGTATCCTCCAATTTTTTCACAGATTCATAGAAATCATTTTCCACGTAAGAATCAATGGGCAAAACGGAAACTACTTCATCTAGGCTGATTCCTTTGATCGAATATAGGTAGGAGGCAGCAAGAGCAATTGCCGGAAAAGTATCCCGCCGCTCTGGCTCAATAATAAGGGGAACGTTTGAGCCGAGCTGATTTTTCAGGATATCCACTTGTTTCTTACTCGTCGCAATAACTGCCGACTTCATTAGTCCTACTTCATCCATTTGTCGCCATACTCTCTGAGACATTGATTCGTTTGTCTTATCATGCCCTTCCAATACTTTCAGAAATTGCTTTGAACGTGAATCATTAGATAAAGGCCATAATCTTTGCCCCGATCCTCCAGATAAAAGGATAACCTGCATTTAACCACTCCTTAATAATCAGTTATATTGATAAGCCTTTGGTTTTATTGGATTTCCATTTAATGAAGCTCCCAATAATTCCGCTTTGGAATCTTGTAAAACATTTACTGCCTTTCTTGCATCTTCTTTTAATGTCTGACCGCTTTTCACGACCAGCATGGAAGCTTCACAAAGATTAGCAAGTATTTGCGTTTCAGCGGTATACAAGATAGGTGAAGTATCAAATATTATGGTGTCATATTGCTGGCTTAGAATCGAGATAATGTCCTCTATTCGATTTGCTGTTAAGAGCTCGTACGATGTTTTGGTTACGGGACCGCTCTGGATGATATGGAGATTTGGTATATCTGAAATGCATATAGCTTCATCCACAGTCGCTTTGCCAGCAAGAATAGCTGTTAAGCCATCAGATTGTTTAAGGTCAAATAATTTATGAATCTTCGGTCTTCTTAAATCAGCATCAATGACGATGACTTTTTTATCATGCTGGGCCAGCACGATACCCAGATTTGCGGCGGTGGTCGTTTTGCCGTCCCCGTGGTTTGGAGATGTGACAAGCAGAGTCTGGATGTCTTTACCAATTCGAGAAAACGTTATGCTTGAGCGCAGCAATCTGTACTGCTCACTCACAATCGATTGTTTATAAATTTGTGCATATTTCGCTCTTTCCTTGCTCACCAGCAAGTCTTTATTTCTATTACGACTCAAATGTACGTCCTCCTATTTTCACCCGGCTGTCCTCCATCTGCCTTTCCATGCTTTTGCTGCTAACTTTAATTTCCGGGATATTTCCGATAACCGGTATACCTAATTCATAAAGGATATCTTTTTCATCTCTGATTGTAGGGTCGAGGTACTCCAACAAGAAAGCTACCCCAATAGCACAAAATAAGCCTAATGAAAAACCAATCAGTACATTTCTAATCATATCTGGATTAAATATCCCATAAGGCTCTTCAACATTTGCATTCGCGAGAATATGAATATTATCAATATTCATTAATGTAGTAACCTCTTGCTGGAATACTGTCGCAATACTATCGGCCATTTTCGCTGCCAGAACAGGGTCCTGATCCTTGACGACTATTTCAACAACTTGAGAATTTTGAGTCGTGTTTACTGTGACTTGCTCATTTAATTTATCGATGCTTCTGTCAAGGCTGAGCTCACTAATTACATCTGCTAGAATAGCCTGGCTCTTGATCAACATACTGTATGTATGAATCAATTCAATATTCGCACGGACTTGATTAGGGTCGATTAAATTAGTTTCATTGCTATCAGTTTTGGCGTCCTCTTTTTTTGTTTTCTTATCCTGATTTTGTTGTTCGTTCGTGTTCATAGTGTCGTTGACAAGAATTTGTGTGGATGATTCATACGAAGGAGATAAAAAGAGATAGGAAATAATGCCACTGGCCAGAGCCGCTATTAACGTCATCAAAATAATAAGTACTAACCGTCTCTTTAATACACTTAAAATATCCTTAAAACTTACTGTATCTTCCATCCCAACCTCCATACATTTCTTTTTTTGTTCTCAAAAGAGAACTTATTGTTGATTGTAGTATAGAACCTAGAATTAGAAAAGGGTTTAAATTGTCAAAATTTGTATTTTGGTAAAATTTATTTATTTTACGGTATTTCAGTTTATATTGATTCTAAATAATGAATGTAAGCCTTTTCGTATTTTTATATACTTATCCACCAGTCGATTTAATAATCAAAGGTAATAATTTATAATGAACAGCCCTTGGCCATGTTTTCTTAACACCATTTCAAAATAATTTAAATTACTTTACCTTCGCTTTTTTATAAGATAAATGTTTTTCGCAAAAAAAAGCATTTATTGTAAGCGCTTTCTATATTGAGGATAGTTAGTTCTCTATGCATCTTCATTCTTATCCTACATTCAAAAATAAACCCTTTCCGTTCGCTCTAAAGCACATGGAAAGGGTTTATTCCTTGTCAATCTTTCCGGAAAGAACCGATAACTCCGGTAGATTGAACGATATTTGTAAATGCATGTGGGTCTACTTCCTGAATAACACTCTGTAAATCATATAGCTCATAACGGCTTATCACAATCATTAGCATATTTTTATCTTCGCCTGTAAAGGCTCCAACAGCAGGAATCATTGTTATTCCGCGTACCAGCTTGGAATGAATCGCCTGCTTCAATTCATCTGCATGTCTTGTTACAATCATAGCTGTAACTTTTATATGTCTTGTATGAATAGCATCAATTACTCTCGTAGAAACATATAATGAAATTAATGTATAAAGTGCCTGTTCTTCTGAATACATAAGCCCCGCAATGGCTACAATAGCTCCATTCAGCATTAAAAAGTAAATGCCGATTGGCTTATCATTGATTCTAGAAAGAATCATTGCCACGATATCCATACCACCAGTGGAAGCACCGAATCGCAGTGTGATTCCCACACCGGCCGCTCCAATTACACCGCCGAAAACAGCATTTAGGATAATATCATCTGAATAGGATTGTACCGGTAATATTTCTAAGAATAATGACATTAATACAACAGCTAAAAAGCTGTACACTGTGAAAGACCTTCCAACCTTAAACCATGCAAGAATAGCAATCGGAATATTAAGAGCAAGTAATAATATACCTGTAGATAAATTAATATTCGTAAACATGTCCAATGCTGCTGATATAATTTGGGCTGTACCCGTGAACCCACTCGCAAACACGTTTGCAGGTATCAAGAAATAATTCATTGCGATTGCATTTAATAAAGCTCCAACCACAACAGCCAGTATTTTTTTTGTTTCATTCCAAACCAAATTTAGCTCCTCCTTAAGTTGACAACTGAAAATAAATTCCCCATGATAGATAGATATGTGAACAATTTTTGTTTTCTATAAAAGATAATAGACTTATAATTAAACTAAGTAAATTTTAAAAAAGTAGGTGTCTATATGAGTGTACAAATTTTGGCTGATAGTGCAAGCGATTTGCCATTAGAATACTTCCAGGATAACAACATCATTCTTTTTCCATTAAAAGTACATCTTGATGACAATGAATATGATGATCAAGTTACAATCAAACCAAAAGTAGTCTACGATGCCATGCGCGAAGGAAAAGCACCCAAAACATCACAGGTGTCTCCACAAAGTTTTTACGAAAAATTCGAAGAGCTGGCAAAAAATAAACAACCCGGACTTTATGTCGCATTTTCTTCCGAATTAAGCGGTACCTATCAAACAGCTGTTATGATGAGAGACGAAGTTAAAGCTGAGTACCCGGATCTTCAATTAGAAATTGTCGACAGTAAATGCGCGTCTTTGGGCTATGGCCTAGTCGTCATGGAAGCCGTACGCAAAGCTGCTAAAGGAGCCAGTCTTGAAGAACTGAAAGAAACAGCACAGTTTTCAGCCTCCCATATGGAACATTTATTTACGGTAGACAATTTGGAATACCTGGCTCGAGGTGGCCGAATTTCCAAAACATCTGCTTTTTTCGGCGGGTTATTGAATATCAAGCCACTGCTAAATGTTGAAGATGGCAAACTGGTTCCACTGGATAAATTCCGCGGCCGCAAAAAACTGATGCAAGCCGTCATCGATGTAATGAAAGAACGAGGAGACCAATTAGATAAACAAATAATTGGAATCAGTCATGGCGATGATATCGAAAAAGCTATGGAATTCAAGCAATTAATTGAAGAAAATTTCCAACCAAAATCCGTATATATTTCATCTGTCGGTGCAACTGTTGGCGCTCATGCCGGTCCAGGTACCATTGCGATATTTTTCTTAAATAAACTATCCTGAAATACATTCTGATGTATACATATTTTCCCCTACTTGCAGCATACTACACATATTCGTAGTAAATAATTTGCAAAGGGGTAAGTAAGCACACATGGGATATCATACTTCAGATAATGATAAAAAAGCCAGAGATAACCAAGCTAAAAATGAAATTAAAAATATTCAGGAAGAGAAAAACCGAAAAGCCGGAAAAAAATCTTTTTCAAAAAAGACTGATCACTTATAAGTAAAATCTCCATTTCAACATATTAACTGTGTATAAAGAGGATTTCAATAAAAAATCCTCTTTTTTACTTGTAATTGAACTTATATAGTGCTTTTTTTATAATAAAATAAAAACGGAGGGATCGTATGGCTAAAGAAAGCTCATTTGACGTGGTGTCAAAAATCGATTTATCAGAGGTAACAAATGCTGTAACGATGGCAATGAAGGAAGTAAAAACACGTTATGATTTTAAAGGTAGCAAAAGTGATATTAAGCTGGAAAATGAGGAACTCGTGCTTGTTTCTGACGATGATTACAAAATGGGGCAGTTAAAGGATGTTTTGATGAGCAAGCTCATAAAACGCGGCGTTCCCATCAAGAACCTTGATTATGGAAAAATGGAAGGCGCTTCAGGCGGCACAGTTCGTCAACGAGCTAAATTAGTTCAAGGAATAGATAAAGACAACGCAAAGAAAATTAATTTAATTGTTAAAAATGTGGGTAACAAAGTTAAATCTCAAATACAGGACGATCAAATCCGTGTGACCGGAAAAAGCAAGGATGATCTTCAGCAAGTTATTGCAGCCATTCGGGAAGCGGATCTTTCTATTGAAGTTCAATTTATCAACTTCCGCTAGTAGTTACATAGGTTTGAAGAGCTACTTATAGAGGCATATTGAATTGCATCTAAAAAGCCATCGGCTACACGATGGCTTTTTTTCTATTTTTCAGGTTTAATATAGGGAACTATTTGTGCAGTGATGCCCACTGAAGCCCAGGAATAAAACTCTTATTCTCTAATGCTTTAAAATTTTCAGTCCATCCAGTGAGCATTACCCTTAATAGCCCAACCTTCTCAAAGGGTTTATTTTTAATTCGGTTAAAAAATCCTGAATTTCTTCACTATCACTACTTGGATCCTATTGTTTTGAGCATTAACAAAACGACATTAAAATCAGCAAATCATCACATTTTTTTACATACACCTTATTTTTCAGTGCTTTTTTTGTAAGTAATAAAACATCCTTAACTTTAATCCTATTTCCATGTTTCTTTTTCCATAAATGAGGAATAACAATAGGGAAACATTAATTGGAAAGGATGTTGTGAAATGAATGAAGATATAAAAATCGGTAAAGATGGATTTCCAGCCCAAGAACAGGATACTCAACCTGGTGTAACAAACGAAATGCATCCTGAACCAAAAGAAGTCGATGAAAATTATAAAGGCAGCGATAAATTAAAAGGAAAAGTAGCGATTATCACAGGCGGAGACAGTGGGATTGGCCGATCTGTTGCCCACTATTATGCTAAAGAAGGCGCCAATGTTGCGATTGTGTATTTGAATGAACACGAGGATGCGAATAAAGCAAAAGATTTAGTGGAAAACGAAGGCGTACAATGCATGCTATTGGCTGGAGATATAGGTGACAGTGCTTTTTGCCGCGAAGTCGCCGAAAAAGTTAAAAGTGAATTCGGCAAAATTGATATCTTAGTCAATAACGCAGCTGAACAGCATCCTCAGGAGAGCCTGTTGGATATCAGTGATGAACAATTAGAAAAAACATTTAGAACCAATATCTTTTCACAATTCTATTTAACAAAAGCTGTCCTTCCTCACTTATCTAAAGGAAGCTCCATCATTAATACAACTTCTGTAACAGCCTATCAAGGTAATGCACAATTGATTGATTATTCTTCAACGAAAGGTGCCATTGTATCCTTTACACGTGCGCTTTCCAATAGTATTGCCAGCAAAGGAATCCGCGTGAATGCAGTAGCACCGGGACCAATTTGGACACCATTAATTCCTGCTACATTCGAGGCTGATAAAGTGGCTGAATTTGGTAAAAACGTTCCACTTGGACGTGCTGGACAACCATCCGAATTAGCCCCAACTTATGTTTATTTGGCAAGTGATGATTCCAGCTATGTCAGCGGACAGGTCCTTCATGTCAATGGCGGCTCTGTTGTGAATGGGTAATTAACGATTCTAGATCATATACACAAAGACAGGGTAACACTCTCAATTGAGGGTGTTACCCTTTTCGATTTTCTTTCTATATAGTTTATCGCCCCTCACTTGACGCCGACTATATAATCTTATTCAGCGACCTTCATGACGAAAAATGTTTTGTTTCAACAAACAGTGGAAAAGTATACACATAGATGAAAAATATAGGAGGTATTCAGTTATGAGTGAAAGATTTAATAATGCGCCAGGACAAGAGCAAGAAGTACAACCGGGATTGCAGTATAAAATGGATCCCGAACCTATTACCGTTACTTCTTCCTATAAAGGCAGTGGGAAATTAAAAGATAAAGTGGCTATTATTACTGGCGGTGACAGCGGAATTGGCCGATCAGTTGCAGTCTACTTTGCCAAAGAAGGCGCCGATGTAGCTATTCTTTATGTCGATAGAGAACAAGAAGATGCCGAAAAAACAAAAGAGCTTGTAGAAGCGGAAGGCCGAAAATGCCTGTTAATCACAGGCGATGTTGGATATGAAGATGTTTGCATAAATGCTGTAGAAAAGACCGTTGAAACATTCGGTAAACTCGATATTCTTGTCAATAACGCTGCAGAACAGCATGTTCAAAAAGAATTTACTGACATAACGTCAGAACAATTGGAACGCACATTCCGAACCAATATATTCGGATATTTTTATATGGCAAAAGCAGCCATGAAACATCTTCCGAAGGGCGGCAAGATTATCAATTCTGCCAGTGTAACAGCTTACCAGGGTAATCCATTGTTAATTGATTACTCATCTACAAAGGGAGCGATCGTATCCTTTACCCGTGCCCTTTCCAATAGTGTTGCTCCTAAGAGAATCTATGTGAATGCCGTTGCACCGGGCCCTATTTGGACACCGTTAATTCCCGCATCCTTCTCTGCTGAGCAAATTGAAGAAAGCTGGGGTCAAAATACACCGCTTGGCCGTATTGGGCAGCCTGATGAATTGGCTCCTACTTATGTTTACCTGGCAAGTGATGACTCGTCCTATGTTTCTGGACAAACCTTGCATGTAAATGGCGGCAGTGTCGTTAATGGATAATGGATAAAGATAGAAAACGGTGAAGACACCTTTAAGATGTCTTCACCGTTTCTTTATAAAAGTACCTTATTTTTTTGTAACAGATGATCGAATAATGAATTGATGCGGAATAATCATACGCATTGTTGGTCCCTGAGGGTTCTTTATTTTGGAAATCAGCAATTTGACTGCCTGATACCCCAATTTCTCTATATTGATATCCACAGAGGAAAGAGGAGGCTTTGACAATTGAGAAATTAAGACATTATTAAAGCTTACTACTGAGATATCCTCTGGAACACTGATATCCATTTCATCAAGCATGTTCAGTACACCAAGTGCCATAAAATCATCAGCAACTATCAATGCTGAAGGAGGTTTTTCAAGATTCATTAATTGCTTGACTGCTTCTTTACCGCCTTCAAGCATGAAATCTTCATGAATCGCATATTCTTTTAAAATAGGTATTCCAGCTTCCTTCAATGCTTCCTCGTACCCTCTCATCCGTTCAATCGTGACGACCAGATGGGCACTCCCTCCAATAAAGGCGATATCCTTATGCCCGTTCGCAAGTAAATAATCGGCTACATCCTTGCCGGCCTGAAAATTATCGTTATCCACATACGTAATACTGCTGTCATGCATTGGTGGTTTTCCAATAACAACAAATGGGAAATTTATTTTATATAGATAGTTCAATACGGTATCGTCAACTTTAGAGTAAAGCAAAATAACTCCGTCCACTCTGCCGCCATGTACCATTTTTTCAACTTCATTAAATATTCCTTCATCCGATATCCCCGTAGTAATATGTAAGCCATACAAGTCTTCATGCGCAGCCTGGCTTAAACCCTTCATAACCGTAGAGAAAAATGGATTTAAAAAAGATCCATCTCCAGACTTGGGCATAACGATTCCTAAAACCTCACTTGACTTGTTTGCCAAGCTTCTCGCTATAAAATTTGGATGATAGCCGAGTTCTTCCATTGCTTCTCTTACTTTTCTTTTTGTCTTCTCGCTTATTCTTGGATTGTTGGCAATTACTCTGGAAACTGTCGAAGGTGCCACATTTGCCAATTTCGCTACGTCTTTTATCGTTATCGCCATACGATTGTTCCCCATTTCCTATTCAGCGATCTGTTTGAAGAGATAGACTCTTGATTCATATGGTGATAAATAGATATTACCCTGTTCGTCTGTTTCTTCACTATGATTATTATAATTACTAAGGATTAGCTCCCCTGTCAACCCATTGAACACCGGTAAAGTAATAGCTTCACTATCTTTATTGAAATTACAGATTACTAAAGCGGTTTGTTCATCTGTATATCTGGAGTACATGTACACATTAGGATCATCTTCAAGGTAAAGCTTATATTCACCATAAACAAGACAATCATACTGCTTGCGCAAGCGAATCATTTTTTTATAAAAGGAAAGAATCGAATTGGAATCCTGACGCTGATGCTTTACATTAATCTCCTGGTAATTTGGATTCACCTTCATCCAAGGTATTCCTAATGTAAAACCACCGTTTAACGAATCATCCCATTGCATTGGTGTTCTGGAATTATCACGTCCGTTTTTCCATATTACCTTCATAATTTCAAGATGGTCTCTTCCTTTGGCAGTTTCTAACTGATAGTAATTCTTCATGCTAATATCATCGTAATCATTAATAGAAGGAAAGGCTACATTTGTCATGCCAATTTCCTGCCCTTGATAAATAAAAGGGGTACCCTGCATGAAGAAATACATAGTTCCTAGCATCTTAGCGCTTTCTTGCCAATACTCCTGATCGTTTCCCAGTACGGATACAATACGTGGTTTATCATGATTTTCAATGAACAACGCATTCCAGCCTTTACCATGTAATACAGTTTGCCATTTTGACAGGATTCTTTTTAATGATACAAGGTCGAGATCAACTTCAGTTTCTTTTTCCCATAGGCTCAAATGCTCGAATTGAAATACCATATCAAAAGCACCTTTTTGCTCTTCTACCCAGGGGTCTGCATCTTCGGCTCTTACCCCACTTGCTTCTCCCACCGTCATAATGTCATAGTTTGAGTATGTTTTCATCTTTAATTCTTGAAGGAAATCATGAATCCCATCCTGGTCCGTATACATCTTGAAACCTTTTATCCCGTTATCATCTAATCCTGCTGCATCTGGAAAACCAGCCTTCTTTTTTATATGGCTAATAGCGTCAATACGGAATCCGTCAATCCCTTTATCTAACCACCAATTGACCATATTATAAACGGCCTCTCTCATATCCTTGTTCTCCCAATTCAAATCAGGCTGTTTTGTTGCAAATACATGCAAATAATATTGCCCACTTTCCACATCATATTCCCATGCACTGCCGGAGAAAATACTCTCCCAATTATTCGGTGGGCCACTAGGGCTTCCATCACTCCATATGTACCAATCTCTTTTAGGTGAATCTACTGATGTTTTGGATTCTAAAAACCACGGGTGCTCATCACTTGTATGGTTAACAACCAGATCCATTATTAATTTCATACCCCGTTTATGAACTTTCTCCAGTAATTCGTCAAAATCCTTCATCGTTCCAAACTCGTCCATGATTGCTTGGTAATCACTGATATCATAACCATTATCCGCATTGGGGGATTGATAAATAGGGCAAATCCAGATAACATCTATCCCCAGTTCGGTTAAATAATCAAGTTTATTAATTACCCCTCGTAAATCTCCAATCCCATCTCCATTGGAATCTTTAAAACTCTTTGGATATATTTGATAACAAACTGCTTCCTTCCACCATTTCTTATTCAAGCACTTTCATCCTCACTTATGCTAGTCTATGATTATTATTAAAAAAAAGGAGAGAAATAACATCCCTCCATTTTCGTTCAATTATGATTGTTTTGCCGTTTGCCTTTTCTTCGTGCCAAATAAAGGAACCCAAAGAACAAGATATTAACTAAAACGATTACAGCAATGAATACATAATTTACGCCGCTTTTTTCTGCTGCCAAATAGACTTCTGATGTTTCACGATCCAAAGTAATTGAATAGGTATCATTACTTTTTCTGACCATATCTGCATTAAGCCTGCCACGTAACTCTTCACTTGCTGGAAGATTAGCTGCATCAAGTTGAATGGTTTTTGTTTTCGAGCTATTATTAATCGCAACTATCATTATTTGGTCTTCATACTCTCTTTTGTAGACGGCCATTCCATCCTGCTCGTTCAAAAGTTCAAGAGTTCCTTTCCTTAAAGCAGGATATTCTTTACGCAGTGCAGCTATTTTACCAATATATTCAATTAAATCCTTATCTGTTCTGAAATCCATCATACGGCGATTATCAGGTATCTCATTACCATTCATGGCTATTTCGGATCCGTAATAAACCATTGGGATACCAGGCATGGTATACATATGGGTCATTAGTAATTCCCATCTCGTTCCAGGGAATTGATTATGATCCTGCATTGACTTAGTGAATCTAGGTATATCTTCTGTATCAACCATAACTCCCAACTGATGTGGCTGACTCATCGTTTGCATTCGTTCATTCCAGATAGTGAATAATGAATTCATCTTCTGATCCGGTTTAGCAAATACCTCTCTCAACGCTTCCATTTGTTGTTTATCTAGTACACCATCAATGCCTGATTCCTGAAGGCCAACCAAATCAGATGTATTTTCTATAGTACCATTACCAAGTAGAAAGAAATCATTTTTAACCGATTTCATTTCTTTACTGAAATTACTCCAAAAATCAACAGAAACATACTCCAAATCATTCAAGCGATAGCCGTCAATATTGGTTTCTGTAATCCACCACTTCGCAGCATCCAGCAAGTAAGCAGATACTTCAGGATTTTCCTGTGCTAAATCTGGTAATCCATCTATCCATCCAGCCTGCTTCCCTTCCTGGTTACTTGCAGAGGTCACATCTTTTCTTTCATGAAACCAATCTTCTTTTGCCGAATCCTTAAGCCATGGATGATTAGGTCCGACATGATTCGCATTAAAGTCAACGATCACTTTCATATTACGTTTATGAGCTTCTTGCACTAACTGTTTAAATTCCTTTAATGTTCCATAATTCGCATTGATCTTTCTATAATCCAGAGCCCAATCTCCATGATAGCCTGATTCTGTGTTTTCAACGATTGAATTCAGTGCAATAGTGGTAAAGCCCATTTCCTGCAAATAATCTAACTTTTGCATAATACCGGCAAAATCCCCGCCTTGGTATGTATTAAGATTATCAAGGTCCACACTATGATCGTTTTTCGTATTACCATTATAAAATCTGTCCACCATGATGAAGTAGATGGACTCATCCTGCCAATCTCTTCCCTCTATTTCCTCCGCAGATACTGGAATTGTCGAAAGTAAGATAAACGGCGCCAGCAGAATGGCCATTACTTTTTTTAACATACTAATTTCCCCCTTATTTCTCCCATCAAAATAACCTTATCCCTTTGTACCGCCAGCCGTCAATCCGGAAACAAAGTATTTTTGGAAGAATAGGAAAAGGGTAGCAATTGGAATAGCAATTAAAACCGAACCTGCTGCAAACTTGGTGAATTCTGCTCCAAATTTCTTACCAACCAGTTCATATAAACCAACTGCAATCGTATACTGATCACTTGAGCTAATTAATATTTTCGCTAAAATAAAATCTCCGAAAGGAGCAACAAAAGCGAATAACGCTACAACCGCTATGATTGGTTTTGCCAAAGGCAGGACGATTTGGAAGAAGATACGTAAATGACCAGCTCCATCCATCTTCGCACTTTCATCGAGTTCACGTGGAATGGTATCAAGATACCCCTTCATCAACCACGTATTCATCGGAATTTGTCCACCCACATACAGTAAAATTAAGCCGATATGTGTATCCAGCAATCCTGTCCGAACGGCCAATACATAAATGGCAATCAAGGCTGCAAAGTTCGGGATCATTTGTAAAATCAAAAAGGTCATTAATCCATTTTTTCTCCCAACAAACCGATATCGTGAAAACGCATAGGCTGTAAAAGAAACCGTAATAACCGTTAAAATCATTGTCATAATACTAATTTTAAGAGAGTTAAAGTACCAAATCAGATAATCACTGTTTTTCATATCAAATAGCTCTTTATAATGGTCGAGCGTTGGATTTTTGGGAAACATCGTTGAACCGGACAAACTGTTCCCCGGATTAAAGGATGAGCCTATAATCCAAAGAATTGGATAGATGACAATGGCAAACATGATGGCTATGACTATATAAGATAAGGTTAAGCGGATCATTTTATTCTTTTTTGAACTCTTCATTACATCATATCCTCCTCTTGGAAAGACTTAGTCCGTTTGAATTGCCATAATGCTACAGACATGACAATTAGTGAAAGAATCATCGTAACTGCGGCAGCTTTTCCATATTGAGCCGATGTCATTGTCAATCTATAAATCCACGAAATTAATATATCCGTACCCCACGCATTTTGACCCGGTATGGCAGGGCCTCCGTTATTAAATAAAAAGATTAAATTAAAGTTATTAAAATTAAACGTATACTGTGTGATTAGTATAGGCGCAGTGGCAAACAAAACGAGCGGTAAAGTAATTTTTCTAAATTTCTGCATCAAGCTAGCCCCATCTATCGTGGCCGCTTCATATAAATCCTCCGGTATAGATTGAAGGACTCCTGTTGTCATGGCAAAAATAAACGGAAATCCTAACCAGCCCTGAATGAGAATTAAAGCAAGTCTTGTCCAGTTTGCTTCCGTCATCCAATCCACTGGAGGTAATCCAAGAGCCGGAAGAATCGTCGTATTGATAATACCAAATGATTCATTAAACATACCTGAAAATACAAGGATGGATACAAAGGCAGGAACGGCCCAAGGCAAAATCAGGACGGTTCTAATGATAGCCTTGCCCTTTAAATCTTTCTGATTAACCAATACTGCCAGAAAGACTCCGAGTGCAATTTGTAAAGTCGTTGCTGTAAATGTCCATACAATAGTCCAGCCAAACACTTTAAAGAATGTGGTTCTCCATATTTCTATTTTAAAAATATCAATAAAGTTCTGAAATCCAATCCAATCGACCAGATTTGCAGGCGGGGAATGATACAAATCATAGTTTGTGAATGCCAAAAGGAAAGAGAAGATAATCGGAAATATAACAACGAAAATTAATAACAAAAATCCCGGAGAAACAATTAGATAGGGGAATCCATTATCAATTAAATTTTGATATTGCTCGCGTATAGAATTTAATGCAATCTCTTGGTCTCTCTTTTTACCATTGTTATAAGCATCGTAAATATTAAAAGCGTAAATACCTAAACCAATAATCGTTACAATTAACGTTAGAATGCCGTCTATCAATAAAATAACAGAATGATCAAGCTTCGGAATTTCACCTAAAGTGACCAATCCCCAAAATCCAATATTTAACATATCTGCAAAAGCAATAAAAAAAGAGGCTGTCAAAATAAGAAAGATAATTCCTTTTATGTATTGTTTATTAAAAAACTGTCCAAACCCTGGAATAATCGAAAATAAAGCAGCCTTTTTAGCATAGTTGGTTTTTGTTTGAGCAGGAATTATATCCATCGTGGGTTTTTCCCCTTTCTACGAAAAGAATTGGCTATATTCTGTGAAAGCCCAGAAACAAACTTTCTAAAGGGAAGATGAACAAAGAGAAAGTCTCTTCCCGAGTTTTCACTAAAATGCAATATAACCAATACCTTGTTATAAAAGGATAGGCCATATCCAGAATAATTGGATACCGCCTAACCCTTACCTAGCATTATTTTTTATGGTTGGTATCAATATTTGTTTTGATTGTCTTCGCTGCCTCATCCATTGCAGATTTAGCATCTGCTTTACCAGTTGCGATTGTCTCTAAAGCCGCTGCCATCGGGGACCAAACTTCTCCCATTTCTGGTATATTAGGCATTGGAATCGCATATTGGGATTGCTCTGCTACTGCTTTAGAAAATTCATTGTCAGCAATAATTGGATCTTCAATCAATTTTTTAACCGGAGGAATCTCCTGTGTTTTTTCATAACGAACTTTCGCGCTATCATAATTAGTTAAGTGTTCAACCAATTTAGTAGCCCAATCTGTATTTTTAGAGTAAGCTGACACGTGCCATCCTTTAACACCCATGAAGGTTTTCATGTGTTCTCCATTTGGAAGTGTCGGCAATGCAGTTGCTCCAATATCTATACCTGCATCTTTATATCCTTGGAAAGCCCAAGGTCCATTTTGTACGGAAGCCAGTTTTCCTTCATTAAATAAACCATCCTGTGCTGAACCGCCGCTTTCTCCAATAATCCCTTTAGGGAACAGGCCTTCTTTATACCATTTAGCAATAAATTCAGCGCCTTCAATTGCACCTTCATTATTTAGTCCCAAATCATCACGGTTTAGAGATCCATCTTTTTCTCCAAACACATAACCACCCATACCGCCAATTACACCATATGCATGATAAAAATCATCCCATTTAGCTGTAAATCCATATGTTTTGCCTTTTGTGTTCTCTTTTGCAAATGTATATAATTCATCCATTGTTGCAGGCGGTTTTTCCATAAGTTTCTTGTTATAAATAAAGACTGGTGTTTCAGTAGCTTTTGGCAAGCCATATAATTTACCATCATAGGTTTGTGCCT
This sequence comes from Bacillus sp. z50, assembly GCF_058313585.1. NCBI lineage: Bacteria > Bacillati > Bacillota > Bacilli > Caryophanales > Bacillaceae > Bacillus > Bacillus sp. z50. The sequence goes on from NZ_JBZFQL010000004.1 coordinate 105,449, forward strand.
GAACAGAAGATTCTGTAAAAGTATCGATTACACTTTGGTCTACTTTTAGTTCAGCTAATACACCTTCAATAGCTAATTGACCAATTTGATCATGCGGCAATGTGATAACATCCGGACCTTTTCCAGCTGGTCCATCCAATCTGATTTGTTCACGAATCTTATCTGCCATACCCATTTCTTTATATTCAACTTTAATTCCATGCTCTTTTTCAAATGCTTTTATAGCCGGCTCTAAGCCAGGTCCTTTATCTGTATCTTCCCAAATGACTAGTTTTTCAGGTTTATCCGTATTCGTATCTTCCTTACTGCCTGTTTCTTTCTCTCTGTCTGGTCCACAAGCAGCCAGTACGCCAATTACGAGCATGAGCACCATTAACATGGAGTATGCTTTTTTCATGGGTCAACCCCTCCTCTTATAATATCGCTAAGTAAACAAACGTTTGCACATAAGAATGCACTTGATGTTCAAATATAATAATTTTTGTATTAATTTTCTAATGAAAACGATTGCAGACTCAACACCTTTATTATACTTATTTATCAAAATTTAACAATAATAAAATTGTGAATTATTTATTAAGTTATTTTACATCGTTTTATGGGTAAAAACACATTGTTATTATCTGAAATTTTCGAGATTGAAAATTTATCATTAACTGATATAGTTAATGAATAGAAGGCGCAAGCGTTTGCATTAATATTCACTTGTATATTGAGAGGAGAAAGGTTACATGGAAAAAGCATCTGTTATTCACTTTGCAAGAGATCAATTTATGTATAGTTCATCATTAAACTCCATTACGATTATGATCATGAGTAAAAAAGATGATATTGAAAAGATGGAGTTACTATATGGTGATCCCTATGATTTTCAGGGCAGTGAATGGATTTACAAAGCAAAAAATATGGACTATACCGGCAGTGATGAACTGTATGATTATTGGCGTTCTACCATTGATCTTCCCCACCGCCGAGCTCGCTATACTTTCCGTTTAACAGATAAGAATGCTAAAACAGCCTATTATTCTGAAAAAGGTTTTTACGAGGAACTTCCTAAAGTCGGCCTTCTCTTTGCTTTACCATATCTTCATCATACAGAAGTATTCAGCGCACCAGAGTGGGTTAAAGATACTGTTTGGTACCAAATCTTCCCCGAACGGTTTGCAAACGGGGATGCAAAATTAAATCCTAAAGGTACTTTGCCATGGGGAAGTGCCGCACCGACACCAACCAATTTCTTTGGCGGTGACTTGGCAGGGGTCATCGATCATTTAGATTATCTCAAGGATTTAGGCATTACTGGAATTTATTTCACCCCTGTATTTCATGCTTATTCCAACCATAAATATGACACCATTGATTATATGGAGCTTGACCCACAATTTGGAACGAAGGAAACATTAAAACGACTCGTTGAAGAAAGCCACAAGCGCGGTATAAGGGTCATGCTTGATGCGGTATTTAATCATAGCGGCTATCATTTCAAGCCATTCCAGGATGTATTAGAAAAAGGAGAAGATTCCAAGTATAAGGATTGGTTCCATACGCGCAGCCTTCCAATGGTTGAAGAAAATCTCAACTATGATGCCTTTGGTTTTGTAGAAACAATGCCAAAATTAAATACAAAGAATCCAGAAGTAAAAGAATACTTGCTAAATGTGGCTAAGTATTGGATCCGTGAATGCAATATTGATGGCTGGAGACTAGATGTAGCCAATGAAGTAGATTTTGATTTCTGGCGTGATTTCCGTAAAGCAGTCAGATCTGAAAAAGAGGATGCATACATACTCGGCGAAATTTGGCATGATTCCATGCCGTGGCTGCGTGGAGACCAATTTGATGCTGTAATGAACTATCCATTCTTAACTGCAATCTTGGAAATTTTCGCCAAAAACACCATCACACCTACACAGTTTGCTGAAAAAATGACGAAGGTTTATCATATGTATCCACATATTGTGAATATGGCGGCCTTCAATTTAATCGGAAGCCATGACACACCTAGGATTTTAACAGAATGTGAAGGTAATCTTGATAAAATCAAACAAATTTTCACGATATTACTTACCTTTACGGGAACGCCATGCATTTATTATGGCGATGAAATTGGACTAGATGGTGAAGATGATCCGGGCTGCCGTAAATGTATGCCTTGGGAGGACAAAAATCAAGACCTCGAGCTTCGTAAGCATGTGCAATCCTTAATTAACTTACGTAAAGATCATAAGGTCCTCGCCAATGAAGGTGATCTTCTCTTTGTAGCTCATGATCCTGATGTAGTTATGTATAAAAGAGAAAGCTCTGAATCTCTTGCCTATGTGTGCATTAATCTTGGCAAACAATCAAAGTCTATTTCTTTGAAAGAATGGAAGAGTGCTAAGCCACTTTACATGGATTCTAAAAGTCAATGGAATGATAAAGGTCAGCTTACACTTTCTGAAGACGGATATACGATTCTTTCTGTTTCTAAATAAAGTATCTATAAAGCCGCCTGTTTTTGGGCGGCTTTTTTCAACAAAATGCTTTCCATTCTTCAGCAATTATCTCCATAAAACTTACCATAGATACAAATAATCCACTTAAGGACTGTTTTTATCTTAATTTTTTCCTCATGATAATATCCGTTTCTATATATCCTAATTTCTCATATAAATCTCGTGCCCACTTATTGTGACCAAAGACGTGAAGCCCTATATAGTTAAGACCCTGATTTTGGGCGAAGATTTTAATTTCTTACATTGCCTCTTTTCCATAACCAAGTCCTTGATTATCCTTCCAAATATTAATCGTTGAAAGCTGAGCAAGCCAAATCATACCTACTTCTCTCTCTTCCTCACGAATAGAGAATAGGTGATGATTAGCGGTATCTTTTCCATCAGGTAATAACCTTTTAAATTCTGCAGCAGCCTGATCAATTGCTTCTGCCTCCTTCCAATTACCAGCCTTTAAGTGTTCATTTGCATAGTTTTTAATTGCATAACTTGATAATTTTGAAACTCATCTGATTTCATTTCTTCCAATCTAACCATTGCCTTCCTCCTATTAAATGAAACTTATCTATAACTTACCTGCTTTAACTCACACCTAAATATTCACTATATTACCAATAAAATAACAAGTTATGTATAACAGTCATCCATATCGCTTGTTAAAGAGCACTTTTTTTGAAAAGAAGATTACAAATTTTTTTCTTTTGGGCAATTTCTGTCGTAAATGCTATTTTTATATGTATAATAAATAGAGGATTTTTATAGGAGGATATAAACAAATGAATATAGCTTTAATTATCTTATTTAGTACAGCTGTCGTTTTACTTCTTATTGCATTTATGAAAATGAAGAAGCAAACGAAGGAGGAAAAAAGGCAGTTAGAAAGTTATTATGCAGTCATGCTCGATGAAACGAACAAACTGCAGGAGCAAATCAATAGACTAGAATTAAATGCAGAGGTTACTGCTCAGGAAGCTGGTATCATGACTCATCACTCTGAAGAACGCCAAGCTATGGTGAAAATGCTAGACTTATATAAGCGCGGCTATTCCACTAAAAGTATTGCCTCTATGCACAAACTTACGGAGGAAGAAGTAGTAGAATTGCTTGCTCCATACGAAGGCCCTAGCCAAAGAAGGAGGAAAGTAGCCAATGACGCCTAAAGTTCTAAGTAGCTTTGCTGCTGGGATCATTGTGGCAGCAGGTGTGTGCGGCGCCGTATATTATTCCTCCTCTGAGGAAGAAACGGTTACTCAAGCTGCAGAATCTCCCAAAAATACCATCACTAAAGAAATGACAGAAAATGAAATGAAAGATGAGCTATCTTCTTTGGGATATGTTATAAAAACAGAGGATGAATATTCCGCTGAACTGAAAGAAGCAGAGCAAACTGCAAAAGAAACCTCTGAACAGCAGGATCAAAAAGTTATCTACAAAACAGTAATAAATGTAGCTAGCGGAATGACCAGTATTGATGTTGCTCAAGCGTTGGTTAAAGGAAAAATCATTAATGATGCTTCTAGCTTTACGAAAACAATTGAAAGCAGAAAGCTGGAAAACAAACTGAAGCCTGGCGTATTTGAAGTTGATAGTACAATGTCCATGGATGAAGTCATTAACCATATATTCAAGTAATATAATGGCCGGGAGCCTTGGAGACTAAATTTACTCTGAAGGTTTCCGGCTTTATATATATTGTTTCATTCTGTTTTTCTTCTAGTATAATGGATTAATCCTCCAATAACTTTCTATTTAGTTCAGAGATTTAAAGAGCAGCTATTCAACAAAGCTTCTGCTAATATAATATCTTTCTTAACACTTGAATATTCTCCACCATCCTCTATACACCAACACACGCTCATAAGAGTTTCGACATATAGGCATTGCCTTATAATAGAATCTGGGATAGTAAGCTCTTTTTCTAAAACTTCAATGATATTGTTTATTTTCTTATACGTTTCCCTATCTTTTTTATTATCAAATTCATTTAATATAAAACGCGGAACATCAAACACTGGGTCACCGATGACACCCTTAGGATCAATAATTATATATTCTCCATCCATACCAAGAAGGATATTATCATGATGTAAATCACCATGAAGCAACGCCTTTTCAGAATACATAGCTGAAATCGATAAATAAATATTCCTTGCTTTTTTCATATATAAATATAGCTCTCTACAATCTTTTTGTTTGCTCATGTATTCTGTTATTCGATCGACCCATTGCATATAACTAGGATAAACCACAGATTTAGATGGGGAGATATGAAGTCCTTTGTAAAAGTGACAAAAAACAGATAATCTTTTTTCAAGTGAATTCTCTTCTCTCAAAGATGTACCAGGCTGTATACGGGCTTCAAGAATGACACCATTTTCAATGTCCGCTTCAATCACTCTACAAAATCCCCGCGCATGATATTGACATAATGTATGATATTCTGAAATAATCTCTCCTAAAGAAGGATCACCTAGTTTCAGGACCACATCACCATATTTTTTAGATTGACACTTAAACACTACCTTTGCGGAATAAGACGGAATGAATTGAATAGCTGTTAAACTCCACTTGTCAGCATAATATACAAGATCTAACAAGACCTTCTTATAAAAATCCAACCCAAAGCGATTAATTATTTTTTCACTTTCGGTTTGACTGAAGCAAAAAGAGAAATCAATCAATATACTACCTCCGTCTCATGTTTTTTTATGTAGAATCACTTTTTTCTTAGACCTTATAAAGCTGCTAAACCATATCTCTATATACTTATTCATCTACAAAATTATTTCCTTATTTCATTCTTAACCGGTAAACATAATACAAAGGTGTAAAACCACAGATAAAAATAACACCTCCTACAAGCAGACCTTCCCCCCATCCATAGCCAGGTGTAATTGAAATGAGAGAGGCAGAAATGACTACAATAGCTGTCAATACTATTAAACTTATCATAAATGATTTTTTAGGATTAATGTTTTCTTTCTCATGTTCGATACTTACACTCATTGATAAATAAGCAGACACAACAGAAGTTAATATAAATAAAAACCAAAAAGGATTTGAACGCATTTGTTCAAGGCCGCCCTGAAAAAAATCGTATCCAAGTATACATAGAATACCAAGTGTTTGTATGGTATAAGCTATTTTAATATTTTGTAAATTTTTGAAGATAAGCCTCTCATCTGTAATCTTTTTCATTCAATATTCTCCTTTTCAATCCAAAAGATTTCATCTAATTTTGTATTTACTGTATAGCAAATTTGCAAGCATAGCTTTAATGATGGGTTGTATTTCCCTTTCTCAATAAGACTAACCGTTTGCCTTGTAATACCAACAGCTTCAGCCAATTGCTGTTGCGTCAAACCTACTCTTACACGAGCAACTTTTACTAAATTTTCCATAATACACCTCGATGTTAAAGTAACATATATATTCCATAATGTAAAATATAAATTACATAACGAGATTCTTCAGTTATACCGTATTTTGCACGAGAAAAGGCTGCCATGATATAGGCAGCCTTAGTTTTACTTATGAATCCTCCAAAGTAATATTGTAATGCTTAAACCATAAATGTACTTGAATCAAATAAGCAAGTAATTGCGGACCGGACATCAATTGCCCAAACCATGGCTTTTTAAATGAAGATCCTCCAGTATCAACAAGGGCTTTCAGCTGATCTTTATCGAAGAATTCGAATAGGGGGGAATCCCCATCCTCTAATAATTCCTCAAGCCAATCCTTCACAAGCTTTGTATAAAGAGGATTATGCGTTTTCGGATATGGGCTTTTCTTTCTGTATAAAACATCTTCCGGTAGGATTCCCTTCAAGGCTTTCCTTAGAATTCCCTTTTCCCGGTTACCTGCCATTTTCATATCCCACGGTATATTCCAGGCATATTCCACTAGACGATGATCTGCAAATGGAACACGTACTTCTAAACTTGCTCCCATACTCATTCGGTCTTTACGATCCAACAGATTGGTCATAAACCAGGTCATATTTAAATAAAATAACTGCCTTCTTTTTGTTTCTAAGTCAGATTCTCCCGAAAGCAAAGGCGTCTCCTGTAGACTTTCTTGATATTTATGCTTTACATACTCTTCAAGAGATAGCTTTTTTCTCCAGTCTTGTCTAAGTAATTGATTTCGTTCATGGATAGAGCGCATCCATGGAAAAGTATCGTTTGATAATTGTTCAGGATTATGAAACCATGGATAGCCTCCAAAAATCTCATCCGCACATTCTCCAGAAAGACCGACGACATAGTCCTCTTTGATTTTTCTGCAAAACCAAAGCAAAGAAGAATCGATATCTGCCATACCCGGTAAATCTTTTACGATTACGGCCTCTCCCAAATTATTAATCAGTTCTTCCTGACTGATGACACAATAGTGATGTTTCGTGCCAAATTCCTGATTCATTAGTTCAATCCAATGACCATCCGCATTGGGCTGGAATTCATTCGCTTGAAAATGAGCAGCATTATCCTCATAATCAATCGAATACGTATTAAGAGCAGGTTTCCCGTCCATCTGATATTGCTTGGCAGCAATTGCTGTAATGGCACTTGAATCAAGTCCGCCTGATAGGAATGTACATAATGGAACATCTGAAACCAATTGTCTTTTTACAGCATCCGTCACTAGAAAACGGACCTTTTCCACGGTTTCATCTAGACTCTCCTGATGTGTTTCACTCTTCACATTCCAATATCGGTTAATTTTAAGTCCATCTCTATTAAAGGTTAAGGTATGTCCTGGGCGGAGTTCATGAATATTTTTAAAAACCCCTGAACCAGGTGATCGTGAAGGACCAAGTCCGAATATTTCTGCAAGTCCTTCTCTTGTTAGAACCGGCTTGACTCCCGGGTGAGCCATAATAGCTTTTATTTCAGAACCAAATAAAAATTGGCCATTTTGTAGGGAATAAAAAAAAGGTTTTACCCCTAATCGATCTCTTGCCACAAATAATTGTTGTTTGGCTTCATCCCAAATCGCAAAGGCGAATATCCCATTAAAAAAATCCACGCATTTTTCTTGCCATTCCATATAGGCAGTTAACAGAACTTCAGTGTCCGAATGGCCAGTGAATGAATATCCTTTTAATAATAGTTCTTTTCGTATATCTTCTGTATTGTAAAGTTCACCATTATAGCATAGTACAAATTGATTCCCATTTTTTTCACGGATCATAGGTTGTTTTCCACAGATCGGATCCACCACAATGAGCCTTTTATGTCCCAAACCGACATGTTGGCTATCCCAAATATTCGTGTCATCCGGTCCACGTTTTGAGAGTGTATTTGTCATTTTAATGAGAATCTCTTTCTCTTGATCAATAGATCGATTAAATTCAACCCAGCCAGTAATACCGCACAAAATGCATCATCCTTTCAAACAAGCAAATGGCCCATTCCTGCTAACATGATATGCATCTTACACAAAGTTGTTAATTGTCCAACTTTAAGGGGTGGGGTTATAAAAGAAGATGCTTATGTTAAGAAATAGAAAACAGTGCCATAAATTTTATCATTACAAAACGGATATGCAGTAATTTGAGTTCTACATAGACTCTTTTATCTGCACTTGGAGGCGCACAAATGAAAAATCAACTTAGAAATCAACTATTAAGTAAACAGCTGCGAGCATATACAGAAGGAATCTTTGAAAACATCAATGATCAATGGGTCTTCTTCGATGAAGAAACAGATGAGGCATACCCACTTGAGGAATATATGAATAATGAGATATCCATTTATCGTAATAATCGTTGGAGAAAAGGGACATTAGTAGAAGACGGGAAGCTTTTATCGGGCAAAGAGCTTATTTTTATAAAAGATGAAGACCAGGTTCGTATTAAAAAAAATTTACAATACTCTTTGGAACGATTACTGGAGGAATTAAGGGATGATGCTTTCTTTCAATTCATCACGACGTTAAACAGCATGGATTTCTCTGCTTATGACTGTATCTATGGCTATAACCAATTATCCTTTTCATCTACAGCCCAGTCATCAGGCACGAACTTTTTCATTTTTGATAATGGTGATTATATCTGCTCTGTCCACCACCATTTTAACGAGCACAACAAAGAACAAAACCGCTTTGAATTTACCCTGAATACTGGAAAACGAATGATCATTGAAAAATTAGTAAAGAACAAGGATTAAGGACACTGGCAGCTCATTTCATTTTCACACATCTCCAATCCATTTTAAATCGTGATAACCTAAAGTACTTTCAGCTCGTGAGCACTTTAGGTTATATACTGTTTACTTCAAATGAAAGGCTGTCTGCTATAGGCAAATTACTTTTTAGAGGGGTTTTATTAGGAGGATACCCTATTTCAGGATTGATGTTTTTTCAGCATTTGCTGCAAATAAGCTTCTGATTGGCCTTTTGGTATGCTAAGACTTTCCCACTCTTTACTCTTTATTTGTTTACCTATATAGACGATTTGTCCAATGTGATACGCATAATGAGCTAATTGTCTCTCAATAGCGTCTATTACCAAATGGCTTTCCGCACGTATATATACTTTCTTTAATAAATCTTCACCGCCTAAATTATGTAATGCTTTAAAGAGAGTATTCCATCCGTCTTCTAAAATACCGATCATTTCATCCTTTGTTAAAAGATGAGTTATAAATTCCTGTTCCCGATTCCGATTAGGCTTCTCTCCATCCGAATTCAAGAAATCGGTCCATCTAGATACCATATTGCCGCTTAAATGCTGTACGATAACAGCTACACTATTGGATTCCTCATTTAAAGCCCAATGTATATCTTCTTCTGATAATTGTGAAATTGCTTTATCTCCAAGACTTTTAACACTTTTAAATCGTTCCTTAATAATCCTTAAATACTCATTCTCCATACTCATCAGTATCCTCCCACATCATAAGTCAGGAAATTTTATATCATTAACCGTAAACATTTCTTGTTTAAAATCTACTTTGAACAATTTAACCAATATCAATAAAAAAAGTTTTCTATGCTGCGGAAGAAAATAGACACCCTCCTATCCATCCAACTTTTACATATAAGCTATTCAGTATCATTTTAATTACTGCACTTACAGATACCGACTAAAGTAAATTCAATTTGAATTCATGAAAGACCCCGTCCAATAAGGTTTGCAGAAACCGGCGTTTTTCCGATTCCTCTTGCCCAAATTGATAATTGTCCCATATGGTGAATTTCATGGGCAATGGTATGTCTCATGATTTCTCCCCAAGTATCTGTTACAACTTTTCCATCATATGAGGTACCATACAATAACCGATTTTCCATTGTAGCATTCCAGTTATTCACAAAGCTTGCCACTTCCAGATGAAATTCTGCGTCCAATTTCCGGACCTTATCCAAACTTCTATAACCCTCAAAACTCTCCTGAAATTCTATTTTACCTTCCAATAAACGTATCCAGCTCCATTCAACATCAACTATATGGAAAAGTGTATGTAATATACTTCCCATTCCACCCGTTCTTTTTTGCAGAAGTTCCTGTTCACTTACCCCTTCGCACCAACGATACCATTCTTCTCTTACCATCCAGTTATATTTAAAAAAGATTTGCAAAAAAATCCTCCCCCTTTTTCAGTAAATATAATCATTTAATCTTTTCATAGAACCTTTCAACTTCTCCTTTTGATTTCAAAATGATAATCTCTTTGTCTTCCGCTAGCTGTTTGAGTCTGTTTAAAATTTTTGGTTTTTGCTTTTTTGGATATTCCCAGATCCATTTTAAAAACTCGAAAGAAAATCTCTCCTCACAGCCTTCTCCCATATCTGGTCTTGTTTTATTTCGATATTGGAGCATTCTTTTAAATGCTCTGTAAATGCAGATTGTTCTCGGTATATCAAGAAAGATTATCGTATCGGCTACATTTAACCTTATATCCATCGTGCTACTGTAATTACCATCAATAATCCAATATTCTTTTGTTACTAGCTCATTTTGAACCTGTATTTGTTCCTCTTTAGGAATGCCTACCCATTTAGGTTTCCAAAATAATGAATCGAGATGATAGACATTTATATTCAACTTTCCACCTAGTTGTCTTGCTAAAGTTGATTTCCCTGAACCTCCAGAACCAATAAGCATGATTTTTTTCATATGAATCCCCTGTCAAAATAAAAAGTTTTAGACTATATCCTTCTTCTATTACCGAACTTCAATATTATAATTTCAACAAAATTAGTGTTACTCCTTCTAAAATCAACGTATCTAACTAACTCAAACGAAAAATAATAAAATAGTAAAAATGCCGGCCACAATCATGCGGCCGACTTCATTTATTATTTTCTGATGATAAGGTAAAAAACTGCGCTAATAATCCCACCAATCAATCCATCCATCATATCAAACATCGTATCCTTATGATCTCGCCCTTGAGCGGTAAAATGAAATAATTGATCGCCCGCAAACTCGAGCAGCTCCCATGCACCAGCTAGGCAAAGCGCAAAGATAACCATGATACTAGCCAGAAACGCTTTCGGCAATTTTTGTGTAAGCTTCTCACCAATTATTTGCCTAGTGAGTACCAATGCTGCATACCCAAGCCAAATACCTGAGGTAACATGGAGGAAATCATCAAAGTGCTTAATCGCGTACGCTCCGCCAAATGTACCAATACCTACTGAAATGAAAATAAATAAATACGTCATCATCATAAGCGGCCCGTCAAGCGGCTTTTTTGCTTTCCATTGCCACCCCCCTAATACTACTAAGCTTATACAAGTTAAAATACCCATGAATCCTTTCGTACCGTCACCTTCTATGAACATTATTATCGTTGCAGCCCCCATTAACAGTGTAACTATCCAAAAAGTGATTGTTTCGATTTTAATTCTATGCATCACTGTTTCTCCTCTCGCTGTCAAAAAATTATATTTAGTAATAAAATATGCTGAATGTATGGATGCGTTTTATATTCGTAATAAATAAAAAAAGCCGCACATTTGGCGGCAGCATCAAAGATCCATTTGAACAACTAGCTCAATTAACATTTCTCATTGTTTGGTAAGAAAATATATGAACACCGCTATGTTGCATGATATTCACACACTTCATTATCATAGAAAAATGCTTCTATCCTATTAAATTGATATGAAACTACCAAGTATTTATCCTGACTGAATAATAAAAAAGCGGCTTAGCCATTGCCTCTGACTGTTTCTAGCTACCTTCATTCACTAGGTTATAGAACCATAACGGACAATCCACATAATGACCATATAGTTTTAATAGTTTCTTTGAATATCCAAGATACCGGATAAACTAAAATTAATATTCTATGAATCATAGAGTAGTATTTCTTCGACATTTACTTTCAAATAACTCGAGCAAGTACTCTATTTTTTCGGTGTCGAACCCATTGGCAAAAGAACGGTCTTTTCGGACCCCGGACCCAAAATGGTATTCCTTTGCATTCAGGAATGAATGCAATTCCTGAATATGCTCCTTATCCAGGCCACCGCCGATTAAGATCTCAGGACCCGACCATCCATCTGATAACGTAATCAGCTGCTGCAGTGTTTCCCTGCCTTCATAGGCTCTACTTTCACCGCCGGAAGTTAGAATCCGCTTTACATGCTGGGAGTACTGACAAAGCACTTCGAGTCCCTCTACATAAGACTTTAGTTCATCGAACGCCCTATGGAACGTAATATCAAAATGCGGTACTTCCTTTATCACTTTCTCCAGTAGATCCTGGTCGATTTTCCCATTCCTCAAGCAGCCAAATACAATCCCTTGTACACCCAAATCTGAAAAGGCTTGAAGCTCTTCTTTCATCGACATCCAATCGAACTCATCATATTCAAAAGAATAGCTATGCGGTCGCAGCATCACCTGAACAGGTATCTTCACATTTTCGATTACACGTTTTATTGTTCCATAACTTGGGGTTAGTCCGCCTTCCGACATAGCAGACACTAATTCCAAACGGTTAAATCCAAGCTGCTCTGCTTTAATGGCATCTTTTTCATTTTCCACTATACATTCCAAAATCATATTATCACCTGCTGCTAGTTCACATTATTTAATCGACGGGATGATATCCCTATAGAGAAAATTATTATTTTATAAACTTCATTATAACAAAACGAACCGAGCGTTATTTTATAAAACAATCAAAATATAACCATTGGTCTAAATAGTAAGATTGAATACTATAAGGGTTTTCACCTTACAAATATAGGTTTAACCCCTTCCCTCTGTAAGTATCTGTAAGTATCTGTAAGTTCAAAATCACAGTCACTAATTCCTTGGAATCACGACAGCATTGCACGCTTTTTCATAAAATTCCAGTGGTCCAGCCTGCCCGATGATTGCATATTCATAGCCTATTTCCTGCATCTCTCTTAAACAATGATGAAGGAGAATGAATCCTATTCCTTGGACTCGATTTGATAGAGTAGTACCCATCGGACCGAACAATCCCTTCCTTTTTCTTACTACATCAAAGCAAGCGAATCCAATAATTTGGTTATCGTCTAAAGCGATGAAAATAGGAATATTATCTTGTAAAAAACCATTTTCAATTGAATCCAGCCACCCATTTCCAAATTCACTTTCCACAAAGGCTTTTAACGATGCGGCATCATTTTGCTCCGCTTTCCGATAATTTATATTACTTGTTAAAATACTTGGGAATTCATAATCCTTCAGAGGAACAAGCATATCTCTAGGGAAGGACATTATTGCAAGTATGCTGGAAACATCTAAGCCTTCCAGTATGGAACTTGTTGAATGATCATTGCTTTTAAATATTGCATCAGCCAGATGACCCTCATTCAAATAAATCTGGTTAAAGTGTTTCATTCGGTTACTTGCATGTATTAATACCTGATCAGTCGATAAAGAAATGTTCATTTTAAAGGACTCATAACTAATTCCATGTTCGTATGTATTCGAGTACACTTCTTTAATCCGCTTAATTAACAGATTCCGAAGTTCTGGATTCTTAATAGATAGCTCAGCACAGACACCAGTCCTTTCAAGCAACATTCCTAGTACTAAATGAACTGGATAAATAATATTAGTTATCCTTTCGGCTTCTATTTGCGCGTATTTAAAAATTCTCAAAGTACGTTCCGTAAATCTCAAGAACTTCATCTCCCTTCTGAATTTAAATTAATTCTGGAAGTAAAATGAAAAAACCTTTTATTATAATAAATTTATTAGATTAAATAAAAAAAAGCCCAGTCTCGATCGACTGAGCCATAACTTATCCGAATAATTGAATACCAATAGGTAATCTAAAGCCTAGCAATAACACTAATACAAACGCAATCCAAAACTGGATGAAGAAAGATTTGTGATTCTTTCCTTTTGATCGCTTCACGTTTGTCATTTCCATTGCAGCGATTACCCAAACACCAATAACCGTCTTGGCGATGTATTCACCACTAATATTGGAAACATTCATTAACATCATGATACCTGTTGCAATAATTAATATGTATAGCACCCTATTAATCATCATCATTATTTTCAAATTTTTACCTGTCATTTTTAAAGACACTAAGAACACAATAATAGATAACACCCACATAAAAATATGTTCATAAGTAGACCCACTCATAAAATCCCCCCACTTTCAGCAATATTCAACATAATAGTAGCATACTAGGTTGTAATCTTCGAACATTATGTATTTACAATTTATTTAGAAATGATAGATTTCAAGGTCCCAATCGATTCTATAGTTATTTCAATCACATCACCGTCTTTTAAATAACGCGGTGGTTTAAACCCTTTTCCTACTCCTGCCGGTGTACCTGTCGCAATAATGTCGCCAGGCTCAAGCGTTATTCCTTTTGAAATAGTAGCGATGATTTCGTCAATAGGAAACAAAAATAATGACGTTCTGGCATGCTGCCTTGTTTCCCCGTTTACTTTTGTTTTAATTTCCAGATCATACGGATGTGGCACATGATCTTTTGAAACAATCCATGGACCCATTGGACACGTACCATCCAGGCTTTTTCCCAGGAAATATTGCTGATGCTTTGATTGCAAATCTCTTGCTGTAATATCGTTTAAGATGGTATATCCAAAAACATGATCATAAGCTTTTTCACGGGAAATAGAGGTTCCCTTTTTGCCAATTACAATAGCCAATTCCCCTTCATAGTCCAGCTCATTCGTTACTTCTGTATGAAGAGGCACAACTTGTTTATGGGCATTGACTGCGGTTGGAGCCTTCGTAAATACAATCATATCCTCCGGTGGAACCCCGCCATCAAATTCAGTAGCATGTGCAGCGTAATTTTTACCTACACAAAAAATATTTTTGTGCGGACGCGGCAGAGGAGCCAGCCATATTAAAGAGTCGATTGATTTACCTTCTGTTTTCTCTGCAGCTTGTACCCATCCCTGAAGCTTTGGCAGCCATGTTTCAGATTCTTCAATCAAAGCCTGTAAAGAAGTTGGCAATCCTTTCAGTACCTCACTGGATTGCCTAATTACTTCTAAAGAATAAAATAAATCCTGATCAATCAGTCCTGCTACTGCTTGTCCATTATCATTGACGGTTGAAAATTTCATCCTTCCCACATTCCTTTCATATTGGTTTAAAACCATTTATGCAGCTCTTTTCTGCTACAAAATGATAAATTACTTATCTCTATCCTTTTAAGCTATACTCTTATTAAACTGCGTTCCACCTTTATTAAAATGTATCATATACCTTTTCCCGCTTGAATGATGGTTTGTCCCAGTAAGTAACGATTCTCCAGCCATATTCAATTGGTCCCATTCTAAAAGAGCGTAACCAATATTTTGTAAATACCATTTGAAACAAGATAATCAATACAGCTAATAAAGTACCCATAAAAGCTCCCACTTCGCCATATAATCCGAGGCCGTATGAATAAAAGATCAGCGTACACAGAATGGAGTGCATAAGGTAATTTGTAAGCGACATTCGTCCCAGTCTGACAAAAGGAACAGCCATTTTTCTAACCTTTGGAGATTTCTCATAAATAAGGGTAATCCCTGTTATAATGGCCAGTGTCAGGAAGGGGCCGCCAAAAATATCCTGCCAAAATTCAGCCGCATAATTTTGGCTCGACAGATACGGATACATTTTCAAAAGCAGTCCTATAGGCAATGATACAAGGAACATGATCTGTAACTTTTTCTGATGAACCTTAAGATTGGTGAGCCATTCCAGTTTGGCAAATGCCATTCCTGCCAAAATACATGGAAAAACGGATAAAAATAAAAAAAACATATTTGCCGGTCCATTGACAGCAGCCCAGTCATTAAATCTCAATGTAAAAATCTCTGTAAACGTCCCGCTTGAATAGATTTCAATGGCTTTATTTATTTTCGAAAAATCGGTATTTAACAAACCAGATGTTGGGGTCAATAATTCGAGCAGCAGAATAAGCAACCCAAATATTCCATAAGGAATGGTATATAACCATACCGATAAACGAAGCAATGTTTTACCTTTTAATCGATAAACAAGCAGCAAAAGTAACCCACAAACGGCATACGTGATTAAAATATCACCGTGCCAAATTAAAAATGCATGAATCATTCCCAGCAAAAGCAAAAAGATCATCCGCCTTGTAAATAAAGCAGGAAACGATTTCCCCTTTTGTTCTGCCCTAATCATTAAAATGACCGTACCGAACCCAAACAAAAAGGCAAAAAGCGGGTAAAAATTCCCCTGTGCCAAAATATCAATGAGTGCATATGTATAGAGATCTAGCTTGTTATCCCAATAATCTAATTCAAGATACAAAAAAGGCGAATGAAAATCGAGCATGTTGACCAATAAAATTCCTACAATTGAAATCCCACGCAGAAAATCAACCACATGTATCCTTTGTTTATCCGTTATGGATTGCAATAGAACACCCCATCTCTCCTAAAAATTTCTTATAAAACCAGTTTAGCAGTTTCTGCTAAAATCCCCTATCATAATTATCTGTTTTTTCTAAAGCAAAGAGGTTCCCTCACCTTTCAGCCCATTCCTCATATACTGTTAAAGAATTGTTAAGAAGGTAGATACAGGTATACTCAAGGAAGGTGTTAAATGTGCCAGGTATTGTAGGTATTGTCCAAATTCTCAGTGTAGGGAGCAGCGGTGTATTTAATGTGGGGGATATTTACAAAGTCACTCCCTACTCTAATGCTAAAACATTTTCCGGAGCGGGTTCATTTAATACAGGTGATTATGTAGCTGTAAACAATCCTTACAGTGCTACGAATACGTTTGATGCAGATGTTGTCGATCAACCAATTGCATTTACGTTATAGAGGTGAAGAAAATGAACATCTTTGTTAAGCAAACGATTATGATTAATACCATTAAAATTAATGCAATTGCTAATGCATCCGTGCTGCAAATCGGCAGTGCCGGTATCATCAAATCCAAGTCACTCATAACCAATTCCGGTGGCTTTGAGGCACCTGCTCCGGAAGCGCACCATCCCCTTTTTGAGACTGAAGAAGATTCTCCGCAGGTTCAAGTCCAGAATAGGAAAGGATGAGTCATGTGCAGCAGGATTTAACCCAATTCCTACACTATTTACAAAATACGCTGGAATATCAACAGCAGGCTATTTTCAAACTGGAAGAAGACGTAAAGAAATTAAAAGAAGAATTAACAGAGGCAAAACACCAGGCACCGATTCGTGTCGATCGGATAGAGTATAAATTTGACCAACTGAAAGTGGAAAGATTGGAGGGTACCTTAAATATAGGGCTAACCCCTTCAGATTTAGAAAAAATCGATGAGCTGGCCATCAATAATCATACTCCTTCCGGTCCATTTCTCTTTCCATCCAGGGATGAATTTGTCCATCAACTAACGAGTGAGGTTTTACTTGACCTAAATAATCAGAAGGATGAAATCTTTAAAAGAGCCGAACATATCTGCGAACAAAAAACGGATGAAACCATGCGCTCCTTTATCATGGAGGATCTTGCCCGGCAGCTTCCTCAGCGCATTCATCATTATTTGGACCAAACGCCACCTCATAACCGGACTGAGCAAAAAATCCCGGCAATTCGGGAGCAAATATTAGAAGTACTCAAAACAGATATCGAAAACGCCATCATCAGATTTATAGAGGTTTATCCTGATTCAATGAAGGAGCAGTGAGCAATGTGATGAATTTCCATGTCGTAAACGAACAAATTAAGGTTGGCTGTATAAAGTTGATATCTGTATCGAGCGCCTCTGCTATTAAAGTCGGCGATACAGAAACCATGCAGCTATTTGCTGCCTCTGACACGCCATTAAACGCATTAGAATTTGGACCCTTGCAGCCTATTGTTAATCGTTAAAGAGGACCATGCCATGTGGGAAAGAACATCGATAGTCGATCATATTCATGTATCCATTTTATCAAGGGGATCTACATTTGATATAGGAGAACTTCAATATAGTTACTCAGTTGACAATGTCCTTGCCTATCAGCGGGAACAGGAAATTTTTTACGGACAGGAAGGTAATTTCGGAGATTACAAAGTATTTTACACAGTGCCTGACTTTGAACCAATTGAAGAAATGGTCCATATCAATTTTGAGAATGTTAATCCATACCTTTTTGTTGATTGCATCCGAACACAGGCCATCTCTGCTTCCTCTTTATTACAGGTAGGAAACGGCCGGTTTATCCGATCCGAAACTAGAGTCATGAATGTAAGACAGCTTCTTAATCGGCCCAAAAATGAAAGAAGGGAGGAAACTTAATGCCTGCTCTTGTCGGTTCCGTTCAAGTCCTTAATGCAGGAAGCGGAATTATTCAATTCGGCGACTCTCTGGTTATCTCCCCAAAATATGCAACTAAAAGTGTGAATGGATCAGGTTCTGGAATTACCGGTGGAATTATTTTTGATACAAATGGACTTAGCGGAAACTCCGTTATTGGTATAAATGGGGTTGATCAGCCCATCTCTGCGAATAATTAATCAATCACCTTTTTCCGGCCTTATAGCCGGATTTTTTTATACGCGGTAATTTACCTGCCGGCTGCTTTACAATCCACTTTAAATATTTCTTGATTTCAGGATCATCTCTCAGTTTCTCAATCGTATTAAGTCTGACAGCCAAATCCAAATTTGGATAAAGAGCATGTATCTGTTTATGGCATGGAATGCATAGCTTGGAGGTATCATTGGGGCCCCCACCATATTCGCGTGGAATTAAATGGTGAATCGTCCGTTCGACATAATTTCGTAGACAGAGTTCACATACACCGCTCCTTGCTTTACTCATATAATCCCCTCCTTTTCATACCTTTTCCTAAATTAGCACAATGATCGTATTCATTTATATTTCCATTATTAAGTGACATCCATTCCTGTTTTACTCCTATCTATATCGTTTTATTTCACTTGAACAAGTCTAAAGTCTTACTATTTTTATTTTTAACAATATAGTAGTATATTTTCCTTGAAGGGTATGGATATTTACTGGTAAGAACTTAATATCCAATTTACAGATTGGGGGAAATTAATCATGAATTATAAAAATGTGACAGTTGCAGGCAGTGGGGTTTTAGGGAGTCAAATCGCTTTTCAAACAGCCTTTAAAGGCTTTAATGTCACCATTTATGATATTAATGAGAGCGCCATTGAACAAGCAAAGAATCGTATCACCGATTTAGAAGATACCTACATTGCCTATTTTAAAAATGAACAGGAAGCAGCCCGGTCTGCTCAATCACGTATTCAATATGCAACAGACTTAAAAATCGCAACAGCTAATGCCGACTTGGTCATCGAAGCTATTCCAGAGTTAAAAGAAATCAAAATTAACTTTTACACTGAGTTGAGTAAAGTTGCACCTGAACATACGGTGTTTGCAACAAACTCTTCTACGATGCTTCCTAGTGATTTTGCCGAATATACCGGACGTCCGGAGAAATTCCTGGCCCTGCACTTCGCAAACCGCGTTTGGATGAATAATACTGGAGAAGTCATGCCACATCCTCAAACTGATGACCAAGTGGTTGAAGATGTATTGCAATTCGCAGCCGCAATTGGAATGGTTCCGCTCCATATAAAAAAAGAGCAACCTGGCTATATTCTAAACAGCTTACTCGTTCCATTACTGGATGCAGCCCAAAATCTATGGGGAAATGGAGTAGCGGATCCATATACAATCGATAAAACATGGATGATTGCTACAGGTGCACCTCTTGGACCATTTGCGATTATTGATGTAGTCGGTTTGGAAACAGTTTATAACATCGTCAGTACTAAAGCAGCAAAGCATCCAAATCCAGAGCAAAATCCATTCAAGGACATTGCAGATTTAGTCAAAACAGAATTTATTAACAAAGGCAAATTGGGTATGAAAACAGGGGAAGGATTCTATAAATATCCGAATCCAGCCTATAAGAAAAAAGACTTTCTACAGCCTTAAACCAGATCACTGATACTTCTAAGATAAATCCTATTGGCATAAATGCTAATAGGATTTCTTTAGGTCCACTGAAGAAGGATTTTAAAAATATATCAAGAATCTTTATATAAGATTAAAAGGGAGGTTATGTATTAAATGAATGATATTGTCGATTTGCTTGATACAAAAAAACCTGGAGTTACAGATTTAGATATAAAATTAGCAGAAGAACACTTAGATGTAATTTTCCCCAAACAGTATAAAGATCTCTTTAAACTATCTAACCATGCACAGATTGATGAATGGACGATGAACGCTTTTCCCTATTAAAGATCCTAGAAATTTAAAAAGAACCTGGGATGATATTGTAAGACAAAATAAAGATATGCGAGAGGAAGAAATGGATGAAAATCTCATATCTATTGGCGAGGATGATACAGGGGACAAATTATGCTATAAAATTGTGGATACAATCATAGATCATAAAATTTATATTTGGTATCACGAAACCGGCGAATTAGAAGAAGTAGCTTCTAACTTGAAAGAATTTATTATATCGGTCCAATACCAATAAATGATATAGCGGTCCTGTTGGCCATATATTTTCCCAAATTAGACAGTATCGAAAGAGAAAATATAAAAATAGACGACACAACTGCACGGTTTCCCGTCCAAATGTGCCGCCTTCAGCAGTTAAAGCTTCAATACATGTGTACCGTCAAAGAACATCAGATATCTTTCTGAAACTTCTCTTTTCAGGATTTGTTCAATCGCTCTTGTATATAGCTGAATCTGCTTTTCATATCTTTCTTTTAATACAGGCTCAGCTTCTTCAAATCCATTTTTAAATCGATCTGTTATCGCGTCTGTTTTATAGTCAAGCAGTACAATCCCATTCTCATCTTCAAATAGGCAATCCACTATTCCCTGAACAAGAATGTTCTCGTCGCCATCCTGCCAATCCTGATACGCTTCATGTGCAGGAAGTGCCATTGTAAATGGAATTTCCTTGCGTATTTTTTTGGCATGCTGCAAGCGTTGACCCAATTCACTTTCAAAAAAGCTCAAAATCTGGTCAGTTCTTATCTCACTGACTTGTTCCTTCGTAGCGTATTCCTTCATCACCAAATACTCCAGTAACGTCTGAACAGACTCTTCCGTGACTGGCTTTGTAAAGTCCAAATGCTGCATCACTAAATGCATCATCGTTCCCTTTTCTGCAGGTGACATTGTTTTTTGCTGCATAAAAGCCGGTCTCTTTAAATTCATCCGTTTAAAGGTCGCCCGAACCAAATCAGTTGCACTGTATTCATCCTTTGATTCATTTAATCGTTTCAATTCGGACACAGACTGCTTAGAACGCCCAGTTGTCGAGCTTTTAAATCGATAATCCCATTCCATTTGGTCCCTGACCTGTTCTTTAAACTCAGACTCTACCTCAATTGGTTCCATTTGTTCAATTGATTTAAATAATCGTTTACTTTCCAGGTTTTCTTCCTCTTTAACTGATTGCAACGTATTAGATTTCCGGACATGTACCTGCCATTCTGATGGATGACTAGCAATCTCAGCAAGTGAATCACTGGCGATTGCCCCTTCTTTAAAGATACGATGCCGCACTAGAGACGGACCAATCCAATCCATATAGGACGTGGCATTTGCTCTCGTATAATCAGGTAGAAGCCAGCCTTCTTTATTCTCATTGGCAGACCACTTCTTAAAGGATTTTTCAGCATCTGAGAGTGTTCCGATTAAGTACAGCTTCTCTTTTGCACGGGTTAACGCTACATACAGGACGCGCATCTCTTCCGCAATATTTTCAAGGAGCTGCTTCTTTTTAAAGGCAATCTGCGGTAAGGATGGATAGGTTATCCTTAACTCCGGATTCACATATCGAAATGCAAGACCCAGATCCTTATCCACTAAATAGGAACGCTTTAGATCCATCTGATTAAACTTCTTAGACAAACCGCCCAAAATCACGACAGGGAATTCCAGTCCCTTACTCTTATGAATGGTCATAATCCGGACAACATCTTCCTGTTCACCCAGGGCACGTGCCGCACCCAAATCACTGCCCCTTTCTCTCATCCGATCGATAAAACGGAGAAAGCGGAATATTCCTCTGAATGAACTTTCCTCATATTGTCTGGCACGGTTATATAGTGCCAATAAATTGGCCTGCCTTTGTTTGCCGCCAGGCATACCGCCAACAAAATCATAATAGCCCGTATCCCGGTACAGCTGCCAAATTAAACTGGATAGTGCTCCCTCACGCGCCTGGTTTCTCCATTCGTGAAGATAACCAAAGAATCGCTTCACTTTTAAATAGACAGTTCCGTATTTTTCAAATGAACCGTACTGGCAATAGGCCTTTAACGCATCATAGAATTGCCCCTTTGGCAAGGTAATCCGGATATCTGACAAGTTTTCTTCATCCAGCCCCACTATAGGAGAACGCAGCACAGATGCAAGCGGAATATCTTGATATGGATTATCAATAATTTGCAGGAGAGAGATCATAATAGCTACTTCTGTCGCTTCAAAGTATCCTGTTGAGAGATCGGCATAAACCGGGATACCCTGCGCTCTGAATTCATCCATAATTTGAGGAGCCCATGGCATGGAACGCAGCAAGATGACAATATCCCGATAGGTAATGTTTCGGTATGTTTTCGTTTTGGCATCATACACTTTACGGCGTTCATTAATCATTT
The DNA here is from genome assembly GCF_058313585.1 of Bacillus sp. z50. NCBI lineage: Bacteria > Bacillati > Bacillota > Bacilli > Caryophanales > Bacillaceae > Bacillus > Bacillus sp. z50. Next base: position 128,039 of record NZ_JBZFQL010000004.1, read on the forward strand.
GTTTAATTAATTCAGCCATTTGCCTAGCTTCTAACAGTACCGTTTCAAGATCTTCGTCTGCCTCGTCATCATCCTCAGATCCGTAACCAGCTCCTTCTGCCGATTTATCAATCAAATAAAGTTCCACCGGGTACTCTTCATCCTCAGGATAGGCTGCTCCTTTTTTCAATTCAGCGGGTTCATCATATTCTATTTCACCAACCGTTTTTCCCATCAATTGTTTAAATAAAAAGTTCGTACCTGCCAATACTTCACTTCGGCTGCGGAAATTTTTATTCAAATCAATCTTCATTCCGGTATCTGTCGGCTCTGTTAAAAATCTGCTGTATTTCCCCATGAAAAGATTAGGCTCAGCCAGGCGGAATCGATAGATAGATTGCTTAACATCCCCAACCATAAACATATTGCCGGTTGACTCACCGTCCTGTGTAACAAGCTGAAGGATTGTTTCCTGCACCATATTAGTATCCTGATATTCATCGACAAGTACCTCTTTGAATTTATCACGGTACTCCAACGCAACATCTGTTGGCTTTAATGTTCCATACTCATAAGTCCCAAGAATTTCTAACGCCATATGCTCCAAGTCGGAAAAATCAACAATCCCGCGTTCAAGCTTTTCTGCCAGGAATCGTTTTTGGAACGCTGTGACCAACCCGGCAAGCGTCACTACATACGGCTTCATATCTGATATATCCTTTAAAAAACTATCTGCTTTCCGGAAGAATAAATCGCTCGTAATTCCATTCAGCAATTTCTTAACATCATCTCTCATTTTCTTGGCTTGCTTTGCCAAGTCTTCATCACAGGTTCCCTTGCGAATCGTTTTTGCTTTTGCAAAGCTAACCGCTGAAAATGCATCTGCCATCGACTGCCAATCTGCTTCAAGCGACTCGGATAACTTGTTAATAAGCTCTTCATCTAATTTAAATGTTTCACCCAGGGCAGCTGGACCATCAGGTAGCAAGGTTAATTGATAGCCTTCATGGATCATTTCTTTAGCTGCAGCGAGGCGCATCATGATATCAAATTTCAAGACTGGATAAAATGGCAGATCCTCAATCCTGGTATGTTCCCCTATCTCATACATATCCGCAAGGCTTTCCAGCCATTCTTTAGGATTGGGATTTGATCTTGAAAAATCATCAAGCACTCGGATAATTTCGAGAATCGTACGATCACTGCGGTCATCCGTAAATGCATCGATAAGCCTGAAAAACGGCTCATTATCAGATATTCCATACTGTGTTTCCAATACTTCTTCAAGAATTTCATCTTTAATTAATTCGATTTCCGTTGAGTCCCCAATTCGGAATCCAGGATCAATGTCCAGCAAATAATAATGACTCCGGACTACATCCAAGCAGAAGGAATGAAGGGTTGAGATATTCGCCTTATTCAGCAAGCTGAGCTGCTTACGTAAATGTCTGGAGTCCGGATTCTTTTTAATTTCCTTCTCCAGCGCCTCCGCAATACGGTGGCGCATTTCAGCAGCTGAAGCATTGGTAAAGGTGGCTATCAATAAACGATCCACATCAAGAGGGTTATCCTCTGAAATAATCTTCCTGATAATCCTCTCAACCAGTACAGCTGTTTTACCACTTCCGGCCGCAGCCGCTACTAGAATATCATTTCCATCCGCAGTGATAGCTTTCCATTGGTCATCTGTCCATAAGGCATCTGCCGGTTTTACGGGAATTTGTTTACGGTTATTCATCATCTTCTTCCTCCTCCCGTATAGCCTCAAAGATTTCTTCTTTTTTAGCCGGTTTAAATACTCTGTACTCGTTGCTCTCAAGAGAAGGATCAAACTGGCAAACTGTTTTATAATTACAGAAGGTACATGGTAATTTATTTTGCAAACGATAAGGTTTGATATCAGCTACACCGCTCGTAATTGCATTACCCGTATCGGCATACATTCTCTTCACATGCCGGCTTAAAAGAGAGAACTCTCCTTCACTTGCGATTCGTGAAGCCGCCGTAAAATGCCCATCCTTCTTAAATCCAGCAGGTACAATCAGGGATTCCCCATTTTCCAAATCACTGTCCATCATTTTAACAACCTGGTCATCCCCTAAAAGCAATCCCTTCATCTTAAAGCTTTTAAAGACTTCACGTTCAATCTGGTCTAACGTATAAACTCCATTGTTTTTAATTAATGGATTGTGAACATGGAAATACAGGACACCTGCAGGCTTAGCCTGTTCCCCAACCAACAGTGGTGAGTGTGTGACCACGATATCGAGGTAAGTCAGCATTTGCAAGGCGATTCCATAATAGATTTCCGTGAAGTTTAAATCCTTCGAGCTCGATTTATAATCAATGATTCTCAAATAGGTTCCATCATCTGTCTTCGCCTGATCAATCCGATCAATTCGCCCAGCCAGTTCCATCTTTGTTCCATTTTTAAGCTCAAAGGTCAGAGGCGGCAAAGAACCTCTCCGGCCAAATCCAAGCTCTAGCCCAATCGGTGAAAATTGGCTGTTTTTCGCTTGTCCGCTTAAAGTGATTGAGGCTCTCGCCACAATTTGTTCCAGTTTCCTTTTTAAATAATGGAATCGATTGGAAGATAATAAGATTTCATTCTGCAGTTTCGGTGCCATTACCTCTACAGCCGTTCTGGCTAATTGGATACATTGCTCCCGTGATAAAGCTCCCCAGCTTGTCCCACGTTCGATAATTTGTTCCGTCATCCATTGCAGAGCACCATGGAACATTTCTCCGATATCAGGAGCTTCTAAACGGTAGATATCCCGTTCCCTAAGCTTTAAGCCGTGTGAGGAAAAATGCGCAAATGGACAGCTATTGAATAGCTCCATTCTCGATACGCTTCCCTGGATTGTATCTCCATACAATTCAACCGCTTTTTGGTCAGGGATTTTCTTCGCTTTATTTTGATACGAAAGCGCTGAAAGAACAAAGGCCGCCTGATCCTTCATCGGACCGTCTTTAACATATTCGTTATATACTTCCCACCAAACAGGGGATACCGGATAATTCCTTTTTTTCTGTTGAAGCTGGCTTGCCAGGAATGACAGCGTTGCACTCGTCTGAACCACATACTCCAGTTGCAGCTCATCACTCATTTCAGCCGGATCATGCACAAAGAAAGTTTCTTTCACCGAACCAAATAAATCCTTCACTCGTTTCATATAAGAGGAAGCCAATAATTGCTTTCCTTCGTCATCAGCCAGTGGATAAGAAAAATATACATAGTCGGATGCAAGCAGGAATGCCTTGTATGCAGCAAACTCCTCATCCAACAACTTGGTGCTTGATGTCGGTGCCATCTTTATTCCGGTAGACTTCAGTGTTTCTCTATCCGTATCTGAAAGGATTCCCCCTTCACTTACTTTTGAAGGAATCACCCCTTCATTTAAGCCTGCTATGAAAGCAATCTTTACATTTTGAGGACGTGATAAATCCATATTGGTCACGACTACTTGGTCAAGGGAAGGTGGAATTAAAGAGAAGTTCAGTGTTTCAATCCCGCTTTCTAGGATTGCGCCAAAATTCTTTAGCGTAACCGGCCTGTCCCCAACAATTTCTACAAATTGATCCAGCAAATCCATGACACCATTCCATGCCTGGTCGTGCTCGGTTGCATGGATGAGCCTGCCTTCCTTTTCATCGCTTTGAGCCATTTTTTCAAGCTTTTCCGGTATGTCAAGCTCATCTAAATACATATATAAAGCCTGAGCATAATCCGTTCCGGATGTTGCTTTTTTAAAACGATTTGCAAGTCGACGGATGGGCTCTGCCACTTGTTCCTTCGTTTCATTCAGCAACGCTTCCATTTTCAATTCTTCATCTGTCTGGATACTGGCCACCAGTTCAAGACCGCGATTTCTTTTATACTTCCAGCTCTGCTTCTTACTCCAGCGGTCACCATAATAGCCTCTGGATAATACGTAATTTTCTAGCAGGGCAGCACTCTCACGCTCTTTTGGTATATAGGCATTCTTATCAAACAAAAGGTCTGTTTTTATAGCACGGAACATCGGTTCATAACGCCAATTATTCGTTAAGGCTTCAAGCGTAGAGCGAATAAGCTCGATCAAAGGGTGATTAAGCATAGGTCTCTTTTGATCAATAAAGACAGGAATACCGTAGTCCATAAAGACGGTTTCCACCACTTCAGCATATTCCTGGCTATTTCTCATTAACACAAAGATATCTCTGTATCGATATCCTTCCCTAACACTCTTTAGAATCTTACGCGCGATTCCTTCCACCTCAGCCCTTCTGTTACCAGCCGGGCAAAATTCAAAATTCGGCTCTTGGTCGTAAACTGGTGCCGGTCTGTTGGCAAACCATTTATCCAAATGCTGCATGGATTCATTTTGAATAAATCGATGCGGTTCCTTAAATAAACGATCCTCCTCCACCTTTACTCCGTTTTGGAGCGCAATCTGATACAGATCAAAATAAGTTTCCCCTGTCATCCTAAATAAATGAAGTGGATCAGGCGCCAGTTCTTTAAAGGGTTGATCTAATGTCAACGAAACCGTCACATTCCTGCAGTGTTGCATTAGAGCTGCCATAATGCCGTATTCTTGAGCTGTAAAGCTGTAAAATCCATCTATATAAATTTCAGCATCGCGAAGGTAAGCTGATTCAGGCATCTTTTCTACTAATAAAGTAAAGTAATCCTCTGAATCTACGTACTGACCTTCTAATTCACGCTCAAATCCATTGTATAAAAGGGATAAATCATCAAGCTTTGACCGTAAAATCGGTGATACCTTTCCAGCTGATTGGTTCAACATTTCCTCTGGAGTCAGGCAATATCGCTTACATTCCTTCAGCAAATCACTCAACTGGGTAATAAAGCCCTGCTTATCACTAGAACGTTGAAAGGTCTTTAACTCGTCCTTATTTTCCTCCATGATTTTGCGAATCACCATGTTGACACCGACATTATTTAAATGCCGTCTGCCCATGCCGCCTGTTTCTTGTAGAACCTTCCAAGCAAGCCGGCTAAAGCTAAACACTTGGGCACGTATCATACCGCCTAGATTTGGCGTATTAATTAATTCCAGCTCAGCCTGAAAAGTCATCTGATCTGGAACAATATATATAATCGAAGGACCTTCCGGATCACTCTCCAGCTTGGTCCTAATGTCATTTAAAATAGCCTCTGTCTTACCTGTACCTGTTTTTCCAATATAAAATTGCAAAGACATTAAATGTGCCTCCCCCCTTTATATCTATCTCTCTATTTTATCATAATTAATGGTGTTTTCTCCTCAATTGACTCTATATCCCAGCATTGTAAAAAATGGTTTATTTTAATTGTGATTACAAGATTAGTTTTTGTTATATATCACAGCAGATGAGAGAAAGAGGAGAAGTTAAAATAGGTACTAATATGAAAATTACAATCGGCAAGGGGAAAACTTTCACTGCAAATATAAAACAATGACCATCTGGATTGATGATCATTGTTTTGGTTAGCTTCTTTATTGAATTCTAAGCCACTATTAATTAGCGATATATGGATAAAAGGGTTGTCATTTAATGAAATACTTTAGACCATTTTAAGTTTTAAATGATTTACGACTTTAGAAGTATCTACTGTTACTTACATACGTTGGGATATCTCACTTTATATTTGTTTCTTATTAGGCGCTATCCTTACTTTAAACTTTTCAAAAAAACGAAAACAGATGACTAAAATTACTCACCAAATGTCTTTCTAAATCCATAAAAAGGTCTGTAACCGATTTGGTTATAAAAGGATTGAGATTCACTGCTTGCCAGCATCTCTATTCTCGTAGAGGGATACAATCCATGTACAAACTTTAGCAGATACTGACCAATCCCTAGCCCCCGGTATCTTTTGTCGATTAAAAGTTCGCAAATATAGAGAGTGACATGTTTATCAGTAAAGCCCCTTATATATCCGATAACTTCCTCTTTTGAAAGTACAACAAATGCTATATTAGAATTGTTCCAGGCTTGCTTTGTTTTATCTTTCCCCGCAACCAAGTTTGTCCATTGTTCTTCCGCATTCAGCTTATTTACAGAAACAAAGTCTTGCTCACTATATTTGCGGATTTGTATGGGCTGCCCATGCTCTATGTGAATCATGATATCCCCCAATGCCTTTTTTATCGTTACTCCTAATGATTAGTATCCCTATCTAATGTGACCTTTTCTCTCAGAATAACCTTGAATCTTTCTGGTTCATCTAATCGAATCGCAACTTGTTCATATTCTTTCTTTATGCCCAATATGAGAGTGGCTTGTATGGGGTGTTTTAATTTTAAAATAACATCTGGATAAACTTCTTCTAGATCACGGGAAATGAATTCAATCGTCTTTTCAGTAACTTTTTGCTTAAGTAGTTCTTGTTCATCAATTATGGATTCAATATCTGTCCACTTTATTTCCATACGTTTCATTAATCCAAGAGATATATACATATGGTCCTCCGTAATCTTTAAGGGATTCAAACGGACAGCCTGTATATCTGCCACAAATAGAATGACCGAGTATAAATTTAGAAGGAGTAAGATCATGGACAATAGAAAATATTTTTCATGCAACCACCAATGAATTGCTGCTGTTTCAAAAACAATCGCGTGAATCAACATCACTTGGAAAGCAATATAGCTTGATTTTTGATGCAAGGTATATTGCTTTTCACTCAGCTTCATCTTTTTGTTCCAGCTTGCAAAAGCATAATAAAAAACCAGCATTTCTGAACAAATCATTTGAATAATAACAGGCGTTTTTTTCATTTTTTGCTCAACGGCATTCGAGAATGAAAAAACCACCGGTAGTGGACTATTTTTAACAGCACGGATAATGTACGGCATATATTTGAACAATGAGACGATGAGCAGCACTTCAAAACATACTAATAAACCTTCAATCAGAAAGCCGACCCAAGTGATTGATTCAAATGGCGCCAAATATTCCATTGGAATTAGGAAGCGGACTAAAACGAGACCGCTGGCCGCCAATAAAATCATATTTTTCCATCCCCAGCTTCTCTTCCATGCCATAAATAAAACCGGCAAAACCAATGCCAAATCAATTATGGAGCCTACCACTGCACCATTTGGATTGTATTGTAAAATTTCAACTCCAAACGCTGTACGATATAAACAAACATTAGAGATTAGAACAAGCAGAAACAACATAATCAATAAAAACTCTCGATATAAGGATTTTTTCAAAATCACCGTTTTCACACCTTCCTCCGAAACAATTCCACTTTTTCCTAACTGTCTATATGTATAAAAAAATAGAAATATCATCACTTCGCCTACAACAATCTTATTCGACAAATTTCATTTTTCCCCTGCACAATTCTATTTCAAAGCAAGAAAAAGACGGCAATCATTAGCTTGCCGTCTCTTCAGCCCATATTTGATTTATTTTAGATCATCTACTCTCCACAATCCAACCTATCCAATTCTTCATAAAGATCTTCACGTACCTCTTCTGCTTCTTTCTTTTTTACATATAGTAGTTGAAGTGCTTCTACCGCTGTCTCCTTCTCCATATCACGAATGATTTCTGATAAGCGATGTTCCACTTTATCAATTTTTTTCTCCAGTGATTCGTAAGTCTCATTCGAAATTACATGGTGTACAAGCTTCACATTACTCTGACTCTGAGTCACCAATTGACTTGCTTGCTTTACTTGTAACATATCTGCAAGCATATGCTCTCTCGCCCAAGAGTAATTTCCTAAATAAACCTGTAATATTCGATTTTGTAGCCAATATGTTTTTTGAAATAGCTTATTCAGCAAGTATCGATCATGGCTGACCACAATAATGGTCCCCGAAAATTCACTTAATGCTTCTTCCAGCACTTCTCTCGAATCAATATCCAAATGATTCGTTGGTTCATCCAGTATCAATAAATTAATATCCTGGTACATTAGCTGAGCGAGTCGTAATCTCATACGCTCACCCCCGCTTAATTTTTCTACCTTTTGAAAGACTTGAAAACCATAGAAAAGGAACCGGGCCAGAATATGACGGGCTTCCCCTTCTGTAACATGGACCTCTTGGCGGAAGGCCTCCAAAACGGTCATGTCTTTTCCTTCTTGAAATAGCTGTTGAGACAAGTATCCAATCTTCACATTGCTGCCCAGTTTGACCTCTCCAACGTCAGGTGTAAACTCATTCAGAACCAGTTTAAGAATGGTTGATTTCCCGGTGCCGTTAGCACCAACAATCGCAATTCGTTCACCGTATTGAACAAGCAGGTTCATATTCTCAAACAGTGTTTGCGTACCAAATCGCTTCGTAATTCCATGAAGCTGCAGGACATCTTTACCGCTTCGCTCAGATTGGTCGAAGTCTAGGTCCATTTTACGTCTTTCTAAAATGGGCCGTTTAATTTTCTCCATTCTCTCTAAGGCACGTTCCATATTGCGGGCACGTTTATGCAATCCTTCACTCGGTGGATTCGCCTGATTGGCCCATTCCCGCAATCGTTTTATCGCTTCCTTCATTTTTTTGATTTTCTTCTGCTGTTCCTTATATTGATTAAATTCTTCCAAAAGCCGCTTTTCTTTTGCTTGCACGAATTCAGAGTAGTTTCCTTCGTATACGAATACCTCTCCATCGTCCAAATCTAAAATCCTCTTAACTGTTCGATCCAGGAAAAATCGATCATGCGAGACAATCAGAACTGTCCCATCATAGTCTTCGAGGAATCCTTCAAGCCATTCAACTGCACCAATATCCAGGTGATTGGTTGGTTCATCCAACAATAGGAGATCTGGCTTTTGCAGAAGCAGCACTCCTAAACAAACTTTTGTTTTCTCACCTCCGCTTAAGGAAACAAAACGTTTATCGAGCATCAAATCGAGCATCAGCCCATTGGCTATCTTCATAATCGTGCTATCCATCTCATAGCCACCAAGCCGTTCAAACTGCTCCTGAACTTCTCCATACTGTTCTATACTGCGAGCCAATGAGCTATCATTGGTCTCAGTAGCCATACTATGTTCTAATTTATCCAGTCTCTCCTTCAGCTCAATCATATGGCCAAAAGCAGATTGCAAGCATTCATATACCGTGATGCCGTCAGTAAAGTCAGGGATTTGTGACAGCAAGCCTATTGCTGCACCCTTTTTAATGTGAATAGCCCCCTCATCAATTGTTTCGACGCCTGCTATCATTTTTAGAATTGTTGATTTCCCACAGCCATTCCGACCGACGAATCCAACTCGTTCTCCTTCCTTGATCTCAAACGTAATATTTTCAAATAGCTTTGTTCCGCCATAGTTTTTTTCAATTTGCTGTACACTGCATACAATCATGTGTATGAACCCCTCTCATGCTCATACCCTGTACATGAAAAAAAGCCATAGGAAAGTCGATATAAGACTTCCCCATGGCTTTTGAATTCCTATTTTATCAAGGGTATAGAGACTTATTATCGTTCTTTTTCATATGAAATTTCCTGAAAAGGGCAGACTACCCCCTTGGCGAAATTGCACATGAAAAATGGCACGGATCAATGACAAGTTTTCAAGCCATTGCAAACATACCTTCACAGAACGATTCATCTCTACACCTCCTTTAATGGAATAATTTAGTTATAATTATAAACTTTCAGTCAACTATTAACAACTGCTTTTTTCACTCTTCACAGATATCCTTCCATTCTACGAATGGTCCTTCTGTTCCACCCGATTCAAACGGATTTCTACTTGTTTGCCTACTAGCCATAAAAGGAAAATGACGATACCAACAATAATACTTTTTACTGGTTCGCGAATTAAAGACATAATGTCATGGCCAATATAACTAATAGTAAAGATCATGACCAATTTCCCTGCAAAGACAGCAAGCATATATTGTTTTGGACTAATGTCAGATAATCCGCAAACTATATTTACGATCGCGGAAGGAGTGAATGGGAAACAAAGCAAGATAAACAACGGGCCAAATCCATGATGATTGATCCAGAGCATCGCTTTTTGCACAGCCGAATGTCTATGTAAAAATGAAAGGGCTTTTTTCTTTCCATATTTTCTGGACAAATAAAACACAACCATCGCACCAGCGACAGCACCTGTCCAGGAGAGAAGAAATCCAATCCATAAGCCAAAAGCATTGGCATTAGCCGTCACAAAAACAAACAAAGGCAAAAAAGGAAGGAACGCTTCAACAAACGGGAGCAACAATCCCGGAATGGGACCTAAGTTTCTATAATCACTTATTAATTCGGCTAAATGCTCCAATGTTAGCCATTCTGTTAACCAATTAAGATCCATAGTCTCTCCTCACAAACAAATAACAAATTCAGTCCATACTATATAAATATCCCCATATACATTAGATTGAAACAATCCTTACCCCTATTATATCAGATTGCTGTAAGGAGAGAATTAGTTAGAAAATAAACTTGTCAAAAATGTGAAAAGCGATTATTCTATATAAGAACATACGTTCGTTTTTTTACAGACATTGAAAGGACGCGATTTACATGACCCGCATCCCTACAGAAGAGCGCAATATAATGGAAAAAGCGATCTATCTACCCATGGTCCTCACCGTACTTGCCCGAGACCTTCAAGTGGTAAAAGCATCGCCCCTTAAATTAAAACAACCATACATATTATTAATTGATGAAACCATGAAACAGGTCCAAGCAGAATTGAAGCAAGCAAGCCACTATATGAGGACACATCAACTCAAAGTGGAAGAAACAAAAAGAGACGAATCATTCACCTCCTTTTTATTTCTGTATAAAGGCTATGAGGAATACCATAATTATTTCAATCCCCGTATTCGAAATAAAGTACAGGAATTACTGGAGTATTATTTTTTGAAGCAGTGGACTGACCAACTGAAAAATTAACAGCAATAAGTTTCATCGACCTTCCTTATAACTATTTGATGAATGCATTAAACCATGCTTTGCTTGGAAATCCGAATTCCTATCATTAACTTGCATGGCGTTATATAAATAATGTGTCTTTCGCTCCGTCTCTGCTAAGGTTTGAAGCAGCTTCGACTTCAGCATTGCAGTTCTGAGCATCTGGTTTTCAATGATACTATATGAAACTGGAACAACGATAGATTGCTTATTATGAAAATTAATTTGGGTTTTAGTCGCGTCAATCTTAACTCTGGATACAATGTGTTCATAAGAAAGCCAAATACATGATTCTTTTGCAGGAGATGTAGTAGGAAAAAAGAATAATCGATTAGCCGGTTCTAACGATATCGGCACTTTATGCGAGATACCGAGGAGCTTTTTCGTCGACTGGCACCTCCCAGGATAATCAGCCCCAAAATAATCACAGCTGGATTTTACTACTTCCGATGGCCTAAAAGGTACTAAAATTTCTTCATCAAATTCAATCACTTTAGAATACGTTTTCGATCCGTATTCTACTGGAACAACAGCAAATGTAAATGGACTTATTTCGTAATCCTCTCTCCTGGTAATCACGTTCTTTTCCATAGCTTCCTCCTTATAAATCCTGCAATTAAACTACAATTTCAATATAACATAATATTTTAAAATAATTGGTTTATTCACCAAAATTTCAATTTTAACCCAGAACCCCCATGATTGTTACGGTTAATTCATTTTATATTCTGGGTATATGATAAATAACTATTTCAAACTACCAAAGTAAATTTTCTGAATAATTTAAATATTTAGTTGATTTTTCTTTTCATCTGACTTATAATAAAAAAAAGCAACGGGGGGATATCCATGAATCACGAAAAAGCAAATACAGATATCGTAAAAGCTGTTGATGTGACTGTTGACCAGGGGACCATGGAAGATCTACTGATGGATATGATGATTTACGAAGCTCAACTAACCCATGCACATAGGAAACTGAAAGAAGAAATCGATCATGCCTTGGACAATAAGGACAAAGAAGCATTTATGAAACTTTCCGCCGAGCTAATTGAATTGGAGAAAAACTTTGGGAATTAATTCAAACAACTTGTAACGAATAAATTCGGTGTATAAACAAAATCACAGAGCGAGGATCATTTAATCCCGCCCTGTGATTTTCTTGTTTTCACTCTTTAATCACGGTATTTCCCTAAATAAAATGAAAACGTTGACAGTATTTAATCAAATACTTTGAAAATGTTAGGGTCGAATCCAAACGTTCCTTGTTTGAACTATATAAAGTCTCCTTATCAGTTGTGCGAGCAAGAACAGCTTCATTAATAATCTGATGATACTCTTTTGGCATATGGCTTAAACCATATCTCCCTGCCCCTGTCTTGGAAATGATATCGTCTTCCGCTAACGTATAGTATTGACAAAGCAGCCCAAGAACTGTCCATTCTATTTCCTCCCGTATATCGTGAGCAGGCATGTTCAGCAATTCATCGAATGAGGATTCCAACCACTGAACTCGATCGCCCCAGTATGTATTCATATTCGCGAATACATAGGATTGTAATTGTTTCGAGCGGAATTCCAGTTCAAAATCCGAGGAAGCAGGCCCAAGAACAGTAATTCCTTTTTTAGCAAAAAGTGTCCATGTCACAGGATTGAAATTAAAATAGGGGCCAAAGCTTAAATTTCCGCTATTATAATAAAAATGATTTTGATGATCATTGTTCACTTTCCCTAAGTCTCCCCAAGTAATATAGACACCGTCCATCTCTGGAGTCTTATATTTTTGAGCGATCATTCTATGAATCTTTGAGAGAATACCAGCTTCATCTTCTGTGAAATGCCGACTTGTGACAGAAATAAAATCGATATCACTTTTACCTTTTTCAAAGGCATCCAGTGCAATGGAGCCATGTAAATACAAGCCCTCCAACTCATTTGGCAGATATTCATTGAATAATCCTTCGTATTCATTCAAAATAGTTTCTACGATTTTTGGTATTTTCAACATACCTATCCCTCTATTACTATAGTTAGTATAATTCTATTGTCATAAACACACTGTTCGGGTTCTCTTTGTAATCTGCAAACGGCTTACAATATTGAAATCCAACACTCTCTAAAGCCTTTGGGCTGGTTTAAAGGCAGCCATTGATCCGGTTTCCAGACTTAGTTTCTTATAGTTACGTTCCTTCGCTATATTGATAATGTCCTCTAGCAGCTTTCTAGCTACCCCTTTTCTTAAATGATTCAGTGAAGTTTTCATCGATTTAATCTCTCCATGAGTCATATCAAGTTCTTTCAGGGCCCCACAGCCAACTAACTCCTCATTCTCCCAGACACTCCAAACCGTGATATTTGTTTTTTTCAACTCTTCCAGATTTAAAGCATGTATACTCTCAGGTGGAGAATGCTCGGCCATACTGTAAAGATGGCTACTAATTAAAGCAGCCACTTCAGTTCCTCTTAAATCATCCAATTTAATCTTCATTCAATCATCCCTCACCTTTGACGCCCCCAAAAGAATATACAAATCTTTAATTTATGTCTCCTAAATAGACGGGAACCTTATCACCTTTGTGATAGTTGATTACCTGTTTTCTCATTGCTTGAGGATAGAGTCTGTATGCTAATAAATCACTTAACGGCAGCCATTCTACTCCGATTTGTCCCTCATCAGGATTTAGTCCATTTTGAATCACTGTATTCCTTCCTTTAATCGTACATAAAAACATATATTCAATTTGATGGGTTTCCATATCAAAAGCAGCATGTTCATGATTTTGTCCGATATATTCACGAATCAGGATTAAATCACCAATTTCAACCTCCTGTCCTATTTCTTCTATACATTCTCTTATTAACGCTTGATGAAAGGTTTCTCCATGCTCCTGCCCGCCACCAGGCAATATATAATAGACACCTTCATGGTCTTCCTTTTTTATCGCGAGTAATTGATCATCCTGAATAATAATGGCTTTAGCAGAGTTTCGAATTGGCATTATCGTTCATCCTTTTATTTATATATTTTTAATGACAAAAAGAGCTGAAAATTCAGCTCATATGGTTATGATTGATTTAGAATTGAGTCAGCGTTCATATAACGTTCACTGATGATATTACGATGGTGCACTTCATGCCCGGCAATGATAACAGCCAGAGCCCGAACCGTTATATCGCAATCATTAGCTGTGCCTCGGCGCAGCCACTCTTCACTGCGGAGACTTTTTAATAATATAATCGTTGACTGACGGACGATAGAAAAGTTTTGTAGGAGCTCTTCTACTGTTTGTTTTGTAAAGGATGCTTGCTGAACATATTCTTCTTCATTAAAACCTGGCAAGTTTCTGCGTTCTCCTCGCGCGATTGCAAGAAGCCTGTATGCCATGATTCTCTCTGTATCAATCATATGCCCAAAACTTCCTTGATACTCCATTTTCCTTCGGCATAACGGAATTCCGCCTGAGTATCAGTTGTTTTTTCCAGATTGGCAATCGTCTGTTTTATTTGTTCGGATAAAATTTGGATCAAATCACCTTCCGGAACTAATTCTACATATGGTTGATAATAAGGAGCATATTCATTTTGTTTTAATTGTTTTCGCATATTCCCTCTCCTTTTATGTATTTCCTCTATTTATTCCACCTTCATTGCTTAAATTCCTTTATTGCACGATAGCAAAAACAGAGCCACTCCGTCTAACGAAGGGCTCTTCATTTTATTCATTATAACTTTTTATTTTTTATACTTCTCTGCCATTTCAATCCGTTCAAGCATGGTTGGATGACTGTTCCGGAATATTTTAATCAGTAAAGGCGGATTCACTTGGCTTAGCCCCTTTTCAGAAAGTTTCTGAAAGGAGGAAATAGCTGCTTCAGGATTATCGGTCATGTTTAATGCATAGGTGTCTGCTCTTGTTTCCTGCACACGGGATACATAATTTGTAACGGGACTTGCTGCGAACAACAGAATGGACGTAATCAGTAAAAAGAGCGGCAATGACCGAATATCACTCATGGATTCTAAGTGATACAATTCCCCTCTGTTCCGTATGGCTCTTTTCATCCATTTATCTGTCAGCCATAAACCAACCAACATGAGAACCAAATACCCGGCAATACCGAGGTATATATGTTTTTCCACATAATGAGCCATTTCATGAGCCATGATAAATAAAATCTCATCATCCTCTAGGCTGTTCAATGTGGTGTCCCAGAGTACAATTCTGGAATTTGAGCCAACCCCTGTTACATAAGCATTTAAAGAATTGGTTTTCTCTGACATATTTACTTCATACACATGCTCAGCCGGAATATTGGCTTTTGCTGCCAAATCAAGGATTTGTTCTTCCAATACTTTATCTTTCAGTGGGTAAAAATCATTGTAAAGCGGATCGATGACAACCGGCTGAATAAACATGACGAATATCGTGAATGGAATGCATAAAAGCCAGCTATACAGCCACCAGCGAGCGGGACTTTTCCGAATGAGCCAATACAAGACAAGAACAACAATTAATGTCATTCCTAGATCCACCCAAAACTCAATAAAATTATCCTTCATCCAGGAGGAGAAAACCTGAGAGGATATGCCATAGGCAAGCGATATTTTATATCGAATGTATGAAAGCGGCAGGAAGACAATAAATAAAAGGAGTGAAAGCCAAAAGACATAGGCGCTAATTTGAACGGAATGTCTTTTCCAGGATTGCTTCCCCCATTTCTCTAGCCCTTTGGACAATCCAGATATCAGAACAATCGCATAGAATAGCCACTCAAGCGGTGTACTGATAAAAAAGAAAAAGTTTCGTATTTTAGAATACGTTTCACTCTTTTCTAACAATTCCTTATTCATAAACATAGAGGGATCTGCATTGGTTCCCCTCATCGATTCAGGAATAGCTGTATTGGCACCATGAAAAAGATAAACATATATCGCCAATGCATAAATTAGAAATAGGCCTAATATGATTAAAATCCATTTTCTCCGCAAATATACCCCTCCTCAAACATTCCATCTATATAGTTTACCGGCATTTGTACAAGTTAGAACCTTAATTCATTCTTTCTCCATACGACACAAAATAGACACTCATTTCTCACAAGTTTCCAACAACTTTACCATAACCACTATCTATATAATGGTAAAATAGGGGAGGAATAACAAACAGAGGGGAACTGTTAAACGATATGAAAAAGTTATATATAGGTTTTACTATCTTATTAATTTTAAGTATCGGTGCTGGTATATACTACTTCACTGGTTATAGGCAGTCACAAATGGAGTTTCCTAATGAAGTTACAATGGAATCCACTACCGGTACGGATTATTCATTCAAGGAAATTCCACAAAAAATACGCCTATTGGAATTTATGTATACAAACTGTCCTGATGTCTGTCCAAATACAACCTATCAAATGGTCGATATACGCGATCGGCTTGTGAAAGACGGTCTGTTTGGCGATAAAGTCGAATTCCTGACAGTCACAATTGATCCAGCTCGGGATACACTCCCGATTATGAAAGAGTACGGTGAGACCTTTAAAACAACTGCTGCAGACGGATGGTATGTATTGCGTGGAGATGCAGAGGATACAAGAAAGCTCGCAGATGCATTCCGTTTCCAATATAAAGACCCCGGTTCAGGATTCCTAATCCACACAAATGCCACTTATCTTATTAATGAAAAAAACCGTGTCATTGAAGTATTTGGAATGGGAGAAAAGGATTTTGACCGAGAAGAAGTTTACAAGAAAATTGTTAAGAATGCTGAAAAGATGTAGCTGATTCCAGAAGATTTGTATATAAAGGTGTAGGCAAAAAAGACAGCTCTTTTAATTATCAAACCAATCAACCTTCTCCATCCACTCTAAGAGTATAAGAAAAGACTGTCCATTGACAGTCTTGTTCTTATGCGGAAATACTATCCCTCGCACAATTAGAGAAACCTAAATTTCCATGAGAGAAGCTTCAGCTTTGCAGCCTGCATAATCAGCTCCAAGAAAATCTAGTAATTCCTGATTTCGGTCATGAAATTGTTCTAACCCTTTATTATGTGATTTCCACATAATCTCTGTGTTTTTTTCAAAACTCTTAAGTTCAAACGGCGGTCGATAAACGAATGCTTTCCCTTCTTGCTCCAGCTTTTCTATCAAATCCATGGTTTGATTATAATGATGTGCACGGTTCTCCATGGCTTGAACCAGTTGCGGATATTTCTTACGCAATAGTTTCACTGCCCATTTTGTCTGACTGTCGAGCTTCTTCCTGTAGCCCGGCGGCCTGGTCAAGATGATGACATGCTTTTCATAGCCATCTGCTATCGCCTTTTGGATTGGTACCGAATCAGCTAATCCTCCATCATAATAAGGAACATTATTTATTTTAATTTCAGGAAACAGGACTGGAATAGCACATGTGGCCCGCAAAATTGTAGCCCCTTTGTCCATTGTTTTACCATCCATGTATTCTACCTGTCCGGTATAGGCATTTGTCACGCCAAACAAAACTTGACCTTGATAGTTTTGATATGTCTCCCAATCAAAGAAATCCAACTGATTAGGAACCGTATCATAGGCAAACGTCAGCCCAAACAGACTTCGCTCCGTTAGAAAATTGCGCACTCCGACATAGCGCTTATCATTCCGGTAAGTAGATATAAAGCGAATCGTCCTGTTTTTTTGCTCAGAAATATAGGAACAAGCACTAATAGCACCCGCAGAGATTCCCAATATGTAAGGAAACATCATCTCTTTCTCTAAAAAACCGTCTAAGACACCCGCTGTATATACCATGCGGAATGTTCCGCCCTCTAAGATCAAGCTCGTATTTTTTATATTGATAGGAATCATCAAAAAGTCTCCTTTATTCATGCTCATTATAGATGTTTATAGATGTTGTTTAAGCCATAAGCCTCTCTTCATCCACAATCAATTGTAACGTATCAAAACTTCTATAACGCTGGTTAATCTATACTATTTTTCCTAGTAAAAAGGAGCTGTCCCGAAAGCCAGGGAAGTATGGCTAATAAGAGGACAGCTCTTACAATCTATTTAAATGGTAGGATAGTAATAAACTTATTCTTCCACTACAATCCGGTCACATAACACCATAATACAAGGACGTTGTTGATATATCTATTGATACCACTAAATAAGTTGAACAACTAATCCTCAACAAGGAAGTTATGCTATGACCCTTTACATTTATTATAAGGCAAATAATATATATTTTTCTAACTGTAATGACTGCCAAAGTGGTGACTGAAAAAAATACTATTTCAATCTTAGTAAATACAAAATTATAAATCAGGAAGTACATCCCCATTTTTATTTTAGTATTTCCATATTATCCAAAACAATATATAATGTTATAAATCCATAATAAGGAAAAAGCGATGAAGAGAAGAGTAAGCGCGCTTAAGCATAACAGAGAACTCCAGTAGCTGAGAATGGAGGATGTAATAGCCCGCCGAACCAAGTCTCGGAGCTTCGTATAGGATATTTCATCTGATATTGATTATGCGTCGGTTTCTCCCGTTAAAGAGATAGAGTATAACCAGGCCTTGTCCTGCGTACTCGAAAAGATTTCTGTGGCGACACAGGAATAAACTGGGGTGGCACCGCGAACTACTAAATTCCAAAAGTCTCGTCCCCAAGGTTGTTAACCTTGGAGGTGAGACTTTTTTATTGGCCTAAAAATCAATGTCTGGGAGTGGATTAAATGAAGTGGAAATACCCCCTTTTACTCTTACTTGGAATTGGAGTATCGAATGTTGGTGCATGGATTTATTTGATTGCATTAAATTTAATTATTTTGGATAAGACAGAATCACCCTTAGCCGTTTCTATCCTATATATCCTATTGCCTATTGCATCCTTATGTACAAATTTCTGGTCTGGGACTTTAATTGATCGGTTCAATAAAAGAAAGCTCATGATTTATCTAGATATTATAAGAGCCATTTTTATTTTTATCTTACCATTTTTAGATTCACTTCCATTTATTTACTTCATTGTATTTATCATCAATATTGCCAGGTCTATTTTTGAACCAACCTCAATGGTCTACATGACAAAATTAATTCCAAAAACAAATCGACAACGATTTAATGCCATGCGAAATTTTATTAATTCCTGTGGTTTTATACTAGGGCCTTCCATAGCGGGCTTCCTTTTTATCATTGGTTCTCCTAATTTAGCAATCCAAATAAATTCTTTCGCTTTGTTCTTTTCAGTAATCATTATTTTGTTTCTTCCAAATGTAGAATTTGGGAGTGAAGATCGTATATATGAAAAAATTAAACCTTCATTAATGGTGAATGATTGGAGAATCATCCTTCAATTCAATAAAACAAATAAACATATAACATTAATATATATTCTGTTTAGCGGAATTTCTGTATGTATGTCTGCCTTAGATTCATTAGAGGCTGCATTTGCAACCAAAGTTCTCTTTTTATCCGAAAGTACCTATGGATTTCTTGTTAGTATTGCCGGTGCAGGAATCATTGGGGGTTCACTAGTAAATACAATCTTTGCGAATCAATTGAAAATAAATGTACTAATGGGACTTGGAGCGTTCTTCACTCCGATTGGTTATCTAATCTTTGCCTTTTCAAACGATTTTATATGGGCTTCAATAGGATTTTTCGTTTTAACATTTTCTTTATCATTTGCAAATACAGGCTTTTTAACCTTCTACCAAAACAATGTGCCTGTAGATATTATGGGCAGATTCTCCAGTGTCTTAGGGATGCTAGAGGCAGTTTTAATCATCATATATACAGCCTTAATTGGATTATCTGCCGAACTATTTGATATTCGCCCTGTTTATATCATGGGTTCCTTTATTTTTTTCCTGTTGGGGCTGGTCATTAATTTTGTTATATCTGATCATTCGAAAAGAAGTTATTATATTCAAGTATAAAAAACAATAATAATACAGGTACTTTCTAGAAAAGAGAAAGTACCTGTTTTTTGTATTATTTAATAATCTATCATAATCCTTCAATTCGATCCAACCATTCATTTATTAGAACGTTAAAAATTTCGGGCTGTTCAATTTGTAAATTATGGCCTGCTTTATCCAAAATAGCGAAAGTTGCTCTAGGATACTTTTTAATTAATTCGAGTGCGTCCTGATAGCCAACAGACGAATCTTGTCTGCTCAGCAGGAAAACGCTTGGCTTAATAAAATTTGTTTGGTCAATCTCGAAGGAAAATCCATATTGGTCTATGTACGCCATCAAAAATTTTTCATCACCTAGTTTACTGCCGCTTACAATCTCTCGTTTATACCTCAACCATGTGTATTCATCAAGTATGACATTATTTTTGCTGAAATTCTCTACATCTTCCGTTGTTAATGTGGCTAAAAATTCTTCATCCGTCTTAAATATTTGATGTTTCTCCACTCTTCTGTTTTCTAAATAGGGGAAGATAACCGGACAGATAAAAGCAGCACCTAATAAACTATCATATTGATTTTGAATAACTCCTCTTGCTATATATCCCCCATAGGACTCACCTGCAATGATATATTCTTGGTCAGGCAGGATGGCTTGAATAAAATCTTGAACGGTATTCAGCATATCATCAGCATTTGTAATGTCATCATAGTTTTTCGTCAAACCCATGCCAGGAAGGTCAAAATAAATACGGCGATACCCATTTCTATCAGTAAATATGGGTTCCATACACCCTTTCATTAATCGATGATCGAGGGAATACCCGTGTAACATTAAAATGGGTTTACCTTCACCTATGTCTTCATAATATATTTCTGCCTGGCAGACTTTGCAATATGGCATCCTATTAACCTCATTTCTAAGCAGTAAATCCTACATTCAATATTCTCTATAATTCGTTCCATGGCCTTCTTGCCCAGTTTATAGAATTAGAAAAAAAGAGCTGGTCACATCATATGAAGCGGACTGCTCGGAGTATCACTCTCACCTATACATATCAATCAGTAAGACTAAAGCCCATAATATGATCCGTATAAAGTGCATAGGATTCTAATTCAATGATGTTATCAGGTGCTGAAAATGGAATTATTTTTACATTTCTAAGCAATATCATTCCAGATAAATTGGTAGTATTGCCTTCATTAATAATGCTGTGTATATCATCTTCTGCTTCAAGGATTGATTGTTCCAATAAAGACATCTCACCCATAATAGGTTCTTTTGTATTGATTTTGTCGGCAATGATTAAACAATGAGAAGTCGTTATTTGGATTTTTTTATTTTCTTCTTTATGTAGCTCATCTAAGGTTGCTTGAGTTAATAATAAAGTTATTTTTTTCATATCATGTACCGTATTCAACTCATGACCTGTGACAGTGAAACGCATCATATTTCCCCCTTTATCACGAGCATACTCTTCCAAAAAGTCACTCTAAACAAGTAAATTCTCTATTAGGTTTAAGAAATCCTTCTTCAGCTAACTGTTTCTCCACCACATAAGAGGTTCAACAGAAAAAAGCGTTAATCCTTTTGAATCAACGCAACATTTGGTTCATTATACATATTCAAAGTCAAAGCACCAGTAATGTAAAATATCTCTTTTTATTTACCGTTTTTACCCCGTAAATTCAGTAAGGTAAATAAAACTATTTAGAACTCCATCCACCATCAATGATTAATTCTTCACCAGTAACAAATTTGGATTCATCAGAGGCTAAATATAAATAACCGTTAGCAATATCAATCGCTTCACCTGCGAATGGTGGTAATGGTATTGTACCTTCAAATGCTTTCCCCAATACTTCTCGGGATGTCACACCATGACGCTCGGCAGCACCTGTTAAAATGGCTCCTGGATAAATAGAATTTACTCGGATATTATCTTTAGCAAAGTTGATAGCTGCATGTTTTGATAGGGCACGGACACCATCTTTTGCTGCAGCATACGCAGCTGCACCATTGTCAGCGCTTCCAATAATCGCTGCTAAAGATACACAATTGACGATTGATCCACCGCTATTTTCCTGCATATAAGGAATAACGGATTGCATTCCTAGGAACACGGAGGTTAAATTTAAGTTAATAGTACGATTCCATCCATCTAATGTTTCTTCCAAAAGTGTTTTATGAAACGATACACCGGCATTATTAATTAAAATATCAATTTTACCAAATGCCTCTTTTGTTTGTTCCATTACAGTTTTCCAATCTTCATCAGAAGTGACATCTAAACGAGCACATAGTATATCGCCTTCTATTACAGCAGTTACTTCTTCTAACTTATCAAATGCGATATCTGTTGCTACAACCTTTGCGCCTTCACTTATGAATAATTGAACTGCAGCTAACCCCATACCTGACGCAGCACCCGTGATAATTGCTACTTTATTATCTAAACGTCCCATCAAAATCCCTCCATTCGATTAAATGTGATTTTTTATCACACTTAAAACTTAACAATCCATCCATTTAAGGTCAATCATTTTATCTTTAATTTCAAACAATTCATTGCTAAAATAGTAACAGATTGGACGTGAATGTATGGAAGACCTCTTACAATTAAGCTACTTAGGTAAAACGAACTTCATCGTTGCCATTAAGTCCTTAGCAATACTTGCAAACGAAAAAAAGCTTGTAACTAGCAGCACTTTAACTGAAAAACTAAATGTTGAATCGAGCTTTATTAGGAAGGTATTAGCTAAATTAATGCAGGAAAAAATGGTTGAAGGTTTTGAAGGGCGCTACGGTGGTTATAAGCTGGTTGTTAATCCCGAAAAGACAACTCTTTATGATGTGTATGTTGCCATTGTGAAAGACGCACATCCGACTAAAATGGATAAAGAAATCGATGAAATGGACAAAAATATTTTAGATATTCTACTAGAAGCACAACATAAAATAAAAGATGTCTTGAGCCAATATTCTATTAATGATCTTGCAAATAGTTCTTTAAAAAAGAATCTTTTTTGATTTTACCTTTATATTTTACAATAAAACACCTCTACACTATCAAATTGAGGCCGTTTAGTATTGCCATATCTTTTAATCAAAAAAAGCATGCTTCTTGATACAGAAACATGCTTTTTACTATTATTCTACATCTAAAATTAAGGACTCAATATCTACATCATTTTCGATCATATTATTCTCTTTCATGAATTTCACTGTTTTTTCCATACTCTCGATATCTGATGGTTTGATTTCCATATTGAAGTCATACATTTCATACATTTCTTTTACACCATCTAGAGGTAGTTCGGTTTCCTTTGCTGTAATTTCCATGACTTCCTCATAATTTTCATCGATATATTGCAGTGTCTCTTCTTGTACTTGTAAAAATTTCTTTACTAAGCCAGGATTCTTCGAGTAGAAATCTTCACTAGTTGCAACTACAATTGTTCCATCGACCAGCCCTTCACCATTTGTAACCACCTGGTACCCATCTTGAATCATATTATATGCGGTAGGGCCAGCTAGTAACGCAAAGTCGACTTCCTCTGCTACTAACGCTGCTTGTGCAGAAGGTATATCCATTTGAACAAATTCAATATCCTTTTCTGTTAAGCCTTCAGTTGCTAAATAATTGATAAGCAGTTCATGTAAAATTGTTCCCTTTGGACCAGCAACTTTTTTCCCTGCTAGATCTTCAGGTGATTTAATATCTTTCAGGTTTGTAAATAACATGAAAGCCTCAGGAGAACGGCTATACATGCTCATAATTTTGATATCCGCTCCATTCGATGCAGATAAAATGACAGATGTGGCACCGACTGCATTCAGGAATTGGATATCACCTGAAGCCAAAGCCTGAGTTTGTTCAGGGCCGGTTGTTAAATTGGAATAGCCGAATTCAATCCCTTCTTCCGCAAAAGAATTGGCCAACAATCCTTTTTCCTTTTCTACAATAGAAGGAATATTTAAAGGAGATTGCACATAAGTTGTCTGCACCTTATCAACAGTATACGTGTTCTCCTCGTTATTTTTTGTACTGTTCTTATCAGAATCGGTATCTTTTCCACAAGCAACGATAACTGATATGCTCAGTAAAGCAAGTAAAGATAATAACCATTTTTTCATTTTATGTCCCACTCTCACGCTAGTTTTTCTATGATGTTTTTCTTTATTTCTATTAGAGAAGGCGATAATACATCTCTTGGATATTCATATTGCTCTAAGTTAAATTGAGCATGAATCCTTCCTTCATTAACTACAAAGATATTTTGTCCTATTGCTATGGCTTCTTCGATACTATGGGTAACAAAGATTATACTTTTCTTTTTTAGTTGGTTAATTCTTATTAATTCTTTCTGCATTGCCTCACGTGTGAAATAATCGAGTGCAGCAAATGGTTCATCCATTAAGATAATGGATGGGTCATAGGCTAATGCTCTTGCTAATGCGACTCTTTGTTGCATGCCTCCGGATAATTGGTGTGGATAGGCTTTTTCAAACTTTTTTAATCCTATCAAATTCATTAACTCTTCTATTTCCACATCATTAATCTTTTGTTTTTCTAAACCGAATGTAATGTTCTTAGATACGGGTAACCATGGCATCAAACGGGGTTCTTGAAATACAAAGCTAATTTTTTCATTGCTATTAATGGACACTTCTCCTGCATCGCATTGCTCCAGATTGGCTAATATGCGCAGGAGTGTCGTCTTCCCACATCCGCTTTTTCCGAGAATGACACTGATGCTATTCTGAGGGAATTCGACATTAACATTTTTTAAAACATCATGCTTTTTTCCATCTACCATAAAACTTTTATAAAGTTGATTTATTTTAATCCCAGCTATTGTCTATACCTCCAATACGAGTGAATTTCTTGCTAAAGAACGAGAAAATTTTATCGCAGATGACTCCCAGGAGGCCGATCACCAGAATTCCCACAATCACTTTATCAGAGCGAGACATCGTCTGCGCATCCAATATGAAGTACCCCAAACCGCTTGCAGCGGCAATCATTTCAGCACCAATAATAGCTCTCCAGCTATATCCCAGGCCAACCTTCATTCCTAAAAGAATATCTGGGACAGCAGACGGAAGAATTATTTTCAGAAAACGTTGCCTTGGATTTAATCCTAAAACTTTTCCGACCTCCAAAAGCTTATAATCACAAGAACCAAAGCCCTTTTTTATATTTAAAAACATTGGAAAAAAGGAAGCTAAAATGATTATGATTGTTTTGGATTCTTCTCCGATACCAACCCATAAAATTAGCAAGGGAATCAGGCTAAGTGGAGGTACATTTCTGAAGAACTCCACAATATGATTGTAATAAGGAGAAAGGGCAGGCTTTAAACCAGCAATGATGCCTAGAAAAAAGGCGAATACAAAGGCAATCGAAAAGCCGACTAGTACTCTATATAAACTTGCAAAGATATGAATAAATAATTCTCCGTTTTGTACCATTGATACAAAGGTATTCCATACTTGCATTGGACTAGGCAGAATATAGGCACTCCAAACTTCGAAATAGCTGCATAAATACCATGCGATTAAAATACAAGCAATCGGTATCAATCTTTTTATAAGATTATTCATTTGTTATCCTAACTCCATCTCCATTATGGCAGCCACCTTGGCAATATAACATTTCTATTAATTGTTTTTCTTGCTTAGGAGTACTCTGGAAAAAGCAATCAATATCATCCTTCGATGCAAGGCTGACTACATTAGGGATATTATCAAAAAAGCCTGGTGGAATCGGACTGTTTTCAGTTGGTTTACCATTAAGCTTGATTTGGTGATCTCTGCAAAATTCAGTCCATGTTTGAAATATCGTATTTTTCAATGCCAAGCTAGTTCCTAGGTCTTTTAAATCTGTACAAGGAGTGATGATATATAGTTCTGCATCATCATCTTTATATCTATTAGCCAGTTCTTCAGCACAATGAATTAAGATTGGTTGGATAGTAGCGTACTCCTGGCCAATTTGATCATAATGAGTTTTTACATAGGAAATTGCTTTAGGACATCTATTATCACAAAGGAGCTGATTACATCCTTCGTATCGCTCTTTGTATTTATTTTTCACAGTCATCAAGTGATTTTCCTCACAAGTAACAACCTGAAAATCTAAGCATTCTAAGGTAGAATATAATTCTTCCTGTTCATACATTTTTAAAACAACAGGATTTAGCCAAATATATTTTTTCACTTCCTTCTCCTTTCTAATTAGAAGTGATAAAGATTAACAAAATTATTTCTGAATAATATTATCATAAATGATAATGGTTATCAATGAAGTTCATATTCATTTATATCATTGCCAAAGAAAGTAAAATCTGTTAAACCTTAAAATATCTACTGTCCTTACAGTTAGCTTTAATTTATCATCACCAAATTTAAAATAGATATATAAATTAAGGACATAACCTATTAGGATAATAGATTATGTCCTTTGTTATTTCTAGAAAGACTTCATTTGTTTAAATACTTTTATCCATAAAAACTTATTATTTCGCTAATAGAGAATCTGTCCCATTAGCCTCCATAATTACTACTCAGTAGCAGTCTTGGTCTTCAACTTTTAACTGCTTCAACCATTTTCTAACTCGTTATATTGTTGTGCTGAACTAGATGGGACAAATACGATTGGATATTTTCCGCGTAATTGTTTCTTCACTTCCTGGAACAGCCGCAATCCTTTTTCATTGTGCCATTCCTCTAGCTTTACTCCATTTTCCTTTAATAGGTCGGTTTCTAACTCAATCCAATTGCCATATTCCGATATCCATTCCAATAGTTCTTCCTGTAATTTATCTGATATAGGGAAATTATCTATCTCCAAATTTACTCCACAATCATTACACCAAATTGGGTCACTCATAAAATCAGCTTCAAATTTATATGAAGTATGGTTGCAATTTCTATTTTGTTTCCAAATCATTAGTTAATCCCCATTTCAACTTTATAAATGAAGCTTGCAAATATACAATACTATGATTATATCTGTTATATACATATTATTACAAAACATCCCCTTTTTGCTGCATAAAAAATAGAGCTGTTCACAGCTCTGGATAGTATTGTAATATCCCGTTTTTTAAATTTGTATGAATTAAATGATCTTCTGTTTCCTACTTAGTTTAAAAAATCCTTTTTATATTGAACAGCTAGAAATATTCCTGAAGCAATGAATGCAAGAGAATATTTAAATAAGAAGAAAATTTGCCACATATATTCTTTCGGGAAAATTACGTCACATAAAATTACTACGCTTAACATAATGAAGGTACTTTTTAAGTGTATTTGATTTGTTCTTTCGTCAGCCTTACCTATTTTTCTATAAAATACGTACAACAGAATTACTCCGACTATAAGCAATAAAATACCGATGCCAATAAGCATATTCCAATTACCAGTTGATGCTTCCGCCCAAGTTTTTAATGGATAAAAAGTTGTATTTGATATTTCCTCACTTTTCATTTTGATCGCACCCTTTCACATAAGTAAAAATATGGTTAATATCTACGTTAAAGAACTCAGCAATTCGAAAAGCTAAAACAAGGGAAGGAGAGTAATTATTCTTCTCCATCACATATATGGTTTGTTTGGATACTCCCACAGCGTCAGCCAGCTCTTTTTGGGACAATCTTTTTAAAACTCGATGCTCATATACTTTATTTTCAACGTAATCCTCCATTTTTTCTTTCAAGGTCAACACCTTCCTTTTTTTACCATAAATATATAATAAACTACACTTTTATAAAAGTAAAGTAAACTTATACAAAGGATAAATATTATTATGCAAATTAAAAAGGGTTAGAATCCTATCATCGATTCTCACCCTTTTTATATTTATAAAAAAACAGCCTAGAGATGTTCTTTCAACAATCAGGTTTATTACCCTTTAAACGAATAAGATGGACTTCCCTTTACATCCATTTTGATCCTGAAAAGTCCTCCTGATAATGGGTAATTCTTAAGTTGTTCTTCACTAAGTCCCGATTTTGCTGTAGTTATATATAATTCATTTAAATCTTTCCCTCCGAAAGTACAAGATGTAACATTTAGTGCTGGGACCTCTATGGAGCCTATCTGTTCACCTGTTTTAGGGTTCCACCTAGATACTTTTGAACCACCCCAATGGGCAATCCACAACATTCCTTCTTCATCTATAGTCATACCATCAGGCATTCCTTCTTCTTCTTTGAAACTGATAATTTCCACGGGATTTTCAATATCACCCGTAACAAGATTAAAATTAAAACAACTAACCTTTTTAGATAGAGTATCTATGTGATACATAAATTTATTATCAGGTGACCATGCCATGCCATTGGATAAGCCAATCTTACTCAGCTTCTTCTCTACTTTTCTATTTGTATCTAAGCAATAAAGGGAACCTTGTTCTTTAATATAAGATTTGTCCATTGTACCTGCCCAAAAGCGTCCATAAGCATCACATTTTCCATCATTAAACCGATTATTAATCAAGTGACTCTCCGGTTCATTTATCAGGGTTACTTTTTCCGTGGAGTAATTCAAAAAATAAAAACCATTTTCTAATGCCACTACTGCTTCGTCTATATTTCGAGGTACTATTGCCCCAATATATTGTTCTAACTGAATTCCGTGGTTTTCATTTGTATTTGGATTAAAGATGTATATCTTTTTTTCTAAAATATCAATCCAATATAACAATTGTCTTTGCCTATCCCAGCATGGACCTTCTCCCAGTGTCGCTTTTACATCTAGAACCAATTCTAAAACTCCTACCAAGCCAAACACCTCGTTTAGTATTATTTTCTCTATGTCCTTTATTCTATAACGATAAGAAGTAATCCTTCTTTCGCTAAACTGGCTCATTTTACTAACTAGAAATTGGCACGGCAATAAAAATAGGCACGGATTTCATTCATTTAAAGATGAAATCTGTGCCTATTTTGGGTATCTCCTTCAGAGCTTGAAATTGAATGAATGAAATACTTCTCCAATAATTCCTTTCAGCTGGCGGACACCTATATCTGTGTTTGTCATGATGATTAATCCTGTTTCTTTATAATTCTTTAAAAGGTAAAAGTTGCTTGGACTTTCTGTAAGTAAATCAAAAGAAATGATAACCCCGCAAGGTTGTAAAGATTCTCCTTAATGTTCAGATCAGTAAGCACTCATACACCCCAGAGTTTTTTACAACTGTTTAGATAAAGTATCAAACTCAGTTGCTCTTTTCCTCTTTTCAATAATAATGGTTGCCCCAAGTAACGTAAGAGCAAAAATTACTAAAACGACCGGAAATAGATTCATTGTATAATTCTGAAACAGGATTCCTACTAACGGAGGTAAAATGGTTACCCCAACAGAGCCAAAAGCTACTTGAAGCCCAATAATTGCACTTGCACTCCTTTTCCCAAACCTTCTTGGAGTTTCATGTATCATGGTTGGAAAAATTGCCGCACATCCAAGACCAATTAATATGAATCCACCGTACAAAACGCTGCCTGTTCCAAAAGCAACCGTAATAATTCCTATGAGTAGTGCAATTTCGCTAAACAGTAACAATTTCTGATTAGATAGCCAAAACGTAATAAAACCAGAAATAAACCTTCCCATGGTTAAACTTGCAAAGAATACTGATATTATGAAACTAGCAGTAGCTACTGATAATGACTTCATTTCTATTAAATAACTACTTCCCCACAAAAATATTGTACCTTCTAAACCAACATAAAATACAAAAGATAATAGCGCAAAAACAACTCCCTTTTCTTTCAAAACCGAGCCATTGGACACGGGACTCTCTTCAGACTTTTCGGATCCCTTTTGTTGATTTGTCTTCCAGAGAGGAATAGATAGGAAGAGAATAATAGCTAATACAATTTGAATACCGCCAATAATAAAATAACCGTTTCTCCAGGAAAATTGATTATTTAAAACGACACCCATAATAACTGGGCCGAGAGTTGCTCCTACTCCCCAAAAAGCATGTAACCAATTCATATGATGTGCTTTGAAGTTAGCAGCCACGTAGTCATTTACAGAGGTGTCAATAGCGCCAGCTCCAAAACCTAAAGGTAATGCACAGACAATTAATAATAAGAAATTTTGTGTAAACGCAAACCCTATCAATCCAATCACAGTAAGCAATACACTACCTAGAACTAGTCTTCCCGTTCCGATTTTTTTATTAATTCGCATAGTCGACAAGCTAGAAATAACCGTACAAATTGCAATAGTCATTGAGATTAAGCCTGCCGCACTATGTGCTACATTAAATTCTCCCACCATCTCAGGCCAAGCTATCCCTAAAAGGGGATCGGGTAACCCTAAACTAATATAAGTGGCATAGATGATAAATATAAAAATTATCTTCCGCAAAAAGCAGTCCTCCATTATTCGCTTATGTATAAAGTTTTAGCACAGTGAGCGCCTGATTTAGTCTGGTATCAATATAGCGTGTCTCACCATTGTTCTCTATCTTTAATCAGAACCTGATAGTAGTTAACTACATATCGTTAAAATAATATATCTTCATTTATTAACCTATGCACTAAATTCATGTTGAATCAACAATACACATTGTTCATCTTTTTAATAATCACAGGAATTTCAGATAAATCATCCACAATAAAATCTGCATCGGCTTCAGACCAAAAAAGAAAATTAGCAATAGTACACAAAAACATCTTTTCCATTTAATAGTAGTTCTTTTTCTATTCGCATACCAATCTTTTGAGCAACTTTTTGAGAGGCAGTGTTGTCTTTTTGAATAAGGGCAATCATTTTTTCAAGCTTCAGCTTATTCTTCCCATATTCCATTACCCCTCTGGCTGCTTCAGTTGCAAATCCCCTACCCCAATATTCCTGTGAAATCCAGTAACCAATTTCAATCTCTTTTTTTCCATCTATCAATTGGGGTACCAATCCTGCATGACCTATTCTGTTGTTGCTTTCTTTTTCTAAAATGAGCTTCAATCCATAATTAGGATTAATGGCATATGTATCAATAATCCAATTCAAAAATTTTTGAATTCCTTCTTGATCTCTTATTTGTCCGTTTCCTATATATCGCACAATATTAGGATTCGTTAAAAGTGATTCAAGAAAATCTAAATCATGATTATTATATGGTCTCAGCAATAAACGGTCTGATAGTGTTTCCATCATAAACTCCTCTTCAATTGTAACTTATGGGAACATTGCGGTTCCTTTTCGTTCATTTCAAAAAAATTATCAATCTCTCTTAGATTCATACCAAGCAAGTTTAACAAATACTTTCATTTCTAAATTCACATTGAAATCGTTCCACACCCGGATATTTTTCTCCTAAACTTGTTATCATGAAGCCATATTTACGATAAAAATCCACCCCATCCTTATCCGTTTCAGCAGAGATAAGACAGAATTGATTGGACAGGAAATTTATCATTTTGCTGCCAATCCCTTTTTCTCTTTGTTCCGGAAATACAGCAATATGTGAAATGACACATTCTTTTGGACTAATCATTTCAAATCCTATGCACCCAACATATTTCCCATTGCATTCTAAACCAAATAATTTTCGATTTGGAGATTTTAAATATTTATTGTATTCCTCGTCAATCCTAAATTCTGATGTCGCATAGGAAAGAAGATTCCGTATTAATGGATGGATTTTTTCGGTATTAATTTCTTTCATATCATTATCCTTCAAATGTGTGATGATTAAATAATTCTTCAATTACACGCAATATCCTTCTTGTATTAACCTGGACCATTAGATATATAAATCACATAAAAATCCTTCCTGCAAACAAACAAAAAGACACTAACTCAACACACTCCTAAGTGTTGAATTAGTGTCTCTAGCCATCTATTTGAACCTATATTAACCTCAAGCAACAAAATTGAATCATTCAGCCTTAAACTTCATATTATTACTATTTGTTTACATACTGTAGAAAGTATGAAGTAACATAATTTCCCAAATAATATATAATTAAATTATGGAGGTGAATATAATCAGAAAATATATTATTTTTATAGGTACCTTTTTAATCATTGGAATTATTAACTTTGCATTAACCTCATCGCTTGATGCTTCTTTCTTTGATTACAGTGTGTTTGTTGGCTTCTTTTCTACAATAATTATTTATTTTTTTACTTCAACTGGCGGCTACACAAGTCGCAGTCTTGATGTTCAAATTCAAGGCAGTACTGGCCTACGACCAGAAGGAACTCAAAGTAAGTTTAATCCTTCCTATGTTTTCTTTGGCTCTCTTGCATACTTTTTAACCTCACTTATTGTAACGATTTTCATTTATTTATAATTCTATTGTATATTTGTATCTCTTTACCTAATACAATCTATTCTTAGCGTTTATGAGATTCATATACACCGTTGTCTTGAGGAGAATATAAATATGAGTTTTCTTGACACTATGGATCCTTTTTTATTGCAGCTAGTTATTGTCCCAACCATTGTGATTGGATTAGGCGTATTAGTCTCAGCCATAACCAATAAAATTTTTATTGGCCCGCTAGTGACTTTAATAGCCAACCTGATCTTTGAAGTTTGGCATTCTAAATACTATTATCAATATCCTGATATTTCATTTTCAAAATGGAACATCATATTTCCTAGTATTTCCTTGTTTCTATCAGCAATTATTGTAGCTTATATTAGAACCAAAAATTAAAGATCCTATCAAATCCATTATTAATAAGAGAAATCTTTTGTCCAAATAAAAAGCATTAATCCATATGGACTAATGCTCTCTAAGAAAATCAAATTTTCCCACTATTACCTTCAGTCAATTGTTAATTAAATTTCTCTTTATTAAAGCTGCGATTTGTTTATCATTTTGATCCGGATTGTTTTCCAAATGTTTAATAATTAACTCTTGTCTCTCCACAGGATGATTTTGACTCAGCTTAGCCTGTGCCTCTATTTTAGAAATCTTAATCTTAAAGGCAACAAGCTCTCTGATCATACCTTCAACCGTACTGGAATCTAAGTCTAGATAATGGTATGAGCTATCTGCCTTTTCATACTTATTAACCAGGCTATTTAAGGTATGATGGATGACATTCTTTTCACTCACAATCTCCATTTTTCCATATACATGAATAGATACATAATCCCAAGTAGGTACTGCCTTAGTCGTTTTATAATAAGTAGGAGAAATATAACAATGAGGGCCATGGAAAACAGCAAGGACCTGCTGGTTTCCTACTTCTTCCCACTGTTTGTTTGCACGTGCCATATGGCCATATAAGGCAAATTGATCTTTATCTAATATTAGGGGTAAATGCGTAGCATATGGTTCGCCGTTATGCTGTGAAAAAAGAGTAGCGAAGCTGTATTCTTCAATAAAATCATAAATGGTTTCCTCGTCATCGATAGTAAAGCACTCAGGCATGAACATTGTGATATTCCTCCTTAAGTTCGTCTAAGAAAAGAACAAAGAAGAGTTAAAAAGATATGATTCAAAATATGTAAAAATATTAAAATTCAAAAGCTGAATCTTTTGCCGTCAATATCATATCCGTACTTATAGTGTTGAAATAGGAATCAATCAATTGCTTCAATTCATTCATGGCTTGATTAGCACGTTCAGCTTGTTCTTTGTTAATGGATTCAATGAATAGGACAGCATCCGTTGTGTCATCAGTTAGCATCGTTCTTTGAGCTTCTCTCCAGTTTAAGCATCTGCAAATAGCTCCGTCCTGATCATAATAGATGATTTCCTCCGGTAAAGCAGGGGAATCTTGATCAGCACCAAGTGGCAAGAATGGTTCTCCTCCTTTTGCTTTCCCAAGACGTAAGTCCCCAGTGATACAATTTAAATCTTCTCCGCCACAGGGAACAGCATATTTTAGAGAAACACTATTATAGATGTCCACCAAAGGATTAATTGGTGTAAACTCTCTACCTTGATTGGCTCTCTTTAGCAATGCTTCAATCGATGAACGAGTACCCTTTTTCGTTTTAAATTTGCCAAATGCTTTACGCCATTCATCAACAACTTGATTTTGGCTAAATGTATCTTCTGTCAGAAACTGAGTAGCCTCCTTAGCCGCTCTGTTAAGTAGTTCAGAGAAATCATCATGGTTTTCTTCCGAACCTCGATTATTAATATTTCTAACAATTAACATATTAATTTGAGCATCCGGGAAAACATCCCAAAATTCAGTATCGACAATAAATTTCACCATCACACAACACTCCACTTCATCGTTTTTAATCATGAAAGGATCTATAAATAGTTATATCAATGATTTACTCATGATAAAGTCGACTTGTTCTTCATCACCCATATAGAAGGAGTGAGATCCTATTTGAACAAATCCTCTTTTTTTATAAAAATTAAGAGCAATCTCATTCTTTTCCCAAACGCCCAGCCACATAAGCTTCTTCTTTTGTCCAATGGCTATTTCCTCTGCCTTATCCATCAGATAGTTGCCCAATCCGCTTCTTTTAAATTTTGACTTTATATAAATCCGCTCAATTTCTAGTGCCTCATCAGCTATTCTTTCAGTTTGAGCATCATTGAAATTGACCTTTAAATAGCCTGCGAGTTCTTCACAGAAATAGATGAAATAAAATTCAGAGGAAGCATTGGATAATTCCGTCTCTAACTGTTCGCGATTAAATGCCCTTTCTAAATAGGCCTTTAAATTTTCAGGCGAATTCTGATCCTTAAATGTATCAGTGAATGTCTGAATACTAATTTCTTGGAGGATCTGTATATCTTCATGATTGCACTTTTGTATATTTACATTCATTTTATGGATGTCTCCTTTATGTAATCAATACGTTCTCTTATTTCCTTTTTTCACAAATTCCCAATCTACTTCAATATTTTTTCTAACTCTTTGAAGGAGATCAAAAATAATATCTATCTCTGTTTCAGATAATCCAGCTAATGCTACTTTATTAGAATAATCATTCTCTCGTTTTATAAATGGGTAAACCTTTGCCCCTTTTTCCGTTGGAAAGAGCTTTTTTATTTTTTTGTTTTGATGATCAGCTTTCTTTTCAATAAAACCATTCAGTTCAAGTTTTTTTATAGCTCGTGCAGCCGTGGTTCGATCCACTTTTATCATCTCAGCTAACTTCTCTTGAATGATACCAGGATTCTCACAAATGCGGACCAGGTACAAATATTGCCCTTTAGTAAGGTCATATTCCTTAAATTCTATATTACTAATCGAATCTAAAGCCCTGGCAATCATGCCTATTTCCCGTAGAATTTCCTTCATAAATACATCTCCATTACTTTAAGCACTTAAATTATGCTATTACTTTTATTATAGTATATTTTGTTGTATATGCAACAAAATGCATGATAAAAAGACTGCAATTGATGTACGCCCTAAAAGTTAGAGTCAAAAGTCAACTTTTGGGTTCACCTTCAATTTAGCAGCCTTTTCATTACATCTTATTTTGTTAGATAGTCTGTTACCACATCACAGAATTCATCTGCAGCTTCATAATGAGGTGTATGCCCGCTATATTTCACCGTATATATTTCACCTTGTTTAACCTCGGTTATATACGTTTGAACTTGAATCGGGCAGGTCACAGCATCATGCTCTCCTAAAATTAAGAGACAGGGGATATTGATTTTTTTCAACAAAGGAAAAACTGACTCAAATATCTTTCCTTCATCTCTTAAGCGGTCGAAATGGATTGCTGATTTATTATAGAAGTTACCCCACTGACCATCTGAATATACGCCTGTATCAGTTGGATTATTAAAATTATGAGTATAGATTTCCATCCTATTTTCTTCTAGAAATTCACCAATCTCCATATATCCCTCTACCAGTTCTCGTGGTGAAAGAGTGGCGTCATTATAAAGTTTTATACACTTTAATTCATTCTCGACCATCTTATATTTTTCAAATAAACTAGCCGTTTTTTTAAGAAGCGCTTTAGCTGTTAGTCCAAAATCAAATGTTGGTCCTTCAAAAATCACTTTTTCTATGGAGTTAGGATACCGTGATGCATAAAGTACTGCCAGGTAACCTCCAAAAGAATGACCTATTATAGACCACTTCTTTATTCCAAGGAATTGCCGAATTCCCTCACAATCGTCAACCAAATCATCAAGACTAAATGCTTCTCCATTACTTATGCCTTCAGACCTGCATACCCCTCTTTGATCAAATGCTATTAGTTTAAATTTATCTCCTAAACGAGTCTTTTGGTGATAGGTAAAATAGAAGCAGCCTTCTCCGGGGCCTCCGTGTAAATATAAAATCGCTTTATCACATTTTTTATGGCTAATTTCCACATATATCTTTTTCCCTTTAATATCAATTAATTGTCCATTCTCCATTTAGTTATCCTCCTTATATTTAATGATTGGATTGTCCACTTCCTATATAGGAGGAGCTCTTGCGGAGAAGCATAGAATACAGTGTTAATGAAACGGCATATTACAGTACCTCACAATTTACCTCCAATCAAGTTTTTAAAAATCCTTTTATTTAAAGAGAAATAGCTAAGCTATTCTATTGAGACGAAACTATCCTAATTCAATTAGAATTTTTAAGAACCTCATTTAATTGTAAAGGTGAGATAGTGCCTTGATGAAAATATAATTGCCATCTGCCACCAATCAATTTCCATATTGAACTTCGATAGGTGTTACGATTTCGAGTTTTATCAACAATGAAATAAGTAGATAAAACAACATCTGGCGCTAACGGATAAATAGTATAGTTATAGAGTGACATCTCAGTTAAAACCACTCCATCTTCCAGGCAGGCTTTTTTATCAAACATAAACCCTGAACTGCCAATCTCAAAGAAATCGTCTGCCAGTATTTTATCCAGCTTGTCACGACTTTTACGAACTTCAAATCCAATATGGCTTTCCTCTAATTCCTTTAATTGTTCCTTTAATTTCACATCCATTTAATCAGTCCCTTTACTAACGCTTATTATTTTAATCCGCTTATTTTATAGCCCTTTATCTACTAATTGTGTTTTTACTATCTAATATTTATTTTCAAATTAGGTGTAGCATTCTCATTTCTGGTGAGGTATCTTAACATTTTGCGCTTGAAATTGAATATTTTTCTGTATTTCTTCAAATGTTAGACAATGGAGGTGAGAGTAAATGAAGAATAATCAAGATCAATCTAAATTCCGGGTACGAAATCAGGAAACGACATCAAAAAACGGTGATACTCCTTTAAAGCATATACCTACTGTAAATGACCGCCATGGTTCAAATATCAAGTCACAAGACGAACAATCAGATTATATTTTCTAAATGAAAGGAGCAATTGGATGACTAACTCTAGCAAGGATTCTATTCAAATAAAAATGGAGCAAATTTTATCTCATACCTGCGGCTCCTTTGAAAATTGTACAGAAACCAATATCCAGACTTTTTTAACCCAATGCTATGAAGAAAATATTGATCCCCAATATTGCTTAAGCTGGATCGCAGAGCATAATGCAAAAATCCCTAATTGGGCTAATGTATCAAAAATCTCGCAGGAATGGATTAATGGACATACCTCTACTGGCTCTACGTTTTTTAATAATGAGGGAGATGTACTTCGGTAAAAGCAAAGCTGTCCATAGGGCAGCTTTTTATTACTTACCTTCACTTCTATTTGATGGTAAAAGTTTTTTCAAAATCGCTAAATTTTCTTCAAGAAATGCAGCGTTTTTTTCCATTCCACGCTTCTTACACCACCCAATGCTATTGAAGGCATCTGTAAATCGATAAAAGGGCAATACAATATCTAAATCAATTAAAGGTCGGATACTTTTATAGCCCTCTTTATATGCCTGGTAGAGGGTATGATCGCAGCTTAAAATATCACGATAAATTTTAGTGAAATCGATTTCTGTTGAACCAAATCGTACGGATTCAAAATCGATGATTCCTGAGACTTGATTGTCGTCCACTATAATATTGGCGGGGCGAAAATCCATATGTACTAAGCTTGGTCCGTCTGGGGCAGGGAGTTGCCGTTTCATGATTTCAAACTTTTCTATAGCCTGTTCATATAAATGTTCATCCAATACATCTCTTACATCCACAGCAAAACTATAGAATTTTGATTCAAGAAAGTCGGACCAATTCGGGAATTCATTTTGTATGGCAATCAACTCGTTCGTTATCGGCAGCTGAATAGAATGCATTGAAGCATGTATAACTCCAACATGATATACTGCTTTGGGTGAAGCCACAGGTGTTAAAGGTTGTCCTTTTAATTCGGAAAGCAAAAAAGCACTAGGGCACTCCTCATCTCCAAACCAACAATCTAGCATATCAGGAATCGCAATTCTTCCTTTTAAAATCTCATAAGCTTCCAATTCCCGCTGAAACTTTAACTTTGTATAAGGAATTTTAATAAAAACCGTCGCTCCCCTAAGCAACTCACATTTATAGACGTTTGAACTAAAGGAATCTTCAACTTCATTCATTGATATTACCTGCAATCCAAAATGTTCAATGATACGTTTTATAATAAAAATCTCCTCCTCATCGAACTTACTCTATCTGAAAGCTCAAAGACAACGCTCTTTACGATACTCGTTTCTCAATATAAAACAACAAAATTTAACATATGTATTCCATCTTTAAAAACTCGAAAGTGCTGCCATTTGTATCTTGCATAAAAATCTCAACATCTTTAAATCCAACTTTTCTATATACATTAATTGCTCTTTGATTAAATGTAGCAACTGATAAGGTGATTTTTTGAGGGTTCGCTTCAAATTTAATAAACTCCATACCTTCCTTTAAAAATTCTAATCCCATCCCTTTTCCAGTTAAATCAGGCCTCATCCCTAAACCGATATCAACCGTGTTATCGTCAATTCTGTGAATACTCAAGAAAGCTATTAATTCTTCATCTTTTGATACAGCGAACATAGAGTTACCTCGTTTATCAACATCTAAAAATTCCTCTAAATCATCTTTATCCGCTTCCAAATCATAAAAAGAATATTCACTATCATAATGCCAGGTGAAAGCAATTGTTTCTGCTTGTTCTTGTGCCATACTATATATTTCAAATGACATTCTATCTTTCACTCCTCATTATTTTTATTCACCTTAGCTGTAAAAAAGAAAGCAAGATAACTTGCCCTCTTGAAAGAATTTACACCTGTTTTTCCTTTTGAAAAGTAACTATTACAACACCAGCAATAATTAAAATGGCACCTACAAAGAAATTAATGCCCAACTTTTCATTTAGTATGAGCCACCCTAAGAAAGAACCAACCAGTGGCTGAAAAAAGAAAAATAATGAGCCGATTCCTGCATCCATCATTTCTAATCCTTTGTTCCAAAGGAAAAACGCTCCCGCAGTTGAAACTACCCCCAGATAGATAACCCCCATGATAACTAAAGCACTATCATAGTCAGCAGCATTTGATTGAAGTTCCCATATCATTACAGGTGTTGTAAACACAAGCGCAAACATGACCGCATAGGTAGTGATTGTTAATGACGTAAAACGCGCAGAGGCAATTTTTACATAGACGGATAATAAAGCCCAGGTAATGGCAGCTCCCACTAATATCATGCTACCTAAAAAATAATCTCCAGCCTTTGTATCCCATCCAATAACAATGGTGACTCCGATTGATGCGAGTATGACCGAGATAACTTTTCTGCCCGTTAGCTTTTCCTTCAGAATAAGCGTTGCAAAAACAACCATAAAAGCTGGTGTAGCTGATGTTATTAAAGATCCCGTATGGGCATCGGATAATTTAGTACCAATGAATTGAAAAGCAATTGATACAAAGTAACCTATAAACCCAATCCACCCCAGCAGCAGCCAATCTTTCATCTGTATCGTTTCACGAGTTTTACTTTTGACTTGAATGGTCTTTAAAATAGCGTACAAAACAACAAATGCAACTACATACCTTAGCCATACTAGCGTCAATGGCGGAATAAAATTCAAAACATATTTGCTCACTACGTACATACCGCCCCACAAACTGGCGGCCAAGGATAAACAAACAGCTCCGAGTAAACTTTGTTTCATTTTGAAAATACCTCCGTCTACAAAAATAGGATTATTAAAAATCATCTTCAGCTAAGACGAGGTATGACTTTTTTGACTGTTCATTCCTCAACTTATGAATGAACAGCTGGTTGGTCATTTTCTAATAGATTTAATTACAATCTCATTACCGATTACACCACAAATTGCCATTTTGTATTCATCTAAAGTATAAACTATCTCTTCTACTATACGTTTTTAATCTCCAGCCATTCATTTTCTAAAATACTCATTTCCCATAAACTCCAGTATTCATCGCCATTTTTACTTGCATCTCTATGTAAACCCTCTTTTACAAATCCTTCCTTTTCGTAACAATCAATGGCAGAGTCATTAAAGTCAAATACTCCAAGACTAACCCTATGTAAGTGAAGTTCTTCAAATGCGATTTTAAGTATTTCTTTAATCATTTGCTGACCGATCCCTTTACCTCTTGTGTTTTTATCACCGATTAGGACTTTTCCAACTCTTGCAGATTCGTTTTTTCTATCAATTCTCCCCAAAGAGATATGTCCAATAACGTTGCCTGTTTCTTGATCAACCACTTTATAAATCAGAGCTTCTGAGTTAGCATGATTGGCATTCTCCATGTACTTTTCTAATTGAGTATCATTCAAGGGATAGTTAAACCCAGGGCCACCCCATTGAAGTAAAAATGCAGGCGAATCAATCCAATTGATAAGCTGTTTAAAATCAGAGCGTTCAAAATACTTTAGTTCTATCATGATTACCACCTCCCCTTAATACTGGTCTAGATATATAGAACATCTCTAATTTAAAGACTTCTTAAATACATAACTTACTTTGTCATAGTTCATCCGCTCTTCATAAAAACGATGGGTATCTTTACGCTGCAATCCTGATGATAAGGATATCGTTTCATAATTGTTTTCCTTAGCCCATTGATGAACATATGTAAGTAATTGTTCACCATATCCTTTGGAACGTTTATTTATATCCGTAACCAAATCACATACCCAAACAAATCGTCCATAATAAAGAGTGATCATCGTTTTAAAACCAATTACCGCAACTATTTCACCCGCATCAACCAAAGCAAACATTTTATATCTATCGCTTTCTTGTGCATCCAAGACGAGTTCAAGATAGGAGTTTTCATCGAGATGAGTACGCAGCTGCTTCATCACAGGGAATGCTTCAACTATTTCATTTACTGATTTAATTTCTTTAATCGTGAACGGATCCATAATCCACCTCTTATTTCTGAATATTTAGTCATTTTATCTTGCAATTTGCCTGTTCTACTCTATTCTTTAGTAATTCCGACTTCCTTTATTTTTCCCCCAGTAAAAAGCCATGGAATAACTCCCCTCCAAAAGGTTCTAATATATTTTCAACTAAATGGATTACTTGATCCTTTTCTCCTGTCTTATAAAAACAATCAAATGCTTCTACAAATTGGTTTGCAAATAATTCATCATATTGCTTGAGAGAACGAACTACCCATTTTGATGTGCCAATCCATTGACGGTTTGCTCTTAAGATAAATTCACTTACCAATTCAGCAAGTGTATTGGCTATAAAGAGTTCCTCTGCCCGATTCGTACAGCCTTTAAAATCATCGAGTGCATCCGTAATAAAATAACGCTTCGTATTGATTATTTCGGCTGTCCATTCTTCTGGACCTTTAGCCAGTATTTCTTTAGCCTCTTTTTTAATTGAATCGATTATTCCGCAATCTTTTAAGATTATCCCTTCAGAAATCATTCTTGACAGTGAAGGTCTTGCCCTTTCACAGTCACTTTCAACAAACAGTTTATAAGAGGTTAAATTATATACGAACATTTCAATAGGCCATCCAAATTCAACTAATGACTCTCGATAGGATGAACTGATATTTTTATCGAAAATAACGATATCCAAGTCAGATGTTTCAGTTGCTTCACCCCGAACAACGCTCCCTGCCAATAGAGCACCCTGACAGTTTGGAAAATAAATTTTAATAAACCGTTGCCCGGCTTCAATTGGACTTATTTTATTAAATCCACCCATTGACTCACCTCTGATTCGACA
Organism: Bacillus sp. z50; assembly: GCF_058313585.1. Lineage (NCBI taxonomy): Bacteria > Bacillati > Bacillota > Bacilli > Caryophanales > Bacillaceae > Bacillus > Bacillus sp. z50. The sequence goes on from NZ_JBZFQL010000004.1 coordinate 169,874, forward strand.
AATTTCTCAATTATTTGATTCTACATTGAGATATGAAATACCTTCCAAAAACCAAAGCTTTATCGAAAACAAAAAAGAACTGGTTGACAGCTCTTGATTTTATTTAATAGTTTCCCATTCTTTTCGCAATAAGCCCATTCTAATTGAATCGTAATATTCGTTATCATAGAAACGGCATTTTCTTAACCTTGCTTCCATTTGCATACCTAATTTTTCTCCAACTTTGATCATTCGCTGATTACCAGACCAGGTTGTGTACCCTACACGAACTAAAGGCATCGTTTTAAATAAATGGTCAATCCATAATTTTAAAGCTCTCGTACCATATCCCCCATTCCAATATTGAGGATTATATATACCAATGCCCATTTCTAGCCACTTTGACGGCTCATGCTCCCAGTAATAACTGACTGTACCAATTATTTTTCCATCTACTTCTATTCCCCAGTAGTAATCTTGATTGATAATCTTATCCCTTTTCTTCAAGTAATCATCATACGATATAGACTTATGTTCAAAATAGGGGGCATCCCACTTTTTCCATTCAGGAGATTCTTCTTTATAAACTAATTCCCATAAAGAATATAAATCTTCTTCTCTGATTGGCCGAATAATTAACTCATGATTCTTATACATATGTATAATTGAGCCCCTTTCTCTTTTTAAAACTTAATAAGATTAAGCTATTTGAATGGTATTCCTGTTTATTTATTTTCATCTATATCTCCAATATGAATCTACTATTTCTTTTCAACCTCGTATAAATCCTCCCTCTGAATGTATAATCTGACCGGTTATCCACTCTCCTTCTTGAGAAGCAAGGAAGCCAATCATACGGGCTACATCTTCAGGTACACCTATACGTCCCATTGGAAACTTAGGTAAAAGATGTTCCCGAATCTCATCTGTCATCCATGTTGAATCAGTAGGACCAGGGTTTACAGCATTGACTGTAATTCCTAATGATGCCAGTTCAGCGGACAATGACCGAGTGAACGCTGAAATAGCTCCTTTTGTGGCTGCATAAGCTAATTCGTCAGGCATCGCACCCAAGTCCTGACCTGATGTCATATTAATAATTCTGCCTGATTTATATCCAGCATTCTTAAAACATCGAGCAAATTCTGTACATAACAGAAAAGTAGTCCTCATATTAACGGCATAATGGTCATCCAAAGTTTTAGCGTCCAGATTTAGATACCCATCTCTTGTTGAATGGGCTGCATTATTAATCAATATGGAAGGTACACCTAATTCCTCTGAAATACGCTTAATTGTTTCGGAGGCTGCATTTGCATCTGACAGGTCAATTTCCATGCTTTTGCAACGGACTCCGTTAGTTTGTATTTCATTAAAAAAGATTTCAGGCCATTCTTGTTCTGCTTTCCAGTATGTAAAAAATATATCAGCTCCCTGTGAAGCTAGTTTTCTGCAAATGGCCGTCCCAATATCCCTTGAACCACTCGCACCTGTTACTAAAGCTATTTTCCCATGCAAAAAAGTCATGTATTTTCCCTTCCCTAAAGCAATTTGATATTTATACTAGGTATTGTGATTAATCATAATTAAAAACCCATAATTTAACAATAAAAAACCAACCATATATATACTGGAATAAATCTTAATCTGACAAACTAATAATTGAAAATAAAGAAAAAAAGGGGAGAGAGAGTCCCCCTTTTAGGTACGCGAATAAAATTATAAAAAGATAGACAAGACTGTTAAAATACTAATCGATCCCACCACTACAAGCATGACATTGGCTCCAAGCAAAGAAAGAATGATAGCTGACATCCCACCGATTAATCCTATCCAAATGTTTTCCTGTATAAAAAGCACACCAGGAAAAATCAATGCACCCAGCGTTGCATAGGGGATGTTTTGTAAAAAACCTTCCCAAAATGGAGAGAGCTTCATTTCTTTAAACAAAACAAAAGGCAGCATTCTTGGTATGTATGTAACGAGGGCCATCCCTAATATAAGTATAAAACTAGATGCCGTCATTCACTTGTCCTCCTTTTGCCAATCAACGTATACATCCATTCAACCAGAAAGGCTGATAAAAGCGTTGCCACAATAATTGACCAGCCGGTGGATAAAAGACCCGTTACAGATAATATTGTGTTAAAGATTGCTCCCATACCAGCAAGGAGGAGGATTTTACGGCTTTTCGCCAATGCTGGCATTAACAGAGCAATAAACATCGCATAGAGGGCAATACTCATACTTTCCTGTAAGGCATGGGGCAAACTGGCTCCGAACAAATAACCAACTCCCGTACAGAGAACCCAGCTTACATAAGCAATTCCTCCAAGGCCGAACATATAGCCCGCTGTTATTTTCCCCTTTTTAAAGGATGCGACCGAAAACGTTTCATCTGTAATACCAAATGAATAAATAATCTTTTTCCATAAAGGATCATTCACAGATTTTAACTGAATGGATGTCGCAATTAATAAATGCCGTATATTTAAAATAAATGTAGCGACAATAATACCAATTACACCTGTACCGAGTGACAGCAAATTTAATGCTGTGTACTGAGAAGCACCTGCATATACCAATATACTCATAGCTAAGGCTTCCCCAAATGTTAGTCCCGATGATTTGGCAAGCAGACCAAATGTTAGCGCGATTGGAAAATATCCTATCGCAATACTGATTCCTGCCTGAATCCCCTCCTTAAAATCCGATACACTGCGCTCGGCAACCTGCACCTCCATGACATACTCCTTTCTAGTCTCTTACGTCAAGATAAAATAAGCTATTCCTAATAATTCAAGGGTTTTTACTCTTATCTACCAGGCTTCTGTAAGAGATTTACGTATTTTACTTATTCTTTTAATGGTTATACCAAAAGTCTGTCTTATCGAACTTATCTTTTGTATTGGAATTTTTTGAATATTGTAGAATTACATTCATCCCTCATATAATGGATTTATGATGAAGATGAAAGTAGGGATACTTATGCAAGGTAATGAAAAAACATTAGGATATGTACGAGTAGTTATTGATGAAGTTGGCAAAGTAGCACATATTTGTCCAAACACTCTGCATCATCCTGATCCAGACGAACAAGAACGTTTACAAAAAATAATTTCAGTTAATCACTTAGATGAAGTTTTCTCTAAAATGGGCCATTCCTATAAAGATTGCCAGGTTTTAGTCGTATTCCACGAAAACAATAACCATGTATGTGTAGAGCATTCTATGACGATTCAACCAAATTTCAAAAGCTTCTGGAGAGAGAGAATCACCAAAAAAATCGAAAAGCATCATGAAAGCATGCGCGATGAAATCCATATCCAGAGCCGAATTGATTTGTGGGAAGATACATACAAAGAAACATTTGTTCCAACAAGAAAGGTTGGCTAAAATAGATGGAAACAGCAAGCATTATGCTTGCTGTTTCCGTTTGTTTACTCCTATACATCTATTATCCCAACAAGCTCCTATCAGAAATTTGCGTATTCCGTTTTAGTTTTTGGAATTCATTCAATAACTGATCAATGGTTAACGTTTGTTTAGAGTTTTGATCTGCTTCATAAATAATTTCACCGCTATCCATCATGATTAATCGATTGCCCAAATCAAGGGCCTGCTGCATATTGTGGGTTACCATTAAGGTTGTCAATTTATGTTCTTTTACGATTTTTTTCGTAAGTTCGGTTATAAGCTGAGCCCGTGATGGATCGAGTGCTGCAGTATGCTCATCAAGGAGGAGTATATCCGGCTCTGTAAAAGTAGCCATTAATAAGGATAGCGCCTGTCTTTCCCCTCCTGATAACAAGCCGACCTTCGCAGATAATCGGTTCTCCAGACCTAAATGAAGCTCCTCTAGTTTTTCTTTAAAAAACAGTCTGCGCTTATTTGTAACCCCGAAACTGAGCCCTGCTCTTTTTGTTCTTGCATAGGCAATGGCCAGGTTTTCTTCGATTGTCATCGTCGGAGCAGTACCTGCCAGCGGATCCTGAAAAACCCTTCCTATTTTTCGGGCACGGCGGTGTTCTCCCGCATACGTCAAATCGGTTCCGTTAAGGATGATTTTTCCTGAATCGGGCAGGATTTTTCCTGAAATTAAATTCATAAGTGTGGATTTACCCGCTCCATTACTTCCAATTACCGTCACAAAATCTCCCTGCTTCAATTCAAGATTAATCTGATTTAATGCCATTTTTTCATCAGGAGAGCCTTCATTAAACACTTTTAATATCTGACTTAGTTGCAGCAAGCTGCTCTCCTCCATTCTCATTTATACTAGGTTTAACCGTTTCTGCATTCAATTCTTTCATTCGATTGCGTCTTTTCCGGGATTTTTTCGTACTGTCTATCCATTTTGGAATAAGCAAAGCAATAATAACAATTACAGCCGTAATTAGTTTCATATCTCCCGCTTCAAGAAACTCCACTTTAAGCGCAAAGGCTACAACCAATCGATATAAAATCGCTCCGCCAATAACCGCTAAGGTCGCTCTGGCAATGGATTTAGAACCGAAGACTGCTTCCCCGATAATAACGGATGCAAGCCCAATGACGATCATTCCAATCCCCATTCCGACATCAGCAGACCCAATATACTGTGCGACAAAAGCTCCTGATAAAGCGACCAGCGCATTGGCGATTCCAAGTCCCAGCATTTTCGTCATATCTGTATGAACCGAAAAGCTGCGCACCATTTGCTCATTATCTCCAGTTCCTCGAATGGCAAGGCCTATTTCTGTTTTCAAAAATGCATCCAGTAACATCTTGCCTACGATAACAAATAAAATCATCGGCAATACAATGGACCATGTATGCGGAATATAGCCTTCTAATCCAATGTTTGTGAAAAGTGATGCAATCCAGTTATCAATTCCAAGACTCGCCCACCATGTACCAAGCTTAGTAAAAATTGTATCCTCTGATAATAAGGATACATTTGGCTTACCTAGAATTCTTAGATTAATAGAATATAAGGCAATCATCATTAAAATTCCCGATAACAGTGGATTAATCTTCCCTTTTGTGTGCAGTAACCCCGTAATTATTCCTACAAAGAACCCTACAAATATCGCCGAAAACGTAGCAAGGATAGGACTTGTTCCGCCTGTAATTAAAATGGAAGCGACGGCCGCCCCTGTTACAAAGCTTCCGTCCACTGTCATATCAGGAAAGTTAAGAATTCGAAATGATAAGTAAACACCTAAGGCCATAATGCTATAAATAATGCCGGCTTCCACCGAACCAAAAACAGATGCAAACACGTATTAACCTTCCTTTCTGTTTGGATTAATTACGGCTGAAGAACCTTATTCCAGAAATTCAGCTTCCTCTTTAATTTTAGTAAGATCTATCTTCATTTTTTCAGCGGCTGATTTATTAATAACTAATTTCAAATCATTCGGTGCTTCAACAGGCAAGTCCTTCACCTCTTTTTCACCCTTCAGTAATTGCACAGCTTGTTCCCCCGCCTGATAGCCGATATCATAATAATTGAAGCCATATGCTGCAAAGCCACCTCTTTTGACTGAATCCAATTCTCCAACAAATAAAGGAATACTTTCTTTTTCTGCAACCTGGATCACAGACTCGAGTGCGGATACAACTGTATTATCTGTAATGATATAAATAGCATCTACTCTACCCACCAAAGAATCTGCAGCTTGCTTTACTTCAGAAGTGTTTGCAACAGAAACCTTTTCAACAGACACTCCATTTTTCTTTGCTTCATCTTCAACAGTTTTGACCTGAACCTCCGAATTTTGCTCACCGGCATTATAAATCGTTCCTATTTTCGTATAGCCCATTTCTTTTATCAACTTCACTGTATTAGGGATCGCTTCAGGGTGAGTATCTGTTGTTCCCGTCACATTTTTATCCGGTGCTTCCATGCTGGATACCAATTTTGCCCCTACTGGATCTGTAACAGATGTAAATACAATCGGTATATCCTTTGTAACATTGGCTGCAGTTTGAGCACTTGGAGTAGCATTAGCAAAGATTAAATCGACTTTTTCACTCACTAAATTAGTAGCAATCGTTTGATTATTATTTAACTCCCCCTGAGCATTCTGTTCATCATATTTAATGGACAACCCAGAATCCTCAAGAGCCTTTTTAAAGCCCTTTGTGGCCTCATCAAGCGATGGATGTTCAACAAATTGAGAAATCCCTACTCTATACTGTTTTCCTTCTCCATTTTTCTCACCTTCGCCGGACGATTTTTCATCCGAACCACAGCCTGCAAGTGCAATGGTTGATATTACAGCTATACTTGCCAATAAACTTTTCCATTTCATGATATGCTCCCCCACCCTTTATCGCTTTTATGCTTTTATTCGTTAAATTATAGCCTGAAAATTTTAGAATTGCAATAAATAATATAGAATATTCAGACAATAAAGCAGTGGCATATCTGTAAAAATTGAAACTTAAACTATAATATGCTGTTTTTTAGCTGGGTGAGTAGGTTGATTAGTTTTAGCAGGATAAGACCCATAAAAATGATAGATAAATACGGATTAAGCAAAAAAAATTCCCGCATCACTGCGGGTCCAAAGTTCGTTTTTCTATTTTGTTTGCTGCAGCACAGTATTTCTTAAAGCTCTGCGTAAAATCTTACCTGTCGTATTTTTAGGAAGCTCCTCCATAAATTCAATCGATGTAGGTACTTTATATTTTGCTAAATGCTCATGGCAATAGTTGATTAATTGCTCTTCCGTTAAATCTAGGCTTTTGGATACTACAAAACATCGGATGACTTCTCCAAGATTCGGATCCGGAGCCCCTATTACAGCTACCTCCGATACTTCGGGGTGTGCAAATAAAACTTCTTCAACTTCCCTAGGATAAACATTAAAGCCACCGACAATAACCATGTCTTTTTTCCGATCAACAATATAAAAATATTCTTCATCATCTGCACGAGCTAAGTCACCAGTATATAACCAACCATCCTTAATGGTAGCTGCAGTTTCTTCTGGCATTTTATAATAGCCCTTCATGACATTTGGACCTTTAACAATCAATTCCCCAACTTCACCCGCTGGAACCTCTTCACCCAATTCATTTACGACTTTATTCTCAACATGAATGATGGATTTTCCAATAGAGCCAGGCTTTCTAGGGCGATCAATTGGGTTAAAACAGGTAACTGGAGATGCTTCTGAAAGACCATATCCCTCTGACACAATAACATTAAATTTCTTCTCGAAATTTGTTAATAACGCAACCGGCATAGCTGAACCTCCGGAAATACAGAACCTGAGAGTTTTAAAGCTATCTTGATTAGCCTCGGGATATTGCAATAGATAATTGAACATAGTAGGCACACCTGCGAAAAGGGTTACTTCATATTTCTCGGCCACTCTGAACACTTCTTGTGGACTGAATTTAGGCAGGATGATTAATGTACCTCCATTTATTAGTGGCGCATTTAAAGAAACCGTTAAACAAAATACATGGAACATTGGCAGCACCGTAATAACACGGTCATCTTCATTGATCTGTAAGTAATCTGCTACATCCCGGGCATTACTATAGAGATTTTTATGCGTAAGCATAGCACCCTTTGGTTTACCGGTCGTCCCTGAGGTGTACAAAATAAGGGCGGTGTCATCTTCCTCCACTTTCGGGGCAGAAAATTGTCCGGTAGCAATTTTGAGTATATCTGTAAACGGTTTCATTTTGTCGCTGATAGATAGGTTCTGAGGCAATTCATCTGGTCCTGTACCGGACGGACAAACAATCACATGATTAATATCTGGCAGTATCTTACTCATCTTATCAAACATAGGAATCAGCAAATCCAATGTGATTACTGCTTTTACATCACCATTTTTCAATATGTAGGCTATTTCATCTGGTGTATACGTTGGATTAATCGGGATAGCCGTTGCACCCAATCTCATTAATCCATATAAACCAATTATGAAATGCGGTGAATTACCCAATAATAGAGCAACATTATCTCCTTTGTTTACCCCTAAACTCTGAAGACCATCAGCAAACCGTGTAACAGCTGCATTCAATTCAGCATAACTCGTTTCCTGATCCATAAAAATATAAGCTGGTTTTGTTTTAAACTTTTCTGCCGTTTCTAGAAGTTGGGTTGATAAATTCATATTATTCCCTCCCCTGTTAGAAAGGTGTAAATTTTGTTAAAATATTCTAAATACACCCAATTTTTATTATAGAAAAAGAACTAGGTATAAGCAACTATTTAATCGAAATCATAGATTAAGCAATCCCTACATTCACAATATTCATAAACAGGATAATTTACCTATAACCTTTATGTTTTCACAAAAATATCGTATTTTTATTGATATAGTTATTTGTATAAATAAAAAGCTTCAAACGGATTTAACCCATTAGAAGCTTTTTGATAGAAAGTATTTTCACTTTTTATTTAATATAAAAGATTAACAAAATCCTCTTTTGTGATATTTCCAAAATAATGACTGATATTCACATCTTTCAATGCATTTTCTAGTTCAGATTTTGAAAATCTAACACCAACTAATCGTTTTTGGATTTCTTCTACATCACCCACTCCAAAGAAGTCACCAAATATTTTGCATTCCTCAATTTTACCTTTAGCTACCTCTAAGCGAACATCTATTTGTCCAACTGGGAAACGATGAGAATGCTGAATATTAAACTTAGGTGATTTTCCATAATTCCAATCCCATTGTTGATAACGTTCTTCAGAGATTTCCATAATTTTTTTCCAGTCTTCATCAGTCCATTGATATTCTTGTACATTCTCCATTCCACCAAAAATATGTTCAAGTAGCTTTTGGCGGAATTCTTCCATAGTCAATGGTTCAGACAGGAACTCGGAAATATTGGCAACTCTTGAGCGAATGGATTTTATTCCTTTTGATTTAATTTTATCTTCTTTCACCTTTAAGGCCGAAACCACATTTTCAATTTCACTGGAAAGCATTAATGTTCCATGGCTGAACATTCTTCCCTTAGTGGCAAATTGAGCATTTCCTGAAATTTTGCGTTCTCCAACTACTAAATCATTACGACCACTTAATTCAGCATTTACGCCTAGTTCCTTCAATGCTTCCACCACAGGTTCAGTGAACTTCTTATAATTATGGAAGCTTTCACCATCATCTTTAGTGATAAAGCTATAGTTCAAATTACCGAGATCATGGTAAACCGCACCGCCGCCGGAAAGTCTGCGGACAACAATAATATCGTTCTCTTCTACATAATCACTGTTGATTTCCTCAATTGTATTTTGGTTCTTTCCAATAATAATGGATGGCTGATTAATATAAAATAATAAATATGATTCATCAATATCCAAATGTTTTAATGCATACTCCTCAATTGCCAAATTAATACGTGGATCTGTTATTCCTCTATTATCTAAAAATAGCATTACTCAATCCCCCTAAAATTAAATATAAATTTGTAAACCAGTCTTGGCTAAATCAATCTCACCCTTATAGACTTTTGCGGCTTGCTTTACCAGATCATTCTGATTCCCGAAGTGCGGCAAATGGGTCAAGATTAAGGTTTGAACTGCTGCATCCCTGGCTATTTCTCCGGCTTGAATGCTGGTTAAATGACCGGCCCTTTCAGCCATATCCATGCCCTCATAAAAATTGCACTCGCATAGTAAAACATTCGCATCCCTGAAAAAAGACACGAGTTCAGGAAAATAGGCTGTATCTGCCGTATAAGCCAATCTTTTGCCCCCTGCTTCAATAACATAAGCATAGCATGGAACGGAATGCTTCGTCTTAAGTGCCTTAACATGGAAAGGACCAATTTGAACAGATTTCCCTTCCACAATAGGTTCCCATACAGTCTGGCTTTTATATGTCAGAGTAACAGCTGTAGCTTTATCTTCCGTATGAGCATATATAGGCAATGGCTCTTTTTCAATTCCTACCATTTGATCGATTAATAATGCATGCTGCAGGACCCCTATATCTGCAATATGATCTGTATGAAAATGTGATAAAAGAACGGCGTCCAAATCGCCTGGTCTTATGTATTCCTGTAACTGAGATAATACTCCGCTTCCACAATCAAGCAGCAATTTAAATCCTTCATGCTCAATCAGATAACCCGAACTGGCTTCTTTCTTCCCAGGATAGCCGCCCCAAAACCCGATAACTGTTAAACGCATTTTATCCCCCCATTAAAAATCAATCTAACTTTATATTGTTTGTTGGCAAATGGCTGTAACGAAATCTATAAGCTATAAAATTCCTATCGTTCTTTCTCATAATCTGTCCTTTTCCATTAATTGCATGCAATTATAACCAATTTCATGGTTATGACTTCGCAAAATCTAATATAGCTTCACACTCAATATATAACAATTAGCCTATTTTTTCATCTTTTTCAAAATTGTCTTAAAACAGTGTTGACTTTCCATATCTGTTATAATACAATGACATTATCAAGCAGTTATATAACAGATTCGAAAATGGACTATCTGTTATAAATCAATTAAAAAAACGGAGGTTTTAAACATGGTACGAAACGTTATGGAATTCTTCAGAAATTTGCCCCCTAAGAAATGTTCAGAATGCGGTGAAAACATTGAAGAACAGCACGAATGCTACGGAATCGTCTGTGATAAATGCCTGCGTCATGTATCTGAATAGTCTTTAAATAATGTTAGCAGCAATCCCCTTTAATCCTGGGGTGCTCATATCGACTGTATTCATACAGTCCCTGATTTTTTAAATTCCCTCTATTTTGCGATTTGCAAAAAACCAGCCAATTATATATGGCTGGTTATTTTTTAGGTTATTTTTAAAGAAAACATAAATAAATCATTCATTTATAAATTCACTTGATAAGAGTTCCTATAGTAAGAAATCCTTTATTGATGTTAACTTTTCAACATATAGCTAAACAATGGTCTGCTTCTGCTTTAAACCCTTTATCAATTCGAATTTCGGTTCTATAGAAGAAAGAATTGTTAATCTCCCCTTTGAAAAAAGACAATAATCCATCTTATAATTCCAATCAACACTATAAGAATTCCATTTGCTATTGTAATAAGTCCTAAAAACGCTCCAAGAATAATAAAGATAGCTCCGAAAAATTAGCATCCTATCTACTATGGATTAGCTCTAATAATGAAAATATAGAGATAGTTACCTATTCCTATCATGGATGTAGCGTTTGTTGATAACAAGTATAGCCCTTCCTTTACATCTCAGATTAATAGTAACAATAACAGCAATCTCTATGAAAATAGTCTTTATAAAGAAACGCTCAAACGGTGGTTCACATCATTTGAGCGTTTCTTCGTTATTAGACTGTCTTCATTGTATTTAGATAAGAAATAACTAGGTTCTAAAATGCAATCCCTTCTAAATAATAGATAGCCTATGTTTTTACACAGCTATCTGTTCTCCCCCGTTGCCGCTAGGGATTGAATCATCGTCATATCTCCAATTTTATTATTCAAGGTGATTGCCTCCTTCTGAATGTGGGTATAAAGCTGTAATAGGACTCATATATAGTACTTCAGAAGCTAAGGAGTGATTGAATATGATAACCTGGATGCTGGCCTTTATATTTTTTATCATACTATTAATAATCGGTGAAACGGCAGGTAATATCTATTTAACAAAATTAATACAATCTTCACATGATCTTGAGGATGCAGCATTGAAAGAGAATTAAATATTTTTCAGCTGATTCTTTTTTATAAAACAAAATGCTGTTCGTAGAGGTTATTACTAATAGCTTAATAAAAAGAGACTATTTTGGTGCCATATCCGAAAAGTTAGAGTAAAACTAACTCCTAGGGTGCGACACCTTATTTGCAATCGCCAGCGTTATCTTTATTTTAATTAACCACTATAGAATTATCTAATGTATTCACTGATATTAATAAAATCCCCTTTGAACTAAACTGTCCTTCGTATTATAAAAAGGGCGTTAATCCGTCTTGGATTAATACCCCACATAGTTGAAGGGGGAAAATTATTTATGGTACTCCATTAACCAACAGTCCTGAAATTTTCCTTCGTGCAATTCATTCTTAGTCAGTATTTTAACCTTTTTAAATCCACATTTTTCATAGCATCTGATAGCCCTTGTATTTCTTAATTGAGGGTCCATCACTACTCTTTCAGCTCCTTTTTCTTCAGTTAAAAAATAAACCATAGATGATACAAGTAATGTTCCAATCCCTTTATTCCAATAATCTATTTCCCCAATAAATTGGTCAGTACCAAAAACATTTTCTTGAAAAAATCCATAGTCATTTTTTGTGTCATCATCCAATTGGTAAAATTGAATATATCCAATTTCGGTATCATCGATTTCCACAATACATCTCACTTCACTATCTTCAGGTGGATAAAAAGCTTTTTCAACTTTTTCTAAATTAAATGGGTTGTCTCTACCCTCATAAAATTCGAGAACCGTTGGGTGTGATAGCCATTTTACAAATAGATATTTATCCTTTTTTTCTAATCTTCGAACCTTTAGATTACCATTTTGAAACAGCATAAATATTCCTCACTTATTATTTATAATAGATAGGTAATTCGTTTCCTTATAGGCAAATTCCTGCAATTAGCTAGCTATCCAGCTAATCCTTCCCCCGATAGTTAAATAAGAAGTAAGTTTAATTAGAAAACAATATCTACGAACAGAGCCCAATAAAAAGATATAAAAAATCCGATTAATTCTTCTCCATAATAAGAGGAATTAATCGGATTTGTTTATTTTGTAAAGTTATAGATTTTTTTCTTTAATAAATGTAAGGACCTGATTCATGGCAGCAATCCCCTGATCAATACAGTCAGGCATTCCAATACCATTATAGGATGCTCCGGCCAGATAAATTCCCGGAAGCTCCTTGTCCATTCTTTCTTTAATCATTTTTAAACGATCTAAATGACCGACTTCGTACTGAGGCATCCCTTCATTCCAACGAGTGACGATGGTGAAATCCGGTTTTTCAGTAATTTGCATGATTCTGTTTAAATCATCCAATACAATTTGTTCAATTTCACCGTCTGATAAGTCTACGACTACCTCATCACCGGCTCTTCCTACATAACAGCGCAGTAAAACCTTGCCATGAGGCGTAGTATGCGGCCATTTTTTATGAGTCCATGTACAAGCCGTAATCGTATAATCACTGTTTCTTGATACAAGGAATCCTGTTCCATCAATATCCTCTTTAATCGCGCTTGCATCAAATGCCATTGATACCGTTGCAACCGATGTGGAAGGTATTACCTTAAACGGCTCAAACATCCCATAATCCGGCAGCATTTGCGGAACAGCCTGATGGGGAGTAGCCAATATAGCTGAAATGACAGGTAACCGATCCCCATTATTTAATGTCAGCATATATCCTTCACCTGTTTTAATAATCCCATCAACTCTTGTCCCTTTAAGGATTTGATTTGCTGGAAGCTTTGCTTCAATGGCATCCGTCAATGATTGCAGCCCTTTATTAAAGGTTCGGAACATACCGATTTTGCTATCTGCTGCTGATTTATTGTCTTGTGATACTGGTTTTTTAGGACGGTTCTTTTTTGTACCCAATACAATGCTTCTGTATTTCTTCTCCAATTTTAGCATATCAGGAAACGTGGACATTGTGCTTAACTTGTCGAGATCGCCTGCATAAATTCCTGAAAGAAGAGGCTCAACCAGATTCTCCACTATCTCATCCCCAAGACGGCGCCTTAAAAATTTCCCTAATGGCTGATCGCCTGGCTCTTTAGAACGCGGCAGGATAAAATCCATAGCTGCTCTCATTTTACCTGATAGAGAAAACAGCCCCGTTGTAATAAACGGCCCTATCTCCGTAGGAATCCCCATAACCGATCCACCCGGAATTGGATGAAGGTTATCCTTTACGAGAATATAAGATTTCCCTGTTGAATTTGGAACAATCGTGCTTTCAAGACCCACTTCTTTCGCCAATTCTGTCATGCTCTTCTTTCGAGCCAAGAATGAATCTGGGCCTCTTTCAATGACAAAACCGTCACGTTCTACCGTTTGCATTTTACCGCCAAGCCTAGTTGTAGACTCTATTAGAATTACATTATATGGAAGATTGACTTCCTTTACTTTTTTATCAAGGTAATAGGCTGCCGTCAGACCCGCGATTCCACCACCAATGATTGCAATATTTTGTTTCGTTGAATCCAATTTTATCGCCTTCTTTTCATTGTTGGTTATCAGTTAAGCTCCATTTTTTTCATAACTGCATCAACCATGGCATTGATGAAATCAGGATGCGTATTCGGCATGGCAGGGCGATAGTATGTTGCGCCTATCTCATCCGTAACCACCTTACATTCATAATCATTGTCATAAAGAACTTCCAAATGCTCAGCCACAAAGCCAACCGGTGTATAGACAAACGCTTTATATCCATGTTGTTCATAAAGATCTCTTGTCAAATCCTGAACATCCGGTCCAAGCCATGGATCAGGTGTATTTCCGGCACTTTGCCAACCAACCGCATAGTTTTCAACGCCTGCTCCTTCAGCAACCAGTTTTGCTGTTTCTTCTAATTGCTGTTCATATGGATCGCCTAGCTGTTTAATTTTTTCAGGTAAGCTATGTGCAGATACGATTAATACCGCTGCTGATCTTTCCTCCGGAGTCATTTGATTAAATGCTTCTTTTACATGGTCAACCCAATATTTAATGAAGTTTGGTTCTTTGTACCAGCTTTCAACTGAAGTAATTTTCATGCCATATTTATCAGCAACATCTTTTGCACGTCCATTGTATGATTTAATGCTGAAAGTGGAATAATGAGGTGCAAGCACAATGCTAACTGCCTCCGTGATTCCGTCAGCATGCATTTTTTCAACAGTATCTTCAATAAATGGCTCAATATGTTTCAAACCTATATAAGCTACAAATTCATATTGATCCTGTACTTTATTTAGCGCTGCTTCCAAATGAGCTGCCTGATCTTCCGTTGTCTTTCCAAGCGGTGAAATCCCGCCAATCGCACGATATCTTGAAGTCAAGTCTTCAAGCATTTCTTCAGACGGCTTTCTTCCGTGACGAATATGTGTATAATAACGCTCAATATCATCTTCCTTATAAGGTGTACCGTATGCCATTACTAATAAACCGATTTTTTTCTTTGTATGTGCCATTATTCAGCCTCTCCTTTTGATGTGATGATAGTTGCAGAATACTCATGTATAAATGCAGTCAGGCGTTTTAGAACTTCAGGATTTACCTCTGGGAAGACCCCATGTCCAAGGTTAAATACATGACCCGGTTCCTGTAATCCCTGTTCAATAATCTCTTTTGCTTTCTTCTCAATGGCATCCCAGGATGAGGTAAGCAATGCCGGATCAAGATTTCCCATTACTGTTTTGTTTATTCCGATATTTCTTGCTTCAGTAATGGACAGCCTCCAGTCAAGACCGACAACATCAAGTGGAAGGCTATTCCATTCCTTAGCCAAATGGCTTGCTCCCACACCGAACATAATCAAAGGAACTCGCACTTCCCTAAGTTCTGTGAATATCCGATTCATAATTGGTTTAATATAGTATTGGTAGTCTTGAACATTTAAGGCACCGACCCATGAATCAAATATTTGGATTGCTTTTGCGCCTGCTTTTACTTGAGCTTTCACATAGATAATAATGGTATCTGCCAGCTTATCCATTAATGCAAACCATGCCTTTGGTTCGGTATACATAAATGCTTTTGTTTTTGTATAATTCTTAGAAGGACCGCCTTCAATCATGTAACTTGCGATTGTGAAAGGAGCTCCTGAAAATCCGATTAACGGGACGGATAATTGTTCTTCAGTCAACAGTTTAATCGTATCGAGAATATAAGGAACATCTTCTTCTGGATTTAATTCACCAAGCTTTTCGACATCGGCTAATGATTGAATTGGATTGTCGATAACCGGACCAATTCCTGATTTAATGTCAACCTGTACACCAATTCCAGGCAGCGGAGACATAATATCTTTATATAGAATAGCTGCATCTACATCGTATTGTTCAACCGGTAGTCGAGTTACATAGGCTGCTAATTCAGGTTGATGAGTAATTTCAAATAAGGAATATTTTTCTTTAATTTTTCGGTATTCAGGCTGAGATCTTCCCGCCTGTCTCATATACCATACTGGAGTGTGATTTACCTTCTCTTTATTAATTGCTTTTAGGAAGGTATCATTGAATTTTTGTCTCAAAGCCGCTCCGCCCCTCTTTTTTACTATATATTTTATATTTTTTTCCTGAATTACATCGTTTAGGCATCAATAACAACTATATCCTTTCAGCCTTTCCTTGTATATAATCGTGAAAAAATTGTCAAAAAATAGACTTAATTTAAACCATTATAGTTAAATGCTCCTTACCTAACAGCAATGTAGGTTATGACTTAACTAATAATGGGTAAATAAAATGTTACAAATTAGAATAATTACTATTAACTAACGACTCCATTATACTAAAATATCTAATCAGGGGGCAAATAATGAACTTCTATATAACGACAGGAACCTTCAGCTTTTTAAAAAGGATACAAGATAAACGAGCAAATTTACCTCTTATTTTATTGAACAATCCTAAAACTGCCGCTCTGATTCATGAAACGGATCAGAAAACAATCTTTTCTTCAGCAAGAAAGTTCGAAGTTTTGGATGGATTCGGTCCACTTAAACAAGAAGGATTTTATGCTCTACATAATATACCTGTTTCTATTGAAGATCGGCCTGCATTTGAATTTGACCTTAAAAATAAATTAGTGTCCATCAAAAATGAAACTGGGATCCATGCGATGCGTATACTTAGCCCTATCAAATCTGATACCTATGTTGTTTTGACAAACTGGAAGAACGAACAGGCCTATGCAAAAGGGGATACAAGTGCACTAGTCCCAAATAAGTCCAGCCTTTTTAACACACAGGTATTGTTTACAGGCAGTCCTTACACTGTCACCTTTCATGCTTACAAAGAAGAAAACAAGTAGGGGAATGCAATTATCATATTTGAAAACCGTCTACAATGATAACCATACTGACATATCATCTATTTGGCTCCTTAATCATTGTTTATCCTTTTTTTAAAATGTCAATCTACTAAACTTATAGAAGTTTTACTAAATTTAGTTTAATAATGGTTAATTATGTAAATAAGGATACTAGGAAACCATGTCATTTAATTAGGGGGATTATATGGAAAAGGAGCTATTTCAAAGATTAGAAGATGATTTCAAAGAAATGGTGGCCATTCGCCGTTATTTGCATAAGCACCCTGAGCTTTCCTTTCATGAAAAGAAAACAGTACAATTCATAAAAAATTTTTATAAAGAATTAAATGTCCCTATCCGAAGCAATGTTGGAGGTGGCGGGATTGTGGCGACCATACATGGTAAATCCCCTGGCAGAACAGTTGCCCTGCGTGCAGATTTTGATGCCCTCCCCATCCAGGATGGAAAAAATGTCTCTTACCGCTCAACAGTCCCTGGAGTCATGCATGCCTGTGGCCATGACGGACACACAGCTTTATTGCTAATATTGGCCAAAGCGATTAAAGAAATGCAGCATCTGTTGGAAGGAACATATGTCTTTATACATCAGCATGCAGAAGAACTTGCTCCCGGTGGGGCAAAATTTATGATTGAAGATGGCTGCCTTGATGGTGTAGATGCCATTTTTGGAACACATCTTTGGTCTCCATTCCCTACTGGATCTATTTATATAAGCCCTGGCCCAATAACCGCCACTGCCGATCGGTTTAAAGTGACCATATACGGTCAGGGTGGTCATGGGGCAGAGCCTCATACTTCAAAAGACTCATTGGTCATTGCGTCAGAAATCGTATCTCTCCTGCAAACTATAACGAGCAGAAGAATTGATCCAATGGAAGCAGCCGTTTTAACAATCGGGAAATTTAAAGCTGGGGAAGCATTTAATATCATACCTGATAAAGCCTTTTTAGAAGGTACTGTCCGAACCTTTGAATCAGAAGTTCAAGAACAAATTATTGAGGAAATTGAACGAATTGTTCAAGGTGTCTGCCTGGCAAATAACTGCCAATATGAACTGAGATACTTCAGAGGATATCCTCCAACCATTAATCATCCATCAGAGACTGACTATATTGAATATAAGGCAACCGAAATCGTCGGATGCGAAAACATAAAAAAACTTACACCCCTGTTGGTAGGAGAGGATTTCTCGTACTATCTTCAACAGGTCAGGGGATCTATGTTTTTTACAGGCGCTGCTCCCGAGAACACAGATCACCCTTATCCACACCACCATCCTTTATTCGATTTTAATGAGAAAGCCATGTTAATTGCCGCAAAGACCTTGGGCAGTGCAGCCATCGGTTTTCAGGAATGGCGCTATTTCTAATCCCCTTACTTCCACCAGCAAATTTTATCTTCGACATTTTAATATGAAAAACAGAAAAACTGGCATATCTTTAATCGATGCCAGTTTTTAAGCCTAATAATTTTATTTTCAGCCCATTTCCTCTTCAGTAAACCATCTCATTTGATAAGCGTGTTTTGCCGTTTCACCCAATTGTTCAAGCAGCTGATGATTGGCCCAGGCTCCTACAATTGCGCCGATTCCCGGCACCAACTGCATCATTTTTATAAAGTCAATCGAATCCCGGTACTCCTGCTGAAAGCTTTGCCAATCAATTTCCTGGTACAATCCTTTTTTGTTTTCCCAGTCTTCAATCACTGGGAGAAGCTCTTTCCTTTTTTCTAAAGAAGAAAAAGCAAGCTGGAATACTAACAGGATAAATACTCTTTCCTCCCATTTTCTTGGGTCAAAACCATAAAGCTGAGAGATATTAAATAGATACTTTATTTTTATAGATAGAAGCAGTGGAAAGTCCGATAGACCAAGCAATATTCCTCCTGCCCCTGTTCCCGCTCCTTCAATGACTGCTGTTCTTCTATATATATTCAGCATAGATTGAGCCAGCTCTTCCTTTTCCTCGAGCGTATTCCCAACATGGTCTACTTTCTTAAAATAGGTTGAACCGTATAATACGCCGTCCACCATTGTTTTAATAGAAGAGCTAATTATATCATGTACTTTTTGAGGTATCTTTTGATTAATTGCCGTTTGGGCCTGTTTGGAGATACGCATTGCCATACTTGGCTTAGCGCTGATTTTCTTCTTCCATAACATCAAATCCTGCTTGGCTCTTTCCTCGTACCGTTCAGATGACATACAAAACCTCCAATGCCACTCACATTTTTTTCATTGCATACGGTCTGAAAATGAAAATGAACGCAAAACCACTCACTAATGTTACAATTGCCAATTTAACTCCTGCACCAATCAGAACCGTCATAAAGAAAATTAAATTTTGAATAACTAGAACGGTAATGAGCAGTCTAAGAACAGCCTTCCTTCTATAATCTGTATGCAATGGATAAAGATCCATCACCATTTTTTGATCATGATGATGCCAGATTGGCAGGAGCTGTAAACCTGTTATATATAAAAAGAGAATCGCAATAAATAATGTTCCCCATCCCAGATCTGTAAACAGGAATAAAACAGCCGCAATGAAAGTTAACCTCACAAATAAACCTAGATAGTCATTCGCTCTTACAAATGTTCTGGCATATAAATAGCTGAATGGATTGTTAGACTTACCCGAAAGAAGAGTCATAACACCACCAAGCCATCTTCTCTCTGAGATTTTTTCACGTAATTTTGGAACATCCGTAAACAAATTTGCTACTCGATAAAAAGCAGCCATTCTTCCATTCTCTAGCTCAATCAGCTTTTCCCAATGTAAACTTTCCTCTCTTGTGCTTTTCCAATAATAGAAGCAAAGCCCTCCTAAAAGAAGGAGGACAATTCCCATAAAAAGAAAAGACTCATTCTTAACAAGAAAATACACAAAAGCCGCATTTAGGACGAAACGGACTAATCCATCAACGAAAGATGCACTTTTTTCCCTATAGTACAAAACGAACCAGCGCGAACAAAGATTAATCCCCTTTACAATCAACAAAGATAGGAGCATCCACAAGAAGGATACCGTTTGTTCTTGCATTGTTTGCATATACATTGGCATTAATACAGCCAGAACCATGATAAGAATATAGCCCTGCATGACTAAGCTAAATATGATCGATTTTTTTATATAGGATGATAATTTTGACTCGATTGGCAGTAAGAACACTATGTCCGGATCGCGGAAAAACGTTGAAACCGGGCTAATTGTTGTAACTAATCCTAAGAGAATCGCCATAATCCATACGGTTGGAAAATCAGGACTTAATGTTTTAAGCCATTCACTGTAATAGAACCCCGCTCCTCCCAGCAGAATAATCATTACAAAGACCAGATGTCCATTAAATATGAACCGCAAGTATTTAGTTGTCTCCTTCAGATAATTATTAAAACGGTCCTTCCACAATGTTTCCCTATTCATGGCGATCTTCCTTTGTCAATTGCAGATAAATATCATCCAGGGAAGCTCCAGGCATGTTAAATTGATTGCGTAAATCTTCAATATTTCCTTTAGCCCGTACCTCACCTTCATGAAGAATGATAAAGGAGTCACAATATTTTTCAGCCGTAGCCAAGATGTGGGTAGACATTAAGATTCCTGCCCCCTGATTTTTCATATCCTTCATCATATCCAATAAGGATTGGATGGCAATCGGATCAAGCCCAACAAATGGTTCGTCAACAATATATAAAGAAGGCTCAGCAAGAAATGCACACATGATCATTACTTTTTGCTTCATCCCTTTGGAAAAGTGAGCTGGAAACCATTTCAGCCTTTTTTCCATTCGATATTCCTTTAATAGCTTTTCGACTCTTTCTTGATAAACAGACTCTTCTATACCATAGGCCATAGCAGTCAATTTTAAATGCTCTTCCAAAGTCAGTTCTTCATATAAGATAGGGGTTTCAGGCACAAATGAAAATTGTTTGCGATAGTTGTCTTTATCATCCTTAAACTGGCTTCCATTTATCTTGATTTCGCCATTTTTCGGTGTCATTAAACCAATAATATGTTTGATGATCGTTGATTTCCCTGCCCCATTTAATCCAATCAATGCGACAAGTTCATTGGGTTTCACTTCAAAACTCACGTCTTTTAATACAGGTGTTTTTGTGTAACCGCCTGTTATATGATTAATTTCAAGCAATGACATAGAGACAGTCTCCTTTTCTTTTTCTCCCTATCATTGTAACAAACGGTTCCTAAAACGGAAAACGCTAAAAGTAAATGTGGAACTTTTTTGGACATTTAATATGTATATTAGGAAAAAACATGGGCAATCTATAATCAGAGGGGAACAACATTCACTTTACTTCATTGATAAATGGGGTGTTGGTTCGCGATAACGTAAGGCTTTAACCTAGGGTTTGATCAGTGTACTTCTTTCGAAAATGGGGTGTTCGCTAAAGGCCTAGAACCTGAAATTGGGATCAATAATTCCAAGTGTTAAGGGGATGGTTGCATTGGACATAACATGGGAAAACGACAAAATTGCTTCATCTAAACGATTGGAGTAATTGTCAGAGAAGATTCTGTAAGAATATCCAGGAATTAAGCTTCTCCTCGAGGACTTAGGGGCGTAACATTATATGTTGCGTCCCTTTCCTTTTTTCCCGTTTTTGTCTGTGCTACACTAATACATAATGAATCAATAAATAGAAAGGATGTTAACCATGGAAGATTGTATATTTTGTAAAATTATTAAAGGTGATATCCCCTCTGCAAAAGTATACGAAGATGAGCATGTGATGGCATTTTTAGATATAAGCCAGGTCACTAAGGGACATACTCTCGTCATCCCAAAAGTACATAAAGAAAATGTTTATGAATTAACTCCTGAAATAGCAAGCCATGTGTTCCAGGTAGTTCCAAAAATAACTCGTGCCTTGAAGCAGGAATATCAACCGATCGGAATGAATGTTCTAAATAATAATGGTGAACATGCTGGACAATCCGTATTCCACTTCCACATCCACTTGATTCCACGCTATGGACAAAACGATGGGTTTGGCGCTGTTTGGAAAACACATACAAGTGAATATACGGGCGAAGACCTCGCTAATATTGCTGCATCAATCAATCAGCATATACAATAATAAGAAAAATGGCTTCCTTTCAATAGGGGAGCCTTTTTTTAATTTTACAGCTAAGAAGGCTGTCTGTCTTATTAGTATACATTCAAACAACCAATGTTCATTTTAAGATACAGGTGTTTTTTGAAAATAACTGTTAACTCAATTGTTAGAATTACAATAAAACGGTATAGTAAGTCGAAATAATGATTTGAGAAATATTTTAAAAATATACTATACTATTTTTATATTATTTATTTATTATTAGATGTAGATGTTACATAATCGTTCAGATAAAAAAGGTGTATTTCTTACAAGCCTATATAAATGCAATTGGAAGGATGATTTACAGTGATTAATATACTGGTAACGCTAAATTCCACTTATTTAAAACCACTTAAAGTAATGCTTCAGTCCTTGTTCCTAAATAACTCACATAAAACCTTTAAAATTTTTATTATGCATACTGATATTAAAACAGAAGAGATTCATTCCTTAGAACAATTTGTCCATAGAAATGGAAGTGAGCTTATAAGTGTTCAGGTGGATGATGGACATTTTCAAGATGCACCGGTTTTAATGCATTATACAAAAGAAATGTACTATCGATTATTGGCCTTCAAGTTCCTACCGAAAAATTTGGACCGAATCCTGTACCTGGATCCGGATATTCTTGTTCTAAACTCTGTTGATGACCTTTATGAGATGGACCTAGGCAATAATTTATTTGCTGCTGCCTGTCATAATAAAATATCAGTAAAAGGAATTAATCAAATCCGTTTATCCCCTTATGAAATAGATGCTTATTACAATTCAGGTGTATTGTTAATGAATTTAAAAGAACAGCGAAAAGTAATAAACGAGGATGAGATTTTTAAATTTGTAGAAGAAAATAAGAAAAAATTAATTTTGCCTGATCAGGATATATTAAACGCACTTTACTCCAAATATATTAAAAATTTAGAAGAAACGATTTATAACTATGACGCCAGATACTACAATTATTATAAATTAATGTCCAATCATAAGATGGATATGGATTATGTAATCCATCACACCGTGTTTCTCCACTTTTGCGGAAAGAAAAAGCCATGGAAACAAAACTACAACGGTAGATTCCATGCTTTATATAAACACTATGATAAAATGGCATTTCGTGGAGCATACGCTATTGGTCAAGAAATCATGCAGCCTTCTCTAAGGAGTAAGCCAATATAAGGCTGTTATTTAAAAGGCTGTTTCGTAAGAATTGTTGCTATTGTTTAATATTTTTTCTGAGTGTGAAAACAGCCACCTCCATACAGGAAGTGGCTGTACTTGTTATTGAACTAAAATGCCCAGATAGTTTAAGGACAAGAAATCAAATGCTCCTCATTGCTTGTCTAAATTCAAACATTACTATCAATTTCCTACGCGAGGTATAAAAACAGCCACCCCTATATAGAACGACTGTATTCCTTATTCAGTTAAAGCCCCTTCAATGGCCTTCGCATGTTGTTATTGCTCAACAGAAAATGAACTTGTGAATTCATTAATTTCTTTGTTCATTTCCTTAGAACGTGTCCAATGAAGATAGTGATGACCCTGTAAGACTACAACTTTACTAGCAGGATGATTAGTTAATTGTGTCTGATAAAAAGACACGTTATTCTTGCCATCCTCTAATCCCTTTTCTTCTTTCGTTGTAAAGAATAAGACTGGAATAGTAGATGGTAACTTCATATCAACGGTTTTATCAATATTTTCTTTTATTTCATTGGCTTCAGCAACAACGTTTTTGTTGTAACCCTTCCATGCGGAAAGTGCCTTGGTCATTTTTAAATTTTTTTCGGAATAGGTGCCGTCATCTGCAATAGGTAAAAAAAC
This sequence comes from Bacillus sp. z50, assembly GCF_058313585.1. Taxonomy (NCBI): domain Bacteria; kingdom Bacillati; phylum Bacillota; class Bacilli; order Caryophanales; family Bacillaceae; genus Bacillus; species Bacillus sp. z50. The sequence goes on from NZ_JBZFQL010000004.1 coordinate 193,794, forward strand.
TTGAGAATTAATATACAATGCTAATCTAGCGATTCCGGTTGGTGCCAGATATTTTAAAAACTTAGGCATTTTAGGTGCATCCTCACTAAAATATTCTAAAGCATGTGGTAATGTCGGGTCGATTCCTATGATACCTTTAACTTCCTCTGGGTATGTATTAGCAAAATACATACTGTAAATTCCTGAAACTGAATGAGGCATCAGAATATACGGGCCTTGTATGTTTGATTTTTTTAAGGCTACTCTTATTTCCTCTACAATGTTTTCAACTGTCCGTTCTTTTTTGGTTATATCACTCCATCCGTATCCAAACGGCTCTACCACTACTACTTTATTATTTTTTGAGATTTCATTTATTAAAGGGTCAAAATCCAATGCTGGTGCTGCTGTTCCGAGCCCGCTTAATAAAACGATTGTGTCAGCGCCCTCACCCTTTGTATAAATGTGTATATTTTCACCATCCACTTCAACTACTTCCCCTATGGGTTGGTATTTTGTTTGTTCATATACTGTCATAATATTACTAAAGGTAATCCAAATAACAAACGCTGCTAGAATGGAGAATAAAATATTTCTTAAAACTATCCAAATTCGATATCTTTTTTTAGTTTTCTTCATTACTTTTTATGACCCACTTTCTTTTTATCTATCATAAGTTAGCAACAAGATAATAGAAATGAGCCTCAGAAGTATTTTAAGATAAGTCTTAAGCCTTATAAAACTCTACATCTAATTTCATAAAACCCTCAAGATAGAATCTCCCATATTAGAGTTTTAATTTATTCCATTAACCTGTGTTGATCCTAACAAGTTATCTCCACGCCCCCTGCAATTAACCTAATAGTCTGATTATTTATTTATTTTTATCTCCTTTTGTTGTAGAATATGGTGGAATTCACTCACTTTAGTACTGAAAAGTATTATAGGGAATTAAGTAAAGAATCGCGATATCGGAAGGGGAATAATCATGACACGTGCTTACAATTTTAATGCCGGTCCTGCTGCATTACCGGAAGAAGTATTATTGAAGGCTAAACAGGAGTGGATGAACTTTGAAGGCAGCCATATGTCTGTTATGGAATTGAGCCATCGCAGCAAAGAATATGACAAAGTGCATTCAAAAGCTACCCATTTATTGAAAGAGCTATTAGATATTCCTGATAATTATGAAGTACTATTTTTACAAGGCGGAGCTAGTCTTCAATTTTCTATGGTACCTATGAATCTTCTTTCACCCGATAAATGCGCAAGCTATATTTTGACTGGATCCTGGTCTGAAAAAGCTTTAAAAGAGGCTCGTAAAATTGGACACACAGAAATTGCCGCTTCCACTAAGGATATAAATTATAAGCGTATTCCTGAACATAACAATATTTCTTTGAAACCTGATGCTGCCTATCTGCATATCACCAGTAATAATACCATTTACGGCACTCAGTGGCAGGAATTCCCCAAAACAAATACAGTTCCTCTGATTGCAGATATGTCCAGCGACATTTTAAGCAGGCGAATTAACATAACTGATTTTGGACTGATTTATGCAGGTGCTCAAAAAAACCTAGGTCCATCTGGCGTCACAGTCGTGATTATCCGGGATGACTTAATTAAAGAACATCAGCAATTACCAACCATGCTCTCTTATGATACTTATGCGGCTTCAAAGTCTTTATATAACACACCGCCGACTTTGGCCATCTATTTATTGGCCTTAGTCCTTGAGTGGACAAAAGATAAAGGCGGTGTTGACGAAATAGAAAAAATAAATTCACAAAAAGCCCAGATCATTTATCAGACAATAGACGAGAGTAACGGATTTTACAGTGGCCATGCCGAGAAAGATAGCCGCTCAACCATGAACATCACCTTTACTCTTCCTACTAAAGAATTATCCGACCTATTCATTCAAGAGTCCAAGAATGCTGGCTTCGTCGGTTTGGCGGGCCACCGTTCCATTGGAGGATGCAGGGCATCTATCTATAATGCAGTTCCGATTGAGCACTGCCAAAAGCTGGCCGACTTCATGAATAATTTTAAAAATAAGCATTAACATGTGTTAAATATTGCTAATGGGTGATATACTCTATATAACCTTTTCGCGGTTGGCAACGAGTGCACAATCGGAGAAGAAAATGAGATAAGCTTAGAATAGGAGAGATGAGAAGTGAATACGAAGAATTTGGTGACTTTATCACTGCTAGTTGGAATTGGTACTGTATTGCACACTGTCATGCCGGGAATTGTGTTTGGGATGAAGCCAGACCTTATGCTGATTATGATGTTCCTAGGGATATTTTTATTCCCTGATTTGAAAAGCACGGTACTGTTAGGGAGCGTAACCGGGGTCATATCCGGATTGACCACTACTTTCCCTGGAGGATTAATTCCAAATCTGATTGATAAATTTTTCACTGCTTTACTTATATATGCTATTTTTAGTATCGTTCAAAAGTTAGGCAAAACCTTTGCCTTTTCACTTGTACTGACTTTTATAGGTACACTGGTATCCGGCATGCTATTTCTTGGATCGGCCTATCTGATCGTTGGATTACCTGGACCATTTCTAGCTTTGGCAGCTGGCGTAGTCTTACCTGCAACAGTTGTTAATACTGTCGTAATGGCCCTTATACACCCCATTGCCAGCGGCATTTTAAAACGCTCGAATATAGCAGTTAACTAATAGAACAAGAGGATGCAAACCATAAAAGGTTAACATCCTCTTTTTACGTTCCTCTACTATCTACAACTTCCATATTAAGATTAATACCAAAAGAAGAACTGAAGCCCATATTCCACTCATATGAATCCTCTTCTTTAGTACACGTCTAGCTGGATATACGCCTCCTTTTCCCAGAGAAATGATTGAGTAAAACAATATACTTATAAACCCACTGAAGAGAATTAATATGAGTAAAAATAATGACACTTCCTCCTCCTCCTTTTCATCTACATATCTAATTGTATGCACATTCAATATTTATATGAAATAACATAATACTGGATGAATAATAAGGTATAACCTAAAAATAAATGAATTTTTTTCCAAGAATAGTTTCCGAAAATAGCTTTTTACGTTTAAAATAATATAAAAAAAGGAATTGTTAAATATAAGGAATAATTTTAAAGGGTATTTTAACTTTATGTAGAAATCTGTTATGGAAAGATAAAATTGAGGTGAATAGCAATGAAAGGAAAATCATTATTAATAGGTTTTATTTCCGGGTTTACAGTAGCTGGAGTCTCAGTATTGTTAAGCACGCCTTCATCCGGACAAGAGCTCAGATTGAAGCTTAAACAATCGAAAGATGAGACTATGGACCTTCTTCAGGATGTAAAAAGAAGTATCGTCCAGTTAAAGAACGAATCCGTATCTGCAACCGCGGTCAGCAAGACACAGATTCAAGTGTTCGTAAAAGGTGTAAAAGAAGCATTGGAAGAATGGAAACAAGACAGCCAGGCACACACAAGTGCTATTCAAGTCCAAATTAATGATGTTGAAACAGCCATCCAGGAGCTTGAAACAGCTATATCTCCGCTCACTACAAAATAACTCAGCGCCAAGAAAATCTCGGTAAAAAAACTAAAAATTTGGCAAATTACCATTTTTGTTATTTAATATTTTATAAGGATAATAAATCAGTAAGATAAATTGAGAAAAGTAGGTGAGCGTATTATGACTGAAAATTTAAATTCCATCAAAGAAGCCATGCTATTTACCCAGCGGGTTGCTCAGCTTAGCAAAGCTCTCTGGAAAGCAATTGAAAAAGACTGGCAGCAGTGGATTAAACCCTATAATTTAAATATCAATGAACATCATATTCTATGGATTGCTTATCATCTTAAGGGAGCATCCATATCTGATGTGGCCAAGTTCGGTGTTATGCATGTATCTACAGCCTTTAACTTTTCAAAAAAGCTGGAAGAACGTGGTCTTCTCAGATTTTCAAAAAAGGAAAATGACAAACGTAACACCTATATTGAGCTTACAGATGAAGGGAACGAACTATTGCTTGAAATCGTAAGCGTATTCGATTCATCCAAGAACTCCGTCTATTTAGGTGCTCAACCCTTAAAAGACTTATACGGAAAATTCCCTGATATGATGGAAATGATGGCGATTGTTAAAAATATCTATGGTGACGACTTTATGAATATATTTGAAAAATCATTTGCAAATCTTGAGAATGAATTCACAGACGAAAATGGAATTCTCGAAAAAATTGAAAATCAAAAAGAGCCCATTCAATAATAATAGATAAAAGCGGACACTAATCTATCATACCTCCGCTTTTATCTTGAATGGGCTTGTGTATTTAATCACAATGTTTTATATATCCCTCGTTTTCTTCCCCCTCTTAATTTCCCGAGTAATTAATGTTCTAACGATTCATATTCTTTACAGAATTGATACTTTTTTGATAATGTTAGAGAGATACTAGCGTCAAGGAGGATAACAGGATGATACCTCTCATTTGGTTTTCATTATTTGCACTTTTTATTTTGTATTATATCAATAAATTATCAGACAGCTTCTGTACTAAAAAGGAATTGCCAGAAGCTAAACAGGCCAAATTTTTTCGAACAATCAATATCCTTATTACCATCCTGTTAATCTCTACTTATATTGAAATATTCTACACCATATAAAAGACGAGTGTTACTCACACTCGTCTTTCGTTCAACCTATAGATCATAGGTGACCTTTATGAGGATTTTGCAAATCTTGAATTAGTTAATCCAAGATGCTCCAATGATAACCAACAAGATAAATAAAACTACTAATAAAGCGAAACCTCCGCCGTATCCACCAGACATGTTGTATCCTCCCTTCAGTTACATACTTACTTAGTTAGTACACATATGACGCACCAACAATCACGAGTAGAATAAACAGAACTACGATGAAAGCAAATCCTCCACCAAATCCTTGACTCATGATCACACCTCCTTTTGAGCTGCTACCGTATCATATTCAATTTCCACAAAAAGGAATGGGCCTTTTGCTTAAATAAATGATTTTTAATGAAGACCCTAAACAGACTTAAAAACACATGAGATTCCATGAAAACGCTGATTAGAATTTAAGTAAGATTGTTCCAATTATTATAATTATCAAATAACATTTGTGCTTATCCTTTTTTTAACAGAATTTTTGTGTTATAGTTAGGCTTGTTATGAAATACTTTTACTTGGCAACACGCTAAAAGGAGTGTAATGGATGAAGAAATGGTTAATTACGTTGGCATCAGCAGCTTTACTTGTCAGTCTTGCAGCCTGCAATAATGAATCTGATGAAGCAGTGGTAGAAACGAAAGCAGGAAATGTTACTAAAGAGGAGCTTTATCAACAACTAAAAGATCAATACGGGGATCAAGCAGTAAAAGAACTCGTATATAAAAAAGTTCTCTCTGATAAATATAAAGTAACAGATAAAGAAGTGAATAAACAGGTTGAAGAAGCCAAAGAAAATCTTGGCGAAAATTTTGAAGCAGCTTTGGCACAGTCTGGCTTTAAAGATGAAGAAGCTTTTAAAGAATCTGTGAAATTCAATCTTTTACAGGAAAAAGCCGCTCTTGATACAATCAAAGTAACAGATAAAGAACTTAAGGATTACTATAATAACAAATATAAAATCGACTTAAAAGCTCGCCATATTCTTGTAGCAGATGAGGAAACAGCGAAAGAAGTAAAGGCTAAGCTTGATAAAGGTGAAAAATTCGAGGATTTGGCAAAAGAATATTCAACAGATACAGCCAATAAAGATAAAGGTGGAGACCTTGGTTGGTTTGGGGTTGGACAAATGGTAACTGCATTTGAAGATGCTGCATACGGCCTTGAAGTCAACAAAATTTCTGATCCTGTACAAACTGAGCATGGATTCCATATCATTCAAGTAACAGAGAAGAAAGAAAATGACAATCCTTCTTTCGAAGAATCCAAAGATGAAGTAACTAGAAACGTTAAAATGACCAAGCTAGATTCCGCAAAAGCTCAAGAAGCTATTCAAAAAGTGATTGATGATGCTGATGTTGAAGTAAAAGATAAAGATTTAAAAGATGCATTCTAATAGGTGAAACAGAAAACTCGACCGGTTTGGTCGAGTTTTTATTGTGCCATTGCTCTTTTTCTTTTTTCTTCTTCCATTCTTTCTATATAAACATTCCCCTCCTGTTCAATCCACGATTCATCAACTTTTTGCTCTTCCCTGATTGATTTTATGGTCATAAAGGCACTAAAGAAGATACCAGCTATGATTACTCCAATAAAAATTGACAAGCTTGTCCTCCCCCTCCTTAAGGATTAAGCATCCTTTTTAAAACTATATGCTTTTAAAAAAAAAATATGCTTTCCACTTAAAGGAAAGCATATTTTTAAAATCGATAATCTATTTGATATTCGGTTTATAAAGGCTGCGATTATCGAGAGGGAAGATTCGCTCTGTAAATTCTCCCGGTTTTACCCGATCAAGCGCACGATCCATCATATTCATTTTCGCATCCAAATTATCAATATAATGCAGAACCTCTGCCTCTTTAACCAATGGCGGTTTCGGACTTCCCCATTCCGCTTTTCCATGATGGCTTAAAACGATATGCTGAAGAATAAGAACTTCTTCCCCCTGAATATTTAATTCATCAGCAGCTTTACCGATTTCATTCACCATAATGGAAATATGGCCAAGCAAGTTGCCCTCCACTGTGTAAGTAGTCGCAATTGGTCCTGATAGTTCCTTCACTTTTCCGAGATCATGAAGGATGACTCCCGCATATAATAAATCTTTATTTAATGATGGGTATAGCTCAGCAATTGATTTTGCTAAGTTTAACATCGATACAACATGATATGCCAGACCAGAGAAAAATTCATGGTGATTTTTCGTGGCAGCAGGATATTCCAAAAACTCATTAAAATATTTTTTAACCAAATGTCTAGTAATCCGCTGTATATTAGGATTCGTCATCTCGAATATATATTTTGTAATCGTTTCAGACATTTCATTTTTTCCAAGAGGAGCAGTCGGCAATAAATCAGCAATATTAACCGTCTCATTATCGTACTTTAGGCGAATTGATCGAATCCGAAGCTGAAGCTTACCTTTATAATTTTGTATATCTCCTGTTACCCGTACGATTGCTTCCGGCATATACAGCTGTTCATCCTCAGGTTTTACATCCCAAAGCTTTGCTTCTATTTCTCCGCTTTTATCCTGGAAAATTAAAGATAAAAAAGGTTTTCCATTACTTGCTGTTCCTTTTATAGCATTCTTTATGAATAGATGAAGATCTATCGTATCTCCAACTTCATGATGGGCAATTCCCTTCATGTATATCCCTCCCCGGTCCATTCCAATATTTATTATATCATGCGAAGGCAAATTAATATTAAAAATCATCTTGTTAATTGGATGATATTCTGCCCATTAAACATCGCAGCAATATGATCATGGCAGGTAAAAAAGAGAACCTGATTCCCCTCTTTACTAATATGCTTTAATAGAGAAATCATTCTTTCCGTTCGCTTATCATCAAAATTGACAAACGTATCATCCATGATCAGCGGCCATTCTTTTCTTCCATCAATCGTACCCGCTAAAGCAAGCCTTATAGATACATAAGTAAGTTCTGCCGTCCCTCTGCTCAAATTTTTCGAATGAACCTCTAATCCCCTATGGTCCAATAAAGAGAGTCCCTCACCATTTTCTGAGAATAGGATTTTTTCATATCTTCCATTCGTAAGGTTACGTAGATACCCATTAGCTTGTTCAATAATTGCAGGCAGTTTTTCTTCTTTATACGTCGTTATAGACTCAGCCAGAGTCCCCTTCATGAGGCTGAGCGTTGTCCACTTCTTAGCCAACACTTGAAATTCCTGTTTTAAAAGCTGATGGTTATGAAGCAACGCCTCTACTGTTCCATCCTCCTCAAGCCTATTTATCTCGTACTTTACCTCTGCAAGTCTTTTTCGTAACCGATTTAATGTTGATTCATAGGAAGACTGCTCAGCCTCTTGTTCCTCAATTCTATCCTTTAAAACCAAGTCTGTAACAGAATGGTACTGATCGCGATTTGCATAACGTCCCAGCTGCCCAATCAATTGTCTCTTTGCTATGCTGAGCTGACTTCTTTCTTCGGCATCTCTACCGCGCTGATAGAACCCTTCCACTTCATGACAATCTGCTTCCTGAAGCAATTGCTGCTTTTCTTGATTTAGCTGTCTGCACAAGTCCTTTAAAGGTATAATTTCTTCCTCGAGCTCCTGTATTTTTTCGAGCATATTATTTTTTTGCCTATTGACCAATTCATTCTCTTTGTACTTCTGAACAATAGAGTAGTTTATTTGCTCGATACTTTGAGTGCCCGTAACACCAAATTCCTCTGAAAGCTTCCCTATATAGCGGATATACTCATCCTTTTTCTCCTCTGTATAAGCAAGCAATGAAATGAGTTTGCTCTTCTCCAACATAAGGTTTTTAATTTGTTCAATTCGCTCAAAAGCATCTGAAAGCATCGTACATGACACCTCATTAGGCAATGACCATTCATTTCCGAGCGTAATCAATTTATGTTTACAAAGCGCCAACTCTTTTTCCCATTCTTCAAAGGAATCAATTAAACTGTCAAATATTGCTTCCTGTTGCTCTTTGCGCAGTGATTCCAGCTTGTATTTTTCTCGATTTGCCGTATCCTCTTCAAGCATACTTTTTTGCATTCTGTAGCTTTGTTCATCAATTGAAATCGAAGATGATTTTTTTACAATTTCCTCATAGTAGTTAATTTCTTTCGCTAATTCCTCAGATTGCAATTGATTGCCATTCATCGAATTTATATATATAACGAGTACGATACCAACAACCGCCACAATCAATGCAACGCCAAGCTGTCCGCCTAAGATTAATAAAAGAACCGCCAAAATGGAAGCCAGTAAGACCGAGCCCAGAATAACTTTCTGTTTTTTCTTACCCTTTTTCTCTGATTCCAACGCTTGATTCCTTCGTTGCTTTAATCGCTGGATCACTTCCTTGGCTGACTTCTCTTCCTGTGCTGCCTTGTCAGCATGTTCATACTGCTCTACTATTCTTTTAAGCCTTTCTCTTTCATTTTCAGGCAGCAATTTTCTCTCATAAATTTCAGTGATTTGCTCGATTTGTTCCAATTTGACTCGTTCTTTTTCAAGCTGAGCATCAAGCTCCATCTTCTTCTTGGCAAGTGTATGCTTCTCTAATTCTATCTGTTTAATTTCTTCTTTCCGAAAGATACTTGTATCAAAACTTTCAACCATAACAGGATCAAATTGTGTATGTAATTCTCCCTGAAGCTTAATGATTTTATCCTCTATATGCTTTAATTCGATCGATTGAGTCCTAATTTCTTCGAGTAGGATGATCAATTTATCACTATAAAGCTCGGCTTGACGTACCCTCTCCCCACTTGCCAGCCACTGTTCATTGACTTGGAGGGAATCCTTTTCATTTTGGAGTACTTTCAATTTATTTAACTGAGTTTGCAGAAATGTTTCCTTTGCCGACCTTTCAGCCTCTATCTTTCCCATGCGCCCCATCCCATTTACCGGAAAAGGAAATTCTTCTAATTCTGACAGGCGCACTTCAATGGAAGCAAGCTCCTGAATGGATGGCAACAGTCTCTTCCAGTCCTTTAAATGAATTAAGTTCGTTTTTATTCGCTCTATTTGTTCTTGAGTGAGCGAAATTTCTTTACTTAGTTCCCTTTCTTCGCTCAAAAAGGTATTATAGCTTTTCTCTTTCTCCCTTGCTTTTTGAATTGCCTGGGAGCTTTGCTTTAATTCAGCCAGCTTTTGATTCAGAATAGGCTTCTTTCCACCTGGCTTAAATAGACTGTCCATTTGCTTTTGCAAGCCTGCTTCCATCTCCCAAAGCCTTTCACTGCCACTCATGCCAGCAAAAAAGAGATATTTGCCCAATTGATCTTCTTCCAGACGATAGATATCCTGCAAGCCGTCTAGATTAAAGGAGTATATAGATTCATAGAAGTTTCGGTCGACTCCCTTCAACCATTCTTTTATTTTCTCCTCCCCCCCTATTCTCTCAAACCTGTTATAAACTCCACATTCTGTACCCTGGTGCCCTTTAACTCTTTCAATCGTTATTTCACCTATTTCAGGGAGCTCAATGACCAGTTTTCCACCATACCGGCCGCTCCCCGACGGTTCGTAGGAGGCTGTTGTTTGGTTCTTAGCAGGGAATCCAAATAACATGGCATGGATAAAGGAAAAAATCGTTGATTTACCAGCCTCATTTTCTCCGTAGAATACATTTATATCTGATGTTAATTCTTGTTTGTAGTCTACAAATTTACCAAATCCATATATATGTATTTTCTTTATAATCAAAGCATTTTCTCCTCATTTTTAACGATTCAGGCGCTTTACTAATTCAAGCGTTGCCTCGTCCAAGATTTGCTGCCACTCGCTATCCTCCCATGGCTCTATATATTTCCTTGCCGCAGAATGAGTAAAGAGAGCTTCGCCGTATTTCAGATACTGCTCAGAATTCATATTGGCAGTTGTCCTCAAAAGTTCATCAATAAATGTATCTGACAGCTCTCCGCCTCTGCTTGCATAGCGGGGTGGAATCAGTGTACAGGAATGGATCCATACAGAAATCTCATCCATCTCCTCATCCTGGAGACCTTCAAGTAAATGATCCATATCCACAAACAGCCATTCAGGATTCATTTTGCAATCAGATGCATCGATCATAATATTCAGCAGAATAGACTTATCCGGCTCATACGCACCCTCTTTTATTTTATCCATTTCAGCTATAAGTTCGTTTACAGATGAAATATGATCTGCCTGAATGGTTTCTGTTTTCCATTCGACTGTCGATACAGGTACAAATTCTAAAGAAGTATCTGACCCTGACATAGAGACTATATAGAACCCTTTTTCACCTGTCTCTTTTTTATTTCTCCCCTGCAAGCATCCTGGATAAATGGCTGGTGGATCCTGCAGGATTTCCATTCGTTTATGGATATGCCCCAGAGCCCAGTAATCAAATTGCTTACTAAGCAGTTCACTTCTGGTAAAAGGAGCATAGTTTCCATGAGCACTCTCTCCATCTAAATTACCGTGTAAAATACCAATATGATAATCACCATCGTCTGCCTTTTTATACTCCTGAATAACCCGGTCATGTATATGACGCTTGTCGTAACTGAATCCATAAAGATTTACGGCAGTTGCATCATTTTCTTTAATAAATTGTTTAACTTCTACTTCGCGTCCAAACAGATGAACATTCGCTGGTAAGCTTATATCAAAGTAATTCCCATTCATGTAATCATGATTTCCATGAATTAAATAGACAGGAATCGAATAGGTTTCCAATCTTTCCATTTCAGCCTTAAATTTCAATTGTGCTTTCAAGTTTCGTTCTTCATTATCATAAATATCTCCAGCAAAAATAACAAAATCAATTCTTTCCTGAATTGCCGTGTCCACGAGCCTTGTTAATGCTGAATATCCGCTGTTTTTTATTTTTTCATAAATGGCACTATGCATATGCTGAAATCCTGAAAAAACGCTGCCCAAATGCAAATCAGCTGCATGTATAAATTTTACGCCTCGCACTGTACCACACTCCTTCCATGCCATTTTACTACAAACGATTGTTCTTTTAATCAAAAAAAACGTAAATTTAATTATCTCATATACAAATATTATTAGATAATTGTTACCTCCCCGTAATCAGCCAGGTGATTGCAAAGGATGCCTTTATTTAAGCAAATCAAATATCCTGCTAAGAACCATAAAAAACTCACTTCCCATTTGGAAGTGAGTCCTTGTTTACTTATTGCTGTTTGTTAAATCAAGTGCTTTTTTAATATCTTTAAAAGAACTTGAATTTCCATACATTAAAACTCCGCCTTTATAGACTTTAGCTCCAAAATAGGCTAATAGTCCAATCGTCACAAGCAGAATACCAATGCTTATCGCAATTTCGATATTGGATATTTCAAGCATTCCTATACGCATAAACATTAGCATAGGCGTGAAGAACGGAATATAGGATGACACCTTTATAAAGGTTGCTTCCGGATTGCCAAGCCCGGTCATGGCAAGCATGAAAGCCAAGATAACCAGCATGGTCATTGGCATGATCATTTGTTGCAAGTCTTCAATCTTACTTACTAAGGAACCAAGAAACGCTGCCATTGTTGCATATAATAAATAGCCTAAGAAGGTAAATATAACCGCATAAACAATCGTCTTCGCTTTCATATTGTCAAAGCCAAAAGCCTCGAAAATTTCTCCCATCCCACTGCTGCTTTTAAATGATAAATATCCAACCAGCACAAATATGGCAAGCTGTGTCAATGTCAGCAGAGCAATTCCAGTGATTTTCGCGAACATTTGCTGAATTGGTGACACACTTGAAATTAAGATCTCCATCACACGTGATGATTTTTCAATGGCCACTTCGTTGGCAATCATACCGGCATACACAATAACAGAGAAATAAATGACAAAGATCATCACATAGACTAGGCCGCGGGCCTGATTAAGCTCTTCCTCTGATTTAGCCTGATTATTTAATGGGACGACTTCAAAGGAAACGGGCTTATAGATAGCTGCCAGCTGCTCATCTGTTATGTTAACCTGCTTTGTTAGAATACTTGTTTGTATTTGCTGCAAAGCATTTTGAATTTCTGTACTTTCATTTGAATTGGCGATGGATTGGGCCTTATAGACACCTATTGGAATACCGTCTTGCTCTTCAAGCAATAAATATCCTTCCAATTCTCCCTCTTCTTCAGCTTTCTTTACTTCAGTTTCAGATTTATATGCTTTCAGGCTTAATTCGCTCCCACTACTATCAAGCTGCTTTTCCAGTGCGGCATAGAAATTGCCTGAATTTTCCACAACTCCAATTGTTGTATCACCTTCATCAAACAAACCGATAATTCGATCCAAGTTCGTAAAAGCGAGAACCATTAATAAAATAACTGCAGTCGAAATGACAAATGACTTACTTTTAACCTTTGATATATACGTCTGAAATGTCATAATCCAAAACTTATTCATATTGAGCACCAACCTTTTCAATAAAGATATCCTTCAAGGATGGTTCTTCCAATTCAAATTTACGTATGAAACCACGCTTAACTGTATCCTGTAAGATTAATTCGGCATTCTTCTCATCCGCAATTTGCAAATGAATTCCTTCCGTTACTTCTACTGCTTTTGTCACACCAGGATAATCAGTCAGGAATTTAAGATCAAAATCAGCATGTATAGATACATTCTTTTTTCCATAGGAACGCTTGATATCCTTTAGTGAACCATTAACGACTGCCTCTCCTTGCTTAAGTATGCAGAGCTGTTCACATAATTCCTCTACGTGTTCCATACGGTGGCTGGAAAAGACGATAGTTGTTCCGTTTTTTCTTAAATCATGAACCGCTTTTTTTAATAATTCAACATTTACAGGGTCCAAACCGCTAAATGGTTCATCCAAAATTAACAATTCTGGCTTATGTATAACAGAGGCAATAAATTGTATTTTTTGTTGATTTCCTTTAGAAAGGTCACCAACTCTTTTATCGAAATATTCCGGGACATTAAAGCGATCCAACCAGACTTTTGCTTCTTGCATTGCATCCGATTTGTTCATCCCTCGCAAACGAGCCAGATAAATTAATTGTTCACCCGTTTTAATCTTTGGATACAACCCTCGCTCTTCAGGAAGATAACCTATCGTCGAGCTTGTGGAATAGTCAATTTTCCTTCCCTTCCAACTAATGCTCCCTTCTGTAGGGTCCAATAAACCAAGAATCATTCTGAAAGTAGTAGTCTTACCAGCCCCGTTTGCCCCGAGCATACCAAACATCGTTCCCTCTCCCACATCAAGTGAAAGATGATTTACTGCTGTAAATTCTCCAAATTGTTTTACTACGTTATTTACCAGTAAAGTCAAAAGCATTTCCCCCTTTTATCAATTTTTATGTCTATATATATTCTAATCTATCCGCCCAGAGAATTGAAAGGTAATTCTAAACTTTACAAATTTTGTCTTCTTGTGCGAAAATAATATCAACTGCTGATCAGCTGAATTTAGGAGGAATAAAGATGAAAATCTATAAATTAACCGTGTTTGAAGCAGATGGTGAAAAGATTTTAGAAGAATCGATTCAGGCAGAGAATGATGAAAGCGCAAAAGAACTTGGACAAAAGCTTTTAGCTGAAAAAGAATACGAAGAAAAGACACATCGGTTCACCTCACCGCTTGGCAAGCTACTATTATTCCATAGATAAGAAAGGGTTTGTATGATCCGTTTATAACGGAATCATACAAACCTTTTTATTTCCCTTTAAAATTAGGCTTCCTTTTCTCAACAAACGCCTTGATACCTTCTTCATGATCCTCTGTTTGTCTCATTACATATTGCGAGTATTTCTCCAATTCAAGCATCTTCAATAGCTTAGGACGATTTGTTTCAGCAAGAATTTTCTTCGTCCGGATCATAGACAAAATTGGTTTTGCCTGCCATTCTTTTACCTTTTTCTGAACCTCATCCTCAAGGCTATTCGTTGTTACCAGATCAACCAATCCAATTTCTGATGCCTGCTCAGCGCTCATCACTTTACCTTCCCAGATTACTTCCTGAGCTTTCAATTCTCCCAGTCTTCGTTCTAGAAAGAAGTGCCCTCCGCCATCAGGAATCAAGCCGATCCCAATGAAATTCATGGCTAATTTACTCTCCTGCTCTGCAATAATGCAGTCAGTGGCCAAGGCAAGGCTGAATCCAAGTCCCGCTGCTGCCCCGTGAACTGCTGCAATTGTTAATTTTGGCATCGTATACATGGCCATGGCTAGTTCGTTAATACAATCCATTATTCCATAAAAATCTTTTTCACTGCCTAAATTAAACATCGATTTTATATCGCCGCCTGAGCAAAATCCGTTGCCATTTCCTTTAAGAATAATAATTGTAATTTCCTCATCAAGACTCAATGCTTTTAATTCCTTGTTTAATTCAACAAGCATCTCTTTATTAAGAGCATTTAATACTTCAGGACGGTTTAATGACACGGTAGCTACAGTGCCTTCCTTTTCCACAAGCACGCTCTTGATAATAGAGGCAGGTTTCACTGGCAAAATCCCCTTTCAAATTTGATATATATTTATTATAAAGGTTTATGTAAGCGTTTTAACACAAAAAAGGTGTAATTTATTAGAATTATTTGTATATTAGAAGAAAAAATAACCGAGTTCTTCATCCAAACAAGAACTCGGTTTGTTAATTTCAGCGCAAAAATAATTCTTTTAAGTAATCAATTTTTTTAGTTGTATAATGCTCATAACTATCATTATAGGATTTTGGATCTTTTGGGTTGGCAAAGTGCGTGATTTTTCCAGTATCAGGATCAATGAATTTACTTGCTGCCCCACATCCAAGTCCTATGATCGTTTGCTGCTCCTCCATAATCAGGATATTATACAAGCTCTCCATTCCAGGTAATGAATATCCGACATTCTCCAGGTTACCCAGTATATTCTTTTGTCTGTATAAATAGTATGGATGGTATCCATGGGCTGCAGTCCACTTTTCAGCTTCATTCATCATTTGTTCTACTTCCGTACGATCCGCAACCTTATAGCGCATTTTATTTCTCGTCATCTCAGAAGCCCGTTTAAAGGATAACGTATGAACAGTCAATGATTCCGGCATCAATTTTTCTGTTTCGTGTAAACTATTCTTTAATTCAGGGACACCTTCACCCGGAAGCCCTATAATTAAATCCATATTCACATTATTCATACCGGCCTCTTTAGCCAGTTTATATTTTTCAATTGTTTCCTCTACCGTGTGATGTCGCCCAATCGCCTTCAATGTTTCCTGTGTATAGGACTGTGGATTAATACTGATTCGATCAATATTCCATTTTTTTAAGACCTTCAATTTTTCCGGTGTAATCGTATCCGGCCGACCTGCTTCCACCGTAATTTCCCGTACATTTTTAATATCAGGGAATGATTCATATAGTTCCTCGTAAAGAATGTCCATTTCTTCAGCTGATATACTCGTAGGTGTACCGCCGCCAAAGTAAATAGTAGTAATTTTTATATGATTGTCCTTCAGCCATTTACCGATTTCTCGCATTTCATAATGCAGTCCACCCAGAAATGATGTTACATTTCCCTGACGTCCATTAATTGCATAAGCGGGGAATGTACAATAGGCGCATTTAGTAGGGCAGAAAGGAATTCCTATATAAATGCTCACTTCCCTTTTCAAATCATATAAATCTGGAATGACTTCTAATTGACGGTCAGCAATTTCCTCCAGTAAATTTAATTTCTCGTCTGTAATGGAGTAGGAGGCGCTCAGCTCTCTCTTGGCAACAGATGCATCTATATTCTTTTTCACATATTGATGCCACAATTTTGTGGGACGAACACCTGTCAACAATCCCCACTTCTGAATCATTCCTGTATGTTGTTCCAAAACCTTTAAAAAAACATAAGAATAGGAATGCTTTTTTTGCTTAAAAAGAGCCTTTTCATCCGTCTGATTCAAGACATCTCTTTCAAATGTGGATTCATGTACTTTATTAGATGTAGAATCCTCTAGTATCGCTTTTGTATATAATGTATGATTAATCATTTCTTGTTTTAATGTAATTGATAAATCCGATGGTGATTCATCGCTATTAAGCAGTGTTGCCTCTTCAAAAAATAAGTCCGCAATTAAAGATAAGGGCCGATACAGCCTTTCATCCTCAATGCCATTTATTAAAATACGCATGCCTATCCCCTTTTCAAAAATTCAATCCATATCAGTTTACTGAACATCAAGACAGCGGTCAATCACAAATAGACCATCTCTTCCTTATCATGACTATTTGGGAATGAAGCTATTCAGCCAATAAAAAAGCTTAGGAGACTGCCTAGGAGCGACAAGCATAAGAAGAGTACTGAGAGGAAGGGTCCTATTGAGCAAAGACTAAGAAGCACCACATCGCGTAGAAAGATCATTGTGAACTAAATCCCGCAGGCCTCCGCTGAGTATTTACTGATGACTTGAGTTCCTAGAAGCCGAAGCTGGATTCCATCAAAAGAGTAAAGGAATGGCCCCATTTAGGCGTTTGGCTCGATTATTGTTTGAATCGGCTGGATTATTACGGAGTTTGGCTGGATTTTCAGCTGAATCGGCCGGATTATTACGAAGTTAAGCTGAATCTATGCTCAATTCGGCTGGATTCATCCTCGTTGGGCTGAATATCCTACATCTCTTGCCAAGAATTAAGTACACAAAATTAATTTAATTGCCAAGAAAACTGTTTCAGCCCTACATAGCACCTTTATCATCATAACGAAACCCTAAACCGACAATATTTATTACCGAAGCCCAATAAAAAAGGATAACCCCAGAGGAGCCATCCTTTTGGTAGGTGGTAAAAAACACCTTCAACACCTATTTAGTCAGTTTTGATATTCATCTTTTTTAAGAAGCCAATTGGATGCTGTCTTCTGAATACCTCTTTAATGAGATAGGCCACACCCAGTTCATCATTACTGCGGGTAATCCATTTGGCTGAGCGCTTTACCGCTGCATCAGCATTTGCCACAGCTACACCAAGTCCCACATTTCTTACCAGCTCCGATTCATCTTGATCACTGCCAATTAAGACCACTTCATTTGCTGCTATACCCCTGTTTTTTAATAAGTAGTTAAAAGCCTTCTCTTTTGTGACTTGTTCTGGTAAAATCACAAGTTTATTCGGATGACTCTCCTGGATCATTACGTTTTCAAACATCGCTTCAAGACCAGACTTTGCATCTATTCTGTCCTGTTTCTTATCTATATATATATCAATTTGCAATGGAGACATCGGATGGGTGCGTAAATACTCATCTAGAGAATCTACAAATTGCTGGGCATATATATTGGTCTCTCCCGGCGTCCATTTGATTCTTGCAAAGAGCGGTGTTGGAAGATCCATTCTATTTCCGATTGTCATATCCTCATGAATTAAACGGATGTGCCCGCTTAATTTTTCTAAAAAACGAATGATATCGAGGGTAGTGTTCTCAGGTATTCGCTTAACAAAAATCGGATTATGAAGATTCTCCAAAATAAAGCCACCCTGATGCGCAATAATATGCGGATTACATCTAAGAGCTTTTCCGGTTCTTTGTGTATAGTCATAATTTTCAGAGGTCATCAGAGCTACTTCTACTCCCTTTTTAGCAACGTATTCAATTGATTCTCTTGTATGAGTGTGGAGTTTTCCTTTTGAAGATAATAGTGCACCATCCATATTAATCATTAACAGTTTATATACCATGATGTCCAATCCACCTTTCATGATGCCCATATACATTCTGTATGAGGATTTTGGCAGAAATAGAACAGTTATAAAGAAAAAAGAACCGATTTAGCGCCCTGAACTTCCCTTCACCAATTAAATAAATCTAACTGGCAGAGAAGCTTCGACACTAATCGGTTCCATATATGCTTAGGATTGTGTTCCGTACAAGTCTTCCAATGGTTTTGTGATAATACGATTGAGATCTGTAAGGATGACGCTCATTTTTTGTTCAGCATCCATTAATTTAGAAATCGCTTCATGTTGTTGCACAAGCGCAACAGTTTTTTGAGCCTGCATTACTTCTTCTTCAGTAATTTCCTGACCCATCATTTGTTTTTGCTGAAGATTTAGCTGAATATCTCTGAAATTGTTAAACATCGTTCTTGCTTGCTCATCAGCCATTATCGCATTGTATTGATTCTTTAGTTCTTGGTATTCTGCACTTTCACGTATTCCTTTTTCTACTGTATACGCTAAATCATATAAATTAACTGACATCATATACCTCCTGTTTTCTATTACACTGAAGTCTCTCTTACTATACCATTATCGAAAGCATTATACATCCATTGTATGTTTACTGGAATGGTTTTAATTCATCAAAATCATAAAGATTCCCTGGAAAACTCCAATCAAGCCTCCTAATAGGGCTCCTAAATACGTAATCATTTTCAATTCACTTTTTGTGATAGACAGTACCATTTCTTCCAGACGAGCCACCGGAAAAGAAGCAACCTGATCACGGACAATTTCCTTTAGTTTCAATTTTTCCATTATGCTTGGTACTTTTTCAATTAAAATCGCTGCAACCTCTTCAATAACATTTGGCAGCAATCTTCCCTTGATGGTCTCATTCCATTCACCAGTTATCTGATTAAGTGTCAGATTCGATAAATCCACTTTTTTATAGCCGGTTATAATTCCTTTATAGAGTAAACTTCTCATTTCATCCAATGAATAGAATTCCTCCACGTCTGAAATCTGCTTATGTTTTATTTTATGCCACTCACTATGCAGGAGTTGTGTCAGCGTATCCCTAGTCCCAGGATTTGAGAGAAATTTAATAATCTCCGGCTGAAGTTTCTCGCCAAGATTTACATTTCCTAATAGCATCTGCATAATTCCACCGAGTTTTCCCCGTTCCCTCATGAAATCATCTGCCATTTTTTGAAGTCTTTCCTTACCTTGATTGCTGGCAAAAAAAGCGATTCCCTTATCCAAGATATAATGAGATACATCCGGTATTTTGTTCTCTATTTTCTCCTCAACACTTGCTGGTATAAAGGTTGCTATAGGTTTATTTTTATGCTGCAAATACCAATCCTCTAACCAATTTGTTGAATGCGATTCAATTTTTCTTACGATTAAATCCGGAATGTCAGCCAACCCAGCTTTTTCAAGCGCCTTTTCTATAGAGATCTCAGAAAAAATTGTTTTATCTAATATATTTTCTCCAATTCTCTTAGCTTCCACTTTGACAGTACCAGTAAGCAGTTTATTTTTAATACTCTCTGGAGTGATTAAGTGTTCTACAACCATCTTCCCCATCTGCTCAGCCAATTCGTCTCGTCTTTTCGGTATTAACCCAGGCGTAAATGGCAAGCGTTTACCAAAGATATAAATAGCCTCGTAGGGGTGGAATAGCATTTTTATGGCCAAGGCGTTTGTAATACCGCCTATTAAGGCCCCTACTACAACCACTGTGATAATCGTTATAAATGTACCCATAAGTAGCTCCTTTTTAAAACTTCCTGTTTGTAAGAAATAGTTTAGTCTTTTCTACTATTAAATTGCAACCATCGGTGTCCATTTTTCAAAGATTTTGATGCTAGCTTTCCTTATACGAGGTTGTAATTGGATATAAATGCTTATTTAAAGTGTATAATTATGATTATTGCTATTAAATTTAGATTTGAGGTGCAATCTATTGATTAATCATTTTGAATGGAAATCATTATATGAAACAGAAAAAATACCTGGTTGGAAGTTTTCCTTCTACTTTGAAAAAAAACGGTATAAAGGAGTTTACCATAAAGATGGTTCTATTACCTGGATTGAAACACAACCATCTGACTATGCTAAAGCAGAATTAGAATCTAGAGTACACGAATTGATGCTTTATCATGTATATGATAATCAATAGACTATGATACAAAATATTTGGAGGATTACTCATGAACACTGACTTACTTATACTCTTTCCCAACGCAATCCGTGTTTCATATCCGTTGGAGGATCAATCCTATTATTGGTACATAGAAAATGCGAATCAATATATCGGTATTCCAAAAAGGTCTGTATCATCTGATCAATTGGCTCTATTAAATATTTTTTTAGAACCCTTTTTGCTTCATACTGAAGAACTTAATAGATCTGCCCAGCAAATGCATTGGCACAAATTATTATACCAACAGGATTCTGCACCATTGCCGAAAATTGAAGATGGGTCATACCGCTTTATTCATTATAATCTTCCAAACAATGATATTAATATTACAGACTTCTCCGATGCTATAAATGGCTTTTTTCATGACCCGGTCATTTGCTGGAAGGACCCATCTAGCGGAGTCATTATAGAAAACACCAAATCCACTTTGCTCACAAATCAAGATTTTAATGCTGTCATTCATACCCTTGAAAGCGATTTATACGCACATTTCCGTTTATTTATAGGAAATAATTATCCGCTTTCGAATGAAATCATAACGTATTTTTCTTCAGAAGATACTTGCTTTAAAACCATACGTCTGTATAACTCAAAAGATAAAGTCATTACTTTTTCTTCAGCTTTTTTGGATCTTTTATTACTAGGTAAAAATCAAACTTTATGTATAACTCTAGCTAAAAATCTACTCGGCACTTTAGAAAATGAAAAAGATCTACTCCAAACTATTATGATTTACATTAAAGCTAATGCCAATGCTACTGTTGCTGCAAAACAGCTTTTTCTTCACCGTAACAGTCTAAAATATCGTCTTGATAAATTTTATGAAATTACCAATCTCGATGTTCGAAAATTCGAAGACAGCTTATGTGCCTATTTAGCCATCCGGTTACTGGAGAATACAAATTAACTATAAGTGCAACCAGCCCATTTCATAATCATTTTATTTGTGCAAATTGAACATATATTTTTAACTATTAGACTAGTAAAATTATTTGTGAAAAGGGTTTCATTATTACATAGTTATCAAGGAGGACATTTAAAGATGGCTCAGTTAAAATTAGAAAATATTTATAAAGTTTATGATAATAAGGTAACTGCAGTAACCGATTTTAATTTACACATAAAAGATAAAGAGTTTATCGTTTTCGTAGGTCCATCTGGATGTGGTAAATCCACAACCTTACGTATGATCGCCGGATTAGAAGAAATCTCTAAAGGTGACTTCTATATTGATGATAAACGCGTGAATGATGTACCTCCAAAAGACCGTGATATTGCAATGGTTTTCCAAAACTATGCATTATATCCTCATATGAGTGTATATGATAATATGGCTTTTGGACTAAAGCTTCGTAAATTTGATAAAGCTGAAATCGATCGCCGCGTTAAAGATGCAGCACGTATTCTTGGTCTCGAGGAATATTTAAATCGTAAACCAAAAGCTCTTTCCGGCGGTCAACGTCAGCGTGTTGCATTGGGCCGTGCTATCGTTCGTGACGCAAAAGTTTTCCTTATGGATGAGCCTTTGTCTAACCTGGATGCTAAATTGCGCGTACAAATGCGTGCTGAAATCGCTAAGCTTCATCAAAGATTAAATACAACTACAATTTATGTAACACATGACCAAACAGAAGCAATGACAATGGCTACTCGTCTGGTAGTTATGAAAGACGGCTTCATCCAACAAGTCGGTGCACCGAAAGACGTTTATGAAAATCCAGAAAACATCTTTGTAGGTGGATTTATCGGATCTCCTGCCATGAACTTTATTAATGGGAAATTAGAAGATGGATATTTTGTAACCGGCAGCACTCGCATCGCCGTACCTGAAGGTAAATTAAGCTATTTGCGTAAACAAGACTATATAGGTAAAGACGTTGTCCTTGGCATTCGTCCTGAGGATATCCATGATGAACCTATATTCATGGATGCATCCCCAGAAACTACAGTCAGCTGCATAATTGAAGTGGCAGAATTAATGGGTGCTGAAACGATGCTCTATACTCAAATTGAAGGTCAATCCATCGTAGCACGTATCGATTCCCGTTCTGATATCAGTCCAATGGATACCATTAAATTAGGATTAGATATCAACAAAGCACACTTCTTTGATAAAGACACTGAGTTAAGAATTCGCCCATAATTAATTATAAAAACTCAAAGCCAAATCTCTCGGGATTTTGGCTTTTTTGTTTCCTGATATGGCTTTAATTCAGTTTTCAGGAATTATAATTATTCTCAAATATACATTTCGTGAATAGATACTACCTCGTCGTTTCCACATTGACTGCAGGATAAAAGATGTTTGCATATATTTTGTCTTACCGATTGAGGATCTCCGTCCGTTTGTTTTTGTATATTGGTTTCCAGGTATGCACTATAGTCGTCATAGTAATCCATTACCTTCCCAAAGTCCTCCATATTTATATCACAATTTTTACATAAGTATTCTATAGAAGTTAGACCATTACATAAAGGACATTCCATATTATCCTCTCCAAACCTTTTCTTTTCCTTAGCGTTTCACCCATGAGATTTTTTATGTTCATGGAATCCAGATAATATTTTCCTGCTTGTACACCCTTACGAATCTTATCAACTCCAGCTTTTACCTTTTTATATCTATGTATAAATTAAAGTGTGACCTTCCATACTAGCTAGTAGAAAGACGCACTCACATCAATGGGTCAAGCCGTTTAGGGCTTAGGAGATTTCATACGATAATCTCCTGTATGTCGGTTCAAATCCGACTGACCCAGCCAAATAAATCATTTTTTTAAAGGAGATTAACATCATGGCTCAAAACAGCTCAAACAATAACTCTAATCAATTGGTTGCTCCAGGTGCAGCAGAAGCAATCAATCAAATGAAATACGAAATATCTACTGAGTTTGGAGTACAACTTGGTGCTGAAACAACAGCTCGCGCAAACGGATCTGTTGGAGGGGAAATCACAAAAAGACTTGTTCGTATGGGTGAACAACAAATCAGCGGCAGATCTCAATCTTAATTAAAAATTTCATATAAAATGGCTAAAACCCCCTTCCGAACAATTCGGAAGGGGGTTACGAATGTTTTTAGGATTTTTGTTTGACCATATCTTTTGGATTTACCCATTGATCAAATTCTTCCTCAGTTAAATAACCCAATTTCAAGGCTGTTTCTTTTAACGTACTGTTATCTTTAAAGGCAAGCTTAGCAATTTCAGCTGCTTTCTCATAGCCTATATGCGGGTTTAGTGCCGTTACGAGCATAAGGGAGGACTCTACATTTTTTTGAATGCTTTCAATATTAGCCTCAAGTCCAACCAGGCAATTAACCCTGAAGGATTTAAGCGAATCTGACAATAATCTGGCAGATTGCAGGAAATTATAAGCAATCACGGGTTTAAATACATTTAATTCGAAATTCCCCTGGCTTGCAGCAAATCCAATGGATGTATCATTTCCCAATACTTGAACAGCTACCATTGTTAAAGCTTCACTTTGCGTCGGATTTACTTTACCAGGCATAATCGAACTCCCAGGTTCATTTGCAGGAATGGTAATCTCCCCAATACCACTGCGAGGGCCGCTTGCCAACCAGCGTATATCATTGGCCACCTTCATCGCATCCATAGCCAAAGCTTTTAATGCACCATGCGCATAAACAATCTCATCATGGCTGGTCAATGCATGAAATTTGTTTGGTGAAGAAATGAAGTTATAACCGGTTTGTTCAGATATATATCCCGCTGTTTTATCCCCAAATTCGAGATGGGCATTAATGCCTGTACCAACAGCAGTACCTCCTATCGCAAGGCTAAGCAGCTTCTCGGCACTTTCCCTAATCATCTGTTCTGAACGTTCAAAACTGAATCTCCATCCGCTTATTTCCTGGCCAAGTGTTAATGGTGTAGCATCCTGCAGGTGAGTACGTCCAATTTTAACAATTCCCATAAACTCCTGCTCTTTTTCTTGAAGTACTTTCCTAAAAGCAATAATTTCAGGCAAAACATTTTTATGTATAGTTTCATAAGCTGCAATATGTAAAGCCGTTGGGTATGTATCATTGGAGCTTTGAGACATGTTTACATCATCATTAGGGTGCAGCGTTACTTCAAACCCATTATTCTCCAGCCATTCATTCCCTTTACGTGCTACTACTTCATTCACATTCATATTGCTTTGGGTTCCACTTCCAGTTTGCCAAACTTTTAGAGGAAATTGACTATTTAAATTTCCTGCGATAATCTCATCACATACGTATGATATCGCATTCTTTTTTTCTTCCGATAAATTACCTAAATCAAAATTGGAATAAGCAGCGGCTTTTTTTAGGTGGGCAAAGGCATATACAATCTCAATTGGCATTAATTCTTGTCCAATTTTAAAATTGTTGCGGCTACGCTCTGTTTGAGCCCCCCAATAGCTATCAGCTGGAACACGCACTTCTCCCATCGTATCTTTTTCAATCCGATATTCCACCTTCATCATCCCCTATAAAGTATTATCTTACTATTAAGAACATACTCTCTATTATAGCAGATGGTCAAATGATAGCGCTTAAATCTAGCCCCCTTGACTGTTAGCTTTTAGGAGATATTAGGTTTACGCATCCCAAAGCATGTGCCCGATAAAAAAGCCTAAAGTCATGATACTAGCTATAGCAAGCGTTACAGTATAATCAATCATTTTCCCTACCTCCTCATATCCTTATAATGATAAAAATAGCACATTTAACTCTGGGCTGACCGGTTAAAAAATGAAAATATTTTACAATTCTATGACTATCACTCATGTTGATTCCAATCCATCATTAATTTCCCACGTTATCTATATTTTGTTTAATTAATTTAACACAGGGTAAATAGTATATAAATTAGCTCAATAACAGAGGAAAAGGTGAGACAAAATGCAAAAATATGAAATCGGTTCTTCTGAACTTTCCATTCAAAAACAAATAACACTTCCACAATTAATGTGTATAGCACAATATGCGAAAAACTTTAATGGAACAATCAAATTGGTAAGGAATACACAAGAAATTAACGTAAAGGATATTTCTTCTTTAACAGCTTTTTTCCTAACATTAGGTACGGATGCACATGTTAAAGTCCTTGTTAAAGGCGAAAATGCTCAAGGGGCAATTGAGCAAATCGAAACAATATGTCTGACAGAAAATACTGAGTTAACACCCTCTATGTCTTAATTACAGCATAGTAGAAAAGCCCATTTGAGACCGTAAAATTTACGATTTCAAATGGGCTTTTTTCATTCCTATTGAATATGGAAGGCAACTTATTTTTTAATTAATTTTTCCAGCGATTGATCCATTCATCAAAGTTTTTCTGAATCTTTTCCTTTTGCTCAATCCAATAGTTTTTAAAACGGTTCTTTTCTACTTCCTTTTCCATATCATCTATTGTTGGAACATCAAATGTTTGATTTTCGACATTTTGTAAGGCTTTTGTCATAATTTCCTGAAAAACAATATTTGCACCGCTTATTTTATCTTTGTAAAGATACTGATTGGCTGTTGTTTTATCATAGCCCATCCACACGGCACCAACGAGGTTGGGAGAATAACCGACAAACCATTGGTCCTTTACCGCGTCCTGTCTAGACACATTATCTACCTGAGTTGAACCTGTTTTTCCAGCGATATCTCTATTTTCAACCTTTGCATTTGTTCCAGTTCCACCTTCATAATCAACCACACCCTTTAGCATGGCAGTCATATTTTTTGCTACTTCCTTGGTCGTTACTTTAATTTTTTTCCCTTTAAAGACAGCAACTTCTTTGCCGCTCGCATCTACAATCTTCCGGATAAGGTGTGCTTCCTGACGTACACCTCCATTTGCAAATACAGAATAGGCTGAAGCCATCTGCAGTGGAGATACTCCCTCGTTTAGCCCACCTAAAGCAAGACCCAGTGTTCGGTCATTCTTTCCAAGTTTAATGCCAAATTTCTCTGCATAATCCATTCCAGCTTGTATGCCTATTTCATTCAAAAGCCAGACTGCAGGGATATTTTTCGATTTATACACAGCCTCGAACATCGGAACTTCTCCTTCATACTGATCATTATAATTCTTCGGTGAATAACCTCCTGCAAATTCCATCTCCGTATCTTTAATCAAATCTGTAGGTTTATATCCTTTTTCAAGGGCAGGTGTATAAACTGCGAGGGGCTTCATCACTGAACCTGGCTGGGCTTTTAATTGTGTCGCTCTGTTATATCCAAGAAAAACATGCTCTCCCCTTCCCCCAATAAGGGCTCTGACACCGCCAGTCTTTGGATCAAGCAAAACGGCACTGCTTTGTACTAATTCATCTGCATTTGAACCTTTTGCAAACAAATCATCTTGTTTATATACTTCTTCCATATCTTCCTGCATACCTTGATCTAGTTCTGTGTATATTTTATATCCACCTGTTAACAACTCGTCCTGCTTTATTCCATATGTTTTGTCAGCTTCCATAATCACCTGGTCAACATAGTAGGGAAACATTCCTTTTAAGGGATCGCTTAACTCTGTGAAACTTATTTCTTCTTCAGCTGCTGATTCCCTCTCTTCACTCGTAATAAACCCACTATTTTCCATCTGAACCAACACTACTTCTTGCCTTTTTTTTGCCGCCTCAAAGTTTTTATAAGGATCCAGAACAGAGGGAGCATGTATTAAACCAGCTAACAAAGCTGCCTCAGATAGATTGACCTTTTCGATTTCTTTTCCAAAATATACTTTGCTGGCATTTTGAATTCCCCAAGCGCCATGCCCAAAATAAATTTGATTTAAATACATCTCCATGATTTCATCTTTTGAGTATTCACGTTCAATCTGGCTGGCTATCGAAACCTCCTTCAGCTTTCTCTTCAAGGTTTGTTCAGGCGTTAAAAGTGTTATTTTTGCTAGTTGCTGCGTGATAGTACTTCCACCCTGAACAACAGTTCCTGCAGTGAAATTCTCATATGCTGCTCGAATAATCCCTATATAATCAATCCCACTATGTTCATAAAAACGTCGGTCTTCTATTGATATAACAGCATCAATCACATGCTCTGGAATCTGATTAATTGAAACCCCTTCTGTCTTATTTGCTGAAATTTTACTAGCCTCTTCTCCATCCATATCATAAATGATGGTTGGCTGCATAAGCTCAGTTTTCAGATGAGACAAATCAACTTCCTGATTTAAGAGCAGATAAAGGAATGAACTTATGATAAGGGCTATGAACGATAGACCAAGCAGAAGAATGTGTACTAAACGAGAATGGTCAAATATTTTTAAAAACTTATAACCCATCCAATTCTCATCCTCTCTAAAAATCAACTAAATTTCTATCCATTGTTACATATTATACACAAAAAATAAAAAACAACTGATAGACAGTTGTTTTAGGTTTACCTATATCTTTCACTTGTTAATCTCATTATTCGAGTTTCCAATTTCTTTATGCAATGTTTCCATATACATATAAACAATTTGCTTTAATTTTACATCTGCTCCCAAAACATCCAAGTGAGTTAAGCATTTTTTAATAATTGGGTGAATATCCTGGGGTTGTTTTTCATCTAACATCCTCATCACCTCTTTTTTCTATAATACAAGAATACAAGATATTTGCTGGTATGACCATTGGTCTTTTGGCATATTTATCTATTTTTCGAACTTCTAAATAGGTAATCTTGATTTGACCCTATTTCACAACAAATTAAGACTAATTTTCCAAATTATCCCAAAAATAACATACCTACTCTTTTAAGGCATAAGGTCACTATATAGGATATTGGATTGACAGGTTCCCTTGCCTGATGTTTCCAAAAGCCAAATAAAGGATAAATAATAACGAGTGCAAATAAAATGAAGGGACTGAGTTATATGTTTAACCATATATTGGTGGCGTTCGACGGCTCAGATTCGGCTAAATTGGGTTTATCAATGGGATTAAATTTTTGTAAGAGTAAAGAGAACTCCTTATTATCAGTAGTTTATGTTTATGAAGAAAATAATGAAGGATTAATTCCTGAGAATACATTTGTAGCCTCAACCAATAGCACATTTTACGCAGACTCCAGCCAGGGGCAGGCAATCGTTCCAGAAACTAATTCTTTAATAAACAATAACTCTGCGAATAACAATCGACTTGAGGAAATTGAACGCTATGTAAACAGCTTGGAAGGTAATAATCTTATCCATTCACATTTTGTAGTACTTGAAGGGACAATTGATGATATGATTCTTCAATATGCTGAAAAAGAGGGAGTCGATTTAATTATTGTCGGCAATAGCAGCACTACCGGTCTTCGTAAATTGTTTCTCGGCAATATCTCTGAAAAAATCATTAAAAATGCCTCATGTCCTGTGTTAGTGGCAAAATAATTAATTGTTCCTTAACTATATAAGGCCTCCTGCCTCATAGAGAGCAAAAGGAGGCCATTTATTTTGCTAGAAAATCCAAATCTAAAAAAATCATCAAACTAAAATAAGAGACATTCCAGGCAACTTCATACAAACGTACGTTCAACAGGAATCTCTCAATATCAGAGTATTATTGCAACACTTTATTAACCAATTCTTTATATTTATTATGTGCATCATTCTCGTTTAATGAACTATAGATTCGATACTGATCCCCATCTAAAATACGATAGTGCTCACTAATCATATTTTGCTGCAGAACATACCCGCCATCATTAAGAATATCTTTCCACCATACCTTACCGCCAAGCATTTTTTCTTTCCTGTAATCAATTCTTTCTCTTGAAACCGTTTCAATGACCTCGAGAGGGTCCCCGCCAAATAAAGTCTGCACTGTTAATGTTTCACGAAATAATGAAACGACAGCCACGACAGTAGTCCAGCTTGCTTCATTACGCTCTTTTTCAATTTGTACCAATGTTTTTTTAGAAATACCGATTATTTCGGCCATCTTGTCTTGTGTATAATCAACTTCCACACGGATTAATCGCATACGTTCAGATATTAGACGAATAATTTCATCCTTACTCATAATCATCCCACTTCCCATCAATATAAAATATAATATTTATACTCCAAATTTAATGTTCACTACTATCATTATAATAGAAATAAATGGAAGATAGGTATTATTATGTATAAATTTACTAATTTTTTTATATTCTCTTCTTCTTTTTACAAAAAACTGCTTTCTATTAATTAAAAAGGACGATAGAACTATAACTCTTTCAGGAGCGAAGCCAAGATGGGTCGGGTTCAAGTACATGGAATGAGAAAAACTCAAAAAGACTTTCGACTATGTCGAGAGCCCTAAATTCAAATTATTAATCTTTTTAGGAATGATGTACAGATTTCCGCAAGATAACCCGTGGTGCTGCTGCAAATAATAGCATCATTACCATTCCGCTTACAATAACACTTGGCAGCATATAGGATAAATTATAAAACAATGAGAAAACTGCGACTGATTGGCCATCTGCTGCGCCAGTTCCAAAGAAAACCATTCCAGCAATAAAGTGTGCAAAAAAACGCATCGTACTTCCCAGTAGTATTCCTAAAACAATAATACCTGATGTTTTAATATCCTTTTTGCCAATTCGTTCTCTATCTGCATATTTAAATACAATCCCAGCTAAGCCAACAACCGTATAAGCGACAATATAATCGAGAAAACCTTGTACAGGATGCATGATATAAGCAGTTCCTGATAGAATTTGTAGCAAACCCAACAGTAATCCTGTGGTTACGCCACCTTTAACACCCCATCGATAAGCCATTAAAAAAACAGGTACCATAGCGATTGACACGCTGCCACCCTGCGGCCATAAACTAAAAGATACAACAGTGGCCAACAAATCAAAAATAAATGCCAAAGCAGAAAAAACAGCAATCTCCACCATAAATAATAATCGTTTGTTTCTCATCTTACTTCCCCTTTCTAATCAAGAGCTCCTGAATCGTAACCTCCATCTTGATCGGGCATCCAAAAATGCAAAAAAGCAATGCTCGCACAAAAATGGCTCGCATTGCTTACATTACATTCATTCAGCCACATTCCTACGCTAGTGCTAACTAACAGGTTCGAAGGGTCAGAACTCGATCGTTCACTCTCAGCCATAGGCTCCCCTTGTGGAATACTATTCATTTCTTACATCGTACTAATTTTTCCATACATTAGCAAGTATTATTAATCCAAATCTAACTAAGCAGTCATTTCTTCTATTTTTATTGTATCTGCTTTATCTTCTTTTTCTTCACGTTTCTTTTCAGATTCGGCAATAATTACAGCACAAGATGCATCTCCAGTAATATTAACTGCTGTTCTCGTCATATCAAGTAAGCGATCAATACCGAGGATCAAACCTACACCCTCAACTGGAAGGCCAACCTGGCCAAGAACCATAGTCAACATGATTA
Source organism: Bacillus sp. z50 (assembly GCF_058313585.1). Classification (NCBI taxonomy): domain Bacteria; kingdom Bacillati; phylum Bacillota; class Bacilli; order Caryophanales; family Bacillaceae; genus Bacillus; species Bacillus sp. z50. The sequence goes on from NZ_JBZFQL010000004.1 coordinate 224,696, forward strand.
ATCCTACACCCGGCACACCTGCTGTTCCAATACTTGCAAGAACAGCTGTCAGGATGACAGTAATTAATTGCGTCATTGTAAGGTCCACACTATATGCCTGGGCAATAAATACAGTAGCAACCCCTTGCATAATAGCAGTTCCATCCATATTAATGGTAGCGCCAAGCGGCTGCACAAAGCTGCTGATACTTTTTGGTACATTCAGCTCTTTTTGTGTAAGCTCCATAGCTACCGGCAAAGTTGCACTGCTCGACGAAGTACTAAACCCGACTGTCATAGCTGGGAAAAACTTTTTGAAAAACTCTATTGGATTACGTTTCGCGAATATTGCAATCGCTCCCCCGTATATGACAATTGTATGAGCCAATAATGCCAAAAGAACTACGATCATATAAAGACCCATATTTTTAATAGCCGGAAGACCTTGGCTTCCGACAGCAGTTGCTATTAAGGCAAATGTTGCATAAGGTGCTGCCTTCATAATTAGGTTAACTAAATACATCAGTACTTCATTACCTTGCTCCAAAAGGTTGATAATACCTTTTGTTTTTTCTCCAAGAGCCGTAATTGCGATCCCAAAGAAAATAGACATTACAATTACCTGAAGCATATTTCCATCCGCCATTGCCTGAATTGGATTCTTTGGAATGATATTAATGAGAGTTTCAGTTATAGAAGGGGCTGTAGTGGCTGTATATTCAGCTGAGGCAATATCAAAATTACCTCCGTTCCCTGGTTTAATGACTAAGGCCAGGAATATACCAATTGTGATAGCAAATGCAGTCGTTGAAAGAAAATAAAGAATGGTTTTACCACCAATTCTGCCGAGTTTTTTAGGATCCCCTAAACCCGCCGTACCTAGAGTAATTGAGATAAGTACAATAGGAACAACCAGCATGGTAATAGCGTTAATGAACAGACTGCCGATTGGTGAAAATACTAAAGCATTTAAGATTTCAAATGATTGAGGTGAAAAAATGTTAAGCATTAATCCAACAATCGCACCAAAAAACAATCCTAATATAATTTTAACTGTAAGGTTCATAGATGCCCTCCTTCAATTATCTATTAGAAAAAATCTACTATACTCCACATAAAAGGAGAATTTAACGAAAAAACATCCCACAAATTAGAATGGTTTTTCTTATTTCTATATAATAATAGTAGATTATTCCTAAGATGACAATGGAAAGAATTACAGGGAGGTGTGTACAATCTTACTCTTAGCTTGAGTGAGGGCCTATTTTTCCTCGTTTTGTCCCTTGATTACATAAATATAATTTTTATATTTCCGTCCTTTCTGAATATCCTCATACAACAGCAAAAAAAGACGCATACATGCGTCTTCTGTGAAATGATCGTATTTTTAACTAATATGTATGTATGAGATTGATCAATGACTTTTTAGTTCTACTTCCTTCTTGGACTCAGATGCTTCCTCAGCCATTAATTCATGACCCAAATCAGAGAACCCTGAAATAAATACATTTGAAAATATTTCATTACGTGATTTTGTCTTTTCAATGATAACTCCCTGCACCTTAAATTTAGATACGATATCCATACACACTATCTCCACCTCTAATTTATACTAATCCATACAAATATACCCTTATATTAATCCCTCAAACCAAAATACAAGCATTTTATTTGACATTTATATCTGTTTTATTCACTAACTGATTTTATGTAAATAACACTATAGTTATGTTACTTATGTAAATAATTCCACAACTTAAATTTTACTAAATTGCTGAAAAAAAGATAGTCCCAAATTTCATATTTATTGAAAATATAGTCAAATTATTAAATTAGGAATAAAAACAAATGCTATTCATTTATAAATTTAATATAATGGATAGTAATAACTCTTTTTCAAATACTTCTCTTTTATAATCCAAGGGGTGATTCACATGGGAAGTTGATGACCAAAAACATTCATATAGTCGATCTTTTATATTTAAACCATTTAGCTGATAGCAGCTTATTACTACAGGAGGTGACTCCTTGACCGTCATAAACGGTTAAAGGAAATTTATTGGACATATGGAATTTGGTTTTTATAGCCATTTTGATTGCATTAACCGCATTTTTTGTTGCATCGGAGTTCGCAATTGTTAAAATTCGTTCTTCACGGATAGATCAATTACTAGAAGAAGGAAATAAAAAGGCAATAAGTACAAAAAAAATCATCACAAATCTGGATGAATACTTGTCTGCCTGTCAGCTTGGCATAACGATGACAGCACTGGCACTTGGCTGGATCGGAGAAGAAACCTTTGCCACTATCATATCTCCAGTAATATCATTCTTGACATTACCGGATGCTGTTGCCAAAACACTGACCATCATTCTCTCTTTTATGTTAATTACATTTATTCACGTAGTCATTGGTGAATTGGCACCAAAGACTGTTGCCATTCAAAAAGCGGAATCAATTGCTCTTCTTACTTCAAAGCCACTTATGACTTTCTATAAAATCATGTATCCTTTTATATGGGCTCTTAACGGGTCAGCAAGGCTGATTGCCAAATCAGTCGGAGTTGAACCCGCATCAAAATATGAGATTGCACATACAGAAGAAGAACTGCAAATTATTTTGTCTGAGAGTTTGAAGAGCGGCGAAATTAATCAATCTGAGTTTAAATATGTGAACAATATATTTGAATTTGATAACCGAATTGCAAAAGAAATTATGGTACCACGAACAGAAATGATTTCCTTATCAAAAGATGACCTCGTAAAGGAATTTATTGATGTATTTCATGCTGAGAAATTCACTCGTTATCCTATTATTGATGGAGATAAGGATCACATCATTGGATTAGTAAATGTAAAAGAAATACTGACAGATATCGTCCAGCATAAACAGGTGACAACTGTCACTCTTGATCCCTACATTAGGCCGATAATCCGTGTCTTAGATACCATGCCGATTCATGACTTATTAGTCAAGATGCAAACTGAACGCATTCACATGGCTGTTCTGATGGATGAGTATGGCGGAACTTCAGGTTTAGTCACTATTGAAGATATAGTTGAAGAAATTGTTGGAGAAATCCGCGACGAATTCGATGCTGACGAGATACCTGAGATTCGTAAAAATCCAGACGGCTCCTATATCGTTGATTCAAAAGTACTTATCAGTGAAATTAATGACTTGCTTGGAACTAATTTGGATGACTCAGATATTGATACAATCGGCGGATGGGTTCTAACCGAAAATTATGATGCCAAGTTGGGGGATACGATTGACCTCGAAGGATATGAAGTAACCATCATCGATATGGAAGACCATCATATCCATTATGTTGAAATTAAGCAAAAGGTTAAAGAATATCAGATAATCGGTATACCACAAAAAAACGTCGCTGAAGAAGATAATGTCCTCTTCTCTTAATATTTAAATTATTTATAGAACACCAACCAACAAACCGCTTCTCCAAATTGGAATTTAATTTCCTTAGAGAAGCGGTTTTTATAATGTATGCCTCTTCTCCTGATTAGCTACAAGATCCTTTCGAGCTAGCTTATTTACTTCAGGAAAACAAAATTAAGCAGAACCTTAACAGGTCCTGCTCAATCATTACTCGGTTATAACAGTCGTTTTCGTCTTATACAATCTATAGAGCCTTACAATATTTTTGGTGATCGTTTTTACAACAGCATAGGTCGGCACGGCTAATATCATCCCCATTATACCAGCTAAACTTCCTGCAACCAATAATATCAAGATAATGGTCAATGGATGAATATTAAGTGATTTCCCAATAATCAACGGAGAAATCAGATTACCATCAATTTGTTGAACTATTACAATCACTAAGATGACCAAAATAGCTGTTAGCGGCGATTGGAATAGACCGACTACCACTGCCGGTGCAGCCCCAATAAACGGGCCTACATAAGGAATAATGTTTGTAATTGCAATTACTAATCCCAGCGTCAGTGCATATGGTAAATCCAGTATTAAGAAACCGATAAAACAACACGTACCGACAAAAATACAGACAATAATTTGTCCCTGTATATAGCTTGCCAATGTCTCAGAGGTTTCCTGAATAATAACCATTCCTTCTTTCCTAAAAGAAGATGGTAAAAATCTCATGATTGCATTGGGAAGTTTATTCCCATCCTTCAACATATAAAACAGGATGAACGGAACTGTTATGATAATTAATGTCAGATTTGTGATAAAGGAGAAGACGGCCGAGACTCCAGTCGTTATATTCTTTGTCACAGTGGTTGTGAATTCAAGCAATCTGTCCTTCAGTTCGTCTATTTTAACTATATCCTGTTGAATTACATAATTAACCAAAGGGGAATCAGATGCATCCTCAATGATTCTTCCAATATCATCAATGATTTTAGGCGTATTCTCGACTATATCTGTTATTTGATTCGAAACGATTGGCCCAACTGTTGCTCCACCAAATATAAATAAACCAATCAGGGCTATGTATACGATCAAGATTCCAATGATTTTTGGTACTTTCCGCTTTATCATAAATTTTAAAAGTGGATTTAATAAATAAAACAGAAATCCTGAAATCAAAATTGGGAAAAAAAGCGTAGATATGAAGATCCCAATCGGATTAAATAAGAAGGAAATTTTTGTACTTACGAATATAATCAATAACAGTAACAAGATTTCCAATGTCCAAAAATGTAATTTTGATTTCAATTGTATCCTCCTCTCCTCATATTCGGTTATTCCCCATTATATCGTATTTATTCGTTAGAAAAAACATTCCCATTAATATAATGTTTTAATACATTAGATGTCATACTTTTTATAAAAATCTGTTTTCCTACTGATTGTTGTATAATATTGGTAAGGCGGTGTTTAAATTGAAGAACTACACAGTGATGTTTCTGTTGCTATTTGTTGCAAGTATCGCAGGTGGTATGGCGCTAAAAAACATTTTCGGATATTCAATGTTAGTTGGAGTTGGGTTAGCATTCATATTTTTGCTTTGTTCAGCTTTTTCACTAAGCATAAACAACCATAAGAACCAAAACACAGAAATGGGAGATGAAATTAGAAGATTGTCTTAATATTCAATTCCCGAACTTTGAAAAGGGTATAACAATTCACCAGCTATTACGGAGTATGGATAGAGAAACATAATGATGAGATTTTCAAATATCATATTATGAGTTATGACCCGGGAGTTAGTTTCCATTCGGCATTTTATCCTAAGATGTCAATCACAGCCGTAATATGTTCTAACAAATCTAAAGGTGCATATGATATTATGCAGGAAATTGAGAAAGAAATTTTAACCCTTTGGGATCATAGAAAGAGTAACTCAGGTTGAAGTGAGGTTAATCCATAACAATGTTTAATGTAGAATTAATGGACTTATAGAAAAATACTATGTAAAGGAGTGACACTATAGTGGAAACAGTAAAGCCAGAGGTGGAAACATCGAATTTTGTAGATATCTTTACGAATGTTTTACCTTTTTTTCTATTGGCGGTAATGATTTTAATTATTATCGCTATTATATATATTGTTAAGATTTTTAAGCGTTATCTAACTAACAGTAAAATAGTTGAGCAAAAACTAAAGCTGATAGAAACAGATATACAGGAGACTAAACAACGTCTTGACCGAATTGAAAAAAATCTTAAATAAAATTTAATATATTTTTTAGTATGCTAGCTAGGGGCTTCAAACAAAGTAATGACAGCACAAAAGCTGTCTTTTTTTATTGAGATATCAGCAATATACTATTAGAAAAGAACTAATACAAATAAACCGGAACTTTTATGTTCCGGCTCTATCTCCAGCTTTGTTTAGAACGCCCAATTCCCTTTTCGGAAAATAGGTTCTTTTGTTCCATCCGCCAATTCTCCATCAATGTCCATTTCAGCAGAACCAATCATAAAATCAACATGATTAATACTTATATTGACACCATCATTCGCTAATTGATCTTCATTCATCTCTTTGCCTCCTTCAAGACAAAAAGCATAGCCTGAGCCAATAGCCAAGTGATTGGATGCATTTTCATCAAAGAGAGTATTATAGAATAAAATATTTGTATCAGAGATTGGTGACTGATGAGGTACTAGGGCAACTTCACCAAGATAGCGAGATCCTTCATCAGAGTCAAGAAGATTCTTAAGAACATTCTCACCTGTTTCTGCCTTTACATCTACAACTTTTCCTTTTTCAAATGTTAACGTGAAATTGTTAATGACATTTCCGCCATAGCTTAAAGGCTTCGTGCTTGTAACAGTTCCATTCACGCCTTCTTTATAAGGAACCGTAAAGACTTCCTCTGTTGGCATATTAGCCATAAACGATATACCTTTTGAATTCACACTACCGGCTCCGCACCATATATGTTTATCAGACAGCTCAATGGATAAATCTGTTCCTGGCGCTTTATAATGAAGAACTTTATATTTTTTTGAATTTAAATAGTCTGCTTTTGTACGCAGGGTTTCATCGTGTTCCTTCCAAGCAGCAACTGGATCCTCACTATCTACTCGGACTGCTTTAAAAATCGCATCCCAAAGTAATTCCACACTGTTTTCGGAATCAGGGAAAATCTTGTCAGCCCAGGCCTTCCCTGCAGCAGCTGTTACACACCAGCTCACTTTATCAGATTGTGTAGCTTGTCTAAATTTATTTAATGCAGTGCCTGCCGCTTTTTGAAAGCTAGCAATTCGATTCGGATCGATTCCTTTTAATAGGTCAGGACTCTGAGAAACAATTGATAGGAAAGCACCACCTTTTTCTACCAACTCCTCTCGTTGAGCCACTATCCATTGCGGAAATTCATTAAAGGCTTCATCTGGAGCCAATTCATATTTGATTCTGCTAACCTCTTCATCAGCCCAATCCACGTATACATGCTTTGCACCGGCTTCATAAGCTTTTTTAACAACTTGGCGTGTAAACGATGCTGATTCAATTGAGGATGAGATTACCAAAATTTGCCCTTCTTGAATATTGACTCCCACTTTAACAACCAATTCTGCATATTTGTTTAATTTTTGTTCAAAATTCATTCTTTCAGCTCCTTTAAAACATCATTCCCATTCGTTACTATTTTACCACTCCTTGTTGGAATACACAGTTGAACGAATTGGTTTTTTTGAAAATTATAAAAAAAGAGAATACCTTTATCAATACTGGTTATTATCACTTGATTCAGTAACTGGACTTCCCGCTGTTCTTTGTTTAATCATACTCAGGAAATTTTCCACTGTCTTTGCCAGATATCTTTCTTTGGACCAAATAACACCCACCGTAGATGTTAAATCTTTTTCTTGAAGCTGATAACTGTATAATTGGTGTGTATCATATGTCTTTACAACTGATTCCGGTACAACAGTGACCCCAAATCCCTGCTTTACCAATTGAAGTAATAGCTTGATGTCTGAGCATTCGCTTTTCACTAACGGTTTTATGTGCAGCCTTGAGAATTCACTGACAATCATTTTGTAGATTCCTAATCCTTCATTGCTTGGTAGAATTAATGGTTTTTTACTAATGCTTTTTAAAGAAACGATTGTTTCAGAGCTCTCTATTTTTTCATTTGTTAAATAAACAAATGGCTCTGTTTTAATGGGCAGTATATTCACCTCATGAGACTCAATTGGAAAGATGACATATCCAATGTCAAGCAGCCCCTCCTTAATCATTTTCGTCAATTCCACTGAATTCCCTTGATAAACGGTGTAATAAACATTAGGATATTTTTGATGAAAGTCATTTAGATAACCTGCTAATTGATAATCAGAAAATGTATTTACTCCAATGCGGAGATTACCACTTAATCCTTCCACCATTTCTTTCGTTTCAGTTATCATTTCTTCAAATACTCTAATGATATCCACTGCTTTTTGATAGAGAGAGGCTCCTGCCTGAGTTAATTCAAGAGTGTTTCCTTTCCTATTAAAAAGGACAACTTCTAATTCATCTTCCATTCTCTTTAATTGTTGACTGAGCGGCGGCTGAGCCATATGCAATCGTTTTGCCGCTCTAGTAATTTGTTTTTCTTCTGCAATGGCTACAAAATAGCGTAACTGTTTTATATCCATATCCTGTCCTCATTTCCGTTATATCAAAAATATATACTTATCATACAAAATAAATATTTTTCATATATTACACACAATGATAGCATGGGAAGGTAGCTTTTTAAAAAGGAGAACGACACATCATGGAAAAATTATTTAAATTGGATGCGCACGGTACTACCATAAAACGTGAAATCCTCGCTGGCTTTATTTCTTTTATCACCATTGTTTATATCGTAATTGTCAATTCCAAAATCCTATCAGAAGCCGGAATACCATATGACGCAGCTATGATCGGAACTATACTTACCTGTGTATTCGGTTGCATGATTATGGGACTTTGGAGTAATACTCCCATCATCGTCGTCCCGGGCATGGGAATTAACGCAATGTTCACATATACAATTGTTATCAATGGTAACTATAGCTGGCAGGAAGCACTTGGAATTGTTTTTCTTTCAGGTGTGCTTTTCATGCTTATTGCGTTCACACCGTTAGCTAAAAAAATTACTGAAGCAATCCCGCATTCCTTAAAAGCAGGAATTACAGTTGGGATTGGAATTTTATTAATGTTTATAGGGTTTGAGCAAAGCGGAATTATCGTTTCCTCACCTGAAACTATTGTTGCTCTTGGTGACTTAACAAATGCGGAAACCTTGTTAACCATTCTTGGTCTTATAATTACCTTTATTCTATTTACTCGTAATATTCCTGGAAATCTCCTAATCAGTGTCGCTATCATCACCATCCTGGCCATCTTTCTTGGAGTGGTAAACCTTGATGGGTTTGAATGGACTCAACCATCATTTAACTCGTATGGAGAAGTTTTTGGAGCCATGTCATTTACCAATATCTTCTCAATCGGTTTTCTGTTAACTTCTTTTTCAATAGCCATGGTTGTAACCTTTGAAAATATTGGTTTAATTCATGCGCATACCGCATCAATTAAGCAACCAGAAAAAAATAATAAAGCACTTAAAGCGAATGCTATATCTGTCCTGACATGCGGTATATTTGGATCTAGCCCAACTGTTGCCACTGTCGAAACAGCTGCTGGAATTACAGCAGGCGGACGTACCGGTTTAACTGCAGTGACTACAGGTTTGTTTTTTTTAGCTTCATTGTTTTTATTACCTATAATTAAAATCATTCCAAATGCAGCTATATCCCCTATTTTGATTTTAATTGGGGCATTAATGATTCAAAATATCGCAGAAATCGATTTAAATGACTTAACTGAAAGCTTCCCTGCTTTATTGGTAATTGTTTTAATACCATTGACATTCAGCATTGCCAACGGAATGGCTATTGGTTTCATAGCTTATCCATTAATTAAGCTATTTATAGGGAAAAAGCGCGATGTTTCAGTACCACTTTATATTATCGCTCTTTTATTTACGCTCAATTTTGTCTTTCAATATACTTCGATATAACAAAAAAACCGGACAGGTGTGAGATGGCTGTCCGGTTTTTTAATGTTAATTAAATTTTGAACGTTGGATAACTAAAATATCCGGTTGGACAGAACGAAAAAAGGCCAATTTACAATTAACATGTAAATTGGCCTTCGTTTATTCTGGAAAGTATGGATTTAAATGAATGAGCACTTCTTCAATATGGTCAAATTTCTCCTTTAGAGAGTTCTTAATCTCTCTTGATAGGTCATGACCTTCTTTAATTGTTTTATCTTGATCAATTGAGATACGAATATCCATTATTATGTAGTGACCGTGTTCTCTTGCCCTTATTCGGTCAATACGTCTGACTTCATCAAAACTAAGGATAACAGCCTCAAATTGCTCCATCATTTCCGGCTGTACATTGCGTTCGATTAGAATATGGAAGGCTTCTGTCAGCATTTCCCTTGCAATTTTGAAAATCAAATAGGCTACAAATATACTTGCCACTTTATCCCCATATAAGAGAAAGGTGATTCCTAATTTATCCCCAAGATAAGATAAAAGTATACCTATTGCTGCAGCCAATGATGCCACTATATCTGCCTGGTGATCATATGCTACCGCTTCAATCGCTTTACTGTTTACCCGTTTACCGACATTCATGGAATAACGGAATAAGCATTCTTTCGCTACATAAGAAAATAAAGCAATCCAGAAGGCAATCATACTTGGGGTCTCAATAGGATGGAAAAATCCTGCTACACCTTCATACACAATATAAAGGGATACTAATAATAACAAGATTCCAATTACCCCGGAAACAATTACTTCAGCTTTGCCGTGTCCGTATGGATGCTCTAGATCCGCAGGTTTATTTGAAACTTTAAGTACCAATAATACGATAACCGCTGCAAAAACATCTGCTGCTGAGTGTATCCCATCCGCGAATAAGGCATCACTGCTTGCGATTATTCCGATTACGATTTTTCCAACTGTAAGAATTATATTGCTCCAAATACTAATCCAGGCTACCCTTTTTGCCATTGACTCTCTAAGTTCCAAAATAATTCACCCCATACTTTTATACCTATATAAAATAGTCCATACATTAGTGCAGAGAAATGTTATATCACTTTTTTATCGAACTGTACAGAACATGTTACCAAACAAATCAATTATGAACACAAAACAATATTTTATCTTTTTCACGAAAGAGACTCAACATATTTAGCTTACCCAAAAAAAAGAGATAGCTTTTGCTATCTTCAAAAGTATCTCTTTTTCCAAAATATTATAGTTGTAATGGATGATAACAATAGGGCAACACAAATAACACCTATAAACGCATACGGGTTATTTTGAAAAGGTAAATTAACGTTCATACCATATATGCTTGCTACAATGGTCGGGAATGATAAAATAATCGTAATGGAAGTTAAGAATTTCATTACGATATTCAGGTTATTAGAAATAACTGAAGCAAATGTGTTCATCATACTCGTTAAAATGGAATGATACGTCTCAGCCATCTCAATCGCCTGGGTGTTTTCAATAATAACATCTTCTAAAAGATCCTTATCCTCTTCATACATTTTCAAATGATTCAACCGCAAAAGTTTTTGCAATACGATTTTATTGGATTTTAGCGATGTCGTAAAATACACCAAACTCTTTTCTAATGAAAGGAATGCATAGAGCTCTTCATTTTTCATAGATTGGTGTAATTCTTTTTCGATGTCATCTGTTTTACGATTGATTTGTTTTAAATATCTTAAGTAATAGCTAGAGATATTAAACAGGATTTGAAGAGCAAATCTTGTCTTTTTATACGTAAAAAATCCCTTCATTTTCTTACTCACAAAATCAGTAATAATGGGATTTTCAATGAGTGAGATTGTAATAAAGCATTCGTCCGTTACAATCAGACCAATTGGGAGAGTTTCATAAAGCGGGAATCCCCCATCATCATACGTAATGTATGGAAAGTCTACAATGATTAATATATGATTATCTTCTCTTTCAAGCCGAGACCGTTCTTCATCATCCAATGGGTCTTTAATGAAATCTTCCGGTATATCCAAACGATCCGAAATTAACTTGATTTCAGCTTCACTTGGCGCAACCATATTGACCCAGCACCCTTTTTTCAGTTCATCAATTTTCTGTAATTTACTATCTGTATCTGAGATATAATATTCTAACATTGATTTAACCTCCTCTCATTATGAGGAAGCAACAACTCTTTTTAATGGAATGACAATTATCTTTCCCCACCTTTTATAAAAAGCACTGTTGGTTTCCTCAGGCAAGCTCGTGTCTGGGTCACTCGAATCGTAGTTACTCAATAATTTCAACTCCTTTGAAGATAGTTTTGCCTCTTACATCTTATACCTAACATTCAAAGCTGTGCAATGGGAAATTAACTATTCATAAAAAGAATACTTAGTCTGGCTGTCATACTTCCTTTTTTAGAACATCCTTCTCCCTTTCGTTCTCTAAAAAACACTCTGCCTTATCCCAACCATTATTAAAAATCATTATCTTACAGCCCAACGAATTTAATAAAAGTAACTTTTTCACTTAATTATTCTACATAAAAACAAAGCATCCCCTTTTAATCTTAAGGGATGCTCTGATTGCGTATATCAATTACTTATTATTTCTATATTCTTTTTCTGTTCCGTCATTAAATGAAATATCTATATCAATCGCCTGATAATTATCATCTAATTCAAATGCTGAAATAACTTTGGATATAACATCATCCTGTGATGTATTAGAATCAATATCTAATTTTTTAAATATAGGATTTAAGCGGTCAACTGCATCATTACCATTTACTCGCTCATTATTTCGATCATCTTCAATCGAAGCTTCTACTCCATCGTTATCATTTTCGTAGCTAACCTCATAATCCTTATTATTTTCGTATTTCACTTCAAGATCAAAATCTCTAAAAGAATAAGCTGAATCAGTATTATTGTCTGTTGCTTGATTGTTTGCGTTGTTATTGTCTTTCGCTGTATCATTCGCATTGTTATTTTCTGTTGTTTGATTGTCATTTGCTTGATTATCTTTTTTTGCATCATCATTATTATTGCACCCTGCTGCAAATACTGTTAAAACGCACATACACATGATTAATGATAATTTCTTCATAATGTCTCCTCCTAAGTTTGTTATGTAACTGTTGTTTTAGTATTTCCCCACTTAGATTCTAAATACACTATCTTTTCATATTTATATTGATAATTATTTCATTATACTTACCGGGTAAAACCTATGATAAACTGCTTTTAAAGTTTAAAATGTTATATAGCGGGAGGATATATCTTGTATACATGGGTATAGAGAATTGTGGCACATAGAGCTAAAAGAGGAGGTTTATTGAATGATGTATACATATCGTAAAATAATCTTAGTGATTTGGATTATTTTCACATTGGTAATGGGATTCTTCGCTCTAAAAATGCCTGGTATTCTGCAAGGCAGCGGCTTTGAGATGGAAGAGTCCTCCTATGATAAAACAAATGAGCTATTAGAGGATCGGTTCGGCCAATCAGCCTCACCTTATATCATTTTATTTGAAAATAAGGATAATTTAGAGGAAAAGGATTTTAAACAAAGGATAAACTCAGTATTGAATGATGTGAAAAAAATCGACGGGTTTAGCTCAGTAGAATCCCCCTTAGAAAATGATTCACAATATAAAAAGGAGATTGCCTATGCCTCTATCTCTTTTGACGAAGACACACAAGAACCTGCAGATTATATTAAAGCTTTAAACCAAGAGATTGCTGGCCAGGATATATCCACTTCTCTGACTGGTAGCCATGTCATTGAAGAAGATATGAGCAAAGCATCTCAAACTGATTTAAAAAATGCCGAAATGATTGGGATTCCAATCGCCATGATTGTATTGTTATTAGCTTTTGGAGGATTGGTTGCTGCTTCCATTCCTCTGATGACCGGGATCGTAGCTGTTGTATCCTCTATGGGGATTATTTATTTTATTGGTCAGAGTATTAATCTTTCCGTATTTGTTTTAAATGTTGTTCCCATGATTGGGTTAGCAGTCAGCATAGATTTTGCCCTTCTCTACATCCATCGATTCAGAGAAGAACTGCAGCATCATGAAGTCAGTAAAGCCGTGAGCATTACAAACAAAACTGCCGGGAAAGCCATTACTTTTTCTGGAACCTGTGTTGTTCTTGGTCTTGCAGGGATGTTTTTCATTAATATTGATATATTCCGAAGTATAGCTGTCGGCGGTATAGTCGCTGTTTTCATTTCTGTCATTTCTGCCCTTACCTTCCTGCCGGCCTTATTAGGAATTATCGGTAAAAACATTAACAAAGCTATGATTCTAAAAACTAAAGAAAACTCGGACAGTAAATGGAGAAGTTTCGCAAACTTCGTAATGAAACGCCCTATAATTATGGCCTTAGCCGCTTTACTCATTTTAATGATTGCAGCCACCCCTATTCGCAATATTGATTTAGAAATACCTAATGCTGATTCTTTGCCGGCTGACAGTCAAACAAGAATTGCATATGAAAAATTTGAAGACTCTTTCCTTCCAAGCAATCAGTCAAACGTACCGATTGTTTTAGAAACAAAAAATCAAGAGGACATATTATCAAAGGAATCCCTTGAGAACATAGAAGCATTTATAAATGAGCTTAAGGAAGATGAGCTTGTCGATCAAGTTGATTCAATATTTACGTATACAAACACAAACTCCGCTGAAGAGTTATATCAAACCTTACAATCTGATGCGGCTAGAGAAAAAATGGCTCCTGTCCTCGAAAAGCTAGTGAACGAAGATACAACCCACATAACGGTTAAACTCGATGCAGCATACAAAACCGCGAAAGCAAAAGATTGGGTTCGAGAGGCTGAGAATCAAGACATACATCCAGAGCTGACTCACACTATTGGCGGTCAGGCAAAATTCACACAAGAAATTTTTGATGAAATCCTGGAGCAGGTCCCAAAAGGTTTATTACTGATCATCGGGGCTACTTATTTGATTTTATTAGTTGCATTCCGGTCTGTACTCATTCCGGTGAAAGCTATTCTGATGAATATCCTTTCCCTTGGAGCTGCCTTTGGTATCATTGTATGGATTTTCCAGCACGGGAATTTAGGAGTTGATCCTAACCCAATTGCACTAATGATACCTATCTTAACCTTTGCAATTGTTTTTGGATTAAGTATGGATTATGAAGTTTTCTTAATCTCCCGTATCCAAGAGATTTATCTCGAAACTGGAGATAACGATAAAGCTACCCTTGAAGGCTTAACTACAACAAGCAAAATTATCACCTCGGCAGCCGCCATAATGATTGCTGTTACAGGTGCCTTTGCTTTTACAGATATTGTACCGGTAAAGCAAATCGGGGTTGGCGTGGCCTTAGCTATTTTTATAGATGCCACCCTTGTCCGTATGGTCCTTGTTCCTTCTCTAATGAAATTGCTGGGCAAATGGAATTGGTGGTTCCCTGGACAAAAAAGGGCGAAAAAAAGCAATAATTGATTGTATACCAAACTCGCATCCTCAATTGTTTTGGATTACACTTTAACTGAAGAGATTTATCAATTTGGAGGTGTTTGGCAATGAACAACCATGAAATTGATTACAAGATATACGGAGACGATATGCAATTTGTAGAAGTGGAATTAGATCCGAAAGAAACAGTCGTGGCCGAGGCCGGAAGCTTAATGATGATGGATGAGCAGATTCAAATGGAAACCATTTTCGGTGACGGTTCTTCTTCCCAATCTGGAATGATGGGCAAATTATTCAGTGCCGGAAAAAGAGTCCTGACTGGAGAAAGTTTATTTATGACCACCTTTACAAATGAAGGAACTCAAAAAAAGCATGTATCTTTTGCTTCTCCATATCCGGGAAAGATCGTTCCTTTGGATTTAAGTGAATTGGATGGAAAGGTAATCTGCCAGAAGGACTCCTTTTTAGCAGCTGCGAAGGGTGTATCAGTAGGTATAGAATTCCAGAAAAAAATTGGGGCTGGCTTTTTTGGCGGTGAGGGATTTATCATGCAAAAACTCGAGGGTGATGGGATGGCTTTCGTGCATGCCGGAGGGACATTACATCAAAAAGTATTAGCTCCAGGAGAAAAAATACGAGTAGATACCGGCTGTATCGTTGCAATGACCAGAAATGTCGATTACGATATTGAATTTGCCAAAGGTATTAAAACCGCGTTATTTGGCGGAGAGGGTCTGTTTTTTGCTACATTGCAGGGTCCTGGAACAGTCTGGGTTCAATCACTCCCCTTCAGCCGCCTTGCAAGCAGAGTGTTTTCCGCTATGCCGTCTAGAGGCGGGTCAAGCGATGAAGGCAGTGTAGCCAAAGGTCTTTTCGATATGTTTGGTGGAAAATAGAAGAATAGCAAATTAGTAGCCCAATAGAAAAGTCTATTGGGCTTTTTTTGTTTTATCCCCTATTCATTTGAATTATATGGTAATTTAAAGTAAAGGGAATATTTTCATAGTCTCTAATCCATAAATTGCTTCCAAAAAATACGCACTTCAATCCCTTTACAATCACGTTTTTAAGTCCTTATTTTCGGGACACCTCCTCTCCCACATAGGAGGTGTTATAACTTCCGTAATTTTACCTGTCATTATTCTTGAGCAAACCCGTTCTATAGCAATTGGTAGAGTAATCTCCATTAATTCCTTACTCTTTATCAGTATCCTTTCTTTTTTCAGTATCCTTGTTAATAGATTGAATCGTGTCTAACTTATCCTGCTTGTCGGTTTGGCTGTGAAACGATTCATATGGCTCTAAGTATAACTATTTTAAAATCGTGTTTCTTACATTCCAGCACAATGAAGTTCGCATTTTTAATTAAATTAGGAAAGATGAAAACAGGAATAACATGTTATAATTATATTAATATAATAAATTTTCTGAAAGGTGATGCTATATGAGTATCTTGAATAAGTTTCACCATACCAACCCAACGGAAGAACTTTTATATAAAGCACTTCATGCTGATGAGAACACAGAAACGGATACAATTATTCAGCTTTTAGAAACCGCCCTGCCATCCATCTCGGGTAAAATGCCAAAGAGGGTCAGTAAAATGGTGTTTCCTGCTACAATCCTTTTGGCTGATCAATATATAAAAGTGAATAACCTGCAAAAAGCTAGAGATACATATGAAGCAGCCTTATCACTGGCTAAAACAGACATGGATAAAATGCGTGTTCATGAATCAATCGGGAAGATGAATTACTTACTTAATGATTTTGAAAAATCAGCAAGCCATTATCTTAAGTCCCTGCACTATGCCGCTAAGTACACACCTAAAGATGCGATAAAAAATGTCCACTCCCATTTATTGCATCAACTAGGTCACGTATTACTCGATAACCATCGTTCTGTTACGGAGGAACAAAAAAAGCAAGCTGATGAGTTTCAAAAATATTTACTGAATCAACCTAACTCCTATAACTTAACAAAATTAAATTTTTATCGGGATATTGGAATGGATTGGTGGAAAGAGTTTCATCTATTTAACCAGTAACTAAGTAAGACCGCGAATGACCATTTCCGGTCTTACTTCTTTTTATATCCATATAGTAATCAGTCATTTACTTCGCATCTATCGCTAATAACCCTTATCCATTTTTATGGAATATTTTAGCTGACTGTTAAATTGAGTATAATAAGAGAACCTAGAAAAAAAGCGAAGAAAGCTGGTTGTACTCGATGATTTTATTTGAAAAGGAATTTTGGAAATTTAATATGGTTGGCATTGTAAATACAATCAACTATTATATTTTGTATTTACTTTTTAAAGAAGTGTTTCAGATGAACTATATGACTGCCCATTTACTTGGTTTTTTTATCAGTATGATTGGCTCCTTTTATCTGAATTCCTATTTTACCTATCGAACGAAACCAACTTTAAAAAAATTCCTTCAATTCCCATTAACCTATGTCGTTAATATCTTAGTGTCCACGCTTGCCATTTATATTTTAGTCCAGTTGCTTTCCATACATGATAATATAGCACCTATAATCGCTACTATTATTGCGATTCCTTTTACCTTTTTACTCTCAAAAATGATTCTTGCAAAGGATTAATTTAATTCGGGATTAAGATTTGAAAGTATTGATCAACCTTGAAATAAAAAAATCCTATAAAAGCATATCATCACTGCTTTTATAGGATTTTATTTTTAGAAAGCATTAATGGTGGTGTGTATGGATAAATTTTGTATTTCTTGTATTTGCGCCTACCAGTAACAAGGAGTGGGTACTCATTTTCCCGCTTGGTAACTTCCTGACTCCATTCAAAAACATACCGTCGGTGATTGCCGTTGCAGAAAATAAACAATCATCTGTACGAATAATTTCATCCAGCTCGAAAATTTTAGTTGGATTTTCAATACCCATTTGTACACATCGGTTATATTCTTCCTGATTCATAGGAACTAGCTGCCCCTGAAAATCTCCTCCCAGACATTTTAGTGCAGTTGCAGTGATGACACCCTCTGGAGCTCCGCCTGTACCGACAAGCATATCAATATCCATTCCATCGATTCCAGTTGCTATAGCGCCCGTTATATCAACATCAGAGAATAACTTCAACTTCGCTCCCAGTTCGAGAACCTGTGCCATTAAAGTACTATGCCTGTCGCGGTCCTGAATCATAATGGTCAATTCTCTTACATCTTTTCCAAGGGCCTTCGCAACTGATTGCATATTCTCTTTTAAGGAGGCATTTATATTAATACATCCTTTTGCATTTGGCCCAACTGCGATCTTTTTCATATACATATCAGGAGCATGAAGCATGCTTCCACTTTTCGCAGCAGCCAACACAGCCATTGAATGATTTTTCCCTTTAGACATTAACGTAGTACCTTCCACCGGATCAACAGCTATATCAATTGCCGGACCGTTCCCATTTCCCAGCATTTCATTGATATAAAGCATTGGCGCTTCATCCATTTCTCCTTCACCAATTACGACTCTTCCACACATATCGATTGTATTTAAATGATGCCTCATAGCCCTTGTCCCTGCACCATCTGCTTCAATCTTATTTCCCTTTCCTATCCAGGGATATGAAGCAATAGCTGCCTGTTGAGTAACATGTAGCAGATCTTCTGCAATTTGCTGTACGGTGTGTTTCTTACTCGCATACTTGGTGAATTCCATAATCAACTTCCTTCGTTTAATAGTAAATTTCCCTATCCATTTTAGGGTTCATTTATACAAATAAACAAGTTTATAATTTTGGTAATAAACTATGCAGCCAGATAAGCATTTTAATTAGGAAAAAACAACTTTATTTACATGTAAAGATAAGGCTGTTTTCATAAACATTATTGCTAACGACTAATAAAAAAAGTAGACAGCTTTTTAACTGTCTACTAAGAAACCTGCACAATCAACTAATCCTAAAACACCTTCTAATTCCTAGAGTGGATGATGACCGTTTATGTAAACAACTTTAGCAAGATTTCTCACTCTCACAAACAAATTGCTCCAACTTCTGAATTGCTTCCACTACCCTCTCAGCTGTAACCAATCCAATTGACATTACATGAATCGACTCACCCGTAACTGTTGCTTTTTCAGCAACCTCAGCAATCAGCGCTTCCGTTATATCTTCCACACCTAAATCTGTTAAGGATAATGGAAGGCCCAACTCCTCATAAAACAGTCGAAGCTCTTCAATTTCTGTCCATTTGTCTTCCAGCACTAGCTGAACTAAAATGCCATATGCCACCTTATCACCATGCAAGGCGTGATGAGTTTCTTCAAGTACCGTTAAACCATTGTGAATCGAATGAGCGCCAGCAATTCGACCGTAATAATCACCATAGCCCCCAACCATGCCACCAAACATAATAATCGTTTCCACTACTTTGACGAAATCATCATTTACTTCCCCAGCCTTTGCAGCTTCAACAGCTCCACGGGCGAATTTTAGCAATAAATCCTTACATTCTCTTGCAGCAAAATGAGCAATTTGCAGTGGAACAGTCTTATTATCAATTACAGCCATCTGTACATCCGCTTCGTACCATTTCGCAAGAGTATCTCCAATACCGGCAATTAACATTTCTATTGGAGCATCAACTAAAATTTGCGGCTCCACTAGCACCAGACTGGTACAAACCGGATATATATCATAACGAATGAAAGCTCCGGAATCATCATATATAACGCTTAAAGGCGTCCATGGCGAACAATTAGATGCCAATGTCGGAATGAGAATGGACTGCCTTTCAGTCGCATCGCAAACCGCCTTAACAAGATCGAGTATCTTTCCGCCTCCGACACCTATTACCGCATCCAATGAATGATGCTTGACCAGCTTAGTAACCGCCTCGATTTCGGCAAATGAGCACTCGCCTCCGTACGTATATTCTTCCAATTCTACCTCTGCCATTTGCGGCCAATACGGCTTTACTGCCTCCCAGGACTTTTTCCCACGAACCACAAGAACTCTGCGGAGATTGCGTTCCAGCAGCTTAGCTTCCAATAAATCTAAAGCGTTATCTTTCAAAATATATTCACTTGGAGCACCATGAACTGAAAAAACAGTCATTTTCATCACTCATTTCTATTTGCTGTTAAAAACATTAATAAAGTGGGAAGTGTTATCTTTATATATTCTGTATGTCTAACCTTACACCCGCCATGCTCCTTCTATGGTTTTGTATTGTTTACGAATTAGTTGTTTAATCTAAGGGATATACAGCCTTAGTATTTATACATAAAACAAAGAGAGAACTGGGACATTTTTTCTTATTATTTCATCCATTCAGGCTTGCCGAAGCCGACAAATTCTTCATCGATTATTTTTTCGAATTCATCAGATTCTACCACTGATAAAATATCCTTAGCTAGCTGTGAATCATCATTATTAGCCTTTACTGCCACTAAATTTCGATACGGATCAAGCATATTCTCAAGCGCTAATGCACTTAATAAGTCCATATCTGCAGCTAATGCGAAGTTTCCTGGTACTGCTGATAAATCTGCACTGTCAATAGATCGAGGTAGCTGTCCTGACTCTAGCGGCTGGAATTTTAAGTTTTTCTTGTTTTCGATTATGTCCTTTTCAGAAACTTTAAGGGGTTCTGCATTTTCATCTACTACAATTAATCCTTCATCTTGAAGTGTATTGAATGCGCGAGCTGCATTTACCGGATCATTCGGAATTGTAATCGTCGCTCCGTCCTTCACTTCATCCAAAGATTTATACGTGTTTGAATAAATACCCATCGGCGCAGTCGGTACTTTAATTAACCCTGTCAAATCCATGCTGTTCTCTTTTTCAAAGTTTTCCAAGTAAATAGTATGCTGAAAAAGGTTCGCATCAATATCTCCACCATCTAACGCTTTATTCGGTTGAATATAATCACTGAACTCCACCACTTCTACTTTGTATCCCAATTCTTCCAAGCCTGGCTTGATTGCTTTCGTTGCCATATCACTATAAGGACCAGAAGTAGCTCCAATTTTAATATCCTTTGACTCTGAGCTTGCATCCTCAATGCTTTCATTGCCGCTGCAAGCTGCCAATGTACCTACCACTAAGAATAAAATAAATGCTGTTAACCCCTTTTTCATGAAATAATTCCCCTTTTCTATTATCTTTTATCTATAACTTTTGCGATGAAATCACCGGCAAGTTGGATAACCTGAACCAATACGATTAAAATAATAACAGTTGCAATCATAATGGTATTATCATAGCGATAATACCCATAGCGAATCGCTAAATCACCAATACCGCCACCACCGACCGTTCCTGCCATAGCAGAAAACCCAATCAAGCTAATTAATGTAAGTGTAATACCCGAAATGATACCTGATCTCGCTTCGAGCAATAGTACTTCCTTAATAATCATCCACGGTGTCGCACCAGCTGCTATCGCGGCTTCAATAACACCTTTATCAATTTCTCGTAAAGACGTTTCAACGATTCTCGCAAAAAACGGAATAGCTGCGACTGACAGCGATACGCTAGCAGCTGTTGGTCCAATCGTTGTCTTTACAACAAATTCGGTCAATGGCATAAGAGCAACCAATAAAATAATAAATGGTATTGATCGGACCAAATTGACGACAAATCCTAATATCCTCTGAACCGTTTTGTTTTCCCAAAATAAACCCTTTTCTGTCACATATAATAGAATTCCAACTGGTAAACCAATCACGATTGCGACAGCTAAAGAAATGGAAATCATGTAAATCGTCTGCAAAAATGCTGTGTTAATTTCAGGAATAAGCTCTATAAAGTGGTTGAAATCAAAGCCCATGTTGGAACACCTCCACTTCTGCCTCTCGACTTTCTATATAAGATATCGCTTTATTAATCTCTTCCTTCTGTCCGCGAAGCTCCATGATAAAAATACCTAAAGGCAATTCCTGAATATATTCAATTGAGCCATGAAGAAAATTGCCTTTTACATTAAATTGCTGAAGCGTATCCGATATGACTCCCTCACCGGCAACCGTTCCCCTAAACGTCACCTTGACAATCGGACCCTTGCAACTTTGGTAAATAGCGTCAGGTATATCGAACGAAACAACACTGTTAATGAATTCCTTCGTAAGATCGGCATGGGGTTTAGCAAAAATATCATACACCGAGCCTTCCTCAATGACCTTGCCATCCTGCATAATCGCCATTCGATTACAAATTTCCTTTACTACATTCATCTCATGTGTAATCAACACAATCGTAATATTGAGCTCCTTATTGATTTTTTTCAACAAATTCAATATTGATTTCGTTGTCGTCGGATCTAGTGCTGAGGTCGCCTCATCACAAAGGAGTACTGTCGGGTTATTCGCCAACGCCCTTGCAATCGCTACACGCTGCTTCTGTCCCCCACTTAGCTGCGAAGGATACACTTCACGCTTTTCAGCTAATCCGACCATTTTCAACAGTTCTTCTACTCGGTCTTGTATTTGAGTCTGCGGCACTTTTGCTGCCTTTAAAGAAAAAGCTATATTTTCAAAAACTGTTTTCTGGCTAATAAGATAAAAGTGCTGAAAAATCATCCCGATTTTTAAGCGTGCATGACGCAATTGCTTGCTTCTCAACTTAGCCAGATCAATTCCATCAACTGTGATATTTCCCGATGTTGGACGCTCCAACAAATTAATACAGCGTAGCAGCGAGCTTTTACCTGCTCCTGAGTACCCGACAATCCCGAATATCTCGCCTTTTTTAATTGTTAAGGAAACGTTGTCAACTCCATTTACTATACCGCTTTTAGTTTTGTAAATCTTATTAACATTCTGAATTTTTATCATATGCCAACCTCTATCTCTACACATTTTTTGAAACAAAAATGCCCCTCTCATCTGAAAGGGGCATCGAAATACATCTATCTCGACTTATCTTTCAGAATGTAATACATTCTGCAGGAATTGGCACCTTCCCTATTAAGGGGGTTGCCGGACGTCATAGGGCCTAGTCCCTCGGTCGCTCTCGATAAGCTATAGCTTTATTTGATTTGTTTATGATATTACAGACTTCAGAATAGTCTGTCAACAAAAACCTTTTTGACGTAAACTGTTGAACCGCTTTCATCATTGCAATTTCAATAAAATATTCCAATCCACATACATCGGATTAAAAAACTCCCCATTCTTCTTCGTAGGGCTGAACTGACGATAATGTAAAACTCTACATTTTCGCAAGCCGACTGAATAACACTTTCATCGCTCACTATTTTCATCTGCCAAACAAGCTCATTTAATGTATAGTCTCCACATTTCACATTTTCCGAAAAACAATCATTTCTGAAAAAGCTACCACACCCACTTCATCAAACGTTCCCCTATAATCTATGACTCAGCAAATCTAATAACCATTTACTACCGCTATATTCAAATTCTTTCAGCTCACTATAGACATTTCTAAATAAAGGTTATAGAATTTTATCTATTATTTAAATATTCAAAACTATATTCTCTTCGTAAAGGTGAATTATATGACATATTCAGAACGCTTAAAAAAACTGCCAGTCCAATTTTTTGCAACACTTGTCCTAAAAGTTAACAGCGCTATAGCTGAAGGCAGAGACATTATTAATCTCGGACAAGGAAATCCTGATCAACCTACTCCTGCGCATATCGTCAAAGCCCTGCAAGTGGCGGCTGAAGATGCACAAACTCATAAATATTCTCCATTTCGGGGTTTGGAAGAGTTGAAAGAAGCGGCAGCACAATTTTATCACAAGCAATATGGCGTCGAGGTTGACCCTAAAACTGAAGTTGCCATCCTTTTTGGAACGAAGGCCGGACTAGTTGAGCTACCAATGTGCTTGCTCAACGATGGAGAGCTAATGCTCTTGCCAGACCCAGGCTATCCCGACTATTTATCTGGAGCTGTATTAGCAAACGTAAACTATGAAACTTTTCCACTAACAAAAGATAATCAATTTTTGCCGGATTATGAAAGCATCCCTTTAGAACAAAGGACCCATGCAAAGCTAATGTATTTAAACTACCCAAATAATCCTACCGGAGCTACCGCAGATCATGCTTTTTTTGAAAAAACAGTATCATTTGCAAAAGAAAATAACATTACCGTACTTCATGATTTTGCCTATGGAGCTATTGGCTTTGATGGACAAAAACCTATCAGTTTTCTTGAAACGGAGGGTGCAAAAGAAGTCGGCATTGAAATGTACACACTCTCGAAAACTTACAATATGGCAGGCTGGCGTGTTGGCTTTGCTATCGGAAACCCAGCTATCATCGAAGCACTCAATCTCATTCAAGATCATCTTTACGTCAGCCTCTTCCCTGCTGTACAAAAAGCGGCAATCGCAGCCTTGACAGGGGAGCAATCCTGCGTAGAAGAGCTTATCGAACGCTATGAACGACGACGAAATTCCCTCATTGGCGCTTGCAATAAAATCGGCTGGAAAGTCGAAGCCCCAACTGGTTCATTCTTTGCTTGGCTTCCTGTCCCTGCCGGTTTCAAGAGCGAGAGCTTTGCTGATTATTTGCTTGAAAAAGCAGATGTAGCCGTTGCAGCAGGAAAAGGCTTTGGTGAATACGGAGAAGGCTACATTCGTGTCGGCTTATTAGTAGACGAAAAACGGCTAATAGAAGCTATTGAACGTATTGGAAAGCTAGGAATATTCACTTAAACAACTGCGGTATTGAACTGCTCCCTGTCTAGTAAACAATGAATATAATAAAAGCAGAACCCTGAATTCTAAGGGGTTCTGCCGCTCAATCTCTATTGATAACGTTGTTACAGATGCTATTAACGCCTCTTTTAAAATTCGTTTTTTTAATAATACTATTCTATTTTACTGTGCCCCAAAATGAATCGCCCCATGTGATCAATACAGCGTTCTTTTTTTTTGAGCACAGAAAAACTCCCCATTAGGTAAGCCAGATTTTTCAAACTGTCTTACCTAATGGGGAGCATAAAAAAAGACCGTCAACATGACAGCCTTGATTTTCTGCTATTGACCTGTTAATACAATAGCTACGGTTTACTTATAACTGGATATAGAGAGATTATATTCTCTAATTCTTTAATCAAATCATCTAAATATGATTGATTTGATACAAATTCAAAGGATAATACAGCACCACTTCCTGTCGGATAACAAGTCTCTCCAGACCATTCTATATGCCCCAACTTATCCATTTCACATTCAAAATAAATAAAGCTATCTAAATTTTTCAATATAGCTTTACCCGATAAATCCTTATTCATTAACTTCAAATCATTTAAAAAATCCCTAATGTCATCAGTTCTTAAACTAGCAATAAAATCAACATAATATCCAGGGATTTCAACTTTCACGTTTGAAATAACCCAGTTTCCATCCCAATAATCAAAGCTATTCGGATATTCACGAGCTATGATATCTATTTCTACTTTAGCTTTTTCTCCCAATAGATGGAATTTCATTTTACCACCTCATATTTTATAACTTATTAGCTTTGGTCATCTTGTACTAATCTGTTCCTTTAACCGAATAGCAAAAAAGAGCTGATCAACCAGCCCTTGATATGAAAGTAATACCCTCGTTAGGGAATAAGACTATTTTTCTATAATTATATAATCTTTCGTTTTAGAATATGGAATACCATGTTTGTTAGCAAAATCAACTAATTCTTTGAAAACGTCGTTGGGATTGAAATTTACAATTCGGATGGTAAGTCCTTTTTTAACTTGCATAAAAGCACCTTTGGTATACCAATTGACTCGTTTAAATTTAATCTGTTTTATTTGATGGGGAAATATACTTGTTTTATATAAAGGCCATTTAAAAAACAATATTTGATACGTCAAATAGTCATTATTTATCACAAATTTATATCTGATACATAATAAAACAAGAATAACTAAAGAAAATATCATTTGGAAGTATAATAACCAATCGAAAAAGTCATTTATTGAAATTGTCAATATCATTAATAGCATTATATACCATAATGCTACTCTTTGAGTCTTTGCGAAATAAACCAACTATCTCTCCTCCCTACATGTTCACTTTAACATAAATATCCATACTCCATTGAAATATACTGCCCCTAGCTGCATAGCAAAAAAAGAGCTGATCAGTATTACACCCCAAAAGTCAGATTTCTAACTTATTGGGGTCACTACATCACAGCTCTGATATTGGAGCGGGTACTCCCGATAGTTTCAGTTTATTCTTTCACAAAGAGAGTTAGCATTAGCTAAGTGCTTCTTTTTCCTCAAAGTTTTACTTCAGCTGAGGATTAGCTCTCCCTTTTTCTTAAAAGTTGCAAAGTCCCTTTTTTCTGTTCTTTAAAGTCCTCTAATTGTCTAGGAACATTAGTTACTCCATGATATATTGCATAAAACTCTTCCCACGGTTTTCCATCCAAGCGATAATATTTTTCTAATATATCTATATAAGTAAACAAAGCCTGTTCCACCACAATTTCAGATAGCTCATACTCGCTTGGCAATTCCATATCCAATCTTTCGCATAACAATTTTTGTATTCTCTTTGCATACTTTATCTGTCCCATGGAAACATCTAGCTTCTCATATTCCTCTTTAATGCTCACTTTCATTTGGTTCCCTTCCGATAAAAAGTCGTTACAAATTATACTCTAATTATTAATTAAAAACAGATAATTTACAATACCTACTATAATATTAAGATAATAACTAATTTAGTTCCTAATCGAATTGCAAGTCATTCAACTAATTACTAAATGTTATTAAAAATCAGTCTTTTTTCTACAAGTTAATCATCAATCTATTCCATGTATGGATTAATGTAGACTTGAAAGTTTACAATGCACTATTAAATGTAATGTCTTGACTTGAGTAAACATCAGCAAACCAGCGTAATACACCGTTATGATGGTTTATAATTTGTTGGGCAGTAAGGTCTTCTGAATCCCAAGTGCTGTGTGTATCTGAAGCTAAAGTGACTTTATATCCCATACTAAAAGCTCTTCTGCAAGTTGTATCAACACAGGCTTCTGTTTGAATTCCGGCAAGTATTAAATGTTCAATCCCTTGTCTTTTCAGTTCATCATCTAAAGTAGTATTAAAAAATGAATCAGGGGTAGTTTTTTGAATAATGATATCTTGATTATTTGGATTAATTTCAGGATGAATCTCCCAACCTTTTGTTCTATATTCTAATAGGTGTCCAGCAGATGCATTATGCTGTATATAGAAAATCGGTGTCTTAGAAGAGCGTGCCTGATCAATCAGTCCTTTTAATTTTTTTAGCAGGACATCTCCTTTATACACAACGTTCCCTTCTTGAAACATTCCATTCTGAACGTCTATAACCAATAGTGCTTTTTTCATTATTCTCCCCCTTATGTTTCTTTGAATAGATTCTACTTGTGTTTTCCATTTCCTTCATCCGTTAATCTTCACCGGTTCTATAAAGAATAAAGAATGCAAATTTACAAACTCGACCTTAAGCTCTATTTTATATCAATATTTTCCAGCTGTTTCTTGAGCTCCCATTGCTTTGGTTTCTCTTTCTCCCAAAACCATTTAGCCCCCTTTTCTATCCACTCTTCTCGATAACTTTCAAATGTATATCCTAAAACTTCATCGTCGTACCCTGGCTGAAATCCACAACAAGCACAAATAAGGCTTACATCAGGAATACCCTTTTCATATAAAGGCCCTGGTAAACGATCATAACCACATACCGAACAAACAAAAAATCTCTTTTTTCTAAAAAACATTGCGCCACCTCTAAATAAATATTTCTCTATTATTATCGAGATTCGTACACCTACCAATCTCCCTCACTCTACAAATCTATTCCTTTTGTTGTAGTAGCTTTCTTTATCTAATGGTACCACTAAATGGATATTTACTCCTTTATATACAGGAACAACAATCTATACGATAACAGCCAAAAATAAAGACAGCTATCGTTTTTTCGATAACTGTCCTCCCTCTTAGTATTCATCTAAAAATTGATCAATTAATTTAACATAGTTTTCTTTTGGGTAACTCATATAGAGCCCTGAAGCCAATCTGACTGCGTCGCCAAAAAAGAATCGTTCATACAGGGATTGTCGCGTTCCGAAAGCACTCATGGATATATCCCATGCCAACCGAAAAATCTTCACTTTTTCTTCTGCTCCAACGATGGCTCCCTGCATATACAAATCAAGATCCGCACCGATTTCTGATGAAAAATCAGCTTCTGTTGGAATGGCCATAAGCCCACTCGCTCCGATTAATTGAAGAATTTCCGTACATCTTGGATTCAAACGAGCAAACAATAAAATGGATGCCTGTAACGGATTTGCATCCGGTACCATTGTTCCCCACTTATCCGCCTTGGCATTTACTTCAGATGCAAGCAACAAAGCCTTTAATGATTCCAATCCGACATATATTTCACTTATTTTTTCATGTATATGCTGATACTCCCCCACCTGTATGGAATCAATTAGCTTTTGGGCAATTCCCAATACCATCTCCAGCTTGATGATTCTTCTGCATGTAACCTGATGTGCAGCTAGTAAATGGAAGCTGCTTTCCTGATAAATTTTTTGAGCTATAAGAGGATTCTCATAAAAGAGCACTCTATCCCAGGGAACCAATACCTGATCAAACACGACAATGGAATCCACTTCATCAAAACGGGAACCAAGCGGATGATCAAATGCCGAATCACGGTAGCTAAATGGTTCTCTGCATATAAATCTCAATCCAGGCGTGTTGCTTGGAATGGAAAAGCCATAAGCCAAATCTTTATTATGCCCAGCGGCATTGGCAGGGAACACTAGTATTTCATCCGTAATTCCTCCCTGTGTGGCTAAAAGCCTGGCTCCATTTATAACAATCCCATCATCCTTTATTTCTGTCGTCTGTGCTGATATTGTCTGGGTGAAATTTTCAACATAATAGGATGAGCGATTAACCTGTGGATTAATAAATGTATGGGTGAAAGATAAATCTTGCTCGCGGGCATTCTCAAATATCGTCAGCATGTTTTTAGTGAAGCGTTCATCCTGCTCAGAAAAAATGGCCGCGGCAGACGCAAAGGACATCATCACAGTATTCATGTAGTCTGGTGATCTGCCCAAAAACCCTCCGCTTGATTTAGCCCATACTTGTGTCATCAGTCTTCTTTTTTCTAAATCCTCTTTTGTTTTTGGTTCCAAAAAAGAGGTCCCAACCAGATTGCCAGTAACAGGTGAACGAAATGTCATGATATCTCGGTTGGATTCCTTTAATTGCAAATCATATAAGGCAGCCTGACTTTTCATGACTCCTTTAAAAGCTTGATGTTCAGAAATTTTACCATTTACTTTTTGTCCATCGATCCATATCGTTGAATGAAGATTATCTATTCTCTCGATGTATTCCAAACCAGATCTTATCGGCATAAAACTCCACCCTTATATTTCAGATACAATAGACTATGTACATACCATCCTAATAATGTATGTACGATTGTCTGTTAATTATCCAAAGGGCATGATCTTTTTTACCGAATGTTTATCCTCTGCCTGCCTGGAAACCTGGATATTGTGTCATTCCACCATCTACAAATAAGCTTAATCCTGTCACATAGCTTGATTCCTTCGAAGCAAGCCAAACTGCACACGCCGCAACCTCTTCAGGCTTACCGATATATCCCATTGGAATAAGATCAAGAACTTGCTTCTTCGCTTCAGGATCATTGAATTTTTCTTCATTGATAGGTGTATTGATTGCGCCCGGACATATATTATTTACGCGAATTCCTTTCGGAGCATACTCCAAGGCAAGCGTTTCACTCATTAGTTTAACCCCACCTTTACTTGCCGCATAGTGGACAAAATGGGGCCATGGAATTTGCTCATGTACAGATGACATATTAATGACGGAACCTTTTATCTTATGTTCAACCATATACTTAATGGCTTCTCTGCTTCCTAAAAAACATCCTGTTAAATTCGTGGAAATAACCTTATTCCAATCTTCAAGGCTTAATTCGTGTGAAGGCATTTCATTTTCAACTCCAGCATTATTAACCATGACATCAAGTGTACCAAATGTCTCAACTGCCTCATTTATTAACCTTTTAACGTCCTCTTCTTTCGAAATATCCGCCTGAACAGTGATGGCGTCCCCACCACAGGCTTTAATGATTCGAACAATCTCATCTAGATCTTTTTCAGTTGAACGATAATTAATAACTACTTTTGCTTTCTCTTCCCCAAAACGAAGGGCCATGGCCTTTCCAAGCCCTTTACTTGCTCCAGTTATAACAACAACTTTACCTTCTAAATCTTTATACATAGTACGTTTCTCCTCTCGACTATTTATTTCTTGGTATATCCCAATATAACGCCTCCGGCAATAACAAGGAGACAGCCTGCGATGACCATTATCAACCTTTTCTTATCCTTTTTCTCACCCAATAAGAAAATCCCCCCAAGCGTGGAAATCACAATACCTGTTTGAGAAAGAGAATAACTTGTGGCTACTCCGATTTTTGGAACTGACAGAAGAAGTGCAATATTACCCGTTGCCCAAACAAGCCCAGAAAGCATATTTCTCACTGTATATTTATCAAACGCATGCTTCCAAAAGCCTATTACAAGACCAACAATTAGCATTCCGGTAGCCTGCGGAAGAATAGCTGACCAGCCATCAATTTCATACCATCTGATAATAACAACATAGCCTATATACCCTAATGACGATAATGTCAGAGTGATTAAGCCTTTTTTTAACTGACTTCCTTCTTCATCGCTATCATTTCCGACTGAATTAAGAATCACGCCTGCAATCAAACAGCAAAGAGCCAGTATCCCCATAATAATTTGAGCCTTCGTGCTCCATTCATTAAAAACAATCAAACCAAATAAAGAAGTTCCGATTAATTGCATGCCCGTTGAAATGGGTACTGTTTTCGATACACCTATATACTTGACGCTAATAAACTGCCCTGTTTGCCCAATTGCCCACAGTCCTCCTGAAATCAACCCTACAATCCAAACTGTAGGATTAAATACAGGTTCAGAAAAAAACAACATAATTACAGCAAAGAGAAATGCACCCAATGTGATTCCCAATGTTTGGCTATAAGCATTTCCACCAAGTTTTACGCTAATTAATACCAAGCTGCCCCAGCATACAGCAGCTAATAATGCTAGTAATATTCCCGACATACATATCCCACTTTCTACCCTTATAGAATCTTTTTACTTTTATATGGCTGTAAAATACCCTTATTTACCTATCCGGAAACGTTAGGCTGAATTTCCTATTTATATTTAATTCATAATTTTTCACTTGCTTATTATGTAAGCGCTAACATATAGTAATAATTGACAGAATTATCAAAATACTCCTTCGCAAGAACTCGAACCCCGTCGCTTTGTCATGGACTACTTTTTATTTTAAGGAGGAATTGGTTTGAAATCGAAAGTAACAAATCTTATTTTGGTCACAGGATTAATCATTAGCTTTTTTGCTTTTTTGCCACAGACAAAGGCGAGTGCCGCTGAAAACCAAGGCAATGATTATCCTATCGTGTTGGTCCATGGTTTAGGTGGATGGGGAGAAGGCGAATTTTTAGGTTACAATTATTGGGGCGGACTAAAGGATGTTCCGGAGTACTTAGAAAGCATGGGCCATCAAACATTTGTAGCAAGTGTCAGTCCAGTAGCC
The DNA here is from genome assembly GCF_058313585.1 of Bacillus sp. z50. Taxonomy (NCBI): domain Bacteria; kingdom Bacillati; phylum Bacillota; class Bacilli; order Caryophanales; family Bacillaceae; genus Bacillus; species Bacillus sp. z50. The sequence goes on from NZ_JBZFQL010000004.1 coordinate 256,311, forward strand.
AGCAACTATGATCGTTCAGTAGAACTCTATTATTATATTAAAGGCGGCACGGTAGATTACGGAGCGTCCCATGCCAAACAGCATGGACATTCACGTTATGGGCGCACCTATGAAGGGGTCTACCCTGAGTGGGATGCTGATCATCCGGTTCACCTTGTAGGCCACAGCATGGGAGGATTAACAACACGCAGTTTAGTTGATCTTCTAGAAGACGGCAGTGCAGAAGAACGTGACTATCATCAGGTCCACCCGAATGAAAGTATGTCCTCTCTTTTTGAAGGCAATAAATCGTGGGTGCACAGTGTGAGCAGCATTGCTACCCCACATAACGGTACAACATATGCAGATGATGAAAATAGAATAATATCTTTTGTTAAAGATCTAATCATTAATGTCGCCAGTGTTACAGGGATCAGCCAAGAAAACTTAGTATATGATTTTAAATTGGACCATTGGGGAATTCGCAGAGAACCCGGGGAGTCTTTTAAATCGTATCTCTCCAAAGTCATTAACAGTAAGATTTGGGAGAGTACTGATATAAGTGCATATGATTTAAGTACACCAGGGGCTGCTGTACTTAATCAAAAGGTAGAGACAAAATCAGATGTTTATTATTTCTCCTACACCGGTCAAACCTCCAAAAAGAGTATTTTGACAGGTCAGCATATACCATCTGCTTACACACATCTGTTTCTCCATCAACCTACCAGTTTCTTAGGGAAATTTAGTAGAACTAATCCACAAGATGGACCCATTATAGATAAAAGCTGGTGGCCAAACGATGGATTAGTCAGTACGGTTTCGTCTTTTTCGCCATTTGGACAACCAGCAAAAGCCTATAATGGGGTAGCAGAAAAAGGGAAATGGAACTACTACCCTATCATGAGCAATTGGGATCATATTGATTTTATCGGTATTCTCAGCCTTAGCAGCAAAACGCCAGCCTTTAACGTTTATCCGCTTTATAAAGATATAGCTGAAAATGTACACTCATTGGATGAATAACTGCACTTTGCTTGAAAAAAGGAAGTAAAAAAATGCTTATGCCAAGTTCACTTATTTGTGAATTTGGCTTTTTATGCTCCATCGAAAGTTGTAGATTCTATCCGTAAAATTACGGATGTAATCTTCCATTTTAAAAAATAGAATAAGAAATAGAAACAATATTCCATGTTTTCTTAATTTATATTGAAATATTATCAGAATGTTATAAAATTACATAATGGGAAAAGGGGAGGGTCAACCATGGGTTTTAAACAGTTTCACCGTACAATTAAAATACGTATTATAGAGTCATTTTTAAGTTCCGCCATTGGAGGTATGATATTTCCATTCATGGCGATTTATTTATCATCACATTTCGGGGTAAAAATGGCGGGACTTTTATTGCTGATTAATGTGTTTGTCGGCATAGCGATTAATTTCTTTGGAGGATATTTTTCAGATAGCTTCGGCAGAAAAAAATTAATCGTATTTGCTGAATCGCTTCGATTTTTAGCATTCGTTACCATGATGATTTGCAATTCACCATGGTTTACAGAACCGCTGATTACATTCTTTATGATGACTGTTAACAGTATATGCTGGGGCTTAGCAGGGCCTGCAAATCAGGCAATGCTGATTGATGTCAGCCGTCCTGAGGAACGAAAATCGATGTATACCATTATGTATTGGGCAAATAATCTATCCATCGCTTTTGGCGGTGCCATTGGCGGATTTATGTTTAGAGAATACTTCTTTGAATTACTCCTCGCTCTTTCAATTACTTCATTGATTGCATGGACCTTAATTACATTTTTTATTGAAGAAAGCTACATACCAAATAAAACAGAGAAAAAAACACCACCCCAACATGTCAAACAATTATTTTCAAATTATCATTCTGTTTTTAAAGATAAACTCTTTGTCTTATACGTATTAGCAGGAATCTTTGTTCTATCAATGGAATTCCAATTAACAAGCTATATGAGTATTAGACTGTCAGAGGATCTATCCATTCAGAATCTATTAGGAATCGAATTTGGCGGGATTGAGATGGTCGGGTTCTTACGTACAGAAAATACGATTTTGGTTGTAATTTTAGCCCTGTTTGCGACAAAGCTTGTTTCTAATTTGAACGACCGAAATGTATTAATCACCAGCTGCATTGTCTTTGTAGCCGGCTATGCTGTGATTTCTTACTCTAATAATATCTGGTTCTTATTCGGAGCAATGTTCATCGCAACTGTTGCTGAAGTATTGCGTGTGCCCGTCCAGCAAAATTATATGGCTAATTTGCCCCCTGAACATGCGAGGAGCTCTTATTTAGCTGTAAACGGATTAACCTATAATGTGGCCAATTTAATTTGTTCTCTAACGATTACATTAAGTGCGTATCTATCCAATTTAGCTACATCCATTTTTATTACTGGTATCGGTGTAGCTGGGATTGTTATTTTTATCAAGATCGTTCCTGCTCTCGACAGAAGGATACATCCTGAAACTGAGGCAGAGATTAAGACTCCAATGAGCATAACCGATTAATCGATGAAGTAAGCTGGTTTTAAGGTAAATGGAGAATTAACCCCATTCCTCATCTGTTTTATATTGAGTTTAGGGAATCCTCTTTAGCAGAGTAAATATGTAGTTGTACACGGAAATAAAGCTCAAAGCAAAATGCTTTGAGCTTTTTTCGGCGTAAGATAGTGAAATAGGTATTTATTCAAATAAGTCTTCCAAAAGATCTTGTACACGTTTTTTCCTTCTTTCAGTCTGCGTTAAATCAAGCTTATAGTTACCATCCTTTTCAATAAGGATATCTCCTTCCCTTACATCAACAGGCAATTTGCTCAACTCAACATCCACCATACTTTTATCAGTTTTCTCACAGACTGCCAAATTACCTTCTATTCGATTAACAATTAATATCATCGTTTGTTCCTCCTTATTGCTTTGTAAAAGATATTTGCATGTTATATGTCCTCATTTGTCTTTAAAAAAGGACTCTCTCTTTTCCCTCGGCGAGTAGTAATTGGCTGGATTTGTTGCGACTTTTCCGTATCCACCCAAATATCCCCTCAATTGGTTCAACGAAAAATAGACAATATCAGTTAGAGCCATTGCATAAAACAATTAATTATGATTAAATAACAAATCCTTTTACACTAATAATGATTAACGAAAAAAAGGTAATAAGAAAGAGGGATAGTATATCATCTTCCCTCTTTTTAACATTTATTACGCATTAATTTAGTATAATCATTTTTCCTTTTATTTCTTATCTTGGAGAACAAGTAGGATGCAGACATGAGTAAAATGATTATTGCCACTATCACGTATTCATTGATTCCACTAGAATATAAACCTGCTGGAATAAGGGCCAAGATAAAAAAATAAATAAAGTTTCCAACGGCCGTACCTAATATAAACTTTTGCAATGTAATTGAACTTAATCCTGCAATTTATTAATGATGCTGGTTGGTATAAAAGGAGTAACTCTAGCAACCAATATATAAGAAACACCTTTATCTTCAATTTTTTGTAATTGTTCAGGAGAAATTTTCGACGAAAAACGATCAGTGAATAGATACCTAATGAAGATAAAAATGATCATTGCCGCCAGAACACTTGTAAGCCAGCTCCAAATAAAGCCTTTAAAAAATCCAAATACAGTAATGTTGATAGTAATCACGAGAATCAGGGGAATAATTGTAAATGAGTTCTGGATAATCATGATAAACAGCATGAAAACGTAGACATATAGAATGGAATCCAATACAGCTGTTTTTATATATTCGTAATTACCATTTATAATGGCCTTATAAAGGGTACTTTCCTGTATTTGAACAAAAAAGAAAATAGCAAATAGGAGTAAAAGAGTAATAAAGATTTTTCTGCCATTTAAATGATTATAAATGTTTTTCTTCATCTCTCACCATCTTCTCTTTTGCCTTTTTCTTTCCAGTTTGCACTGGAAAGACAGCATATTACCCTATACCCTAAAATTTAAACTTATAGACTATTTATTCATACATTCAATCCATATTCTTCAAAAAATATTATAATAACATTTCCCGGGTAATAAAAAAAGAAGGCTCAAATTTGTGCCTCCAATATAGCTTATGATTGATGAGTCCATACTGACTTTGTATAGGCTATTTTCAACCCTGCTCTTCCCATATTATTTTGACTGATACCGCCGAAGCTCGCCTGACCAACTATTACCTTACAATTATTTCGTTTTGCCTCTATAATCCGTCGTTGTATTAAAGCTCCCTGAACTCCTTTATTTCTATACTGCGGTATAGTTCCTGCTGCAGCTAAGTATGCCCCCCTCTCTCCCATAAATAGTACACCTATGCCCGCAGGTTTATCTTTATAATTAGCTAAATAAAATTTCCATCCAGGCATACCATACAGTATTTCATTATTGCGGGCGATATTTTCTTTTAAAAATAACGGCATATCGAAAGCGTCTATATACAGCTCTGCAAATAAATCAAATTCGTTTGATTTAAACTCGCGTATTGAAACTGATGAATTTTCATCTCCATCTATTAATAGCTTTTTTGTGGATCAGCATACAGATTGGTTAAAAAATCGGTGTGTAAATAGCCAAGGTTTGCAAGGGCCGAATAAAGAATGGATGTTGCATGTGCAGGGGTAATTTCAAATCTCGCTGGAACCCCTTTATCGTTGTATAATTGGATCAATTCATTCAATAAAGGAATATCTTTATCCATTATTCCTTTTATTTTGTTAAATGCTGGACCTGGGATATTTTGAGCCACAAAAGCTATCGCATTACCGAACTTCCGTATTTCTATACCCATAGGATTATCCGGAATTTTTTCTATTCTTGATAATCTCGAATAGAATGCGTCAGTTTCAACTTCTTCAACCCACTTTGCTAATTCGTTAGTTACTACTTGCATCAATACCCTCCCCCTTCACATTTATTGTAAAATATATCAAAAATAAAACAAGGGACTTCCGTTTTGGATGTCCCTTGTCCTTAATGCTTTAATATATAGGCGACCTTTTTAATTGCTTTCTGCATTTTTTTACTATTTTTTAGATACATCTGTTTTGCTTCATTGTCATCTGATGATAGTGCTAATAATTCTAAATCTGCCTGGCATTTTTTCATCGTGGCATATAATAGGGGTCTTTCCTGAGGAGATGGAACACGAATCTTATCGTCGAACAAATCGACTGTTAGTTCACCATATGTATTTACTTGTCCGATGAATACATTATCCAATGTCACATTCATTTTAGCTAATTCATTGTTCAGCCATGACTGATTTTTGCCAATCCGTATAAGTGGTTCAGATAAGATTACTCCATCCATTATAACCGTTTGTGGCTCTCTTTCCTTTGGAACCTTCATATTCAAGTCTTTTGCTGTTAATGGTCTATTTTCTTTTTTCAATAGGACATTCAATACTCCGTTTGCCTCTAATACAGCATAATCTACTTCTGAAATATCAAAAACACCATTCTTACGACACATCTCTAGTAATTCATCAGTAGTAACTTTCTCTTTCTTTAAATTACCTTCCAAAACCTTACCATCCTGCATTAAAACAGTACCATTGCCATCAACAAAGTCACGCAACTTCTTGCTTTTTAGAGTGATCCGGCCTGATACATAAGGAACAGCTGCTGTTGCAACAATCGCAATGATTCCCAGATGGATTTTTTGATCCAGGCCTGTCACAACTTCAGCTCCAATATTTCCTATTGTTATTCCTGTGACATATTCAAACATGGATAACTGGGCTATTTGCTTTTTCCCGAGTATTTTGGTGATGAAGAATAAAATTAGTAAAAAAAGAACGGATCTTACTATGACATCTAACCATTCTGGCATTTCCAATACACATCCTCCGAATGATAAAGAGTTTAGCTTGTTAATATTTCGACTCTTTTTTTAATATCTGTAACAATCTCTCCAACAAGCAACATTGCCTGATGCAAATCCGCAGCAGTCTCTTTTTGTTCTGTATTTAACGCTAAAATTGATAGACTAGCTTCAATTCCTTCAAGATTTGCCAGGCATATCCTTACTGTTGCTTTAACAGTCATCATTCCTACCTCCACTACATAAGGTAATTACCCATTTTATTTTAGTATGTGCTCTAATATTTCTTCTATACTGTCCTTGATGCAGAAGGGCCGGCTTTATTAGCCGTTCGAATATATGAGTATTCATTTGTGGCCTATTAAATCTTCCTCTTCCATTAAATCGGTTAGTATTACGGCGTTTTTTGCTATTGCTTCCTGGAAAAATGTTCGGTATTATACACACGATCTTTACTTAACGCTAAAGCTTCAAGGTTTCCCTGTTTATGTTTATGTATGCTTTTCAAAAATAAAAAAGAGTATATTTCATTTGAATATACTCTTCACTTATTATTCATAAATATTATTTTTTGCTATTTCCTTTAGCCTATTGAGATCCTTAACAAATAATTTACCATTCGATCTACTGATTATATCCTCATTGCAAAGGGTTTTTATTATACGGTTTAAATGTCGGTAGCTTGTTCCAACCATATCCGCAATATCCTTTAAACTTGAACCTACAGCTTCTTCATGATAAACCGGACGCTCACCATCTGTAGTTGTTGATAATAAAAAACTAGCTAATCTCACTTCAACAGGATATAAAAGATTTAATGTTGCTGCATCAGTTTTAGCACGAAATCTACGTGTAACCACGTCTAGTAAAAATGACAGAAACCTTGCGTCATTACCTACAGTATGTCTAATGGTATGAAACGGTATTTTTAACACTAGACAATCAGTACTAGCTTCAATCGTATGAAGTACAAGCGTACCTTGTATATATTCAATATCGCCAATAATTCCTAATGATTTTTGGAACCGCAATATTAAGCGTTTATCATCAGGGGTTATGGTATATATTTTAACTTTTCCTTCAACGAGAAAATACATATCATTGATTTCATCGCCTTTAGAACAAATCAACTGTCCTTTTTTTATTTGCACAACATCAATATCATTTAAATCAATGCCAGAAAAAATCTCGCACATATCATATTTTTTTAGATACTTTAAAATGAACTTCTCTCTTTCAGCTTTTTGCATCAGATGTTTCACCTTCAATTATTTAACCTTCGTTTGTCAGTAATCTTCCCTATTCCATCACGAATTACGAGTAGAAGTATAGCTTTTATATTTGAGATGGTAAATATATAATCATTTCCAACCAAAATAAGAGTGACCTTTTCTACCAAAGTCACTCTACTTTAAATCTATCAAATTATTATGCAATCAGTATATGTTCTTTAATCGTTTCGATCACGCCTGACTGATTATTTGTTTTTGTTTCAAATCTGGCTATGTCCTTTATTTGATCATGGGCATTTCCCATCGCAAAGCTATAATAAGCACTTTGCATCATTTCAAGGTCATTTAAATAATCACCGAATACCATTGTTTCATTATGGTGTATATTTAAAAGCTCTTGTACTCGCTTTATGGCGATGCCTTTATTGGCACCCGCATTCATAATATCCATCCAAAAATAGCCACCGATCGTCACTTGATAATCCTTTTTAAATGAAGTAAAGAAGGTTGCACTGTTTTGCTCAGCCCCCTTGAAATCAAGAAGGCTTACCTTTAAAATCTCATCTTCTACAAGCATTAAATCTTCAACCAAATCACATCGGGCATAATATTTATTTACTTCTGCAAGTGCCTCTGGTTCCGACCTTTCAATATAGGCTGCTTTTTTCCCACAAAGGACGATATGTACTCCCTCAATGGTTCTTGCTATTTTTATAAATTTTCTTGCCTCTTCAAGGTTTAGTGTATGAGAATATAACTCTTCCCCTTTATATACAACATATGTTCCATTCTCAGCAATAAATAGCATTTGTTCTTTTATATCATGAAATCTCTCTACAAGATTATAATATTGACGCCCACTGGCTGCTCCAAAAATAATCCCTTTCTTTTTTAATTTATAAAAAACTTCATAAAAATCCTCAGGGAATTGGTTATGATCATCTAAAAATGTGCCGTCCATATCTGTTGCTATTAATTTAATCATGTAATGCCCTCTCTCCTCGATGCTATTTATAAATTTATTATAAATGACTTCTACCTCTTTTACATGATTCAAAGCATTTTCCATCATCGGTCTCACTTTTTAGAAAATTTTTATATTTATTTTAAAGTCATTATTGGGACATATGTCCTTGTAAGTCAGTTTGTTATATAAGTATAATTCTTCAAGGCTGATGGTTATTTTTATTGCCATTGAGCAAAATGATTGTATATAAATAAAAAGATTGAGAGGTTTTTTTAATGAGCATTATTCTCGGTATTCTCGGAATCGCATTGCTAATAGGAATTTCCTATTTATTTTCCAATGATAAAAAGAATATCAATTTTAAAGCTGTTGCCATCATGATTGGCTTCCAGTTAGTTCTAACTTTCTTATTACTAGGTACAACTGTCGGTTTAAAGGTAGTTGATGCAGTGGCTGGAGCGTTCAATAAATTATTAAGTTACTCCCAGGAAGGTATCGAATTCGTAATTGGTGGATGGATTCCTGAAGGAGGTTCTCCATTCTTTGTAAATGTCTTAATGCCTGTTATTTTTACATCTGCATTATTATCTGTACTTACACATTACAAAATTCTTCCTTATATTATCAAATATATTGGCGGACTTATTTCAAAAATCACTGGTTTACCTCAAGTAGAAAGCTTCAATGCTGTTAACTCTATATTTTTCGGTCAATCAGAAGCAATTCTTGCAATTAAAAGTCAAATTGGTAAGCTAAATTCAAACAGACTATTTATTGTTTCAACATCAGCAATGGCAAGCGTATCTGCAGCGTTGATTGCATCCTATATGACAATGCTGCCTGCGAAATTTGTATTAATCGCTATTTTCCTTAATATGTTCAGTGCATTAATCATTACTTCCATCATGACACCAGTTAAAGCAACGAAGGAAGATACTGAAATCGATATTAACGATATGGTTCAAACAAAAAATGTATTTGAAGCCATTGGTGCCGGAGCATTAGACGGTGGAAAAGTAGTCGTAATTGTTGCTGTAATGCTAGTTGCATATTTAGCAATCCTAGGACTTTTAAATGGTATTGTTGGCGGAATTGTTGGAGTTGATTTAACTACAATTGTAGGATATCTCTTATCTCCAATCGCTTTCATTATGGGTATTCCAGCAAGCGAAATGATCACAGCTGGATCTGTAATGGGTACAAAATTGTTAGCAAACGAATTTGCTGCGATTTTACAATTCCAACCTTTAATGGCTGACATGTCTGAGAAAGCAGTTGCTGTTATTTCCACATTCTTAATTTCATTTGCTAACTTCTCTTCTATTGGTATCATTAGCGGATCTATCCAAGCGATCAATGGTGCAAAAGCAAAAGAAGTAAGCGCATTTGGTTTCAAACTATTCATCGTAGCTACAATGGCATCTATCTTGTCTGCTACAATTGTAGGATTATTTATTTAATAATTACCTCGGATAGGATTCTTGGAGATAACCCAAGAATCCTATCTTTTTTTATAAAAATTAGCGATCCCTATTCCTACGATTTCTCCTAACTTGTACTTGTATATTTTCCCTTTAAAAATAGTAATGAAAAACCAAAGAAAGGTTACCCTAAGCTTAATCCACGAAAAGGAGTGAGTAATATGGGTAAAGACCGACAAGAAAAGAAGCTGAGAAACAGCAAGCGCGTTGAATCTGACCGTGATCAAGCACTACATAATAATGGTTCTACGCGTTTGGACACAGCTGATGAAGCACGAAAAGACCAATAATCTTGTAGCTTATATAAACTTCTTCTCAGGAGGCGTCCAAATGTTTTTTACTCTCATGAAAACCTTACACCTCGGGATTATTGGCGGCGCTCTTTATTTGTTAGTAGAGCTAATATGGAGGGGACATACTCATTGGACAATGGGGGTGCTTGGTGGTATTTGCTTTACTCTGTTTGGGTTCCTGACTCTAATTAAGATCCCGCTGTATCTGAAAGCTTTGGCAGGTACTCTTTTAGTGACCTTCCTAGAGCTATGCGCCGGTCTTATTTTAAATATATGGCTAAAGCTATCTATATGGGATTATAGTGCCCTTCCTTTTAATCTTTATGGACAAATTTGTGTACCCTATGCTCTATTATGGTTGCCTTTATCAATAGCTGGAATTATCCTATATCCGCGTTTACACTCTTGGTTATTCCAGAAAAATCACTCAAACCTTCGCATAAATTAATAAAGGAGACCAATGAGCTTCATTGGTCCCTCACCTATTCAATCATCAATCTAAATTGTTCTTCCGTTATAATAGGCACTTTAAGAGATTTTGCCTTTCTATATTTGACTGTCCCTACCCCTTTTGACCCCATTAATAAGTAATCTGTTTGGTTCGTAACCGCTCCCGCCAGTACTCCACCAGCTTGTTCAATTAATTTCCTGAAATCATATCTTCTTATTGAAAGTGTACCAGTTATAACCACAGTCTTACCTTTTATTCCATGCTGCTCTCGATTGAATACCGGTTTATTCCTGCAATCGCTATTTGTACAATATAGTTGCTCACCATCATTCTTTACTTTATCCCCACAATTAGGGCAAAATTCAGGTAGGACAAAGCAAGTTTCTGTACCTGTCCGTTTTTCTATTTCCACCCCTATAATAGTTTGTACATCCGACATCAAAACCTGGTCGCCAATTCGAATATCCATTAACTTGATTAAAGAGAATCCATGCATCCGAAGGGAATAATAACGTTCTCCTGCTAGATCAATCGCTTTTATTCTGACAATAGGCTCAATCCTTCCAGATGGAATTACCTCAGGACAAATATCATCAACTGTTAAAATTGCTTCATCAGATGAAAAAGGTAATATGAACCCTTCGTTGCAGTCATGTGAATCAGCAGAAAGTATTTGCAGACCTGATACGGAATAGCCTATCTCTTGACGGTGATACTCCATAAAAGTCTCGTAAAATAAATGAATTCCTTCAATACTATTTTCAATTTGCTCATAATAGACCACGTGAAATCCTTGATTCTTTAGAAACTCTACCTGTTCAATCTCATTATAACCACTGTCATTATCCAAGCCGAATATATCAACAATATTTGAAACAATGACCCTTAGCTTTCTTTGCTCATAATCCATCTGCTGCTGGAGTATTTTTTTCGTTAAATCTTTATGATGTAAATACAGGCCATTTCGATTCAACTTTTCAAAATCCGAGAAGGTGTGAATGACATGTGCCCTCACCTTTAATAATCCCTTAAACAAAATCTTGTCAGGGACATCTACACTGATTCGAACCACTTGAGTTACATCCACTTCAAAATGGTTTTCAACCATGATTACCTTATTAAGAAGTCCATTTTGATATGTCATTTCTACTGTTAAACCATTGATGAGTAATTTGATAAGCAAAGGATTGCCAGCTTGCTTTAAGTATTCTTTAAGTCGTAGTTGGTATTTATCTGTATGAGTCATTGTCAGTTCCTTTATAAAATCCTATTTGACTTGTAAATTGTATATCTATATTTTAACAGGTTGTTTGAACATTTTATTTATGGAAAATTTAACATCTACTATCTGTGATAACGTTCAATTTTTTCCTTCAAACAGGTCTTCCACTTATTCAGTCGCGCACTGGTACATAATCCTTACTGCATTATAGATAATTGAGGTAATTATAGATAAAGAAACCTTATACCAAAAAGTCATCTTTCGATGTATGATAGTTGTTATGACAACTTAGAAGAAGGATGTGGACTATGAAAAAGTGGATTGCGATTATCACCATACTCATACTAGCCATTCTGACTGCAGCCAGCTTCTACTTTTATAAAGTAGCCGTTTATCGTTCTGATAAGGATTTTCTAGATGATAATCCAGATTTAGATGTCTCAACCGACAACTCTCTACTGGAACAGGCACTTTCATGGATGAGCAAATCAAACTTTGAGACTGTATCAATCACTTCTATGGATGGTCTGAAATTAAAAGGCTATTATTTGGAAGCTAATGAACCAACCATTCAAACCGTTATTATTGCGCATGGATACGCAGGCAAGGCTAAGAATATGGCTGCATACGCAAAATATTATCATGAAACTTTAAATTATAATGTGCTTATGCCGGATGCGCGTGGACATGGTGCTAGCGAAGGGGATTATATTGGTTTTGGTTGGCCAGAGCGCAAGGATTATCTTCAATGGATTGATTATATAATCGATCGTAAAGGAGAAGATTCAAACATCGCCCTGCATGGTGTTTCGATGGGGGCATCTACTGTCTTAATGACAAGCGGCGAAGAGCTGACAAATCAAGTAAAAGCAATTATTGCCGATTGCGGATATACGTCTGCCAAAGATGTTCTATCCTATCAATTGAAAAGAATGTATCATCTTCCAAGCTTCCCAATTATCCAAACTACTAGTTTGTTAACAAAAATCCGGGCAGGGTACTCTTTTGGAGAAGCTTCAGCTATCGAGCAGGTCAAGAAGACAAATTTACCCATCCTCTATATCCATGGTGAAGCTGATACCTTTGTTCCAGTTGAAATGGTACATGAGCTTTATGAGGCTACTCCATCAGAAAAAGACCTCTATTCAGTACCGAAAGCAGAGCATGGCAATGCCTATGATATAAATCCAGCATTGTATGAAGAAAAAGTTAGTTCATTTTTAACAAACTATATGCCAAACAAATAATAAAAGCCCTTGTCCTCCATTTCATCTGGAGAATAAGGGCTTTTCAAGTTTACTTCCGTTCTTTTCTTTTTCGAATATACCAAACAATACACAGGATAAATAGCACAATGAGTATGACATAGATTACATTTGAGAAAGTGTCCATATAGTTTACAATCTCATGCCAATTTTCTCCCACACTTGCTCCCAGGTTGACCAGGATGGTATTCCAGACAACTGTCCCTATTGTTGTAAACAAAATGAATAATGGAAAATTCATATTGGACATCCCTGCAGGAATAGAAATTAGGCTCCGAATTAAGGGAATTAGACGGCAGAATAAGACTGTCCAAATACCATACTTATCAAACCAGGCATCAGCCTTATAAATGTCTTCTTTTGTAAGACGAAGGATCTTCCCATACCGATCAATTATTTTTTCCAAACGACTGACATCAAGCAATCGGCCAATGAAATATAAAATGATTGCACCGGAAACCGAACCTATTGTAGATACCAATATGACACCAACTACCGTTAACTGAGTTTCATGTGTCATATATCCTCCAAACGTTAAAATCACTTCAGACGGAATAGGAGGAAATACATTTTCTAAAGCAATTAGGAGAAACACTCCCCAATAACCAAATTGATTCATCAAGTCCATTATCCAAGACTCCAATTGGACCATCCTTTCTATGTATCAGTTATGTGTTATGACCAATCAGAAATACCTTTAAAGCACTATCATAATATTCCTTCTTTGGACAATCATAGTAATCTTCATTATACAATATCAACATAAAGCTAGGAGAAAGTAAAATAAATGCCCTTAGCCTCTCCTATAATATAGGCTAGGAAGAAAAACATATAGATGTATATTTCCAAATTACTGCTGGTGTCTATCATTATTATCATTATAGGATGTCAACTCAGCAGATATAAATCCAAGGAAATTTATGCAACCTATGAGTAAATCACGATACGTATTTGACTCCCTTTCTTTCCTGACTTGTCGGTATCATCTATGGAATATCGAAGAGAAGTGATTCTGCTGTTAAGGGGGCATAATAATTATGTTTTCAATCCTATTATTTATTGGTGCCCTTCTTTTTCTATATCTGTTTATGTATAGATTATTGTATGTAGTATATAACGAAATAGCTTTAAATTGGTTTCAAAAATCTATTGAAGTAATGTTTTCGATATTATATTATATTGAAATAATAATTACCAAGTTATACGAGGAGGATTAAATTATGCTTAAAAATCCAATCCTATGGACAAGCATCACTGCCATACTTACTGTTCTAGTTTATATCGATACTTTTTTTCTTGGCGTATTTTTATTCACTATTCCTATGGCAGTGGTAGTTGCTATTATTTCAACAATTATATCTGTACTACAAAAAAAATATAAATACATATTCTATAACTTAGTTTTAGCTATAATTGCATGTTTGTGTTATCTCATATTTCCGTGGTAGTAATAACTTTTCAAAGGATACCTATTTGGGTGTCCTTTTTTAGTTGGCTAGTTTCCAGAAAAATGTCTTATTAATACGTTCACTCATTACTTAACATTTCTATATTCCGTAACCATTTCTTCAAACATTTGATACTTAAACTTTTTTAAATCTAAATATCTTTTATTATCAATCCTTTTTACTGCTTCCTCTTGATTTACCTTTTTAAATACATTTTTCATATTTATTAAATTCTTCGGTGGATCCAGCCAATTTGAATCTACAATCCTGATAAAACTGGTTAAGTCTGGGGTTATTGGACACACAATCTAGTCTTAAATACATATATCGACCGGAAAATATCTCTTCAATCCACCGAATTATTTATCACACCCCAGTCCCTGCCCTCTATATTCATTATTTACAGCAAGGCGATGTAAATATATGGAACTATCCTCTTGATTCCCCCATAAATCGAGATCCCATTCACTTTGAACAGATGATAAAGTAAAGGTCCCTATCAGATTATTTTCATACTTTGCTACATAGGTCTCATTGTTGAGAATAGCACGCTCTATATCGAGATCCTCTCCTCCGGACAATAAATAAGACCATTGATCAATTTCCTCAGATTTGAGCCATGACGCAGCCCCTTTTAATAGTTCGATAATCTCCATGGTTTCTGAATCCTTGGCTAATCGAATTTTTAGTTTCATCTATCGCTTACTCCTTTGCGAATTTAATAAATCTGGTTACAGGTTAATAGACAGGGTATAGCTTTTATTCAGGGACAAACTCTCTGTGAATCACGTTTGAAAAAGTTTATATCTTAATCTTACGATTGAACTGAAACGTCGATTACTATCTATGTCTCTTTATAATACCTCAAAAATGCTTGTCCGATTATTGGACGGACCTCCTTCACTACA
Organism: Bacillus sp. z50; assembly: GCF_058313585.1. Taxonomy (NCBI): domain Bacteria; kingdom Bacillati; phylum Bacillota; class Bacilli; order Caryophanales; family Bacillaceae; genus Bacillus; species Bacillus sp. z50. The sequence continues at coordinate 271,423 of NZ_JBZFQL010000004.1, forward strand.
CGATTATATGCTGAAGGAGATAGAAAAATGAGTTTTAAGAAAATCAATACAGTGATATTGCCCATAAGTACTTTAAAAATAAAACCAGCCGCGCAAAAAAACACAGCTGGTTTGCCTCTAATACAATCAATCTATGACTGGACTTCCGTTGTCCTTTCACGCCATACAAAGGAAATCAGCAAGCTAATTCCCAATAATATAGCCGCAAAAATATATGGGTAGATCAGATCAATAACAAATAAAATCCCGCCAATTGCCGGTCCGATACTATTCCCAACACTCGTGAATGCTGAGTTCATACCACTGACAAATCCCTGATCTTTTCCGGCTATACGAGATAGATAAGTCGTTATTGCCGGTCTGATTAAGTCAAAAGCAAGGAATACCAAAAACGTTACCGCCAACACGCTCCAATAAGCGGATGCTCTTGTTAAAAGGAACGCAAAAACAGCTCCTACCAGTAAACATAGCTTAACCAGCCATATTTCCCCGATTACTCTTGTAATTCTCTCGAATAAAAATACTTGTGCGATGACTCCTAATATGGCACTAACCGTAATGAGCATCGCTATATCTTTAGCAGTGAAGCCATATTTTTGATCAACGAATAAGCTATACATAGATTCAAAGGTAGATAGACCAAGTGAAGATGATAAGATAATTAGGAACGGAATAAGGTAAATAATCGTAAATAGCTTATGATATCCTTTCTTGCCAGGTACTTCTTTTGAAGAATTCGTTTCTACTGTGCGCTCAGGTTCCTTCAACATTAAAATGGAGAAGATTCCCGCGAAAATCCCTAGTCCAGCGGCGAAATAAAAAGGCACTCGCGTACCTATATCCGCTAAGAAACCACCAATTCCCGGTCCAATGATAAAGCCTGTATTAATTGCTGCTGATAAATACCCCAATGCTCTTGGACGTTCCTTCATTGTGGTAATATCTGCGATAAATGCTGTTACTGCAGGCATAATAAATGCCGCACTAACTCCACCTAAAATTCTGGACAGGAACAGTACCCATACCTGTTCTCCCAAACCGAATATCAACTCTGATATGCCAAATAAAAACATACCGATTATAATCATACGCTTACGTCCGTATAAATCCACCCATTTCCCTGCAAATGGTGAGAAAATGAGCTGTGCGACCGCAAACGCTGAAACGAGGTAGCCCATAATCATGCCATCGAGGTTAAGTTCTCGCATAAGTGTAGGCATAACTGGTATTACAAGGCCAATCCCTAAAAATGCAATAAACATATTACTTAATAAAAGGATAAGTACTTTATTCTGATTCTTGCTGCCTGACATCGTTTTACTCCTTTTCTTGTATACTAGTTTATAATTCCTACTAATAAAAATAAACCCTATAGTTACTATAGGGTCAAGTAGATTTTATTCGTACTTTCAATTCAACGATAAAATCATCTTCATTGACTGCCGTATCGGTAAAAGGCATATACAACTCATAGACGATTTTTTCAGTTGGTATTTTTCTGTTTATAATATAAGAATAAAGCGTCTCATAAGAGGATTCATATACTCCTTCTGCTGAATGGAAGGCAATACATACGTATTCACCGGCAGGTAATTCACCAATCTCCATATATTTATTTGAGACCGTGATTTCCTCGTCCGTGAGAACTGGTGTAAAGATAGATGTATATTGCCAATCTAGCATAGAATCATATTTTTTCAATGGATACGTCGCACAATAGACACTATCAAATACCGTCCCATGGTCTTCTAATACTTTCATTAAATGGCCGTATTCTTTTACTGGAATAATAGTGGCAGATGAAGGTGCCTGATTATAAGTAAGAATACGCTGTTTATCATATTTTTTTATATACACTTTTTCTAATTGTTCAGGAGAGGGTTGATTTAGTATTTGCTTCTTCTTATAACGCAGAATGGCCTTAACATCCTCCAGCCGACGCAGCTGCTGCTCAATTTTACTTTCCTGCGCATCTAAAAATTCAGCCATCTCCCCCGCTGATAACTGTAATACAGATTTTATCTCACTCAACGGGACTCCGACATGCTTCAGTGATTTAATGATATCCAAATAAAACAGCTGCGTATTGCTATAATATCGGTATTGGTTATCAGGATCGGTATAGGAAGGTTTAAATAAGCCAATCTTATCGTAAAACCGTAGTGTTTGAACGGATGTATTTGTAAGCTTTGACACTTCACCAATCAAAAAATATTGTTTCTCCATTTCTGACTCCTTATTGTCTCTTTCATGCAATTAGATATACTTCATTATAGACTATCAAAGACCGTTTATAAGCCAAAATAAAACTGATTCTAAACGAATCAATGCGATCTGCTCGAATCACCTTTAATTTGTAATCCGTTCAAACTCCAGTCCCAAAAGCTTCTCTTTTATATCAAGTCCACCCCCATAACCGACCAATTTTCCAGTAGCACCGATTACACGGTGGCAGGGAACGATAATAAAAATCGGATTCTTATTATTCGCCATTCCTACTGCTCGAGAGGCACTAGGATTCCCTATCCTCTCTGCCACCTGTTTATAGCTTCTTGTCTCTCCATAAGGAATCTGCAATAATTCCTTCCATACACTCTGTTGAAATGGAGTACCATGAGGATTCAGTTTTACAGAAAATTGTTGCCGTTCCCCTTTAAAATATTCCTCCAGTTGCATAACAGTTTCTTTAATTAACTGTGTTTCCTTAATCTCAGCTTTTATTGGCTTTTCACCTAAAAACACATCTGTAATCCCGATCCCATCTTCTGCGATTCCTACTTTACCTATTAGCGTCGTATAATAATAGGCATATTTATTCCCCACCTAAAATATCCTCCTTTACATTAATCATTCTGTTCATTATTATCTAAAATACCTAATAAATGAGTCATACTCATTATCTAAAGTAAAACCATTATTTTTATACAGTCTTCGCGCTTGTTCATTGTCAGGTGCTGTTTGAAGGGATAATGATTTTGCCCCCGTTTCCGTGCATAAGTTAATAGCTGCATCCATTAACAGCTGTCCAATTCCCTCTCGTCTTGCTTCTTGTATAACATACAAATCATTAAGTATCCAAGTTCGTTTCATGGCAATAGAGGAGAACGACGGGTAAAGCTGTATAAATCCCACATACCTTTTATGATTCACAGCCACAAAAATAATTGAATCCCTCTTTTCTAAGCGCTCACTAATAAAAGTCATTGCACCATCAAAATCACTTGGTTGATGATAAAATTCTCGATACGAATTAAATAATTGGCTAACCCCTTCACGATTCTTTAGAGTGGCCTGATAAATTTCCAACTATTTTATCCTCCTCTTGATTAATTAGTGATTGGAAAATCCATTGCACAGCATCCTTTAAATCTTCAGCAATATACTCTATTGTCATTCTCTTAATTTTTTTCTGATGTTTCAATAATGTTGCATGTCCTGATCCCGTTTTTACAAGTATTTTTAAACAATTTGCCTGTTTAGCTGCTGCCATATCACTCCATCTATCCCCAATCACAATGCAATTTTCTAAGTTTAATAGATGTTTAGAAGCAGCCTTCAATAACATTCCTATCCCTGGCTTTCTGCACTTACATCCATCTTCCGGAGAATGAGGACATATTAAAACATTATCGAAACCAAAGCCTTTTAACTCATCGATAAAATCTTGCTCGGTTGCCATTCCTCTAGAAACCCCTGGCTGATTTGTAAATGAGAAAACTTTTATATTATTTCTTTTTAACTGCTCGATACAAGAATGCGTAAAGGGAAAACACTCAAATTTACCCGGATAATGAATCGTATCATCTCCACCTATTGTTCCGTCTCGATCAATAAAAACTGCTTCAATTTTATTTATCTGATTCATAATATATAATCCCCTTCTTCTTACAATTTCTCTATATCAATTACAAAATCCTTTTATATAAAAAAACAGGAAGCAAATTGCTTCCTGCATCATCTCTATTCTTTCACCCTCAACAATCTTAAACTATTTAATGTTACGATTAACGTCGCACCCATATCAGCAAAGATAGCAATCCATAATGTTAACCAGCCTGGAATGACTAACAATAGGGCGATCGCTTTAATTGCCAATGAGAAGGTGATGTTTTGTTTGATGATGGTCAGCGCCTTACGACTTAACTTAATTGTATATGGCAATTTACTTAAATCATCAGACATTAAAGCTATATCAGCTGTTTCCAAGGCTGTGTCTGTTCCAGCACCGCCCATAGCAACTCCAATATTAGCTGCAGCCAGAGCAGGAGCATCATTAATTCCATCTCCAATCATAGCTACACGCAAATTACTTTTACGGAGATTTTTAATATAGTTTAATTTATCCTCTGGTAGTAAGTCAGCCTTTATATCTGAAACACCAACTTCATGACCAATTGCTGCTGCTGTTCCTTCATTATCTCCTGTGAGCATAATCGTTTTTTGTATTCCAATTTGATGAAGCTTCTTAATAACCTCTTTAGAGGATTCCCTCACTTCATCAGCCACTGCAATGATAGCTAATATTTCTTTTTCCGTACCAAGAATCATCATCGTTTTACCTTGGGTTTGAAGTGACTGAATCTGATTCCTTTGCTCTGTTTTAATCTGATCCATTAACAAATCTTCAAATAAGTGCAAGCTTCCTACATAATACGTTTCTTTATTAACGCTAGCCTTTATTCCCTTACCTGTAATGGATTGAAATTCATCCACGATTATATCTTTATAACTCAGACCCATTTCTTCAGCTTTTTTTGTTACCGCTGAGGCCAATGGATGCTGTGAACCATTTTCTATTGCAGCAGCAATCATGAATAACTCATTTTTATTTTCAGCAAAGGCGATATAATCTGTTACAGTAGGGATACCTTTTGTAAGGGTACCTGTTTTATCGAAGGCTATTGCATTTAAATGTCCAGCTTCTTCAAGATGAATACCACCTTTAATCAAAACACCATTTTTAGCAGCATTCCCTATGGCTGTTACAATAGCAACCGGTGTAGATACAACCAAAGCACATGGACAGCCTACCACTAAAGCAGCCAACCCTTGATAAATCCAAGCACTCCACTCCGCACCGAAAAATAATGGAGGTACAATGGCAATTAAGAACGCAATCACGATGATTGCAGGGGTGTAATACTTAGCAAATTTATCTACAAAAGCTTGTGAAGGAGCTTTTTCCGCTTGAGCCTCTTCTACTAAATGAATGATTTTAGATAATGTTGTATCTTCTACTCGTTTTGTAACCTCTACTTCGAGCAATCCCTCTTCATTTAATGTACCCGCATACACATCATCATCGATGGCTTTAAAAACCGGAACACTTTCACCCGTAATGGCTGCCTGATTTAAAGTTGACGTTCCTTTTATCACTTTACCGTCCATTGCTATTTTTTGTCCCGGCTTTACAATCATGACGTCACCGATCACAATATTTTCGACATCCACCATAATTTCATGATGCCCACGCCTAATCAAGGCTTCTTTCGGAGCAATATCCATTAAAGATTCAATCGATTGTCGCGCTTTATCCATTGAATAACGCTCCAATGCTTCACTAATGGCAAAAAGGACAACTACAGTAGCTCCTTCACTCCACTCCCCAATCAACGCTGCACCAATAATGGCAATGGTCATCAAGGTATTCATGTCAAAGGTTAATTTCCCTAAATTTTTCAGGCCGTTTATAAAAAGGGTATAACCACCTATTAAAATCGCTGCTCCATATCCAATTGTAGGAATTATCTGATCTTCACCATATATCTGGCCTAAAAACCAGCTAATCACTATTAATATAGCTGAGATATAAACTTTGTAGGTTTCTTTCTGTTTCCAAAACGGAGTCTTTTCGATTTTTTTCTCTTTTTCATCTCGTATTTTTAAATGCTCAAAAGCACCCGCTTTTTCTATATCTTCAATTGTAGCTGAGCCTTGCACATAAATCTTGGATGCTCCGAAATTCACCTTAGCTTCTTTGACTCCATCTAGATTTTTTACATTGTTCTCAAATATATTGGCACAATTAGCACAACTCAACCCTTCAATACGGTATGTTTTTTGATCTGTTTTTACATGTTCATTCATTTCATTTCACCTCTTTCTTGTGCGTTAAGGCAATCATGATGATTTGTTTAATATGTTCATCATCCAATGAATATAGAGCTAATTTGCCCTCTTTTCGATATTTAACAATGTCTTGTTTATAAAGAGTCCTTAGATGGTGAGAAGCAGTCGCAACTGATGAACCAATAATATTCGCTATATCACAAACACATAGCTCTTCATCCTGGCATAAAGCATACGTTATTTTCGCTCTATTCTCATCAGCTAGCGCTTTGAATAATTGAGCAACGCTGGACAAATTTTCTCTTTGTATATCTGTCCTTATGCGATCAACCTTAGTTTGATCAAACCCGTATACATCACATGTATCCTTTTTACTCATTATTTCACCCTCTTCATTCAAACCTTCGTTTGATTATATTATATATCCCTTCTACTTATCATTCAAATATATGTTTGAATATTGAAAAAGGTTTGGGTTATTTTATTATTTAAGCAAAAGTCTATTTCCTTTACTTTCTCGCAGGTATAATCTTATACGGTTATTTTCTAACCTTCCTACTTTCCCAATAATTTTGATTTGATGGTAAAATGAAATACAGAAATTCCCTGTAATCCAACAAAGAATAGAGATGGGGTTGATGGATTGTTGGCAAGGTGTACACACTGTAATTTCAAGTGGAAAGTTAAAGACATTTGGTCACTCGGCTTTACTAAGGAAGGAAAGGATTGTCCAAGCTGCAAAAACAAGCAATATGTATCTTTTAAAGATAGAGGTTTTATATTGGGGTTGGGTTATTTAAGCGGAACAATTGCTATACTAATTATTATTTTTTTCCCTTTTTTTATTAAATTAAGCAATCAGGATGAAACCATATTTTAATTGACGACACCGAGGAAGTTCTCCTGCTTTAAAGTCCCGGAAGTTTTCGTGCTAAGCAATATCTACAAAAAAAAAGACTGTCGACATTGTCGGCAGCCTCTAAATTGAACTAAGTAAATCTTTATTGTACAAAAAATTAATATTACAATTCAATCGGTTCATTTTGAATTTCACGGTTCCACCGCATCCTCATATTCGGATAAGCAATTCCGCATAAAATAATAATTACGCCTATCCATTGTGCTCCAGTTACTACTTCATTAAGCACAAGAGCAGACATTAATACAGCCATAGGCAATTCTGAAGCACTTAAGATAGTCCCGAGCCCACTTCCTATCTTAGGCATACCTATATTAAAGAATATAGGAGGAATTAAGGAAGCACATAAACCTGCAACTATACTATATATAAATAAGCCATCCATCAATGTACCATTTAGAAGGAATACTGGCGGGAATACGATTAAAATGAGTAACGCTGCCCCCGTTGTCATAAATGCACTCTTATAAATAGGATGAATTTCGATATTGCTGCGTCCACTTACTACAATGAAAGAGGCAAATGATGTCGCAGATAGGAGTCCCCAAACTATACCCACTAATGAAACTTCGCCATTACTTGCCAAGATACCTGATGCAAGAATGGATCCTAATAAAATGATCACAGTGGCAATAATATTTTTCTTACCAGGAGCCTTTTTATCGAAAATATATTGTAATACAAAACTAATCCATGTAAATTGCAAAAGCAAAATGATGGCAAACGATGCATCTACATAGGTCAGCGATTTATTATAAAAGATTCCCGTCAGTCCCATTGGGAAGCCGCTGATTAATAAAATTATTATTTGCTTACCTGACAACTTAACCTTAGGTACAAATAATGCTACAATCCACAGCATAACAGCACCCAACAAATACTGACTACCTGTAATTTCACCCTGAGTGAACCCTTCCCCATAGGCAAGTTTCACAAAAGTAGAAACCACCCCATACGAACAACCGCCTAAAAAAACAAGTAAAGCATATCTCCAAATCCCCATAAAAACCTCCTAAAATAAAAAGCTGAAACGGCTCGCTCAGAAACGAGGAGCATAAGAAAGAGACTCGAAGGGGAGGTTCATCCCCCGTAGAGGCTATGCTTATGTCCTGAGTTTCTAGCCGTTGAAGCTAGATTGCATATAAAGCTAAAACTCAAGGAACGAAGACTAAGAACGCCACGTCCTGTGGCAACGTCTTCATGACCTACATCCTGTAGGCCCGCGAGGAGTATAAGACAAAGGCACAGAGGGAGTTTCATCCCCGTAGTGGCTTTGCTATGTCCCGAGCTCCTAGGCCCTGAAGCTGGATTGCATAAAAAAGCTGAAACTCAAGGAACAAAGACTAAATACGCCACGTCCTGTGGCAACGTCTTCGTGACCTACATCCTGTAGCCCTCCGACAAGCATAAGAGGAGGTGCGTAAGGAGAGCGTTTTTCTCTCTCCTGCAGCAGCTACACTTATGTCTCGAGGACCTAGGAGCTGAAGCTGGCCAAAATAAAAAACACCCACCCCTTATAAAGGGATGGGTGGCGAAAACAAAACATTCAAAAATCCACCTGCCACACACTTGCTCTGCAGCTTTTAGCATTCCATTTAGATTATAATGACTATTTCTTTGAATGTAAAATATAAACTCTAATCTTCTTTTGAGAATTCTCCTTTTAATAATTTTTCTTTTAACCAACTAATTAAACGCTAATATAAAAACATTCCTAAAAACAAGAAAGACATTGCACAAAATCGCAATGTCTTTTTTGTAATTATTTTACGAGTAATTTAACAACCTTGCTGCTTTTATCTTTATTCTTCGCTAATACTGTTAATTCTTTACCAGCCTTTTGATTCTTGATATTAATTATAAATTCTCCATTTTCATTAGCTTTTCCAGAACCAATTGTCTCTTTTCCTACTTTAACAGAAATGGTAGCTCCAGGTGCAGTCATTCCTTTTATTTTGGTAGACTTACTGGATACATCTTCGATTGTCAGCGGTAGGTATGGACTGTTTTCTTCTAGAATATCAAAAATAAATTTTGCTTGGTCTGTGTTATCTATTAAACCACTAAATCTATCTTTTTTAGGTCCATATGCAAAGACTGCCACATCGTCCCCAGTGTGTCCGCTTGTTGTCCAACCTGAATTTGAACGTGCATTATAAATGTTCTCAATCGCATTATCAATTTTTGTAACGTCTTTTACACCGTCAATCGGTTCAGCAGCTATCACTACCGTATCTAGCTCTTCACTCGTTAGTTCTAAGCCACTATGCTTATTTAGTGTTTCTTCAACAGATTTACCGGCTGCTATTTCTGCTGCCATGAAGTCTGGGGTTCTTTTTGCGCTTTGGACCGGTTCAGGAAACCAATTATATTCTCCGTTTGCTCCCATAGTATATCCACCAGTTGAATGGTCTGAAGTAAGGACAACCAAAGTTTCCTTATCTTTTTTAGCAAATTCTATTACAGCTTTAAATGCTTGTTCAAAATCCTCCATTTCGCTCATTGTACCTACAATATCGTTATCATGCGCAGCCCAGTCAATTTGCGACCCTTCTACCAATAAGAAAAATCCATCTTTATTTTTATTTAATTTATTTATTGCAACATTTGTCATTTCTTTTAATGATGGGATTTCTTTAGTACGATCGATCATTTTTGGAAGGCCACCATCCGCAAACAACCCTAGAATCTGTTTATTTTTATCCGAACTCATTTCGTTTTTATTTGTAACGTAACTATATCCTTTATTTTGGAATTCTTCTGTTAGATCACGATCAGTGCGTACAAAATTCTTTAGTCCGCCACCTAACATAACATCCACTTTATGTTTTCCATTAATCATTTCATCAAAATAATCATCGGCAATCTGATTCATATTATGCCTGGAAATATCATGGGCTCCAAAAGATGCTGGTGTTGCATGTGTTAATTCGGATGTAGCTACAAGTCCGGTTGATTTCCCAAGCGCTTTAGCTTCTTCCAGGACCGTTTTAACTTCATTTTGATGAACATCTACAGCGATTGCTGCATTGTATGTTTTAACACCTGAAGACATAGCTGTTGCTGCTGAAGCAGAGTCAGTAATGTTTTGTTCCTCATCATCAGCATACGTAGTTTGCATGCCTACCAAATATGAATCAAATGTTGTGTTTTCGATTATTTTTGTGTTTGGATTATCTTTCATATATCTGTGAGCAGCTAAAAATGGGACTCCCATTCCATCCCCCACCATAAAAATGATATTTTTAACTTCTGTTTTTTTCTTTCCTGCCGCTTCGGCATGTTCTTTTTTTTCAAGAGATAGAAAACCGGTACTTAAACCAATAAGCAAACATAGCGCTATAAATACAGATAAAACCTTTTTGTTAACCGCTTTCAATTCATCCACTCCCTAAAATAGTTTAACTATCATAAAGTATACATGTTAATTATTGGAATAAAGTTACAGAATATATAAGATTATGTTAAAATTTGTTATCTGTATATTTTTATTTACATTTTTTGCTACTAAATTCATAAGTATCTTTATAAATATTACATTTACATGACATAACGTGTTAAAAGACCTACTATTTTCTCACTTTTCAACATTAATCACAGCAAAAAGGCGTTCAACAAATATTTTGTTGAACGCCTTTTTAAAAAGATTATTTAGATTTTCTTAACAAATTCTGATTTTAATTTCATTGGTCCGAAGCCATCGATTTTACAATCAATGTCATGATCAGCATCCACGAGACGAATATTCTTCACCTTAGTACCTTGTTTCAAAACCGAGGAGCTTCCTTTTACTTTTAAATCTTTGATAACAGTAACAGTGTCACCATCATTTAAAATATTCCCGTTAGCATCTTTATACACTTTCACATCTTCACTTTCAGATTCTAACGTCCACTCATGCCCGCATTCCGGACAAACTAAAAGCGGACCATCTTCATATGTGTATTCAGAATTACATTTAGGGCAATTTGGCAATGTTGTCATATTATTAACCTCCGAGCAATTAATACTATCTATACACTAATAGTATTCGCATTTTACATATTTTCATGTTTATCCATAAAGTAGATTATAACCATGACAACGAGCCTTTTAAAAGTAGTGTTTTATTGGTAAATAGCCACAATATATTTAGGTTGAGTTAAAATAAGGTTTCTATTTAACATTTTTGCTTCATGACTCTCCCTTTCAACTGTACGCACAAAATATCTACTCGGTAGAATCAAATAAAACCCGTATTGGCTTTGGGAGAAATCTTCTTTTATAAATGAATGACGTCAAATTGAGGATGAAGGTTGGAACTTTTTTAGGGAAATATTTTTTTGAGTACATCTGAAAATACGCTCTCTTCAAATCTTTCCACTGGTTATCTTTTTCCTGTTGCATGAAACGAGCAACATCAATCACTTTTACTCCTCCATCAGAAGTAATGATAATATTTTTAAGATGTATATCAGCGGGATTTAATCCAACTTCCTCCGCCATTTTTAAAGCTTTGCTTATCTCTTTAACTTTCTCTTCAGGTACAAAAATACCTTTTTGTAGACATTGAAACAATGTATAGCCCTCAATAAAATCAATGATAATATAATTATTACCATCATCATATAACGACGGATAATAATCTATATGCTGCAATTTATGGTAAATGGTCGCTTCCTCAAGGGCTATTCTCTTTTTATGAGGAAAATATATTTTTAAAGCCAAATCCTTATCTTTAATTTTAAATACAAAAGCACTCCTGCCTGTACCTATTAGTATTAGATTCTGGCTATATTTAATTAATCTTGGTTTAGATCCATTCATTTCAATCTCTACACTATCTGCTAAAGCTTTATAGGATATAGTAAACACCTCATTTTAAAATAAAAACCCCATATCATATAAGTCCAAAACTATCTAGGCTTATTTGAAATGGGGACTTCCTTTATTAATATTAAGAATTAGTATCATTATACTATATACCTTTGAAGTAATTAAAATTTCTGCTTTATATTATTTATTGGGTAAAAAAAACTATTCATTTAGAGATGTCCAAATTAACAATATCCATTTTTTCTTCAGCACTGGTAAACAGTTGATAAGATAGGTGAAAAGATTTGAAAATCTGTATATTAGAATATTCCAGATTACTTTTTGATAATGTCATTTTGTTTTAACAACAAGAAGTTTTAAAGCCTTACAGCATATCCAATTATTCGTATATTTCTATTAAAGAGATATACGAACTCCTAAAATACCTAAAGGGGATTAGTATATCCTATCCTACACTAAGTTCCATTTGTACATTTTACTTGTTGAGCATATGGCTGAATAAAGGCCCTATTCCATATGGAATAGAGCCTTTCAGAATGCCTATTTCGTTATTAAATCAAAGAAAGACTCTCAAGGGAGAGTCTTTCTTAATAGCTTTGGCTATTATGCTTTTTGAACATTAGTAGCTTGGGGTCCACGTTGACCTTGTTCTACTTCAAATGTTACACTTTGACCTTCGTCTAAAGATTTGAAACCTTCGCCTTGGATTGCTGAGAAATGTACAAATACATCTTCTCCGCCTTCGCGTTCGATAAATCCAAAACCTTTTTCTGCATTAAACCATTTAACTTTACCTTGTTCCATGTTTGTTGCCTCCCAGTGTGTATATCACACAATGTATTAATATCCTTGCTCAAATTACCTTAGACGAAAAACAAAATCTTTTCTCAATCTGCTTAGAACAAAAATAATTCTTCTTAAGAATAACATGCTTTATAAAAATTAGCAAATTTTAGAATCTAAATGATAGAAACTACTTAAAATTATTTCAAGACAAATATAAAAAATCCTGCTTTAATACTCCTCATACTAGAGAATGGGTAATTATCTTTATTTATTCACAGTTTCATCTGCTCCTGTTCTAGATTATATCCATAAATCAAGGCTGATATATTCCCCATTTTCTTTATTATCCTTTCTGTATTTTCAGAAAATAACAAATTGATTGGAAGTTAACAAGAAGACCATAAGTATCTAACAGGTATGTTAGATATACAGAATCAAAAAAATATTATGCTAGTATAAAATCAAGAAAACTATGAGGTGACTATTATGAAGGAAACTATCGTAAATACAAGCTTAAAAAGCATGATTAATATAGAAATCTTAAAGGCTGCAAAGGCGGTTGACTCGGCTACAGATTCCTCTGAATACTATTATAAAATCAAGGAATATAAAAGAGCGAGAAAATTAAAAGAACTAATATCCGAATTAAATAAAGGTAATGATTATGTCTTACAAAGATTAAATGAACTATCCAACAGAAAATCAGCTTCTATATAAAAGTCAGCAGACAGGCTGACTTTTATCTTTTTTTTATAAATTGGTATCCTATAAAGACCAGTAAAAAGGACCTTTCCACTGTAGATCTAAATCTCGTAAAATTAACAACCAAAGATTTAGTTCTTTACTTGAGTAAAATTCTTTAGATATTCGCTTTCATTTACAGATATCACTTTTTTTAAATCCGTCGTTCTTAATACAAACTCCTTAACACCAATAAATTCAGATTCTGCAATCAAATAAAACTCTGTTTCTTTTTTAAATCCCTTAAACGGTCTGTTTAATCTAAATAACTTCATTAAATAACTCCTGGCGATCAATTAAAATTCGATAAATAATTCCTGTCCATCTTCTGTTTCATAAAATTATTGCAACAATTTATTATACTTTACTAAGAGCTGCTGTAAACTTCGAATTCATGCTTCTTAAGTCAAATACAAAGTACCATATTTAAAAAAAATGTTGGTTACAAAGGTATTGGTGAACAATGGACTAATTTCCCCCTTGATTCTAATACATTCTTCCTCTATTTTGCATTTAGGACACCCTGAATATTTTTCCGTATTTATAGTCTACTAGAACGGGTTAATTAATTATAACAATATAATAATATCTACAAAGGTGAATATGTAAAATATAGAGGTGAAATTGTTCAAATAATGGAAAGTGATGGAATGACTGCAATTCGTCTTTCTATTACTCCAACCTCTTACGGCTGGTCTGTATCTGATATTATTTATGTAGCTTACCTCGGTTATACAGATTTTGTTGATGAAGACGTTGTCACTATTTATGGTGAAGTAAACGGTTCCTTTACTTATACATCTCAAGCAGGATGGGATATTACACTCCCACTAGTAATTGCAGATTCCATTGAATAAATAAGAGAGAGCCAGGTGGCTCTCTCTTGTCATTGCATTCATTACATATCTAATTCTGTAAAAGCATATGGCACTAATTCTTTTAAAGTCAATTCTTTACATTCTTTCTTTGCATTCGTTAAATAAACTGGCATGTCAGGAGAACAAAATTCAACTAAAACCTGTCTGCAAATACTGCAAGGCGGTAAATAATCCTCTGTGGCCCCTGAAATAGCTATCGCCTGAAAATCACCTTTTTGATAACCTTTTGTAATTGCCGTAAAAATGGCTGTTCTTTCTGCACAGTTTGTTGCACCAAAAGATACGTTTTCAACATTTACACCATTGATAATACTTCCATCTTTAAGTAAAAGGGCAGCCCCAACAGGAAATTGAGAATACGGCATATAAGCATTTGATTTTACAGCACGGGCACTTTCCAATAATGTTTCTTTATTTACCATCTAGATCATCTCCAATTACAATAAATTGAAAAGACACTCATTTATACGATTGTACCAAATTAATAACGATATTTTCTTCTTGTCACTAAAATGATTATAATTGCTGGCAATGTAAAAATAGCCATTCCGGCAAAAGAGAGTCCTGGAGAAATATCATATAAAAATCCTCCTGCCAGTGTCAATATCGCTGTGCTAAAACTCATAGCAAAAGCCGAGTATACACCTTGTGCATTGGAGTTTTGCTCTTTTGGCAGCGAGTTTGTTATATAAAGGATAAATGCATAATGTGCCAAAGCAAAGGATAGTGCATGCAAACTCTGCGATAACATGAAAACCCAAACATTCGGGAATACAGCTACCAATAACCAGCGCAGAGTTGATCCAGCAGCAGCTACCAATAGTAAAGAAGATGGCTGCCATTTTCTAAACAGATGATCAGCCTTCGCAAAACAGATGATCTCAAAAATAACAGCAATATTAATGATCATACCGATATAGTATGTGTTTACACCTAAATCCTGTAAATAAATATAGCCATAATTATAATAAGATGCGTGAGCACCCTGAAGTAAAAATACGATTAGCAAAACAATTGAGAAGCTTTTAATCTTCCATAAGCTGCTCATTTTCATTGTATTTTTACTTTCATTTTTGATCGGTTTTTCAGTTAGTATATCCGGGCTAGGTAAAATATACTTGATAAGCATTAAAACAAGCATGAACATCATTGCCCATAAAATCCCACTATCCCCAAAATACCCAGTAACCATACTAATTACTAGCACAGAGACAATGAATCCAAGAGAGCCATATGAGCGAGCTTTTCCATATGCCCCATCCCCCTGTCTCATTAAAATACTAGCAGTACCTTCCACTGCGGGAAGTAAAGTTGGATAAAAGGCACTAAAAATAAGAGTGACAACAAATAGGGAAGTAAATGATGTCGATGGTATATATAGGATTGTCACTGCTAATGAGCAGATAATTAAAAGGAAAGCGACTTTATGAGCACTCCAGTATCTGGAGGCGATTGGATAAACAAAGAGCGCTGATAGCCCTCGTACCACCAATCCAAATCCCATAATTAAGCTTGCTTCTGATACTGTCAATCCTTTTCCTTGTACAAGATAACCTGTCCAATAAGGTAAAAATATACCCCATGTCATAAAAAATAAAAAAAAGTTCTGTGAAAACCAACGCGGATTGTTCATTCTTTCTCCCTCCATACTTATTGCATCATAGCATGTTTCACGCTTACAATAATGTGAGATATCTCATATTTTTTTAATAATTTGGAGGAAAAAAGTGCAGATTTTATCTGAACCATTGCGCAGCCAATATATTGATTTAAACAGTATCCAACCCTTTTCCAGTGTCTCGATAAAACCATTTATTCAAGTCCATGAATTTGAGCGTGGTGAATTCATTTACAAAGAAGGTTCTATACCAGAGTATCTATACCTTATTGTTGAAGGGAAAGCGAAACTATATATCACGCTTGAAAACGGAAAAGTATCTCTCCTTAATTTTATTGAAGCACCGTCACTTATTGGCGAACTCGAATTATTGGGAGTAGAGCAATATTCTATAGGGGTCCAAACATCAACAAAAACGATCTGTTTAGCTATTCCCATGCATATATGTAAAAATCAATTATTAGAAGATCCGGTTTTCCTGAGGCATTTGTCCATATTTTTAAGCAAAAAAACACATTATCTTTCATTTAAATCTGTTCAAACTCAAATTTATCCGCTCGAAAATCGGTTAGCTTCATTTATTTTAATGTCAGCTGAAAATGATTTTTACAAAGAAAAACACACAGAAGTCAGTGAATATTTAGGAGTCTCCTACCGTCACCTATTACATGTTATCTCTCAATTCTGTAAGGGAAATCTTATAAAAAAATATGATCGTGGCTATCTCATTTTGGATAGGGAGCGGCTTCAGGAATTAGCTAAAATTGATTAATGATACATATATCCACTTCACTGCCTAAGTAAAAAAGCTAATCATCAGATTAGCTTTTTTACTTAGATTCACTTTAATAATTAACAGGCTTATTCCCCAGTTTTAGCAAACCGATCAATCCGATCCCTTATCTCATCGCGTACCCTTTGGAAGAATGCCCATTTTTCTTCCTCACTTCCTTCCGCTTTTGCCGGATCATCAAATCCCCAATGAACTCGTTTTACGCTGGGCGGTGTTACTGGGCAATGTTCATCTGCATGCCCACATAAAGTTACGACTAAATCTGCATGATTTAAAATATCCGGATCAATCACATCCGAAGTGTAATTAGTTATGTCTATATTTACTTCCTGCATCGCTTTCACTGCATTCGGATTTAATCCATGGGCTTCAAGTCCAGCACTTTTGACATTCCAGTCAGGCAGGATTTCCTTTGCCCACCCTTCCGCCATCTGACTGCGACACGAATTACCTGTACATAGAAAATAAATTGTTTTTTTCTTTGGCATTAAATTATTCCCCCTGATTGAACTTTTGTTCAGACGTTTCTACTTTGTTCCTATGGAAGTATTTCTTTTCCCAGCGCAGTGCTACACTTACAAGTGCAATCAAAACAGGAACTTCCACCAATGGACCGATAACAGCTGCAAAAGCTACGCCGCTATTAATCCCAAACATAGCAACCGCAACTGCAATTGCCAATTCAAAGTTATTACTCGCTGCTGTAAAGGATAACGATGCCGTTACAGGATAGGATGCTCCTGCTTTTCTTGAAGCAAAAAATGATACAGCAAACATGATTAAAAAGTAAATGAGCAATGGTATAGCAATTCGAATGGCATCCAATGGGAGTTCAACAATTTTATCTCCTTTTAAGGAGAACATCATCACAATCGTAAATAATAAAGCAATAAGTGTAAGAGGAGAGATTTTAGGTAAAAAAGATTCTTGATACCACTTTTCCCCTTTTAATTTTAATCCAATGAATCGTGTTGCCATTCCTGCTATAAAAGGAATACCTAAATAAATGAGAACGCTTTTTGTAACTTCCCACATCGAAATGACAACAGTAAAATTCTCCAACCCAAATACGCCTGGCAAGATATTTAAGAAAAAGTAGGCAAATGCCGAATAAAATAGAATCTGAAATACAGAGTTAAAAGCGACAAGTCCAGCTACATATTCTCGGTCCCCGCGAGCCAGATCATTCCAAACAATAACCATAGCTATACAACGCGCAAGACCAATCATAATCAGGCCGGCCATATACTCAGGATAATCATGTAAAAAGATAATTGCTAAGAAGAACATTAGAACCGGACCGAGCAACCAGTTTTGGAATAAGGATAGCAATAATACCTTCCAATCCTTAAATACACGCCACATCTCTTCATACTTCACTTTTGCCAATGGCGGATACATCATTACAATCAATCCAATAGCAATTGGAATGGATGTCGTCCCTACGGACATAGTATCTAACATTGTTTTAAAATCAGGTACTAACAGCGCAATTAAAATACCCACTGCCATGGCTGCAAAGATCCATACCGTTAAATATCGATCTAAAAAAGACAGCCTTTTCGTCACACTTTTTTCTGCCATCTGGTTCTCCCCCACTCTTTGTTGATTTAACAATCTGATGAACAGCATTTCACACTAATTGGCTCCAGCTGGTCAATGATTGCCTGAATATACGGCTGTTGAGTTTCATTTAGGCGAAAATGTTTCCATGTGCCTTTTTTTCTTTCCAGAATAATTCCTGCATCTTTCAACTTTTTCACTTGTTGGCTGACTGCAGGCTGGGAAATTTGAAGAACATCCACAAAATCACAAACACATACCTCTCCCTTTTTCAGACAAGCCAATAATTTTAACCGATTCGGGTCACTGACTGCTTTTAATTGCTGAGCCATTTGCTCAATTGTATTCATATATACCTCCTTTATATAACCAAACGCTTATATAAGACATCACTTATATTATATGACTTAATAATTAAAATCAAGAAAATAAAAAACAGTAAGCTAAAGTATCACCAGCTTACTGCTTCAACTTTCCAAAACCATAAGTAAAATCTCTTCTCGACTAGCAGTATTCTTATTAAAAATATCCACCTATACCAATAACCAGGTAAAACACAATGATTCCTGCTATCTTTGCCTTTGACTCTCTACTTTTAATAAGCAAAGCTGCACAAAGAATAGTAAACAGTATATAGGCGATTAATCTTAACTGCCCCGTATAGGGACCCATATTATGTAATAGAAAAACAATGATTGATATAAAGGCAAGTAGCCAATAAAACCATTTTTGTAATAAACTCAAATTACCGTCCCCTTATATGTTATTAGAAATACTCCTCAATCACGATATTATGAGTTCCGTCTTTTTCTTATCTTTACTATAGATCTTTTAGTATCATTTAACCCTTTCTTCAAGAGGTAGTTTAATATTTTGATTCTCTGTTTACCCTATTAGACTTTTTTCTCATAACCACTGCCCTAGTTGTCCTTATAATATATAAAACCAGAAACAAAGATTTCCATCTACAATCTTTATAACTACTAACCCATCCGTTTGCTTTTTTGACGAAGACTTCTACCATCAAAACTCATTTATTCGATTTTCCACTTTAATAAATAGCATATAACTAAAATATCTACTAATAAAACAAAAATAGTACGAGTAAAAGAATGATAAAAAAAATATAATTTACACATTGAAACCAAATCATAAAAGAGAATTCCGCAGATCTAACAAAGGAAGTCTCATTTGCTTTACTTAGGATTTTATAGAATTATCTGGTTATCTTAAATATGTAAGCGGTTTAGACTATCAGATAAAAAGTATTAGAAATAATACGTTTATTTTTATAAAAATATTGTGTTAGGAGTGTTCAACATGAATAATCAACATACTACTGATACAGAAAAGAATGGACAGTTTCCATGGATGGACAAGTCATTGTCACCACGTGAGCGTGCTGAGAAGCTTGTTGCTGCTATGACATTGGAACAGAAAATTGCTCAACTTCATGGTGCAATGAATACGATTAATATTTACGATATGCCTTCAATGGATGAAATGAATGCCATGACTCCTGAGGAGCAGGACAAGCTTATGGCGCAGCTTCAAGTACAGCGCCATGTAAAGGGAATTGACGAGTTAGGCATCCCTCGTTTCCGTATTACTAACGGTCCTGTTGGCGTAGGTATGGGTGACGGACATCCGAGCCCGCCTGCTACAGCGTTGCCTATGACGATTGGACTTGCGGCAGGCTTTGATCCAGAGCTAGCGCGTGAGTATGGAGATATCATTGGTTCAGAAACAGCTACGCTTGGTCAGCATGTTCTTGAAGGACCAGGTGTTTGCTTACACAGAACACCGATTGCCGGACGTAACTTTGAATACTTTTCAGAAGACCCATACCTATCAGGTGTGATGGGCGTCGAAGTGACGAAAGCCATTCAAGACCTCGATGTTATCGCTATGGGTAAGCATTATGCCGTTAACGACCAGGAATACGAGCGTTTCCGCACAAGCGTTGAATTGGATGAGCATGTATTGCGCGAACTATACCTTCTTCCTTTCGAAATGTTAGTAAAAGATGGTGACATTGCCGCAATGATGAGTGCCTACAACCGTGTTCGTGGTGTGTACGCAACGGAAAGCCGTTACCTTCTTAACGATATTCTTCGTGACGAGTGGGGCTTCCAGGGTTATGTACAATCTGACTTCTGGTCTTGCCGTTCTGCCGCTGCATCATTGAATGCTGGTATGGACCATGAAATGCCGGATGCTAAATGGTTGAACGAGACGAATGTAAAGAACGCTCTTCAAGACACTAGCCTTGAGATTGAAACTGTTGATCGTGCATTGGTGCGCCGCTATACACAAATGTTCCGTTTTAATCAGTTCGAGCGCCCTTACAATCCTGGTGAGATTGATGCGAAAGGTCATGGTACTAGATCTCGCAAAATCGGTTCCCAGACCGCTGTTCTTCTGAAAAATGAAGGCGAAATGCTGCCACTTGATCCGAAAGCTTATGACTCCATCGTAATCATTGGTCAATCCGAGTACGTTGATGATGCGTGCAATGGTGGGGGTGGTTCTTCAAAGGTTACTCCGCTCTACACGGTACCACCGGTAGAAGGCATGCAAAATGTCCTTAAAGGTCTTGGTTCACACACGTCAGTCAGCAAGGTTACTGTCGCTAAAGATCTTTCAAATCTTGACGAAGCCAAAGAAGCTGCTGCTAAAGCTGATATGGTTATTCTAATGGCCGGCTTAGTTGCCTCTGAAGGTTTTGATTTACCTAGTCCAAACATGCTAAATGATCAGAATCGTATGATCGAAGAACTATTGGATATCAACCCGCAAACGGTTGTAGTCATGAAAGACAGCAGCCCTGTCATGATGCCATGGATCCAAAAGGCTAAAGCTGTTCTTGAGGCATGGAACCAAGGTACTGAAGATGGTCACGTCGTTGCCGATTTACTCTTTGGCGTTGTAAATCCATCCGGTAAAGTTCCTACCACATACGCAGCTTCTGAGGATGATCTTTTGTACGCAGGCAGACCTGAGCGCTATCCTGGTACAGATGAAGGCAATGGCTTCCCGGTTATCCGATATTCTGAGGGCCTTAACATGGGTTATCGTTGGTTCCAATCCCAAGGAATTAAGCCATTATTCCCGTTTGGATACGGTCTATCCTACACATCCTTTGAGCTTTCCGGATTCTCAGTAACACCATCACAAACAGATGGCAAATCCCCTATTACGGTAAAGGTGACCGTAACCAACACAGGAAAAGTTGCTGGAGCTGAGGTTGTTCAAGTATATCTAGGTATTCCTGTCCAAGGACAGCCACCTAAACGTCTTGTTGGTTTCCAAAAAGTTTACCTAGATCCTAATGAGTCACGTGAAGTTAGCATCACGATTGACCCAACTGCTACGAACCATCCAATGGGTGTATGGGACTACTACGAACACGATTTCGTGGTGAAACCTGGCGAGTACACTGTATATCTTGGTACATCCAGCGAAGATACTCCATACAAAGAAACAGTAGTCGTTGAATAAATAATATTAATTAATAGTTAGAAGGATTGAATCAACAATAGGATTCAATCCTTTTTTCTTGCTCTTAAAATAAGTTTTCCAAATGGAAGTACTCTATTAAAGGCTTTTTTCTTCCCTCGTTATGCCATTTATGATATTCTTTCAAAACTTGTTTGGGGTCATTATTAGCAACCTCTTCAACCAAATACTTTACTGCAAGAAAGCTTCGCCAGTAATCGAACATAATACTTGTTAAACTCCCTTGATAACTGTCACTTCCGAACTCCTCTAACGAATGGTTACCATATTTGTGCTTAAACAGACCCATCAATTCTATCTCAATATTTGTAATCTGCTTATTTTCTGTATCAGTTAGTAAGTATTTTCTTGATAAGTACTCACACATTCCTTCCTCAAACCAAATACTGTTCTCTCTCTCATCATCAAATTCATCCAAAAACAAATCGGAGTGATGGGTTAATTCGTGTCCAAGTATAGTTAATATATGGTTTTCAGACATATTAGTATAGAAGTCTTCTATTTTAGAATGTTTCTTTCCCTCTAATTGTGTAAGAAATAATCTCCTCCAGCTTACCAAATCAGGAGAAAGATAAATGAGATCTTTATTTGTAAAGGCTGGGATCGGTATATTGGAAAAAACAGTTGTGGCTAGTTCATCTGTTGTCCATACAACTCCTTTTGGCAATTCTTTGAGCTCATAATGATTTACTAATTCAAGCTGATAGCCTTTTATTTTTTTGGAAAACCTCTCAATCAAATATTTGTATTCCTGAAAATCCTCTTCTTTCTCAAATGCAAATATATGCTTCAACACCAAAGACTCCCTCTACTATAAAATTCAAGTTAAACCTTGATATTATTTTAAATGAATTTTCTGTAAATAAATAGAAATAAGAAATCCTCTTATTAAATTATTTTGTTGAGGGAAAATCAGGCGCTATGATTATAATGTGTAAGAAGGAGTTGCCTTTTCCGTATTCAGAGCATAATAATTCGGTTGGAAGTCCCTTTATTCACTGGATGAGGAAACATTAGAAGATGTCCACGTGACTAATAAATAGAGCCAAAAGTGGGATAGAAGATTTGATAAAAAACCCCTTGCAAGTAAGCAGGTTTAAATTAGGGATTATTCAATCACTGTGCTATACTTAGCCTACCATTTGCTATACAGTTTCATTCTTTTGTTGTCTAAGCTCTATTCATTTCTTGAATAGGGCTTTTTTATTGCGCAAATTGATTTAAAAACAAAAAAAGACCCTGCATATGCAGGGTCTTTCATTAGCTCTTATTAAGCTTTTTGAACGTTTGTAGCTTGTGGGCCACGTTGTCCTTGTTCTACTTCAAACGTTACACTTTGACCTTCGTCTAAAGATTTGAAACCTTCGCTTTGGATAGCTGAGAAATGTACGAATACGTCTTCTCCGCCTTCACGTTCGATAAATCCAAAACCTTTTTCTGCATTAAACCATTTCACTTTACCTTGTTCCATAATTGTTGCCTCCTAGTGTGGATGTCCACACAATGTGTTACTATCCCTGCTCAAATACCTTAGACGAAAATCAAAATCGCTTCTCAATCTGAAACCGAACAAAAATAATTCTTCTTAAGAATAACAGGTAATTCCAATAATAGCAAACTATACGACCTCACCTTTTATAATTGGATATTTATCTATGATGCAATATATACTCTGAAACATTCAAGATGAACAACCACATGATATAACCCGTTTCGCAGAAAAATATAATTTGCCTGCGACGGAGAGAGGTTATCCTAAAAATAAGTGGTGATACCTCCTCGACCAATGGTGAGGGGGGTATTCTCTAATGGTTAAGACACCAATAACGAGGGAAAAAGCCACATTTCCTTCGGCTAAGATAATGGTTTACTCTCATTCTAAGGGAATTTAAACAGATTCATCCCCTAGTCTGACTTAATCTTGAGATTCAAAGTAATCCTGTATAAAATATATTCTCACCAATGATCATTCCCATGTAGAGTATATATAGACATCTTGTTCATTAATAGGAAAGGTAGATATTGAAAGAATTAGAAAATTCCAACCGATTGTTTGTCGTGCCGATTATTGCTATTTTAATATTAGGGATTATTTTTATGACAGCCGTATTGCCAATGGTGAAAATGGAGACTTATTCTTTAGCCATGAAGTCATTAATAGTTTATAGTGTTGTTCTTCTTAGGGTGCTATTCGTGGCACTTATATTAGTTTGGATATCAATAATTTAGTAGAAAAAACAGATACGAAATATTCATCATAATAAATCCAGCCATTTTGCGCTTTTGCCAAAATGGTTTCTTCATGAAATAAAAAGGATGGTAGAAAAATGGGATTTTCATTATTTGGACCATATCATATTGCATGGCTCATTATAATAACGTTGACCGTTATCAAGGTTAGTAAGCATTTCAATAAATTAGATGCCAAAAGTCAGAGTATTGTACAACGAAGAATCGCATGGTTTATTTTATTATTTGAGATAATTAAGAATATCTATTTGATTAACAGAAATGAATTTACAGTTGACTATCTACCGTTTGAATTATGTAGTTTTGCGATTTTTGCGATTTTATACCATGCCTATACAAATAGCTTAATAATTGGTGAAAAGCTCTATAACTTATTCTTACCTGGTGCAATTGCAGCTTTATTATTTTGTAACTGGACACATCGCCCGATTTATGAATTTATGAGTTTATTTAGCTTTATTTTTCATTTTGCACTTGTTATGTATTGTGTCATGGTGTTATACGCTGGGATTGTAAAACCAAATAAAAAAAGAATAGTAGGTTCAGTCCTATTTTTAGCTGTGACAGGATCAATTATCTATCCATTAAATAAAATATGGGATACAAACTTTATGTTTTTAAATGTCCCCTCACCTGGTTCCCCACTTGTTCCGCTTGAAAAGGTACTTGGGAATCCCGGGTACATATTTGGTTTAGCTTGTATGATTGTTATTTTATGGGTTTTGATGTATTTACCATGGAATAAGCTTCAACGATTAAAAGAGACTAATGATTTCTCAACTCATTAAAATCGTTACTTCTTTTACTAGGTAATTTTTTTATTACTCGTTAAATTCATATAAAATTTGGACAGTTGGAAATATGCCCGTGATTAGGGATTTTTGTTGACCAAATTGAATAAAAAACAAAAAAAGATCCTGCATATGCAGGATCTTTCATTAGCTTTATTAAGCTTTTTGAACGTTTGTAGCTTGTGGGCCACGTTGTCCTTGTTCTACTTCAAACGTTACACTTTGACCTTCGTCTAAAGATTTGAAACCTTCGCTTTGGATAGCTGAGAAATGTACGAATACGTCTTCTCCGCCTTCACGTTCGATAAATCCAAAACCTTTTTCTGCATTAAACCATTTCACTTTACCTTGTTCCATAATTGTTGCCTCCTAGTGTGGATGTCCACACAATGTGTTACTATCCCTGCTCAAATACCTTAGACGAAAATCAAAATCGCTTCTCAATCTGAAACCGAACAAAAATAATTCTTCTTAAGAATAACAGGTATATTTAAAAATAGCAAATAATACGACGCTCAACATTAATAATAAGATGTTTATCCGTGTGCAATATACTGCTTGGAAATGTTCTAAAGCTAAAAAGCCAGTGGTCTCTCGCTCTGACTCCTGATTGGTTAGCTGCTCATCACTAGAGGATAGTTGGACCTATATGGGATGTCGACTAAATATATAAATAGTGGCGATCGGCCATCGGAAGAAGTGATGAAGGAAATTCTATTAAATATGTTTAAAGAAGGATTTTCAGTAGATTAGTGACTGCATCGTAAAAAAATAATACAAACAATCCCTTTACAATTAAGTAGGTTTAAATTAGGGATTATTCAAGCACTGTGCTATACTTAGCCTACCATTTGCTATACTAGTTTCATTCGTTTGTTGTCTAAGCTCTATTCATTTCTTGAATAGGGCTTTTTTATGGACCAAATTTTTTATAAACAAAAAAAGATCCTGCATATGCAGGATCTTTCATTAGCTCTTATTAAGCTTTTTGAACGTTTGTAGCTTGTGGGCCACGTTGTCCTTGTTCTACTTCAAACGTTACGCTTTGACCTTCGTCTAAAGATTTGAATCCTTCGCTTTGGATAGCTGAGAAATGTACGAATACGTCTTCTCCGCCTTCACGTTCGATAAATCCAAAACCTTTTTCTGCATTAAACCATTTCACTTTACCTTGTTCCATAATTGTTGCCTCCTAGTGTGGATATCCACACAATGTGTTACTATCCTTGCTCAAATACCTTAGACGAAAATCAAAATCGCTTCTCAATCTGAAACCGAACAAAAATAATTCTTCTTAAGAATAACAGGTAATTCCAATAATAGCAAACCATACGATCTCACCTTTCATAATAGGATGGTTATCCTTGTGCAATATACTGCTTCGTAATGTCTAAAGAATTATGGAATCATTTATGGAGTTAGTAATTGAGAAGGATTTCAAGGATATTACTATAAAAGACATTACGCAACGAGCAACTGTTAATCGCGCAAATTGGAAACAGTCATCAGTGAAGATGTGTTGCAGGGAATATTAAAAGATGTAACTTCACATGAAGCATTTACACCCAAAATTGAAACTATCATAAAAGAAGAACTCGCAAGGGTATTTAAAGATTTATTAAAGAAAAAGTACCCCTCTTCGTCAAATGAAAAAGCAGACTTGCATAGCATTATGATTAGTTGGAGCCTATATGGAATGTCAACTAAATATGTAAAAAGTGGAGACCGTCCATCTGAAGAAGTGATGAAGGAAACTTTTGTTACCTTATTAAATGTTTAATGAAGGATTTTTAAGGAAGCTAGCAGTTATTGTATTCATAAAAAAGATTAGAAAAATACTCCCTTTGCAAGTAAGCAAGTTTAAATTAGGGATTATTCAAGCACTGTGCTATACTTAGCCTACCATTTGCTATACAGTTTCATTCTTTTGTTGTCTAAGCTCTATTCATTTCTTGAATAGGGCTTTTTTATTGCCCAAATTGAATAAAAAACAAAAAAAGACCCTGCATATGCAGGATCTTTCATTAGCTCTTATTAAGCTTTTTGAACGTTTGTAGCTTGTGGGCCACGTTGTCCTTGTTCTACTTCAAACGTTACGCTTTGACCTTCGTCTAAAGATTTGAATCCTTCGCTTTGGATAGCTGAGAAATGTACGAATACGTCTTCTCCGCCTTCACGTTCGATAAATCCAAAACCTTTTTCTGCATTAAACCATTTCACTTTACCTTGTTCCATAATATGTTGCCTCCTAGTGTGGTTGTCCACACAATGTGTTACTATCCTTGCTCAAATACCTTAGACGAAAATCAAAATCGCTTCTCAATCTGAAACCGAACAAAAATAATTCTTCTTAAGAATAACAGGTAATTCCAATAATAGCAAACCATACGACCTCACCTTTCATAATAGGATGTTTATTCGTGCGTAATAGTAGCAGAACCATCACCACAACCTATCGTCATATAGTAGCATCCTCTAATACCTCGTTCACATTCCCTATCCTTATCCTCTAAAAAAGACATCAAATATAAAGCACAGCTCAAATACCATCCGTTTTCCTAACAAAAATAGCTAATGATTGAGTAAACCTATTAATAAAAAATAAGCTTGGGATATCCCAAGCTTATAGATCTTTAACGAAGAACTATTCTCTCGTTCATCTAGTTTGTCTCAGAGTTAAAAGTGTTACTCCCCTACCATTCCATCATTATCGTTATCGCGCATATAAGGATATAACCAATGGTCACTCGTTATGGGCATACTGAAACCTGCATCTTTTGCTTCTTTAATTGTCACTTGTCCATTACCATTCACATCAACACTAGAAATATCACCTTTCGTGTTTGAACTAGTTGAACTACTAGAATTACTTGAACTAGTTGAATCAGAAGGCTTACTTTCTGTTAAACCGAGCGATGCGTTTACTTCATCAGGGTTTACATTGTCAAATTTATCCACAATCTCGTTACCCCTTATAGTATAGGAATACTGGTAATGGGAAGGGACCTGTGTTTTCGTATTCGGATAGGTGATAATTGCTTCGAAATTAGTAGCTCCACCCGCACGACGAATCGCATCTTCCATATAAGCTTGGTCACCATGTCGGTTGAGTGTACTATCCTGCGGGGTAATATTATAAGCATTCGATACCCCGCCGAGAGAATCAGCGATGATATGTCCTTCATCTAAATTATCACTCTCAACACCAGGAACTTTCGCCTCATCAGAGTAGTATCTTCCAGATGATGTTACAGGTTCGCTACGATCATCTTGCAGAATAATTTCGTCAGCAATGACCCGCACTAATTGGCCGTATTCATTCGTAAATGCCCAATATTCACGATCCCCAAAGCCAATGTCAACGACAACGTTAGCTTCACGATATCCAGACAAATCGCCACCATCAACTTCAATCCGTTTGTATCCTGAGAACCGTTCATCCTTTGATTGGTTTTTTGTTTCCTCTATTACCGGTTCATCAACTACTTGTTCCTCTACTGCTGGTTCATCACTAACCGTAGGGGTAGTTTCTTCTTTTTCTTCTTTTTGACTATTTTCTTCTGTATTAACTGTGGTTACTTCTTGTGATTCTTTTTCTACATCTGTAATAGATGTATCATCAGCATTCGAACAACTCACCAAAAAGATAATCGTTAAAAGTGAGATTATATAGTTTATTTTCTTTTTCATTCTAGGACTCCCCTATAATTAACGTTAATAACATGTAAGTAAATATTTTATCACATAATACTATTCTATTTTTACTTTCGTTTTCATTTGCCTTTCATTTCCACGATTTTTGATTTAGGATTCGCTGCATATAAATTAAATAAAGAAAAATAAATCACAACAAAAAAACGCACGCAGATTTCATATGCGAAATATTGTGCGTTTTGGCTGGATATTTACTAATATGTGGCTCACGAGTAATCCCAGCAAGAGAAGTCCAATTAACAAAATGTTCTTCATCTATCTCTTCCTATTGAATGGCATTTTTAAGAATGCAGATCCATTTTCAAGATTTATCCATTAAAATAATTATATAGCCTGCTTGAAATAAAGAAATATAAAAACAACTACCTCAAAATTTTAAATAATATTCTTTATAAATAACAAATTTACGGTAAGGTTATTTCGAAATACCAGTTGAATTAAAGTTATGTGGATTATAAGAGGAGGATGAGCAGTATGAACAGTTGGCGAACGGCTAAAGGATTTGGATTGGTTCTGTTCCTTCTGCTAGGGAGCCTGTCCTTTCCCACTACGGGAGAGGCTTTGAGCTGCGCGGAACCTGAACGCGCGGAAAAAGCTTTCAAGAACGCCGATTTCGTATTTAAAGGGATGGTAAAGGAGCGAAATGGAGACAGTTACATTATCCAAGTGGACACGGTCTATAAAGGAGAACTGAAACCTAGGGTTAAAGTGAAAGACATGATCGGAGATTGGTTACAAGAAACTCTCAAAGAAGGCGGAATCTACCTCATTTACGGACATAAAAAAGGATTACACATTGAGGTTGATCCGTGCGGACGAACAGATGAATGGCCGAAGCTGACAACGGACGTGGAAAAGTTTCCAAACGGGGAACTGGCAGATTATGATGCAGATGACTTTTTAGAATATACCCGAAGCCGCGATCAAAGAATTGCTGGTACCATTGCAGGATTACTTCTCTTGTCAAACGTGTGGATTTGGCGAAGGAAACGAAGATAAACCAGCAATAGCTGGTTTTACTTGCTCAACCCTCCTGTAATGTTCCATTGAAATCTTTAGACAAAACAACTCCAGT
Source organism: Bacillus sp. z50 (assembly GCF_058313585.1). Lineage (NCBI taxonomy): Bacteria > Bacillati > Bacillota > Bacilli > Caryophanales > Bacillaceae > Bacillus > Bacillus sp. z50. Next base: position 300,954 of record NZ_JBZFQL010000004.1, read on the forward strand.
CTCCCTTCTTCTAAGAATCTTCCTTGCTTAATTGATACAGCCACAATCTCACCAAGAAGAAGGAGATATTAAATGTAAAGAAATATCCTCTAAGCGGATTAACTTCCTTGATGACCAAACAGAGCAGTAGATTTTAATATGATGTGAAACCTGTAAGGTTTAGCATTAACCATGTAGGGGGAAATGTTGATGAACAAATGGTTGAAATGGGTTATCGGAATCTTATTGATTTTTACCGTTTCAGGGTGTTTTGCAGAGGATTATGATGTGGGGCTTCCAAGCGCTCGTTTAGAAGTAGGCGAGATGGATGGCCTCCTAGCATACCCGTTAACCGAAGCCAATATCAGCTGGAGCTCGTCGAGTGGCGAAGTAAAGAACGTTGTGTTAGATATTGAAGAATTCGGTCCTAATCAGAATAAAATATTTGCACATCCCAACCAGGAAGCCAGGATTGACATTATTGAAAATGAGGAAAATAGCGGAAGCAGTGGGGCCAGCTGGCCAGACTCCATTGCCGTCACATTGTGGAAAAATGGGGAAGATACCGATCTCGATGTGAATGAAGACGGGGAATTCACCTTCCCTAATACCGAAGGAACCTTCGTAATGGAAGTGATTACGAGAAACTCATCAAATAAGGCTCAGTATGTCGGATATGTCGAAATAAAAAAATAGATACCGAAACCAATTAAGTTAAAAGGTCAAAAAATCGTTTTATTACCATTAGATAACTCATTCAATTTCGAAATATTATACTTAACAATAAAAAGGAAGCCAATCGCTGATTGGCTTCTACTTTAACACACATATGAACACTAGAAATTACTCTCATGAAACGGAATCGTTTTTTTCGTGATCTACCTGGCGAATTGGAACCAGGTCACGCAGAACCCACCGAGTCTGCTTTGACCATGAACTGGTTTTTCCCTGTTTGATCAATGGCGTACCATATCCAGGTTCACCTCACCCCGCTCCTCATAGTCGGGTTTACCGGCCAAACCTGCAATACAGGATCATTCGTAGCAAACATTATCCATAAAATTAACAGAAATGAAGTTTTCACCTTTTATTTTTCACACTTTATCTATAATTAGTTTCATAATCTTATGCAAATCATCTTCTGCTATGGATGGATAATGCCTGTAACACCTAACAAAAAGAGTAGCAAAACTGCTACTCTAGTCAAAAAAATTATTCTATTACTCTAGATTATCTATTGCATATTGAGCTTCTTCTGGAGTGAATTTTTCTCCATATTCAGAAACTAATTGGTCATATATAGCGCTTTTTGACATATCCATATCATCAGCATAAGAGTTTGCTTTCTTTAATGCATTTGCATTCCAATCAAATTCAAGATTATTAATAGCATATTGAGCTGCATCAGCAGGGAACTGTTCTCCATATTCAGAAACTAATTGGTCATATATAGCGTTCTTTGACATATGCATGCTCTCAGCATACTGTTCTGCTTTTTTCAATGCAGAACTAAATTCTCTTGAAACACTTACTTTTTCAGTTTTTGCTTCTTCTTTCGGTTCTTCTTTTGCTACTTCTTTAGTAGTTGTTTCTTCTTTTTCTTGTTCTTTGTTTTTAGTGTCATTAACTACACTTGTTTCTTTTACATCAGAAGAATCAACGGCCTTACTCTCCTCATTTTCTTCAGAAGTACCCACTGCTATAATCAATATGATCGCAATTAACCAAACCCACCATTTTTTATAAAATGGCTTTTTCTTCTTTTCTACTGCCCCCACTATATACACTCCTTTATACTTTCTATATAAACCACTTTAGCATATTTTTACTTTATTTACCGATGTTTGTGCTATTTTTCACAATTTATCCATTTGTTTTATCACAAGTATGGTGGCGTACTGGAATACAAGCTTTCTTATGTCACAAATGGAGAGCAGCACTCCTATATTAAAAGAAAAATAATATGAAAAAGTTTATGGCTGTGAATGAATATTTTTAAATAAAGCAAAATTAGGAAAGAGAAATACTGGTTATCCCTAACTGCAAAAAAAGCCAATCTTGGATTGGCTTCTTCTGATCACTCACACATACTTCCGACTCACACTCTTCCCATCATAACTAAACAAAATTCCCTTACCTTCCAACACCGTTTCCATATGAACCGTTCATCCCCATAAATAATGCATATGCGGCAAAACTTTCTCTAGATATTTTACATCCAGCTCAATATCCTCAAACCAATGCTTCAGGTAAAGTTCCCCATTTTTTAAATAGTCCCCGTCATTCACCGTAATATACGGGAACCCTCCATTGACCCGCATGCCGACAAGCTGATCTCGTACCGCTTTCCATTGCTTATCGACAATCTTATAGTCGCGCCCTTTTTTCTGAAATAGATACATATCCTCGCGCATGACTAAATCCTTTGTGAGGTAATTACGGAGAAAGGAGATATCCGATTCAATCTCCCGCACTTCAAACATTTTCTCACGGCCTGAATTTGGTTTAACCCCTCGCCTTTTTCATCTCTTCGTCTGGGTTGTTATACCTCTCTTCAATATCCTCAAACATCTTGATGCCCAAGTAATAAGGGTTAATGCCTGTTCTTGACGGCTGCACCACACCTGCATTGAGCTTCGCAAATTCGATCGATTCCTCGCTTGTTAAATCAAGTTCACGGAGAATGCGTTGGTGCCAGTAGCTCGCCCAGCCTTCGTTCTCCTAAGGATCTTCATTAATGGCGCTATTTATAAACATTATTTCTAATAAAAGAAGGTGCTTTTAAACTGTCTCTGTTATTCCATTAACGCCCCTGTTAGTTTAAGTACACTTTTTCACAAACTTAATTTAATTTGCCTCTGCAGTAAGCGGCGTGTCCCAGGAGGAAGGCGATTTCGTCTTCTATCATAATGATAAGAGCCACCGATTTTTTGGCGGCTTTTTAACCTTAATTTTCACTCTTAACACATATAATTTAATAATCAAGGACCTGTGCCGCAAGAAACACTATACTTCTCGTTTTCATTTTGTTTTGCGTAGCAAATAGTGCCTGTCATTCCAGTTTCATTCTTCCAATCGTGCCATATTACCTCGTACTTATGTCCGTAATCTTCATCATAAATATCTCTAGAGATTATGATGGCAAAAAAACTTTGATAGGGATAACCATCATCTCTAATAGAAGCTCTTATAGCACTTCTAGGAGAATCGTTATCGTGTATGACTGAATCTAAAAGAGGAGGGAAGACTAGAACAATTATTAGTACGCCTATAAGAATCCATATTTTCTTCCTATTACGTTTCATATACTTACACCTCCTTTTTTAAAATTATACTATTTTCGGTAAATAACAAAGGGTTCAGTTCAGCTAACCTGCTCCGTTTGTGGAATAAAAAAAAGAGCTGATTACAACTCTTGATATTGAAGTAATGCCCCTGTTAGGCACAATATGAAAGATATCACTCAACCTCACTTAAGATTTTTTTCAATTCGGTCAAGACGTTGTTTAATCTCTTGTATATCTCTTTCTTCCATTTTTAATTTCTTCTCGGCTATTTTATTGTTTGCTAGATACCGCTTAACTATCTTAACGATATATATAATTGCTACAATAATTACACCAATTATCACCAAAAGAACAATTGGTAAAACGGCTGTAATAACATCTACCCAACCAGATGTCTCTACTACTGGCTTAATGGTTTCACCCACTTTTGCATCACCCCTTAGAATAGTACCTTTAATAAATCCTCTAAATGTTAATTAATAATTCTACATCGTTATTGAATTAACCTGCCCCTTTAGCTGCATAAGAAGGGACCGTCAATTTGACAGCCTTGCTTGAGAAAAAGTTTTCCTAAGTTCACTTGCTATATCCACTAGATTACGTAATCGTGTATAATTTCCGTAACTTCAATTTTTCCGTTAATCAATAGTTCAGGAAGCTTGTTTTTCACATTGCCCTTCCAATATTCTCTGGCTTGTTCAATTTTCTGAGAGAAAGGAACTCCATCTGCCTTTGGTAAAAGGTCTCCATCACCCTCAAAATAATTTCCTACAACTCTTAGTTTAACAATCTGAATAACTTTTCGGTTGTAAGTATCGAACAATTCTTTCCATTTCAGAGCTTCTTCATAGCTCTTCGCAGCATATAAACAAGATAATCTAGAAGGATATTCAGGATATTCTTGCAGTCTAACCATTTCTGCTAGCACTTCTCTTATTGCTCTAATTGTTTGATCCGCATAATCTACAACTACCTTGGCATTCTCTTTATTCAAGTGCAAGCCTTCATCTGTAAAATGGCTATATAAAACTTGCATAAAGTCTTCGTCTTTAGAATTTAATATTTCCCTTTCAAAAAAGAAGCGATATAAGGTGTTTTTTTGGTTCCTATCAAAGTTAATGATCTGTCCCATTCTCATTTCTTTATTAGTAACAATGTGATAAGCATAAAACTCCGTCTCTTTCATACATCTGCCTCCTGTTGAACTAATCAAGTTGGCTTATAATGCAACTTATCCATCATATCCACTAAGAATAGTTGTTTAAATTGTTCTGTAACCTGTTACGTTACTACTATAAAAAGTTCAACAAAAAGGCCATTAATCCTTCTTCCGCTAACCTGCCCCGTTTGTTCCATAAGAAATTCAACACAAAAAGGCATTAATCCTTCTTCCTGGATCAATGCCCCGTTAGTTTAAGTATACTTATTCACAATAATAGCAAATACCTTTAGAAATGCTATTTGTATTTATATTTCACTAATTATATGTCCCTCATTATCTAAGAAGTCTATGTTTATGTTAGAAAAGTTTTTTGGTTTATTGTTCATCAAAATCCAAACTCTCGTTTTATCATTGAGCCTAACAATATCTGCCTCTATTCCATTCACTTTTATGGTCTTCGTTTCAGCCACTATATCTTTTGGTATGACCCCGTGCAAAAGAATATCTCCATCAGTAAAACTTGTATAGGAAGAACCTCTATCCTCATCGTGAGAATAATAGGTTGGTTTCCAACCGAATATCCCTTTTTCAAACTGGACTAATGAAACAGTATTTCCAACTTCAAATGGCACAAATGTAGAATTCCCAATTCGGTAAAATTCTTTATCACCGATTTCAGTTTGAACAAATTCATTCTTAAACTTTTCAAATGCTTCATTGACAGTTTTAGAACTTAGTTTTACAGTCTCTATACTTGCAAATATCGCATATATAACAATCATTGATATAACATAAAATGAGATTGTTTTTGTACGTTTCCCCAACTCATCTCTTCCCCACGTTTTTTATTTTAACTCTTAAAATACTTGAATTAACTTAATATTATTTTCTCAGTTGCTCTTGTTAAACTAAACCAGCTAATAGGTTGTCAATATCTCTCTGTATATTTCATTTTTTTATATGCTATACTGTTTTTGGGTATGCCAAATAACCCTCCAGTTTCTTTTTGGAAGGTTTTTCTTATGTTGGATAAATATCATTTCCTAAGCTAAATCTAGGAAATTCTCGTTCTTTTTCAATAAAGCATAAATCCAGTGAAGCAGCTTGTTGATACAAGCTACAATGGCAACTTTTGAAGGTTTTCCTTCTGAACGTTTTCTATCATAGAACTCTTTGAGCTTTTTATTTCTAGAGCCTCTTATCCCACATAAAACAGCTAAATACAAACTATGCCTTAGCCTACTGGATCCTCGTTTGGTTATACGATTTATGTTCGCAGTAAACTTACCAGATGAATAGACACTGGGATCTACTCCAGCGAAGGCCACTAACTTTTTAGGGTGATTAAACCGATCAATTTCTCCTATCTCCGAAATGATTGTTGCCGCAATCTTTTCACCGATACCAGGAATCGATTGGATAATCTTATATTCTTCTATTTCATTTGCCAGGGATACCATTTGGCTCTCTAAATCCGTAAGGTGTCCTTGGTAGTGAAATAAAATATCGATATACATACTAAGATTGATAAGATGGCTTTCATATCGCACTTTCTGAAAAGGATTTTGAGAAGCTGAATGAATGAGCTTTCTTGCCTTTTCTTTGGCCCACTGTACAGACCGACTGGGACAATGTTCTCGTATCCTATCTTCTAGCTCTTCCTTGCTAGCCCTTAGAACCTTCTCCGAGGTAGGGTATTCCTTTAATACCGATAAAGATACTTTCGAAAATAGATCCCCAAAAACCTTTCTATATTCAGGGAAAACCTGATCTAAAATCGTATGGAAATGCAATTTTGCCTCCACATACATATTCGTCATTATCTCTTGTTGTCTCGATAGATTCCGAATATTTAGAAGTTGAATTCCTCTCCTTTTTTGAGGTTCAAATTCTTCTTTATAATAGAGAACACATAATTGATACGCATCAAACGCATCAGTTTTCACCTTTCTTAAACTGGCCTTCTTCGCTTGATGAGAAATGATTGGATTCAATAAGATATAAAGTATGTCATTCTCTTCTAAGCATTGAACAACTGGGGTATGATAATGTCCTGTTGATTCCAATATAACCACAGGCATCTGCCCAGTTGTTTCCTTCATTTCTTCTAAGAAATAGATAAACTTCTCCAACTCTTCACGATTATGCTTAATCGAAAAACTTGTTCCATACGGCTTTCCTTTATCTAAAAAAGCCTGTACTTCACTTTCTTCTTTGGCTATATCTATACCCACAACTGGGTTCATTCTTTCTCCTCCTCTGATAAATTCACCAGTATCCCTATTTCCTCCAAGTAGTATTATAGCTTCGCTTGTTATACGAGATCTCAGTCCCAACCAGCCTCAAACATATTTCTACAAGTAGGGGGTGAACAGTTTAGCGGACGGGATCATTTGT
>NZ_JBZFQL010000005.1:0-298712 GCF_058313585.1 Bacillus sp. z50
GTCCCAGTGTGGCCGATCACCCTCTCAGGTCGGCTACGCATCGTTGCCTTGGTGAGCCGTTACCTCACCAACTAGCTAATGCGCCGCGGGCCCATCCCTAAGTGTTAGCCGAAGCCAACTTTCCTTCCAACACCATGAGGTGTTGGAAACTATTCGGTATTAGCACCGGTTTCCCGGAGTTATCCCAATCTTAGGGGCAGGTTGCCCACGTGTTACTCACCCGTCCGCCGCTAATCTTCGGGAGCAAGCTCCCTCAGATTCGCTCGACTTGCATGTATTAGGCACGCCGCCAGCGTTCGTCCTGAGCCAGGATCAAACTCTCCGAAAGATGTTTGATCTAGCTAAATTTTAAAGCAAATTGACGAGATTTTAAAAATCTCTTGTTTTTAGACTTGCTTGGCGTTTCGTTTTGTTTAGTTTTCAAAGAACAATCTGTCGTGTTAGCGACTTTCACATTATATCAAGATAACTTTTTGTTGTCAAGCATTTCTTTTAATGTAATTTACTAACATTTCTAGCTCGTTTGTAAAAGAGCGACTTTCTTATCTTATCATCGTTAGAATCGTAAGTCAACAACTTTTTTCATTTTTTCTTTGCCGTCTCGCTTCGTTTTGTTTACCTCAGCGGCGACGTTTATTAATATACCACCCTAAAATCATTTGGTCAATATAATTTTTTAAATTTCTTTATGAATTTTATAAAACCTATGAAAAAGCTTTGCTCCCTTAGTGTTTTCTAGTACAACATCAATATAGCCACGATCAATCAAGTACTCAATTAATATCCTTAAGTCCTCTCCGTAATAGCATAACTCTTGATGTCCATACAGCTCATCAAATGACCAGTACTCTTCTCCTCTTTCACCTATAATTTCTAATATATGCCCAGACCCGGATTCTGTTCTTGTATGAATAAAAAAGTCACTAACAAGGAAAAGAAGTTCTAGTCTTTGATTAAGACTTTCTTCGCTAAAAACCAGCTCTTCATATAATTTATAAATATCAGGACCAATTTGCTTCACCTGATTCCATACAGTTACTTCTGGGTGAAACCCTTTTTCAATGATCTCTAATCTTGCAAGGTGGTGGAGTGCATGGATTATTTGATTATACGCATCTAGAGAGTTCCCTTGATCAAACAATTCTTTACCTTCCATATAACTTCTAATTAAACGCGCAAACTCTATACCTTTTTTTACTTCCCTTCCATAGATAGGGAATTCATTTAATTCTCTTTTTAATGAGGCAAGATAATCATTACGGTCAAAAACAATTTTCCCATGGTATATCCAATCAATAATTTTTTTATTGGATCCTAATAACCTCCACTCGTTTAACTTTTCATCTGTTACCATGTGGAGTGCTGCTTTTTTATTTTCGTAAGCATAATGTTTAATAAAGACCGGTTGCTTATCCTTACTATCTGTAATGATTAATAAAATATAATCAAATGTATCTGTAATTGAACTCTCAGGAGAGTTCTTCTCAATTAATAAAACTCCTTTTGTATCCGGGTTGCTGGCTCTTTCTTGATAAACGGGTCTTAGGATATCCTCCATGTTCCATTCCTCCACAATTTAATTCGCTCTCCTTATCTATTCAACAATATTCGACAGACTCCTGCCACTATTTTAATATCTATTGTTATTAAATTCTTTGGATATTATGGTATATTATAGAAGATAAAAGGGGGAAAAACGGTGGCAAAGTATTCAAGTAAGATAAATAAAATACGAACATTTGCACTCAGCTTAATTTTTATAGGCTTTATCATAATGTACGGAGGTATTTTCTTTAGAAACTCACCACTGGTTATGACTATTTTTATGGTACTCGGGCTATTAGCTATTTTTGCAAGTATGGCCGTCTATTTCTGGATAGGTATGCTCTCCACAAAAGCTGTTCAAGTTGTTTGTCCAAATTGTAATAAATATACAAAAATATTAGGCAGAGTGGATATGTGTATGTACTGTAAAGAACCATTAACACTTGATAAAGACTTGGAAGGTAAAGAATTTAACGAGGATTACAATAAGAAAAAGTTAAAAAATAAATAAAAAGAAAAAGCTGGCAAACGTCCAGCTTTTTCTTTTTATTTAACTTCCCTATCTGGTTTAATGAACTTCTTTAGCAGAACATTCCGGACAATCACCATAAATCTCCATTCGGTGATGTGTTACTTTAAATCCCGCAACATGCGATGCAAGATGTTCCACTTCATCAAGACCTGGATAATGAAAATCAACTATTTTTCCGCACTTTTCACAAATTATATGATAGTGATCTGATGACACAAAATCAAATCGACTGGATGAGTCTCCGTACGTCAACTCTTTTACTAAGCCAACCTCTTTAAACACACGTAAATTATTATATACTGTCGCTACGCTCATATTAGGAAACTTGCCTTCCAACGCCTTATATATATCATCAGCTGTTGGATGCGCATGGGCAGTTATTATATACTCGAGTATGGCATGACGTTGCGGAGTCATGCGGACACCAGTTTGTTTCAAAGTATCTAACGCTTCTTTAAGTTGTGGTTGAGACACCGTCATGCACTCCTTTTTTATATTATTCTCACTTTGTAATTGTTACAATAAGTTTACTTGATGATTGGTTGAGTTGTCAATATTTCCAGCACCTCATTCAGATATATTATATCCAGGGTGTTGGAAACTCTTGTCTCAAGAATTATGTAAAGTTGGTTCCATTTTTCCTAATTTATAGTTTACATATCTGGCAACAATAAACAAGAAATCGGATAACCTATTCAAATATTTTATAACTAAAGGATTTACCTCTTCTCCGAGAGCAACTGAATTTCGTTCAGCTCTACGTATCACTGTTCTCGCCACATGAAAAGCTGCTCCAGCTGGGTGTCCACCTGGAAGTATAAAATTCTTGAATGGAGGTAATTCCTCATTAAGTTCATCAATATAGGCTTCCAATTCATCAATCGACTCTTCTTTTATAACCCAGCCAACTTTTTTGCCGTATGGAGTAGCTAGTTCTGCACCAACGTGAAATAAATCAGTTTGTATTTTATGGAACTCCTCTAATAACTTATCTTTCCCTGAGAACTCTACATCATTTAAATAGCTTATCCCAAGTCCAATCATAGAATTCCCTTCATCACATGTTCCATACGCCTCTACACGTTGGTCAGTTTTGGATACACGCGTACCATAAACAAGAGAGGTTTGACCCTTATCTCCGGTTTTTGTATAAATTTTCATTCTAATACCCCTTTCCTACATCAATTTTATTCACATAGTTATCATCCTTATGATTAACAAACCGCTGAAAATTCTGCTCAAATATATCAAATGCGCGTGGCAAGTAATTTTTTGAAACGCTAGAAATATGCGGTGTGATAGTCAAATTAGGATATAACCATAGCTTATTATCTTCATTTAACGGTTCATTCGGAAAAACATCAAGCACCATATGACCTATAACTTGATTTTCTAACACCTCATGTATCGTGTCTTCTTTAATTAAATCTCCACGACCAATATTGATAAACATAGCTATATTTTTCATCATTTCAAAATGTTTGTATTTCAAGAGGTCCTTAGTTTCTGATGTACTAGGTAGTACAGATATAATAAAATCTGCATTCGGGAGAGCACCCTCAATTTGAGACATCGTAATAATATCATCAAAATATGAACTGGCGGAAACCCCGCTGCGATTCATCCCAATCGTTTTCATCCGAAAGGCTTTTCCTAATCTAGCTATCTCTTCTCCAATTGCGCCAGTACCTAATATAAGAAGATTTTTCCCATTCAGCTCACCGAAAGGTAGCCTCTTGTCCCATATACGTTTATCTTTATTCTCTGCCATGATCGGGAATTGCTTTATATATGAAAGCATCATCCCCATGGCGTACTCTGCCATAGGTATCGCATGAATCCCTCTCGCATTTGTTACCAGGATATTTCTTTCTCTAATTTTTTCGAAAGGCAATTTTTCAATCCCAGCTGACATTACACTAATCCATTTCAAGCGTAACGCCTGGTCGATTGTTTCCTCATCCACATCTTCTCCATATGTTATGAGCACATCCATATCCTTAATAACAGAACCTGCATTTTTGATACCTTTACAAAAATGAAACTCATGCTCTTTGTATGACTCAATCAAACGTTTCCTAATTTCCCCCGGAGGATAAATTGCAGAAACAACCTTCATCCAAATACCCCCTTCATCCACACATCACTAACATAATAACATCTTTTACCAGTATAAAGTGCTGAGACGACTGTTCAGCTTCGAAAAGCATAAGAGGAGGCACGAAGGGAGGCGTTCTTTCCTCTCGTAATGCCTACACTTATGTCTCGAGGAGCTAGGAGTCGAAGCCGGATTACATAAAAAGCTGAAACGGTTTAGTTCAATGAACGAAGACTAAATTCGCCACGTCCTGTGACAACGCCTTTGTGACCTACATCCTGTTGGCATCCGCAGCAACTCCACTTATGTCTCGAGCGTTTTAAGCTAGCTCACATAAAAGCAGAAACTAAATAAAAAAACGGACAGCCAGTTCCGGCTGTCCTTCTAATAGTTGTATGAGGAGGTATTCCCTGATTCTATCTTATTCAAAATAGCTTGTTATGCTTGGTCTTTTGCCATAGATTTTAAAAACAATCACTATAAAAGTGATTCAGGATTTAATCCTTTTAACTCCGGTAGTACAAATAATCCATCCTTTCGAATCAATTGACCATCAAAATAGATTTCTCCTCCGCCAAATTCAGTTCGCTGGATAAGCACCATGTCCCAGTGAATAGAAGATATATTTCCATTGTCGGCTGCTTTATAGGCTAATCCCGGTGTGAAATGCAGGCTTCCACAGATTTTCTCATCGAATAAAATATCTCCCATTGGATTTGTTATTAACGGGTTTACGCCTAAGGCAAATTCTCCAATATAACGGGCACCTTCATCTATATCAAATATTTTATTGATTTTATCCGCTTGATCTGCTCTTGCATCAATTATTTTTCCATCTTTAAACGTTAAACTGACATCTCTGAAGGTAGTCCCTTGATAAGGACAAGGCGTATTAAAGGTAATCGTTCCGTTTACACTATTTTTAACGGGGGCTGTATATACTTCTCCATCAGGTAAATTTCTTTCTCCGAAACACATCACTGCCGGAATTCCCTTTATAGAAAAAGAAAGATCTGTTCCCGGTGACGTGATTCTGACCTGATCTGTTTGCTCCATTAGAGATTTCAATGGCTCCATTGCCTTCTGCATTTTGGCATAATCAATTGTACAAACATCAAGCAGAAAATCTTCAAATTGACTTGTGCTCATCCCTGCTTTTTGAGCAAGTGATTTAGTCGGATAGTTCAATAATACCCAACGGCAATTATTAATATAGTAATCAACGACTGGCTTCATTACTTCTCCGCTCAGCTGAAATTTCTCTGACGGAATCTCAGCAAATTCCGCATCATTCTCTTCTCCGATCACAATAATGACAGCATCCATGTCTTCAAATTTTTTCAAATCCCAATTAGCCATGATTTCCAACTGTTCCCGGCTATACCCTTTTGCCATATATTTTTGAATCTCATCATCGAGCATTTGTACAAATGGGTATGCTCCTAGCTCATACGTTTGATTGACAAGTTCTACCAACAAAGGTTTCGTTATGTAGTGACCTTCAATCAACACTTTTTGCCCCTTCTCTAACCGTACAGAATGGGTTAGCAGTTGTCTTGCCATTTTTTTAATTCGTGGATCTTTCATACGTCATCTCCCCTGTTCTCTTTATTAAACACCTACTATCAATATACATATTTTTCCTCCAGAGAGCTTTTTATTTATAAAGAAAGCAGGCATTATTTCATGCCTGCTCACAATCTAAATTATGATAATTCATTTTTAATAAATGCTAAGGCATCTTCCACATGCCCTTTCACTCTCACCTTACGCCACTCTTTTACCACTATACCCTCTTTGTTGATAACGAATGTAGAACGTTCCGTACCCATATATTCATTTCCAAAATTGTTTTTTAATACCCATACTCCATACGCTTTTGACAATGTATGTTCTGGGTCTGACAACAAGATAAAAGGAAGATCATATTTCGTTTTAAATTTTTCATGCTTTTCAACCGGATCTGGACTAACGCCAACAATAATTGTATCCAATTCTGCAAATGATGTGTGATTTTCCTTGAAGTCACATGCTTCAGTCGTGCATCCCGGTGTCATATCCTTTGGATAAAAATAGAGAACTACATTTTTCCCCTTAAAATCAGCTAATGTAACCTCTTTTCCATTACTTGCCTGAAGCTTAAAATCCTGCGCCTTCTCACCAACTATACTACTCATAAAGCTCACTCCCCTGTTAGATAAAAATAATTAAGAACAGCTCGTTCTATTATTACTATACCTAATTTCGGGTTGTTTTTGCATGTTCAAAGTCTATGGCAGTCCTTACGACAAAAGCTGCCGGTAACGCATATCCAATTAAAGCTTCCATTGATGCAATCCATCTGCCAAATCCTACAGGTACCATATCTCCATACCCTACCGAGAGAAGAGTCATAGTACTGAAATAGAAGGAAGAGGCAAGCTTTTGAAACAAACCTCCCTCAATAGGTAAACCATTCAAATGAATAACCGTTCCAAATTTCATTTCAACCAATACGTATAGGATTCCGAAACCTATTAAAAAAGTGAAGTACACCGTAATGATCCAATAAAGATAATCGAGTGATATCCGTTCAGCCCGGGTTGGGTCTGTTGGCATCAATAATCCTCTCAAACTCATTAGTAACGTGATAACAACCGCAGCAAGGATAATATAAAACAAAGGTAACACCCCTTTTTATTACAACCGCATTTGTAATATATACGCTCTTATAGGCATACCTATGATTGCTTGTACAGGAATCAATTGCTTAGGTGACCATGTTGTACAAACAAAGAATTCCAGTGCTAAAATGAAGCAGTTACATACGAAGGAGGAGAAATAAAATGAACCACGCTCAATCTGAAAGTTTGCATGCTGAAGCTATGCAGCACATCGTCGGCGGTGTCAATTCACCATCTAGATCATACAAAGCCGTTGGAGGGGGTTCTCCAGTTGCAATGGAAAGAGCAAAAGGCGCGTATTTTTGGGATGTTGACGGCAATCGATATATTGATTATCTTGCCGCTTACGGACCTATAATTACCGGGCATGCCCATCCGCATATTACCAAAGCAATTACAAAGGCAGCTGAAAACGGCGTTCTTTATGGAACACCTACTCCTTTTGAAGTTAAATTTGCCAAGATGCTTAAGGAAGCCATCCCATCCATGGACAAAGTACGGTTTACAAATTCCGGAACTGAATCGGTTATGACCACGATTCGTGTAGCACGAGCGTATACAGGACGGGATAAAATTATTAAGTTCGCTGGCTGTTATCACGGACATTCCGATCTTGTTTTAGTCGCTGCCGGATCAGGCCCTTCCACACTTGGAACTCCCGATTCCGCCGGTGTACCAAAAAGCATTGCTCAGGAAGTCATTACAGTGCCGTTCAATGATATAGATGCCTATAAGGAAGCAATCAATAAATGGGGAAATGAAATCGCGGCCGTTTTAGTTGAACCGATTGTCGGTAATTTCGGGATTGTTGAACCAAACCCTGGTTTTCTTGAAGCAATTAATGACATTACTCATGCAGCAGGGGCACTTGTTATCTATGATGAGGTAATTACAGCCTTCCGTTTTATGTACGGTGGTGCACAAAACCTTCTTGGTGTTGAGCCTGATATGACGGCGCTCGGAAAAATCATCGGCGGCGGCTTACCGATTGGTGCTTACGGTGGCAAAAAAGAGGTTATGGAAACAGTCGCACCCCTCGGCCCAGCCTATCAAGCAGGGACGATGGCCGGAAATCCCGCTTCCATGCTAGCTGGTATTGCTTGCCTTGAAGTATTGAAGGAAGAAGGAGTATATGAACGACTAGATCAACTTGGGGCGATGCTGGAACAAGGAATCCTTCAGGCAGCGGAAGACCATCATGTTTCTATTAAAGTAAATCGATTAAAAGGTGCATTAACGGTTTATTTTACTGATGCTAAGGAAGATATCAGTAACTATGCTCAAGCTGAAGCTACGAATGGCGAAGTGTTCGGCCGATTCTTTAAGCTTATGCTGGAACAAGGGATTAACTTGGCTCCATCAAAATATGAAGCCTGGTTCTTAACGACAGCCCATACAGAAGAAGACATAGAAACTACTATTAAAGCTGTAAATCAAGCATTCAAATTATTATAAATACAAATTTTTGAATATTTATGCATATCATCAATTCTACTAATCACGGTAGAATTGATGTTTTAACGTTGTTGAAAGCGTTTACATTAAGATATTTTGATTTTAATAACCAGATAATGTTTATTTTCCAAAAAAACTAAAATGTATATTTAATTGATTTCTGAAAATTCTAATGATAATATAAATCATACTAGTATTGATTATTTATTACCCTCAAAACTGTATTTCCTTCCTCGTTCGTTTTCCAAAGTAATCTAAAAAACCACAAGTTTAAAGCAGGAGGTGAACCGGCATCGAATAGGCGCAAGCTTATAGTTGCCCAACGTATGAACAAAAGATGGAATCCTAGTACGTTTATGAATTACCACGAATCAGAACATGATGCTTGCGGAATTATTGCATGTATTGAAAAGAAAAAAATACCTACCCGTGATAATATTTTTGCGTGTATTGATGCCCTGGTTACCATGAACCATCGGGCCGGTTTTATTAACGGCGAAGGCGATGGTGTCGGCATTCACATAGATATCCCCCGTCAATTATGGAAGGAGAAGCTAAAGAACTCTGGTGCTGATACAGACCTTGCGGATCATAACCATTTTGTAGTGGGCCACTTTTTTATTAAACGTGAGGCTGAGAAACAACAAACTATTGAGGAAATAATCAAACTGGCAAACGAAAAAGACTTAAAAGAAATTTATGTATCTGATGAAGCTTATTCCACCGATGCATTGGGACCAATAGCATTACAGGAAAACCCTGTATTTCTTCAAGTTGCTTTTATAGCAAAAGAAGATTTAAAACAAACTGACCTTTCATCTCTGTTATTTGATCTCACAATTACAATTGAGAAAAATGACCACATCCACGTATCTTCGCTTAGCCAATATCATGCCATCTACAAAGTGATGGGAGCCGGCGATATTCTACCTAAGTACTATCCAGACCTTGCAAGTCCACTCGTCGCATCAACGATGACACTTGGACATAACCGCTATTGCACTAATACACTATCCAGCTTTTTTCGCGTACAACCATTTAGCGTCCTTGGACATAATGGTGAAATCAATACAATCGCCAAATTACGCGATGAAGCGCAAATGGTTGGTGTTCCATTAGTAAACGGCGGCAGTGACTCACAGGATTTAAGTCGTACATTGGAAACATTCATCTACCGTGAGGGGTATTCTCTATTTGAAGCACTTGATATTGTCTTCCCTCCAATCATTAATGAAATGAAGGAATATCCCGATCATCTTCAGGATCTATATACGTATTTGCGTGAAAGCTGGGGCCATTTCGCTCAAGGTCCGGCAGGAATCATTTCCCGCCACGGCAATGAAGCTGCTTTCTCTGTAGATGCACTTGGTCTACGTCCTTTATGGATGATGGAAACTTCAACCTCTTATTTGTTTGGCTCTGAACCAGGTGTTATTTCACCAACAGAATATGTAGCCAATCCTAAACCAATTGGTCCAGGAGAAAAGGTCGGATTAAAGTGGAATGGCGATTCAATAGAACTATATGAATATATCACTTATCAGGAAGAAGTATTCAAAAGATTTAACAAGAGACTTAACTTTACAGAATCTCGTAATCGCTTAAATCCTCCTGATGTAAAAGAGCATACTTTTGCACAGGAAGAGGACAAAATCCAAAACGGACAATATAAAGCTTTCGGATGGGAACGTGACCATATTCAACTAATTGAACAAATGGCTGAAAAAGGTGCAGAACCAATCCGTTCACTTGGTCACGATGCTCCACTGGCAGCACTCAATCCTGAGCGTAAGAATATTGCAGACTTTATTAAAGAAAGTGTTGCAGTTGTTACAAACCCTGCGATAGATCGCGACCGAGAAATGGAACATTTTTCGACCCGAACCATTATCGGTAAACGCCCTTCTCTGTTTACAGATGAAAAATCTGTAAACACAGTGATTGAGCTATTAACGCCTCTATTAGCTGAAGGAAAAGCTGGACACACTTGTGCACAGTTTGCAAAACAACCTTCTTATGAACAAATTCACCAATTATTTATGGATACAGAAGAATTGAAAACGATATCCATGACATTCACGGAGGGTGAAACGATTAAGGAAGCTCTAGATCGTATCAGTAAAGAGGCTCTTACCTTTGTTACTGACGGCTGTGGATTACTTTGCCTAGATGATGAACTATCCCATCAGGCTGAGCAATTATGGTTGGATCCTGCCCTTGTAGTCGCAGCAGTCGATAGAGCATTAGTAAAAGCAGAAAAACGAAGAGACTGTTCCATTTTAGTTCGCTCTGCTGCCATTCGTAACTTGCATGACATTGTGGTGATTTACGGATTAGGAGCTAATTTGATTAATCCATATTATATGTTCCGTACCGTATCAGATGAGCAGTCGAAATCAGTAATTAATTTATATAACTCTTTATCTAAAGGATTAGAAAAGGTCATTTCAACACTTGGAATTCATGAACTTCGCGGATATGGACGACTATTCTCTTCGATTGGACTACAGGAAGAAATAGCAGACATCCTTCAAATCGTGAACTTCTTTGGATCCAATCAATTAATCTATAATTTTGATAAATTGAAGGAAGATGCGAAACAGCGTGCAATTGATTATGCCAATGAAAAAGAACGTGTCGGCAAGACCTTTCATCTGTTCCCGCGAATCTGGAAAGCAATTGGTGAGGTGGCTTCAACTGGAGATTATCAGGCCTTTGGAGAAAAAATCTCTGAACAGGAAGAACAAAATCCCACAACTATTCGCCATTTAACAGATTTCAAGAAAACCGAACAAAAAGTTGATCCAGAAACAGTGAATATTGGTGTTGGCGATCACAGTCTACCATTTGTAATTGCATCAATGTCGTTCGGCTCACAAAATGAAACAGCCTTTCGCGCATATGCAGAAGGTGCCGATCGCCTTAATATGATTAGCATGAATGGTGAAGGCGGAGAAATTAAAGATATGCTTGGTAAATACCCGCGAACTCGCGGTCAGCAAATTGCCTCCGGTCGTTTTGGTGTAAATGCGGAATTGCTGAATTCCTCTAATTTACTTGAAATCAAAATCGGACAGGGCGCTAAACCGGGTGAAGGCGGTCATCTTCCTGGATCCAAAGTAACATCAAAAATTGCCGAAGCACGTAATGCAACGATTGGATCCGATTTAATATCACCTTCAAACAACCATGATATTTATTCTATTGAAGATTTAGCTCAAATGATCCATGAGTTAAAGACAGCCAATGATCAGGCAAGGGTGGCTGTTAAAGTACCTGTTGTTCCAAATATTGGGACAATTTCTGTCGGGATAGCAAAAGCTGGTGCTGATATTATCACGCTAAGTGGATTTGACGGCGGTACCGGAGCCGCTCGTATCCATGCCCTTCAAAACGTTGGATTACCAGTGGAGATTGGTGTTAAAGCTGCTCATAATGCCTTGCTTGAAGCCGGTCTAAGACAGGATGTTGAGCTTTGGGCTGACGGTGGCCTCAAAAGTGCAAAGGATGTACTGAAGGTTATGCTACTTGGAGCAAACCGTGTAGGTTTTGGAACCCTCTCTATGATTGCTATTGGCTGTACAACATGTCGAGGCTGCCACCTGGATACATGCCATGTAGGGATTGCTACTCAAATTGATTCTGAAGTGGAAGCAAAGGAACATGGGCTAAGGAGATTTGTTCCTAGACAATTTGATTTAGCCGTCCAGGGAATCATCAACCTATTCAGTGCTTTTGGCAATGAATTAAAAACACTTGCGGCTGAACTTGGAATCACAAATCTCCAGGAAGCTGTCGGGCGTTCCGATTTATTAGTACAAACAAAAGGAAAAGAAATGCTGGATTTAAAATACTTACTTAAAACGATTGAGCTTGGCCAGATCACACATCTCGAAGCTGCTGCTACAAAGGACGAATTAATCGTCCAAATGGCCGCAGTCGGTGCAGAATATCTGGATGCAAGTGTAAATGATCTGCTTCAATCCAGACAATTTAAAAATATCAATTCTATTCAGCGCGTACTTGGAAGCCGTGTTTCCTGCCACCGGGTAAGAGGCAGATTAGATGGTTCCTATGTCAAAATGGATCCTGTTAATCTAACCTATAAAGGTTCCATACCTGGAAATGGACTTGGTGCATACAATACAGAAGGCATTACGATAACAGTTGATGGCGGTTCTCAGGATGGCACCGGCAAAACCTCATTTGGAGGAACAATTGCAATTCTTAAAGGAATCGGCAAGGATGACAAATTCTATAATGGTTCCGTCGGAAAAGGCTTTGGATATGGTGCACAAAAAGGTCTATTAATTGCTCAGGGTGACGCTGATGCGCGCGCAGGTATCCGTCTGTCTGGTGCTGACATGATTGTCGGAGGTTCTTTAAAACGGGATATTCCTGTACAAGAACATGGAAACATTGGCGTTTATTCAAATATTAAGGGCTTTGCCTTCGAATATATGACAAACGGCCGAGGACTTGTTCTTGGAGACCCAGGTCCATGGATTTGCGCAGGAATGACAGGCGGTGTCATTTATCAACGTCATTTGCCTGAACGAGGCCTTACAAAAGATGCGCTCCAACGCAGAATTGCAAAAGGAGCCCTCGTCTCTGTTGAAAAATTAAATGAAACAGGTATAAATGATGTAACTGAACTACTTACACGCTATACAACTATTCTTAGAGAAAATGGTCAACAGGCTGAAGCGGAAGAACTGGCCCAATTGCTAGGCAACCCAAGCCAGCACTTCCTCCAAATCGTCCCAGTTAAAACCCAAGCCGACCCATCTGTATCTACAGAATAAGGCTGAAACGACTGCCCAGACCCGACAAGCATAAGAGAAGAGGCACGTAGGGAGTGCTTTTCTCCCGTAGTGACTATTCCTTATGACTCGAGGGGCTAGGAGTTGAAGCTAGAATACACGAGTAAAGCTGAGGCGACTGGTGGTCAGTTATGGGCCATATATCAATTTATATCAGGATGATACATTATTTTCGAACCTCAAGAGACCGTTTCGCTTTATTAAAGCGGCGGCCTCTTTTCTTTTCATTTCTTAACTTTCTATTAAGCCGTTCTCAATTCTTTTTTATATTTTATGAACACATAAACCTTTCATCGAAAAATCTATATATTCCTTCTCTCCATATAGCGTATACCTGATGAATCTTGAAAAAATCGTATTCAATGCATGCCTTTTAGTCTAAAGGGGAAAGTAAACAAAAGAAGTATTTTGCCTGTATATCTTGAACATGAAGACGAAACCCTGTATAGTACAGTCATGTTCGAGATAAAAATAGATAAATATTCGTAAACAACTATGAATAAAAGGAAGAGGTATTATTTATGAAGGTTGGTGCCCGAGTCTTTAAAACGGGAATAGCCATTGTGATAGCCATCTATGTTGCGACAGCATTTAATGTACCGGCTCCCGTACTAGCCGGGATTTCGGCTGTATTTGCCGTTCAGCCTACCATATACCGTTCGTACAGGACATTAATTGATCAAATACAAGCGAATATTATCGGATTTCTAATCGCGATATCGTTTGTATTATTATTTGGTAATGATCCCTTATTAATTGGTTTGGCAGCCATTATAACAATTGTAATCAACTTACAGCTGAAAAATGAAAATCAACTGACAATTTCGCTTGTAACTTTAATCTTGATTATGGAGCAACAAGACGGTAATTTTACTGAATTCGCCTTTTGGAGAGTTGCTGCCATTTTAATCGGTATTCTATCAGCGTTTATTGTTAACCTTGTCTTTCTTCCTCCAAAGTATGAGACAAAGCTTTATAAACGAATTAGCACAACCACAGACGATATTCTACAATGGATCAGAATTGGTTCTAGAAGCTCAACTGAACATATTATGATGAAAAAGGACATTAATCGTATTAAAGAGAATGTCACAAAGGCCGATAGCTTGTACGCTCTATATAAAGAAGAGCGTGAAACTTTCAGGAAAAATACGGTTGCCAAATCCCGTAAACTCGTAATCTACCGTTATATGATAGCAACAAACAAACGATCATTGGATATCTTAAAAAGATTACATCGCTTTGAAAACGAATTCCATCAAATGCCTGAGGATTTTCAAATCCAGGTTCATCATCAACTGGATTTGTTGTTGAGAAAACATGAACATATTCATCTGAAATTTATAGGTAAAGTAAAGCCGGGACTAATGCTTGAGGAATCTACGGACACTTATAACAAACAATTGCTGATTGATATTGTTAAAGGTTTTCGATTAAATACAGACGAGGATTCTCCCGTCCACTACCATATGGTTACACTAATTTCATCTATGCTTGAATATGGTGACTACTTAGAGCATCTAGAAATGCTTGTTAACAGTTTTCACTCTTATCACAAATCAGAGAACAAATCGATCAAGATAAATGATGATGATCAATTATAAACAATCACTAAATGCATCCCAAAGCCAACAAAAAGGCTTTAGGATGTCTTTTTCATTCCATAGGTTTTGTACCTTCTTTATCTGATAGTCAAAAAGAAGATTCTCCATTCAACGAAGAAAAAACCTCCTCCTTTCCAAAACCTATGTCGCTCTTTATTCTCGGCTGTTTTCAGGAGGATTGTTGTTATAATTGAATTGTGAAACAGCCACCTCCAGAAAGGAAGTGGCTGTACTTGTATTTCCCAGTTAATCAAACTTACTGTTTAATTTTTTATCATAGTTAGAAATATAATAAACAATAAAACTATATGCATCCACACCATACATTTCACGATAATTACTGCCCAAACTCTCTTTCGTAAATCATAGTAAAAGATAATAGAATAAATTACGAGAAAGGTTATTCCACGAAAGATATCACCATCCACCAACAATAAAACAACGTTTATCAATATAGATATAATAAATAAAATGGCATATATCTTATCTATCTTGTCTTTTCTTTGCTCCTCATGCTGGGATTGATACATTCCTTCCCCCCATGCTCTCCATATTCTTGATTACTCGATTATACTCTCCTTCACAAACCTTAGTAGAATAGCTAGGCATCCAACTGTTGAACCTGAAAGAGTCTATAATAAGCTCCTTGTTTAGCCATTAATTTTTGGTGTGTTCCCACTTCTATTATACGGCCATGTTCAACCATAACAATTCGATCAGCATGTGTAATGGTAGATAATCTGTGAGCCACTATAAATGTAGTACGGTCACGGGAGAGCTTTTCAAGTGCTTCCTGAATAAGATGCTCACTTTCCAAATCAAGAGCAGAGGTTGCTTCATCCAACACAATAATGGATGGATTCTTCAAAAACACACGTGCAATAGAAATACGCTGCTTTTGACCTCCTGATAATTTGACGCCCCTCTCGCCTACTTTTGTCTCATATCCACTTGGTAATTTGCAGATAAAATCATGAGCATTTGCTGCTTTGGCAGCTTCATAGATTTCTTTATCTGTCGCATCTGGCCTACCCAGTAAAATATTTTCACGAACCGATTCACTAAATAAAATACTGTCTTGCATCACCATTCCAATATTGTCCCGAAGTGAGCGTACCTGAACATCTCGGATATCCACTCCGTCCAATAGTATACGCCCTTGTGTCACATCATAAAATCGTGGAATCAAGCTAACCAGAGTAGATTTACCTCCTCCGCTCATCCCGACAAGCGCAATTGTTTCTCCCCTTTTCACTTCAAGATTAATATCCTTCAGTGCCTGAGTCTCATCTTCTCCATAAGAGAATGATACATGATCAAACGTAATGGTCCCTTGTACATCTTTACATGGACGTGCATCAGGCTTGTCCTCAATATCATACGGAACATCCAAAAATTCAAACACACGGTCCATTGATGCCAGTGATTGCGTTAATGTGGTAGATGAGTTCATCAATCTACGCAAAGGTCCATACAATAAATCGATATAGCCGACAAAGGCAACCATAGTCCCTAATGTCATATTCCCATTAATGACCTGGTATCCGGCAAATAGGATGACAACTAGAGGAGCAATATCTGTAATTGTATTGACTGCTGCAAACGATTTAGCGTTCCAGCTTGTGTGAGCTAACGCTTTTTTTAAGAAGTTTCCATTCACTTTATTAAATTGCTTTTGCTCATGATCTTCAATCGCAAAGCTCTTAATCACGGCCATCCCTTGTACACGTTCATGCAAATAGCCCTGTACTTGAGCAAGCGCCTGTGATCTATCTCGGGTTAATTCTCTTAATTTACCAAAGAAATATTTAATGGAGAATGAGTAGAGCGGTAACAGAAGCAACGATACAATGGTCAATTTTACGTCAAAGGTAAGCATAATTCCAACTGCTATTAAAATTGTAACTAGATCCAACCAAACATTCATAAGGCCGGTTATAACAAAATTCTTAGTTTCTTCAACATCATTAATCACTCTGGAGATAATTTCTCCTGCTTTTGCATTAGAGTAATATTTAAAGCTTAACTTTTGTATATGACTGAACATTTTATCGCGGATATCAAATAAGATTTTACTTGCTGTCCATTGGGCAAAATATTGACGGTAATATTCTACTGGAGGCCGAACTACCACAAAAATGAAAAACATGATTGCCATTAACATATAGAGCTTCCTTAATTGCTCTCCTTTTTGCAAAGCATTGGCACCGATTATATCATCAATCACATATGCCAATAAGGCAGGAGTCAGCAAAGGAATCGCAAATTTAACTATCCCGATTAGGATTGTCACAATGATTTGCCACTTATAAGGCCTTACAAACCTCATATATCTTTTTATACTATTCATCAAATGTCTCTCCCATCAAGCATAAAAACCTGTCCATAAAAGAGACAGGCTTCTTTTCAACTTTTAATTGTTAAATATCGGTTATACCAATTATGAACAAACTCCTGAGAAAACGGCCCTTTTTTCGCTCGAATCATACTAATCAGCTTTTCCACATTTCTCCTGAGAATATGGTCAATGACATTCGGATAACCCATTTGAAGTTTATGCTCTTCGTACTCATCTTCATCTAACAGGTTATATGTCATATCGGGATATACCTTTATATCAAGATCATAATCGATATATTTAACCGCTTCCCCATCAAATACAAATGGAGAACTTAAATTACAGTAGTAGTAAATACCGTCATCACGAAGCATGCCGATGATATTAAACCAATACTGTGAGTGAAAGTAGGTAATAGCTGGCTCTCTTGTGAGCCATGTCCTACCATCAGATTCGGTTACAAGAGTCCGATCATTGCAACCAATTACAATAAATTGGGTACCCTTTAATATGGTCGTCTCTTGCCAAACCCGGTGTATATGTCCATTATGTTTGTAACTGTGTATTTGGATTTCTTCTCCTTCTCTCGGTACTCGCACGTTGTATTACCTACTTTCTCTCCCTATAGGGCAGGGCACTTATATACCGTCTCTGTGTTCAAATTGACAATATATTAACCGTTAAATTAAGATGCTTTTTTCCGTATTCTTCTATTATTATAACGATTCACATACAATTTTAAAACAAAGAGCCACCATGAAAAGCGGATAAGCTATAAATTGTTAAACAAATCGCCATTAACCAGCTCTTTTTTAGAATGAAATATTAATCCTATAACCAAAATTAATCGTTTACAAACATGAGTCATAATGAATGAAGGAAACAGAAGCGGAGAATAAAAATAAAAGAACACCTATAGAGATGCCCTAAATAATGATGAATTGTATTTATATTTTATAGTTTCGGGGCAGATTTTGACTGATAGCTTTCAATCACTTTTTCTGTTAATTGCATAAATATCGTTTGGATTGTATCTAATTCTCTTTTCATCTCACTTATATCGTCCTGGACACATAGTAAATCTTCATCATTCTTTCGATTCCTCAGTTCCTCCTCTAGCTCCATATAACGGTCAAGTTCTGTTTGCATATGTAAAAGCTTATCCATAATGACCATTTGTTCATTAACTAACTCTTCAAAACTCTTCATGCTCTACACCACCCAAAATCAGTATAATAATACATTTCTCTAATAAGCAGAAAATACCTTTGACTTTTTCTGTAGCCTTCTAAGAGGTTTTGTCGAGCCGTTAAAAAGCACTCGCCCGCTACGGGCAAGTGCTTTAATTAAAGGTTTTACATTATTGTTGTCCGGAGTTACCGGAGTTTTTAGCTTTGTTTTTCTCTGCTTTCGCGTTTGCTTGTTTCACAGATTGCACATCAGTTTCACTTGCAAATTCAGAACCAAATTGACCTTGGCTTTGACCTGCAGATTGTGCGTTTTGTTGTCTCACTTGATTTGCATTTGTTTTTGAACTGTTGTTAGCCATTAATATCACCTCCACACCTATTAATGTATCCAACAGAGGTTTTCATATACAAAAAGAGTGTTTCTATTTTTTTCCTTGTTTTTGCTTCACTATATAGCGGCATCCTATATAGAAATTTAAAACAGGAAAAGAGGAGGCTTTATTATGTTTGTAGGAAGAGATATGTCAGAGTTATCCATGATTCCTAAAAGTGAATGGAAGGAAGATGAACTGGAATTTTACCATCATTCATTTCAGCAGATTATGCCCTATTTAAATATAGAGGGACATACCATTCAAAGAGAAATTATTGAGGAAATTGAAAGAAGAGGCGGCCTGAAGAGACAGGAAGCAACCTGGACAAAAGGAACGCGTGTTTCCTACGATTAATTAAAATAGAACCGGCATCAGCTATACCTGAAGATTATTATCTTTTCGCAGGTAGCTGATGCCGGGTTATTTTTTAACCATTAAATACATATGTTTCATAAATTTTTTGATGAGATACAGGTAAAGCATACTGTTGAAAATCATGATCTTTCACATATGCTAATTTATGTGTATTGCTTTTAAAGTTCTCCAAATTATTCACAGTGGCTGTATAGATATCAATTTCCCATGTCAAATGTGAAAATACATGATTGATATGACCGATTGGAGTTAATTGATTTAATTCAACTTGATTCTGTTCCGCAACCATTTCTTTAAGTACTTTAACATCTCCTGTTGTTTCATAGCTTGGGAATTCCCACAATCCCGCGAGAAGACCTGTCTCCGGCCGCTTCCTAATCAGGATTCTTCCACTTTCATCGTTTATCACAATTGCCGATAAATGAACAATTTTGGTCTTTTTAGCTTTCGTTTTTACCGGAAGCTCCTGTTGGATTCCTTTATCAAATGCCCAGCAGTGCTCTCTTACCGGACATAATAAGCATGCAGGTTTACCGGGAACACATATAAGAGCGCCAAGTTCCATCAATGCCTGATTAAATTCTGACGTATGTTCGGGATCAATTAATTCACGTACAGCTGACTCAAATAGTTTGCGGGTGGCAGGCTTTGCTATGTCATCATATATTTCTAATATCCTGGAAATGACTCTCATGACATTTCCATCAACTGCAGGCTCCGGAACACCATAAGCAATGCTTAATATTGCACCGGCAGTGTATGGACCGACACCTTTTAATTTTTTAATTTCTTCAGGAGTGTTTGGCACAATTCCGCCGTAGTTTTCCTTTACCTCTTTAACTGCACTATGCAAATTACGAACCCGAGAATAGTAGCCTAGACCTTCCCATGCTTTTAAATATTTTTCCTCATCAGCATCAGCAAAATCATCAAGCGTCGGAAACCATTCCATAAAACGTTCGTAATAAGGAATAACAGTATCAACACGAGTTTGCTGAAGCATAATTTCAGAAACCCAGACACGATAGGGATCTTTATTTAATCGCCATGGGAGCTGTCTTTGTTCCTGAATAAACCAATCTATAAGATCTTTTCTGAATTGTTCTATATTGCAACTTACAAGTGTCTTCACGTTTCCTCCTGTTTATGTTAAAAATTAATGGAATAGGGAATAAATTAAGTAATCATACTGAGTAGGTTTACCCATGATTTTTTGATTCCCTTCATTTTAAAACAACATGACTGGTATGAAAAGTAATTAATATTGGATAAAAATAGTGGTTTCCTTTATAAGTCAGTAGAAAAGGAGGATGTATTATGGATACCGGTACTCATCTTGTAATGGGTATAGCACTTGGCGGGTTAGCCACCTTGGATCCTGAGGTCGCCTCCCACACAGGAACAGCAACGGCCGTTATGATCGGTACAATCCTTGGTTCCCAGGCACCTGATATAGATACAGTTCTAAAAATGAAAAATAATGCAGTATATATACGCAATCATCGCGGAAGGACACATTCCATACCATTTGTAATTCTCTGGCCTATATTAATTACGGCTCTTATTGCCCTTATTATTCCTGAAGCGAATACCTTACATTTATGGTTGTGGACCTTTTTCGCTGTATTTTTGCATGTATTTGTAGATATATTTAATGCCTATGGTACACAGGCTCTAAGCCCCCTGTCCTCAAGATGGGTCGCGCTCGGGATTATTAATACATTTGATCCCTTTATCTTTGGAATTCATATTGTAGGTCTTATTTTATGGACATTCGGCTTTAATCCAGGAACTATATTCTTAATAATGTATGTAATTATTATCGGTTATTATATCGCTCGGATTACAGAATCTAGAAGCTTAAAAGCTCGAATTCGTTTACAAATCCCTGACGCTCGGCGAATTACACTTTCCCCAACCATGCGTTATCACCGCTGGAAGGTAGCTGTTACAACGCCTGATAAATATTATGTTGGGGGAGCTGAAAATCGTGAAATACAATTTTACGATACATTTGATCGTATTCCTTTACCGGAAAGTCCAATTCTGGATGCTGCTCTAAAGGATGTGAATCTCTCTGCCTTTGTATCTTTTTCTCCGGTATACCGATGGGAAATGGACTATCAGGAGGGAATGCACATTGTCCGATTCATTGATTTACGTTATCGGAGCAGAGGACGATATCCCTTTGTGGCTGTCGTTCATTTAGATGATGATTTAACTATTATCAACTCATTTACTGGATGGGTTTTTACAGAAGAAAAGCTTCAAAAGAAACTAAATATGATTACTGGATAATCAGGAAAGCTTTCTCATGAATGGGTGGGAGCCATTTTAGAATACTAATAAGGCATCCATCATCCCAGAATGAAAGGTGAGAGAATCTTGAGAAATAAAGCAAAAGGCTTTCCTTATGAGCATGATAATAAATTTAATGGGGAACCCCGAGCCAAACCAGAGTATGCTTCAAAACGAGCAGATGGCACTACAAATACTCGTCCACAGGAGCGAATGCATGCCTCTGGAGAACGGGATTCTAAATAAATTCAAAAAGAGCTTTCTACAGAAAGCTCTTTTTTTCTCGTTTTATTTTAATTTCATTAGCAAGGAAATAGGCAGCCCTTCTTCTTCATTTTGTTGAAGACGATACCCCCAGGCAAACACACCTTTTAAATACTCCACCTTAAAATATTCTCCAGGCGCTCCATCTATACCATACATTTCACCGACTATAATATCAGCCGGGTCTAATGTATAAGCCTTTGCCATAACGGCTCTCCTTTTATGTACGGCAAACTCATTAACCATCCCAAGCTGCTCAGCCTTTCTTGCTTTTTCATTTAAATCTGCGATTGTTTGTCTAAGCTCATGCTCTGACATCTCACTGAATTTTTTCTCCTGCATTTCTTTACCCCTCTCAGTACAATTCAAAATCTCCGTTATCAATTCGCTCTTTGCCCAGTTCTACAAAACGAGAAATTAAGTCCATATCAAAACCTTTTCTAAATAGAGCTGTTTTCATTTTTTGACTATACGAATAGTCATCCAGTTGAGCATACTTTCTGTGAAATTTAGTCGCTGTTTTTACAAGACTTTCCCATTCAGCATTCTTATCATCAACCGCTAACTCTTCAGTCACCAATTTGGCCAGGCTCATTGAAAAACCCTTCCGTACAAGAAATTGGATTGTTTTCTGTTTTGCTTCTTTCATGGAACCCTTACTTTTTTTTAATGTCTTACTGGCCCATTCTTCAGCATTTTCTCTTTGCAAATCATTCGTATACTGACTTAATGCAGTCTGCTGATCCTTTTCTGAGATTCCCTTATTGAGCAGCTCTGTCCGGATGACATCAGGTCCTTTTTTACTGACATTCATTTGGGTTCGTACAAATGCATTCGCATATTCCTCATCGTCAACATATCTATACTCACGCAGTTTATGAATTACTTCATCAATAACCGCCTGTTCCCATTCCTTTTCACTCAAATAGGAAATAACCTCATGCTCTGAACGAATACGATAAGATAGATAATTGACAGCAGACTGAAATGCTTTTTGGATATGGTCACGGTACTGAATTTCCATAATGGATAATTCATCGACTTCCATCCCCTTCGATAGCCGCATGCGGACAAGTAAGTCATCATCCACACTAAATGCGTATCTTTCAGGCTGTCCTTCTTCTGTTATGTATATATTAAAACGATTTTTATTCTTTTTTTGTTGTTCAATTTTTGAGATAAGTGGCATCGTTAGCTCGCCTCCTCTTTTAATGTAGCATATATCCTTATCTTAGTCCTTTCTTTGATTTTAGAAAATGAATTAAAACATTTAATTATGGAAATTATAGGAATGACACTACTTTGAAAAGGAGAATGTTCATGGATAAGAAAAAGCGAGATCAAATGAAAAATCGCCTGACCTCTACTCAAGAAGTTCGTTACAAAAGGGAATTTAAAGCAGCAGATCGAGCGGCTGGGTTTACAGGATCTAAAGGAATTCGTCCATAAACTAACCTTTTATTTACCAGAATAATGGCTTGGATTTTGTTGCAATCTAATCAGGAAGATATTCTTCATTTGGGAGGTAATCAAAAATGGGCAGATATAACCATAACTTACTTCACGGCAGAAACAGGATGGCAAGTGGAAACACCACGCCGCCTTCCATAAAATCTGACGGATTAGATGTAGAATTTTCTGAGGCATTAGCTGATCATGATGATCTCGTTGCACAAGCCAGATCAAAAGCAGCTGATGCACGCGCTAAATCCAGGAAATAAACTGATTCGCTTGGGAATTTTCACTCCCAAGCGAATCAAAAAAACAACCGATTAAACAATCGACTGGGTGCCTGCGTTTATTAACCATTTACTTCAGCAGCTAAATTAGGCGCGATAAGATCCTCTGCTTTAAAAATATCGTTAACTTTTTCACTTCCAGCATTAAAGTGCTCATTTGCTTTATCCATATTGGGTTCAGCTGTACCGGACAATTGAATTCCTTTTTCTCTATATGAATCAGAAATAGTCTTTATAGCCTTTTCAAAATCCTTGCTATATTTTTCTAAACTATCAGGAACTTTCACATCTTCCAAAGCATCCACAACAGAATTTGCTGAAGCAGCAGCTTTTTGTTTATCTTCCTCTGTTAAGACAGAAGGATTCTCTGCTCCCTCATAGGTATTTAAATCACGATCACTTCCATTAATCACATTCACTATGGAAAGATAGAAATCTAATAAGTCACTTTTTACATCCGCTGATTCTTTAGTGCCCACTTCCTCTTTTGTCTCTTCTTTTGATGAACAACCCATGACGATAACAAGCATCAAGGCCATAATACTGCATAACCACAATCCCTTTTTCATACTCTCTTACCCTCTTTTCGCTATTTTCGAATTATTCTAATTGTTGCATTAAACATCATACAACTTATGTGAGCATTCGTAAATACTGACCCTTCTAAGTATGAACCCATTAATTTTACAATTACTGTTAATCAATTGATTATCTATGCTTTTATCGTGAAATATTGTACTATTAAATGCGTATAGACCCATTAATTACAAACAATTAAGAGGCAGGAGTATAGATAAATGATATTATCCGTTAAAGATTTAAGCCATGGCTTTGGTGACCGAGCCATTTTTAACAAAGTTTCCTTCCGCTTATTAAAAGGCGAACATATTGGCCTTGTCGGAGCAAATGGGGAAGGAAAGTCTACATTTATGAATATTGTAACCGGACAGCTGGAGCCTGATGAGGGGAAAGTTGAATGGTCTAAGAAAGTTCGTACTGGTTACCTTGACCAGCATGCTGTTCTTGAAAAAGGTATGACCATACGCGATGTACTGAAAACAGCATTTCAGTATCTTTTTGATATGGAAAATGAAATGAACGAAATTTTTGCTAAGATGGGGGAAGCTTCTCCTGAGGAATTAGAAGTCTTACTTGAGGAATCAGGTGTACTGCAGGACGTCCTCACTAACAACGACTTTTATGTCATTGATGCAAAGGTTGAGGAAATAGCAAGAGGATTGGGCCTCGATGAAATTGGGCTTGAGCGCGATGTTCAGGACTTAAGCGGTGGCCAGCGTACAAAAGTCCTTCTCGCAAAATTATTACTTGAAAAACCCGATATATTACTTTTAGATGAGCCGACCAACTATCTTGACGAGCAGCATATCGAGTGGCTCAAACGTTATCTTCAAAATTATGAAAATGCCTTTATTTTAATTTCACATGATATTCCATTCTTAAACAGTGTTATCAATCTTGTTTATCATATGGAGAACCAGGAATTGACCCGTTATGTTGGAAATTATGATGATTTTATGAAAGTGTATGAGGTGAAAAAGCAACAGCTTGAAGCCGCCTATAAAAGACAGCAACAAGAGATTGCCGGCCTCAAGGATTTCGTTGCACGTAATAAAGCTCGTGTATCTACTCGAAACATGGCCATGTCCCGTCAGAAAAAGCTTGAAAAAATGGATATCATTGAACTGGCGAAAGAAAAACCGAAACCAGAATTCCATTTCCGCGAAGCACGTACATCCGGTAAACTTATATTCGAAACAAAGGATCTTGTCATTGGGTATAATGAGCCTCTATCCAGACCATTAAATTTACGTATGGAGCGTGGACAAAAAATTGCTTTCGTCGGTGCCAATGGGATTGGAAAAACTACCTTGCTCAGAAGTATTCTCGGTGAAATTAAACCAATCTCTGGCCAGGTTGAGCTTGGCGAACATTTGTATATGGGATATTTTGAACAAGAAGTAAAACAAACATCCAATAATACCTGTATCGAAGAAATTTGGCAGGAGTTCCCTTCCTATAATCAGGCAGAAATTCGTGCTGCTCTGGCGAAGTGCGGCCTTACTACCAAGCATATTGAAAGTAAAGTTGAAGTACTTAGCGGTGGAGAAAAAGCGAAGGTTCGTTTATGTAAACTAATCAATCGTGAAAACAATTTACTTGTTCTCGATGAACCAACCAACCACCTTGATGTGGATGCTAAAGAAGAATTAAAACGCGCATTAAAGGCCTTTAAGGGAAGTATTCTACTGATCAGCCATGAACCTGACTTCTATCAGGACATAGCTACAGATGTTTGGAACTGTGAATCTTGGACAACTAAAGTATTTTAATGTAACGACGCTATACCTTAAACACCCGTTAGCTTTGGATATTTACATCCTGGTTAACGGGTTTTTTATTTACTTTATACTCTTTACCCCCTGCCTTAGCCTTGGCATAGGCAAGGAATTAGTCGGAAATAATTCCAGTAACCTAGGATATAGAAATGGAGTTGTTTAATAATCTCAGATTAGCAATTAAGAGTTATTGTTTTAATTGATTGCCATGAAAAATTTTAAGAATAAAATCACGATCCGGGACCTGAAGCCGTTCATATGAAGCTAAATATTTTGTATTATCATAGGTAGCATCTTCGTTAGAGATAACCACCTTGTCTCCCGCTATATCTAGGCAGTAGGCTTTGAATTGCAACCTAAAGAGCCTGGATTTAGAAAGACAGTACGTTCACTTCTGAAGAAATGAAGTGGATGATGATGACCAAAACAGATTAACTTTTCTTCCCATCCTTTAAATAAAGTCCTTATATTCTTAAGACTTGGTTCAACAATTCTGCTAAAAGGGTCTTGGCTTATATGGTCATTTAGCTTCGTTGGCTCAATCTGATAATGAATAAACAAAATTGAATTCCCTTCGACAGTTAAATTGATTGCCCTAGGCAACCCTTCCAACTTCCGGATGAATTGCTTATCCATCCTCTCTGCTATCCATTGATGATGCTCTTTTACATGGGAGTGGCTTTGTGGATGTTCCTCTCCTTTTAGAAGTGCTAAAACCGCTTCATCATGGTTTCCCGTAATCATGGATACATCATTTCTTGTAAATAGAATATCCAAAACGTCATTGGTATCGGTCCGATTCCAATCATATCTCCCAGACAATAGATATGTTCAATATCCCTCCTTCAATCAAGCTTAGATAGTACCGCTTTTAAGGCAGGCTCATTCCCGTGAATATCAGCAATCACTCCAATTTTCATGTCAGTCTCCCTTTTTATGTAAAATTATACCTTAAAATAAAACAAAGCATTCTATTACTGCTGGAGGAATGCTTTGTTTTATCTTAGTTATGGTTTTAATATAACCTTCGTACAATTATCTTCATGTTCATTAAATAACGAATACCCTTTCGCTGCGTCCAGAAGTGGTAACTTATGAGTTACAATTTCAGTAGGGTCGAGCTTTCCTTCTTCAATCATTTTATATAATCGAGGCATATAATGAACAACAGGAGCTTGTCCCATCTTCATCGTAATATTGCGTGAAAAAAATTTCTCTAGCGGGAACATATTATAAACAGATCCGTAAACACCGGTAAGCTGCAAAGTACCAAATTTCCTTATCGCCTTCGTGGCAATTTGAATAGCACTTAACGTTCCTCCCTGCAATTTTAGTTTTTGCTCAATTTTTTCAATAGCTGATTTCTTACCATCCATTCCAACACAATCGATGACCACATCAGCTCCACCCTGTGTAATTTCTTTTATATAGCTCCCTGTATCATCATAATTATTAAGATTAATCGTCTCTACTTTATTCATTTTCTCAGCTTGTTTTAATCGATAATCCAAGTGATCAACAGCTATAACCCTTTTAGCACCAGCCATATAAGCAAATTTTTGTGTCATTAAACCAATTGGGCCACAGCCAAGTACGACCACAGTATCATCCGGTTTTACCCCCGCATGCTCCACACTCCAAAGAGCTGTAGGCAAAACATCAGACATAAATAATAATGACTCATCCTCTAATTCACAGGATTCCGGTATGACAAACGGCATATAGTTCGCAAATGGAACCTTTAAATATTCTGCTTGTCCGCCGGGATGATTCCCATATCGCTCTGTATATCCAAAATATCCGCCTGTATCCTGATGTGGATTGGATTCGGTATGATCACATTGACTTTCCATCTCATGCTGACAGTAATAGCATTGCCCGCAGGATACGTTGAAAGGGATAACTACCCGGTCGCCTTTTTTGACTTTTGTCACCTCAGGACCGACTTCTTCTACGATTCCCATTGGTTCATGTCCAATTATATATCCTTCTCTAATCGGCATATTCCCTTGATAGATATGAAGATCAGAACCACATATGGCCGTAGAAGTAATTCTGACGATTATATCATCATTCTTTTCAAGCTTCGGATCTTCAACCTCTTTAACCTCAATTTTTTTGGCCCCTTGGTATGTGACTGCTTTCATATTTCATCCTCCCATTCAGTTTAGTACAGTTACCTTATTCCCGAATAGGAGGACTCTTATGCAGGACATTTTTAAATTATGTGTTCTAATTCCAATTTAGCCCTTTTCATTTATTCTTCATATAATAATAAAGAAACCATACTGCATGCTGTTGTTCATCCTTAGCTGCACGATTAAACAACTTCTTTGCCGCTAAATTAATGGTTCCGTCTGCAACTGAAAGATAAAAATCCACGGTACGCTGCTCATCTTTTAAAGCCGCTTCAAGCCCCCGTAAATAATCATCCTCACAAGGTTCTGTCTGTTTTGGCTTTGGATCTCTCCCTGTTATGCCTGTATATAGTAGTACCAGTTGTTTAAAATGTTTAATCTCATCCTCTCTGATTTCCAATATTCGCTGCCGTTCATCTTCTGTTGGTGCTAGTCGGGCTAATTTTTCATAACACTGTATAGCACTGTACTCTCCATTAATAGCCCTTTGGGTTTGTTTCACTAAATCATTCATCGATTGTTGTCTCAATTATGTAACCTCCCCATTTTTCCTTATGACCTATCCTATGCGTGTTTCCTTTGAACAATTTCTACCTAAGTAAGATAACCTACAGGTTTTTTATCATTTTTATTTGGGTATATGAGAAATAGCGGTTAAACAAGTATCGTGGTTATCTTCGGACGTCGTTCTGTAAAAAACATATTTGACAAACGAAATTATAAAGTATATACTTAGAAGATATAATTTTAAAGTAGTGACTTACACATAGATATGTAAATAAATATGGCATTCTGCAATTTATGTTTTTCGGAACACTTATTCACACTGGAACGGCTTCGGAGCCGTAAGGATATAAGAGAGGTAGGGCTTATATCGTCTAAGTAAAAACGTCCAAGTGGAATAGATAACCGCGGCAATTTACATCACACACATAAACGAATACTAATAAATGAGAAGTTGTTACTTACATTTCAAAATTATTTTAAAACGAATCAGGCAGATGCTTGGTTCGTTTTTCAATGCATAAAAAGAAAGAAGCCATCAAGGAATCGATGACTTCCACTTATAGATATATTATTTATAACTATCTTTTCCTCTTAAATTGGGATCTCCACCC
Source organism: Bacillus sp. z50 (assembly GCF_058313585.1). Lineage (NCBI taxonomy): Bacteria > Bacillati > Bacillota > Bacilli > Caryophanales > Bacillaceae > Bacillus > Bacillus sp. z50. Next base: position 28,912 of record NZ_JBZFQL010000005.1, read on the forward strand.
GTGGCTGGATTTATTGTTACTTTCACTTCGCGCTGCGCTCCCACTAATGGATCATCAGATCTTTCATACGTATCGCGAGCTGCATATTTCTTTTGTGATTCGGAGTCGACTAATATAAGAATCTTCCCCTTTTCTACATCAGTAGCATATTTATCAGCTGTATCTTTAGGAATACCCAATCCAACCAGCGCACCGGTCAATCCACCAGCTCCAGCGCCTGCTGCAATTCCTCCCAATGTTGTAGCAATCGGCCCTGCTGCAACAATTGGCCCAATACCAGGGATTATCAGTGCACCGACACCTGCCAATAATCCTGTTAATCCTCCTAAGATTCCACCTGTAGTTGCCCCAGCTGCAAGACCACTGTCAACATTTGTATTAGTCTTAGATGTGATTTTATCTGCCTTTTCTTTGTCCTTCACTACTACGGAAATATCTTCTTTTTGATACCCTTGCTTCTGTAATCTTTCCACTTCCCGTACAGCATCCTGACCATTATCATAAACACCAATTACTTTTTTATCCATTCCCATCATCCCCTCTCTAAAAGTTAATATATGGGTTCAATACCCGCTTAAGCACTTATTAATCCTTTTTCTTTCTAAGTCATTAGTTACTAAACGCTCAATAATGGGTAAGATATAGTTATGATAAGGGAATATTTCAAAGGAGGACTGTGCATGATCATCGTTTGGATTAGTTTAGCTATTATCGTTGGATCAATTGTATATCTCGGTATATATGCTTTTCGAACGTTCAAAGAATCAACACCTACAATTAATGAGATACAAGCAACTGTTACGCGAATACAACAACAAACGGATAGCATTAAACATGAAACAGATCGTTTAACAGGAAAGCAACAAGCAATCATGAGTGATGTTGAATATAAAAAAAGCGCCATTAATTATCCAATCAATCAGGCAAAGGGAATTCTCCCTTCTGCAAAAAAATTATGGAAAAGTACACCTGTGGCAAAACTAATCTCAAATAAATAAAAAAGCTCATATTAGATTGACCATGAAACGCATTTGAATTCCATCCGAATTTCAATGCGTTTTTTAATATTTTTAGATTAGGAAGGCAAGACCTATAAAACATGAAGTAAAGCTTATCAGAAACGATAATGACTCCGAATTTCCAAGCTCGTAATTGAAGATATAAAATGAAAGGTGAAAAGTTTATTGCAAAAGGGGGACGATTTTATGATTTTGGGATTACACCATGCTCAGATTACCATTCCAAAAGGATATGAAACAGAAGGGAAACATTTTTATTGTAGGATTCTCGGTCTGGTTGAAAAAGAAAAGCCTGCTTCACTAAGGGGACGTGGGGGATTTTGGGTATCGGTTGGAGATCAGGATGTACATGTAGGTACGGAAGATGGAATTGACCGGTTAAAAACAAAAGCTCATTTAGCCTATATAGTCGAGGATTTATCATACTGGAAAACGGTTTTAGAAGAACAAAATATTCAATTAATAAAGGGTTTACCCATACCAGGATTTGAACGATTTGAATTTAGAGACCCATTTGGAAACAGGATTGAAATGATTCAAGAATTATTATGAGTTTAAATATACGAAAAGCTTAAAGTTTCTTAAGCTTTTCGTATCGAATGTATACTGCAAATTGTATTGTAATAAACTGCCCTTTATTTATATATGTTTAGTTGAATATCTCTAATAAATCTTTCAAACAATAAATATGGTAATCCGCATCCTCCAGTTCACCATCCTCAGCATATCCAAAGTGACAAGCTATAGCTGGTACATGATGCGCTTTTGCCGCCTCAATGTCAGACGAACGATCTCCTATCATAAAAGCATCAGATTTATTTAAATGTTGAAAGTGCGCTAACAAAATATCCTTTTTCTTACGGCCGCCGACCCTTTCAATACACAGAGGCTCATAAAATAAATCTTTAATTTGCTGTGAATTTAGTATTTCATTTAAATATGCAGTTGAACAATTACTTGCTGTTGATAAAATATGCCCTCTTCTTTTTAGTTCAGTTAACACTTCTCTGGCATAGGGAAGCAGTACATTTTCAGTTTTTAAGCTTTCCAGTAATTCTTTCTCTGAACGCTCAGAAATCATTCTTACTTCCTGTTCGGTGGCATCAGGTGTTAAAAGCTCCCAAAACTCTTTATGAGGTAAACCAAACGCAGATTGAATCTTTTTAGGATTAGGGACCTTTAGGTGTGGATAATTCTTGATTTCCGCATGAATAATAGGTATACTTAATCTCGTTGTCTCAACTAATGTACCATCGAGATCAAATAACAATACAGACAAAAAAATCCCTCCAATTTTTTTATTTTTATTTTTATTTATAAACAAAAAACATATGGAATTATTGCCAATTTTATTATATAATTCCTTTAACCTCTCAATTTATTCCAATTGCCAATTGCTAAGTTTATATTTTTCAAAAAACGGGAATAGTACATTCATCCTCTCAACAACATACCGTCCATTAGAAAAACATCACTTCACTTTTACTCTAAAACCTTGGAAAACCAATTTTAGATGAACAAAAATGATGCATTTAATGCGTCTATTAACTATTGATTAAACGAACAAAAGGAGTAGATTTATATGGTAAATGTTACAGTATTAATAGATTTCATGGGGAAAAACTATCAAACAAATGTCCTTGCACCAAGAGACACTGATGAATCAGAAATCAGACAGTTAGCCTATGAACAAGTCCGTAAGCAATGGACACCGGAAACTAAATAATTGACTCAATTATCCGAGCTACCGATTCCCGATTGGTAGCTTATTTTTTTGTTCTTTTTATATTTACCCATTTATTCTTTATCGGAATCAGCATTCACTTAAACACTCCAAGGCCAAAACCTACCTTTTAACCCTCTCTTTCCCATCACTATATCAAAAAAATATAATATTCTATATAACTTCTATTTCATATCAAAAATTCATATAAAAACTTATTAAAAACGAGGGTTATCAGTTGAATTTTCATTATTTTAAATTTTATCATAATAGTATAATACTTTATTTATATAATATAAATAATTTTCAAGAAAGGAGACTATCATGAAGAAGAAATGGACTTTATTCAGTATGTCTTTTGCTGCTATATTCGCACTGGCAGGTTGTAACCCTTTAATGGTACTGAATCCAAAAGGGCCACAAGCAAAAATTCAATCCGATACGATTATTTTTTCTATGATCGTGATGGCTTTTATTTTAGTGGTTGTTTACGCTCTTTTTATCTATATGATTGTGAAATATCGAGCATCTAAACAGCCCGTAGACTATGTACCGCCATATGAAAAAGGAAATAAGTGGCTTGAAATTATATGGACTGCCATCCCTATCATTATAGTAGTCGTACTTTCAGTTGTTACGGTCATCACCACTTTTCAGGTGGAAAGTACACCAGCTGGATATGAAGACGAAGAGCCTTTAGTGATTTATGCATCTTCTTCCAACTGGAAATGGCATTTCAGCTATCCCGAAGAAGGAATCGAAACAGTCAATTATGTCAACATTCCAACAGATCGGGAGATTGAATTCCGTTTATATTCTTTTGGACCAATCACTAGCTTTTGGGTTCCCCAGCTGGCAGGTCAAAAATACGCAATGAGCGATATGGTAACTACATTACGAATCGTTGCAGACGAACCAGGTTCCTATTTTGGAAGAAACGCCAACTTTAGTGGAGAAGGCTTTGCACAAATGGAGTTCGAAACATTAGCCATGTCTCCAGAAGAATTTGATAGCTGGGTAGATGAGGTCCAAAAAACTGCCGAACCTTTAACTGAGAAGGAATTTAACAAACTGCTTGATATGGAAGTAATGGGCAGAGCCACTTACTCTTCCACACACCTTGATTTCAGTCCGGCTCCTGTATGGCCATTCCATGAAAGCAATGATGATGCTACAGATGGAACAGATACAGAAACGAACGAACATAATCATGAATAAATCAGGAAAGGGGATTAGACCATGAAATGGGATGAATTCTTTGTTACAGGCGATCCGCTTATCTATGGTGCTATGGTTAGCATTGTTGTTGCCATGTTGGCAATCATTATCTATCTGACCTATACCAAAAGATATGGATGGCTGTGGCGTGAATGGTTAACTACAGTAGACCACAAACGTATTGGGATCATGTATATCCTTGCTGCGTTCCTTATGTTATTTCGCGGTGGCGTTGACGCATTAATGCTGCGTTTGCAGCTTGCAACTCCAAATATGACATTCCTGGAGTCACAGCATTACAATGAAGTTTTCTCTACTCACGGAGTTATTATGATTCTTTTTATGGCTATGCCATTTGTATTGGGAGTCATGAATATCGTTGTTCCTTTACAAATTGGAGCTCGTGACGTTGCCTTTCCGGCACTCAACGCTATCAGCTTTTGGTTATTCTTTGTCGGAGCTATGCTTTACAATCTATCGTTTGTTATTGGCGGATCTCCAGATGCAGGTTGGAGTGCCTACTTCCCTTTGGCAAGTAATGAATTCAGTCCGACTGTCGGACACAATTATTATGCAATTGCTCTTCAATTATCCGGTCTTGGTACATTGATGACGGGCATTAATTTTATCGTAACCATTATCAAAATGAGAGCTCCGGGTATGTCTATTTGGAAAATGCCAATGTTCACTTGGTCTGCATTAATCACATGTATCATTATTTTGTTTGCGTTCCCGACATTTACTGTGTCACTTGCACAAATGATGTTTGACCGACTTTTTGGAACACAATTTTTCTCAACCACCAATGGCGGTATGGATATGCTTTGGGCAAACAACTTTTGGATTTGGGGACATCCTGAAGTATACATTGTTATATTGCCAGCTTTCGGTATTTTCAGCGATGTCATTTCTACTTTCGCACGTAAAAATCTATACGGCTATAAATCAATGGTCTACAGTATGATTGCCATCTCATTGCTATCATTCCTTGTATGGACCCATCACTTCTATACAATGGGCCACAATGCAACGGTTAATAGCATATTTGCGATTGCTACGATGGCTATTTCTGTACCAACCGGTATTAAGATTTTCAACTGGCTGTTTACTCTACGAAAAGGGAAAATTGTATTCCCTACAGCCATGCTATTCTCGCTGGCCTTTATACCGATTTTTACAATCGGTGGTGTAACGGGCGTTATGCTCGCAATGTCAAGTGCGGATTACCAGTACCATAATACAATGTTCCTAGTCGCCCATTTCCATTATGTATTAATTCCGGGTACTGTCTTTGGAATGGTTGCAGGTACTTATTATTGGTTCCCGAAAGTTTTCGGTTTCCGCTTAAATGAAAAAATCGGAAAAATTAGTTTTTGGCTGATTGCGATATTCTTTAATGTAACATTCCTGCCTCTATTCTATTTAGGTCTGGATGGTATGGCGCGCCGGATGTATACCTATTCTGAAGCGACAGGCTATGGCCCACTGAATCTCACTGCAAGTATTGGAGCCGTAGGGTTAGCAATCGGCTTTGGATTAATTATCTATAATATCATCTATAGTGCATTCAAAAGTCCTCGTGACAAACATGCGGATCCATGGGATGCACGTACATTGGAATGGTCAATTCCAAGTCCGGCACCATTCTATAATTTTGCGGTTATGCCAAACGTTAAGGACGTCGACCCTTTATGGTATTCCAAAATTAATAATGAACCGCTTTACGAAGATGAAATAAAGCCTATTCACATGCCAAGCAATACAGGAAAACCAGCCATTATGGGTATATTCTTCTTTCTCTCTGGTTTTTGCCTAGTATTCAGTTGGTGGATTCCAGCTATTATATTTGGGATTGGTGTATTTATCACAATGGCTGCTAAATCCTTTGAACGAGATCCTGGCTATTATGTTTCTGTAGAGGAAATAGAAGGAACTGAAAAAGTACTGCGAGGTGAAAAACTATGAAGATAGACTCTTCCCTTCCACTGGAATACAGTACAGAACAAAATCAATTAAGAATCTTTGGTTTCTGGTTATTCCTTGGAGCTGAGATTGCATTGTTTTCTATGTTATTCGCAACCTATTATACCCTCTTTAATGGTACGGGCGATGGTCCTACAGCAAAAGAAATTTTTGAAATTAAAGGCGTCATTATTGAAACGATTGTCCTTTTAACAAGTAGCTTTACTTGCGGGCTAGCTATTCATAGTATGAGACTTAATTTGAAAAAACCGATGATTACATTTTTTATTATTACCATGCTGCTTGGTCTTGTCTTCCTAGGTGTAGAGATTTTTGAATTTATGACCTATATCGAAGAAGGCGCAACCATGCAAACAAGCGGATTTTTATCAAGCTTATTCATGCTGCTCGGTACGCATGGAGCCCACGTAACATTCGGGTTATTCTGGGGATTATGTATACTAATTCAAGTCATACGAGAAGGATTTACGGCAGAAATAGCCAATAAATCTTTTATCTATTCCCTATACTGGCATTTCCTTGACGTAATCTGGATTCTCATCTTTAGCTTCGTTTATTTGAAGGAGTTGATATAGGATGATAAAACAACTATTTCCACTTAAACATGTTTTGGGTTATGTCATATCATTAATTCTAACCATCATTGCGCTATCCGTAGCCTTTTATGATATTTCCTTTACGGCCGGAATGGTGATCCTATCCATAACCGCCATTATTCAAACAGCTGTACAACTCTTTTTATTCATGCATGTTAATGAATCTAAAGAAAAGAGAACAATCTATCTAAACATTATCTATGCTCTATTCGTCGCACACGCAGTCATCTTCGGAACCATCCTAACCATGATCTGGGGCCACGCCCACTAAAAAGCTGAAGGGCCTTGGTCAGGAGTGAGGAGCATAAGACAGAGGCTCGTAGGGGACGTTCCTCCCCCGCAGAGGCTATGCTTATGTCCCGAACTCCTAGGCCCTGAAGCTAGATTGATTAAAAAGGCTGAGACGACTGGTCAGGCCCGACAAGCATAAGGAAAGGCACGCAGGGAGGCGCCCTAACCTCCCGCAGTGGCTATCCTTATGACTCGAGGGACTAGGAGTTAAAGCTGGATTAACTAAAAGGCTGAAGGGCTCGATTAATGAACGAAGACTAAAATCGCCACGTCATGTGGCAACGTCTTCATGACCAACATCCTGTTGGCCCGTGAGGAGCATAAGACAGGGGCACGTAGGGAGGCGCTTTTTCCTCCCGAAGTGGTCATGCTTATGTCCTGAGCTTCTAGCCGTTGAAGCTGGATTGACTAAAAGGCTGAGGCGACTGTATTAAGGAACAAAGACTAAAGACGCCACGTCGTGTGGCAACGTCTTTGTGACCAACATCCTGTTGGCCTCAAGAAAAACCTGTGTTGTACAGCCAACACAGGTTTTTTTATTATTGATAAATCGTTTAAAATATCTTCTTCTTTTCCCTATCATCTGTAATAATTTGTACTGCCTCACGGAATCGCTGAGAATGAACGATTTCTCTTTCTCTTAAAAATCGTAAGCCATCATTTAAATCTGGATCATCTGACATATTGATAATCCATTGGTAGGTAGCCCTTGCTTTTTCCTCAGCGGCAATATCTTCATATAAATCTGCGATAGGATCTCCCTTTGTCTGAATGTATGCAGTTGTAAATGGTACACCTGCTGCATTATGGTAAAAAAGAGCAGAATCATGATCAACATAGTGGTCTGCCAAACCAGCGTCTCTCATCTGCTCTGGAGTAGCATCTTTTGTGAGTTTATATATCATCGTGGCAATCATTTCCAAATGCGCGAATTCTTCTGTGCCTATGTCATTTAGCAAGCCTACCACTTTATCAGGAATGGTATATCGTTGATTCAGGTATCTAAGAGCGGCTGCTAACTCTCCATCTGCCCCTCCATACTGTTCAATTAAATATTTGGCTAAAGTCGGGTTACAGGTACTGACTCTAACAGGGTATTGCAATTTCTTTTCATAAAACCACATTCTTTAATCACCTCATCTTTTATATTTGCCAAGGCCACGGAGTAGTTCCCCAACTCCAATTGGCATCTGTATAACTATTACCAAATTGTTGAAGTGGGCCGAATTTCTTTTCGAACTGCTGTTTAAGCTGCCTGCTCTGATGAGAGAATTCGTTAAATTGCTGCATGGCTTCTAAATCATTGGGATGAGTATCTAAATAAAGGGTTAGCTCCACTAAAGCAAAGTCGATTGCCTGAATTTCCTCTAATAGCTGATAATATTCATCAGGTAATTGGGGCTTCACTGAGAATCCCTCCTTTTATGTTCATAGGGGTTTTCATAAAAGTCATAAAATACAGGCCAGAGTGTGCCCTTGAATAATGCCTCCTTTGGTGAAAATTGAGGCAAATTAGGCGGTTGAAATCCGAGAAATAGATTAGGAGGAGTAGAATAATACTTCTTACCAATTGGTCTGCACGGATCAAATCGACTGTGAAAAGGTGTATAAGATTTCATGTGCGATTTTTCAGGCCGATTTTGCTCAGTCATAGCTACACCATCCTTTTTAAAATTCATTTTCCTTTCAGGCTATGAGCATACAAACTGATTTAGTACATTTAATTGTTTAACAGAGTTTTCAGTATCCAAAAAAATCAACAATCTAATTCTTTCAAATAATATTTCAGAATATCAGGTAGTGGGTAAAAAATGGAGGTTTCCAAAAAGAGCAGAACTACAGAATTTTTTCTTGGTTTACTTGATGGTATTTTGGGGATTTTCGCAGCTGGTATAGCATTATTTGTTGGGGTTTAGATTCTGTACAACCATCAATCTTGGATGGTTAACCGTTCTATTCTTGCGATCATTGGATTAGTTGTTGTCAAAAGCAACCCTAAAATAGGAGGCTCCTTTATGCTTATTGCGGCTATTGGTGGATTTATTTGCACTTCGGCTTTCTATATACTTCCGGGAATCCTTTTACTGATAGCAGGATTAATGGATTTATTGAAAAAAACAAAAAATTAACACCGGTGACATAATTATTTTTGAATAGAATCCTATCCATTGGCGATAAGTCCTTTTTTCTATTCATTCTTTAATTGCAGACTTTAATTTATCATTTTTAATAGTGTAATAACCTAACCATTTACCCCCTAGTTTCAACTATTTGTATTTTAAGTAAAAGTGACATACCATAATTAATATAAGATTTAGTATTTTAGAAGATGGGTGAAAGAAAGTATGTCAATACTTGTGGTAGATGATAATAAAGTGAATTTATTTGTAATTGAGACCATCTTAAAGCAGGCAGGATACAGGTCTATTAAGCTGGCTAAATCAGCAAATGAAATGATTCATATTTTAGAAGAAGATTTAAGTAAAAATCACGGCAGAAGCTCCTTTAATTTAATTCTTTTGGATATTATGATGCCAGAAATTGATGGAATCGAAGCCTGCAGGCGAATCACTGCAACGGAGGAATATAAAGATATACCTGTTATTTTTGTGACCGCATTAGGTGATACCCATAAACTCGCGGAAGCACTGGATGCCGGTGGATCAGATTATCTAATGAAGCCTATTAATAAGGTAGAGCTATTGGCTCGGATACGTGCTGCTCTCCGTTTAAAAGAGGAGAAAGATTGGCATAAAAATCAGGATGAAAAAATAAGCTATGAGCTTGATCTCGCTACAAAGGTGCAGAGAAGCTTGTTAAGTGAGCCCATATTAAATAATCAAATCAAAATAACGAGGTCCTATAAGCCATCCTCTAATCTCGCAGGTGATATGTATTATTGGCAGCAGATTGATCAGGATCGCTATGCCATATTTATGTTTGATATGATGGGGCATGGCATACCTGCATCATTAGTATGTATGTATATCTCCTCTATCCTTCGTGAAGCGGTACGGAATGTGGTTGATCCTGAAAAAGTCATTCTCGAATTGAATCGCTGTATGACTTTACTGGAGGAAAAAACAAAGTTAACATCCTACTACTTAACAGGTATTTATTTATTGGTAGATACGAAATCAAAGACGATTGAATATGTCAATGCCGGCCATCCACCGGGCTACCTTTATATCGATGGGAAAGACTTAATTGAAATGGGACAGCGAAATACAGCAATTGGATTTTTCGAGGAAATGCATATAAATAAAATAACTATTCCTTATACTGATAGTTTTCAGGCTTTAATATATACTGACGGTGTGGCGGAGGCTATTGATAATGATGAAACTAAAGCCTTGGCACATTTGCGAGAAATAGGAAAGTATCAATGGTCAGAAAAAGAAGCAGTGGCTCCTTTAAATGTTATCCTTCCTGAGGAGAAACAGGCAAATCAGCATGATGATATGTGTGTCATCCTTGTAAGGGGATAAAAATCAACTTTTCTAAAAAGATAAAGAACAGATTCTAATGGAGTCTGTTCTTTATCTTTTTGTTTGATATAAGCATTCTCATCTGACAAAAGATCAAAATGTCCTCTTTTTGGATTGATGACAAGACCATATACAGGAATTGTTATTGCTTAATTGATGATTACGGACAACATCAACCTTTTTACACACTTGTTTTTAAATCACCAAGCTTTGAAGCCAACTATTAATGTCAATCGATAAATATATCAAGTGCTTCATCCGAAAATACCCCGTAAGAGAGAGGTAAAGAGTAGTAAATAAGCAGATATAGTATTTAGGGGAGATTAATATGTTAATGGTAAATAAAAATATAAAGGGCAAAGATTATAAGCAATAAATAGATTTACTCTCATTGATAATTTGGTAACCGACATTGAAGAACATATAATCGAAAAAAGAATACAAAAAGAATGAGAAATCACAAGACTTTCTGAAGATACAGCATACGTTTTTTTTTAAAATGAATAATGCTACAAGACAATTTTTGAAAGAACGTTGTAATTCCCTTTTTGATTGGATTGGTCCTGAGCTACCAGAAGACTTTATGTTTTACCATAATGATAAATGTATATTAGCTGTATGCTCCCACGAAGAATACTTTACGGTGGAAAAAACCGTTTGGAAAAGTTTCTTATCGAACTAAAGGCAATAGCAGAAGATCACGGCTGTCAAAATAAAAGGATTTTTATATGCTGCTATATAGATAAAAAGGGGACCTTAAACCCGACTGACACTAAAAAACCTGTGTCAGAACAGTTTGAAGATCTCCTTTTCCTTTTATAAATCCTATTATGAATATAATTTTTTCCTATAAAGCCGCTGATTAATATCTAGTTCCATATACGTATCAGCCAACTCCATGATCTTTAGGGATTCTTTGTTACCAAGCCCCAAAAAGCCGCCAGGACTTAAACTTTCATCAAATAGTTGGAATACTTTCGCCTGCAATTCCAATGTGAAGTATATGATGACATTTCTGCAAATAATCACATGGAATTCATTAAATGATCCATCCGTCACTAAATTATGCTGGGCAAAAACTATATTTCTTGATAGGGATGGACGAAAATATGCATATTGCATATCGGTCTTATAATATTTAGAAAAAGCATCCAATCCGCCAGCCTGCAAATAATTCTTCGTATAAGATTGCATTCTTTTTAGGGGAAATGCCCCTTGGCGAGCTTTTTCAATAACTTTTTCATTCATATCCGTCGCATAAATCTTTGTTTTATCAGCCAATCCCTCTTCTTCCAACAGGATTGCCATCGAATATACTTCCTCACCGGTCGAACATCCCGCATGCCATATCCGTATTTCTGGGAGGTCCTTCAATCTAGGAACAATCTTCTTGCGAAAAGCATAAAAGAAATCTGGATCTCTAAACATGTCTGTAACATTAATCGAAAAGTCACTCAGAAGATTATTTACATACCCTTCTTCATGAATCACTCGTACTAGAAGCTCGGAAACAGTTGTCAGGTGATCCTTATTCAGTCGATTTTTTATGCGGCGAGCAATTGATGAACGCATATAACCACGGAAATCGTACCCTGTCATCCGGTAGATTGCCTCTAGCAATAAATCAATTTCTAAATTCTCGCGTTCTTCTATAGATGATGGATAACCCAACACTATGCAGCTCCCTTCTTCCTATTTCGTTAACCAAACAGACATCACTGAATATAGCTGTTCTAAATTGATTGGTTTGCTGATATAGTCTGTTGCACCAGCTTCCAAACATTTTTCTCGATCTCCCTTCATTGCTTTAGCTGTTAATGCAATGATAGGAATCGATGTAAATTCAGGATTTGCACGTATATGTCTCATCGTATCATAACCGTCGAGTTCAGGCATCATAATGTCCATAAGAATCATATCTAAATCATCTTGCTCCTTAATGATTTCAAGACATTCGATTCCATTTTGGGCAACAATGATTTGAACACCTTTACTTTCCAGGGCTTTTTGTAGAGCAAATATATTACGATGGTCATCATCCGTGATTAATACCTTTTTCCCATTAAAGACATCCAAAATTAATAATTCTTCTTCCTCAGGATCTATTACTTCTTTTTGAACAGCAATTTGCTCCATTACATCATTTGCAATTGGCAAATGAATAATGTCATCGTTCACTTTACTGTTCTTATTAGTCATTCCATCCGGCAGATTCGGCAAGTACACAGTAAATGTACTTCCCTTGCCCTCTTCACTTTCTAGAGTTACATATCCGCCAAGTAACTTTGTAAATTCTCGGCAAATCGATAATCCTAATCCAGTTCCGCCATACTTACGGGCTGTTGCTCCATCTGCTTGCTGGAAGGCCTCAAAAATAATTTGTTGTTTATCATCTGCAATACCAGGACCTGTATCGGTTACAACAATTTTCATCCAGAAGTCGGTTTCCGTAATACCATCAAGAAGTTCTTTCTCTCGAGTATTTCTCACTTTTTCCATCTTCATAGTAACCGAACCTTTTTCCGTAAACTTCACAGCGTTGGATAATAAATTCTTTAGTATTTGTTGCATTCTTTGTTCATCCGTATAAAAAATGGAAGGCAGGTCATCTTCTTTTCCAATAACCAGTTCCAGACCTTTTTGTTCTGCCTGAGGAGAAAAGACTCGTTCTAAGCTCTCAATAACCTCACAAACATTGGTTTCATTAAAGAAGACTTCCAGCTTACCAGCCTCAATTTTAGATAAATCCAAAATATCATTAATGAGTGCCATTAAATCATTACCTGATGTATGGATCACTTTTGCAAATTCTCTTTCATCCTCTGTATATTCACCAGGCTCTTTATCGACCAGCATTTCAGATAATATTAAAATACTATTCAGAGGCGTTCTCAATTCATGAGACATATTCGCAAGAAACTCAGATTTGTATTTTGAACTTTGAAGGAGCTGTTCATTTTTAACCTCAAGCTCCTCTTTAGAAATCTCAAGTTCCCTCGATTTCTGCTCTGCTTCCTGATTGCGTTCTTCTAATTGTTCATTAATCATACGTAATTCTTCTGATTGCATCTGAAGTTCTTCAGATTGTGTTTGTAATTCTTCTGCCTGAACCTGTAATTCTTCTGTCATCGCCTGTGATTCATTTAGTAATTGTTCCACTTCCATCCGGCTCAGTACACTCTTAATAGCCATACCAAGATTATCAAGCATATGATTAATCGTTTTTAATTCTAAATCAGTAAAGCCTTTAATACTTGCAAATTCCAAAACAGCAATAACTTTATTCTCGTATAATACTGGAGCAATGACAATAGATTTCGGTTTAATTTCTCCAAGCCCTGTTGTAATAAGTTTATAATCTCCCGGAACATCATCAAGTAATACAACTTCTTTATTAGCAACCGCCTGGCCGATTACGCCTTCTCCAAAACTAAATCCATCACGTCCTCCGTCACCATAAGAGGCAGCCTTATAAAAATGGTCATCCTCAGTTTCACTTTTTAAATAAAAAGCACCCAGTTCTGCTCCCATGATTGGAGTAATTTTATTAATGAATTCATCTGCAAGCTGTCCAACTTTAAAGATACCCTGATACATCTCCGCAACTTCGGCAACTTGTGTTTGCACCCAGCTTTGATTCTCAATTTCCCGAGTATATTCTTTTTCGTTTCTACTAAATGTCTCCAATGAAGCTGACATCCTATTAAAAGCAGATGCAATTCGGCCAATTTCATCCTCTACTTTTACTTCAATCCTCGGCATAGTCGTGGTATCACTTAGGTCGACATTAGTGATCACCTTTGTAATTCTATTTAATTCCCGCGAAGAGGTCATGATTACCCAATAAGCCAAAAATAACGTTAGAACAATTGTAACAATTAGAGAACTGATAATAATCGTCTGCATTTGTTCATATTTACCGTCGGCACGCACCAGTGCGTCATCCATAAGGTTTTCTTGAAAATCAACGAAGTTTGCAATGACAGCAAGTACATTATCACTTGCTTTATCTTTTTCTGCCCTTACGACATCATAGTTTGATACCCCTTTTTGCATATCAGTGATTAATTGTGTTTCTAGCTTTGTATAGTTCTCATATGATGCACGGAACTCCGCCAACAAGGCCTCGCCTTTTTCCGTATTAGCAATGCTTTCTAATTTTCTAAAACGGTCTTCGATATATATATGATTTTGATCTATTGTTTCAGAGGCTGCGCTCAATTCTTCTTTACTTGGAGTACGCGAATCCTGTCCCAATAAATTAAGAGTACGCTCCGATTCCGCAAAATTTCTTTGAATATCATTAATATAACTAACCTTTTGGTAGCGATCATCCACTATTTCAAGTAAATCTTCTCTAGAGCTGCTCAATCTACCGTCAATTATGACCATCAATATAATTATAATCACTAGTATTGAGCCAAAACCCACTAAATTTTTTTGCTTAAATGTCATGTGTGTACCCCTCCCCCTATTCCAAACTCTCTACTATCTATTAATAAGGAGTATGATTAGAATGTTTTAAAAAACATACCAATATTATACTGCATTACCATAACAAAAAGACACTAACTCGCCCTAGTGTCTTTAAAAACAGTACATATTTACTTCTATTCATAAAACTGGAGACAATAATCTGGATAAAGACTCTTTAAACCGAATTAAAAGGGAACGATTATTATAAATTTCTGATGTAAGTTCATGGCTCTGTTTTAAATCATCTGCAAATGTATCCCTTAGGCGAACAGCTGTGTCTGCATGATATATAATTGCATTCACTTCAAAATTCAATCGAAAACTGCGTACATCTATATTGGCTGTTCCAACAGTTGCCAATCGATCATCTATCACCATAGTTTTCGCATGCAAGAACCCATTCTCATATAAAAACACCTTTGCACCAGCCTTTAATAATTCTCCAACGTATGAATAAGTGGCCCAATAAACAAATAAATGATCTGGTTTATTTGGTATCATTACTCTGACGTCCACCCCTGACATGGATGCAATCCTGATGGCGTCCAACAAACTGTCATCCGGTATAAAATAAGGCGTCTGCAGATATATATACTCTTTTGCATCCAAAATCATACGTATATAGCTTTTTTTAATTTGTTCCCTCTCAGAATCAGGCCCAGAGGTAACAATTTGAAGCCCAACCCCTTTTTCGTTGTGTTGCTTGCTATATTTAAAGTAATCTTCCGTCCATTCCATTTTATCTCCTGAAGCCTGAGCCCAATCGAGCATAAAACGAGACTGTAAATCATTCACAGCGTCTCCGATGATCCGTAAATGGGTATCTCTCCAATAACCAAACTTCGGATCAAGTCCTAAATACTCTTCACCTACATTGAATCCACCAAGATATCCTACTTTCCTGTCAATGATGACAAGCTTCCGATGGTTTCGGAAGTTGATTCTGAGATTAATAAGCGGTAATTTCCCAGGAAAGAACGCTTCTGCATTTCCGCCAGCTTCTCTTAATTTCTTTATTCGCTTTTTAGAGATTCTCCTGGAACCGGCGTCGTCATAAATCAGCCGTATCTCTACACCTTCTTTAGCCTTTTCAATCAACGCATCCAGAAGCCTGTTTCCATATGTATCGTTTTGGATAATGTAATATAAAACATGAATATGTTTTTTGGCACTAGCAATATCCTGAAATAAGGCATTGAATTTTTCCTTGCCATCTGTGAAAATTTCAACTTCATTATCATTGGTATATACAGCATGGTCTGTTTTCATATTCATTAAAATTAAATCCTTATACCTCTGTGTAATAGAAGTATTAAATGGTTCTTCCATATTTTTCATGTGCTCTTTTTGTTCAGCGATACGCTGCTCTAAGTAATCATAGCCCCGTTTATCCCATGTGAATATTTTCCTTTTACTTAAATTCTGCCCTAGAACAATATACAGAATAAAGCCTCCAATTGGAAAAAAGCTCAAAACCATTAACCACGCCCATGAAGCGCTGACATTACGCCTTTCTAAAAAGGTTATAGTAATAGCAAATATCAAATTGATTGCTATTAAAAATTGCCATACATAGCTATCAGTTATTCCCATTCATCTACAACTCCAACCGAAACATTATCTAACCTAATATAAATATTATAACGATAAAGTATTAAAAAACCTACTGAACTATATCATTTATCAAAAGGCAACCTAATTTTGAAGGTTGCCTTTCGCTTCTGAATATTTATCCAATAATATGCCAATAATCTGAGGTTATTATTCAGTTAATGGCATTAAATAACAACCTTGACTACTCCATAAAATTGTATGAATAAAAGAAGTTTAGGGAACTTATAGAATGAATACACAAAAAGAAGGGAATGTTCCTATTGCCCAGAAACAGTGATCAAATCCACGTTAACCCAGAACCAAATCCAGATGGCAGACAGGAATCCATCATAAATGATTCTAAAGCTACTAAAATGGGAGTTGTCACCGGCAGCCTGCAGCCCGGATTTAACCAAAGTCAAAACCCTTACCATGTGAGCAATAAAGATGAAACACCAGAATCAATGGAAGAATTCGAAAAATTAACCAAGGGTAGAAAGTTGGATGAGTTCTAATCTTGATGTTATGGCTTATTGGGGATATTATAAAGGAAATCCATTTAAGGAGTTCATTATAATATGTCTAAAAAAGTAAGTCTTCAAGAAGCGATTAAACAAAAACTTGCTTCTAAGCAACAATCAAATCAAGCCGGCAGCCATGTAAACGGACCTGTCAAAAAAACAAAAGAATTGCAAAGCCAACTGACAAAGAAACCAAACAACCAACGTAAACGTACAGGTGTATAACGACTCAGGGACTGCTATTGCAGTCCCTTTTTCATTATAAAACTTTACTCAAAAACAGCTTTGTTCGATTGTGCTGCGGATTTTCAAATAAACTGGTCGGTTCATTTTCTTCAACGATATATCCATCATCCATAAAAACAACCCGATCTCCCACCTCACGCGCAAATCCCATTTCGTGTGTAACAACCACCATTGTCATTCCTTCGTGCGCAAGCTCTTTCATAACCTCAAGGACCTCTCCAACCATTTCCGGATCAAGTGCTGAAGTTGGTTCATCGAATAACATGATTTCCGGCTCCATTGCCAATGCACGTGCAATGGCGACCCTTTGTTTCTGACCACCTGACAATGAATCTGGATAAGCATTTTCCTTATCTAATAGACCTACCTTTCGAAGGAGCTCCAAACAATGTTTTTTTGCTTCTTCATCAGGAACCTTTTTCACCTTGGTAGGTGCCAGCATTAGATTTTCCAGTACCGTTTTATGAGGAAACAAATTGAAATGTTGAAATACCATTCCTGTTTTGGTTCGTACCTTATTAATATCAATTTTTTTATCGGCAAGATCTACTCCATTTATAATGACATGTCCGTCCGTTATTTGCTCCAGTAAATTTAAACAACGAAGAAAGGTGGATTTCCCTGAACCAGAGGGACCTATCACTACTACAACTTCCTGAGGTTCAATCCTAATAGATATATCTTTTAATACCTCATTGGATCCAAAGTTTTTTTTCAAATTCCTAACATCTATCATTTTGTCTCCATCCTTCTTTCCAATCGATTTAATAACAAGCTAAGAGAAAGCGTAAGGATGAGATAAATCACAGCGGATGTTAAATAAGGCTCCCACACCCGATAATATTCAGTCGCCATAGCTCTACCCCAATACGTTAATTCTGGAGCTGCGATAACAGCGGCTATAGATGACTCCTTAATCAATACAATAAACTCATTACCCAGAGGCGGAATAATGCGCTTAAATGCTTGTGGTAAAATAACGTACCTCATAGCCTGTCCATGAGACATCCCAAGCGACCTGGCTCCCTCCATTTGTCCCGAATCAATCGACTGAATGCCTCCTCGAAATATCTCAGCTATGTATGCAGCTGAATTTAATGAGAGGGCAAGAATAGTTGCGAGTATGGCATTTGTCTCTCCTGTCAATGCTGGTACAACACCAAAGTGAACTAATAGGAGTTGGACAAATATTGGAGTCCCACGAAAAAAAGCAATATAGCAATTTAGGGGAATAGATAACCATTTCCTTTTGGTCAATCTACCAAGACCGATTAATAACCCAAGAATCGAACCTATTAAAATACCAGCTATTGAGAGTCCAATTGTATATAGTGTTCCTTTCATTAACAATGGAGCATAAATTTCAATAATATCCCACCTGAAATCCACATCTGTTCCCCCTTAGACAAAGATTGCGTAGCACAGCAACACCTGTGATACGCAGTCCTCTCACACCTTTATTATTTCGATTGCTGAGCTTTTAATGTTTCAAGATCTGGATCGACTCCAAACCATTTTTTATAGATCTCAGTATATGTTCCATTTTCTATAATTGCTTTTAAAGCTTTATCCACGGTAGCCCTATCTTTACTGTCCTTCGGAAACATTAAGCCATAGTATTCATTGTCAAATGCATTTGGGTCTTTAACTACCACAAACTTATCCTTAGGATTATTTTTTGCGTATTCCTCGACAACTCCATTATCAGCTACAACAGCTTTTGCACCGCCTTTTTTCATATCCATAATCGCCAGTACAGTTGTTTCAAACTTCTTGATGTCTTTATTATTTTTGCCTACTACCTTTTCAACCGCAAATTGACCTGTCGTACCAGCCTGAACAGCAATTTTCTTCCCTTTTAAATCCTGTGCAGATTTAATATCGCTGCCTTCCGGGACAAGAATTTTATTGGTTGATAAAAAATATGGAACAGAGAAATCATATGTTTTTTTCCGTTCATCATTTATTGAGATCGCTGACATCCCAAACGCTGCCCTTTTGTTTTTAATCTCGACAAATAATGGATCCCATCCTACATGTTCAATATTCACTTTAAAACCGGCTTCCTTCGCCACAGCATTCACAATATCAACGTCAAAACCAACCAATTTACCTTCCTTCTGGAATTCAAATGGTGAATATGCCGCATCAGTCACGACTCTCAACGTCTTATCTGTACCGCCTTCACCGCCGGCACTCTCTTCCTCTTTCGAACCGCAAGCTGCAATGACAGTAATAATAGCTATCATAATAAACATAAATAATGATTTCTTTTTCAAAATGACGCCCCCTCTTGTTTTCTATTTTAAATATTCAGAAAAGTCTATGAATAACATTATAAGGTTGCTTACAAGAATACGCAATTTAATTTTGATTTTTTTGTATTTTATGACACTAAAAGTCAAAACTACAAATTCCTTTAAAATAAACCATGTTTTTCTTCCAAAAATAGTAATTAATTAATTGTGTTTTTCTCATAATACACGCAAAATATTGAATATAGAATGGTAAAGAAAAGAGGTCATTATGGAAACTAAATCAAAAGCCTTATATGATTATTTGATTACTCATTCAGATGAAATAATTGAAGATTGGTATTCACTAATGCCGAAGAGTACTGAAGCAGATTATTCTCTTAACGGATCTATCCATACAATTAATGCATTAAAGAAGCAGTTTAAAGAATATTTGTTTTTAATAGCAAACAGCTTGTTTCAATCAGAAGAAGAGAGAGATTATATAATAAAAGAACGCACATTATCTATTGCAGAGGTACGCCTTGAATCCGGTACACCTCTAAGTAATTCTATTAATGCTGCCGGGCTTTTAAGAAGAGTTATATGGAAGTACACCCAAAAATTTATCGATATTACCAGCTTGGATATTACCTTTAAAGATATTTTTTTCTGGGAGGAAAAGTTTAATTCTACAATAGATCAACTTACACATAGCTATACAGAAAACTATACAAACATATTGATAAAGCGAATCCACTCACAATCCAACCTAATCAATGAGTTAAGTTCTCCTGTGATTAAATTGACTGAAAATATCGGATTACTGCCGATAGTGGGTGATATTGATTCCACCAGAGCCAGAGCTATAAACGAAAGTACCCTTCAGCAAAGTGCAGACAATCAAATCTCCAAATTAATTATTGATTTATCAGGGGTTTTTATCGTTGATACTTTGGTAGCACACCGCCTTTTTCAAATGATAGAAGCACTCAAATTAATCGGTGTAGAGGTAATCATGACAGGAATTCGTGCCGAGGTGGCACAAACAAGCATACAGCTTGGAATTGATTTTTCATGTATCCAAACAGAAAGCAGCGTAAATCAGGCATTTACTAAATTAGGTATTATAATTAAAGAACAATAATTTTTCATCATCGATGATGAAAAATTCACCAAATTAATATATTAGAATATTAAACAGCGGTTATCACTTTATTATTATGATAATCGCTGTTTGTTTTCTCAGGTTATGTGGTGCCAACTATTTACCAGACATTTGATTAAAACTAAACTTATTATGGGTATAGTTGTGAATACATTGATTATACATTTGGGGGATGCTCTATGTGGTTTAATAAACCTTTTTATAAATATGCAACCGGCACTATTTTAATACTAATCATTATCTATTTATTAGGGAAGATTGATTACTTTATATGGCCTTTTCAAAAACTGATTATAACCATCTTTTTTCCGATTTTAATAGCTGGGCTTTTATATTATATATTGAGGCCGGTCGTTCATTTTTTGAGTAAGTATATGCCGATTACTATCAGTATACTTCTCATTTATGCAGTAATCGGCGGAATGGGTTATGCTACTGTCCATTTCTTGGGGCCCGTCATTGTTTCTCAGAGCGAAGAACTCATCGATAAAATACCGGACAGAATAGAAACAATCACATCCCAGTCAAAGGAAATTATAAATGAGAATGCCGCCTCAACCTATTTTTCCGTAGACAAGCTCACTCAATACGGGAAAGAATATGCGGATAGTTTTCCTAAAGTATTATCCGATCATGCTGTAACCATATTTTCGACAGTTACGAGCATAGTCACTGTACTTTTAATTGTTCCCTTTATTGTTTTTTATTTTCTTAAGGATGGGCATAAACTCAGACCCTTTTTATTAAAGCATATCCCTGCTAATGTAGAGGACGAGGGCAACAGAATTTTAATGGATGTTGATAAAACCTTATCCACTTATATCGTCGGTCAATTTATCGTTGCAATAGTCGATGGCATCCTTATGTATATTGGATATCTAATTATTGGGCTTGAGAACGCATTAATTTTAGCTATTTTTGCAACGTTACTGACCGTTGTACCTTTCCTTGGACCGTTCCTTGGAACCATCCCTGCGATTATATCAGGTCTATTAATCAGCCCATTTACAGCCTTTAAAGTTCTGATATTATTAGTCATTGTCCAGCAGCTTGAGGGTCATCTCGTTACACCTCAGGTAATGGGAAAACGTCTGGATATCCACCCGCTGACGGTCATATTATTGCTGCTTGTAGCGGGTTCCTTATACGGATTTATAGGAATTCTCATAGCTATACCTACTTATTCAGTAGTAAAGGTTATTGTTAAAAATTTCATTAAATTCTATAAACTGCGAACATCTTAAAGCTCCTAAACTTCACATAAAAAAGGTGATTCAGGATGGCTTAACCACCATCCTGAATCACCTTTTTTTACCTTGAAATAGTTTGAACTTCTTTTTGGCCAATTAAAATCCATTCGTATTGTCGTAATCGCAATTCGTATAGCTTTAATGGGTCACGATACAATTCTGGCTGAGAACGCATCTTCTCAAGTACGCCATTATGTTCAGCAATTTTCTCATTCGTATCTGACATTGCACCATTCATTACTTCTGTCGGATCTGCAAAGAACATTGAAACATCTCGAGTAATCGATTTTTCAAACATATCAAATTGCAGCAGGAATTTATCTGCAATCAATTGAGCAACCTCTGTATAATCCTGTGTTTCAATCAACGTTGTATATTTATTGTACATAACACTTTTATTCGCAATCGATCCGAATAACATGCCTGCACTCTTCAATAATAATTGTTGCGGTGTGTGGCGAAGCAGTATATTAATGGTCTCCATTTGTACACCGCTCGTCATTCGGTTTGCATCCCTGCGCCAGTCATCCAGCACTCTGAAATCACATTCCATTTTCATTCGTTCTTCCTGATAAATGGCATTGAAGCCTTCAGCCATTTCTTTTAAATAAGCCTGACTCTCTTTTAACTCTACTTCCGCTTCGGTAATCCAATCCTTTAAGGAATAAAAATACTTAGGCAAAATCGTATTCTCCAGGTATTCCTGAATCCGTACATTCATTTTCTCATTTAAGTCTATATGAATCTTGCGGAAATCACTGTCCTCTGTAATTAAATCTTTGCTGGCTCGGAGAATTTTAGGTACCGCCGCCTCCACATCAAGGCGAATGGCTTCCTTCCTTTGTTTAAACGTCTTACGCAACAATACTGCTTTTTCTTTCTCCAAATCCTCCATCTGATTCTTCGCACCATTTAGTTTTGCTAAAAGGTCCTCATTCCAATGAATGGATTCAATCAAGCTTTCTTCCCTTTCCAATCGTTGGTCCAGCAAGCTTGATATAGTCTCACGTACAAAGTGAAGCAGCTTAGCAGTACGAGCGCTTTCCTTATATTTGCTTGTTAGATTCATTTTAATAAATTCAGCAAAATCTGAAAGCTGCCTATTGCTTCTATAATGAGCAGAATGAGCAAAAATTGTAGCATTTGGCAGGTAAGGACTGATTCTGGACCAAGCTTCATCCACTATACGAATAGCCTCCTGATCATTGTGAACAAGATCCATTTTATTTAATAAGAAATGAATTGGCAGATCTGGCACTTGTTCATGAAGGGCCATAACAATTTCGCGTTCTTTGTTTGTAAATGGATCATTTACATCTAATACAAGTAAAAGACCATCTGCCATATTCAAATAACGGCGTACTTCCTGGATTTTATTATTTGCAATACTGAATCCGGGAGTATCGATGATTGCTATTTGATTTTCGGCCAAGAATTGACTCGGAAGATGGTATTCAATGATACTTGGCTTGTTATCAACAAAGTTTCTGTTTGAAACCTTATCTTCAAGTTCCTCTAAATTTAGTGGATTAATCGAAGAGTCTGTCACTTCCATTATGCTTTCTTCTTCGGCATTTTTAAACATGATAGCCGATGAAGTTGGTTTATCAAATAACTCTTCTCCTAAAATAGAATGAATTAAGGCAGATTTACCGCTACCGCTAGTTCCGGCAATCATAATATGCTGTACATTTACATCTAATAATTCATCAATAATCCATTTTTGTCTTTCGCTGACAGATAAATTATTTTGATTTGCCCATTGATCAATTTCCTCAAATAATCGAACGCTATCCTCCAAGCCATTCCGGTTATTTTCAGCCTGCATTAATACTCTCTCTGCATGATCAATATCTATTTGACCTATCATACCAGGAAAATTATCGTTCCATGCCAATATAGCAGAAGAAGCTAAAAGAGCATGCTTCCTATCTGTTATGCGAATCCAGTTACGTAATAAACTTGGTAATAAGCCCTTTAATGTTTTTAATAATTTATGTCCATTAATTAATTCGAAGTAACCCTCTTTAAATAAGAAAGATAAATCTGACCATGGTTCGGGATGAACAAGTTCCAGATCCTGCAGTAAATCATTAAATCCCTGAACCCATTGCAAATATGCCGGTTCGCCCTTATAGCTGTTCCAAAGAGATACTGCAAGTTGTTCAAATTGACCGCTATCTATGGAATAGAGCTTATGTAATACTTGGTAAAAATAGCCAGGTTCCATATTTTTCGTTACACCCTGATCAATATAGGACTGCAGAACATCATACCAAAGCAATGACTCCGTACGGATGGATTCATTTACTGCAAGTTCAACTGCACTATTCCAATCACGTTGCTCTTCAAAGAATGAACGTGCTATTTCTGTTACTTGAGAGTCATCTGGATTCAACTTAACTACCTTTTTAATCGTTTTATCAGCCAGTTCAGTTTTATCCAATTTCGTATATAGAGCAAATAATTGCAATCCAACTTCGGTATTCAATATAATCGAGTCTGATTCGATAGATTTATATAGCTCTTCAGCGTTTTTATACATAGCCATTGCAAAGTAAGCATCCGCCATATTCTTTATAGCCCAAGGCGCCAGGTCATTGCTAACCTTTTCCCATTTAAAAATGGATGTCTCATAGTCTTTATAATGGAAATAAAGCTCTCCCTGAGCAAATCTAAGCGTTGATAGCTCAGGCAATTCCTTTTGTTGTTCTGCCAAAAATTCTTCACTTATTATAAGCAACGGATTCGCCGCATTATCGTTTGTTAATAAGGTTTTATATAAGGACTTTTCAATCAAGTTATTTTCATTATTCATCATACGACCCCTCCCTGGTTCTCTCACACAAATTTGTTCAATAGAATAGTTTATAACTTATATAGTGTAATAAAATTTGATTGCAAAACGGTTTCGGTAAAGTTTCATCTTCAATACAATATGATAGCAAAATGGAACATTTGTCATATTTGAAATAAATATATTAATAGATTATATCCTATACCCTCAGAAAATTAACTAAAACAATTCGTGTTTTTTATTTTTCTCCAATTAATTATACCAGTATATCGTTATCTTAATCACGATTCATTTCACCTTACAATAGAATAAGCCCATGATTATGAAAATCACAGGCTTACTTTTTGGTTAGTTATTTCCACCAATTATCGTGAATGGATGCAGGCATTTGACGTTTGTGTTCTGTTTTTAAATATTGTTTTTCAATTTTTAATGCAGCTTCAGCATCGACTTTACGGCCTTCCAAATAGTCGTCAATCGTATCATATTTTAAGCCAAGCTCTGTTTCATCAGCTTGCTGCGGTTTATTATCCAGCAAATCGGCAGTCGGCTCTTTCATATAAAGTCTTTCCTCAGCTCCCAATTCTTTAAGCAATTCTCTGCCCTGGCGCTTAGAGAGACCCGATAAAGGAAGAACATCAGCTCCGCCGTCTCCATATTTTGTATAAAAACCTGTCACTGCCTCAGCAGCATGGTCTGTACCTATTACCAGAAGTCCATTTTGTCCACCAATGGCATATTGCGCAATCATACGAAGCCTTGCTTTCACATTCCCTTTATTAAAATCGGTTAATGCTTCATTAGTTGCTTCTTTGTATTGATCTGTAATGACATCGACAGTAGACTTGACATTAAAAGTAATACTTTCATCTGGTTTAATAAATTGCAGAGCACGCTGAGCATCATCTTCATCTTGCTGTACTCCATATGGAAGTCTGACAGCAATAAATTTAGCCGCAACCCCTTCCTCACGCAGTTCTTCCACAGCCATCTGAGCCAGACGTCCTGCCAATGTAGAATCCTGACCACCACTGATTCCTAGAACAAATCCTTTTGCTCCGCTCTTCTTTAAGTAACTTTTTAGGAACCCAACTCTGTCTTTGATTTCTTCTTTAGGGTTTATTTCCGGTTTAACATGTAATGCTTCAATAATAACTGATTGTAAGCTCATTCCCATTCCTCCTTCAAACACCTATACTATTATTTTCCTTAAATGTTCTCTTTCTAACCTTTTATCATTAAATATATTTTACTCTTATATATAAATTTTTAAATAGCTCATTTAATTAAGAGTGTTATTTTTCATTCTAATACAACACTAATTGGTTCATTATGTAAAAGTTTGTGAAGGAACGAACAATATCACGTTTGTAAAGTTGTTTTTAGTATTAACTTAAAAGGTTCACATATTTTTGTACAAAAAAAGAAACACAGGGATAATGCACCACATTATCAAGCATATGGTATATAAATAAGGTATAGAAAGTTACTGGAACTAAAAACCGCGGATTAGAGCCAGTTAAATCCATATGGGAGTGATTTAAAATGATGAATTGGTTACGAACTAATAAATATGCCTCCGGACTATTATTGATTATAAGACTGTATCTTGGTTATGAATGGATGATTCATGGATTTGAGAAAATTAAAGGCGGAGCATTTGATGCATCCGGATTCCTTGGAAATATTGTTGCTAATCCTGTAACTGGGCCAGACGGAGGGGCACTGTATCCGATTTATGGTTCATTCATTGAAAAATTTGCGATTCCTAACGTAGGGTTAATCAACATCTTAATTCCATGGGGAGAATTTCTAGTTGGGCTTGGGTTACTGCTTGGTGTCTTAACAACTACAGCTGCCTTCTTTGGATTATTAATGAATTTTATGTTTTTATTTGGCGGAACAGTATCTACTAACCCGCTCTACATCATACTGGGAATGGTTATTCTTGTAGCAGGTGCAAATGCCGGCCGATTCGGTGGAGACTATTACGTTCTTCCCTGGATTCGTAAAACTATCTTCAAAAAGGATGACATAAAACCAATCAATACAAAAAAATTAACTCCAAGTCATTAAACTAACGATTAAATAAGAGACGACGCCGAGATTTCTCTCGGCGTCTTTTATTGATTTATGCCAGTCGATCATAACTATACGATGATGTTTTGGCCATGATCCAACTACAATCCTTTGTTGACTAGGCATCTTATTATGCTTATGATTATTTGGTGTCTTCGGAAATACTAAACGTGGTTCGTAACCATCCCACGATAAAAAACTAAGGGAGAGAAAAAAATGAATATTAGAACGCTTGCTGTAAATGGAGTTTTGGCAGCCTTATATATTGCTGTCACTATAATCGTACAGCCAATCGCATTTTCGAACATTCAGTTTCGAGTACCTGAAATGTTCAATCACTTGATTGTATTTAATAAAAAATACATGTATGGGATTGTGATAGGAGTATTTATCTCTAACCTCTTTTTCTCATCAATGGGTGCATATGATTTAATATTTGGTGTTGGCCAATCCATACTAGCATTAACAATCACCATTCTAACCTTCCGATTTGTCCGCAATATTTGGGCAAGGATGGCTATTAATACATTCGTTTTTACTTTTACCATGTTCTTAATTGCTATAGAGTTAAATATTGTTTTGAAACTTCCTTTCTGGTTTGCATGGGCAACAACCGCAGCTGGAGAATTAGCAGTCATGACAATTGGTGCTCCAATTATGTATGCTCTCAATAAACGTATTAATTTCTCAAAATTAATCTGACTTAATAATCCAAGCTTGGTCCTTTATCGGATCAGGCTTTTTATTATGTAAAAATATTCCCTGAACATTTCAAAATCCTGCCACAAAAAAAATGCTTAATATGTAGTAAAGTAGGGTACATTTGAATTATAGAATATAGAAGGAGTGGATTATAGAATGGAAAAAAAATTAAAAGAATTAATAGATGGTTTAAATGAAGATCTAGCAAACGAATATGCTGCATCAATCATGTATTCTAGCTATGCGGCAATGGTTTCTGGTTTATACAGACAAACACTGAAACCTTTCTTTGAAGGTGAAATAGCCGATGAACAGGGACATGCTTTATATCTTGCAGAAAAAATCAGTACATTGGGTGGAACACCAACTGTAACACCAGCAGAAGTTAAACAAACCACTGATGTTAAGGTAATGCTTGAATCTGCCTATCAGGCAGAAAAAGATACAATAGATCGCTACGAAACACGCAAGAAACAAGCTGAGGAATTAGGCTTAACTGAATTAGTTGTCAAACTAGAAGATCTTATCTCCGATGAAACAGGCCATATGGAAGAGATTGGCCGCATTCTTAGTGACTCCAGATTTGATTAATTCTTAACAATCTGCAACATGTTTAACACAGGGATAGAACCGTGATTCTGACAAGCAGAATTACGGTTCTTTTTATAGCTATTACTTCGGTAATGGGATTTCAAATTCTGTCTTTTTACCATTAAATAAATCTTTACCTTCACTGTTTAGGAATGGCCCAAACTCCAATTTTAAATTTCGTGTAATTAAGAACAAATCCTTGTCTATTAAAAAGACATGAAGCTTTTCACTAGATGTTCCGGCAGCAATTTCTCCTTGTTGGCTCGGCTCCAGATTTGTTTCTGGCAGATAGGTTATTTGATTATCGTTCCCTCTTAAAAAAGAACGAATGGATTTAAATATTAATGGTTGTTTGAAATTGTTCACAAGCTTTATTTTCATGGTAAGTATGATACTGTCTCTTTCATTTAAATTTTTGAACTTTGATTTAGTTTCCTCTGATGGGGTTATCTCAGCATACTGTATACCTTCTAACGTAATGATTACGTCCTCAATATTTTTAGTGTCATTCATTTTTAAATTTTCATATAGTATCTTTTTCACACCCATATTGCCAGAAGTAAATCGATCTTGATACACCTCAGAGGATACAGATGGCTCTTCTCCTTTTGATGCCACGCCATTTTTTGTTTCTTTATCTTCGGTACCTTCTTTATTATCCGTACTTACATCTTCTGTAGTTTGATTCTTTTTATTATCCTTATTTATCGTCTCTTCTTTTTCGCTTCCACATGCTGATACTCCTAAAATAAGACATGCCAAAAATATAAACCTCAGTCCCTTTTGCACGATTCAACCTCCAATACTTTTTATTGTAAAATTGTAGTTAATCTATACATTTGCTTATGTCTTAATATTCTAAGCATAAACGCCCTTTTCCTATCTATCCCACATAATTGTTTTAACAGTGCAGTCGAAACAAAATAAAAAAGGATTGTCCGAGACAATCCTTATACTTTCTAGTCAATTATTACTTCGTAAAAATTTTCGTTACCAAAAGACCTGCCACAAAAGTTATACAACATAGCAGTATAGTACCTATTCCTGTTGGCAATCCAGGAACGATTACAAATATAGATCCAATAATCAACCCCATTATGACTGCAAACGTCATATGTGGATATGCCCTCAGTAAAAAGCTAATTGCTTTACTGCTCACAATAAAGCCAACCACTGCTCCAGCCCCTACAAGTATAATAATTGTAAAGTTTAAATCTGATAAAGCAGAAATAACAGTTGAATAAACACCGAGCAACAATAATATAAACGAGCCACTAATACCTGGAAGCAGCATAGCCATACTTGCAAGCCAGCCGGAAAAGAATAATCCAAGCCCAGATAAAAGCGTTACATCAGATATAACAACAGATTCATTCGGCTTCAGGAAACCTAGTGCTGCCATCATGATCGCGACCAAAACGACAACCACAAAATGCTTTCCTGTAAAGTGTTTTTTCACCTCTGCCTGTCTTATAATAAATGGCAGTACACCGATGATTAACCCTACAAAAAAGAATTGTGTCGGTTCATGATGATGCTCTAGCAAATAATCAATCAATCGGCTAAACGTCAGTATAGTAAACCCCATACCGATTGCCAGTGGCAATAAAAAGCCCAGATACCTTCTCCAATCACGGCTAAAAAAGCCACTGATTGATAATAATAAGCGATCATAAATACCTAATATAAACGCTATGGTTCCTCCACTTACACCGGGAATTAAATCACTGATTCCCATTAACATACCACGATATATGTTTTTCCATTCCATTATCTTCAGTCCTTATTTTTTTATTTCACTATAATAGTTTACAAAATAAGAACTAGTAAAAACAATGGCACATAATACAAATTTAATGATGTTTCTTTATTCCATTAAAATGGATATAAGATAATATCAATATAACAATATCAAATAATGTCACATTTATACTTACTCTTATTATAATAAAAAACAAGCATGCTAGAACTGCATGCTTTGCGAGAATATCATCACCTTAACGACGAACCTGGAGTATTACCTTTCCTGTTGTTTTCCTCGATTGCAGTAGCTCATGTACTTTCGCTGCTTCCTCAATCGGATGGACTTCACCTATTATTAATTTTAATTTTCCCTCTTCTAGGAATGAAAAGAGATCACGCATGCTCGGCAACAGCAATTCTGGTTTTCTCATAATTTGCGGAAGAAAGAATCCAATGACCGACTGGTTTCTCGCCATTAAGGATGAGGGGTGCATCACGGCCTGTTCTCCGCTTGCGACACCATATATCACCAATCTCCCGAACGTAGCTAAGCATTTCAGTGTCTCCTTAAAAACATCACCGCCAGCCATTTCGAGCGCCACATTAACTCCACGGCCGTTTGTCGCTTCCAGCACGTCTTTATACCAACCCTCTTTTGTATAGTTGATACATACATCAGCTCCCAGAGAACGTGCAAGCTCCAGCTTTTCTTCCGTGCTGGCAGTTGCAATTACCTTACCGGCGCCCATTAATTTAGCCAATTGGACTGCTAAAGTCCCAACTCCTCCAGCTGCTGCATGAACGAGAACGGTTTCACCCTCTTGCAATTGCCCCATTGTTTTTAAAATATGGTAGGCACTCAAACCTTGAAGTGGGAGGGCGACCGCTTCTTTTAAATCCAGTTCTTCTTTCAGGAGAATTACGGACCGAGCCTCTGCAACAGCATACTCAGCATATCCTCCAGATTCAATCAGCGTGACCACTCTTGCTCCAATGTTTACGTTTGTCACTTCTGAGCCAGTTTCGACTACAACCCCGGCAACTTCTGCTCCTGGCACAAAAGGAAGTTTGGTTGGTACAACATATTGGCCTTCGCGTCTGGCAGTATCTGCATAATTCACACCAACTACATGTATTTCAATTAATACTTCATATGGACCAGGTTTCGGCCTATCTAATTCGACCATTTTTAATACTTCTGGTCCTCCGTACTCAGTAAATTGAATGGCTTTCATAATACATACTCCCTTTCTCTTATTTGCCGGTAAACTGCGGCTTTCTTTTTTCTTTAAATGCAGATACACCTTCTTGATGATCCTCCGTGGCTATCATCATCGTTTGAGTGATACGTTCTCTCTCTAGGACATCTTCGAGAGTAGCCGTAAAAGAATAATCAATCAGTTTTTTCATTTGCCCATATGCTTTTCCTGGACCATGGGATAACATAGTCGCATATTGAATCGCCTCATCACGCAAAGCTTCCAAAGGTACAAGTTTATTAATAACCCCAAGTTCATATAAACGTTCTGCTGGTATAGGTTCAGCTGAAAAGAAAAATTGTTTCGCCAAATGCGGACCAACTAAGCGTGGAAGAAAATAGGAACCTCCTGCATCCGAAATAAGGCCAACCTGTGAAAAACTTAAAACGAACTTACTTCCCTCAGCGGCCACAATCAAATCGGAGGCTAGCGCCAAATTAAAAGCGGCCCCTGCCGCAAAACCATGTACCGCAGCAATAATAGGAGTTTCAATCTCCTTCATCGTTAAAATACATTCATTTATGACTCCTAAATACTCGTAGGTAGTAGCTGCTGATTTGGTTCCCATCGTTTTTACATCTCCGCCGGCACTAAACGCCCGGCCTGCTCCGTTTAAAATAATCACTTTCACATTAGGATTTTTATCAGCTTTTTTTAATTCACTAATTAGTCCTGTTATCATTTCCGGACTAAAAGCATTCAAGCTTTCAGGTCTATTTAATGTTAATACTAATACTGAACCTATTTCTTTTATTAATAAGTGTTCCATCATCCATCTCCCTTTCTCTTTTAAGTGATCATCCATCCCCCATCGACCAGTACATCTGTACCAGTCATGTATGAAGCTTCACTCGATGCTAAAAAGGCAATAACATTGGCTATTTCCTCACTGGTTCCTACTCTTTTCAATGCTGTGTTGCGTTCTATTGATTTCACAAACCGTTCATTCGTTAAAGCCCATTCTGTCAACGGTGTTTCAACAAATCCAGGTGATACGGAGTTTGCACGGATACCATATGGGGCCATTTCAAAAGCAAGTGCCTTCGTAAAATTCAACACAGCTGCTTTTGCAGAACTATAATGAGGTATATGAGCAGCAGCCTTATGGCCAGATAGACTCGCTATATTGACAAATGCCCTATTACCTCCACGGTTAGCGTGCTCCATCATAAACTTTCCAAGTATTTTTGAAACTAAAAACACACTCTTCAAATTCACTTCCTGAACGATATCCCAAGCCTCTACGGCCGTATCCATTATTTTTGATTGCACTGAACCACCTGCATTATTGATGACCACATGCAAGTCCATAAAATGATCCTCAATAAAATCTAACAACGCGGTTACTTCCTCTTCTTTCGTAACGTCGGCCGCAAAACAGGTTGCCTGGATATGATGGCTTTGATTATTAATTTCATCAACAACACTTTCAAGCTTTTCTAAGGTTCTTCCAACTAGAATGACATTTGCTCCTTCTTTAGCCAAACGCAGAGCTGTAGCCTTTCCTATCCCGCTGCCACCGCCAGTGATCACGGCAACTTGCTCATGAAATCGCATCCTATACCTCCTTTTTTACCGTTAATATAACGCGATTATTTTTAAACACAGGAACAATCTCATAACATCCACTTGTACTTGATAACAGAAGATCTTCCTTTAATCCGTATTTGGTTAATAGCAATCCAACTCTGGATGCCGCCAGAACTGAGTATGAATTAGATGAATGGCTGTCATAAAAAGCCAATGCAGCTTTTCCAGCGTCATTCAGCTCAATCCCTTGATTGGTTCTGCAGGTTATATTTGCAATTAAATGGCCGGCACCATAGAAATCCTCTAGGCTGAATTCTCCTGAATTTCCTGAACAAATCACGACAATAGTTTCATCCTTGCTATCATTCAGTATCGCCTGTGCCACGGCAGCATTATTAAGCAAGGAGGATATATACACTAGATTTGCATATGCCGCTTTATGTAGAGCCACTGTGCCGTTAGTAGTTGAAAGAATCAAGGTTTTACCATGGATACGCGTGCTAATTTTAACCGGTCCTGGATAAAAAAATCCATCGATTGGTTCTGCATGTAATTCCCCAGCCATCAAGGCTTGTCCGTTCTCAAATTGTCTGCTTACTTTAATAGCTTCGTCCTGATTTAGAACGGGAATAACCTCTGTTGCTCCATTCTGCAAAGCTGTTACAATCGTGGTTGTGGCCAGGAGAATATCTAGTACAACAGCTATCTTGTTGCCTGAGGCCAGTTTTTCTGGTGATATATCTTCCTTGGTCAGCAAGACATGAACTTTCAGCATCTTATTGATTCCTTGTAAGTGAATAAGCATGCTCAATCAATGTTTTTACATACTTATCAAAGCTGGCAAATCTCGGATCCTTTGTTTGGCCATTATGATAACGATAGTAGATTTGCTGACAAATCCCCGCTAATTTGAAATAGGCAAATGTTAAATAGAAATTCATATTGGAGACATCACGGCCGCTTTGTCTTGCATATTCTGAAATAAATTGTTCCCTTGTATAAAATCCATCCCAAATCGTAACAGATGGCTTCCCCAGTCCTTTCTTCAATACTTCAGAATCGTCCCCCTCTGCCCAATAGCTCATAGCTACTCCAAGATCAGCGAGCGGATCCCCAACCGTCGTCATTTCCCAGTCAAATAGACCGACCATTTCCGTTCCATCCTCATTAAAAATCGCATTGTTCAATTTATAGTCATAATGAATAATTGAAGCATCACATGAAGCTGGAATATGATCGACTAACCACTTTTCTAATTCTTGTATATTTGGAATATCATCTGTTTTTGCTCTTTCATAACGTGCTATCCATCCATTTGTCTGTCTTTCCATAAAACCATCAGGCTTGCTGATTTCCTTTAATCCAGTTTCCTGATATGAAATGCTATGAAGCTGAACAAGCCGTCCTACCATTTCCCGAGATAAGTTTTGAAAGAGTTCACGGGAAGGTTTAATGCCTTCAGGGACAGAAGTATCAAATACAATACCTTGCTTTCGTTCCATAATAAAAAACGGACTCCCTATAACATGTTCATCATCTGAGTAAAGGATTGGTTTTGGAGCCGGACTGAAAAGAGGATGTACTTCTGAGAGGATGCTGTATTCCCTTTGCATATCATGGGCTTTTGGAGCTACAGGACCTAGCGGTGGTTTCCTTAAAACAGCTTCCCATGTTCCTATTTTCAATTGATAGGTTAAATTTGAATGACCTGCCGAGAATTGTTCAATTTCCAGGTTTCCTTCTGGCAAATCGTTAATCTTACTCCGCAGAAATGCTTCAAGTACATGCTGCTGCAATTCTTCTCCGCTTCGTACGGGAATCGTATCTTTACTAACTCTTTGGGTCATGTCTATCCCACCTCTTTCAAAAATCGGACTCATTAAACAGCTTCGACCAGCCTCAACAGTTTCTCTTTTAGCAATTCAGGAATCGGTTCACTTTCCTGTTTGTCAAAATTAAACTGAACAAGGATGGCAGTCCCTTTGGCAATCGGGTTACCGGTTTGGGCACAGTAAATATCATGTTCAAGCTGAAAGCTCTTTGTCCCCACTCTGGATACAGTCGTGTTAATTTTTAATATTTGATCAAAATAGGCTTGAGAGAGGAAATCACATTTAGTCGAGGCCAAAATGAATGACCAATTTCTTATTTTCAAATCCAGTTCCATTTCTTTCAAAAAATGAAGACGAGCTTCCTCGAGATAAATGAAATAACTTGTATTATTCACATGACCAAGTGCATCTGTTTCCGAAAAACGGACGGTTACCATTGATTCCATAGTGGCCTCCTTTTACCCATTCACAGCATCCCGCCATATTTACACCCTGCTGTATAACTCGGAAGATATTCGTAATCTTTACACCAATCAGCTCCAATTAGGCAATTTTATTCAAAAAAGGAGAGTGTGATCCTACTCCCCTTTTTCAATTCCTTTCATGATCATCTCTACAAACATGTCTGCTAATTCATGTTCAGAAATAACACCTTCAGGGTTAAACCACTGATAGCTCCAGTTCAATATTCCAAGAATACCAAATGTGATAATGGTAGGATTTAGATCTGAACGTAACTCCTCTGTCTTTATCCCCTGCTTAATTAAATCTTCAATATTAAAGCGAAATTGATCACGCTTTGGCAAAATCTCTTCCAGCTTATCTTCGGATAATAGTTTCATTTCCCGGAAGTACACCTTTGCACTTAAACCTTGGGTTCGAATATCACTC
This sequence comes from Bacillus sp. z50, assembly GCF_058313585.1. Taxonomy (NCBI): domain Bacteria; kingdom Bacillati; phylum Bacillota; class Bacilli; order Caryophanales; family Bacillaceae; genus Bacillus; species Bacillus sp. z50. Next base: position 64,142 of record NZ_JBZFQL010000005.1, read on the forward strand.
ACTAGTAAATACGCTATATCGTGTATTTTTTGTCTACAGGTTTTCTTCGAGGTATTTAGGATCGCTTCCTGTCTTTCAATTAATCCATTAATATAATCGAGATGAATATTCATCAATAATTCTTCTTTACTTGCAAAATAGTAATAAAAGGTTCCCTTTGTAACTCCCAAAGAATCAACAATATCCTGTATGGATGTTTCTGCAAAACCCTTTTGTTCAAATAAAGAAATGCTGGTGTTCTTAATTTTTTGTTTCATCATCAAGACCCCAGTTCGTGTGTATTCATGTCACCCTTACTTTGTTTCGACTTCTTCCCTCAGAGCCCGGCGAAGTATTTTTCCAACATTTGTTTTTGGTAATTCATCACGAAATTCTACAATTGTCGGCACTCGATAGGCTGCCATATTATTTTTACAATATTCCATAATCTCTTTATCCGTAGCTGACTCATTCGCTTTTAATACTAAAATTGCTTTGACTGTTTCTCCGCGATACTCATCCGGAACTCCTATTACAACAGCTTCCTGTACGGATGGATGTTCATACAGGACTTCTTCTACATCACGAGGGTAGATATTATAACCGCTTGCAATGATTAGATCCTTTTTACGGTCAACAATCGTTAGATATCCATCTTCATCGATCCTGGCAATATCCCCTGTATATAGCCATCCATTGCGGAGAGCAACAGCCGTTTCTTCAGGCATATTCCAATAGCCTTTCATAATCTGCGGACCTTTGACAATTAATTCTCCCAGTTCGCCAACCGGGACTTCCTCCACCCCTGTAGCTACATCCACGATTTTACAATCTGTAGATGGGAAGGCAATTCCGACTGTTCCAGGTTTACGAACACCAAAATCCGGATTACAATGCGTAACGGGTGATGCTTCCGAAAGACCATAACCCTCCAAAATCTTAGAATCCGTTTTTGATTCATATTCCTTCATTAATTCCATAGGCATAGGAGCACTTCCGCTATTGGAAATTTTTATGCTATCAATCCCATATTCCTTTGCTTTAGGATGAGCGTTGATCGCCACGTACATGGTTGGTACGCCAGGGAATATAGTTGGCTTCTCCTGTTTTATGGTTTGAAGGACCTCTTCTAAATCAAAACGGGGTAGCAATATGTTTTCACTCGCCATTAATATGCAATTATTCATACAGGCCGTCATACCAAATACGTGGAATAATGGGATGACAGTCAGATACCGTTCCTTCCCCTTATTTACCATCTTCTTGTAAAATTCCTTTGTTTGATAGATATTGGCAACTAAATTACGATGAGTGAGCATGGCTCCTTTCGATCTCCCCGTAGTGCCACCTGTATATTGGAGCACAGCAACATCATGACTCGGATCAATAACTACTGGCTCTACTGGCATGACTGTTTCAGAGATAAATCGCTCAAATGTCCAATCATCTCCAAATTCTGTCCCGGATGGCTGCAGGCTTACTACAATAATATTTTTGAGATTCGTAGTAGATTGAACCGCTTTAACAGTTTGATAGAATGCATCCATGACAACAATCGTTTCAGCATCGGAATCCTGCAATATATATTCCAGTTCTCTAGCTACTAACATGGGGTTGATTTGTGTGACAATTCCTCCCATCGATAGGGCCCCATAATAGGCAATCACATACTGAGGACAGTTTGGCAGCATTATTGCCACCCTATCACCCTTTTTAACATCATTATTCTGAAGTGCTGCGGCGAAGCGATTGGATGTCCCTAAAAGTTCCTGATAGGTCATTTTTCTTCCAAAAAAAGATAGGGCATTGTTTGTGGGGTAATGGATTGTCGTTTCATGAAGAATGTCTGGCAGTGATTTGTTCGGAATTTCGATTTCAGATGCAATACCTTCCGGATATTGCGTAAGCCAAGCTTTCTTTTTCATATTTTCCATAGTCAAATCTCCTTCATCTTTTATTTAAACCATGGCGTGTTTTCCGCCATCAACTACCAATACCTCACCTGTTATATAATTGGATGCAGCAGAGGCTAGGAATAAAGCAACTCCCTTGAGGTCTTCATCATTTCCAAGCCTTCCAAGCGGTGTCATATATTCAATTGCATCTTTTCCGCGTTCGAGTAAGACCTGAGACATTTTGGTTGGGAAAAAACCAGGTGCGATTGCATTAACATGAATATTATGTTTCCCCCATTTCACTGCCAAATCCTTTGTTAAAGTAAGGACAGCTCCTTTGCTGGCATTGTACCCAACAGTATCCATCATGTCAGCTTGAGTTCCACCGAGCCCCGCAACTGAAGCAATATTGATTATTTTTCCTCGCTTCTGTTCCATCATCACCTTTCCCACTGCCTGGGACATCAGGAAGGTACCTGTCAAATTAGTATTGATAACCTTATTCCAGGCTTCAAGCGGCATATCCAATGCAGAAGCTCCCCATGAGGCACCGCTATTGTTGACAAGAATATCAATATCTTCAAATTTATCTAGTGTTTCTGAGACGACACTATGAATATCTTCCGCATTCGTGATATCACATTTTAAGGCCAAGGTTTCAACTCCATATTCTTTATTCAGATGATCTGCTACCTCGGTGCAAGCCTCAATCTTGCGTGAACATAGAACAATATTTGCTCCCGCTTCTGCCAAACCCTGTGCAATATGGGCTCCAAGCCCACGTCCGCCTCCTGTGATAATCGCTGTCTTACCGGTTAAATCAAACATTTGTAAAACGTTCATGATCAGCTTGTTCCTCCCCTAGATATTTTTTAAGCTCTAGCTTGGCAATCTGTGCACGGTGAACTTCATCGGGTCCATCAGCTAATCGCAATGTTCTTGCATTTGCCCAATGAGCTGCCAAAGGATAATCCTCTGAAACTCCTGCTGCTCCAAGTCCCTGTATAGCCCTGTCGATAACCTTCAAAGCCATATTTGGAGCAACGACTTTGATCATCGCAATCTCGGCCTTCGCTTTTTTGTTCCCAACCGTATCCATCATGTAAGCTGCTTTTAAAGTTAATAATCTTGCCTGCTCAATTTCAATTCTTGAATTTGCAATCCACTCTTTTATTACACCTTGATTAGATAGCGGCTGCCCAAAGGCAGTTCTTGTTTGAATGCGCTTACATAATATTTCTAGTGAACGCTCTGCTGCCCCAATCAGCCTCATACAATGATGAATCCTTCCTGGACCCAGCCTTCCCTGTGCTATCGCAAATCCCTTTCCCTCTCCCCAAATTATGTTCTCAGCGGGTACTTTAACGTTTTCATATGTAATTTCTCCATGTCCATGAGGGGCATGATCATAACCAAAAACAGGAAGCATTCTTTCGATTTTTACTCCTTTTGAATCAAGAGGTACAAGAATCATAGATTGCTGTTCATGCCGATCTGCCATTTTGTTCGTCTTCCCCATCACAATTGCAATTTTACATCTTGGATCTCCTGCGCCTGAAGACCACCACTTGCGGCCATTGATGATATAGCCATCTCCATCTTTTTCAATACTTGCTTCAATATTCGTAGCATCTGATGAAGCGACATCTGGCTCGGTCATTGAAAAACAGGAACGTATTTCACCAGCTAATAAAGGCTTAAGCCATTCCTCTTTCTGTTCAGCAGACCCATACCTTTCTAATACTTCCATATTACCTGTGTCAGGAGCACTGCAATTAAACACTTCAGGGCCGATTAATGAGCGTCCCATTATTTCACATAAAGGTGCATATTCCAAATTGGTCAGACCAGCACCATATTCACTCTCAGGCAGAAATAAATTCCAAAGCCCCGCATTTTTAGCTTTTGATTTTAAGTCTTCCATAATCGGAGGCACCAGACTCCACCGTGATTCTTGCTCATTTAACTGAACCTCATATAATCCTTCATTAGGATATACATACTTATTCATAAAATCACTTAACTGTCTCTCCAAGTCAATCACCTTACTCGAATAGGAAAAATCCATTCCTTCACTCCTTTCACATACTGACCGGTAGGTATTGTTAATTACTCCCAATTATACTTGATGCTCTTTTAAATTCCAACTAATTATCTAAAAATTACAAATACTTATATAGTTTTACAAATTCAGTCAGATTATATTATTCTTATAAATAGTAATAAACACACAGGAAGAAGGAAAGAGTTGTAAAATGAATATCAAACTGATTAAAAACACAGCCAAACAAAAATTAACTGGCTACTGGGGAATTGCGATAGGAGTTTTTTTCATAACTCTCCTTGTTAGCAGAGTTGCTGAATCATTTCTTTTTATTCTTGCATTTTTCTTTATATCAAGCCCATTGGCTGTAGGATATCAATGGTTCCACTTAGCTATAAAGAGGCAGCAAAATCCTTCTATTGAAACACTATTTGATGGTTTTAAATTGAACTATTTCAGGAATGCCTTAACAAACTTTTTAATCTTTTTATTTACCTTACTCTGGTCAGTTTTATTAATTATACCCGGCATCATTAAAGCGTTAGCCTATTCTATGACTTTATTTATCTTGCGTGACCGTTCCGATTTAACCGCTCTTCAAGCGATTACAGAAAGCCGACGAATCATGAATGGTAAAAAGAAAGATTTATTTGTACTATACCTATCTTTTTTACCATGGTTTATTATCCCTATCGTATTAATTTTTATCGGAATCGTATCTATTGCTATTGGTGCTGATACTGTAAATGATGGAGTATATTTAAGCGGCATGGCAAGCCTGATTATCGGGTATATCACAATCTTTGGTATTGCTATATACCTTGCACCTTTTATAACTACTTCATTAGCTGTCTTCTATGATGATTATGTAAAGCCATCAGAAGGATCTCTTATACAGAATCCACTGCCTTCTACTCATAATTCTGCTGCCGATCATATCGACCTTGCTAAGCGTGTAGAATAAAAGATAATCCCAGCTCCATCATAGAGCCGGGATTATTTTCTTTATTGGTAAAAAAGTAAATTATAAAAGCCAGCGGTGTCTCACGCTGGCTTTACATGTACTAACTAGTCTTTCTGCATATCTGGAACTTCATTCATTATGGGAGCAGACTGTCTCATCATACCAATCGGATAACCAATAATAGCGCCCAATATGGCTGGTGCAATCCATCCTAATCCCACGGAGTAAAGCGGTAAATAAGCAAATAAATTATTGATTGCTTCTATTTGCAGACCCGCTGCATTAAAACCATCAAACAAACTAACAATAAAGGTTAATGCCAAACTGCAAATATATACTTCTGAAAAACCTTTAAATACATTGTGCATGAATGTAAGGAAAATCAAGCATATAGCCAAAGGATAAATAGCTGTCAGGACAGGTACTGAAATAGCCACTAAGTCGGCAAGTCCCACATTGGCAACTAATGCACTGAATACCGATAAAACAATAGCATATGTTTTATAGGACCATCTCGGAGCCAATGTATTAAAGTAGGCCGCACAAGCCGTCACAAGACCGATACTAGTCGTTAAACACGCTGCAATAACAGCAAGTCCTAAAATTAATCTTCCATAAGAACCAAAATAATAATGAGATGCTGCTGCTAATATCGCACCCCCATTATCAAATGCACCAATCTCTTCCACACCGGTAGCACCTAAATATGCTAGCCCTGCATAGATTACCGCAAGTAAACCGGCTGCAATGAAAGCAGATTTCATAACACTTGTCATCATTTCTTTTTTGCCATGAATCCCTGTTGAACGAACTGCATTAATAATGATAATTCCAAATACGAAGGATGCCAATGTATCCATTGTTAGGTAACCTTCCTGGAAACCCTTAAAGAATGCGTTTTCTGTATATTGTTCAGCCGGAGCTGTCAGGCTTCCCATTGGATTAAACAAAGCTGCTAGAATCAATAAAGCGATAAAAAATAATAATATTGGTGTTAACATTTTACCAACTATATCTATAATTTTTCCTGGTTTTAATGCAAAGAAACAAGTAATAGCAAAAAAGATTACAGTGAAAAGCGCCATTGCTACTGTGCTATTCATATCACCGATTAAAGGTTTAACACCAATTTCATATGAAACCGTTCCTGTCCTCGGCATCGCAAATAAAGGCCCGATTGCCAAGTAAAGAACTGTAGTAAATATAATAGCAAACATTGGGTGTACACGTTTAGCCATCGTATATAAATCGCTTTGGCCAGAATACCCAATTGCCAATACCCCTAACAGAGGCAATCCCACCCCAGTTATGATGAAGCCAAATGTAGCTTCCCAAACATTTGACCCTGACATTTGTCCCATTAATACTGGGAATATTAGATTTCCAGCCCCAAAAAATAAGGCAAAGAGCATAAAGCCAATCGCTAGTGTTGTAGATTTACTCTTCATATTACCCAATTAAAACCCTCCGTTTCTATCTGGTTGAACATTTTAAATTTTCTAATAATTCTAACATCTTTTAATATAACATTACCCATTTTAACACATTTGTCAAGATTATTCAGACATTTCGCCCTATTTCTCAACTTTCCCACTTTTCTTCTAACATTCACCGTTTTTCCTATATCGGTGATTATAGTAACTGTCCTCTATATTTGCAAGGGTATTAGAGAAACTAAAGTAACGGTAAATTTTATCAATCTATTATATTTAAAGGGGGGAAAACGTACATACATCCAATTTAAGTTTATATTACCCTTTTAAACAGTAAAAACCCTTATTCCATGAATAAGGGCTGATCGAATAATCCAATATACCATTGATGATAAGGACATATGAGATTATTCTACAAAGTATTCAGCATATTGGCTATCCGGTTCCAGCAAACTATTCCAATATTTCTCTGGTCCTAATATATGGTGACTAACAGCCTCATCTATTTGATCAACTTTTTTATTTTCAATAATATCAATAATGTTTTTATGTTGTTTAATAATATCTGTATAATCATATTCGATTTCAGATAGCAATCGGATTCGATTATAATGTGTACTTAACCGATTTATTGCATCCCAGATATGATCTTTTTCCTGATCTTTATAAAATAGGGAGTGAAATTCCTGATCCAATTCATGAAAAGTTCTTTCCATTCCTTTTTTTCCTATAAAATTTTCTTGTAAACTGATAACTTTCTTTAACTCTAATAATGTTTCATCAGAAATAGATTCGCAGGCTAACTTAAGAACCTCTTTTTCTAGTACAGAGCGCATAAAGGCCGCCTCTTTAACCAATTTATAATCAATTTTTGATATGTATGAACCGACCTGCGGCCATACTTCAACCAAATGTTCCTCTTTTAATTTTCCGATTACCTCCCTGATTGGAGTACGAGAAATCCTTAATTCATTAGCCAGCTCAATTTCACTGATTGCTTGTCCTGGTTTTAATTCTAGAGACATAATGCCATTCTTAATAATTCTGTACGAATAATGTTTATTATTTTCTCCAGGTAATTTGGGTGTCACTGTTAACATCATGATTTCTCCCTTATATAAAGCGTATAAATATTCTCTACCAACATCAGCATGTAGCCAGTATACATGTTTTATTTAATTATCATCAAATTTCATTAATTTTTCAAGCAATTCAAAACAAAAAAGCTGAAGGGCCTTGGTCAGGAGCGAGGAGCATAAGACAAAGGCACGTAGGGGATGTACTTCCCCCCGCAGTGGCTTTGCTTATGTCCCGAGCTCCTAGGCCCTGAAGCTAGATTGAATAAAAAGCTGAAACGACTGCATCAAGGAACAAAGACTAAATACGCCACATCGTGTGGCAACGTCTTTGTGACCAACATCCTGTTGGCCTCCGACAAGCATAAGACAAAAGCACATAAACCATATTCTACATCAGTTATGTCAGTATCCTCTAAATATCCTGCTATAGTTCGACATCTTCCAACAATAAACATAGCCTATTTCTTTATCTAAATAAATTAAAACTACCGATTCTGAATATTTTTCTGGGATAAAGGTGAGAGTTGGATTCACCTTATTTCATATAAGTAACAAAATATCCCACCTTAATCCCCAGTCTTTTTTTGAATAAGACAAAGAAAGACTAGTAATTAAATAGCTTAATAAGTCAGATGGCTTATTTTTATTATAATAGTATATTAAAATTCTTCCTCCCTCCTTTTTCATACAACTATCTCCATATGAAATCAGGTATAAGTATATTCTTTTCTAATCATTTCCTAATTAGAATGACACCTACAGCTGTAGCCAAACTACATCCAATGATTCATTTTCAATTTCCATAGTATACTTGCGACATTTAGTGACAGCATTTGTTTACTTCAATTCGTTATGGTAGAAATATCAGCAGGATTACATAATTCGATATTACTTAACAGGGAGGTGAAAAAATACTTGGCATATTGGCAATTTAATAATCTAGTATAGGGAGGAATACTTGTTGAAAACAAAGAGAAAAAAACTGTCGTCACTCATTCTAACATCTATGCTCATTCCATCATTGCTCTTAACTACAGGATTTACGTCTTCACCATCTTCTACTGCTTCCTCAGAATCCATCCATAGTTCAGCAAAATCTACGATTATACAGAATAGCAGTAACAAAATCTCCAAAGATCTTCAAAATGAGTTTAAGGAAGAAGAAAAAGTCACCTTCTTAATTAAACTTAAAGAGCAGGTCGACACTGCCAAGGTAGCAAAAGAAGCTACTGCTACTGCAAAAAAACAAAAGCTTTCATCAGCCAAGACGACCTTGACAAAACGATCTTCCATCGTTACAAATCTGCGCGCAACTGCTGAAGAAACTCAGCATGAGCTAAAAAACTATTTAGAGAAACAAGAAAAAGCCGGTAAGGTTAAAGATATTCAATCCTTCTACATCGTTAATGGTATGGCTGTTACGGCTACAAAAGAAGTCATGGAACAAATTGCCGCATTTCCTGAAGTAGAAAAACTTTTACCGAATGAAAAAGTACACCTTGTAGAACCTGTTAAACAATCCAAAGCTGAGAAACCACTAATCGAGTCCAATATTAAGGAGAAACCTTCTAAAACAGAGACAAAGGCAGAAGTCTCCTCGATTGAATGGAATATCGAAAAAATCAGCGCACCTCAAACATGGGCAATGGGAATTGATGGAGCTGGAACAGTCGTTGCCAGCATAGATACTGGTGTGCAATGGGATCACCCTACCCTAAAGACAAAATACCGTGGGTACAACCCTGCTAATCCAGACAACCCGACCCATGAGTTCAGCTGGTTTGATGCTACTTCTACAAACCGCCCTGCAGCATTTGATGATAATGGTCACGGTACACATACAATTGGAACAATGGTCGGATCAGATTCAAACGGTACTAACCAAATCGGCGTAGCACCCGGCGCTAAATTCATAGCGGTTAAAGCTCTCTCTGCATCAGGTGGAGGCTCGAGTGCTGATTTGTTAGAAGCAGGTGAATGGGTATTAGCTCCTAAAGATGCTAATGGAACTCCACATCCTGAATACGCACCAGATGTCGTAAACAACTCATGGGGTGGCGGACCAGGATTGGACGAATGGTTCCGTCCAATGGTTCAAGCATGGAAAAATGCGGATATCTTCCCTGAATTTTCAGCAGGAAATGACGGAGGAGGAGCAGGAACTATAGCAGCTCCATCCAATTATCCTGAATCTTACGCAACTGCCGCAACAGATATCAATAATGCTTTGGCAAGCTTTTCTTCAAGGGGACCTTCTCCATATGAAGGAGTCATGAAACCAAATATAGCTGCACCAGGTGTAAATATTCGCTCAGCTATACCTGGAAACGATTATGCTTCCTATAATGGAACATCAATGGCCGGGCCTCATGTGGCCGCAGTAGTTGCCCTGCTTAGACAAGCTGATTCGAGCTTAACTGTCGATCAAATGGAAGAGATTATGGACTTAACAGCAACACCATTAACTGACAGCGCTTATCCAGAGTCACCTAACTATGGATATGGTCACGGTTTGGTAAATGCTTTTGATGCTGTCTCTTCAGTTGTTAGTGGTTTAGGAAAAATTAAAGGAACTGTCTCCAAGGAAGGTGATGATACTCATGCACCTGAAATTGAAACAGAGCCTGTGACTACTTCTTATAAAGAAATGGACCTTCCTCTTAGCGCAACCGCTACGGACGATGTATCCGTAACATCTGTCGTTTTGAAATATAAAAAAGCAGATGGCAGCTGGACTGAAGTCGCTGCGGAACGTGTAAGCGGAAATTATAAATCCGGTGAATACGAAGCAACCATACCTGGTGTTGATTTAACCGGTGATTCAACAGAATACCAATTTATCGCATATGACTTTGGAGGCAATTCAAAAGAAACAGCTGTTTATCCAATAGAATTACTTCCGGGTATTACAGTTGGCTATGAAACAGATTTTGAACAAAACCCAATCGGATGGACATCTTACGGTACAAATAATTCATGGGAATGGGGAGTACCAACAACAGGCCCTGGCGCTGCATTCTCTGGTGAAAAGGTATATGCAACAAATCTGACAGGAAACTATGCAAACAGCTCTAATATGAGCCTGGAAATGCCACCAATTGATCTTCCTGAAGGAGCCAGCTACTTACAGTTCAAACAATGGTTTGATTTAGAAAGAAACTATGACTTTGGGCATGTATTTATTTCTACTGATGGTACCAACTGGACACAGGCAGCTCGTTTCAACCAAACATCCGATGGTTGGATTGATGGCGAAGTTGACTTAAGCGAATATGCAGGACAACGCATCTACATTTCCTTCAATGTTACAACTGATGGGTCTGTCCAGAAAGCTGGATGGTATTTGGATGATGTCAAATTATCGGCAACTCCTATCCAACCTTCGTCAAAAGCTAAACATGGTGTGAAGAAAGATACAAAAGCTACTGATACTAAAATCAAAGATACAAAAGCTAAAGACCCTAAAGACGACAAAAAAGCAGCAAAAGAAAAAGTAGACGCAGCAAAAATCAAACCAATATCTGAAAAAGATAGTTCAAAAAATGAAAAACCTAGCAATGAAAGCCCGGGACCACTGCTTTTACCAATTCAAGCAGAGGTAACCGTTCTTGAAACTGGCCGTTCTGTTTACACCAACCCACAGGATGGATCCTATGAATTAACGCACGCAACAGGTGATTACACTGTTCAAGCAGAAACATATGGATTCCAATCTCAAACACAAGCAGTACGTGTTGAAGATGGTGGAGTTGCTACCGCAAACTTTACACTACAGGAAATTCCTAAAGGTACTGTCAGCGGTACAATTACAAATAAAGTAACAGGAAATCCTGTTGCAGGCGCCACAGTTTACCTTGTGGAAGATGCTGCCATTACGCCTGTGACTACAAATGAAGATGGCGAGTATTCCCTTACTGCATACGAGGGTACCTACACACTAAAATTTGTTGCACCATCCTACTACAGTTCCGAAACAACTGTAACCATTGAAGCAGGCGAACCAGTCGTTAAAAATGTTGAGTTACGTCCATTCATTGGCTATGCAGGTGAGATTAAGTATGATGATGGAACAGCTGAAAATGCCAGATCCTTCAATGCGGCAGGCAATAGCTGGGCTGTTAAAATGTCATTAAAAGAAGGGGAAGATCAAGCTCTAGTAACTGGTGCACTCCTTCGCTTCTGGGATATGGAATGGCCAGTCCCAGGCGGTACTGAATTCCAAGTATCCGTTTATGATGCCAGTGGTGCAAACGGCGGTCCTGGTACTAAATTGGCAGGTCCTTTCAACGAGACAGCTTTACGTGACGGCACTTGGACACATGTTGACCTTGCCGAACACGGCATCATGGTAGAAGGAGACTTCTTCATTGTCTATACACAAACAAAAGCAAATCCTAATTCACCTGGCTTGGCAACTGATGAGGACGGTCCAAATGCTAAACGCAGCTGGCAAGGTGTAAGCGGTGCATGGTCTCAATCACCAGAGGCTGAAGGAAACTACATGATCCGTGCGACCGTCAACTATGAATTACAAGTACCATCCATCACTTCTCCTAAAGATGGAGCATTTACGAATAAAAAATCTGTGACAGTTGAGGGTAAATCTTCTCCTGAAACAACCATTGATTTATTCAATGATGGAGAACAAACTGCTACTACGGAAACGAATGCAAGTGGCGACTTCTCAGTTGCAGTCGAGTTGAAAAATGGTGCAAATACACTGACTGCTAAAGCAAAAACTGATGTCGGTTCAACAGACCCATCTGAACCAGTTACGATTACACTTGATCAGGATAAACCTGAACTGACTATTACTTCACCGACAGATGGTTCTAAAACAAATAAAGAAACCGTTACAGTTACAGGAACAATTGCTGATGCCAATCTGGATTGGGTTAAAGTAAATGGTCAAACTGCAACTGTAAGCGACGGGAAATTCAGCAAGCGTATCCTTCTTGATGAAGGTATAAATGAGATTACTGTTCAAGCTAAGGATAAAGCAGGCAACAGCATTAAAAAGATCATCACAATTGATGCCAATTATACGGCACCTGAACTTTCCAACATACTTCCTGCTGAGGACAAAGTATTGGAAAGCGGCGATTCTGTCAAAATCGAATTTGATAGTGAACCTGGGCTAGACGCTACCTTCTCAATCCTTGCTCCAGTCACAAACCTTGGCGTCTCAAATGCACTTGAGCTTCCAATGCGTGAGACATCGGAAGGACACTATGTCGGCTACTATACTGCCACTAAAAATATCAAAGCAAACGGGGCAGCCGTTCAAGTAACCGCAGAAGATGACTATGGCAATAAAACGATTGAAAGAGCGGAAGGATTATTATATATTAACGCTCCGCAGTAAACGATTAAAGCACAAGTGCCGATGCACTTGTGCTTTTCTTTTTTGAGCAGTTCTAAAATAGTTTATACTTAAACTGATGATTAAGATATAAAACACAATCTTATTTTTCATATACATTCTTCCCTTTTCATCAAAAATTACAGTTATATCTTACGAACATATCTTAATGAGATATAGTTTTCTTCCTTGGTATTTCCGTATCCTCTTTGTTCATTATTGAAAATGAATCCTCTTGCTTCATAGAAAGGAATTCCTTTTTGATTTCCCTTTGCTACAGATACCCATTGCTCAGTTGCATGAAATTCCTCTTTTTGTTGTTTTGTAAGAACATCTAATAACCTTGTCCCAATTCCTTCATTACGTCTATTGGGGTTAAGATATAAGACAAAGACCTCCCCAGAAGTCTTATCGATCATACCGCCTCCAATTGCCCCAATGACTTTGTTCTCCTCAACAGCAACAAAATAGCCACCCCATTCTACCCCAGTTTCACTTACTTCCTTCAGAATTCTTTCATGATTATAAAACTCTTTTATAACTCTCTTAATATATTCTTCAGATCGTAATTCGTTATAAGTTGCCCAGTACCCATCACTGCATACTTTCGCAATCCCCTCAACATGACTTGCATTCGCTTTTAAAATATTAACCACTTTCCACACCTCCAATTTCCCCTGTTCCGAAGATTCCCTCTACAAATTCGAGCTTTTACTACCATTTATAATTCAACATAAAAAGGTATTAATCCTTTTTGAATTAATACCTTTCATCTCACCTGTTGATTATATCCCTATGAATCTAAATTAATTGTTCAATATCGCCTCAAATGGCCATTACTTAATAGTATCAGCTTTGGAAACCTGGATAATTACACGGTATCTTTCAACTCTCGGGAGCAACCTCCTTAACTGAAGCTTGTCAGCAGAACCATAATCCCATTAGTCAAACCGTGAATGATAACCGCTGGCCAAATTGAATTAGTTCGTTCATATGCCAGCGCAAAAATGATACCACTGAAGAAATTTACTGGCATCACATTATAGGTCGGAATATGTACGATCGTAAAAATGATTGAACTAAGTAAAATGGCTCCAACAAATCCTATCCGTGTACGCAGCCAGCGATATAAAAATCCTCGATAAAAGATTTCTTCATATATTGGAGATATAATAGCTGCGGAGATAAAAGCAATTAAAAAGGTGAATAAAGTTACATTTTGCTGTAAAGCCTCTGTTTTGTTATTCTCCCACGAATTACCTATAAGACTAGTAAACAAGATTATAATCACCGAACCAACTAATAAAATAGTTGAATACAGAATAATAAGCTTCCAAACTTTCACATTAAATGATTTTATCCCTACCTCGTTCCAAGATAATTTTTTCGGATTAAGAGTAATATAATAAACACCTGAAATTAAAATAATGGCTATTATTAGTCCAATTAATGTCCCTGAATATAAATCATTCTCGAGCCAATTGGTAATAATTGGTTTAAATATCAATTTCACAAAACCAATTACAAACACAAATTCCAAAAGGATTAATAATATGAATTCCTTTAGCCCCCAATCATCTTGTTCTTTCCAGTTCATTTTCATCCGATAGCCCTCTCCCTATATATGGTATAATCCAACTATATTAGATGACGTTACGTCACCTGCAAGTTTTTTTCAGGAGGAAATGAAATGAAACAATGGACGACAGGAGAGGTAGCTAAGCAGCGAAATATATCCGTTCGCACCCTGCGTTATTATGATCAGATTAATTTGCTTACCCCTAGTTATAAAGCAGATAACGGGAGGAGATCTTATTCAGAAGATGATTTATTCAAACTTGAAAAAATCATTATTCTCAAATCCCTTTCACTTCCGTTAGAAACTATTCGCGATATATTAGACAGTCTATCCTTCCAACAAATTCTCATCTCACACTACAATTATCTACAAGATCAACTCACGAATATTCAAACAAGCATTTCTAATACTACATCATTAATTAATATGAGCGAGCTGCAAGCATCCTTATCATGGGAAGATGTTTTAAAACTGGTTCAAAATTCACAAAATAACTCAAAAAAATGGATTGATTACTTCCATCAGGATGAAAAGCTACTTTTACAGAAATCCATACCAAATCTAAGCAGCAATGATAAAACAACGCAACAGTATATGTTCTTACTAAAACAAATTGAGTATTGTATTCAAAACAAAGTTAAACCCGAATCTGAAATAGGAGCCCAAATTGCTTCTGATTTAATTAAACTATCAAATGATACATTTCAAGGGAATGAGGAATTAATGAATCAGTTTTGGGAAATCAGAAAAAAACCCGCAGAAGAAACAGGCTTATACCCAATTCCTAATCATGTACTAGAATTTGCAGAACGATGCATTGCTTATTTAACAGATTTAGAGACTAGCCATTAGATTTGTCTCCCTCGCTTGTTTATTCAAGGCTTAGAGTAAACTCTATTTGCTATGCTGATAATTAATCTATGTTATTTTCGGCTTTTATATATAAAGTTAATCAAATCTAGAGACTCTTTAGATCTCTATTTATTTTCTTAACCCCTTTACTAAATTTATGAACTTTATTCCAATTTATATTGAAGAACGGTAATATAAACTGCCTGCAATGCACAAAATACGAAGAAACAAACTATGAAGGCATGCAGGAGGTATGTATGAATCAATACTTAGAAAATGCACGGGCTATGAAAGAGGAATTAATCAAATATAGAAGAGAAATTCATCAAAATCCTGAAGTAGGCGACCATCTTCCTCAAACCACGAAATACGTAATGGAGAAGTTAAAGGAATTTGGCTATGAACCAAAAGAAATCTGTGAAAGTGGGATTGTAGCACTGGCAGGGAAACCTGATGCAAAAAAAACATTTCTTTTGCGGGCTGATATGGATGCTCTGCCGATTAAAGAGGAGACAGATTACCCGTTTAAAGCAACAAATGGAAATATGCACGCCTGTGGGCATGATATGCACACAACTATGCTACTAGGAGCTGCCAAATTATTAAAACAATATGAGAACGAACTAGAAGGATCCGTTAAGCTCGTATTTCAGCCAAATGAAGAAGGCTTCAAGGGCGCAAAATTAATGTTGAAGTCGGGCGTTTTGGAGAATCCAAAAGTGGATGCAGCAATGGCCTTACATGTACATTCCGGTACACCAACTAATACGGTATTATATGGGCTTGGAACCGCAATCGCAGGTTGTACAATCTTTAGAATTACTGTTAAAGGTGTCGGGTGTCACGGAGCCATGCCTGAAACCGGCGTTGACCCAATTAATATTGCAGCGCATATCTATACCTCCATCCATGAAATCATAGCAAGAGAAATCTCAGCAACCGAATCGGTGGTTATCACGATTGGAAAGTTTCAGGCAGGAAGTACACATAATGTAATCCCTGACCAAGCCATCTTAGAAGGTACGATTCGTTACTTAAATGTGGATTTAGGAGATTTCATTTACAAAAGGATGGAGAAAATAGTAACATCAACAGCTGAAATGTTTAGAGGTGAAGCTAAAATAGAGATTGTTGCATCTGTTCCGCCCTTAACGAATGATAAAGACTTGGCCAATCAATTGTCCTCTTATGTGAGTGATGTAGTCGGTAAACAATCTGTCATCTCTTTTGAAGGCGGAGGCATGGGTTCTGAAGATTTCGCTTCGTACTGTTATGAAGTACCTACCGTTTATTTTTTGCTGGGAGCCGGCACAAAAGAAGAGGACCCTCATTATGGACTTCCCATGCACCATCCACAGGTAGTTTTTAATGAAGATATCCTACCAACCGGTGCCGCCATGCATGCTTATACGGCAATGATGTGGTTAAAAGCGCATCAATAGAGAACGCAGTAAGAGTGTGGCAAAGTTCTTTAAACGATGCCACACTCTTTTAAATCTATTATATTTTATAATATTTAAATTTACTTTTTAAATATAGCTGTTAAAAAACCTTCCTCAGCAAATACACCATTCATTGAATCTGTTTGTCTCATGTTTCTTATTTCGATTTCCTTCAGATCCTTAAATATGTCTCTTAATTTTTGATCTGTAAACCCCAAACCTCCCTTTAGGCTCCAAAATCTATACACATCCCAATCGGTTATATCTGATCCGCCATACTTCCCATTTTCAAGAAAACACGTAATGCCGAACAAGCCATCTGTTTTTAGTGCTCTTTTAACTAAATTATTATAGGTACCCCTCCGATGAGGTGCTATATGATGAAAGCATCCTGAATCAAACACAATATCATAGCTTCCTTCATCAATAGCTAATTCAAATATATTTTTATGTATAAAGTTAATTGTTAATCCACTCTCTTTAGCCCGCTCTTTTCCCCATTTCAAACTTTCTTCAGATGAATCTACGGCATCAACATGACAACCTTTTTCAGCAAAAAAGACTGCATTTCTCCCGGGACCACATCCCAACTCCAATACTTTACTCCCTGGAACAAACAAGCCCTTATCGAAATACTCTACCAAGTTTTCATCAGGCTGATTAGAAAAAAAAGGTACATTCCGATCACGATTTAAATAAAATTGATCCCAATCAAACCTGGTTTTTTCTTTTAATAATTGGTCCATCATCTTCAGCAAATCTTCATGGCTATAAATAGTTTCCACTACTTTTTCCTGCCTCTCTAAATTTATCAACCAATCACATATTACCATTTTATAACAATCCAGCATATTAGACTACATTACTATTAGCAGTCATTTGGAATGATACATCCATCTGTACGACGTTTTAAAATAGCATGTAAAAGCCAGGGATTATAGCGGCCTTTTAATGAATGTATAATTCATCTATATAACAATGCCATCTTCAGGAAGTGATGTTTCACCTAGAGTTGAATGGTTTTCTATTTTGAGTATAACAAAGAGCACCTTCTGGATTATAGGCGGATATATCGATATCCGTTTCTTGCCCGACTATTAACTTTGAGAGCTGTGAAGCGATAAATGGACCCATCGTCAGACCTGATGCCCCTAGGCCATTTATGACATAAAGATTAGAGTGATGCGGCATGCGGCCGAATACTGGAAGAAAGCCTGGCGTAAAAGGCCTGAAGCCAACCCTTGTTTCGACCAAACCCGCATTCGCAAGACCGGGAGCAAGCTTAGTTGCTTTAGTTAGTACTTCCAGTACACCGCCTGCCGTTACCCCGGTATTCATCTCTTCATCGTTTTCGTGCGTAGCACCAGCTATTATCCTTCCATCTGGAAAAGCAAGCAGGTATTGATCGTTAGGCGGAATAATTACCGGCCAATCATGTGTGTCAATATTGTGCAGCTGTAAATGACAAATCTGCGCTTTCTGAAAGCTGACTTGCATCTGATATCCTAAGGGTTCTAATAATTGACCTGCCCAAGCCCCAGCAGTAACTACGACCTGGTCAGGCATCCATTCTTCATTGCCAGCTGTCACAACGATTCGTTCTGCTTTCATAGAAAGCTGTGCTTCGGCTGATACGAATCGTGCATTGTATTTCCTAGCTGCCCTTTGCAAGGCATTTCGTAAAGCCCGTCCATCAACGCGCGCAGCACCGCTGATATGTACCGCTCCATATCCTTCAGTAAGCATAGGAAATAACCGTTTTGCTTCGTTTTCGTTAAGAAAGCTTATCTTGCCCATCTCCGGTGCATCCGTTTTTCGCATTTCAGCACGTTGAAGCATCGCATCCAGTTTTTTCGGATCCTCATGCAGACTCAATGCACCTACACGGGCATAACCTGTTTCAGTTTCTCCATCTTGACGAAGTTCTTCAATTATTTCTGGATAATAGCGAGCACCACCTTTGGCCAGCTGGTACCAATCTTTATTTCGACGCTGGGAGAGCCATGGACAAACAATCCCTGCTGCAGCATCTGTCGCTTGTCCTTTATCAAAACGATCGATCACAGTTACCTGTAAGCCCGCCTTGGCAAGCTTATATGCGGTAACCGAACCTGCTATACCTGATCCAATTATTGTTATATGCATATATACCGAACATCCTTTTCTTCATTTAACTACAATATACCATAGCACAATCGGCCTTTTCTCAGTTTTACGAGTGAATGGGACGCAGTAAAAGTGACCTGAACATTCTCAAGACGGACCACATTGATGAGGATAGACTTACTTTGAATTTGAGAAGTGACAGGTTAGTTGCAGCTCACTCAATCAATAAAATAAATCATGAATTAGCAGAAAAAAAGCCTACAAAAAACCTCTCATATGAGAGGTTTTTAAAAGCAATCCTTCTATCTGTTTATACTCAAAATCTCTTTATGGCATAAGTACCAATGCTGAATTTTCCCTTTATTGGCTATCTCCTGCTATTCTTTTGTCGGAACCCAGCCTTTTGTCTGCAGGATGATGTTCCAAAGCGGATCCGGAAGGCCGTGATGATCTTCACGGGCAGGATCAATTAGGCGGATGATTTCGTCTTCGCGTCCTTCTTTGAGCTTTGTAACGAATTCCGGGTCGATTAACAATTCACGTCCCATGGCAATCAATGGTACTCCCGTATCTTTGGCTGCAGCCACGTCTTCGGCAGAGTACAAGGATCCAACGCCGATAAGAGGCATTCTATTATTGATGCGTTCCTGGATCAAATCAATGCGTTTGGCGCTCGCATCCGCACCGCGGCGAGCTGTGGAATGGAAGTCCATTAAAGAAACATGCAGGTAATCTAATGGCTTTTCCACTAGAGCATCAATCAGCTCAAGTGTTTCTTTCATCGTTAATCCAGGAGTTTCCGGTTCCTCAGGAGAGAAACGATAACCAACTATAAAGTCTTTGGAGCCGTGTTTATCAACAGCACTTCTGACTGAGTCGATGACAGCCAAGGGGAAACGCAAGCGCTCGCCCCATTCATCTTCACGGCGATTGGAAAATGGAGAGTAGAATTGTTGGATAATATACCCATTTGCACCATGAATTTCGACGCCATCAAAACCAGCTTCGATAGCACGTCGAGTTGCTTCGCCGAAATCAGCAACGATTTGCTGTACTTCTGCAGTTTCCAGTGCACGTGGTGTAGCTGCACCTTCTTTTTCTACAGCGCTTGGAGCAACTACATCCCCATTGGGTACAAGATCTGCTCCTGATTCCCGTCCACCGTGGTGAAGTTGGATGATTGCTTTAGCTCCTTCGCCTTTTATTGTATCTGCTAACTTCTTCAGACCTGCTATATATGTATCGCGTACAATGGATGGCTGTCCTGGGAACGCCTTTCCGTTATCGGATACATTTGTTGCAGCAGTGATGACTAAGCCGATATCCTTAGAACGCTGCGCGATATATGGAAGCTCCTGATCGGAAATCGTACCATCAGGATTAGAAGAGTAATGTGTCATTGGAGCGAGTATGAATCGGTTTTTCAGCGTAACGCCATTTGGCAGTGTATAGCTTTCAAAAAGAGAAGCGTATTTTTCATTCATGAACTATTCCTCCTTTGTATGACCTTTATTCTAGTGAGTTACAAAAAGGGTAGCAAACATAACGCTCATTCGTAAGCAGGTTATGATTTGTAACAAGTAAACATGGAAGAAGCTAATCATTGGTTTGCTGGGTTCAGCAGTTAATGATTTCGGTTCGGATTATGAATTCGTCCAAATTTATTGCTTTTATATTGATTCAAATTCCCCCTCGAAAATTTAGTTACTTATTCGTAATAAATTTAATATCTTTTTCATCTAAATGATATTGATAATCGTTATCATTTGAATTATACTAATGGTAGAACACATCATAAAAGCCATAGAACATAAATCCCCCCTCTTGCATAAAGGCCCTAAGATTATCTCTTAGGGCCTTTAGCTATTTATCTATTTCTAAACCCTATCATTTCCATATACTTCCTCACCTTTGCTATGATTGAATCATTACATGTTAAGGGGGTTTTTTTATGAATAACAAAATTCAGCTAGGTAAAACAGACTTACTTGTAAATCCGATAGGTCTTGGAACTAATGCAGTTGGAGGCCACAATATCTACCCAAATCTCGATGAGGAAACAGGACGGGAAATCGTACGGACTGCCATCGATTATGGCGTGAATTTTATTGATACTGCCTATATTTATGGCCCGGAACGGTCAGAAGAATTAATTGGAGAAATTGTTAAAGAAAAAGGCAATCGTGAAAACCTTGTTATAGCTACAAAGGGGGCTCATAAATTCATTGAAAATGATGTTGTAGTTGATAACTCCCCTGCATTCCTTATTAAAACTGTGGAAGAAAGTCTAATGCGTTTACGTACAGATTATATAGATCTCTTCTACATTCATTTCCCAGATCAGGATACACCAAAGGACGAGGCAGTCGGCGCCTTAAAGAAACTAAAAGATGCCGGAAAAATCCGTGCGATCGGGGTATCCAATTTTTCATTGGAGCAATTAAAAGAAGCCAATAAAGATGGATACGTGGATGTAATCCAATCTGAGTACAATCTATTTAAAAGAGATGCTGAAAAAGAGCTTCTCCCCTATACCGCCCAACACAAAATTTCCTTTGTCCCATACTTCCCGCTGGCTTCTGGTCTTTTAACCGGAAAATTCACAAAGCATTCTACTTTTAATGATGGACGTTCCCGTAATCCATTATTTCAGGCAGAACTTTTTAAGCAAAACCTAGAAAAAGTAGAACAACTGCGAAAGATTTCGAAAGCTAAAGACGTTGAAATCGCTCATCTTGTCCTGGCATGGTACTTGGCGCAGGATTCAATTGATGTTGTTATCCCTGGCGCAAAACAGCCGGAACAAGTCGTTGATAATCTTAAAACACTGGAAGTTATGTTATCCCGTGAAGAAATCCAACAAATCAGTTCAATCTTTGAATAAGAAATTATGATACAAATGGTAAAGTGGAATCGAACAGATGATTTGCTTAAGCCAATCGTTTCTCTGTATCAACAAATATGGAATATTAATACCGACTGTACAGAACGATTCATGCGGCACATGGACTACGCTGGTTTCAGAGGATTTGTATGCCTGGATGAAGAGGAAATGCCTGTTGGATTTGCCTATGGTTATGCTTCTCTATCAGGCCAATATTATCGCGAACTATTGACAAGCCATTTGAAACCTGACTTATCCAATGAATGGCTGGCAAATTGTTTTGAGTTCGTTGAATTATGTGTTCATCCATCCGTGCGCCAAAAAGGAATCGGATCACTATTACATGATTCCCTAATGAAAGACATACCTTTTGATACAACTATATTAACAACCCAACAATCCAATCTGGCTGCACGGAATCTATATGTTAGAAAAGGATGGATTGTCATTGATGATTCCTTCTTCCCTAATGAAAAGACAAAAGAACGGTATCTAATATTAGGTAAAAAGCTATCTTAGCTTGCATCAAAAAAAGGAGAGTAGCCTACTCGGCACTCTCCTTCCATCTTTATATTAACCTTGTATTTGATTAATTTTTGCAAGCGCCTGGTCAGTACTCCAGAATATATTGTCTTCTCCAACAACATCCAGAATACCACCTCTTTCAAATCTGCTAAGAACTCTCCGCTGTACTCCGCTAAAGATGATTTTTACACCTTCTTGTTTCTTTAATTCACAGAATTCCACCATAGCTTGTACTCCTGAACCGTCAATGGAGGATACTCCACGCATAGAAAGGATCATAACTCCTTGATTAATGTCTTCAAGGCGCTCAGTCAAAGAGCTCACCGTTGCAAAGAATATAGGACCGGTGAGATAAACTACCCGAATATCTTCGTATGTCTGATTTGATTTTATCCCTTTTCCTTCCAATTTTTCGATATCAACTTTACTGACATTCATTTCTACGTCGGCACTGTTAATAACAAACAATATGGCTGAAAGGACAATTCCTGCAACAATGGCAACCGTTAAATCAAACACAACAGTAGCTAGCAATGTTAGCAAAAATTTAAAGATAGCGCCTTTGAATTTGTGAGAAAAGATATAATGAATACTTTCCCATTCATTCATCCGCCATGCAGTCACAATCAAAATACCTGCTAATGCAGACATCGGTATACTCGACATAATTGGGCTGAGGAGAAACATTGACAAAAGCAAACCAATCGCATGGAAAATCCCCGTCAATCTTGTTACCATACCAGCTTTAATCGCTACACTCGTACGGGCAATCGCAGCAGTAGCCGGAACACCGCCAAAGAATGGGATAATCATGTTCCCAATTCCCTGTGCAACTAGTTCCCGATCCCCATTCATTTTTTCTCCAACCATGCGACCGGCAGATGCTCCGCATAATAAACTTTCAATCATTCCTAATGCCGCAATACTGATTGCCGGCCATATCAAGGCTTCTATTTTAGCGAGGGATAAATCACTAAATACCAGTCGATTTTCCGGAAAAAATGTTTTCGGTATATCTCCCACGACCGCAACCGGTAATTTTAAAACGGTATTAATAATTAAAACAATCAGTAAGGCTGCTAAGGATGACGGGATTATGGCGTTCCATTTTTTCGGCCATACAATCATCGTGACAACTGTTATAATACCAATTAATAATGTAGCAAAATCAGGATTAAAACCATTCTCTATATAAGACATGATTTGGGCAATTGGATTCTCTCCGCTCGATTCGACTCCAAAAAAGTTATCTACTTGTCCCATCGCTATAATGATAGCAATTCCTGATGTAAACCCCGTTATAACTGGCATCGGTATGATAGAAACGACACGGCCAAATTTCAGTAGACCGGCAATCACCAGTAGGATACCCGCCAGCAAACAGGCAATAAATACTCCATCAAGTCCATACTGGGCAACAACAGCAATCAATATAGCAGACATCGCTCCCGTTGGTCCTGATATTTGATAGGACGCGCCTGATAGCATACTGATAATTAATCCTGCAAGAATCGCTGTAATTAATCCAGCAGCCGCATCCGCCCCACTGCTCACCCCGAACGCTAGAGATAAAGGAAGTGCAACAGCGGTTACTGTAATACCAGCCATAATATCTTTGCGTAGCTTTTCAGAATTATAGCCGGCAAATTCATTATGCAAATCGTGAATATATTGTTTAAGCATGCTGATTCTTCTCTCCATAATAATATGATAATAATCGCAACCTTATTATTATACTGACCTCAGATAATGAATTCTATTAACAATCAATTCCAAATTCACCTAGTATAAAAGAAAATGGTATATATCGAATATTAACGTATATTTATTCCCCAAAAATTTAGAGAATACTATATCGTAACTTCTATACAGCACTCCATTTAGGATATATAAATAAATCCAAAAGTTTACAAAATAACCTATAATTAAACTGTAAAATATTGTAGAAATAATTTTTAATCCCATTAGAAAGAGTGAGTTACTCTGTATAAAAAAGTCTTCAAATGGCAAATTGGCCATCGTTTCTTCTGGAGTTTATTATCAATTGGATTTATCTGGATATATTTAAACTTAGGTTCACTGTTCTATGTTAAAAGTGAATTTTCTTCATCGAACAAAGTGCTGAAACAGCTGGATTCTATGAATCAACATGTCCTCGTACTCTATCAGTCTTTAATTGACCAAGAGACCGGACAGCGTGGGATGCATCTCAACTCCCTCTCCATCTCTCCTTTTTATCTATTTTAATGCAAAAAACACTTCATTTTTAGAATGATTTCTTAAATATGAAGTGCTAATCTTAAATCTTGGTTCTCCGATTCTCGGATATCCCAAATACTGTTTAACATGCTAGTCCCCCTATCTAAAAAAGCCCAAACTAAAAAGCATTTCTATCCTCTTCTACTAAAAAGATAGAAATGCTTAAAAAACGTTCCCTAAAACTTAGGTTTACTACTTTTCACACCTCCCTATCTCCACGTAGGTGTTGTAGTGTTAAAAAAGAATGGTAGGTCTCCTGACTTAGGATCTTCACTTTTTCCATATTCGTATAGATTAGTCAAATACCCGTTTTAGGAATCAACCTGATGATGCGGTCATCCTTGTCTGATGGATTCCCCCTGCCATCCCTATTATTCGTCATCATATATAAGGTTCCATCCGGCGCTTCGATGATATTCCTGATGCGCCCATACTGATCTTTAAAGAGCGATTCTATGCTTTTCACCTGTTTTCCGGATTCATCAAGCTCTACCTTAAGAACCTGCACGCCACGCAGATTGGCAATCAGCAATTGGTTTTTCCATTCACCCTTCGAGACAAATGTCATTCCCGACGGGGCCCATGTTTCAGTTGCGCTATGAGCAATCGGCGTTTCCATTCCCTCTTTTGCTTCATCCCCCTGAATTATTGGCCATCCATAGTTTTTCCCTGCTTCAATCAAATTAATTTCGTCATGTGCTGATTGACCATGTTCCGAACTGAATAAATCTCCTGTAACAGGATGCCAGGCAAGTCCCTGCGGATTGCGATGCCCGTAGCTATAGACAGGCGACCCCTCAATTGGATTATCATCCGGAATGGAACCATCAAGATGGATTCTAAAAATTTTACCGCCCATACTTGTCTTATCCTGGGCTAAGTCAGGTTCATACCGATCTCCTGCTGTAATATAAAGCATCCCGTCTGGTCCAATCTTAATTCTCCCACCATTATGATTTGTATCTCCAACAATTCCATCAAGGATCACTTTATCAATCCTTGCTTGATTGTCACCTACTACAAGACGAAGAATACGATTTTTGATTTCACCATTATCTTCATAGGAGTGATACGTATACATAAAATGATTCGTTTGGAAATCAGGATCCAGTGCCAGTCCAAGTAATCCTCCCTCCCCTTCACTGATAAAAGGCGCTGGCAAAGACAGGAGAGGTTCTTCCCTTACTTTCCCATTACGGATTTCTCTTATTTGGCCAGGCCGTTCCGTAAAAAATATTCGTCCATCATCGGCTATAACCATTTCCCATGGTACATTGAGACCTTCAGCAACGACTTCTATCTCATATGGCTGCTTTTCATCTGTCTCAGTCTGTTTAACAACCGTGTCATTTTTCTCTTCCTTTGAACAACCAAGCAGAGCCATCATAATCAAAAAGGGGGGTAACAAGCGAAATATTTTTTTCATATTGGCCTCCTATTTATATGGGCTTTTTCAATGATTCTTCTAAAGAGGTCATACAAGGGGATCACTACTTTTCAGGGCGAGTAGGAGGATATCCCTGAGTATTTCGATATGCCTTCCGCTCGTCCGTAAAATCAGACCATACTAACACACAATTCAATTCATTGGCATGATAAACAATACAGCGGATTTGATCTTCCACACATGGATCGACACGGCATCCAACCAATTCTTCATAGCGGTCGAATAATTCTGCAGGATTTTCATTTCTAACGTCGTTTACAGAATAGAATCCCAGTACTTGTACCATCATTTTAGATGCACCCAACCCGATTGAAGGGATTTCCTGAAAGTCTAACAGACCTTTTAACTCCTTAGCCCGATTTGTAGAACAATTCAGTATGATTTTTAATTCTTCTGTTGTTTTCGTTGGTATTTGGTCTATTCGAACCTTGTTTTTACGAAGATTACTCCGTTCCGTCCCCGATAATGGCAGTTTCATTTTTAGCCTCCTCTTATTCTTAGTTTTGTTAAATTTTATCATAATCCTTTCATACAGCTAAACGATATCGTCTAGAATACAAATACTATATAGAATCTCTTGAAATATTTAAGTAAATTATCCATAATAGAATAAC
The DNA here is from genome assembly GCF_058313585.1 of Bacillus sp. z50. Lineage (NCBI taxonomy): Bacteria > Bacillati > Bacillota > Bacilli > Caryophanales > Bacillaceae > Bacillus > Bacillus sp. z50. Next base: position 90,606 of record NZ_JBZFQL010000005.1, read on the forward strand.
TTGGGAGGAAATGAAAAAATGACTAATTCTGAAGCAAATATCACATTATTTCGTGCAGTCAATGACATTGGTAAAGAGTATCCGGACATCAATCCACTTTTTATTTTTTTTGCTGAATATACAGTATACTGCTTAATACTGGTTCTGTTGTTTTACTGGCTAACTCGTAATACTAGAAATAAATTAATGGTTGTCAGTGCTGTTATTGCTTTTTTTATCGCCGAAGTAACGGGCAAGTTAATTGGTATGATTTATTCACATCATCAGCCATTTGCCGTTTGGTCCGATGTAAACAAGTTAATTGAAAAAGAGGTTGGAAATTCTTTTCCGAGTGATCATACGATTGTATTCTTCTCAGTTTGTATAACCATTGCCCTCTTTCGTAAACGATTCTGGTATTTATGGACAACACTTGCACTCCTTCTTTCTATTTCCCGAATCTATGTAGGAGTCCATTACCCCGTTGATATTTTAGTAGGTGCACTTCTTGGAATAGGTGCGGCTTTGCTCGTTCACAAAATTATTCCTAAACAAAAATGGATTAGACAATCCATCGCTCTATACGAAAAGGGCGAAAGCTATCTGTTTAACCGAAATAAAAGTATTTAATCAACGTTCATTACAGCAATACAGCCGCCGACTAGATCGGTGGCTTTTTTATTTTTGCGTATCTTTTTAAAAGAAGCTATGTTAAGGTTTAATTGTCTGAAAATTACATTTATTAATTTTTAGGCATTATATTATCAAGGAGGTTAATTATATGAATATGGGACTATATCACAACTCAAAAAAAACCAAGGGGAATACAGCTAAATAAAAGAGCGCTTCCCCAAATTAGAAAGGGGAAAATCAGTTGAATCAACTATTATTAATTATTGATGCACAACAGGAACTAATAGATGGGAATCAAGACATGAGGGCTGTTTTTAAAAAAGAACAGCTTATTCAAAATATTAATTTAGTAATTAAAAAGGCAAAAGAGGCAAATGCCACGATAGTTTGTGTAAGAGATCTTGATATAGCCGGAGGTAAAGGGAAAGGATTTCAAGTTCATGATGAAATTCATCTACCTGTGGAAACAAAATTCTTTGACAAAGCAGCAACGAATTCCTTTCACGGAACTGGACTATTAAATTATTTAAAATCTAATGAAATTAATCATATTGTTATAATGGGCTGCGAAACACAGCATTGTATTGATAGTGCAGTCAGAACCGCTACTATTAATGGCTTCGATGTCACTTTAGTTGGTGATGGACATTCCACAATCGGCAATGACATTTTAAGCCCGGAACAAATCATAAACCATCATAATAAAACACTTCATGGCCATTACAATATAGAACATTTTTCTATTGTAAGAAACGCGGAAGATCATTTATTTCATCCCAGCCATGATTCGTACCGATAAACAGCAACAGGATCCCAATTCTTAAACAAATTGGGATCCTGTTTGTTTTACTCAATGATTATCACTGGATTTCTTCCCTGCCGGTTTATCAAAAAGGGCTAAAATGAAGACGGTACTGATAATACAGATTGTACCAAGCCACTCGGCTATTCCAAACGTAACATGCAGCCAAAGTATGGATACAACCGCTGCAGCAACTGGTTCCACAGATGCCAGCACACTTACCTCTGTAGCTCGAATATATTTCATACTTTCCAAATAGCATATAAACGGAACAATCGTACCAAATATAATCACAAAAATAACAGCAAGTATTGCATAAAAGCTCCAATCTCCCTGAAACTCCCATGGAGGATTATAAAATGAAAAGCAAATTCCTCCTATTAGCATTGCCCAGCCTAAAACGAGAGTTGAACCCCATTTAGGAAGCAGCTTACGCGGAAGCAAAGTATAAAATGCCAGAGCGAATGCCGAACCAATTCCCCACATCAAAGCACTAACCGAAATGGATAAACTATGCATATTTCCTTTAGTTGCAATCAAAAATGTCCCTAATATGGCCAAACCTACAACAAGGATTTCTTTATTTGTAGGCAACCTTTTTGAAATTAAGGCAAAATAACAGGTAATGATAACGGGTGTTAAGTACTGTAAAACGGTGGCTGTAGCCGCATTGGAATAATTGATAGCCATAAAAAATGTGTATTGCACAGCCAATAAACCTAAAATGCTGAACAATAAAAGACTTATTGCGTCTTTCCTGTCCTTCCAAATAGCACCTATCCTACTCTTTACTTTTAAAGAGGCTAGAATCAAGAGAACCACCCCAGATACAAGCAAGCGAATACCCACAACCCATTCCGGGGTAAATCCGGCATAATGAAATAAATACTGCGCTACTGTTCCGCATACTCCCCATAATATACCGGCAGTTAATACCAGTAAAATTCCTTTAACTCTTGTATTTTTCAATAAAATCATGCTGTTCCCTCATATATTTCATAGTTTACAGTGCTATTATACTTTTATTTTCACAAAAAAGGGGAGGTTAAGCAGGAAGGTAAGAAAGTAATATTTGAATCATAAAATGCTCTGCTCAATAATAAGATATCCTTGTGTCAAAAAAATCTTTGAAAGCAGGGATGTTAACGTTAGCTTTACATGCAAGAAAATCCTCTATTCTGTTTGCCGTCGTAACAGCCGTTCTTCTACTCTTTTCAACTTTCTTCAGCCCAATGCATGCTGATGCAGCACAGTCTAAAAGTCAAAAGGCGGTTGCTTATTCAAAAAAATAACGAACAGTCCATATAAATGGGGCGGAACAACACCAAAAGGGTCCGATGCCTCCGGTTTCACACAGTATGTATTCTCAAAAAGCGTTGCAAAAAAATTACCACGTACCAGTGCCGATCAATATAAAACAGGTACTTCCGTTGCCAAAAACAAATTAAAAGCCGGGGATCTAGTATTTTATAAAACGGACGGGAAAAAGGTATCATTTGTTGCCATTTATATCGGCAATAATAAATTCATTGGCGCTACATCAAAAGGAGTTAAAACACAAGATATGAATCTCGATTATTGGAAGAAACGTTATGTAGGAGCAAAACGAGTAGTTAATTAAAGAATTGGATTAGCGAAGTAAAAACTCTTTTTCTTTAGAGAAAAAGAGTTTTTACTTTTGATCAACCTCTATACACTTATAGACTGAACCACTCAGTACAATTTCACCCACATCAGCCAGGTGTTCTGTTTCATACGTTTTTATTTTTTATACACGAAAATGCCAGCACAACTGGAATTCTAAGCCTTCTTTTATATTCTTTCTCATCGGTAAAGTTATCACGCACAGGTGTACCTTCTCGCAAATCAACCACTGAAAATCCAGAACTGATAAGCGCTCTAAAATACTGTTCGACTGTTCGATGATATTTCACCACGATTTGTTCAATCCAAGGTTCTTTTCTTTCCCCCTCCAGGAAATAGTCATCCACAATCCAATTTTCACGTCTATCACCTTTTTTTTTACTAGTAAAAGATGCGGTCGTAAGAGGATGCTGAACACTGAAAACAAACTTACCTTCCTCTTTTAAAGACAAATCGATGTTTTGAAACAAAGCATCAATATCAGCTACATAATGGATTGCAAATCTGGAAGTTACAATGTCAAACTTTTCTTCTCCGTATGTATATGATTCCATCGTATGAAGATGCACGCTTCCATTCACTTGTGATAGGTTCCTCTTAGCTGCTTCCACCATTTGTTCAGAGCCTTCTATTCCACTGTAGGACGCTGCACCGCGTTCTACTAAATCTTTGCCGAAGGAAGCGTCACCGCAGCCCAAATCTAGTATATCTTTATTTTGAAAATCTTGTATTAGCTCATACATGATTGGAGTTTCAATAGCATTATTGGGACTATCTTTCCTACTTCTTCTTTTCATATAATCCAAAAAAAAATCTTCCTGATCATAAACACTAGGTCCCCTATATTCCATACATTTCCCCCTATGAAGTTCTTAACCTACCCTCTAATGGCATATTTATCTGCTTTCAATGAAGAGCTATGGAATATTAAAAGGAAGGCTACTCAACCTCCCCCTTCTTAGAAGATTGACCTCTAAAACTCCTATTTCAGCTTTAGTTACCTTCATAGTCCCTGCTTCGGGAGTGTGTAAACCTCGAACCTTAATTCACACCCGCTTCAAGTATGCTAAATGTTTTTCTTTCACAATCCAATTCAGCCATAGCCCCGAGAGGAATAATACTCATTGGAGCCGTATGTCCAAAACTCATATTATATAGAATCGGCAAATCCGTTAACTTTAGCTCATCCCGTACCACACTAAGGATTGCTTCCTTATACTCATCGTAATAACAATCATCATATGGCTTGGAAAATAATAAACCCTTAGCATTTTGCAGAATTCCCTGCGCCGCGTAATTTCGCAGCCATCCAAGAAACAGATCCGGACTCACTTTCACTTCTGATGTCTCAAAAAATATCAGTTTATCCTTCCATTCATCAATTGCAGGCCACACTACAGTCCCTTTAAGCATTTCCAGCACATCCATGCATCCTCCTAATAATTTCCCCTTATGTATTCCCTCTCCCTGTAATAACTCATAACCGCTATGCGGTGATGTTTTTCTTTTACGTGTCCAGTTTTGCTTTTCCCAAGGGATAAATTCACTTGTCCATTCAGATGGCGGTCCAACTTCGCCAATAGGTTCACCAGAAAATAAAACCCGTTTCACCCAATGATTCGTATAATCAAAAGCCTCTACATTCTCTGCAAATTCAGCCAGAATCGAAGGACCATAATAACTCATTACCCCTGCCTTATAACAAATAAAATGCGTGACGGTAGAGTCAGAATAGCCAAGGAAAATCTTTGGATTATTTTTGATTACCTCATAATCAATGTATGGCAGCATTCGAATGCTGTCATCTCCGCCAATACAAGAGAATATCCCCTTAATCGATGGATTTTGAAAGGCATCCATCAAATCGCGTGCCCGTTCTTCTGGATGATTATATACATACTCTGATCCCTTTAATGTATGAGGCAGCTCAATAACTTCTAAACCAAACTCCTCCAACCGTTTTTTCCCTATCTGATAACGCCAGCGAATATCTGGATCTCCTGCCCCACCCCAAGAAAAACTGGCAGTAGCTATCCTGTCACCGCTACTTAGTCGATCTGACTTCTTCAAATCCATCTCATCCACCACTTTCTCTAACATTTCTTTAGCTTAGTTGAATTATATTATAAAAAATCCCAAATATATAAATAATTGTTTATTTATTATATTTCTAATAGTAACCTTCCATTTTCCTATAAGCTTAAATGTAGGAATAAAGTGTGACGAACGTATTGAAACTCTGAAAAATTACAATAATTGTACAATATTAACTCTCAAAGACCTGAAACAGCATTATAGTAAATAGCTCCTTTAATCTTCCATCAAAATCGTAGAGTAAGTTCCCTTTTAACGCATACAAAATACCCCCATATGTACACAAACCCAACTTGTACATACGGGGGCTAAAACCCATAAAGTGTATAAATCAAGATTTCCCACAGCATTTCTTATACTTTTTCCCGCTTCCGCATGGGCATGAATCATTTCTGCCCACTTTTATGCTTCTGGAAGCCTGTGAATTTCCGGGTTGATAATGACCAGCCCACCAAGTGAACTCTTCATGAACATTTGTAATGGGCCGGCAATCATCTGCATATAACGGATCATAGTTCCTAAATTGCTCCTCCACATCATCGAGCGACATATCAAGGGCATTCACTTTCTTTTGGGCAAAAACCTCTGCGATATCATCATATAAATCTCGGAAATTTAATACCATACATGAATCAATTAGAATGGTATACATATAACCTGATTCATCTACCAAATCCCCCTGCAGTAGATCATGATAGTAATATTCAACCATTTCCCTTGATATACGTTTTTGCAGGACAAGGGATGTAATTGCTTGAATTCCAGTAGCACGAATACACTCATCCAAAGATTGATCATCAATTAAATCAAATAATGCATCCAAATCCGGCATGGAAGGGATATTTCCATCCATAACTATTTCACCGGGATATGTATCAGCAAGTATACGGCCAGCCGTTGTAACCAGGTAATCATCATATAATTCCAATGCATTATCATCCGGTAATTTTAATGTTTGTAAAAATGGATAAAATGCTTCTCTGATGTTTAACTGTCCCAACAAAACAGCTGCATAAATATGGTCAATTCGATCAGGTTCACTAAGAAACAATTCTGGTTCCTTGCGAACCAAATCTAATATACTCAATAGTTCAGGAATAGCATCCTCACGAATCAATAGAAGATCAAGTTCCTCTTTCGGATAGGTGTCGTCTATATAGCGAATTTTTTTTACTAATTCCTTGGTCGAAATAGTTGGATCATCCATCTTATTTCACCCCCGTACCTTTCTTATATAATTAGTTTATCAAACTCTTTCTCGATTCTTCTACTCGCAAACCAATTTTATAATTGCTAAAATGAACAACAGTACAAACAATCTGCTATATTGTTATATCACTAGGGAGTTGTTTTGATGAACAGACATTGGTTAAAGGTTATTATAGGGGCCTTCTTTGAAATCATCTGGGTAAGCGGTCTTAAAAATGCAGACAGTATATGGATGTGGCTGATTACACTTGCTGCAATCTGTATCAGCTTTTATATGATGATTGATGCAAGCCGCTACCTGCCGGTTGGGACGGTATACGCTGTCTTTGTCGGATTGGGAACAGCTGGAACGGTTATTGCGGAGATTCTCTTCTTTGATGAACCGTTAAAAATAGAGAAAATAGCATTAATTCTTCTCTTATTAATAGGTGTGATTGGTTTAAAAATAGTGACTGATGAAGACACCTCCAAAAAGGAGGCTAACTAATAATGGCCTGGTTTGCACTGGTTATCGCTGGATTTTTAGAAATATTTGGGGTCGGCATGATTAATAGATTGAATAAAAATAGGGATCTCTTATCTCTGCTTCTTTTGATTGTCGGTTTTTCGGGGAGCTTTTTCTGTCTATCATTCGCAATGAAGACACTTCCCATGGGTACTGCCTATGCTGTATGGACTGGTATTGGTGCCAGTGGAGGAGCATTAATTGGCATGCTTTTATTTGGAGAAGCGAAAAGCTTAAAACGAATTATTTTCATATTACTCATTTTAATCTCTGCCATTGGTCTTAAATTTGTATCAAAATAGCCCATAACAAAATGACTCGCCCAAAAAGAGCCATGCTATGGCAAACTACTTGCTAACATGGCTCTTCTATTACTTATTCAACCATTCCATGATGATTTCTCTAAACCTTCCATAGCAGGAAGTACCCCTCAAGATAGAATCATGATTTAATGAAGCAATCATATTTTTAACTAAGTAATGTCGCGGCTCTTTATTATGCAATAGTTCATCTTGCAGGAATTCGATTATTTGTAGCTTTTCCGCACGAAACTCAGCATCAACAACCTCTTGTTCAAGGTAAGTCTTTAGTTGGTTAACGGATTGGATTAAATCGTAGCAAAAATCCCTGTTTCCTTTTGGACCCCCCGGAATAAACATAGTTAACACTTCCGGTTCTATTAAAACAACATCATTCTTACTTACATCATCAACAATCACCTTTATGCGATCTAAATAATAACGAATTGCTTTTTTCGCATCAAGATCTCCTTTTGCAATACTATAAAAATGCATGTGGTGTTGGACCATGGCGGATAGAATAATTGCACAATCTAACAAATACGGTTTCTTCTCCACCCCAAAAATATCGACAAGGCGGTTGTGAATCCAATTTAAATATAACCATCTCGTTTGTTTCAAATAATCTTTTAGTTCAATATCATTAGATACCATTACATCTTCAATAAGGGCAAATAATTGATTATGCGAATGTGATTTCCTTTGTACATAAAGTTGCTCTATAAAGATGTCTATATTACTGAGATCCCTCCCAATAATTAATTCATCTCGCTGTTGGTGATACTCTTCAAGGAAGGAATCGTATACAGCTTTGAAAAGTTCACTTTTAGAAGGAAAATAATTATAAAATGTTCCTCTGGAGATCCCGCTATCTTCAATAATTTCTTGAATAGACGTATTTCTATATCCCTTTCCAATGAAAAGTTTCTTTGCATGGCTGATAACTTGCTTTTTTCTTACGTTCATAACAACTCAATCCATTCCTATGACTTCAGTTATTTGAGTGTATATTAGCTTATTTTTAGGGTAAATACAAATTTATATATTCTAAATTATTTTAATTGCTAAACGAAAAGAAAGAGAGTAATATAATCAACATGAATTATGAGTCTAATAATTAAACATATAGTATAAATCAAAAGGAGAGAAGTACATGACAGCAACAGAAAGACAACAAATGCGTCCCAATTATGGGATTATAGCCATTCTTTTAGCCGGTGCATTTGTATCTATATTGAATTCAACATTATTGAATGTTGCCCTTCCGTCCATGATGGCGGATTTTAAAGTTGAGCCAACAACGATTCAGTGGCTCGCAACAGGTTATATGCTGATAAACGGAATTATCATTCCATCAACAGCGTTTTTAATTCAGAAGTTCTCGGTTAGACACTTATTTATAACCGCGATGATTCTATTTACAATCGGAACAATCTTTTCCGGATTTGCACCGAGCTTCGCATTATTATTGGTTGGAAGAATGATTCAAGCAGCAGGCTCTGCCATTATGATGCCCCTCTTAATGAATGTTCTTTTAACGAGCTTCCCAATTGAAAAACGTGGTGGTGCGATGGGGATTTTAGGGCTTGTTATGATTTTTGCCCCTGCAATTGGTCCTACATTATCAGGGTGGATTATTGAACATTATGAATGGAGATATCTGTTCTATATGATCATCCCGTTTGCCGTTATTGTTTTACTACTATCGATTTTTAAATTAAAAGATAAGAAAGAAAAAAGTAACGCTTCATTGGATGTATTATCCGTTATTTTTTCAAGTGTCGGATTCGGAGGGTTATTATATGGATTCAGCTCGGCGGGTAGTAAAGGCTGGGATGATGTTGAAGTATTCGGTACACTGATTGCAGGTGTAATTGGCTTGATTTTGTTGATTGTTCGCCAATTTCAACTGGAAAAGCCGATGCTCGATTTCCGTGTCTATAAATATCCAATGTTCTCCTTATCTTCAGCTATATCGATTGTTTTGAATATGGCGATGTTTTCAGCCATGATTTTAATGCCAATTTACCTGCAAAATATACGTGGTATATCCCCATTAGATTCTGGTTTATTAATGCTTCCAGGTGCAATCATTATGGGAATTATGTCACCAATTACAGGTAAATTATTTGATAAATTTGGCGGTCGGATTCTTGCCATAATCGGTTTAACCATCACAGTCGCTACAACTTATTTCTTCAGTCAATTAACAACTGAAACTACTTATGGAACATTAATTGTGATGTACTCTGTTCGTATGTTCGGTATGTCAATGGTCATGATGCCGATTATGACCAACGGGATGAATTCATTGCCTGCCCGATTAAATCCACATGGTACAGCTATGAACAGTACACTTAATCAAGTATCCGGTGCAATTGGTTCCGCCTTACTTGTTTCCGTTATGACATCACGTACGAAAATACATGCGGAAGAATTGGCAGAAAAAGCAATGAGTAAGCTTACCGGTCAACCAAGTCCAGAAGAAATAGCTCAATTGGAGGCACAAATCTATACTCAAGCAACAGTAGATGGGATTAACGATGCATTCTTTATAGCGACATTTATTGCTGTATTGGCTCTTATCCTTGCCTTCTTTGTTAAACGACCAAAGAGAGCAGACGAACAAATCAACTTACAAAAAACACAAGACCTCTCCCAGTAACAGGAGAGGTTTTTCTTATTATTCCCAAGTCCATTCTTCTATATTGTTTAACAAAGATAGAGGCTGTTCATTTGATTGAAATGCCACCTCCCCTAAATTTAATCCTTTCTTTGTATAGTATAAATGATCTGGATGGACCAACCATATCCATGGTAAATCCTTCGCGGTCTGCCTCAGAATTGATTGCCATATTTTAAAATCACCGCTAGCGAGCACTCCCTCAACCAACTGATTCACTTCAGCAGATATATGTAAATTCACCTTAGAATTATCTTTATGGAACCTATGATACAAATCAATCGGACTATGATTACCCACACGCATAATTAACGGATTATTAAACTTATTTGAATTGATTTCCTTCTCATTCTGACCAACCACTTCTACTGAGATTCCAATTTCAGCTAATTGTTGCATAAGTAATGTCCCCATGGACTGCGCTATGGGGTCAGACTCCAAAAATAAAAGCTTAAACTTCGCTTCTATTCCCTGTTTTTCCAATACACCATCCTCATCATTATCAATCCATCCCGCAATTTGCAAAATTTCTTTAGCTTTGTCGATATTATTATATTCAACCTCTGTATCTTTGTGGCCCCATGGAAGCCGCTCAGCATCATGATAGGCTGCTTCTCCATATCCATATAGAACTTCATTTATGAGGTAATCACGATTAACTGTTAAATTAATTGCCTGGCGGATGGGCCATTCACTCGTTACCTCGTTTCCAGTTTCTTTGGCAGAGACATCCGATTTCGTTGGGGCAGCAGTAAAGGAGATTCCATACTGATCACTACCTTTAAAAGCATTGATATCCATTCCATCTATTACGCCGACATTTGCAAATGCGGGAGATGTTTGAGCGACATCTACCAGATCCTTTTGCGCCGCTGCATAGGCTTCTTCCTCATTCATGAAAAGAATGATAATCCTTTTAAAGATAGGCTTTTTCCCATAATATTGCTCATTTCTGACAAAAACCGCCTGCTCTCCTGCATTCCAATCCTCCAGAATATAAGGACCTGAACCAATAGGATTCAATGTGAATAATTCATCATAATGATTCTCAGGGACTATTCCAAGCTGAGCAGCTGTATAACTAAAGGTTGACAAGGGTTTCTCCAATCGGAAATGGATAGTGTATTCATCTATGACCTTGACTTCTTTTAACAAAGATAAATCCTGCCATCCATTGTACTTAGCAGTATTAAAGGTAAAAGCTACATCACTCGCTTTCACTTGTTCCCCATTCGAAAAATATGCATCATCCCTAATTTTAAATTCCCAGGTCATTTTATCTTCACTGACCTGATATTCATCAGCTAAATCATATGTAATTCCCATATCCTTATCAAAGGATAATAAAGTACTTTGAATTAAAGGAGAACCGTTTGCCTGTGTATACAGAAAAGGGTCAAATCCTTTAATCGCATTCGGAGACAGCGCAACCGTTAATTCTTCCTGAATGGCTTCAGCTGTACCTATCCCTGCTCCCATATTAAAATATCCGGTAATCAAAATTATGATGATGATCCTTTTTATGATTTTCTCCATCTTAATCCCCCGTTAGATAACGGCATTACTTAAATAGATACCAAGTAGCCACAATAATAATATGTATTATGTACATACACCCCTAGTTAATTCTATTTATCCAAAAGAAAAGAAACAGGCTTTGAAACCTGCCTCTCCTCTAAATTCCTTTTATTTACCCCCTTAGAATCCAAATCAGTATAACTAATGAAATATACCTGATGATCTAACTAATATGAGTAGTCTAAGAAGTGCCAGGTATGTTTTGGATTCTATCGTCTTTATCTTCTTTTTGATTCTCGGAGCTCTCCTCCGAATGGTTCGGAACTACATTTTCACTTTCAGAACGACCTTCTGAATCATTCGGAGTCTTATTTTAATTATCTTTTGTTTGTTCTATATTGTTGCTTTTGGAATCAATTATCCCAGCTAAGCTTTTTTTAAATAAATACGTGCTTCATAGGCATTTAATTTTGTGCTTGTCGTTTCATTATAGTTAGAAATCAGAATAGATGTCCCCTCCAAATCCATTTCATTGTTCAGCTCAATTTGTGTAGGCTTTGATTGAACATTAGAGACAATGTAAATCGTCTCATCAGCGTAGCTTCTTTTGTATCCATAAAGATGAGGGTGTCCTTTAAATAATTCCTGATAATCCCCATATACGAAAACCTTGTGCTTTTTTCTTAATTCAATAAGCTTTTGATAAAAATAAAAGATTGATTCTGAATTACACAATTCATTGTTCACATTGATTAATTTATAGTTTGGATTAACTCGAATCCACGGTGTACCTGTTGTAAATCCCGCATGTTCTTCATTGGTCCATTGCATCGGTGTACGGCTATTGTCTCTGCTTAATGGCTGCAAATCTCTAAGAACCGTATTCGGGTCACGTCCCTTTGACACCAACTCAGCATACTGATTTTTCATCGCAATATCGTTATATTCGTCAATAGAAGAAAGGCGAATCCCTGTCATTCCTATTTCCTCTCCTTGATAAATATAAGGCATACCCGGCAAAGAATGCAGCAACGCAGCAAATAGTTTGGCTGATTGAACACGATACTCTTTATCATTACCATATCTGGTTACCACTCTTGTATGATCATGATTATTAATAAATTGTGAGTTCCAGCCTTTCTCTTTCAATCCTTCATACCAGCGCGCCTGAATCTCTTTAAATTTCTTTAAGTCCCAGGTTGGCATTTCATCACAAACTTCAAAATGAAACAAGGTATTCAGTTCATGGCGGTTTTTATCCACATATAATAACCCTTGCTCCGGCGTCACGAAGGCTACCTCCCCTACGGTTAACACATCATAATGACGGAATACCTGTTCATTCATCTCCTGCAAATAATCATGAACTTTGGGATGGTTGGCCAAATAACGAATATCATCCGGATCGTCTGCATCCGGAAAATCCTCCGGCTTCGCAAGCAGGGCAATTGCATCTAGCCTAAATCCATTAATCCCTTTCTTTAACCAAAAATTTAGAATTCGATATATTTCTTTACGGACTTCTTCATTCTCCCAATTCAAATCGGGCTGTTCAGCTGCGAATGAATGAAAATAATACTGACCAGTCCGTTGATCATATTCCCATGCTGACGGGGAAAAGTAAGAACGCCAATTATTGGGAGGGTTCACTTGGTCTCCATCTCTCCAAATATACCAATCTCTTTTTGGATTATCTTTGCTGGATCTGGATTCTTTAAACCAATCATGCTCATTTGAAGTATGATTTATGACTAAATCCATAATAATTTTTAGATCTCGTTTTTGTGCTTCCCTCATTAATTCCTCAAAATCCTCCATACTGCCCGCTTTCGGCATAATGGAATAATAGTCGGAAATATCATATCCATTATCTTTATCAGGAGAAAGGTAAAAAGGATTGAGCCAGATTACATCTGCACCCAACTCTTTTATATAATCCAGCTTCCTTATTACCCCTCTTAAGTCTCCATATCCATCCCCATCACTATCATAAAAGCTTCTCCAATAAACCTGGTACACGACACTTTCTTTCCACCATTGTTTATCCATCTCTCCCACCTCATAAAATGAATTATGTGAAGCTTATCTTTCTATTATTTTTCATTAGTTTAAGTAGAACTTTTTCTCTACCATTTAAGAGCATACATCTCGCGCTTCTTCTTGTTCCTCAGCAATTTAAATAAGAAAAGTTGAGCTTGTATGCCCTTTCATTTTTATTTTTAGGATATCGCAATATTTAATATAGAAGTTCTATTTGAAGTAAGCCTGCTTTCTAAATCCTTTTAATATTCGCAGTGCGTCCTTTAACAACACGTATTCTTCCAGGGAATTAGAAAGCTGAAGTCTGTCATATAATTGACCAGCCTGCTCATTTACACAATCCCCTTCTAAAGCCAGAATCGAATCGAGCTTTACTAATATTTCTCTCATCAGTTGGACATCTACATCCTCCCTTTGCATCCGCAAGAACATATCATAAATGGCATGATTCAAACGGCGCTGAGATGATAGAAAGTTTTCCATTTCTTCAAGCTGCAGCATTTGATTATTTAAAAGAATTCTTTCCTCCATTAAAGCGGAAACAGCAAATAAATGATTGATTGTATGCGCATTATTTCTTTGGTTTAAATAAGCGGACACTTCACGCTGTAATTCCTTGGATACTTGTTTGTAGCTTTTCATCAAATCTCTTGTACCCTTTTCCAGCGTATGTGGAAGTAATAAACGATTTGCAAGCATACCAATACCTATCCCTATCAGTACAAGCATAACTCTTCTCACTGAAAGGAGCGTCGGGTCGCCCGTGAGAGCAGCTGTTCCAAGAGCAGATATCGTGACAGTCAATACGACATTTCTATACTTCACCGCATAGCCATTCAAATACCCAACCAGCAAGACCAGGAAGGAGCGTATAGTCGTTTCATGAAAAATACTAAATAATAGTACAAAGATAGCCGCTCCCATTAAAGTGCCGATCACGCGTTCCTTGAAGCGATATTTAGCTGTCTCATAATAAGGTTGCGTCACAGAAAATATAGTAAATAAAATCCAGCGTCCTTCATTGATGTTAAAATAATCAACGATTAAAGCAACAGCTGCAATAGTGATACCCAATCGCAGTGCATATGTGAAACGAGCTGAATGTCGATTAATGTCCTTTAAAAATTGATAGGTATTCCGGTAGCCTCTAGGAATCTCTACCACACTCTCAACCTTGTTCAGTTCAGATGATTCACTGGTATGAAGGTACCTCAATAATTCACGCAATAATTTCAACGTACTAATCATTTCGACTATGTATGCGGATTCATGTTTGTTAAGCGCTATGTTTAGATTATTCAATGAATCATCAGATAAGCTTAACCCTTTATTGGCGTAATCCCTCATCTGTCTCAATTCAAAATTCAGAGCATCCAAGACATCCTCTGGGTAGTCACTTGCAGCTTTGCGGTTTAACATCAAATGCAGTTTTTCAAGACAGACCGAAATCTTCAAACGAACTCTGCCTTCGTGAGTCAGATAATAACCCTTGACACTCCGAAAATAAATCACCTTCCTGAACTCGTTGATATCAGACAGAATGATGGAATCCAACTCTTGATCAGGCTGGTTATCTCGAATACGATTTAACTTTTCTTGCAAATGGCTACATACCTGCAAGAAATAATGATTGCCCCTTTTAGATAATTTCCTTCTATTAAATACCCATTGTACCATCATGATAATCAAAGCCCCTGCAACCAGAGACATTAGTCTCAATGGGAATTCCTCCAACGGAACTGGATCGGTCAAAATGAATAAATATTGCAAACCAACCGCAATTTGGATAGGTCCTTTTATGTTAGATGTGAAAAAGTATCCTACAATAAACATAGCGATAAAGTTTACTAAAATTCCTACCCAGGGATTGATCAAGGCCAGTTGACCAAATATTCCTTGGGACAAATTGACTGCCAAAATCAGCATGAAACTCTTCCATGGGGATACAGTAAAATCCCTCTCTAAATACATGAGCAGAGCAACCACAGTCGTGACCCCAATCAAAACATTATGCTGCCCAAACACAGCCTCAAAGCCTGTCACAAAAAGGATAACAAAGATAAATATCAATGTTTTTGATATGATCAGCTGCTTCATAGCTTCCCTTCCTTACCTATAAATTGCTATACCAGAATATTAAATCACAGTATAACATACTATGCTGCCAGGAAAAAAACACAGGAAAAGGCTTTCTAGCTTGGAACATTCATTAATGCTAATAAAAAAATGTCCCAAAAGATAAGTTTTCACTTCCTTTTGGGACAGTCTATATAAAATCTATATTTATAGTACTCTCTTATTTGCCTATAAACATTTGTGTCCAGTAGTTGCCGTTCTCCACATAACCAATTCCGATATGTGTATAGCTGGAGCTTAAGATATTTTTTCTATGACCGTCACTATTCATCCACGCATTTACTACTTCTTCTGGCGTGCGTTGACCCATAGCAATATTTTCAGCTGCCGCTCTATAAGAAATGCCAAATTGTTTCATCATATCAAATGGAGATCCGTAAGTTGGGCTTGTATGACTGAAATAGTTATTCTTCTGCATATCCTCTGATTTGATACGCGCTACTATACTTAGCTCTGTATCTAGTGTTAAAGGTTTTAAGCCTTGTTTTTCACGTTCCGCGTTAGTAAGTTCTAGTACTTCCTGCTCATATGCACTTACTTCATAATCGTTTGATTCTGTATCATTGGAATCAGAATTATCTTCTTCCACAGTTGGAGCATCCGTACTTGGTTTATTTTGTTCCACGGCATTGTTTGAACCAGAATCCGTATCCTGACTTGGTTTATCAATAGTTGGAAGTTGAACAGATCCCCATGGGAATTTAATAATGCCTCCGCTGATCATCACTTTATATGAAGTTGTTGTATTCGGTTTAGAAGATACACTGGCTGCCTCCGCTCCTGTTATAGCTGTAATGGAAAGCGCTGCGGCTGCTGCAATTGTAACGATAAGTTTATGTTTCATTGGTAAATCTCCTCCTGTCATGATGTTTGTTTAATCGACAAAGACATCGTAACATGAGTTTTTTGTAACATTTGAACCATAAACTACCAGACAGCTCGAGATAGGATAATAGACATCCTTCTCACATAGCGCGCACCTAACTTAATATATTGATATATCAACAGTCCTGCTTAAATCTCTCTTTTTTCCATATTCCGGATATCAAGTCCCTCTTTTTGTAAAATCCCCACTTTTATCCTATAAAATAATTATTGACAGGTATTTAATAATAGAGGATTCATTACTGATACTACAGGTATGTTACAAGCATTGCAGTTATTTTTAAATAATGTTGAGTATACCCATATTGCAGTCTATGGTATGGAGAATTTAAATAGATGGAGTTTCCTATACAGTACTTTTATAGAACAAATGGAGATAACAAATTGTTTTCTCCATCTCTGTTCTTCTGACTTGTTCGTTGAATATAGCAGGGTAATTTCTATATAGCAGACATCTCGTAAGCGACACCATAACTTTACAATCAAATCCTTAAAGGTTAACTAACTACTTTAAAGAGTCGTGACAGTTACTTATATATACAGGAGACTGTCGCTGAAAATCCCTTTATCATAGTCAATAGAAAAGGAGCAGGTTGTTACCTGCCCCTACCATATCACATTCATTTGTGACCTCTTTATTTCCATTCGACAACTTTGTCTACTGCAAGACGCATAGTCGGGAATCCATTATCAGCCGCCTTACCCATGGTCATAATCATGACCGGAGCATGTCGTTCTTGATCCAATCCAAACACATCATTAATACGGGTTTTATCGAATCCCGCAATAGGATTGGTATCATATCCGTGAGCACGAGCCACAAGCATCAATTGCATAGCTACATGGCCGCAGTCGGTCATGACGATATCTCTGCGATCCTGTTCAGTTAGTGAAGCAATCCATCCTAAAACACCTTCAAGCTGGCGTTCTTTATATTCAGCAGGCATATACCCAAGCTCTACATTTGCGCTATAAATCTCATCAGCTTTTAATGTATTGTGCAAGTCGCCAAAAATTGCAATCGTCACCGCTGATGTATCAATTTTTTTATGATTGGTCGGTGAGGCAATATCCATCAATTTTGCTTTTGCCTCATCGCTTTCTATAACAAGAAAAAATCAAGGCTGTAGATTCGTTGAAGATGGTGCGCTGGTTGCTTCACTGAATATTGCTGTCATCTCTTTATGACTGATTTTAACCATAGGATCGTAACTTTTTATGGAACGGCGTCCCATTAAGATTTTTCTGAAATCATTAGTTGGGATAACATGAGAACTATTGGACATGTTTATTCTCCTTTATGATTAGATTGGACTGGACGGTATTACATCAGGTCTTGATTAAAAAATTTAATCAGTTTCCGAATCACTATTAATATATAACTCTATTCTCGATTGCTTGATAGGCCTTGAATAATCCCTTACATTCTTCATGATCAACTCGCTGTAAATCATATGAACGCTTCCCATCAATCATTTTATAAAAGACATCATCTCTAAACCCTATTTTATCTGTATCCAATCGATCACATCCATAATAAACAGTCGTGATACCTGCCCAAAGGATGGCCCCTAAGCACATAGGACAAGGCTCAGCCGTTGTATAAAGCTCTGCTCCGGATAGGTCATAATGATTTTCATGAAGGCATGCTTCCTTAATCGCAACTATTTCTCCATGCATGGTTGGATCAAGCTCCTTAACCACCATATTATGGCCCTTTCCAATGATTTTCCCATCCTTGACAATGACAGCTCCGAAAGGTCCGCCATGCCCTTGTTTAATTCCTTCATACGCTTCTTCAACAGCGGCTTTCATAAATGGATTCATACTCCTTAATACCCCCGATATTTGATTTATCAATAGGATGCTGTATCTTCGGTGTAGACTCATAATTCAAATCTATTGTATTACTTGACGGTTAGTCAATATTCCCGTTAGACCTTACTCATAATCATCAATTGCTTTATCACGCCATTTTTGTTCAGATGGATAAAACATTTCCAAATAACGATTTTCAATCCTTTCCTCAGTCCATTTACTATCTGATCCATGTGCGTATAGTCAGTTCTCATCAACTGGCAACCATTCATTATCAAACGCAGGGATGGCATTCATTAAAGATTTGGAAATGAACTGCACCAGCGTGAATTAATTAGGAAATAAAAAACAAGAGTATTCCAAATGATTAATTAATTGGAACGCTCTTTTTTATGAATTTTATTCTATACTAATAAGTAATGATGAATTCAATAAAGAACTTGAGGTGACCTTTTTGGAGAAACAAAAATACAGGGACCTTAAATTAGGTGAACGCGGAGCAATCCTAAGTATTGTTGCATACTTATTTCTTTCCATATTAAAGCTGATTGTTGGATATATAAGTGAGTCTGAAGCATTACGTGCAGATGGGCTGAACAATATAACTGACATCATTGCCTCAGTAGCTGTATTAATTGGTTTAAAAGTTTCTCAGCGGCCTCCCGATAGCGATCATGCATATGGGCACTGGAAAAGTGAATCGATTGCCTCTCTCCTATCTTCTTTTATCATGATGACAGTAGGTATCCAAGTTCTAACGGATGGATTCCAATCCATTTTAAGCAGGGAAAAAAATATACCTGATATAACGGCAGCATACACGGCGATTTTTTCCGCCCTCGTCATGTACTTCGTCTATCGCTATAATATAAAGCTAGCCAAAAGAATCAACAGCCATTCCGTAAAAGCTGCTGCCAAAGACAATATTTCTGATGCGTATGTCAGTATTGGAGCAGCAATTGGCATATTCGGCTCCCAGCTAAATATGCCTTTCCTCGATACAATTACTGCCATACTCGTAGGGTTATTGATTTGCAAAACAGCCTGGGATATTTTTAGAGAAGCATCCCATTACTTATCAGATGGCTTTGATGAGTCTAAGATTAAAATCTATCAAAATTCCATTGACCAAATAGAAGGGGTTAAAGGGATTAAAAAAATCATGGGACGAAATTACGGGAATAATGAAGTCATCGATATCATTATTTTGGTAGACAACACGTTAAATATTAAAGAAGCCCATGATATTGCTACTCTTGTAGAAAAAGATTTAATGAAGGATCATGGAGTATATCGTGTCCATGTTCATGTGGAACCATATGAAGAAAAAACAGAAAAAAGGCCAGGCCCAAATTAATGATAGGTATCCGGCTGTTTGCCCTAAAGAGCTACAAATTGGTTGTTTATATTACTGAATCTACCACTACTCCATAAACCTTCTGATATTTTATACGAAAAAAGGCATTCCAATGGGAACGCCTTTTTCAATTTAATAAGCTAGCCGGTAGATCAGTATTCTCTCAAACGGATTCGTTTCATTTAGAACAATCTCTTTGTGTAGTTCAAACACAGATTGATTTTCAAGAAAATATATATAATCCTCAGATGGATAATATAATATTAGGTGTACCTCGCGATATGTTTCTTCAACGGACAACAGAATGTTCGTTAGAACCTGGCGGAATATTTGTATCGTAAAAGGATTAAAGAAATAAAACCTATTATAAGTTGGTTGAATTTGAAACTCCTCTGCCAGACAACAGTGAAATTGAATTCGGTCTTTCCCCTTGTAATTATAGTTCTTGAGATTTTCCTCAGCTTCATTAATAAATTGTTCATTCATTTCTACCCCACTTACAAACGCCCCTGTCTTGTAATGAAGAAAGAAATTTAGTCTCCCCTTTCCGCATCCAAAATCGACCATATGATCATCCCTATTAAGGTCATACTCATCCAATAACTTTTCTAAAATCCAATACGGAGTCGGCTCATATCGGTGATAATGCATAGAATTATAAAATCCAGTTTGATTACCGACTGTTTTTATATGTAATAACTCATCATAATCTTTTTCGTTCATTGTATAACTCCGTTTCACTTATCTAGATTACTCATAAGTTTAAGCCTTTTTGATACTGATCGAAACCCTTTTTCTATATAATAGGCGTTTTCAGATTTCACATCCTAGTATTCACATAAAAATGCTACTTTAAAGTGACAATTTTACAATAAATTCTAAGAATATAATTAATTGTTAATTTGTTCACAACTTTGTCAAAATTGAAGATTTCCATGTCTTCTTTTAGTTTCATATATTTGTAATTTTGAAATTCAGTTATTATATTGAAAATCAGGGGCTATGGAAAAAGGAAGAATTATACCTAAATAGCAGCAAGAAAGGGAAATTATAACTATCAAGGTGTGCAGATTTACTGAATTTCCCTTACATAGCTTGAATTTACTTATTACATTAGGAAGGGGAAAAATATGAATAAAAAATGGGCACTTTTGAGTTCCATGATGGCGTCTATTCTTATGTTAGCGGGATGTGACTGGGTTGTATTCGACACAAATGGTCCTGTCGCAAAAACACAATCCAATGCCATTCTTTTCTCAATGGCTTTAATGGCAGCTGTTGTGCTTGTAGTATATGTACTTTTTATCGTTATTTTATATAAATACCGAGCATCCAAAGCTCCAAAAGATTACGAGCCTCCACATATGGAAGGCAGCAAGGCGCTTGAAATAACATGGACAGTCATACCAATTATTATTGTAGCCATTTTAGCTGTAGTCACAGTTAAAACTACATTTGAAGTAGAAGGAAAGCCAAAAGGCTATGAAGATCAAAAACCATTGGTTATCTACGCAGCTTCTTCAAACTGGAAATGGCATTTCAGTTATCCAGAGCAAGGTATTGAAACGGTTAACTATGTAAACATTCCAACTAATAGAGTAGTAGAATTCCGTCTATATTCTTATGGACCAATTACAAGCTTCTGGATTCCACAGCTCGGTGGTCAAAAATACGCCATGAGTGACATGGTAACAAAATTAAATTTTGTAGCTGAAACACCAGCTTCCATGATGGGAAGAAATGCAAACTTCAGTGGTGAAGGCTACGCCCATATGGATTTTGAAGCACTGTCTATGACTCCAGATGATTTCGAAGAATGGGTTAGTGATGTAAAAGCAAATGAAGATAAGTTAACAGAAGAAAAATTTGAAAAACTGCTTGATACAGCACACGTCGGCAGACAATCATATTCTTCTACTCACTTGGATTTCAGCCCTCCACCGGAAGGACATCATCATGGTTCTGAACCATCTCCATCAAACGAGAGCGATGAAGCAGACAACACGTTTGATGAAGATACAGAAAAAGGTAATTCCGAGCACGAGAATCATTCAAATCATTAAAATTAAAGCTTTCATAAGAAAGGAGTTACAACCTTGGATTGGGATAAATTTATAGTACATGGTGGCCCGTTAATCTATGGCGCAATGGTAAGTATTGTCGCTGTATCGCTGGCTATCGTTATCGGCCTGACTTATTTTAAGAAATGGCGCTGGCTTAAAGATGAATGGCTTACCACTGTTGATCATAAACGTATTGGGGTCATGTATATTCTCTGTGCTTTAGTTATGTTATTCCGCGGCGGTGTTGATGGTTTATTAATGCGTGGACAGTTAGCTAAGCCTGAAAACGGACTGCTTGATGCACAGCATTATAACGAAATCTTTACAACGCATGGCGTGGTTATGATTTTATTTATGGCAATGCCATTTATCATTGGATTAATGAATATTGTTGTGCCTCTTCAAATTGGGGCGCGTGACGTTGCTTTCCCTTATTTAAATGCTATCAGCTTCTGGTTATTCTTTGCCGGAGCAATGCTATTTAATATCTCGTTCGTTATTGGTGGATCACCGGATGCCGGATGGTCAGCCTACTTCCCGCTTGCAGGTATAGAATTCAGCCCTACTGTGGGGAATAACTACTACAGTATTGCGATTCAGATTGCCGGTATTGGGACGCTGCTAACGGGTGTTAATTTTATCGTTACAATTTTAAAAATGAGAGCACCTGGTATGACTCTATGGAAAATGCCAATGTTCACATGGTCTATTTTAATCACTAGCATCATTATCGTTTTTGCTTTCCCTGTTTTAACAGTAGCTCTTGCCTTAATGATGTTTGACCGTTTGTTTGGTACACAATTTTTCACTATGCAAGATGGCGGAATGGATATGCTTTGGGCTAACCTGTTCTGGGTATGGGGCCATCCTGAAGTATATATCGTTATTCTTCCTGCCTTTGGTATATTCAGTGAGGTTATTTCAACATTCGCGAGAAAAAATCTGTATGGATACAAATCAATGGTGTTCAGTATGCTTGCCATCTCTGCCCTATCCTTTACTGTATGGGTTCACCATTTCTATACGATGGGTCAAGGTGCCATGGCAAACAGCTTCTTCTCGATTACTACGATGTTAATCGCTGTACCTACAGGAGTTAAGATATTTAACTGGCTCCTTACGATGTATAAAGGAAAAATTGAAATTACCACGCCAATGCTGTATGCCCTGGCATTCATACCAATCTTCACCTTTGGTGGAGTCACAGGGGTTATGCTAGCGATGGCAAGTGCGGATTATCAATATCATAATACAATGTTCTTGGTAGCCCATTTCCACTATGTTTTAATACCGGGTACAGTGTTTGGGGTACTGGCGGGTATGTATTTCTGGTTCCCTAAAATCTTTGGATTCAAATTAGACGAGAAATTAGGAAAAATCGCATTCTGGATTATTTCTATTTCATTCAATGTCACATTCCTGCCTCTATTCGCATTGGGACTTAAAGGGATGAACCGAAGAATGTATACGTACTCTGAAGAAACTGGGTATGGACCATTGAACCTTATCGCATCATTAGGTGCTGTCGGTTTAGCAATTGGATTCATCGTTCTCGTTTATAGCTTCTACTGGAGCTTCCGTTATGCTCCAAGACTAAAAGGAGACTCAGATCCATGGGGTGGCCGTACATTGGAATGGGCAACGAAAACACCTGTTCCAGCCTATAACTTTGCCATTACTCCTGAAGTGGATTCTGTAGATTCCTGGTGGGATCACAAAAAAGGTACACATAATCTGTTCACACGAAAAATCGAAGAAATACACATGCCTAGCAGTGACTTTAAACCGTTTCTAATGGCAGTGGCCTTCTTCTTCTGGGGATTCTTTATGGTATTTAGTATGTGGATTCCAGCCATTATCGCTGCGGTTCCAATTATCTATTTGATGTTTGTACGTTCCTTCAATGATGATCATGGGTTCCATATATCTGTGAAAGAAATTGAAGAAGAAGAAAGAAAATTGCGAGGTGAGACAGAATGAAATTAGATGCCTCTCAACCATTGGAATATAGTACTGAACAAAATCAGCTTAAGATACTGGGCTTCTGGATTTTCCTTGGAGCAGAGATCGTATTATTCGCTACACTGTTTACTGTCTACTTTGTACTGGAAAATCGTACAGGTGATGGGCCTTCCGGGAGCGATATCTTCGCTCTTGGTGGGGTTTTAGCTGAAACCTTTATTCTTTTGGCAAGTAGTTTTACGATTGGGATCGCGATTCACGCTATGCGGATGGGCATGAAAAAAGCAATGATGGTTATGTTCTCGATTACGCTTGTCCTTGGATTAGCCTTCCTAGGCATTGAAATTTATGAGTTCTTCCATTATGTACACGAAGGAGCTTCCATCCAAACAAGCGGCTTCACTTCTGCATTACTTACATTGCTTGGAACACACGGAGCCCACGTAACCGGAGGCATTCTATGGGGAATCGCTATTCTGATTCAAGTGAGCAGACGCGGAATTAATCACCTTACTGCCAATAAAGCATTTATTTTTTCACTGTACTGGCACTTCCTGGACGTTGTTTGGATTTTCATCTTCAGCTTCGTCTACCTGAAAGGACTGATGTAAAATGGCTAAGTTATTCCCTAAAGAGCATATCATAGGATTTTTATCATCCATCGCTCTAACAGTGGCAGCATTATTAGTTCTTTTCCTGGAGATATCATTTGGATTTAAAATGGCTATTTTGCTTATCACAGCTGGCTTACAAGCAAGTTTGCAGATATTCCTGTTCATGCATATTAATGAATCCAAGGAAAGAAGAACACTCTATACCAATATCCTTTATGCATTATTTGTAGCCCTAGTTACCATCTTCGGTTCCATGTTCGTCTTGCTTTGGGATTGGTAAAAATCGATACAGCTATACGAAACGGACAGCGAGTTCTAGTCGCTGTCCGTTTTTCTTATTATGAGTTTGCCAAAGTAAGAGCTCCTATACCTACCATTCCCCTCATTCTGTTCGGCCCTTTATCCTATATGATAGATATTTCCCTATTACTCAAATTATCTGCATACCATACACATGCTTCTATAAACTACCATGTATTCATTTTAAAAATTCTTTTATGATGGAACTATATGAACCAGGAGTGATTGTATGAAAATATCTCTAATAAACAAGGATGGCATTATAAAAGAGGTCAAGCTTGGCTTCAGTTGGACTACTCTCTTTTTTGGAATATTCCCTGCTTTATTTCGCAAAGACTATAAATGGGCGATTATTATGCTTGGTATATCCATCACAATCAATCTTTTTCTATTTGGATTAGGCGCATTGCTAACAAGCGGCGTTTTCGCCTTTATCTATAATAAAATCTATATTAAAAACCTAATTACAAACGGCTATCGCCCTGTTTATGCTGCCGATCGAGAAATATTAATCAAGAAACAGCTATTAGCTGCTTAAAGTTATGATGGTCCCTTAGCCTTAAGGGACCATTTCTATTACAACCCCATCTACTCATCTCTTTTCATTGGAAGAACTAATTTATTACCTCAACCACCCTTTCTAATCTATCTACTCTCGAAAATATATACCTGCAACGAATGATTGACATAAAATACAGCCATCTTATAGAATAAAACAGTCACTCATTTATATAGACCAGTCATTATACTTGAAAAGAGGGATTTCATGTGAGTGCAAAAATGGACTCGCGTCAAAAAATTTTAGAGGCTGCTACTCGCCTTTTCAACATACAGGGATATCATGCAACAGGCTTAAATCAAATTCTGAAAGAAAGCGGTGCCCCTAAAGGGTCTTTATATTATCACTTCCCTGATGGTAAAGAACAACTGGCCGTAGAAGCAGTCAATAAAATGGCCGTTCAAATTGAAAATGATATTAAGCTGGCCATGAATCAGTATGATCATGCCTTAGAGGCATTCCAATATCATATTGAAAAAATCGCTCAACATTTCAATAAAAATGACCTTTTTGAAGGTTTACCAATTGGATTATTGGCAGCGGAAACTTCCTTAATGAGCGAACCTTTACGCAAAGCGTGCAAGGCAGCATTTGAAGGCTGGGAAACACTTTATTATGATAAAATGCTTCAAGATGGCTTTGAACCAGAAAAAGCGCACCGTTTAAGTCTATTGGTTAATTCAATGATAGAAGGAGCCATCACCCGGTCGCTAACCAATTTAAATGGACAGCCTTTACTAAACATCTCTAAATGTCTGCCCGATATAATAAAGAAATAAGCAAAGATGTATATCCTTAATCAGCATATTATATAGACTGGTCTAGTAATTATACATAATGAAAGGGGAATATTATTTGAGTAATAATCATGCTACAAACTTAGAAAATAAGCAGATTAAGCCACTTCCAATCGTGATTGCTATTATGATTGGTGCTTTTATCGGACTCTTTAGTGAAACTGCCTTAAATATGGCATTCACCAATATTATGGAGGACTTTCGCATTGAACCACATGTCGTTCAATGGTTAACAACCGGCTACTTACTAGTACTTGGTATTCTTGTGCCTGTAACAGCATTGCTTCTTCAATGGTTTACTACCAGACAACTATTCAGTGCCTCCCTCATTTTTTCTATTGCAGGAACATTAGTAGGAGCTTTGGCACCTAATTTTGAAATACTCCTTCTAGCCCGTGTCATCCAGGCTATAGGAACAGGTCTCTTACTTCCATTAATGACAAATGTTATTTTGGTTATTTTCCCACCTCATAGACGCGGAACAATTATGGGGATGATGGGGCTTGTCATTATGTTTGCACCTGCTGTTGGTCCAACCCTATCAGGATTAATCGTAGACAGTCTGGGTTGGCAATCAATTTTCTGGCTATGCTTACCTTTGCTAATTTTTACATTCGTATATGGTCTCATCTATATGCAAAATGTATCAACCATCACAAAACCCAAGATAGATATTCTTTCTATTATTCTTTCATCCATTGGTTTTGGAGGAATCGTCTTTGGTTTCAGCAGTGCCGGGGAGGGTGCTGGCTCATGGAGCGACCCAGCAGTTCTTTTACCGATCATTGTTGGGGTACTCAGCCTAATCCTATTCTCATTCCGCCAGTTTAAAATGGAACAGCCAATGCTGAATTTACGCGTATTTAAGTTCCCTATGTTCTCTATTGGACTTTTAATGGTATTCTTGGGTATGATGATCATCTTATCCTCATCAATCCTATTGCCTATGTACTTAAAGGGCGGAATGTTATTGTCAGCTTTTGCAGCCGGCCTTGTCTTATTGCCTGGCGGTATTGTGAATGGAATTATGTCACCAATTACGGGGAAATTATTTGATACCTTCGGGCCAAAATATTTGGTTATCCCAGGTTTTATATTAACAACCATATTTACTTACTTATTTACTAATATATCAACTGAAACTTCACAACTAACAGTTATCATCTTACACACATGTATGTTTATTGGGGTTGCCATGCTTATGATGCCTTCGCAAACAAATGGCTTAAACCAGTTGCCAAGACAGTATTACCCTGATGGAGCTGCGGTCATGAATACACTTCAACAAATTGCCGGAGCGATCGGTACGGCTATTGCTGTCAGCATCATGTCCGCTGGCCAGGCAAGCTATTTGGCTACGGCTGACCCCAATAATCCGCTTGCTGCCTCTGAAGCTTTGACAGCCGGTGTGCAAAACGCCTTTCTATTTGCGTTAATTGCCTCCATAATCGGACTGGTAGTCTCTTTCTTCATTAAGCGTGTAGATGTTTAAAAGTATATAGAATAAGAGGGTGGCAAAATCGGTGCCACCCTCTTTTTTATTTATTAATCTAATTACATAACAAAATCTCTCTTGTAAACCCAATCTTCTTCGCTTGACATCGATCCTGTATAGTTAAGCCAGCTTCCTTAATCATGTCATCAATTCGTTCCCCGGTAACAACAACAATTCTGTCTGCAATGCGATTGGCATGCGTTAAAATGGATAATTGTTCCTCCGGGCTCGCTGTATGGCATAAATTATAGGGTAAATCAATAATAGCTGCATCGTAATAGTCGGTAACTTCCTCAATTGCCCCTATTGCAATATCACAGCTATATCCAAAATGAGCTACATTTTCTCTGGCGCCAATAGCTGGCAATGGCTTGATATCACGTCCACATATCGTAATCCCCATCGACAAGGCTTCTACCAATACATTCCCAATTCCACAGCATGGGTCAATCGCTTTCACACCAACAGGGTTGGGAACCGCGATATTAGCAACTGCTCTTGCCATTCTAGTACTGAGAGCTGTCGAATACTCTCGTGGTTTCTTCTGATGATGCAACCAGATCGCTTCATTTTTTTCATAAATACCTACATACCATTTACCGCCGCAAGTAATGATGCCAAGAACGATATCCGGCTTCTCCAAATCAGCTTCACCCTGGATTTTTAATCCGATTTCCCGTTCAATCTTTCTTCGTTGACTAAAGCTAACTTTATCCTCTAGATCATTCGTTTTCACAAAGATTGTTTTGAATGTCTGATCCGGGAAGGAAAGTTTGTCTGCCTTGTGATAAAGGGCCTCCAAACTATCCCCTTCGGTCAGTACTTCTATTCTTTCCCTAATAAAGGGACTTCGGCTTGGATCGACTTTTCTTGTACTTTTAAAAACAAAATCATCAGGATTCATATCAAACAACGCCCTGAATTCCATTTTGCATAAAGGTTCTTCCTCTGAACTGCATGCATATGTGTATATAAAAATTGGCTCCACCAATCCCATTCTGTTGTATTCTCTTCAACAATCTATAAAAAGCTTATATCACTCTATTATAATGCATTTTTATAGGAAACTAAAATCCCATCCATTATAGTTAAGAATATACCTCACTTGAAGGAGGCACCAAAAATGATTATTGAAATGGACGAAGAATCAAAAAAGTGGATTTCATCAAAAGGAGATCAAGTAACCATTAAAACGTTGGATGTTAAAGCCTGCTGCGGACCCGGTGTTCAAGAACTTGTAGCATTGCCTGGTAAACCTAAAACTCTGAATCATTATTATCAAATTACATCCGATCAAGTATTATTTTATATTCATAAAAATGTACGAAAAAAGGAAAAACTGATTCTTACATTATCGGGCATTCCTTTCCTAAAATCCCTCTCCGTTAAGCTTCAATAATTCGCTTTTAAACATAAAAAAACAGGTAAAGAGACCATTTATTCGGACCCTTTACCTGCTAATTTTTCACATCGTTTTCATCAGTTCTTCCTCTGACTGTTTAACCAATTCTGCTTGTGGTATTTTGGATAGATTAATCCATTTCATGATGGAAGCCACCATAATCACTACACCTAACGCAAGCATGATAATGGATAGAACACCGTTCAATACATTATATCCACCTGCATCCGGATTCAAATAGACATTCTTAATCATCCAGAATCCACCCACATTAACCGTAACATATAGATACGCCAATGGGACTAAGCATGTCAGCATATACCAGCGTTTCTCTGCAATTTTCAAAACAACTGTAGCTCCGACAATCAATCCGATTGACGCCATCAACTGGTTGGATACTCCAAACAGTGCCCAGACGGAACTGATATCTCCAGAGAATAATAGATATCCCCAAATAAAGCAGGCTAATGCACTGGCAAAAATGTTAGCCCCAAGAGAATCTGTTCGTTTCAAAGGTTTAATAAAGTCTCCGAAGAAGTCCTGGATGAGATATCTGGCAACCCTGGTTCCTGAATCAATCGCTGTTAAAATAAATACCGCCTCAAACAGAATTACGAATTGATAGAAATAGGAAGCTAAGTGTTGGAAGAATGGTACACTGGTGAAGATTTCCGTCATACCAACAGCAAGTGTTACGGCTCCACCTGTTCTTCCTTCAAGGTCCATATCTACTGCTTCTTCCAATCTATCTAAATGGACTGTTTCCATTCCTAATGTTGAATAGACCTCAGGTGATGAGTTTATCGCAAAATAATCACCAGGCTGAAGAGCAACTGCAGCAATCAATGCCATAATAGCCACTAAACATTCTACTAACATCGCACCAAAGGCTATGCCTTTAATATCGCTCCAACGGCTGACCATTTTCGGAGTCGTACCTGAACCAACAAAAGCATGGAAACCTGAAATGGCACCACAGGCAATTGTGATTGAAATAAACGGCCATACTGGGCCGGCCACAATTGGTCCTCCACCGTTAATGAAATCTGGAATAATAGCAGGAAACTCAACTGAAGGGTTAACGATAAATACACCAATAATAAGTGCTGCGAAAACTCCTATTTTCATGAATGTACTTAAATAATCACGTGGTGCAAGCAATAACCAAACAGGAAGTGCAGCAGCGAAAAAGGCATAGACTGGTAAAATAATAGCAAGAGTGCTCTTTTCAAGCGTTAAGAAATCGCCTAACCATGTTCCCTGAATTTGTGGACCAAAGAAAATTGCTAGCATAATTAAGATAAATCCAACGGTCGTCGGGACTTTTAAATTCCCTGTCTTTTTATGATAGATTCCCACTAACATCGCAATCGGAATTGTAATCCCTACCGCAAATGTACCCCATGGGTTTCTTTCAAGTGCTCCAAGTACAACCAATGACAAACCTGCCATCGTAATTGTGATAATGAATAGCATGGCCAATCCAGTACAGAATCCCGCTACAGGCCCAAGTTCTTCTTTTGCTACCTCGGATAATGATTTACCATCGCGGCGCATAGAGGCAAAGAGCACAACTGTATCATGAACTGCTCCTCCAATTACTGCCCCAACCAATAGCCAAATCAGTCCGGGTAAATAACCAAACTGAGCTGCCAAAATCGGACCAACCAATGGGCCTGCAGCAGCAATGGCTGCAAAATGGTGTCCAAATACCACCCATTTATTTGTTGGCACATAGTCCTGACCATCCTCAAGCTTTTCAGCTGGTGTTGGTTTATCATTAGATAATTTCAACACCTTTGCCGCCATAAATGTCCCATACAAACGATAGGCTATTAAAAGGATACAAATCGAGCCGATAACAATTGTAATCGCATTCATTTTAGTGTTCCCCCTTTTTTTGCATACGTATTATACTATCATAGTATCAAATGAAAACACTTACACCTCATTTTCAAAATGAACCGCAAAATAAATGGGATGAATTACAACTTACAACTAATGAATAGCAAATCAATCCTATAATCCTAGTAATTGTTTCAGTTCCTTTACATAGGTTCGACTGACTGGAACCTCGGAACCATCCGACATACGTAAGTTATAGGTTGAATTAAACCATGGTAATATCTCCACGATATGATCGATATTCACAAGATAGCTCCGATGTACCCGAAAGAACTGTGTCCGGGGCAATTTTTTTTCCAATCCAATCAGTGCCTCACTTACTTTATAAAGATGATTAACAGCCCGGATTTTACACTTTCCTTCGTATGATTCTAGGAATACGATATCATTGCATGTAAGCAATATAATTTTTTCTTCTGTCATAACAGCTATTTTTCCCTTACATTGAAGATTACTGGTATCTACTTTTCCAGGCTCCTTTGTGTGTAAATGAAGCTTTTTAACTTTGTCCAGCATTTTATGAATACGTTCTTCACTGAAGGGTTTCAAAAGATAATCTACCGCATTTACGTCAAAAGCCTGAAGAGCATACTCGTCATAGGCAGTCGCAAAAACGATAGCTGGAACCGGGTTCAGTCCTTCTAGTTTAGCGGCTAAATGTAATCCGTTCTCTCCCGCTAATTCAATATCTAAGAAGACAATATCCGGCTTTAACAGTGGAATATCATGTAATGCATCTTCTATACAATCACTTTCACCCAAGACCTCCACTTCTCTGCTTCTTGCTAGTAAATATTTTAATTCGTCCCTGGCTAATGGTTCATCATCCACTACATAGGCTCGCAGCATCCTGCTCGTCACCTCCTTTACTTTCCAGCGGGATTAAGATATTAACAGTGGTGCCCTCACCCACTTTGCTATCAACCTTAAAATGGGCTTGGTTATTATAAATACCTTTTAAGCGTTCACTAATATTAAAAATGGCTGTACCGTTTCCACCGGCTGACGGTACAACCTGCTTGCTCAGACTTTTCAATCTTTCTTCCACAATCCCCTGTCCATTATCCGCAACAATCATTCTCATATAATTGCCATTTGAGCACACTTGTATATTAATTTTCCCAAACTGTTTTCTTTGTGGAAATGCATAATGAATCGCATTCTCTACCAAAGGCTGCAATAAAAATGGGGGAATCAATACATTTTCTAATCCATTCTCTATATCAAAATTAACTTCATATTTATGAGGAAAACGTGTTTGCTCTAAAGATAAATAGGCTTTTACATTTTCCAGCTCTTTTTCTAACGGGATCAGCAACTGTCTGGCTCCTTGTAAATTGCCTCGAAAAAATAAACTTAATTCCAATAGTAGTTTACGAGCTTTATCAGGATCAGTCCGGCATAAGGCAGATATCGTATTTAAACTATTAAATAAGAAGTGTGGATGAATCTGAGCCTGCAGGGCTTTAATCTCAGCATCCTTTAAAAGCCTCGCCTGCCGTTCCGCTTCTGCCAGCTCAAGCTGAGTTGAAAATAAATTAGCCAGCCCCTCTGCTAACTGCTGCTGAACTCTGTCTAATTTATCCGGCTTTGTATAATACAATTTTAAAGTTCCAGAGATTTCCCCCTTCACTTTTAAAGGGAGGACGATGGCAGCTACGAGCGGACAGTCCTTATGCCTGCACTCGATTTCCTCCTTCGATTTGGCTATTGAAACATATCCTGATTCAAGTACTTTTTTAGTCAGCCCAGTACTCGGCTTCACGCCAGGTTTATGATGATCGGAGGCTGCCCCCAAATGTGCAAGAACCAAATGTTCATCCGTGATAGAGACAGCATCTGCATCGGTTAAATTAAGCATAATTTTTGATATTTCTTTGCATGATTGGGTGTTTAAGCCCTGTCGAAAATGCGGAAGAGTCTGGTCCGCAATTAAAAATGCCTGATTGGTTTGATTCGCACGCGCTATCTCCCCATCACGTTTTATAGACTGAACGATCAGCATAAATAATAGTGTTCCGAATCCATTCATGGTGATCATTGGTAAACCGATAAACTGCACGAGGCTCCATGCATGCTCAAGAGGTTTGGCAGTCGCAAGGATAATCACCATTTGCAAAGCTTCGAGGGACATCCCAATTCCTGCAGCAAACAAAGGAGTTATCTGACCCCCGCTCCTTTTTCTTCTGTTGCCTATATACCCTGCCAATATTCCGGCCAGGATGGTAGAAAGGGCGCAGGAAAAGGCTGTAAACCCTCCCAATGTATAACGGTGTATACCGGCTATCAGACCAGCTCCTCCTCCAACAACGGGACCTCCCAATAATCCGCCTATCACAACACCCATCACTCTTGTATTAGCAATGGCACTATCTTCTCCAATAGCTGAAAGCCATCTATTCTCTTCAACCATAGAATGATAAACTTCTATTCCAGTATAATTACTAATAACCCCAAACATGCCGAATAATAGAAATAATTTCAACTGCTCATTTAGATTATGGTCTGGGTGAATGATTTGGCGAAAGGAATTCATTTTAGAAATTAAAAAGGCTACAATGACAATAATGCCTACCTTTTCAAGCATAATTGGGACTAAATCTAACATAGCCATCTCCCCTGGTTAGCGAACTTTCCATCCTCTTCTATAATTGTTAATTCTCCCTTTATTATATTTGAAAAATTAAGAAAAACAAAAAGATAGCCCTTTCATTACTATTGTTATATTAAATGCACACTTCTATTATAGTTTCATCCTTTAAATCCCTTGACACAGTTTACAATGAAATTATATTCTTGACTCTGTGACTCTATTAAAATTCATTTTTATTCACAGCTCTGCTCTCCGTTTTGCAATAGCAGCAGTAACGTCTTCTCACTTGAGTAAACGATTCTGTATGTCTTGTTATACGGGGTTCAGAAAGCTTATTAAACTTCAACAAGGAGAATCGTTATGTGGTTTATTTTTTCACTACTAACAGCTTTAGCATGGGGTGGTGCTGACCTATTTTATAAAAAGGGATCAGACAGCAACGACAAGTACAGCCATATTAAAATTATCATCATGGTTGGTCTTGTCATGGGAATTCATGCAACAGCCTATATGATTATAAAAGATATACAGTTCAATCCAATGGAGATGATTCATTATTTACCAGTATCTTCTTTATACATCCTTTCCATGGCATTTGGGTATATTGGTTTGCGCTATATTGAATTGTCTATCGCCTCACCAATACAGAATTCCTCAGGTGTCGTAACAAGCATTCTGCTCTTCATCTTTTTCACTCATGAGCTAAGTATCATTGAAGTACTTGGGATTATCATTATCACTCTTGGGATTGTGGGAATTGCCGTTCTGGAAAAAAGAGCAGAAGATGAAGTTCGTCGACTGAATTCCGAGCATATCGATAAAAAATACCAAATTGGTTTCTTGGCTATTATCTTCCCAATTTTATATTGCATTATTGATGGACTTGCTACATTTGCGGATGCCATCTATCTGGATGAATTGAATCTAATCAGCGAAAATTCAGCTTTACTTGCGTATGAATATACCTTTTTCCTATGCGCTGCCGTATGTTTTATCTATCTTCGCTTTATAAAGAAGGAATCCTTCCATGTATTTAAAGAGCGCGATAAAGGGATAGCAGCTATTTTGGAAACGATTGGTCAATTTTTCTACGTATTTGCCATGGCATCAGGCTATGCAATTATCGCAGCACCATTGATTGCTTCTTACAGTATCTTTTCAATTATCCTGTCACGAATCTTCCTAAAAGAGAAGCTGACTAAAAAACAATACATGATCATCGCAGTTGTTATCTTCGGTATTATCCTGCTGGGGATAGCGGATGAACTCTAAATTTGAATTTGCCTTTTAATAATGTAGATTAAAGACCAAATCCCTTATGGATTTGGTCTTTTTTTCAGAATGAATTGTGCTACTGCTAAGATAAACATGAAAAAGAGAGCTTTCGATTCTGGCCTTCCCCTTAACCTCACTGCCATGCTTATATATCTGAAGGAATACTCCTCAAGATGTTTAAATTAGTAAACAAAAAAAGAGAGAGACCTAGTACCTTTCTTTACTATTTAATACTTATTGTAATGGTTTATCAGAACTGAAGCTTGTTTAGTATCATTAATTGATTGTTCAAAAGCATATGGGTTAAATATATTTCAAGTAAATCTTGGTCTCTTCCATATGCTTCAACAAATCATTTAATTACATGTACTTAGTTTGACAACATAATAATTTAGTGATAGCATTTTTTCCATAACATTTTTTCAGAATTATGTTAATAAGGTAACATACTCTGATAATTGATAATTTAATATAGCACGCTTTGATCGCTGTGGATAAAACTATGGCGGGAGCAGCTTCTGGAGAGACTGTATTTATACAGCGCCGAAGGATTCACAATCTCAGGCAAAAGGACAGAATGGTAACGATTTTTGTTATTCTTGCCCTTTTAGAGATTGGAGACAACCAATCTCTTTTTTTATTTTCCAATATCAATAGTGAGGTGAGACATAGTATCTAAATCAAGCGAGAAAAATGATAAATATCTATTTTACTAGGTGCCTGTTTTAGACATCTAAGATTAAACGGGGGCATGCAACTTGGCTAAGCAAGAGTTAAAAAGGGATTTAAAAAATCGTCATGTACAATTAATAGCAATTGGGGGCACAATTGGAACCGGCTTATTTTTAGGCTCCGGAAAATCCATTCATTTAGCCGGTCCATCCATCTTATTTTCTTATCTGATTATCGGAGTAGCTCTATTTTTTGTTATGAGAGCACTGGGTGAATTACTTTTATCCAATACAAATCATACATCATTTATCGATTTCGCAGCTGAATATTTGGGTCCATGGGCTGGATTTGTGACTGGCTGGACGTATTGGTTCTGCTGGATTATGACAGCCATGGCTGATATTATCGCTGTTGGTTTATATACACAATACTGGTTTGATATCCCGCAATGGGTGCCTGCCATCATCTGTTTAGTAATTCTATTAGGATTAAATCTATTAACCGTCAAACTGTTTGGTGAGTTGGAATTCTGGTTTGCGATTATTAAAGTCGTCACTATTGTTGCACTAATTGTCGTAGGAATCGTACTGCTTGTGATTGGATTTGAAACAGATAGCGGAACTGTTTCTGTTTCTAACCTTTGGAATCATGGCGGCATGTTCCCGAATGGAATATCAGGGTTCTTACTATCACTGCAAATGGTTGTCTTCTCCTTCGTCGGAGTTGAACTTATTGGTGTATCTGCTGCTGAAACAGCTAATCCACGAAAAAACATTCCATCTGCTATCAACAAAATACCGGTACGGATTTTACTGTTTTATGTAGGTGCCTTATTTGTTATTTTATGCATCAATCCTTGGGATCAATTAAGTGCGACAAGCAGCCCATTTGTAGGTGTCTTCGCCTTAATCGGGATTCCAATGGCGGCAGGTATTATCAACTTTGTTGTATTAACATCGGCAGCCTCTGCTGCAAACAGCGGTTTATTCTCAACCAGCCGGATAATGTACAACTTAAGCAATCATAATGAAGCACCAAAAAAACTTGGCAAATTAAATAAACACCATGTACCGAGCAATGCATTATTAACTTCTACTATTGTAGTTTCTGTCGGTGCACTGCTTAGCAAGCTGATACCAGAGCAGGCCTTTACAATCGTCACAACAATCAGCGCCATCTGTTTCATTTGGGTATGGAGCATTATTTTAATCTCGCATATCAAATATGTAAAAACAAGACCTGATTTAAGAGCTAAATCTACATTCAAAGCTCCATTAACACCAGCTATAAATTATGTAATCCTAGGTATGTTTGCTTTCATACTGATTGTAATGCTCATTGCTGCGGAAACACGCTTAGCAATGCTGCTTACACCATTATGGTTTGTCTTATTGTTCATTTTATATAACTATCATAAAAAGAAGAGATTATGATAATAGAGCAAAAGCAAAAATAATAATGCACTCCAGTTGTTAGATTACACTTAACAATTGGAGTGCATTTTTTTTCTATAGTATTCTGCTTGAGGTTTATTACTTAAGGTTATTGATTGGAATTATTCGTGTTTGTGCATATCGATGACCATACGGCCCTGGATTTTACCTGCTTCCATTTCTTCAAAAATATCATTTACTTCATGCAAGCATCTTGTTTTAACGATTGGCACTACTTTGCCCTCTGCTCCAAATTGGAAAGCCTCTTCTAAATCCTTACGTGTACCAACTAAGGAACCAACGATTTGAATACCATCCAATACGGTTTTCACGATAGCCAAATCCATTGTTTCAGGAGGTAATCCTACTGCAACAACTTTAGCAGTGGCACGAACAGAGTTAACAGCCTGGTTAAAGGCAACTTTGGAAACAGCTGTAACAACTGCAGCATGAGCTCCTCCAACTTTCTCCTGAATCCACTCACCTGCATCTCCATCTGTTAATGGGTTACATACAAGATCTGCTCCTACTTCTTTGGACAATGCCAATTTATCATCATTAATATCCACTGCAATTACTTTTGCATTGAATACATTTTTCGCATATTGGATCGCAAGGTTACCTAATCCACCACAGCCATAGATAGCAATCCATTGACCAGGTTTAATATCAGAAACTTTAATTGCTTTGTAGCAAGTTACCCCTGCACATGTAATACTGCTCGCTTGAGCTGGATCAAGACCTTCAGGTACTTTAACTGCATAGTCCGCTTCTACGATACATTGCTCAGCCATTGCTCCATCAACCGTGAAGCCGGCGTTTTGTACGCTGCGGCAGAAGGTTTCATTTCCCGTCACACAGTATTCGCAAGTTCCGCATCCCTTAAAGAACCAGGCAATGCTGACACGATCTCCTACTTTTAAACTTGTAACGTCGTCTGCAATTTCTTTCACAATGCCGATTCCTTCATGTCCAGGAATTCTTCCCGGAACTGCACCGAAATCACCTTTTGCTACGTGCAAGTCTGTATGACATACTCCGCAATATTCTACATCAACTAAAGCTTGACCGGGTTTTAACTTAGGAAGCTCCTTTTCAACTAATTCTACTTTACCAGGATTCTTTGCACTCACTACAGCTGCTTTCATTCCAATCAATCCTCCGTATGTATATTAACTTGCTCAATGTTTCACATACTTATTATAATTATAATAGTTAGCAAAGTAAATACATATTGAACGATTTTATATATTCAGATTATTAAAATATATACATCTCCAACTAACTTCCACAAATACGACTAAATTACGTGTTTTAGCAGAATTGTATACTCAGAAATGTATAATACACCTCAAAATCCAATACACCACGTGTTGCTTTCTTACTAATAAATCCATAAACACTAAAATGGCCATTCCATTTGAAGAGAAGGCCATTTTAGTTTCTATATATGATTATCATATTTGCATTTGTACAATGATTATTCAGCTTTTACTAATATTTTAATATGATTTCGTTCGTTTAATAAACCTTCAAAGCCTTCTTCAATCACATCATCCAACTTAATTCGTTTGGTAACGAGTTTGTCAGCTGGGAAGTAGCCCTGAGCCATTAAATTGATAACAGCAGGAAATATATCACGGTATCCAATAATACCGTTGATTGTACGTTCTTTCATAACAATATCGTTTGGATGAATAGACGCTTCTTTTTCAAAAATACTAACAATCATCGTTTCACCATTAAATTTAGTTGAATGAATAGCTTGTTTTAAAACAATCGGTACTCCTGTTACTTCATATGAAACGTCAACACCGCCATTTGTCAATTTAGTTATTTGTTCAACGACATCACCCTGATTCGGATCGATAGCAATAGCACCAAGTTCTTCTGCTTTTTGCCTGCGTTGTTCTGATAATTCTACTGCATAAATTTCAGCCGCACCAGCTGCTTTTAACGCTTCAATAACTAATAAACCAATTGGTCCTGTTCCAAATACCGCTGCTTTATCGCCAACTTTAAGTTTACTTTGTTTAACAGCGTGTACAGCAACAGCTGAAGGTTCTACGAGTGCCCCTTGTTCAAATGAAACATTTTCAGGCAGCTTATGTAACATATGTTCCGGTATAGAAGCGTATTCAGAGAATCCTCCACCGCCTCCTGCTAAACCATAAAAGCCCATTAGCTCACATAGATTATATTTTCCTTGTTTACAAGCTTCGCATTTTCCACAGGAGTAGACGGGCTCAACTGTAACACGGTCACCAACTTGGACTCTGGTTACGCCTTCGCCAACCTCTACAACTTGTCCAGAAAATTCATGTCCCATTACAATCGGAGCTTTCTCCTTACTCAATGGGTGTGGCTCTTCGGTTGGGATAAAAATTGGACCGGCTGTATATTCGTGTAAGTCACTTCCACAAATACCGCACCATTCAACTTTAATTTTTGCTTCTCCCTTTTTGGCAGTAGGTTCCTCTAAATTGTCTAACCTTAAATCTTTAGCATTGTACCATCTGAGTGCTTTCATATTGGTCATCTCCTAAAATTTTGTTAGAAACGCATAATACAGAACACTTTTATTATATCATTATATCGATTGATAACAAATTTATTAACTGATTAATCTGAATTATATTTGTTTTTATGACAAACACTTGAACAATAGAAAGGTAATCTTAATAACCCCTAAAAATATCTTAGTCATATATTTGTGTAAAATAACTTAAATATTAAAGGATGACTCCATCACTAAGAGCCATCCTTTAATTCACTAAAAACCAAGTTTTAATTAAAATCCTGCTTACGCTTCAATTCTTTTGCTTAAAAACAACTTAACTTCATCCATACTTGGATAAGAATTCTGTGTACCACGTTTTGTGACACTTAATGCTGCAAAGGCATTAGCCATTTTTATCGATTGGACAATATCCCCATTCTGAATATAATTATAGGCGAAACAGCCGATGAATGCGTCTCCGGCCCCCGTTGTGTCTACAGCATCAACCTTGAATGAATCAACGATTTGCGTTCCTCTATCGGTTATCCACATCACGCCTCGGCTTCCCATCGTCACGATAACATTTTTAACTCCTTTATCTATCAGGCTGACTGCAGCAGCTTTAATTTGCTCAATCGTTGAAACAGGCATGCCAGTCAAGATATCCAGTTCACTTTCATTGGGAACAAAAAAGTCACATTTGCATACATAATTGAAATCCAAATTTTTGGTAGCAGGAGCAGGATTCAGAATAACAGGAATCCCATGCTCGTTCCCAAATTCTATCGCCCGATAAACGGTTTCGAGCGCGATTTCTAACTGAAGAATAATTAAAGAACATGTCTTGAGCTTTTCGGCCGCTTTATCGACATCCTCAGGTAAAAGGTACTGATTGGCCCCTTTAATGATTAAAATACGATTTTTGGAATCCGAATCTA
Organism: Bacillus sp. z50; assembly: GCF_058313585.1. Lineage (NCBI taxonomy): Bacteria > Bacillati > Bacillota > Bacilli > Caryophanales > Bacillaceae > Bacillus > Bacillus sp. z50. The sequence continues at coordinate 130,716 of NZ_JBZFQL010000005.1, forward strand.
CAAAGATTGGTGCGACCCCGCTGCTGCTTCCGGGGACCTTATTCGTAAATTCTGTATCAATTCCATAGCGTTTAAGATTTTGAATGGTGTTATCTGCAAAAATGTCATCGCCTACCTTCGTAACCATCATGACCTTGGAGCCCAGTTTTGCAGCTGCCACTGCCTGGTTGGCCCCTTTTCCTCCACACCCCATTGAAAAGCTAGGTGCTTCAAGTGTTTCTCCCTCTTCTGGCATTCTATCAATATAGGAAATTAGATCGACCATATTGGATCCTATCACCGCAATATCCATGCTATTACCACCTTATTTTTCTCTTGCCGACTGAATTAAATATAGATCATTTTTTTTGCAGCGCTGCATTTCGGCAGAATAAGAGCGCCCGTATCTGTTGGTTGCTGTTAGTAAAATTAAACAGCCTGTCTCCAATCTCTTGTTCCATTCATGGGTGAATAATTCTCTTTAGATGTAATAGATAACCTGCAAAATTTATCTATCTAGTAACGAGTAATGGAAGACACATTTTTTTCCTATTTCTATACTACACTTATACATCATATTTCTCCTATATTCACAGTCATATTATTTGAAATTTTATTAAATTAGACAAATAATAGTATAGAAAACGCTTCACTGGTGTATTTTTATTCCAAAGTGGCATCAAAACTTTATATTTAAGAGTTTTCAATACGAACATAGGGGAGATATCAACATGATTTATGCAAATCCAAATACAGAAGGCGCAGTTGTGCATTTCAAAGAGAAATACGATAACTTTATCGGCGGAAAATGGGTCGCACCTGTTAAAGGTCAATACTTTGAAAATAAATCTCCGGTAACCGGAGAAGTTTTTACAAAGGCTGCTCGTTCTTCTGCTGAAGATATTGAATTAGCATTAGATGCGGCACATGCAGCAAAAGAAGCTTGGGGGAAAACTTCTACTGCTGAACGTGCACGTATTTTAAATAAAATTGCAGATCGTTTAGAAGAAAACCTGGAAATGCTCGCTGTAGCTGAGACTTGGGATAACGGGAAAGCAGTACGTGAAACATTGAATGCTGATGTTCCTTTGGCAATTGATCACTTCCGTTATTTCGCAAGTGCCATTCGTACACAAGAAGAAAGAACTACTCAATTAGATAATGATACAGTAGCTTACCACTTCCAAGAACCACTTGGTGTTGTTGGTCAAATCATTCCTTGGAATTTCCCAATTCTAATGGCTGTCTGGAAGATTGCCCCGGCATTAGCAGCAGGTAACTGCATCGTATTAAAACCAGCTGAACAAACTCCTGCATCCATTATGGTTCTTGTTGAGTTAATTCAGGATATACTCCCAGCGGGTGTTCTGAACATCGTAAATGGTTTTGGTATTGAAGTAGGAAAACCACTTGCAACAAATCCACGTATTGCGAAGATTGCCTTTACTGGTTCTACAGCAGTGGGACGCCAAATAATGCAATATGCTACTGAAAACATTATTCCTGTCACATTGGAGCTTGGCGGTAAATCACCTAACGTATTCTTTGAAGATGTAATAGACAAAGATGATGAATTTTTAAATAAAGCAATCGAAGGCTTAGTGATGTTTGCTCTAAACTCCGGTGAAATTTGCACATGCCCTTCCCGTGCATTAATCCAGGAATCAATCTATGATAAATTTATGGAACGTGCATTAGAGCGTGTGAAAGCTATTAAGATTGGCAACCCACTTGACACAGAAGTTATGATGGGCGCACAGGCTTCAAATGAACAAAAAGAAAAAATCTTATCCTACATTAAACTCGGCAAAGAAGAAGGTGCTGAATGTTTAATTGGCGGAGAAGAAAATGACCTTGGTGAAGACCTTAAAAATGGTAACTATATTAAACCGACTGTTTTCAAAGGTCATAACAAAATGCGTATATTCCAGGAAGAAATCTTTGGTCCAGTTCTTAGTGTAACGACTTTCAAAGATTTTGACGAAGCAATGGAAATTGCAAATGATACCTTGTACGGATTAGGTGCCGGTGTATGGTCCCGCAGTGGAGATCTTGCTTACCGTGCTGGCCGTGCGATACAAGCTGGTCGTGTATGGACAAACACATATCATCAATATCCAGCAGGTGCTGCTTTCGGCGGTTACAAATTATCCGGTATCGGCCGTGAAAACCATGCTATGATGTTAGATCATTACCAACAAACAAAATGTTTGTTAGTAAGCTATGATAAAAATGCTCAAGGTTTCTTCTAAAAGGAGTGACTCTAAATGGTAGAACGTGTCGTAGCAACCGAAGAGGCACTTCAATTAATAGATTCATTAAAAAGAACTCACGGCTCTATTATGTTTTACCAATCCGGAGGCTGCTGTGATGGATCTGCTCCCATGTGTTATAAGGAAGATGATTTTAAAACGGGGGATTCTGATGTATACCTCGGTTCCATTGGAGGAGCACCGTTTTATATCCATAAGATGCAATATGAGTACTGGAAACATACTCAATTGATCCTAGATACTACTGATGGAAGAGGAGCAGCCTTTTCACTTGATAGTATAGAAGATTGTCATTTCATTACGAAATCACGAGTATTCTCTGATGAAGAATATGCAAAACTAAAAAATCAAATAGAAGCCTAAATAAAAATGCCCCAAAGTTATCAATAACTTTGGGGCATTTTCTATTAAACATTATTTATTCTTCTTTATTTATCACACATAATCTAACATTTTTCGACATATTTCTATTAAATAAACAAAATTATAGTCTCTCAATTTTGATTTTTTAGTTAATCTAAAATAAAATGGTATATTGTACTACATCATGCTAAAGGAGAGAGAATTTTTGGTTAAATTAAACAAACAGTCGGGTGTTCCAGGCATTCCGAACACAGGTTTTTTCGGACACCCTAAAGGACTTTTCACATTATTTTTCACAGAGTTTTGGGAACGTTTTTCGTATTATGGAATGCGGGCCATCCTGGTCCTCTACTTATACGCTGAAGTTAGCAAGGGCGGACTGGGGTTTGATCAAACCACAGCCATGTCAATTGCTGCAATCTATGGATCTTTAGTCTATCTATCAGGTATTATCGGTGGATGGGTTGCAGACCGTTTACTTGGGACAAGCAGAACCGTATTCTACGGTGGAGTTTTTATTATGCTTGGTCATGTTGTTCTGGCATTACCGCTCGGGGCTGAAGCCTTTTTTGCCAGTATGTTCTTAATTATCATTGGTACCGGATTGCTAAAACCGAACATTTCCAGTGTTGTTGGTGACTTATATACAAAGGCCGACAATCGCCGGGACTCAGGATTCAGTATCTTCTATATGGGGATTAATTTAGGTGCTTTTATAGCTCCATTTGTTGTAGAAGGATTACGTGGGCATTACGATAGCTACCATGCAGGTTTTTCAGCTGCTGCTGTAGGTATGTTTCTTGGATTAATCGTATTTGTTATTACGAAAAAGAAAAATCTGGGCACCATTGGAACACAGCCACCTAATCCATTAAGCCCTGAAGGCAAAAAGAAATTTGCTCTTTATTTTGGGGTAACAATTGCTCTATTAATTGTCCTTTTCTATGCTCTGATTACAATCGGTTGGCTAACCATTGATCGATTTGTTTTACTCGTAACTATTTTGGCAGTTATTATACCAGTCGTTTACTTTGTTTGGATGTACAAAAGCTCTAAAACAACTGCAGAAGAACAATCAAGATTACTTGCCTATATTCCATTATTCCTGTCAGCAGTTATCTTCTGGGCTATTTATGAACAAGGCTCTAATTTACTGAATATTTATGCTTTAGAACGGACTAATTTAACATTGTTAGGCTTTAAAATCGCACCTGGTGTGCTACAGGCAATGCCTGCCCTCTTCGTGATCATCTTTGCACCAGTTGCAGCTTGGTTATGGATGAAGCTTGGGGATAGACAGCCTTCAACTTCCAGAAAATTTTCAATTGGCTTGCTATTAGCAGGTCTATCATTCATTGTGATGCTTGTACCAGGATACTTAAGTGGCGGTGACTCACTTGTTAGTCCTTATTGGCTCATATTGAGCTACCTAATCGTCACACTTGGAGAGCTTTGTCTATCTCCTGTTGGTTTATCTGCTACAACTAAATTGGCACCTGCTGCATTCTCCGCTCAAACGATGAGCCTATGGTTCCTCGCAAGCGCAGTTGCACAGGCTATAAATGCACAGCTTGTAAAACTTTATAGTACGGAAACGGAACTCCTGTATTTTGGATTAATTGGTGGATTCGCAATTCTATGTTCAATTATTATTTACTTCATCTCACCAACCATCCAAAAATACATGAGAGGCGTTAAATAAGGAAAAAAGATGCCCCTGGTTTTAAAACCGGGGGCATCTTTATGTTCTGAATGTTCTCTGCTATCAGGCAGCGAACAGACAATCACTTTAGCGCTCTCTGTTCACCATATAATTCAATAAGTGCTTTAAAAATGAACTCTTCGGTGAAATTTGTACAATAGCTTCCATAGCATAGCAGTAATGGTCCCACATTACTTTACGAGCACCCTCCCTGCCAAGAACTGATACAAATGTAGAATTATTATTCTCTTTGTCCTGACCGACAGGTTTTCCAAGTAAAAGGTCATCCCCCTCCAGATCAAGCAAGTCATCTTTAATTTGAAATGCGATTCCGGCATGATGAGCGAATTTTTTTAACTTCTCTATCTCGGATTCCTCTACTTGAGCAAGAATGGCAGGCATAATGAGTGATGCCTCAAATGCGATTCCTGTTTTGTAAAAGGAAAGCGTGTTTAATTCCTCTAAAGTCAGCACTTTCCCTTTCGATTCTAAGTCCATCGCCTGACCTCTGCACATATCCATGGCTACCTGGGATGAGTATCGAATTAACTGTAGAACAGACGCGGCATCAAATTGTTTCAGTGATGCTTGTTCCTTCATAGCATTCTGAATAAGATATACCGAAGTTATTTCTGCTATACCCGTATTATGGACCTTATGCAAGGTAGCACGCCCTCTTCGAAAAGGCGCATTATCCTGAGATGGCAGATCATCGAGAATAAGAGATGCCGTATGCATATATTCCAGGGATTTAAGAAGCGGTACAATCGCTGTAGAATCCAGCCCATACTCCCTGACTCCCATCATCCAAGTCACGATTGGCCTTAACCTCTTTCCATCACCTTCAAGACTGTAATTTGCCGCATCAATGATTGGATCATTCGTCAAAAGTGTAGATTCTAGTTGATTAATAGGCAGATATTGATTAATCTCCTGACGAATGCTCTTTATTGTGTTAGCAAATTCGCTCTCCTCTTGACGATCCTTTCTCATATTGGAAAGGATATGATCTCGGAGCAATTTATCAAAGAAATCCACATCATCCGCTTTCTGAACCATCGTTTGGATGAGGCTGTTGAATGCTGGTATATTTGCTGTTAACAACTTCATCAATTCATCATATTTCTTAGTACCTAATCGTTCTTTATTTCTTTTTAAGCCATTGATTGCTCGATCCAGTATGACCTCACAAGCATGAGGATCAGAATCATATACATGATGAATTAAGTTGAAAATAACCGTCCAATATAATTCGAATGGGTTAATAAGGTCAGGACGCTTATCATGATAGGTTAGATAATACGTATATGGAGTGACCGCTCCTGCATCCATATCCTCAAATAAATCCGCAAAGTCATCTGCCAATTGATTGTATATTCCATAGTAAAACGTACGTTTGTTAAACCCTTCATCCTCCGGTGCACTAATAACAGAACGAACAATCAATCGTGAAGAAGATGATTTTAATATGATTGGAATAAACAAATCTTCATTGGAGTAATGTTCATTTGTTAACTCTTTAACTCGGTCCACTTCCTGTGAATGAAAAAACACATACGCCTGGTCGAAAAATATTCTAGCATTTTCTGGGCTTTGGCATCCTTTAATATACTCAAATGCTTCCTTCAGTTCTGAATGAATAAACCGAATAAGATTTTCATTTTCTCCTGACCACTCGTCTATTTCTGGGACTGTCCCATTTATAAGCGTCATTCTAATGATAGTTGAAAACTGCTTTTTCTCCTCATCGGATAAAACATTTGCATCTAGTAAATCATCTATAAAAGGATAGGTCAGACCATAGGAATATCCTAACCGAATGGCTTCATCAAGCTTCTGTGCTCGTTCTTCCGGGGAAATATCAGAGCCCATCTCTTCCCTAACGTGCATCATAACTCCACCTATGATTTTGATTAATTTACGTTGGGCATTTTCGGCATCCATCCCATTCGGTATAGAGGATGAAACGATTCTTAGCTTGTCGAATAGCCAGATGATTGTTGACTCGATATTCTCCTTTTGACCCCATCTGTACAAACCGTGTGTACTAAACAAATCAAACTCACTAGATTCTTCAAATTTATCTGTAACTAATTGAGAAATGAGCGTATCCACGACTTGTTTGATTTTAGTTTGTGTTTCAGGCTCGTCCAAGGCTTTGCCCAAATCTCTCAGATAGATATATGAAATACTTCGATGAAGATACTGCTCCAGTTTCCCTCTCTTATTCAACCAGCTTATATACTGATGATACTCCTTATTTGTTGTTTTTTTATTTTTATGAGCAAAAAGGGAAGCTAAGGATCGATGACGAATATGATTCTGCTTCCACGATTGAATATCTTTCGTTAATGCATCGATATAGCTCTTTTCAATCACCTGCGCACGCAAGGATTCAAAATACTTTTCAGCCTTCTCTTCAGCCAATACATAACATTTATCACTATTATTTATGACCTTCTCATTCATAAGTTCAACTACCTCTTGTTTTCTTTTGGTTATACAATTTCCTACTCACTTAATACAAAAGTACCATCTTTATAAGCATAAAGCTAAAATAAACAATGTGGTATTTTTGACCTATTTCTCACTGAACGATTATCGCCCCTGACCAACGACTTATTTATATACTCGTCAGGAAAACATACCTTTACTAACTATAAAAATCCCCCTTCAAACTTTGAAAGAGGATTTCTCATGCATGTTTTATAAATAACATTTAATTGATTTTTCAATCCAATAGGTAAATATCGTATTTGGACATCTTTTTTCAAATAATTTCATTTTTAAATACATATCAATCCCATCTGAAACATCATGCCATAAATCCGTAAAAACAAAATCAAATTGACCCTTTGCCATAGATTTTTGAGCATATTCAAAGGCATTAGCTTTAATGATCTTAATCTTTTGATGGTTTTTGAATTGCGGCAATATATACGTTTGGAACAAGTTAATCACGTCTTCATTCATTTCGACTACCGTGATGCTATCAACATTTTCTTTTTCAGAAATCATATAGGTATAATAGCCAAGTCCCAACCCATATGTAAGTACATTTCCAAACGCCTGTTCAATCGGTTCTTTCATGGTTTCAATTTCATTAGGCGTTACTGTCATCCATATTCTTCCATTTTCCAAAATAGCTGGATACTCAAATTCTGTTTCAAAAAAACCAATTTGCGGGATTTGCCTGCCTTCTTTTGTTTTGACAATATCATTGCATACAAAGCCCTCAAACGGTTTATACTTTTCATATTTCAGATCACTATTACCAATCTTCAACGTTGGGATCTTGATATTCTTATAATAAGTGTTTTCGTAATATTCCTTTTCATCCAGTTTAAAAAACATTCCATTAAAGTAATTGTTGAATAGATTCTTATCATCCATCTTATCCACAATATCCAATCCAAAAGCAGACGCTAAAATGACCGCAAACGCATGCTCATAAGATACTCCAAACTGAACAATCTCTTTTATCTCTTCCCCATCAACAAAATCGGGCGCCTTATTTAAATAATTGCTTAGCAATGCGAACACTTTATAATTATCTTCTTTTACTCCATCATTCGGTTTCATTTCTTCACCTGTATTCATTGAGTTATAGTAAAATAATAGCGAAAAAATCGAGATGGAGCAATGAAACTGGAATTCCTCTTAAGTAAAACAGGCACTTCAGATAAATGAATGAATAAAAAAGTCCCTGATTCCAGTATAGAAATCAGGGACAGCTTACTGTATAGCTTTGCTGTAATTCGATTAGCAATTAATTATGTTACTTACTATGCACTTTTCGCCTTAGCTTGTTTACTTTCTCCAATTTTTTCTATATCCTCTAAACTGCGACCGCGAGTTTCAGGAACGCATGTCCGTATAAATAGGACTCCCAGTAAACAAATACCGCCGAAGATGGCAAAAACAGCTTCTTGAGGCATAAAAGCAATCATGATTGGGAAAAGCAATCCGACCAAGAAAGAACCAATCCAGTTAAATGATGAAGCTAATCCTGACGCACGTCCGCGAATGGCTAGCGGGAATATTTCTCCAACTATGACCCAAGTTAAAGGAGCCCATGTGAATGAATAAAACGCAACATAGATACTTAGAAAAACAACCATCATCATCGGATTCACATTAGGAATTAGTATGTTTAAGATGGCAGGAAAAATAAAGGAGAGTCCCATAATGGTTCCGCCAACTGTTAATAAAGTACGGCGCTTAAATTTATCAGCAATGACCAGGAATACTAATGAACCTATTACGAGGATAATCCCCTGAATGATTGGCCACATCAACGCGGAACTGGCTGCATGACCCGTAGCATTTTCCACAATCAAAGGAATGTAATAGAAGATGGCATTTGCACCCTGGAATTGTTGAAAAGCTGCTACACCTACACCCGCAAAGACCAAGTAACGGTATTTACCACTTAAGAGAGTTCCCCAAGACGTTTTCTGACTTACCGTTTTTTCTTCTTTTGCAGCTTCTTGAATTTGTTTTATTTCAGCATCAATATCTTTTTTATTTGAACAATATAGCCCAATACCTTACGAGCTTCATCAAATTTATTATTCTTAATTAAAAATCTTGGTGATTCAGGTAACTTTAACATTCCAAAAAATAAGATGATAGCAGGTACTGCAGCCAAACCAAGCATCATCCGCCATGCCATAGTTTCTGGCAGGTCTTTCAATAGATAATCAACAATGTATGAGAGCAACATCCCAGAAACGATCATGGTTTGATTTATTCCTGACAGACGACCGCGCAATTTTGCAGGCGCCATTTCCGACATATAGGCTGGAACCAACGCAGAGGCAGCCCCAACAGCTAGTCCTAGAAACATCCGTGATACAATCAAAAATAGTATTCCATCATGGGGGGCTATGCCTGACAATATGGATCCCACAACAAAAATGACAGCAGATATTAAAATCATTTTGCGTCGTCCTAAACGGTCAGACAGCTGACCAGCTACGACACCTCCAAAAATAGCTCCAAACATTACCGAAGAGGTAATCCAACCAATAGCGGTAGCTCTTCCTTCGAGGCTCCAATCACTTTCTAAAAAAGGTAATGCTCCCGTCATAACACCTATATCATAACCAAAAAGAATGCCGGCAAAAGCTCCAAAGAAATAAATAAAGCGACTTGATATTTTCTTTTCATTAACCATGAATGTTCCCTCCACTAGGTGCAAAAATATATTGCTAGAAATCCTACCACTAAGACTATTAATAGCCTTAACATATATAAAAGCGTTTTCAAGTCCTGCAAAATTGCTATAATACCAGTAAGTTTTTAATAGAATATTTACGTTCATAGCTTGTCTTACATGATAGTAGGTGTTGCCTATTTAATAATAGAGATGCTCTGTTTAATTTAATGAATAACGCATTAGGGATATATATAAACAAAGAACACGCTTACAAATAAAAGCATCTTATTCTACCTTCTGGGATAATCTATTATCCTCCAAGAAAGCATAAGCCCCCTCGGAGGATAAAGCCATTACCTAATAACTACATAATCTAAGTCAACAAGCTTTGCATACGTGATAATTTGATCTGTTGTCAGATTCAATGAAACAACTGTATGGTGACCGCCGCCATTCTCAATCCACGCTTTAACCCCATCCTGGAAGTTTGGCTTTACTTCCCATAGTACACGTGCTACTGGAAGATTAGGTGCTTTAACAGTTGGCTCAAAAGCAGAAACTTCATTAATCAAAAGCATGTAATGTGTACCAAAGTCAGCCATTGAAACAACAACACCATCTCCTGCCTTACCATCGAAAACTAAACGAGCCGGATCTTCACGATCACCGATACCTAATGGAGATACGACAATTTTTGGCTTGTTGCAAGCTAATGTTGGATCTACTTCAAGCATATGTGATTGAAGAGCAGCTTCTTGCCCAACAGCTAGTTCATAAGTGTAATCCTCCATAAATCCAGTCGATTGGTTATGGCTCATCACTTTAAGTAAGCGATCTAGGGCTGCAGTCTTCCAATCCCCTTCACCAGCAAATCCATATCCTTGGGCCATCAAACGTTGCACTGCAAGGCCAGGAAGCTGTTTCATGCCATATAAGTCTTCAAAGTTAGTTGTGAATGCATTGTAACCACCATCATCAAGGAAACGCTTAATGGCAATTTCATAGCTTGCTTGCACCTTCACGCTCTTTTCCCAATCTTCTTTGCTGTATATGCCATAATCAAATTCATATAGTTCCGCATACTCAGCAATTAAATCGTTCACTTCTTCGTCCTTAACGTCATTCACATATTGAACAAGATCGCCTATACCAAAGTAGTCAACAGTCCATCCAAATTGAATTTGAGCCTCTACCTTATCCCCTTCGGTTACTCCAACATTACGCATGTTATCACCAAAACGAGCAACTTTTATATTGAAGCTTTCGTTATAAGCAACCGCTACATCCATCCATTCTGCTATTTGCTTTTGGACTTCAGCACGTTTCCAGTAACCTACTACAACTTTATTTTGCTTTTTCAAACGCGCATTGATAAATCCATATTCACGATCACCATGAGCTGATTGATTCAGATTCATGAAGTCCATATCAATGGTTTCCCATGGAATACTTTCGTTAAACTGCGTTGCTAAATGTAGCAATGGCTTTTGTAATAATTTTGTTCCGCGAATCCACATTTTTGCTGGTGAGAAGGTATGCATCCAAGTAATTACGCCCGCAACCTCATCACGATAGTTCACTTCTTTCATAATGCTTGTAATTTTATCTGCACTTACAGCTAAATCCTGCAATACAAGCGGGTAAGGTAATATACCGCTTTCATTTAAGGCATCCGTCATCGTTTGTGCGTGTGCTTTGACTTCCGCCAGTGCTTCTTCCCCATATAGATGCTGTGAACCTACGACAAACCAAAACTCTTTTACTTTAGACATAATAATCCTCTTTTCGTAGTTTGATAGTTTGTATTATTTTTGCCCATAGTAGGCATTTTTTCCATGTTTACGTAGATAGTGCTTATCTAAAATACGTTGTGGCAATTCTTCAGCAAAATGATTTAGTTCTCGTGTAAATAAATTCATTTTTGAGACCTCTTCTAATACCACACTGTTCATAACCGCTGATTTTGCATCTTTGCCCCAAGTAAATGGTCCGTGTCCATGAAGTAAAATACCGGGAACTGCCAATATATCTAATCCACGTTGTTCAAATGTTTCGATAATGACCTTTCCAGTTTCCACTTCGTACCCACGGTCAACTTCCTCTTGAGTTAAAAACCTTGCACATGGAATGGAACCATAGAATGTATCGGCATGAGTAGTTCCCATCGCCGGAACATCTAAACCTGCTTGAGCCCATATAGTCGCCCAGGTTGAGTGCGTATGCACAATGCCGCCAATCTCTGAATAATGCTTGTAAAGTACTGCATGAGTTGCTGTATCTGATGAAGGATTCAATTCCCCTTCAACCACCTGACCATCCAAATCAACAACCACCATATCACTTGGCTTCATCGTCTTATAATCAACACCGCTCGGTTTGATAACAAATAAGCCACTATCACGGTCAATTGCACTTACATTTCCCCATGTATATTTGACGAGTCCATGCTTGGGCAATTCTAAATTTGCTTCAAATACTTCCTCTTTTAACTTTTCTAACACTTGAACCCCTCCAAACTTGGACTCATAAAATCAAATGATCGACAGCTGCCTGCTCAATTACAAGACCTTTTTTATATCGCTCTATAAATTTCTCAAAACCTTTAACATCAAACTGATCCGGATATATTTCTTGACTATCAACCTCGAAAAAGACTTTTTGGTCAAGGAATTCTTCCAAGTATTCCTTCTCATTTTTGTTCATCATGTAAGAAGCCAGAATAGCCATCCCCCACGCACCGCCCTCTCCGGCTGTTGCCATAACGGATACTGGTGCATCAATGGCAGCTGCGACGATTTTTTGACCTACAATAGGTGTTTTGAATAATCCGCCGTGAGCCAAAATGCCGTCAATTTCAACACTTTCTTCTTTAGTCATAATGTCCATTCCAATTTTTAATGCGCCAAATGCAGTAAAAAGATGAGCTCGCATAAAGTTTGCTAAATTAAACTGACTACCAGGAGGTCGTACGAATAGCGGTCGCCCCTCATCTAATCCTGTAATATTCTCACCGGATAAATAGCCATAGCTTAGCAATCCGCCAGCATCCGGTTCAGCCTCCAAAGCTTTATTCAGCATCACTTCATATAATTGATCCGTTTCTATCTTTTGGCCCATTGCTTCAGAGAACTCACGGAATAATTTCAGCCAGGCATTTAAATCACTGGAGCAGTTATTAGCATGAACCATCGCTACAGGACTGCCATCAGGTGTTGTTACTAAATCAATTTCCGGATACACTTTTGAGAGTTCTTTTTCCAGTACAATCATGGCAAAGACTGATGTTCCTACTGAAATATTACCAGTACGCTTTCTCACACTATTTGTAGAAACCATTCCTGTACCCGCATCACCTTCCGGCGGACAAAGCGGAATACCTGGTTGTAAATTCTGTGATTGATCAAGAATTTTTGCCCCAACTTCAGTCAATTCACCAGCTTGTTCTCCTGAAAGATAAACTTTAGGAAGAATCTCCTCTAGGCTCAAAGGACAACCCTTCGTGGAAATTAGTTCATCAAATTGCTTAACCATTGATTCATTATAATTCTTTGTTGATTCATCGATTGGAAACATACCTGAAGCATCTCCAATACCGATCGCTTTATTACCAGTCAGTAACCAGTGGATATAACCTGCTAAAGTCGTAACATAATCAATACGCGGCAAATGTTTCTCTTCATTTAAGATAGCTTGATAAAGATGAGCAACGCTCCATCGTTCTGGGATATTGAATTTAAATGTATCAGTCAATTCTTTAGCTGCCGCACTCGTTGTTGAGTTACGCCAAGTACGAAACGGAACAAGTAATTCTCCTGTATGATCAAAGGCCATATATCCGTGCATCATGGCTGAGATTCCAATAGAACCAATCTTCCGAATCGTTATCCCATAGTTTCTTTCAACTTCTTGCTTCATCTCACGATACGCTGCTTGTAGGCCAGTAATAATATCGACTAGGCTGTATGTCCAAAAACCATCCTCCAAGCGGTTTTCCCACTCATAGCTTCCAGATGCAACCGTTTCAAAATTATGATCAATTAACACTGCCTTGATACGTGTAGAACCAAATTCAATTCCAAGAGAAGTCTCTCCCCTAGCAATTGCCTCTTGTATGTTTGCTTTGTTCTTTCTCATATAAACCCCCATCTGATAGCGGTTTCAATATCCGGAATGATTACGCTTTCTATTTGTTAACTTGATTATATTTATTTGTACGTACAAATGTCAACTAATGTGTAATTAGTACACACAAATTTAACATTCTCGATTTTAGTACAAATCAAACAAAGACCCACAAAACCATTTATTGGGTATACTATTAAAAGAACTAATGAAAGATGTTACTTATAAAATAGAATTAGATTGCTTATTTTATTTCTTACTAATTCAAAGTAAAATATGTACATACAACTATTTCGAATCAATCAATTAGTGCAAGAGCACCAATGAAGGAAGTGAGCTATAAATGAAACCAAAATATCAGGTCATCATTGATGATATAAAAAGCAAGATTCTTTCGGGAGATTATAAAGTTGGTGACCAAATCCCTACTGAAGCTTCCCTCCAAGAAAAATACGAAGTGAGCCGACAAACTGTTCGTAAAGCTATTTTAGAACTATCAAACGAAGGATTTTTAAGAAGTGAAAAAGGGTCTGGCACTTATGTCAGTAACCAATATCAAGCAAAATCTGGCGGTCAATCTAACACTAAAACAATCGGAGTCATTACAACCTACATTTCTGATTATATTTTCCCCTCCATTATTCGAGGGATTGAAGGCAGATTAAATGAAGAGAATTATTCGTTATTATTAGCCAGTACAAATAATGATGTCGAACAGGAAAAGAAAGCTTTGGAAATGATGCTGTCATTTGGAGTGGATGGTTTGATCATAGAGCCTACGAAAAGCAATCTATATAATCCAAACATCTCTTATTACCTGTCATTTAAAGAACAAGAGGTTCCATTCATTATGATTAATGCTTATTATGAAGAATTAAGTGTTCCCTTTCTTTGTCTTGATGACGTCCAGTCCAGTTATCTCGCAACAAAGGAATTAATTTCGAAGGGACATACACATATCGGGCTAATATCAAAATCAGATGACCTACAGGGAAAATATCGAATGAAGGGATATATAAAAGCGCTTGGAGAAGCCAAATTAGGATTTCGACCTGAGCATGTGCTTACATTCGATACAGAAACAAAGCCCAATTTATCAGCTAGCTTGAAGAAATTTTTAGAGGAAAATATTCACCTATTAACCGCGATTGTTTGCTATAACGATGAAGTCGGTTTAGAAGTAGTAAATGTGTGTAAACAGCTTAATATTTCCATTCCAGAGAAGTTATCAATAATCGGGCAGGACAATTCCTATATTGCCAAAAATGCTACTATTGCACTGACAACATTAACCCACCCACAGGAACAAATGGGACGTGATGCAGCTGATTGGCTCATTAAGAAATTGCAAGGAAAACGAGATTTACCAAACGAAACCTATTATCAGCCAGTGTTAGTTGAAGGAGAAACAGTAAAAGATTTAGAGATACATTAAGCAATAGTTATGAATATATTTTATTTCATATGGTGCTACTAAATTACTTAATGAAAAAGAAAAGCCCTGTTTATGCTCGTTATGATACCCGAGCATAAACAGGGCTTTACTCTATTTCTGCTATATATGGTATTTGACTGTGCACTAATCAAATCTTAACTACCAGTTAGCTACTTCCACCTCTGCTTTTAACCATTTTTCCCAAACAGAATCCGTTATTTTGAGTAAGCTTAATGAAATACCTTTCATATCTAAGGAAGTTAAATGGTTTCCAACCTTCACAAATCTAATATCCAAGCCTTCCAGCTCGCATAAACGTCGGATGTCATTGGTAAAGATATACTGTTCCATCAGCGGTGTAGCCCCTAACCCATTCACCAAAATGGCAAATCGATCTCCTTTTTTCCATCGATAAAGACTTTTAAGTTTATTCATAAGCTCTATGGCTAAAATTTCAGAGGAATGAAATTCTTCTTTCCGGTATCCCACTTCACCATGAATCCCAATTCCGTAAAATACTTCATTATCCTGTAGTATAAATGACCTTCTATCTGTCTCAGGATGGGTTACCGGTGAAAGTGCAACTCCCAATGTATGTAAATGATTGATGACAGACTGGCCAATTTCCGTTAGTTCGTTTAGAGAATATCCCTCACGTGCAGCAGCTCCAAGTATTTTATGGACAAACACAGTACCAGCCACACCACGTTTCCGCTTATTGAAGGAATTGTCGTCTTCAATGGAGACATCATCACTTACAATGACATGATCAACAGTCCAGCCTTCTTTTTGGGCGATGGATTCAGCCATCAAAAAACTCTCTAAATCTGCTTTAAAATTTTTGACTATGAGCAAGACACGCTTATTTTTATCAATCATCCGAATGGCGGCTACTATTTGCTCAGTTGTTGGCGGCGTGAAAATTTCTCCATTAACAGAAATGGAGAGCATTCCTTTCCCTACATATCCATAATGAGCCGGTTCGTGTCCGCTGCCGCCTCCGCTAATAATGACTACCTCCTCTCTTATATCTTTTAAATCTTTCCGATAAACAATATCATGCTTGGGCTCATAAGAAACCCTTTCTTTATGTTCAAAACAAAATCCAGCCAACATGTCTCTTACAACATGCTGAACATCATTAATTATTTTTTTCATTCTTATTCCCTCTCGCTGCTCACTCCTGCAGAAATGGCAGTAATTGATCATTTATCATATATTTCATCAAGGATGACATCGTGGAAGATTCGAGAGTGCAATCTTTCTCAATCCACTCTTTGATTATCCCTACAAACCCATAGCTATAAAAAGAAGCCATTAATTCTTTCCTTTCATTAGAAACCTTTAATCTGCTTCCGTCCAAACGGTTAGTAATAATCTCAAGATACAAATTCTTTGTGTGTTCATATAAGTATTCGTTAAAGGAATTTTGCTCTTCTACTTTAAATGCATTTTGATAGAATCGTCGATTCTGACTGAAGTATTCCAATAACAAATGAAAGATGTTCTCCCACTTTTCATATCCAATAAAGTCTGTAATATTTTCCTTCGTTTCTTCTTTATAAATCCAGCCAAGCAATTCATATTTATCTTGAAAATGGTAGTAAAATGTTTGCCTTCGCATCTTACAGTTTACCATAATGTCGCTTACTGAAATTTTATGAAAAGGTTCAGTTACCATTAAATCTTTTAATGATTTTGCAATTATTTTTTGTGTGATAATCGATGAGGTCATGGGTTACCTTCCCTATTAAAATTGTAATTTAATTATACAAAAATGATATAATTACGGCTATTTTGACAAATACGGTTATTTGTCCGTTTACTTTAAAACGCTTACATTATACTGTTAACAGTATGAATAAATTTAGCAAGACTACCAATTTTTAATAGAAACGGGAGGCAATACAAATGAAAAAGATTATAAATAAACCTGAGAACCTCGTAATGGAGATGGCTAATGGATTAATCATGGCACATCCGGAACTCGAGTTTCTGAAGAAATATAAAATTATTAAGAAACGAGTAATAAATGAAAACAAAGTGAGCTTAATTAGCGGGGGAGGCAGTGGGCATGAACCTGCACATGCGGGCTTTGTCGGAAAAGGTATGCTTGATGCTGCAGTATGCGGGGATGTGTTTGCTTCGCCATCACAAATACAAGTGTATCAGGGAATCAAAGCAGCTGCCGGTCAAAAAGGGGTCCTGATGATTATTAAAAATTACAGCGGTGACATCATGAACTTTAAAAATGGTGCCGCTTTAGCAATCGAGGATGGTATCCAGGTTGAATATGTTCGAGTAGCTGACGATATAGCCGTTGAAGACAGTCTGTATTCTGTAGGACGCCGCGGTGTTGCAGGAACTGTACTTGTTCATAAAATTGCCGGTGCAGCTGCCGAAGAAGGCAGAGACCTTATGCAGGTAAAAGCAATTGCAGAAAAAGCCGCAGAAAATGTAAAAAGCATCGGGGCAGCTCTTACATCCTGTACCGTTCCAGCTAAAGGAACTCCGACATTCAAATTAGAAGAAGATGAAATCGAATACGGTGTCGGCATTCATGGAGAACCAGGAATCAGAAGAGAAAAATTGATTTCTGCAAATGAGTTGGCTAAACAAATGATAGATGATCTTCTAAAGGATTTTGGACAAGATGGGGATGAAACATCTGATATTGCTATTCTTGTAAATGGCTTCGGAAGTACTCCACTTCAAGAACTCTATTTATTTAACAATTCGGTTATGAGAGAAATGAGTAACAGAAATATTCATGTTTATAGAACCTTTGTCGGCAATTATATGACAAGTATTGATATGGCTGGAGTATCCTTGACAATTATGAAGCTTGATGATGAGCTGAAATCATTATTATCAAGCGAATGTTCTGCTGCGGCATTTAAAGTGGATGCACCTGTTGAGGGTGTTCAGTATACCGATCCTATTGATGAGATTGAAGAAAGAAGCGTTTCATTCAATACTGAGACAAGTGAGGAATACGCTGTAATCCACGATGATGTCCTTTCCTTAGAGAACATCATCTATCTCATTGATAAAATGAGCGAAGTCATTATCCGAAATGAGATACCATTCTGCGAGCTTGACTCTCATGCCGGTGACGGAGACTTTGGTATGAGCGTTGCTAAAGGATTCAAGCAATTGAAGCGAGAATGGAGTTCTATCTTAAACCAAGAACCATTAACTATTGGAGCATTCCTTGATGCATGCTCAATGGTCATTATGGAATATTGCGGTGGAGCGTCCGGTCCAATTTGGGGTTCTGCATTCCGTGCAGCCGGCAAAGCCGCAGGCGATAAAAATGAATTAACGATCGAGGAGTTTGCAAACCTACTACAGGCAGCTGTTGAAGGAATACAAGTAACTGGTGAACGTTCATTTGGTAGAGGTGCAGTCGTCGGTGACAAAACTCTGATTGATGCTTTAGTTCCATGTGCTGACTCTTGGTCTGAGTGCGCAAAAGCTGGAATAGACTTTAAAACTGCCTTTGAAAATGGGGCAGCTGCTGCAGTTAAAGGCGCTAAATATACAGAAACAATCGTCGCCCGCATGGGACGTGCTGGTACGGTTGGAGAAAGAAGCCTGGGTTATCCTGATGCTGGAGCTTATGGACTTGGAGTTATCTTCACAGAGCTCTCCAGCAGCCTAAGATAAATAGTATTGATTGCCAACCATACAATTCTTATAACCTAACCACTCTAAGGGGCTGCAAACTTTGCAGCTCTTTATTTATAGAATAATAAAGCAGCTTCAGTTGATAGGGCTATTTTCGAACAATGGTAACAAGGAAAATTAAAAGGACCAACTTTTGGTCATCCTTGTTCAACTTAGACATCTTTAATAAATATTATTTAAATAATAGGTATAGAACAATGGCACTGACTACGACTATTCCTCCTATTGTTGGACTTCCATAAACGGTTCTATTCCAACCATCCTCGGTGTCATCTTACTTTTGTTACGCTTATCTTTGTCGTCATTCAACGATAACACCTCCATATATGTGCTAAAACGCTTTTAAAACTACTACCTTAGGCGATGAAATTTTGAAAAAGATGGACGGTCAAAACTGTTGTTAACAAACACCCACAGGAAGTTAAGACTATTGTTTTTCTATTGTCTTGTTTTTCTTCAGGTTTATTGAACTCATTAATTTGTATAATCCATATTGTCATAGTTACAAGGGCAAGAATTCCGATGGACATATCAATCACTTCCTTTTTCCCTTTTATTTTTTTGAAGACTATCTCACTTCGAATTGTAACATTCTGTAAATCCGCAATAAATCCTTCTTAGCTAACTTGTCCCTTTAATACCATAAGAAATTCAACATAGAAAGACATCTTTTGGTCAACTTGGCCTTCTACTCTTTCCCCTGTCAATTCCAACCTTTCCCCTTTTACATCCACTCTTTTCCGTGTTCACTAATGAACTTGATATCATTTTGATAATGTTCAAGGTGTCCTTCATCTATCATTTTTTGAAAATTACTATCGCCTTCTTTAGCTTTTCTTTCAATTGTTTTACATAGCCCTTGTAATCGCAACAATACCATCTCTAAAAAAACTTCTTCCACTTCCTTTCCATAGGATTCAAAAAACAATTTTACTCTGTGTTTTATTTTCATAGCGTGGTCTAAGAAATTATAAATAACTTCTTCACCTGTTTCAGATTGATAAGCTCTACTTAAAGGAATACAAGTATAAAGGGTATAGGCAATGTCCCAGAGTCTCGGTCCAGGGCCAGCAACATCAAAATCAATTATACCTACCGGTCGTTTACGATTAAAGATAATGTTATATATAGCGAAATCATTATGACAAAGCACCTCGAATGGTTGCGGAGTATTATCTATCGACTTCCAATCTTCTTCAATTAAAAAATCACTCACTGAATCGTGGTAGAGACTAAGCATCTGAGCTATTTCTTTTAAAACTTCATCAGACCACATATATCCCTTTAAAGGATAATTACCAGCTTCACCTTCTATATATGACAAAATCTCTCTACCTTTTTCATCAATACCAAAAAATTTAGGTGCATAAGTGAATCCTTTATTTTCTAAATGTATTAATAGCTTGTGAATTTTCGTACTGTCTGGCTTTAAATCTCTTCGAACGGTATCTCCTAAACGATATACGGTTGAGACATTTCCTCCAGTTAGAATTTCTTCTTTTTCGTATTTTGACATTTCACAAATACCCCTCAATATAAATTTGCCACCGTTTAGTTTCTGTCTATTGTTTAACATTCCTGCTTCTTTATCTCCATAAGAAATTCAACACGAAAAGGCATTAATCCTCCTAAGATCAACGCCCTGAAAATTTAAGTGAGAATTCCACTTACTATATGAATTATAAACATGGCTACTTACGTTTTTGGATTATTTGACGCACTGGAGATGCCAAAGCAAAAAATATAAGTGCTATAAAAATTGCTTTAATTAAAGAAACTTGCTCCATCATAGGTGTATGCGTTGAACGGCTCGAGGAAAAGATAGACCACCAACTTGGTTCGGCGTATGGTAGAGATACTCTGTACCAAATGATAAAAATTAAAAACACTAATAACCAGTAAATCTTCATAAAAACTCTCCTATACTTTTTAGATAAGTAAGGCTCGAATTAGTTACCATTATCTCTTATTTTCCGAACTTTTCAGCCAGTGTCTAAGTCCTTTGCCAGCATAGGGTTCATCACTAAATCGAGGAATAATATGTAGGTGAGAATGCATGATATGTTGACCTCCAATTGCATTGCAGTTCCAACCAATATTGTACCCATCAGGTCGATATGTTTCATCCAGGAGATCTTTCACTTCTTGCAGTAATGAATAGGTTGCAAACCATTCATCTTCTGTTAAGTCAAACACTGTTTCACGGTGTTTTATTGGAACTATTAATCCTGACCCGACTAATACTTCTTGTGGCATTTGTAGAAACATACAATGTTCATTTTTTACAACAACTTCTTGCAGTTCTATTGTTTCAGGATTACAAAATGGGCATTCTTTCACTTCAATAACCTCCTCAGTTTCAGTTTTATTTTATATTATTTTACTCTTATTATAGTAACCTTTAAGAAAACAATTTTTAGAATAAACAAAAACGCAAAGGCAGTCATATAATCCTCCAAATTTAAAATTTGGTTAAATAATTCGATTAAAACATATAAATCCTTCTTAATCTAACCTGCATTCCTAGTTAACCGGCTTGTTATAGGAAATCAATTGAATAAGATAGGAAAGGGTCCTCCAGAAAGTCAGTAAAACTAACGTTCCGGATAACCCCCAAAAAACTTTTGTTATGATTTTGTTTTTCTCACTTCATAAAATAAATAAATTCCGATCAATATATATGTTATAGCTAAACCCATAATTAACTGCAATTCTTCATTTAAAGTTGATCGAGCTAATACGATGGTCGGTAAGTGAAATGAAATTAAAAAAACGGGCAGGATTGCGGTTTTTGCCCAAATGGAGAATGTAACGATAAAGCAAAGAAAAAGTAAGCCGATGACTGTACTCCCTAAAACACCAAAGTTAATGGTTGGTGTAGGATAGATTGAATCAGCGACAAGCAAACCCATAAAGACGACCATACTAATGAAAATAGGGGCTAATAATATTAAAAACTCTCGAATTTTAGACACTTGATTCCTGGCTGTATAGCGAAATGCAATCATTACTCCGATAAAAAAGAGCACACAATACACAGCCGTTCCAATGATTTTTAATACACTATAGCTTAATGTACCTTTCAAAAGATCTCCGAAAATCGAAAATGACATTGCTCCAGCTATAATCAGGGGTATATATTTTACCCATGCTTTATAATCCGTCCTCATTTCATTGGAGATACTCTGCATATACTCTTTAGGAGAAGATCCAATAATCTGATCAATAGATTTACCATTTAGCTCGGCTTCATATAAATGCTCCTCAAGTTCTTTCGTAATATCATTAATCTCCTGATCATTTTTTCCACTTGAAAACAAGTATATCTTTAAATCATCAATAAACTTCTGACTTTTATCAGACAGTTGAAGTTGCTCCACTTTTGCATCACCTCATCCTTCAATTTCTTTCTTAATGACCGCGTTTACGCTGTTCTCAAGGTAACCCCATCTAACCAGAAAATTTTCTAAAGCTACCTGTCCTTCATCTGTTAATGAATAATATTTTCTCTTTGGTCCAGCAATTGAATCCCGGCGAACAGACGTAATAAGTCCTTCCCGTTGCATTCGGAGCAATAATGGATAAATGGTACCTTCGCTGATTGTCTCAAATCCATACTCACTTAAACGTTCTGCCATCTCATATCCATAACATTCTTTTCCTTTGATAATAGCCAAAAGGCAACCATCCAATATCCCCTTTATCATCTGGGTTTGCGACATCTATAATCCACCACTCTTTTTATCTTGCATTGCAAGGTATATTACCAGTTTAAACCACACTACCTTGCAATACAAGATAATTGTTAATTACTTACAAATATCTTTCTTATATGAAGGTCAAAAAGAAAACACTAGGGCAAGATCCCCTATTAAATTCAAGTCTCTCCATCTCTCAAATAGAAAGAAGCAATGTAGCCCACTACATTGCTTCTTTAATGAATCCGCTCGATTAATTTATAAGCTTATCCTTCTATTTATTTTTTAATTGGTATCCATATTTCTGAATAATAATCCTTAGAAGATGGATCTCCATCACTTAAGTAAACCTCCATCTCAGGTCCACCCGAATGCTCATAGCCTGTTGCCGGAAACCATTCAGAGAAAATTCGATTCCACACCTTTGGCATGGCATCAGGCATAGCGCCATGAACAGGAAAAACAGCCCAGGTAGCAGCCGGAATCTGTCGTTCTTCCCAATCATTTGGGACATGTTCTATATGTTTCTCTGCCCCGATCAAGTAACTTAGATTTTCTTGTAGTTTATCAAAGTCCATACAAACTCCAATTAATCCAAGAGATCCACTATTTTTAGCAAGTACAGCGGCGAATCCATTCTGATTAGATTCATCCCAGAAAGAGGCTATTTTCCGATTGTTCTCTCCCCCACTAGTACTCGTGCGTATGCTTTTCCCAACAACCTTAAATGCTTCCTTTTCGACAATCTTATAATCCATTCCCACATCACCCTTTAACTGAATTTGAAAGGAGAGCCTCGGATAAGCCTTCAAGGATTGAGTATTTTTCTTTGCAGATGACGGATTGATTCCATGAATTTTCCGGAATGCTTTTGTAAAGGATTCCGGAGTTTCATAGCCATATTTCAGTGCAACATCGATTACCTTAGACTTGGAATATACCAGTTCCTGCGCAGCAACTGTGAGACGGCGATTCCTAATATATTCACTTACGGTATATCCCGTCAGCATGCTGAACATCCGCTGGAAATGAAATTTTGACATACACGCAATTTTAGCAATATCTTCCATACAAAGATACTGTTCCAAATTACCTTCTATATACTCGATGCTGTCGAGCATCCTTTGAAGCCCCTCCATGTAAGCACTCTCCTTTCTAAACTCAGTCTACCAACATGAGTTTAGCAAATCCGGTTAATCCGTGCTCTTTTATGACAGTCCAGAATAGAATAAGAGCACCCAATTAGTTCATTAAGCTATCTCTATTTAACTGCCTGAATATCGCATAACAAAAGTTTTACTCAAACTATTTTCAGAGTTCACTTTCCCAATTCCAAAATTCTATTTCGTCTACTTCTAATTCACTTACTTTTCCTTCATCCTGTAATTTTAATACTTCTTTAGTTGGTCCTGTAATAACAGCCCCATAATGCTTATAACCATGTTTTTCCATGTATTGAATACGTTTTGAAAGATTTAAATCTCCCATATAAAAATTTTCTGCTTTTTCTTCATATTCTTCCAGGAATTGCAGTGTTTTTCGGAATTGCTTATGCAGTGGTTTTCCTTCGCCTACCTCGTATTCCGGTGAAGAAGACCCTTCAGAAACTATTTCTGTTCCAAAAAAACCTTTTTCCTCTTGTTGAAAATCTACGATCATGTCATCTTCATGCCAAATTGGTTCACTAGGAAAACCAATTGGTTTAAATATAGCTTCCTCTTTCTTTTCAAAACCAGTATCTACTGCAAGCCATATTAATCTCATATCCTTAGCCTCGAATAATGAAAATACCTCTTCTGTCTCTAGTACAGTAAATGAAACATAGGCTGAAACAACCGTCCCTTCTGGAACCTTTTTTAATCGTTCCCACCCTGAAAAACCTCGTGGGCTTGAGCCCGGATAAATAAAAGCAGGACTGTTATTAGATATAGGGCTGAAATAGGTAACTTCAGGATATGACATCCTTGAGAAGAAAAAATCAGTTTCCATTTCACCTACCTTGATCGTATCATCTCCAATAACTTTATTTATATCTTTTGAGGCTGTCATTCCAAAATAGGCAGAAGTGCTCGTACTTGTACCATCCATATGACCATAAGGATTCATTACAGTCAGACTGTAATCAACGATATTACGTAATTTCTCTACTCGGTCAGGAGCTCCGAACGAGTAATACATCAGAGTTAGGATGGAAGAAAAGAATGAAAATAGAAGAAATAAACCTATAGCCATAAGTGCTGTTTGAAATCTTGCCTTCCATTTTGCAAATTTCATAATTCGTTGTTGTTTTTTTATGCCAATATCAGAATCAGTTAACTTTCCCCTGTTTTCTTCATCAGTTTCTTCCAAATATCTCTCCATGCTCTCCAGTTCTTTCTCAATCTCTTTTGCCTCTTCTGCAGAAAGTTCACCATTTTCATATGATTCCAGGCGATTTTTAAATTCATCACACATATTCTTTACTCCTTCTTTGCCTTATTGCTTTTCTCCCCCGAAATAAAAGAACTTTTACATAGGCTTTACTCACCTTCATTACTTCAGCAGCTTCCTCATATGATAAACTATTAAAATCACAAAGCAGTACTGCCATCTTATGTTTTTCAGGTAATGTATTCACTTCACGTAATAGCTCTTCTATTTCCTCATGAATTACAATCGTTTCATCAACCGCTTTATTCTTATCTAAAAATCTAGAAAAATAGCCTTCATCCTGAATTGTTACTCTTTTATGCTTTCTATGATGATCAATATATGCATGATAAGCTACCGTAAAAAGCCATGCCTTTACACTTCCACTTTGATAATTCTCAATATATAAATAGGCACGAAAGAAGGTCTCTTGAACAAGGTCCTCCGCTGTATGATGGTTATGACAAAGAGAGAAAAGGAAACGATATATATCAGAAAAGCACGTGCTATAGAGACTATCTATTGAATCCGCCATCATTCCCTCATCTCTTTAATACCACGTACAAAAATAAAAAAGGTTACAAATATTAAAATACTTTCTAAATTACCAATCTTTATGAGCATATCAAAAGATGGGGAATTAAGTTTACTTTTGTTTGGTTTGATGTTTATATAAACAAAAAAAGACATCAATGGAGATGCCTTCTTTCGCGCACTATATATGTAAATAGCCACCAAGGAGATTAATAAAAAAAGACCCGTATTCGTAAAATCCACGAAATAAGGATCAATCTTGCAAATGTATTTTTCGGGGTCTTCAATATCCTTCTTCGATTTCAAAAGTAATATCGATACTATAAATCCTTTTTGGACTAGGGTGAATCAACTAATTAACTTATATTTACTTTCCTCGATTAACAAAACAATATTCTTTATATAACTTGATTAATTCTTGGACAATTCCAGGTCTCTGCTTCGTTATCTAAGCGTTCATTTAGAAAACCGAGAAAGAATACTGGATTAAATATAGAACCTAAAAGAAAGATTTATCATTTTTTTGTCGAATTCTATTATATATAGCTTAACTAAAATAGCCTCCAGCATTTTAGGAAGAGACAAAATTAGAATAGAGATAGGGTGACGAAGACATGGACAGTATTTCAAACAAAATAAAGTTTGAATACAATTTTGTAGTAGATAAAGAAATGATCTCAAAAAAGCATAAAAGGGATGTGCCTGCCATATTAGCCGTGGATGCCACATTTACAATAAAAATCAACAACGAATTATACTTTGAAACAGAACTAGCTATACTCGAATTCTATAAAGCATTGTATAGATGGAAAGAAGAGATTACGAAGAAGAATCCTACACCGGAATTCCATTATTACACGATTGAATATGCTGACTATGAGAATGGAGCTATCCTGTCATTAATCCCCTTTTCCAATAAGGCCAGAGTGAAATCAATCTGGGCAGAACAAGATCTATATAATGTTTTCGATCTAGACTATATTGTAATGGAATTCATTCTACTAGAAGAGATACTAAAACGGGATATAGAGGATTATTTTGATATAAGATTAAAAGATTTCATCAAACACATTCCTGTCCAAATTTCAAACCCGCTTTTGCTAAAGGGGAATTTGTAAATGGTTTAGGTAGCAGGACATGTTCAAAAAATTATATTAAATAGACAAACCTATCTGCTAATCGGATTCAATAAAAAAAGACCCAGTTTTCATAAAAGATTATTTATACGAAAACTGGGTCGATTAACAAATGTTTATTTAGTTAGCCAAGAGTATTTTTATTGGTT
The DNA here is from genome assembly GCF_058313585.1 of Bacillus sp. z50. NCBI lineage: Bacteria > Bacillati > Bacillota > Bacilli > Caryophanales > Bacillaceae > Bacillus > Bacillus sp. z50. Next base: position 157,367 of record NZ_JBZFQL010000005.1, read on the forward strand.
ACACCTTCAACATAATCTCCACAACGCACTCAATATGAGAAGTTTGTGGGAACATGTCCACTGGTTGGATATATTTTGGTCTGTATTTTTTGCTTAGGTAGTCCAAATCCTTGGCCAGTGTGGATGGGTTACAGGATACATAGACGATTTTTCTTGGACGTGTGCGCAGGATGGCATCCATTAATTTATGATCCAAGCCGCTTCTTGGCGGATCGACGACAACGACATCTGGCTTCCAGCCTTCGCGCAGCCATTTAGGCATGAGAACTTCTGCTTTGCCTACTTCGAAGCTGACATTATCCATATGATGCTTTTTAGCATTCTGAATGGCATCTTCAATTGATTCCGGAATGACATCCATGCCTCTAACTTCTTTACAAAAATCCGCAAGCCACAATCCTATCGTTCCTACTCCGCAATAAGCATCTACTACTCGTTCATGACCGTGAAGGCGAGCTGCTTTTTTCACTTCATCATAGAGCTTCACGGTTTGTACTGGATTCAATTGGAAGAAGGTACGCGCTGATAGCTCATAGGATAAATCGCCAAGTTCTTCTTCAATTGCTTCTTCTCCCCACAGATGAATCGTCTTTTCGCCGAATATAAGCGGAGTCTGTTCTTTATTCACGTTTTGAACAATGGAAACGACTTCCGGTAAACGTTTGTTGATTTCTTCTATGATTTGGCGCTTCTTAGGAAGCTTTTCAGAAATGGTGATGATCACCACTTGGACCTGATCCGATGAGAAGCCGACACGGGTTACGACCGTTTTAACAATCCCGCTTTTCTTTTTCTCATCATAGGATGGCAATCCAAATTCCTGCAAAATATCCAATACTGTACGAGTAACCTTGTTCGTTGCTTCATGCTGAACGATACAATTTGGAATATCAATCAAGTTATGAGTATTTGCCGCATAAAGGCCGGCAATCAACTCTCCAGTCTCATTGGTGCCAACCTGGAATTGGTTTTTATTACGGTAATTCCATGGATTCTCCATCCCAATTGTTGGACGGATATCTACATTGCTGGCATCGTATTGGCTATGGCGCTCCAATGATTGAATAACGATATCACGTTTTTCCTTCAATTGTTGGCTGTATTCCAAATGCTGCAATTGGCATCCACCACATACGTCATAAACCGGACATGGTGCTTCGACTCGATGTGGCGATGCCTTTTTAATCTTTTTGACAAGACCTTCCGAATACTTCGGATGGACCTTCGTAATCTTTACTTCTACAATTTCATCCGGCAGAGCACCCGGTACAAATACAACCTGACGTTTATAGTAGCCGACTCCCTCACCATTTATGCCAAGGCGTTTAATAGTTAGTAAAATCTCTTGTCCTTCACGGACTAATGTTGCCTGTTGGTTCATCAATATTCCTCCGTTTTTCAATGCTTCTCCATAAGTAAAGTGAAGCGTAGCTTAAATAAGGATGCCACTCCTTACTGAATTGCTCCATCTCTTCCATTGTTGGCTTTCGTTCTAGGTTATATAGCAGCTTAATAGCATTCTGAATGCCGATGTCTGCTTTTGGAAATAAATTCGGGCGGCCAAGACCAAATAACAGGAAGTTTTCAGCCGTCCATCTGCCTACACCTCGAATTCTTGTTAATTCTTCTATAATTTCTTCATCTGTCTTTGTGCGCAACTCTTCCAACCTGAGTTCACCGCTTGCAATCTTTTCTGAAAGGCCAATGACATACTCTGCTTTTCTGCCGCTGAATTTCATTCCTTTTAACTCATCTACTGTGAGAGCAGCGGTTGTCTCTGGAGATGGATAAAACCATACTCCGTCCTTCTGATACCCATAGGCTGTGACAAAATCCTTCGTTAGTTTTTGAGCAAACGCCATATTCAGCTGTTGATGGATAATACTTTTCACGAGACAGCCATATAGGTCGAATTCTAAAATAAGCGGGGTACCGCGATGGCGAGTAAAAATATTATTGAGCTTCGTCTCGCCAAAGTGAGCATGTATATCAGAAAGTGGCAAATGCCACTGAAAAATCTCCTTTAAACGATCCGTTGCCAATACTTGTTCCTTTTTGCCGCTAATTGTAAAGGCCGGCTTATCTACCGTACCGATCGCTTGGACGGTATAAACATTGGGCTTACCATGAATCAGTAAAGGGACCTGAATCAAGCGATTGCGGTAATCTATTTCATACAGAGGATCAAGACCGATCCTTTCCAATACCAGGTCAAAATCATAGGGAGCTTCTACATGAATGGTTTCTTTCCACATCATTATCACTCCTTTATGGACTAGTCCAGTTATTATAACAGGTTTTGCAGCTATATGGGTACATAGGAAAACGGCCCATTAAATTGGAGCCGTATCCATGTTCTTCTTCGTTATTACCGCTTTAATCGCACTGTAGCTGATTTCATTAGGAAGATGCTCTTTAATTGGCTTTAAAAAATCATTCCCCACTTCCTCAATCGCCTGTAGAACCTGGATTTCCTCCTCAGGTGAGAAGAAATACTCCCAATTCAGAGGCAATCCTTCTTCTGCACATCGGAATAGATGCCTTTCTACTGTTTGGGAGGATAAATCTCTTTCTTTTGCAATCTCCTTCAGCGTAAGCCCTTGTTTATATAATTCATACGTATCCATATGTGAGTTGGCAGTACCTGCCTTGGATTTTTTCACCGCAGGCATTTTTTCCTCTTGTTCTACAATTGGTGCTTCATAATCATTTTCCTTTATAAACGCTGTGATCACTTCCACAAATCGCTCACCATACTTATCTGTCTTTTGAGCTCCGACTCCCTTCACCTCAAGGAACTCATCTGTGGTTTGCGGTTGTTTAACGCACATATCGCGCAAAGCTTGGTCGGAGAATATCAAATATGGAGGCACATTTTCCTCTCCTGCAATTTGTTTTCGCAAATTACGCAGCACTTCGAATAAAGGATCATCTGTTGAAATAGCGGTGATCCGCACAGCTTCTTTTCTCATTACCGCACGTTTCCCGAGCAACACTTCTTTGCCGGCAGCTGTGACATATAAGAGCGGATATTGCCCACCCGTAATCCCAATTAATTGCTCAGATGTTAGAAAATCAATCAGTTCAGCGACCTCTTTGGTTGATTGATTTTTCATTAACCCATACGTTGATAAGGATTGAAAGTTTTGTTCAAGCAATTTCTTATTGGATGAGCCCGTTAACACTTGGGCAATCATTGTTTTTCCAAAACGTTCGCCAGTTCGGATTATACAGGATAAGACCATTTGGGCATCTTTTGTCACATCCTTCGCACTTCGTTCATCTAGACAGTTAGAGCACCGCCCGCAATCATCTGCCTCCTGCTCACCAAAATAGTGCAGAATATAAGCTTGCAGGCAGCCTTGTGTATGGCAATAGTCACGCATTTGATACAGCTTTTGCAACTCTTGATTTTTATGGTTTTCATCACCAAACGATTGATCAATCAAAAAGCGCTGGACCTGAACGTCCTGTTCAGATTGAAGCAATATACATTCACTCGGCAAGCCATCACGTCCGGCACGGCCTGCCTCCTGATAATAACTTTCCATATTTTTAGGCATTTGAGCATGAATCACATATCGTACATTCGATTTATCTATCCCCATCCCAAACGCATTCGTTGCGACCATGACAGTAAATTCATCACTTAAAAATTTGTTTTGCTCTGTTTCACGTTCTGTACTTGATAAACCCGCATGATATCTCCCAACTGTTATACCTTTTTGTTGGAGACGTTCATATAGATGGTCCACTGTTTTTCGTGTGGCACAATAAATAATCCCGGATTCCTGTTTATTTTTTCCTACATACGCATCAATATATTTTTGTTTATTTTGCCCTTTCACGACCTGGAAGCTTAAATTTTCCCGTTCGAAGCCAGTTATAACCGTATGTGACTCTTCAATATTCAAGGATCGGCGAATATCTGCCTGCACTCGCGGAGTTGCTGTTGCTGTCAGGGCAAGGACAACCGGATTGGAATTCAATTGTTCGGCTAATGATTGGATGCGTAAATAACTCGGGCGGAAATCATGACCCCATTGTGATATACAGTGAGCTTCATCTACAGCAATTAATCCAACCGGCAATTTACGGATATCCTCAATAAAGCCATGGGATTCCAGTCTTTCAGGCGCCAAATATAAGAGCTTATAGGCCCCCTGCTGGATGTCATACAAACGATCATTCACTTCACTCGCGGTTAGGGAACTATTGATAAAGGTGGCGGGTATTCCGGCCTGATCCAGTGAATCTACCTGGTCCTTCATGAGAGAGATTAATGGAGAAATAACGAGGGTAACGCCCGGTATTATCATCGCCGGGATTTGATAACAAATTGATTTACCTCCGCCTGTCGGCATAATTCCTAGTGTATCGATTCCTTGTAGCACCTGCTCAATAATTTTGGCTTGTCCATTGCGAAAAGAATCATAACCAAAATACTTCTTTAAAAGAGAGCTTGCTTCTGTAAGCATGAATTCCCTCCTCCATTCATTGATCATTCTACCATCCATTATAGCTTATAGAGATTGATCTATACTAGTGAGACAAGATAGCTGGAGTCTTAAAAATCACCAAATATATCCTTCTTATATGATAAACTGATAGTAATCTATAACTGGAGGTTTTCCGATGCTGGCTGATTCCTTGAAATCATATCAAATAATAGATGAAACTCGTGAAATGGAAGATTTAAATAAACCAATTTTGATCAGTACTTTCACTCTTATGGTCGGATTGCTTATCCCCTATTGGTTCATTTGGAAAATCGGTGAGATTGACCTATTCTTTTTAATTGAACTGGCTGTTGGATACATCCTCCTAATTTTCATGCATGAAGTACTGCATCTAGTAGGCTACATATTTTTCGGGAAAGCCAAAATAAGTGAGGTTAAACTGGGTGTTTTATGGAAGTATCTTACTCCTTATGCCCATTGCAAAATACCAATCAGGATCAAAGCTTATCGGATCAGTGTTTTATTACCGATTGTCCTCGGAATCGTGCCATTAATTTATGCATTTTTAAACGGAAATGATTATTGGTTTTTTATTGGATTGTTTATGACTATCGGATCATTAGGGGACCTTATCATTCTTTGGATATTGCGCAAGTATTCAGTAGATGTCCTTGTTCAGGACCACTCCAGTAAAATTGGCTGTATTGTTTACACTCCTCAATCTTAAATGTTTTTCGATTCCATACTGTCAATGAAAATGAAAGTGAAAGGCTCCCAAATCGATTGACAGGAATCCAACCATCAAAAAGGGAACCCCACACAGGAATGCCCTTATCTTACCATTTTCTCAAGATAAATATGATGCCCGTTGTTTTTTCAATATTAATACTAAAAACCGCTTATTATTTGTAAGCGGTTTTTTTGTTTAGGCACATTATATCTTTATGTCTATTTTCTGTTTTTGTGGTGTCTTCTGTGGTTTTTCACAATTCATATCATCCAAGCTTTTAAAGGTATACCCTCTCTTTTTTAAATCTGTAATCACCTGGCCAAGTGCTTCTGCATTGTCCTTAGACACAGAATGTAAGAGCAAAATGGCACCGGGATGAATTTGAGCCATAATTTGATCATAGGAATGCTTCCACCCCTGCTGACGATTCACATCCCAATCAAGAAAAGCAACCGACCATAAAATATGTTTATAGCCCAGATCATTTGCCACCTGTAAAGTTCGTTCACTAAATATTCCTCGTGGCGGTCTGATATAGGACATATCCTTTTGCCCTGTTAATTCCTCTGTCTTCTTCTTAACCCGTTCCAGTTCATCAGCTATTTTATCATCCGATACCTGTGTGAAATTGGGATGGCTCCATGAATGATTGCCAACTATATGCCCTTCCTTCACCATTCTTTTCACTAACGGTTCAGCTGTATTCAAATAATGACCTGTAACAAAAAAGGTAGCCGGAACTTTATGTTCTTTCAGTACATCCAGTACCTTCTCCGTATATCCATTTTCATAGCCATTATCAAACGTTAAGTAAATCTCTTTCTTTGTCGTGTTTACTTTATAAACAGCACCGTATTTTTCAACGATTGCATTATATTTAGGCCCTGCATCAGCAGGCTGTTCATTCTTTCCCTTATTAAAGCCCCAACCATACTGTACGTTTGAAATCGCCTCAGCAACGCCCAGGAATAATGTCCCCGAAAGCATGATGGCAGATAATCCGGTGATAAGCCATTTTTTCACTATTTTCCCTCCTGAATATACTTTTGATAAAGATAGTTTTAATCAGAGTAAGGGAATTTATGCAGCACAGCGAATGATTGCATTAACGATATAATATAAAAAAGACAAATCCGCTTATAACGGATTTGCCATATAATCTTATTCATTTATACCTCTTTATTAGGTTCTGTTTCCGGTCGATTTTGAAAGCTTTGAAACTTCTCCTCAATTGAATCCACGATTTCAATTAGGCGGTCAATATCTTCAATATCCGCTGTTTCAGGCTCAATCCGGTCTAAAACCTCCATAAATAACTCAAGTCGGTCTTTTAAGTATTTTACTTGTTCATCTTTATTATAAATCGGTGTTGTCAAACTAATCCGGCTCCTTTCATCATAAATATTATCCTAAACGATAGTAGCCTATTTCGCAACTGACCATTTTCTATTTTACCCAAAAGCAAGAAGCTTCAACCAAAACCGGCTGAAGCTTGCAGACTTAAACGGCAATCAATATGGTCGGTTGACCGCTCTGAACTGGAATGAAACATGATCTTGAATAGGAATCCAGGCTCCAATCCCTTGTGAGGTTACATTCCTTACTACAATCTCACGTTTGCTTCCTTTCAATACTAAATAGACCTCACCATATGTGACTTTACCCTTCTCGTTTATTGCCGGCGCATACCCATAGAGGTAGCCAAGTCTCATTGGCGGTATATTGTATACTCTGTCTTTTTTTGTACCGCTACCTATGATGGTCTCAAATGCCAGTGGCAGTTTAGATTTTTCTGATGCTCTCGCCAGCATCATTTTTTGAATATCCTGACTGGAAGGTACTTTTGCTGTCAATCCTCCGCGCACCACTTTTTGTGTCTCTTGGACATAATGAATTTGGAAATTCGTATCCCCGCCACGGTTATCATAAAAATTCGTATTGATTTTTTGATACTCCCAGTTTGGAGAGGTTTCCATCGATTCATAATTTAAAGCCCACTTACCTAAGTAAACAGTGGCTCTATACCAAAAGGCAACCGGATTGGTTCCGATATTGGTTTCATTAAGCATGTGAACTAATTCAGGATTTTCTATTTTAACGTTGCTGGACTTAAGCAATTGTTTGGATAACTCACTTGGCTCAAGCATTGGCGTGTCCTGACTGGAATTGGGATATGTGTTTTCTTTATTGATCGATAAAACGGACTCCGGAATTTTATACTTAGCTTCCTCAACCGTAGGGTCTGCTCCTTCTTTTGGGGCAGCCCAGTTATGCTGGGTTGGAATAATAACGAGCATGGCTATAACGATCATGATAAAAAAATTTCTTCTCATGCTTGAAGCTCCTTTCTTACATACAAAAAAGAATGATTGTTCCGTTATTTTCCCTCTTAAGCAAAAAAACTATTCAAAAATCAGGATTGTTTTATTACACCTTGCAGTTACTAGAATTAACAGATTGTTAAGCTATATTAACTGTTTATTTAGCACATTACAAACCAGTATTTTTTGTCACAGTTTTGTAAAATTCAGAATATTTACAAAACTACAGGAAGGTGCTATACTAAAACCAATATATCGTAAAGGAGGCGAAATCAACAGCCGGAATAACTGCAGGGAGGAATGCTTATCGAAACCATCCTCACACGGAAAACTTAATGTAGATTTCGTCACAAATCAGGACAATAAAGATAAAGGATGTGACCTATAGGGCTAACTAACATGACTGTTTAAAACAGAAATATCTACCTTTGAAAAGATACATTTATTTTTGGAAGGATTAGAATTTAGTTAGACATGACTTATGATGAAGCAAATTGGAAAAACATAAAAAAGACTCTGAATCCATAGTAGATCAGAGTCTTTTTTAATTTATTATTATAACAGAAAGAAACCTATCCCCATCACTAAATAAGCAGCAAGTAAGGTGAGTCCTTCAAACCAGTTTGTTTCCCCATCGTTCGTTATTACAATCATTAAAAAGACAGATAGCACCATCGCCACAAGTTCAGGCAATGTAAAGACAAGTGGCATTTGCGTTTCAAATAATAAAGATACCAGAACAAGTACCGGTGCTACAAACATGGCCACCTGTAAAGTAGAACCAACAGCAATTTCAACAGCAATGTCCATTTTATTTTTGTAAGCGAAAATAATGGCAGATGCATGCTCAGCTGCATTTCCGACAATTGCTACAATGATAACCCCGATAAATAATTCAGACCAGCCCAATTGATTCCCTACGTCTTCGAATGTATGTACCAAATTCTCAGATACATAGGCTACTGCCACTGTTGCCAAAGCTAGGACCATAATCGACCATTTTTTGCTCCACTCTGCTTCTTCAGTTTCTTCCTCTGCAAAAGACAAGTCTTCCTTACGTTGATAGACACCGCGATGGGTGACCAATTTAAAGAATAAAGCAGCCAAATATAAACAGATCAGGATAATGGATATGCCTGTACTCATGACCATTTGGTTACTTCTTTCCATCTCTCCGGCAAATACTTCAGGAATGATAAATGCAACTAATACACCGAATGTTAATAGCCCTGCATTGTGCCTGGCATCAAATACATTAAATTTTTGTCTTTTATACTTAATACCACCCAAGAAAAATGAAGCCCCACTAACTAATAATAAGTTACCGATGACACTTCCTGTTAAAGAAGCCAATACAATTCCCACCAGTCCCGCTTTAAGAGAAAAAATGGAGATGATCAGCTCAACAGCATTTCCAAATGTTGCATTTAGCAATCCTCCAATCCTCGGTCCGGATATGATTGCTAAGCTTTCTGTCGCCCTCCCCATAAAACTTGCCAGAGCAATAATCGTTAAACAATAAACAGCAAACATGAGCAGACTTGGCCAATGTAAAATGGAGCCGGCTATGGATACCGGTAGGCCAATCATTAGCATTGCAGAAAATATTTTTTGTCCCATCCCTTGAATTCCTTCTTTCTAATCTAAAATATATTCATTTATTCCCGAATTACCTTTAGATTAGTCTTCAAAATCTCCTTGCTAAAGTTTGTGAACAACTCTAATATTGATTCAGATAGATATAGGAGAGATAATTATGAACTATCAAAAAATTAGATTTTCTGCACTTATTATTCTAGTTGCTGTGTCAGGTTTCTCACAGGGAATGCTGTTACCCTTAATTGCCATTATTTTTGAACAGGATGGAGTAAGCTCCGGTCTAAACGGATTAAATGCTACAGGACTATATCTGGGAATACTATTAATCTCACCTTTCATGGAAATTCCTCTGCGAAAATTTGGTTATAAACCCCTGATTTTTTTCGGCGGACTGTCGGTGATTATTGCGTTTCTGTTATTTCCGATCCTAGATTCTTTCTGGTTTTGGTTCATTCTCCGTATGATTATCGGAATTGGAGATCATACCTTACATTTCACAACCCAAACCTGGATAACCGCTTTTACGCCAGTAAACAAGAGAGGCAGAAATATATCCATTTATGGCTTATCCTTCGGCATAGGTTTCGCAGTTGGGCCATTACTGACTAATTTAATTGAAGTTAATCGGGCATTACCCTTTATCGTTGCATCAGCAATCAGTCTTATTGCTTGGTTGACCGTCTTTTTATTAAAAAATGAATTTCCAGATGAAGATTTGGAAACAACCAATGTTTTCGGTACCTTACATCGTTTCAAAAAAGTTGCCAAGTATGCATGGGTTGCGTTCTTGCCTCCTTTTGGTTATGGATTTTTGGAAGCATCCCTAAATGGAAATTTCCCTATCTATGCTTTACGAATTAATATGGATGTTCAACAAGTCTCCATCATCTTGCCTGCTTTTGCAGCAGGCAGCATTATTACCCAGATCCCATTAGGAATTTTAAGTGATTCCTTAGGGAGGAAACGCGTTCTTCAATATGTTCTTTTTAGCGGTTTTGCCATCTTTTTAACAGCTGCCTTAATTGAACAAACCGTTACAGGTTTATTTATCTGTTTCTTTATTGCAGGTATGCTTGTCGGCTCCACCTTCTCTTTAGGAATCAGTTATATGACCGATCTATTGCCTACACAACTGCTTCCTGCCGGCAATATTATTTGTGGAATAGTCTTTAGCCTTGGAAGCATCTCTGGGCCATTTTTTGGCGGCTTGGCCATTCAATATCTGCCTAATGGGAATTTCCTTCTTGTAATCAGTGTTATCCTGTTACTGATTTTCATCGCTCTTAGCAGATTTAAAAGAAATCCAATTAATGACCAGATTCAAACCTCTGTGTAAGCAGAGGTTTTTTCATTCGACTTTATTACTGTAATTGTTGCTGTATTTATTCATCCACTCAATTTTATCTCATATTCACCTTCACGCATCTTCAGTTAAAATTTCCCCTATCCACAAATAAGCAAGGTAGAAAATTGCTATTTTTTCTTTTCCAAATAAATTCACTTAACTTCTTTAGCGACTCATGTTATACTAATATGTAGATAATAATTATTATAAATAAGAAAGAAAAATGTTGCTGTCACAGTATTTGTGGCAGCATCCGCTATTTTATAAGCCTAATGATTTTGAACATCATTCTCAATTAGAAAAGAAAAACAACGAGATCTATTCTCAATTACAAGGAGGTTATTCACATGGAAACAGCACTGAATAAATCAAGCTTGAAAAATTCACCTAGCCAATATAATAGATGGAAAGAATTCACCTCTAAACTTACGTCCAATTGGGAGCTCTTGGCTGCCGGTTTAAGCGGAATTCTGATTTTATGCGGCTGGCTATTATCAACAAAGGATTTGAATGCCTCATCTGCCTTCGTCTATATACTGGCATATGTAATTGGGGGTTATGCCAAGGCTAAAGAAGGCATCACTCAGACGATTGAAGAGAGAAAACTGAACGTAGAGCTTTTGATGATTCTGGCAGCGATTGGGTCAGCCATTATCGGATATTGGACTGAGGGAGCAATCCTGATTTTTATTTTCTCTTTGAGCGGTGCACTTGAAACGTATACGATGAATAAAAGTCACAAAGAAATTTCTTCATTAATGGATTTGCAGCCTGAACAGGCTTTGAGAATAGTCGATAACACTGAAGAAATAGTACCGGTTTCTTCCCTGCAAGTTGGAGATTTGATTTTAATTAAGCCTGGGGAACGCATCCCCTCAGATGGAGAAATCTTATTTGGAGAGACTGCTGTTGATGAAGCTGCAATTACCGGAGAATCGATTCCCGTCAGCAAATATATTCAAGACGAGGTATTTGCAGGGACGGTTAATGGACATGGAACCATAAAAGTTAAGGTTACAAAACCTAACAGTGAAACTTTATTCCAAAAAATTATCACACTTGTTCAAAATGCGCAAAGTGAAAAATCTCCTTCTCAATTATTTATTGAAAGATTTGAGGATACGTATGTAAAAGTTGTTCTTGTTGTCGTTGGAATTATGTTGTTTCTCCCACATTTTGTTCTGGGTTGGTCCTGGACAGAGACCTTCTACCGGGCAATGGTTTTGTTAGTGGTAGCTTCTCCATGTGCATTAGTTGCTTCTATCATGCCGGCTACTTTATCCGCGATTTCGAATGGCGCTAAAAGTGGGATTTTATTCAAAGGCGGTATCCATCTAGAAAACCTAGGCAATGTAAAGGCCATTGCTTTCGATAAAACAGGGACACTAACTCAGGGGAAACCCGTTGTGACGGATATTTTAATCCGCGATGACATCGATCAAAAAGAATTTTTATTAAGTGTAGCTTCCATTGAACAGAATTCGAATCATCCGCTGGGACAATCCATTGTTAAGCATGTTGAACAGCTTTATTCACAGACCATGCCGCGCGTAGAATCTGAAGAAATATCCGGATTTGGTGTTCAAGGACATGCAAATGGGCACTATTGGAAGATTGGGAAGAAGGATTTTGTAGGCGAAGAAGCCGCCATGTCATTTAAAAATGGAGCGGCACTTGAATTAATGTCTGAAGGGAAAACATTGTCCTATGTAAAAGATGAGAAAGGTATTGCAGGAATAATTGCATTAAAAGATATCATTCGTAAAGAGACTGCCGATGCTCTCGAAGCATTGAAGGAACTGGATGTATATACATGCATGCTGACTGGAGATAACGAGCACACTGCCAAGGTAATCGCCAAAGAAAGCCATTTATCTGGGTTTGTTGCTGGATGTTTACCTGAACAAAAGGTAGAAGAAGTTAAAAAACTTAGAGAGAAATATACTACCGTTGCCATGGTTGGGGATGGCATTAATGATGCGCCTGCGTTAGCTACTGCTTCTGTCGGAATTGCCATGGGTGAAGGATCTGATGTGGCTCTTGATACAGCTGATATTGTTCTCATGAAAAACGACTTACCAAAAATAGCAGAAGCCATTCAATTATCCAAACGAATGAACCGAATCATTCGCCAAAATGTTATCTTTTCAATTTCCGTCATTATGATTTTAGTTGTATCAAACTTTTTTCAGGCTCTCGACCTACCATTCGGTGTAATCGGCCATGAAGGCAGCACCATATTAGTCATCCTAAACAGTCTCCGTTTATTAAAATCTAAATAGAATACAAATAGAGGCTATCCTGTAAGTCTGTTAATGACTTTCCGGACGGCCTCTATTTTCTTTATTCATGGGAAGTTAATCTGAAACACATCAAATCTTCCTAAAACTACGGTGGCTGTTCATTTAATAATCAATCACCGTTCGTCCGCACATTAGTTCTGAACCATTATAATTTGAATCCACGCTCTACTTATTTAATCGTCCAGTGCCTCTTATTTCTGGACAATACTGCATTAATTTCTCCGCCTACAATAATGACAAGACCTGATATATATAACCAAAGCATTAAAACAATCAAGCCTCCGAGACTGCCATATGTGGAAGAATAGTTACCAAATGTACTCACGTAAACTGAAAATGCCCACGATGATAGCGCCCATCCGACACTCGCGAAGATTGCCCCTGGTAAAACGTCTCTACATTTCATTTTAAGGTTGGGCCCAATCCAATACAAAATTAAAAATACAAAGGTAATGACAGCAATAGAAATCACCCAGCGCAGTAAATCATAAACAAAGGAAGGCTCGTATCCTAGGAAATCAAATACAATATTGAGAATATATTTCCCAAACACTGGCAATAGCAAAGAAACCACTACAACCAGGATTAATCCAATGGTTAAAATCAAAGCTAATCCTCTTGTTTTAATAAATGATCTGGTTTCCTCAACATCATATGCATGATTAAGAGCCTTTATAATGGCATTGGTCCCGTTGGATGCTGACCACATCGTTGCCAAGATACCAAAAGATAACAAGCCGCCGTTTTGGTTAGCCATGACATCCTTTAAACTCGATTCTAATAAATTTGCCGATTCTGCAGGAGCATACGTATGCAAAAGCTCCATCAAATCCGCTTGGGAAACCTGCAAAAAAGGCAATAACGTGATAACAAATATTAAGAGCGGAAAAATTGAAAGTAAGAAGTAATAGGCTAATTGCGCTGCCAAGCCTGTTACTTCATCACCTTGAATTTTATCGTATAAATGTTTAAATACGCTTTTATTTACATACTTCTTCCTACCTTCCATTCCAGTACCACCTCTATTCAGCTTGTTTGACTTTATTTGCGCGTAGAAGTGGTACTTATATCATCAGATACAGAGGAAGTATTACTGTTCTCTGTCGTAGAAGCCGAACCATCAGAAGATTTTTTGTCTACCAGTACTTCTTTTGTTTCCTTAATAACCCCTGCTACTTGCGGTGGCATTTCTTTCATTTCATCTACCTTTTCAGATATAAAAGATACATCCTGACCAATTTGATCTATGTTTGTACGAATTTTACCAGACATCTCCTTCACATTTTCCACTATAGAATTCGGATCTTTAGCCATCGATTTAACATTCGTTATCATTTTTTGGCCGCCTGTCATTACTGTTTTGCGAGTGTTCTTATCCAATAGGCTGATTGCAAAACCTGCTGCTGCTCCACCTAAAATTCCTAACCATAGCTTATTGCTCTTTTGACTGCTTCTACTCATTATTTATCCCTCCCGAATTAATTTTACTTGCTTATTCTTATATTTATTGATTTACCTATAATAGCGGAATTCTAAACATAAAATGTCAATTAAGTATTTTTTATCTTGACGCAAAATTGTTTCAAGAATATTCTTAATATTAACAACATACAGATAGGGTGAATTTACTTGATTGACTTTTTGAATAAGTTTTCAAAAGATTTGACTGTACTTTTAGAAACAATAAGTAATTTTCTTTGGGGGCCACCCCTCTTAATTTTAATTGTTGGTACAGGTATTTATTTAACATTTCGAATTGGATTTTTACAAATTAAATTATTGCCTTATTCATTAAAATTGGCCTTCACTAAAAGCCAGGATAAAAAATCGGACGGAGATATTTCCCATTTCCAGGCTTTAATGACTGCTCTTGCAGCAACAGTCGGAACTGGGAATATTGTTGGAGTGGCTACAGCAGTCGTCAGCGGTGGACCAGGGGCCGTCTTCTGGATGTGGGTTGCTGCCTTTTTTGGTATGGCGACGAAATACGGAGAAGCAGTACTTGCGGTTAAATACAGAATCGTAAATGCTAATGGTGAAATGTCAGGTGGACCTATGTATTATTTAGAAAAAGGGCTGAGAATGAAATGGCTTGGCGTCGCCTTTGCGATTTTCGGTGCGATTGCAGCTTTTGGAATCGGTAATATGGTCCAAGCTAATTCAGTAGCCAACACGATTCATGATACTTTCTCCATCCCAACCTGGGTAACCGGGATTGTCCTGACTATTTTTGCCGCTCTTGTGTTAGTCGGAGGCATTAAAAGCATCGGTAAAGTCACCTCCTATTTTGTACCGGTTATGGCCGCCTTTTATTTAATTTGTGGAATCTTAATTCTTATCTTAAATGCTGAACTCGTTCCAAATGCAATTAAACTGATTTTCACAGATGCCTTCACTGGACAGGCAGTAGCTGGCGGTGCAATCGGAACAGTAATCCGTTGGGGTGTGGCTAGAGGTGTCTTTTCGAATGAAGCTGGTTTAGGATCAGCTCCGATTGCGGCAGCAGCGGCTAAAACGGATTTTCCTGCCCGACAAGCACTTGTATCAATGACGCAAGTATTTATTGATACAATTATTATTTGCTCAATAACAGGAATTTCACTTGTAATGGCAGACCAATATCATAGTGGGTTAGAAGGAGCAGAACTGACATCCGTCTCCTTTGATTTATTATTAGGTCCTGTTGGTTCCTACATCGTTTCAATCGGGTTAATTTTCTTTGCTGCCTCCACAATTATTGGTTGGGCTTATTATGGTGAGAAATGCTATTCCTACTTATTTGGAGATAGGACCGTAATTAGCTATCGAATCGTTTTTGTTTTAGCTGTTTTTATTGGCTGCGTAAGCTCCCTTGATCTTGTTTGGAGCTTTGCTGATATTATGAATGCTTTAATGGCAATCCCTAACTTGATTGGCCTCCTCGGCCTTTCAGCTGTGATTATAGCTGAAACAAAAATCATTATCAGAATTATTAATAGTGAAAAACAAAATAAGCAGAGAAAGACATTTGAAACTTGAATTTGACAGATAGCGAATTCCATGGAATGATATTTCTATCTAGTGCGGAAGGGATGAATGAAGTGGCAGATTTATCGGTTAAATCCACTGAGAATATTAAAATTATGATTAATGGCATCCAAGAAAAATTACAAATGATCAACAGTTCAGCTATGCGTGCAGACAGCTTTAATGATAGCTCCTATGAGGATTTACTGGAGATATATGAAATGGTCATGTCCAAGGACCGCTTCAGCCCTAGTGAAATGCAAGCAATTGTCGAAGAGATTGGCAAATTGAGAAAGTAAATAGGCAATAAAAGCTCCTCTGTTCATTGAACAGAGGAGCTTCATTTTATTTGGACAGCAATGCAAGGGATTCTCTGTTGAAAGCTGGGATATCATCAGGCTGTCTGCTTGTTACTAATTGTTCTCCACATACAAATACCTCTTCATCATGATAAGTGGCACCTGCATTCTCGAGATCAACTTTAATTGATTTATAACCTGTTGAATCTCTTCCTTCCAGCGCTTTTGCAGTAATCAACAATTGCGGACCATGGCAAATTGCGAATACTGGTTTCTTTGCGTCCATGAATTCCTTGGCAAAAGAAACAAAACGATCGTCTCCTCTTAAAATGTCAGGAGAGAATCCACCCGGAATAAATAAAGCATCAAACTCATTCGCTTTTACCTCATCAATGCCCTTTTGAATTTCCACCGTTTCTTTTCCTTGCTTACCTTCAACATTTTGTCCACTTTCAAAGCCGATGGTTACTACTTCATGACCAGCTTCCTTATAAGCCTTAGCAGGGTCTGTATATTCTACATCTTCAAACATATCCGTTATGACACATGCAATTCTTTTACTCATACTATCAATCTCCTTTTTTGAAAAATAATAGTTACAGTTTCATCTTTCCCTCGGCAAAATTTTCATAAACATTCTCTTTTATCTAATCAAGGAATATAAAAACAGTGTGAATGATATTCACACTGCCTAAGTCATTCGCTTAGAGATTTCCACATTTCCCTAATAAACTTCACCGTTTTACAATGTCTTCAAAATCTTTGAACTAATCCTCATCCTACCTAACAATCAGATACCCCCTCTAAATTCATTAACCAACCTAATGGATAATCCACTACTCACCAATTAATGTTTTACGGGGCATGATGAGGATTTCTACGCGTCTATTTTTCTCCCGCCCACTGTCAGTGGTATTAGGCGATACTGGTTTAAATTCTCCAAAGCCTTTTGCACTAAACCATTCCGGTTTTAATTTTTTATTATCTTGAAGAAGCTTCATAAAGTTAACAGCTCTCATAACGCTTAATTCCCAATTTGACTCAAACTCTGCATTACGAATCGGAACATTATCCGTATGTCCGCTAATGATAATATTTCTGGGAGGTTCCATTACAAGCAGTTCAGATATTTCCTTGGCAATTATTTCATCTCTCTCTCTGACCATTGCGATCCCCGAATCAAACAATACATTATCACGAATGGTTAACAGCAACCCTTCCTCTGTCAGAGATGTCTCTAAATTGGATTTTAAATGACTGTCATTAATATAAGTATCTATTTTTTCTTGGACTACCTTTAATTCTTCCAATTCAGGGCTGGCTTCCTCTGTTCCTTCTTCTTCTTCCCCATCAAATTTCTCTGGGTCTGTTTCTGCCATCATCCCTTCAGGCATCGGGCTCGGATGCTCAAAAACACCTGTTCCTCCATCTAATGCTTTATTAAAGGCTCGTGATAGTTCAGAGAACTTTTGGGCATCTACAGAACTCATAGCAAATAAGACAATAAATAACGCTAATAATAAGGTTAATAAGTCACTATATGGGAGCAGCCAGGATTCGGACATATGCTCCTCATGCTGAGATTTCTTTTTTCGCCTGGACATTGTTTCTCATCTCGCCTTCCAACCACTTCTTCCTTTCCGCAGCAGGTAAATAAGAAGATAGTTTTTGCTCTATTGTCCTTGGTGCTTCACCTTCTAATATAGATAGAATACCTTCTACCATCATCTCTTTAATACGTACTTCCTGTTTAGATTTTCTCTTTAATTTATTCGCAAACGGGTGCCACAATAAATATCCCGTAAAGATTCCCATCAATGTAGCAACAAATGCTGCACTTATGGCATGGCCCAGTATCTCTGTATCACTCATATTGCCCAAGGCTGCAATTAATCCTACTACTGCACCTAATACCCCGAGGGTCGGAGCATAGGTACCAGCCTGTGTGAAAATCTGAGCCCCAACAGCATGCCTTTCCTCCATGGCATCTATTTCTTCTGAAAGGATGTCGCGAATATAATCTGCACTTTGTCCTTCAACCGCCAAATTCAAGCCGTTCCTTAAAAACGGATCTTCAACTGATTCTGAAATTTTTTCTAGCGCCAGCAAACCTTCTTTACGAGCTGTTTGTGCCCAATCGCAAAATGTATGAATTAATTCTTCCGTTGAGACCATTGCTTTTTCTGAAAAAATGATGACAAATAGCTTAGGAAGCTTAATCAATTCATTAACTGGAAAAGCAACTAATATAGCTGCAGCCGTTCCTAAGAAAATGATTAATATAGCAGCTGGATTGACGAGAACTGCGATATCAACACCTTTAAGCACCATTCCAACACCTACTGAAACGATGGCCAACATAATCCCTATGATTGAAGACTTGTCCATATAATTCACCCGTTTTCTACTATTCTTTTATCTCTTCTAGTATCGACATTTCAATAAATTCCTTAACACTAATAAGCTTTTAAAAAGATATGAGAATCAATTTTAGGTAAAAAGACATAAAAAAAAGTGATGAAAACATCACTTTTTTTAATCGATTAAGAGTTGAATCAACAATTACAGATACCTTGCAATAGCAATTCTGAGGAGAATGACTTAACTTTATCCCCTCTATCATTTAATCTTCCATGAATATAATATGGGGTTTTTTAACAAATATGTCGAAGTAACCAAATTTCTGTAATATTTTTGTAAATTAAATTCAATAATGCTGTAACCATAGAAACTAGTATTTTAGTTATAGTAAAAAAGTAGAGAAAAAGGCGGTAAGATTTAACAATGCTGCCAAAAAAACATTTCGGGGGTCACTATGAAAAAAATAATTATTGCTCTTGCTATTTTTCTGTCATCCACGCTTGTGCCATTTGGACCATTTGAATCTAAAGCCTCAGCCGCTATTTCGACAAGTAAAGCTAACAAAGTTGTTTCAACCGGGAAAAAATATGTAGGAACGCCTTATCGATACGGCGGAACAACACCTAAAGGATTTGACTGTTCTGGTTTTGTGGGGTATACCTACAAAAAAGCGGCAGGAAAGAAACTTCCAAGGACCTCAACCAGTATGTATAAACAGGGGAAAAAGATCGCTAAATCTAAGTTAAAAAAAGGTGATTTAGTTTTCTTTAATACTTCTGGAAAAGGAGTTTCCCATGTAGCAATCTATATTGGCAGCAACAAAGTCATTCACTCTGTATCTAAAGGTGTAAAAATAGATTCATTAAGCTCTTCATATTGGAAGAAGCGTTATGTAGGTGCTAAAAGAATATAAACTCTATTTTCCAGGCGGACATCCTTCGCCTTTTTATTTTGCCTTTTTTTTACCCACTTGTAAAAAGTGTAGACCTTTTCATCGAGTATAGCTTGCATACTGTCTTAACCAGTCAGCATCTCACTTGATGGTATTTCACTATAGACTCTGATCTCTCCTTCTCTTTTCAGGAAGGTTTTTAAAGCATCTATTTTTTTATTGGTCGCATTAATGCGTATAAGTCTTCATCCAAACGTGCAGCATATGCTTCAGCATGTTTCCCTGCATCCTTCACTCCAGCATTGTAAAAATGAGGTCCTAACGTTTCTGTGAAAAACTCTAAAATATTCTCAGCAGCCAGTTCTCCAATCTCTTCATCACGCTCTTTTTGAAAATATTGTTGAATTTGACCAATTATCCATCTTTTATCTTCTGCTTTCCAATTGATTAGCAATTGTACCCCTCCTTTGAAATTTACTTTATCTTTCATTTATAACAAAAAAATAGTAGGATATAAACCTTCATGTGGTTTATCCTACTATTTTTTAAGCGCAACACCTATTGTTTGTGCCTTTAATTATTTAATTTAGTCTTCGCTCTACTTTTCAAGCTGGCTTTTTCATATACTTGGTTAGCATTTTGTAGGCATGCTCTACTTGTTCATCACTAGGAGATTGGATTCCCGCCAGTGGATATTTGTAGCCAAGTGTTTCCCATTTATAAACACCTAATTGATGATATGGTAAGATTTCTACCTTTTCAATATTATTAAGTGTACCTAAGAATTGACCCATTCTTTCCAAGTATTCATCCTGGTCATTAACCGTTGGAACTAGTACGTGTCTAATCCAAACCGGTTGTCCTTTGTCAGAAAGATAACGGGCGCAATCCAAAATATGTTCATTCGGTTTACCAGTTAGCTTAATATGGCGTTTGCTATCTATGTGTTTAATATCCAGTAGGATTAAGTCTGTATATTCAAGCAGTTCATCGAATTGCTCTAAAAATTCTGGTGATCTCGAAAAACAGCCAGCTGAGGAATCAATGGTCGTGTGAATTCCTCTTTCCTTACATAATTTAAACAGTTCTATGATAAAAGGAATTTGCAACAGCGGTTCTCCGCCGCTGACGGTAACTCCCCCGCCTGATGCATCCATGAATGGTTTATATAATTCAATATCTTTAACGATTTCTTCAGGACTCATTTGCTTGCCTGTTCCAATTGACCACGTATCGGCATTATGGCAATATTGGCAGCGCAACAAACACCCTTGCGTAAAGACAATGTAGCGGATCCCCGGGCCATCTACTGTGCCGCATGTTTCAACGGAATGTATATTTCCATATGTTGTCATGAGATCCCATCCTTTCTTTTCTAAAAATATCCAAGTAGAAGTTAAAAGTTAGTCTCCCTGCTAATACAGGGAGACCTCCTAGTAACAAGTACTTCTATATTACATAGTTTCGTGGAACGTACGATTGATAACGTCAATTTGTTGCTCACGAGTCAACTTGATGAAGTTAACAGCGTATCCAGATACACGGATTGTTAATTGTGGATACTCTTCTGGATGTTCCATAGCAGCTAGCAATGTGTCACGATTGAATACGTTGATATTCAAGTGGTGACCTTCCTTGGAAGCATAACCATCCAAGATTGCAGCAAGGTTCGCTTCACGTTGCTCTTCTTCACGTCCAAGTGCTTTTGGCACCATAGAGAATGTGTTAGAAATACCGTCTAAAGAGCAATCGTATGGAAGCTTAGATACAGAAGATAGAGAAGCTAGAGCACCTTTTGTATCACGTCCGTGCATTGGGTTCGCACCTGGTGCGAATGGTTCGCCAGCGCGACGTCCATCTGGAGTGTTACCAGTTTTCTTACCATATACTACGTTAGAAGTAATTGTAAGAATGGATTGTGTGTGCACAGAGCTACGGTATGTTTTATGCTTTTTCAATTTAGTCATAAAGTTACGAACAAGCTCAACAGCCATGCTATCTACGCGATCATCATTGTTTCCGTATTTAGGGAAATCACCGATGATTTCAAAGTCAACTGCTACACCATTTTCATCACGGATTGGTTTAACTTGTGCATATTTAATCGCACTTAATGCGTCGGCTACTACAGACAATCCAGCAATTCCCGCTGCCATTGTGCGAAGGATTTCAACATCATGTAATGCCATTTCAATACGCTCATAGCTATACTTGTCGTGCATGTAGTGGATTACATTCAATGTATTGATGTATAGCTCTGCAAGCCATTCCATTGTGCTATCGAAGTTAGCCATAACTTCATCATAATCTAACACGTCAGAAGTAATTGCTTTGAAGTTCGGTCCAACTTGAATTTTAAGTTTTTCATCCACCCCACCGTTGATTGCATAAAGCAATGCTTTTGCAAGGTTTGCACGTGCTCCGAAGAATTGCATTTGTTTACCGATACGCATTGCGGATACACAGCAAGCAATACCGTAGTCATCGCCGTATTCTCTGATCATGATGTCATCGTTTTCGTACTGAATCGCACTTGTTTGGATAGACATTTTTGCACAGAAACGTTTGAACCCTTCTGGGAACTTCGTAGACCATAATACAGTCAAGTTTGGTTCTGGAGCTGGTCCAAGGTTTGTTAATGTATGCAAGAAACGGAAAGAGTTTTTCGTTACAAGTGTTCTTCCGTCTAATGCCATACCACCGATTGATTCTGTTACCCAAGTAGGGTCTCCACTGAACAATTGGTTGTAATCAGGTGTACGAGCAAATTTTACAAGACGAAGCTTCATAACAAAGTGATCGATGATCTCTTGTGCTTCTTGTTCAGTTAATGTGCCTTCACGAAGGTCACGTTCGATATAAATATCAAGGAAGGAAGATGTACGTCCTAGTGACATCGCTGCACCGTTTTGTTCTTTAATTGCAGCAAGGTAAGCAAAGTATAACCATTGTACTGCTTCTTTTGCATTTGTAGCTGGTTTAGAGATATCATAACCATAAATCTCAGCTAATTGTTTTAATTCACCTAAAGCACGGATTTGCTCGCTTAATTCTTCACGTTGACGAATAACTTCTTCGGACATTGTTCTTAATCCGTAGTTTTTCAAATCTTTCTTACGTTCAGCGATCAAGAAGTCTACACCGTATAATGCTACACGACGGTAGTCACCGATGATGCGTCCGCGTCCGTATGCATCTGGAAGACCAGTGATGATACCAGCCTTACGAGCAAGCTTCATTTCATCCGTATAAGCATCGAATACACCTTGGTTATGTGTTTTGCGGTAATCAGTGAAGATTTTTTGCACTTCTTCATCTACTGTGAATCCGTAAGATTCAGCTGCAGCTACCGCCATACGGATACCACCGAATGGTTGAAGAGAACGTTTGAATGGTTTATCTGTTTGGAAACCAACAATTGTTTCAAGTTCTTTATTTAAATATCCAGGACCATGTGATGTAATAGTAGAAACAATTTTAGAATCAAGATCAAGGACGCCGCCTGCTTCACGTTCTTGTTTAGTAAGTTCCATTACTTGCTTCCATAATTCTTTTGTAGCTTCTGTTGGGCCTTCTAAGAATTCATCGTTTCCTGTGTATGGAGTGATGTTTTTCATAATGAAGTCACGTGTGTTAACTTCATTCTGCCAATCTCCGCCAGCAAAGCCTCTCCATGCATCTTTTTTAGTTACATTATCCATAACCATTGCCATTTTATTTTACCTCCTAATATTACGTTCAGGAATATTATTTCAAATTTCTAGATGTTCAGCTTTTTTAAATTATATAACAGCTTTCTATACTCTTATAATACACATTATATGTGAAAAAGTGAACATGTAAATTATGACAATCTGGTGAAATCGAAAACAACGTTGTTAAATCAATCTTTTCTTTCTATTTTCTAATAATTCTAATATCAGGAACCCTTGACAGTAAATAAAACTGTTATAGTAAAATCCACTCTGAAAGCTAAACTGTACTATAAAAGGCATCTGTTCTTAAATACAGATGCCTTTATAGATACCATTATATAACAATTCTGTCATTTATGCACGTCTGATCTATTTTTAAAGGCTTCCTTCGTCACAATATATTGTTCGTGGTTTGTATGTTGTTCCTGATTTCCACCCGTTTCAGCATGGTGAGGAAAATTCCCAGGATGACTTTTACGTTTATGATTAAAACCTTTACCTCTCGCCATAATCCTACCTCCTTCCCTTATTATCATTTTCTACAGAAAGGCGAGAATTATGGCAGGTAAGTTGAGGCAATATAGTACAAAAAGAACATCATTATTGGCAGCCATAGACCACTTGTTTAAGCAATTTGGGAACAACCTCAGTGGAAAATGGAATATGCAGCCTTTCTGTACGTTTGTGTGCGTCCTTACCATATGGACCGATATTTACGGCTGGTATATCCAATTCCCCAATAATAGAAAGCGGAAGATTATACCCCTTCCCGTATAGAGGCATTTCATTTTCTAACACCGGCATCACTAAATCACGATCACGTAAACGGCAATAGCTTACATCGGAAAGCCCTGGAAAATAAGACATGATCTTTATTTCTTCATTAAATTTCTCTTTAGCGATCCTAACGCAGTGCTCTACTATACCTTTTGCTTTCTGATCCCTTTCATCATCTTCCAAATAAACGTGTGGATAATAAGGTGGAGCGAGCATGATCATATAAAAAGGGGCCTCTGATTTGAAAAACGCTGCCACTACATCTGCAATTTCAGCTGTTAATTTGGCCATATTCATGCCTGCGTCCTGTTCGAGCAATGCAATCTTTGCGTTTATTTCTTTCATAAACATATGGCCATATTCTCTACAGCCTTTATCAAATAACTCTTGATAAGTATATACACTGGGCTTAAGGTTAGGTTTTCTTGAACCATGTCTTCCATACCCAAGTAAATCATAAATATTTGATAACCGTCCTTCTATATACCTGCTGCTATCTTCGCCAATATCTTTCAGCTTGTTTATGACTTCTTCCGGATTTTGCTTTAGCGTAAGGATATTAGCTAGTACATATGCTGCAGTTGGCGTTTGGACATTATATGCTTCTTTTAGATCCATTAATTTTAAGATCGTAGGCAGAGGATTCTGTTCCCCGCGTTCTTGTTCTAAAAAGGCTAAGGATAACTCCAGTCTTTCCGCTATCACACCTGCCATCCAGGCGGCATTCATGCCCTCAAGCGGTTCGCCCACATGTGTTTCAGTTCCTACACAAAAAATTAAGGGCAATAACTTACCCACAGATCCTGTATAAAAATATTTTGTACGGTCTCCTGGATATGCACCAAAACTCGGCTCCGAGCAAATGGCCACTTCCAAATCCAGTTGATATTGGTCCTTGAGTCCCTTAATCAACTCAACTCCCGCAAACATTCCGGCCGAATATCTCTCTTCATCCGGTGTAGCTAAAAATAATAGGTTATGTTTCAAATTGCCATGTTCGGCAGCTTCTGATAGTAAAGCCATCTGAATAGCAAGTCCGGCTTTCATATCCATAATTCCTCTTCCAAAGATCCACTCTCCAGACTTCAAATCCTGCTCGGCATCAACTGAAAGGTTTTCCTCTGCCATTGCACTTGTACATTCCAATGGTGAAAAAGCGAGCGGTGCAAGGCGTCCGTAATCTTCAACCCCAACTACATCATAATGGCTTAAAAGTATAATTGTTTTTTTACTCGTTTTACTACCTTGATAAAACGCAGCAACTGCTTTTCGATTTAATAGATCTCCTGTAATTTCTTTTCTGTATATTTGATCGGGGTAATTTTGAAAATAAGGCATTTCCTTAAGGATCGCAGAAATTTCGTCCTCCATACGCAGCTCACCTCTTGTTCCCGTTACACTTGGCACTTTTACAAGGCGGTATAATAACTCCAAAATCCCTTCCTTTGTATTCCAATGCCCCATACCTTATCCCCCCACTTTTTCTATCTTTTTCTAAAATTATAGCAGTATTTGGTAGAATATTCAGTTAAATATTAATAGTATAGCTCTCTATTTTGCCGTTGCTAATTAGATATGTTACGGTATTCTTACAATTAAAGGAGCGGTTACAATGGATATTTCTATCAATATTAAAGAGATTACTCTCCACTATATTTCAATGGAACTAAAGAATTCCTTTACTACTAGCTTTGGAAGCTTGAAGGATAGAGAAATGATTATTATTGAAATGGTTGATTGCGACGGTATGGTTGGGTGGGGTGAATGTGTTGCCTTCCGAGAACCTTGGTATACGGAGGAAACACTCCAAACTGCTGCACATATTATGAAAGATTTTTTAATCCCCAAACTCATCCAGCAGCCAATCTATCATCCGGATGAACTTCAGCATCTTTTTTCTCCCGTTCGCAAAAATCCAATGGCTAAATCGGCTCTCGAAGGCGCAATTTGGGATTTATATGCGAAGAAAAATAATAAATCCTTATCGAGAGCTTTAGGTGGAACTAAAAATGAGATTGAAACAGGAGTTAGTATTGGACTGCAGACCTCAGATGAACATTTATTTCGCCTGATTGATTATAGCCTTGAGCAGGGATATAAGAGAATTAAGCTTAAAATCAAACCCGGTCAGGACATCTCTCTTATTCGGACAGTTCGTAGGAGATACCCACACTTACCCATTATGGCTGATGCAAATTCAGCCTATTGTTTAGCAGATATGGACCTCCTAAAAGCGCTGGATGAATTTGATTTAATGATGATTGAACAGCCGCTTCGTTTTGACGATTTTTATGAGCATGCCATTCTTCAGCAACATATCACAACACCGGTATGCCTGGATGAAAGCATTCAATCATTCGAGAACGCCAAACAAGCAATTGCTCTGGGTAGCTGCAAAGTGATTAATTTGAAAATTGGACGAGTCGGCGGTTTATCAGAAGCCATTAAAATTCTTCATCTTTGTGAAGCCAATAATATTTCCGTTTGGTGCGGCGGTATGCTTGAATCTGGAATTAGCCGAGCCCATACGATTGCACTGGCTTCCATGCCACAGGTTAATCTGCCTGGTGACATTTCGAGCTCCAGCCATTATTGGGAGCAAGATATCACGTCCCCTAGCGTGATTGTCGAGAACGGTGTCATTCAAGTTCCTGAACAAGCCGGAATGGGTTTTGAAGTTAATCGAAAATGGCTAGCCCATTACTCAACTCACAAAGAGTCCTTCACTTCCAAATAATGTGTATTCTTATTCTATAGGGGTATAGAATAAGAAACGAACAATGGGAGTGAATACACATGACAAAGGAAAAACCATTATCGAAGAAAAAAATGGACAATCCTGAAAACTCAATGACTGACAAAGAGCATATGCTCGATAGATTTGAAGATGAACAGCATGTAGACACCATTCCTATCGAAGATTTACGAGAAGAAAATCTTGAAGAAAAAGATAAGACTGCTACGAAGAGCACTTCTTCCAGCGAAAAGAAATACGAGCCCGAAAAACAGTAAGCATGGAGCCAGTTTATCTGGCTCTTATTTATTTCGCCTTTCCAAAAATCCCCTAGCTAATATCCCTCTGTAAACACCGTAATTAAATTCAAAAATATTCCTCAAAAAGTCATCCAAGACCCTCTATATTTCTTATACAAGGGGGGGTTCTAAGTAGGCCAATAAAGTTCAAAACATACTCAATCCGCTTACAGCCAAATCTCAAAGGATTGCAACAGAGATTATCCGAATATCCAGCTTTACACAGGAAAGTTCTGCATCCTCACAGGAGATTCTCGCTAATATCAAAGAGCAAAACCAGCTAATAACCGGTATTTCTCATAGCTTTAATGAACTTGATAATCTAGTTGAAAAACTGGATGGATTAGTGCAGATTTAAATAAAAAACCCGCTATTCATGTTTACGCAGCACCTATTCGATGCGGATTCATGATTGACGAGTTTTTAAATTACATATTAATGTAACTCGTCGTATTTAGTCCCTATCGTTAAAGGACTTCAACAAATGTCTAATACTAACTATTCTTTAATATGTCGCAGTCCCTTTAATCAAAAAATGACGTGTCCCCACGTCATTCATTAATAAACTTATTCCGATTTCACTTTTTCATATCCATTGACGACAACAGATAATTCCCCGGTCGATGGATGAATAACCATTCCCGTTACTGGTATATATGCAGGCATTAACGGATGATTCTTAACCAGATTAACACTTTCCGTTACGCTTTCATGGACATTAGAGAAGCCCTTAACCCACTGCTTCACATCTATTCCTACATGCTCCAAAGTAGAAAAGGTCTCATTAGGTACTCCATTATCAGTCATTTGTCCAATCAATTGATTTGGATCCATGGCAGCCATACCGCAATCCTCATGGCCTACAATAAATACTTCTCTTGCTCCCAATGCATGAATTGCCACAATGATGGAACGCATCACACCGCCAAATGGATGATTTACGATTGCCCCGGCAGTCTTTATAATTTTGACATCTCCGTTAGCAATATTCATGGCCTTTGGTAACAACTCAACCAGCCTGGTGTCCATACAGCTTACTATAACCATTTTTTTATCGGGAAATTTAGTGGTCTCATATGGCAAGTATTCTTCCTTGTTTACAAATTCACGATTATAAGCAAGAATTTCATCTAATGTATTCATTTATTTCTCCCCTTCATACAGCCTTAAATCCATTGTACCTAAGTATTTATAATAGTTGAAATAATATACAATTTCATCCGAAGGAAACTTTCAACAAAATATGCGTACACTATCATAACAGGTTACTAAACAGTATTGCCGGACAACTAATGAAAGGATCCATATACTTTGAAGACAAAACTTAGGCAACTTGAACCCTATATACATTCCATTTTTGAATATTTACACTCACATCCTGAGATAAGCTGGAAAGAGCATGAAACTGCAGCCTTTATTGAAAAGCGATTAATCGAAGAAGGGGTTAAGTGTAACGCTTTCCCCTCATTTCCCGGTTTAGCTGCTGAAATAGGCTCCGGCAAGCCAGTCATTGCTTTACGAGCGGATATGGATGCCCTTTGGCAGGAATGTGATGGAACCTTTAGAGCTAATCATTCATGCGGACATGATGCGCACATGTCAATCGTTTTGGGTGTAGCCTTGATGCTCAAAGAATTGACTGAGACTGAAAAAGAAAAAGGAACAGTTCGATTTATCTTTCAGCCGGCAGAAGAAACGGGTGAAGGTGCCAAGGCTGTAACGAATCTTGGAATTGTAGATGACGTTGATTATTTATACGGTCTCCATCTTCGTCCAATAGAAGAGCTGCCTCTTGGCATGGCAGCTCCTGCGATCAATCATGGGGCAACCTACCATCTTTCAGGAAAAATCATTGGAGAAGATGCACATGGAGCGCGGCCTCACTTAGGGACAAGTTCAATAGATGTCCTAATTATGATGCATCAGCTGCTTCAACAAATTAAACTGTCGCCGATGAAACCACATTCCATCAAAATCACCAGATTCGAAACAGGTAATGAAAATTTAAATGTTATACCAGGTACTGCTTTGTTTGGAATTGATGCCAGGGCTCAATCAAATGAAGACCTGAACATCATTAAAGAGCAAATAAAGCAAACCTTTGCTCAATTAGAATCAATCTTCCGCATTCATATCCAACTAGAACCATATCCAGATACACCGGCTTCCATCATCTCCGCCAAGGCGGCTCAGTTTATGGAAAAAGCTATTTTGGATACAATGGGGCATAAAGCATTAAGCCCTACAGTGTTAACTCCCGGAAGTGACGATTTTCACTTTTATACGAAACTTCGCCCTTCCATAAAAGCAACCATGCTGGCACTTGGTGCTGATTTAACTCCCGGACTTCATCACCCAAATATGACATTTGATCGTTCCTGTATAATAGAAGGCATCGAAATCCTAACAAGAGCTATTCTCCATACGTTAAAGGCTGAATCTCTATAATAAAGATTCAGCCCCTTTATAGTTATACCTAATCATTTCCCAGCGCTTGTTTTATATCCCCCCATAGATCTTGCCAGTTTTCCAATCCAACGGATACACGCAGCAATTGGTCTGTAACACCCATTTCCAATCGTTCAGATTCCGGAATAATAGCATGAGTCATTGAAGCCGGGTGACAAATCAATGTTTCAACATCACCTAAGCTGACTGCAATTTTAATAAGCTTCATCCTGTTAAGGAAGGCTTGTGCATCCTCTTTACTGCCTTTTATTTCGAAAGCGATAATCCCTCCTGGCTGACGCATTTGTTTCATAGCTGCCTCATATCCAACGTTTTGCTTATCTCCAGGATAATAAATCCGCTCAACTTTTGGATGTTCTTTAAGCTTCTCATAAATTTTTTGAGCATTTTCGCTATGACGGTCCATCCGAATTGGCAAGGTTTTGATTCCCCTTAACAATAGCCATGCATCAAAAGGCGCCATAATTCCCCCGACGTCCTTTAACATTGTTTTTCTAACGCGTGATATGAATTCACGGGAACCCGCAGCCAAGCCCGCTACAACATCCCCATGTCCGCAAATATATTTTGTTGCACTGTGTACAACTATGTCACATCCCAGCTGAAGGGGCTGTTGCAAGTATGGCGAAGGAAATGTATTGTCCACAATGACAGGGATCCCATTTCTTTTAGCCACCCGTGCCACCATTTCCAAGTCAATGACTCTCATAGTTGGGTTTATTGGCGTTTCAACAAATATACACGTTGTTTCAGGTTTAATTAACTCCTGTATTTGTTCCTCTGTTTCCATCGGACTAAAGTCATGATGGATGTTATACTTCTCTTTCATCATGACTAATAAATCGAATGTACAACCATAAATACCGAGTGAGCATAGAATATGGTCATTTGCCTTGGTAAGTTCCATTAAAACAGCTGATACAGCAGCCATACCAGACCCAAATGCAATTCCTTCCTCAGCTCCTTCCAATACTGCTATCTTCTCTTCTAATGAGCGTACGGTTGGATTGCCTAATCTCGAATAGATAAATCCATTATCTGTACCGGCAAATCGCTGTTCCCCCTGTTCAGCAGATTCAAATGTAAAGGTGGAAGTTTGATAGATTGGCATAGAAAGGCTTCCTTGATGTTCGTTTGATTCATATCCGGCATGGATAGCTGCAGTTTCAAAGTGGGTATATTTCTTATTCATATAGCTCCCCCTATTTCAAATGTAAAAAATTTCAATCCCCACTTTATCATATGGCATTCACCCAAAAATTGTAAACAGTCTTATCCAGATATTTTAAAACCCGACTTTCATTACATACAAACTACTGACCCAACATTAAATAGAACTCATCACTTCATACAGAGAAAAATAAGGACCCAATACTTATTAAATCCGGTGTATCTGTTTACTAATCTCCCTAAATTACAAGAAAAAAAGGCCCTAATCAGACCTTTCACCCATGTATAACGTCAGCAAAATCGCCATCTACTACTGATGTAAGTAAATCAGCAACCTTTACTTTCATTTGCACTCCTATTTTTCCTGCACTGACTATAATTTTTTCCTGAATTTCAGCTGATACATCTATGTATGTTTTATACTGCTTTTTCATCCCAACCGGTGAACAGCCACCGCGGATATACCCCGTATATTTTTGTATGTCTTTCATAGGCAGCATTTCAACTTTCTTTTCACCAGAAACTTTAGCTGCTTTTTTCAAATCTAGCTCTGAATCTACAGGAATCACAAATACATAAACAGAGCCAGTCCCTGAAATGGTAACGAGAGTCTTATAGACAAGACGATAATCCTGGCCTATCTTCTCTGCAACGGAAATACCATCAATTTTCCCATCGCGATTTTCGTATTGAAATATTTCATACTCAATTTCTTTTTGATCTAAAAGGCGCAGTGCATTCGTCTTTACGTTTCCCACTTAAAAACTTCCTCTCAAAATTTGCCCGATTTAAAAATTGAATAAAGTAAATACAGTACCATTAAGGTGGCGATAATCGATCCAATTTCAATAATAGGCACTTGCCATAATATAGAACCGCTCCCTCTAGATGATGATCCTATAATCAAGCCTGCCATAATAATACTAAAGGACAAGAGAATAATCGCATAGGAAAGCTGGTTCCCGACCTTATCCATTTTACCAAGGAACACATCTAGTTGCGGCACTTCTATTTGTACACGAAATTTACCTTCTTTCAGCTTATTCATCAATTCATTTATATTGCGAGGCATTTCGTCCAGGATATCCGAGTATTCCACTACTTTGTTCCACAAGGAGTCCGCCAGGTTTTTAGGCTTCAGTCTTTCTTTAATCAACTTCTCCCCAAACGGCTCAATTACATCAATAATATTGAATTCCGGATTCAATGTTTCTACAACACCTTCCACTGCAAGGAAGGTTTTACCCAGCATAGTCAAATCAGATGGGATACGGATATGATGTAAGTAGGTTAATGTAAAGAAGTCATTCACTGCTTCACTCATATTTAAAGTATTTAAAGGATGACCATAATACTTATCGATAATTTCTTCTACATCAGATCGCAGTTTATCATAATTGATATCATCAGGTGTGAAGCCCAGCTTCAGGATTGCACGCATGACACTATCCGTATTACCTCGTTTTAAGGCAATAATCAATGTTGCAAATGCATACTTTATCCGTGTATCCAGGTGTCCAATATTACCGAAATCAATCAAAACAATTCGATTTCCAGGTTGAATCAGGACATTGCCTGGATGTGGATCTGCATGAAACAGACCGTTGATTAAGATTTGATTCATCATCGCATCCGTAAAGCGCTCACTGATTAGTTGCCTGTCAAACCCAAGTTCATCTAGCATTTCGATTTCATTTATTTTAATACCTTCTACATATTCCATCGTTAATACTCGCTTAGTAGAGTAGTCCCAATAAATAGATGGTATCTTAATTATGTCATTATCGATAAATTGATTAGCTATTTTTTCGGAATTTCTTCCCTCAATTCCATAATCCAGTTCCTGATGTAAGGATTGAGAAAATTCATCCACTATATCACTTATGCCATAATCTCTAGCCCAGCTGAATCGCTTTTCTGCCAATCTAGCAATATTATGCAAGATTTCTAGATCTGTCTCAATATTACCCTGGATATTAGGGCGTTGCACCTTTACAGCGACCTCTTCCCCTGTATGAAGAACAGCCTTATGTACTTGACCAATAGAAGCCGCAGCCAATGCTTCTTCTGTAAAGTCGGAAAACAGTTCATCAATTGTTGCTTCCAGATTCGATTCGATAATCTTTTTGACTTCTTCAGGGGAGAAGGCAGGCACATGATTCTGCAGCTTTTCCAATTCCAAAATAACGGAAGGAGGAACGATATCAGGTCTTGTACTCAGCATCTGCCCAAGCTTTACAAAAGTCGGGCCCAATTCCTCAAGAATGGCACGAATCCGCTCGGCAGCCGGCCGATTTTTAACCTCCTTGCCTTCAAACGTCCACTGCCCTCCAAACGGTAGCATATCGGATAATCCCAGTTCTTTGGCAATGGATCCAAATCCATTATGAATCATTGCACGGATGATATCCTGGTACCGATTAAAGTGACGTATTCTCTTTTCAAGCATCTGCTTCCCCCCTAACCTGCTCATTCATAAACTTGTGTTGTTATTGATTTTTCTCCTCTAACAAAGCAATTCGATTTTCCAATCGTGCAATGTCTTCTTTTGTGGCAAGATCCATTTCTGCCAGACGTTGCTTAACCTTTAAATTAATTTGTTGTTCAAATTCTGTCCGGGCTTCATTACCCTTTTTCACTAGATCTTCCACCATTGATTTAGATTCTGCCTGAGTTACTTCACCCTTTTTCACCAATTCATCCACTAATTTTTCAATTTGTTCCTTGCTTGTTACAGCTGCTCCAATTCCCATAGAAAACGTTTTGTTTATAATGTCCCTAATCATGCTCACTTCTCCTCCTTGAACTTATGATTAATAGAATAAAGCAAAGTTTTTCCCACTATTACCTTTCCACCCCTTAATTAAAACAAACCTATAAATTGTGTATTTTTTTTGAATTAATAAACATCTCTGCTTATAAAAAATAGAAGACCGCCCTGCCGGCAGCCTTCTATTAAAAAATTATTCAGATTCTCTTTCTGTACTAAATACAATTCCACTTTCTTTTCGGGAGTACTCTGTAATTTCCAGTACCCCTCTACTAATCTCAATTAGCTTTTGATAATCTGGCTGTTTATCATGGTTGATAATATCGATAAAGGTATCAATTTCATACACCATATCATTCTCTTTTTGAGGAATTGAAAAGGGTTCGCATACTTTTGTTTCTCTATCAATATACTCAAGCTTTTGAATGGTTCCTGATCCAGGAAAGATAATATTCCCCGTCTCCCCATGAATTTCATTTGACCCATAGGAATTAACTATTTTCGAGCAAACAATTGTACATACAAAATCAGAATACTTGAGGATTAGTGTTCCTCCTCCATCAACGCCACTATCAAGCATAACTGGAGTATAGCTGGTCGAGATAGGTTTTCCGAAAAGGGCGAAGGCCATGGCAAGAGGATAAACACCTAGGTCCACCAAAGCACCACCTGAATAATCAGCTGAGAAAATATTAGGAATCTCCCCCTCCAGTAGTTGATCATATCTGGAAGAGTATTTCATATATTGTAAGTTTATATTACGAATTCTCCCCACTCGTCTAATATTATCCTGCAGTAACTTGAAGTTGGGTGTATGAAGGGTTCTGATGGCTTCAAAAAGATAGACGTTATTCCTTTTAGCGATTTGATATGCCTGATCCAGCTCTGCCACATTAGAGAATAACGGTTTTTCACATATGACATGTTTCCCGTTTTCTAACATTAAAACCGCTTGTTCAAAATGACATGAGTTCGGAGAAGCGATATAGACAATATCGATTTCCTTACATTTAGCTAGTTCCTCCAGCTGATTAAAAACAAGATCGACCTCATGCTTATTCGCAAAACGAGACGCCTTATCCAAATTTCTTGAATAAATCGCCTTTAGATAAAGACCATCGCTTTCTAAAACTGCATCTATAAATTGTTCTGTAATGCTACTAGTACCAATTGTTGCTAGATTCATAAGTAACCTCTCCCTCGCCTACCAAAATAAAAATCATAATTTCAAAAGTGCCATTATATTCTTACTAGTACCCCAATAAAGGAGCATGCTTACCTATAATAAGAATTTTTTATAATTACGAACGCTACATAAATCATATCAAAAAATGACTGCAGACATTACAATTAGATGCAAAGATTGGTTGTTACTAACTGTTTAATTGGCAATGAAGATGGGATAAGGATTTAAGCAAAAAAAAGAAGGCAAAATTTGCCCCCCTGTTTTATTAATCCTCATCTTTTGCATCCCAATCTTCAGGAATCGGTTCAGTTAACCATTCCTGGAAAAGCTTTTTATATTCCTGCAGCTGCTCTTGATAATTGGAGAATTGATCATTGTTAATCAAATACTGCTCCCCGTCAAATATAGCCCGGATTTTCTTTTGCTTGATAAGAGTTTCAAGATAGGATTCCGGCAATGATAAGTATTCTGCTGTTTCTTTCACGGAAAGGTACACCAATCATCCCCCTCTTCTCCCGAAAATATTGTTTATTAAGTCTATCATATTTTCTACTGTTCTTCATTCAGTTGAGGATTTAGAGTATACATATCTTTCATATCTGGTACTGTTATCTATTATAGAAATCATTAATTCTATCCAGAATTCAATGTAACCATACACTGTTTTTCTTCAAAAACCTATATTTTAAAATAATATATTTTTTTAATTTATTGATAAATTACACGAACGTAAAGGAACCGTAAAGTTATAGTTAAATATGACTGTTTAGTATTTACTTTCAACTTCTTGTCAATAATAATGATAATCGAAAATATTTTTCTAAAATAATGTTGAGGTGTAAACAGTGGATGTAAGTATTCAAGAAATGCTTTTTCAATTTCTCGGCGGATTGGGTATCTTCCTATTCGGTATCAAATACATGGGGGATGGACTCCAAAAATCCGCAGGTGATCGACTAAGAGATCTATTGGATAAATATACAACCAACCCTATTATGGGGATTCTGGTTGGTATTCTAGTTACAGTTTTAATTCAAAGTAGTTCAGGTACAACAGTTATCACGGTTGGATTGGTAAGTGCCGGATTTATGACACTCCGCCAGGCTATTGGTGTCATCATGGGGGCAAATATCGGTACAACCATTACTGCCTTCATTATCGGTATTGATGTTGGCGAATATGCATTACCAATTATCTTTGTCGGTGCATTTTTATTATTCTTCTTTAAAAACCAAAAGCTGCACAACTTCGGTCAAATCCTATTTGGATTCGGATTATTATTCTATGGCCTAGAGCTTATGAGCAGTGGAATGAAGCCTCTACGTACCTTCGAATGGTTTCATGATCTAACTGTCAGCTTAAGTGATTATTCCATACTCGGTGTTGTAGTAGGAACAGTCTTTACATTATTAGTACAAAGCTCCAGTGCTACAATCGGAATCCTTCAGGGATTATTTGGTGAAGGGCTTATTGACCTGCAAGGTGCCTTACCGGTACTATTCGGAGATAACATCGGAACAACTATCACTGCCCTTCTTGCATCGATTGGTGCATCAGTTGCCGCTAGACGTGCTGCTTGTGTACACATACTTTTCAATGTGTTCGGTACAATCATTTTTATGATTTTGCTCGTTCCATTTACGTCCCTTATTGGCTGGTTCCAACAAACACTTGGACTAAATCCGGAAATGACCATTGCCTTTGCACATGGAACATTCAACATTACAAACACACTGATCATGATTCCATTCATTGGTGTATATGCGTGGATTGTTACTAAACTCATTCCAGGAAAAGATACTGTTATTGAGTATAAACCAGAGCATCTGGATGAACGAATCATCGACCAATCTCCTTCTATTGCACTTGGACAGGCGAAAAAGGAAACTTTGCGAATGGGCGAGTTTGCTATTAAAGGATTGGAAGAAACGTATAACTACCTGTTAACTAATGAAACTGCTTCATTGAATACAGGTAATCAAATTGAAGAGGCTCTTAATAATTTAGATCACAAAATAACAGATTATCTTGTTAAAGTCTCCACAAGTTCACTGTCTGCTAATGAATCTGACGAACATAATATTCTAATGCATACCATCACTGATATCGAACGCATTGGCGACCATTTCGAAAATATTCTGGAATTTGCAGAGTATAAAAATACAAATAAAGCAACATTTACAGATGAGGCCACAGAAGGCATGTCTCAAATGTTCACACTAACTATAGAAGCGGTCAAAGAAGCGATGGCGGCAATAGAGAATCAAGATAAGGAAAGTGCCTATAAGGTACTCGAATTGGAACGTAAAATCGATAAGATGGAGCGCCAATTAAGAAAGCAGCATGTCATCCGTTTAAATAATGGATCCTGTTCTGCACAAGCAAGCCTTGTTTACGTTGATATTTTAAGTAATCTTGAACGCATCGGCGATCACGCTAAAAACATTGCCGAAACTATTATCGGTGAACAAGAATAAACAGAAAATAGACTCTCCTCGGAGAGTCTATTTTTTTCCCTTCATTCATTATTTCACTATTATAAAATGCCCTAAACACACTCTCTCCCCATTAACTATTTTAGATTTACACATATTTATCATCCTCAAAAATCCTCCTGTTTTCATTATTTATAAATCAAAATTACAACGGTAACTATTGATGAATGAAATATTTCACTATCAATATAGTGTAAATAGTATTCTTTTTGCTATGAAAGCGCTTTTTTCGAGCAAAAAGTTTTGTGAATTTATACACAAGGAGTATGCTTAAAGTAGAGGATTTATGGTTATATAAATATAACTAATTTAATTTTTCGCTATAACAAACAGAAATGGGGTATTTGCTATGTCAGACACAATGAAACAGCAATCAGAGACACAATCCTCTCCGGTTGCTTCACAAGAAGAATTGTTAAAACAATTATCAAAACCAGAGGTTCAGGAATCATTAGTTACACTATTAAATCAATTACCACAATTAACTGAAGTTGTAACAGCACTGAACAAATCATATGAATTCGCTCAATCCGTCGCTACTGATAAAGTATTAGTAAACGATTTTGCCAATACAGCGAAGGAATTTGCAGAGCCTGTTACGAAAACAGCCAAACATATAGCTGTCAATGCAATGGAAGCAAAAGAAAGAGCTGAACAAAGCAAAGAAGTGATCAGTGTGTTCGGTTTGATGAAAATGCTAAAAGATCCTCAAATCCAAAAGGTTCTTCGCTTTGCCAGCGCTTATCTTCAAGTAAGCAACGAACGTTCCAAATAAAAGCTTATTCATTTATACAAAAAGCACTTATTAAATGATTTTAATAAAATACTAGATTAAAAATATTACAAACAAGGGTGGAACATATCATGGCACAAGAAATTGTTATTTTAGGAGCAGGGTATGGCGGTCTTCTTTCAGCATTATCAGCACGTCAGCATTTAACATCTGAAGAAGCTACTATTACAGTTGTTAACCAATATCCGACACATCAAATCATTACTGAACTGCATCGTTTGGCAGCAGGCAATATTAGCGAAGGCAGAATTGCTATGCCATTAGATCGTTTGTTTAAAGGAAAAGATATTAATCTAATCATCTCTAAAGTTGAA
Organism: Bacillus sp. z50; assembly: GCF_058313585.1. Classification (NCBI taxonomy): domain Bacteria; kingdom Bacillati; phylum Bacillota; class Bacilli; order Caryophanales; family Bacillaceae; genus Bacillus; species Bacillus sp. z50. The sequence continues at coordinate 195,385 of NZ_JBZFQL010000005.1, forward strand.
TCTATATCAGCAGATGAAAGAAAGGTAACCCTTTCAAGCGGAAAAATCTTAACCTATGATAAATTAGTCGTTGGATTAGGCAGCCAAACTGCTTATTTTGGCATTCCTGGACTTGAAGAAAATAGTATGGTCTTAAAATCAGCAGAGGATGCTAATAAAATTAACAAGCATATCGAAGATCGAATTAAAGAATATGCACAAACTAAAAATCCAGCCGATGCAACCATTGTAATCGGTGGCGGCGGACTAACCGGTGTTGAATTAGTTGGAGAAATTGCAGATACAACCCCTAAAGTAGCTAAAAAATATATGGTTGATCCTTCTGAGCTTAAATTTATCTTAGTTGAAGCAGGTCCAAAAATTTTACCTATGCTTCCTGATCATTTAATTGAACGTTCAATGACAAGCTTAGAGAATCGTGGAGTTCAATTCTTGACTGGACTTCCTGTCACAGGTGTAAACGGAAATGTGATTGAATTAAAAGATGGCCAACAAATTATCGCCAACACATTTGTATGGACTGGCGGTGTACAAGGCCTTCCTGTTATCGGCGAATCTGGTTTAGCAGTAGATCGTAACCGTGCTACTGTTAATGAATATCTACAATCTACTTCACATCCTGATGTTTATATTGCTGGTGACAGTGCAGTTGTCTTCCCTGCTCCTGGTGCGAGACCATACCCGCCAACTGCACAAATGGCTTGGCAAATGGGTGAATTGATTGGTTATAATATTGCGGCATCCATTAAGGGTACTCTTCCTGAAGTATTTGCTCCAGTAAACTCAGGAACATTAGCAAGTCTTGGACGTAAAGATGGCGTAGCCATTATTGGCGGGAACTCAACACCATTAAAAGGCTTACCGGCTACAATAATGAAAGAAGCAAGTAATATCCGTTATCTTTCACACATTAAAGGTTTATTCAGCATAGCCTATTAATAAATGTTAAATCCTGTCCGCTAAACCAGCGGACAGGATTTTTTATTGGCTTTATACACCTCTCTCTTGTCCTATTAACCTTTTCCATGGATAAGTAGCTGGCGGACCAATCAACTACTTGCGGCCAAAGATTATTTCTACAGATTGCCCTCTATCTCTAAAACCTAATGTCAGATAATATTAGAAGTTTCTGATATTTCCCCTTGGTAGGATGACAAAAAGGGTATATGCTTTATATAGACACGTCATCTTAGAAGGGAGCCATATTAGTCATGAACATATTGATTGCTTATGCTTCAAAAAGCGGAACTACAGAAACATGCGTACATATCCTTGAACAAGACTTTAATGGGCATGCAAAATTAGTTGATCTTACGCACACTGATCCTTCGCTGGATGCCTATGATACTGTTTTGATTGGCGGTCCCATCCGTTATGGGAAACTTCATTCGTCGGTTAAAAAATTCGTAAAAAACCATCTTAAAGATTTTAAACAGAAAGAGGTCGGTCTATTTATTTGCTGCGCTGATGTCGGAAATGCTGAAAAATACTTTCAAACCAACTTTCCAGATGAGTTACTTGAGCAAGCAACAGCAATTGACTGCTTCGGTGGAGAAATTCGTTCTCACGCATTGGGAATTTTCGAGAAATTCATTGCCAAAATAGCATTAAAATCGTACCCGGCAGACCAACAGCCTTCTATTCTTAAAGATAATATTCATATATTTGCAGATCGAGTGGAAGCTACCTGACTATAATAAAAAGCCTTGAACCTGTTTAGAACACACGTTCAAGGCTTTTACTTTGTTTATTTCAGTACACCATATTTAATAAAATGAAATTGACGCTCCATGTCTTTTCTTTTTTGGCTTACAGTCGAAAGATCATTTAACGCCAGGATAATTTGATTGAATGTGATAGTTCTCAATATCTCAATAACTTGAAACAATTCCTCTTTTATTTCAACCTTTAGTAAATGAGTGTCAGTAACTAGATTCAGAAACTTCTCTTGTTTCTCTTCCATTTCACGTACATCCGTAAAGCTCATTAAATGTTCAGCTAGCTTACTATCCGTCCGCGTAAATACATTGACCAAAAACTTGGAATGAGCAGGATCCATCGCTTTCTTAGTTATATAATCAAATAGCAGAAAGTGAATTGAAAAGAGGTTTACCCCGGCGTTAATCTTGCTGTTAATCTGATCCAAGAGGTCACTTTTATATTCATTTAATAAATACAGAAACAGATCTTCTTTATTTTCAAAGTAACGATAGAAGCTTCCCCGAGGAATTTGCGCTTCTTTAATAATTCGATTAATTGATGCATCATAGAAGGAATATTGGCTAAATTCCTCCTTAGCAGCCTGAATAATCCTGATTCTCTTTTCCGCTGGTAAATTCACAAATGTTTGACTCGGCATATACTTTCCTACTCTCTGCGTAAAGAGTCAACTGGATCCAATTTAGCCGCTTTATTGGCGGGCATAAGTCCAGAAAGCATGCTAATAATGATGCTAGCAGCAACACCGAAAACAAGATATGCTGGGGTTATTTGTACAATTTCAAAATCAATTAATTTAGTTGAAAGGCTATTAGCTACAAAGGTTAATAAAGAGGCTGCCAGAACACCGATAATTCCACTCGATAATCCAATCAGGAATGCTTCAGATACAAAAATTCTTCTAATATCCATGCGTCTTGCACCAATCGCTTTTAGGACCCCGATTTCCTTCGTACGCTCAACAACACTAATATGGAGAACAACCAAAATCATGATTGCTGAAACAAAAAGTGAAATGCCTGAAATCCCGGTTAATACATATGTCAAAACATCCAGCATTTCGTTCATCATAGCTGTCATTGTTTCTTGCGATGAACCATTGTAGCCCATATCCTTGATTTTTGCTTTTATATCTTCCGTAAACTCTTCATTATCTGCAACTAAATAGATACTTGTAGGATCCAATGTCTGACCGTTATCCTCTGCAAGCTGTACCAGATCCTCATAATTGGCATAGATTAAATCCATCGCTGCAAATTGACTGCCTAATGAAATAATTCCACTAACCGTATAGGTTTTTTCATATAACTGTTCATTAAGCATTAGCGTTACGTTAACATCTTTACCGATCATATCTCCGCCTAATTTTTCAGCGGTACCCTCCGCAAGGAGAATTTCTTGTTTTCCAGGTAAAGTGCCTTCCTTAATACTCGTATCTGTTATGTTAGATGAAATGGTTGTAATCATCATCAAATCAACCTTTTTGTCTCCATATTTAACCGCATTGGAGCCAAATGAGATGAGATTAAATCCCTTTTCCACTGAAGAAACATGCTCGATTTCGGATAATTTCTCGATATCCTTTTCCTCAAATGGTGTCTGTTCTCCCATCATCGATAGCATCATTGCCTGATTTTCATCCACTGATGGCGGAAGTTCCTCTTCCTCAGAAGGCATATTAACTTCTACGACAAGCGGATTCACCATACTGTTCATAGAGTCATTCATATAGGTCTTCACACCATTTCCTAATGAAAGGAAAAAGATGACACTCATGATTCCTATGCTTGCTCCTAATGAAACCCAAACATTTCTACCAAGCTTCTCTTTCATATTCAGAAATGCAAGTTTCACGGCCGCCACAAAGCTAAGGTTTTCACCACCCTTCTTTTCCACTTGATTGGATTGAGGTTCCATTTGTTCTAGAGGTTCTCCTCTGTCATCACGGATAATTTTCCCATCTGCAATTTGGATTACCCTTGAGGAATGGTTCGCTACTCGCTCAGAGTGAGTAACCATAATAACCAGCTTACCTTGCTTAGCAATATCTTTTATGATCGCCAATACTTGTTCCGTTGTTTCAGAATCAAGTGCTCCGGTTGGTTCATCGGCAATGATGATTTCAGGATCATTAATTAATGCACGCGCAATCGCAACCCTTTGCTTTTGACCGCCGGATAATTGATTTGGCTTTTTATAAATATGATTTTTCAAACCAACCTGAGTTAGAATCTCCTCCGCTCTTTTAATGCGTTCCTCTTTCCCTACATTCGATAAAGTCATCGCAATCGTGACATTATCGAGGACAGACAAATGCGGAATCAGATTAAAGCTTTGAAAAATAAAGCCTATTTTATTTTTTCGATATTCATCCATTTCTTTTTCATTAAACTCACCAATATTCTTCCCTTCAAACTGAACGGAACCGGTAAAATCAGAATCCAACCCGCCAATCAGATTCATTAGAGTGGATTTACCACTTCCTGATTCACCAATGATGGAGACCAATTCTCCCTTCTCAAAGGAAACATTAACATCTTTAAGAGCAGGGAAGTATTGACCATCTGCAATCGGGTATTGTTTGTTCACATGATGCAACTCAAGTACTTTCATATACGTTTGATGACACCCTTTACTTATTAGTCTCTTGATGTAATTAGTCTGGTCAGTTTCATGACAGTTTATCAAGTAAGACTACTATAAGTGACAACCTGTCACCTGTCAATTAATTATATTAAAATAATATTTATTAACTGAATATATTTTATTTAAAGTGATTATGTGAAATTTTGTTATTTAAATATATATTTTCTTATTCAAAAGAAAAAGCAGCTTGTCCCTCTAAATCAGAGAAACAAGCTGCCTAATTGTAATCAATTATTTAATATTTATTAGAATGCTGAAGTCCAACCACCATCAACTACTAAAACTGTACCATTTACAAAGCTGGAATCCTCAGAAGCAAGGAATAAGGCAGCTGCTGCAATTTCTTCCGGCTGTCCCACTTTAGGAATCGCAGCTTGTGCTAATCTAGAACGTCCCATTCCAAATTCATTAACTTTTCCCATCGATGCAGAAATATTGGTCTCAACCGCACCTGGTGCGATTGCATTACAGCGAATGCCTTCTTTTGCATACATAAAGGCTGTGTTCTTAGTAAGACCAACCACCGCATGCTTGGAAGCACCATAGGCTGCACCTGCATGAGCACCGTTTAATCCACCAGTAGAAGCAATATTTATAATTATGCCTTGGCCTTTTTCCTGGAATAATGGAACGACCTTACGCATGGAACGCATAACACCTTTTGTATTTACATCAAAAATTAAATCCCATCTTTCATCTTGTATATCCGCAACAGGTTCGAAACCATCCATAATGCCTGCATTGTTAACAAGTATATCTAATGTACCAAATTCACTAACAGCTGTATCAATCATTCCCTCGATATCTTCAAGCTTTGCAACGTTCACTTGCAATGCTTTCGCTGTACCACCATTGTTTGTAATCCCTTCGACTACATTTTCGGCACCCTCAAGGTTAAGATCTGTTACAAGGACTTTAGCTCCTTCTTTTGCATAAAGCTCTGCAATCGCTTTCCCCATTCCGGATGCTGCACCTGTTACAACCGCTACTTTTCCCTCTAATTTCATTTTGAACTACCTCCTCATTAAAGTATAGGCTCTGTTTATCCATACGGATTTTAAAATTTATACTTGGATTTGTCTGTGACACTTCGTATTAATCCAGCATAAAAGCGAGACATACCCAATGTCCTCAGATCCATTTCAAGTAAAACCTGCTTAGCCAACATAACGGACTTTAACATAGCCTAATTTTGCCTAGACATAAAAGAAAGTAAGTTTACCCGAAAAAAATGATATTCTTGCTTCAGGAATATTTTAACTTATATTTAAATTTAAATAAAACTAAAACACCTAACCTACTAGATCAAAAGTTGGACACAATGTGACAATTAGTAGTTAAAGAGAAAAAAGAGTGAAAGTATATTAAGACTTTGTCGAATTAAACTTCCATCCCCCACTTTTTCTGTTCAGCTTCCTTCATCTGTTTTTCTGTTTGCTCTGGATAAACTGTACGGAATTTATGGTGTTCTGCCGGGATAATTTCTATCATTTTTTCAATCATATCCTCTGGATCCATTTGATTTTTCAATCCCTCTTCCATTGCTTTCATATCTTCTTTACGGGTAAAGTGTTCTTCCTCATTAAACCAATTCCATTTTTCTTCTACAGCCCGATCGTTGAAACCCGTATCAAATGAACCCGGGTTAATAGTCGCCACCTGTATGCCAAACTCTTTTAATTCATCCTTTAATGTCAAAGCCATTGCTTCAATGGCATGCTTGGTCGCTGCGTATGGACCTGCATAAGGAGTTGTCATAATGCCTGCCATTGAACTTAAGAAAACAATTTTGCCCATACCTTTGTTAACCAGCTTTCTTGCAGCGATTTGAGCTGTCTCAAGCGTGGCAAAAACGTTCACTTCAAAGATAGCGCGGAACCGTTCCATTGGTATTTCAGCGAGCGGTCCACCTTCATTAATCGCGGCATTCGCCACAAAAATATCAAAATCATATTTATCAATTTCTCTTAAATCAATAGGATTGGTAATATCGAGCTTAAAAACTTCCATATTTATTCCCAAGTCTCTCGTTTCCCGCATAAGCGCTGTTTTCTGAGATGTCGTCTCAGTCGTCGCTATGACATGATGACCTTTTTTCGCCAGACCAATAGCCGATCCTTTGCCGAGTCCGCTCCCTGCTCCAGTAATAAAAATTGTTTTTTCCATTTTATATTTCCTCCTTTCCCCTTCTATCACTTCTTTTTTCTTCTTCCCGATGGCAATTAGCATAAACATTCATCCATTGGCTGAAAATTATTACTTGATATCTGCTATATTGGTAAACCATGTATTAATTTTAAAAATATTTCATTAAATATCCGTAAAATTCATAGAACAATAGAACGAAATTGGGCAGGACCACATGATTAAAAAATTTAAATCTAGTAAAATAAGAAGAGCTCGTTTACGACTACATTTAGAAGTAAATAGAATAAGGAAGTACATAAATTATTAAGGAGAAGTGAATACATGATCAAAAAGGGGATTGCAATCATAATCGCACTGTTCGTGATTCTTTCAGGTCTTCCCGTGGAAAATAACGTTCAAGCTGCATCATCCAAATATGTAACGGCCAGTACACTAAATGTACGAAGTGGTCCAGGAACTACATACAAAGTTGTTACAACTGTTAAAAAGAATACCTCAGTCAAAGTAGCTCAAACGAAAGGCTCATGGGAAAAAGTAACGGTTGGAAGCAAGACTGGCTGGGTTTCCAGCAAATATTTAACATCTAAAAAACCTGTTGCAGAAGTAACTTCTAAAACGATGTATGTCACAGCAAGTACATTAAATATTCGCAGTGGAGCCGGAACTAAGTACAAAGTAGTTACAACTGTTAAAAAGAACAGCTCAGTTAAAGTAACTCAAACGAAAGGCTCTTGGAGCAAAGTAATCATTGGCAGCAAAACCGGTTGGGCTTCCAGTAACTATTTAACTTCCAAAAAGCCCGCAGCTCCGAAAAATTTAGCTGAAGGCTTAAAGACAGTCGAAAGCAACAAGCAACTCATTCTCGTTACTTCAAGTGGATATAATACATCGAAAGCTGAAATCCGCACATTCGAGAGGAACTCTAAAGGAAAATGGGTACCTGTATTAATAACCAAAGGTTATATTGGGAAGTATGGATTTGCAAAGGAAAAGGACATGAAAGAAAGTGGCAAGAGGTCTCCGATTGGGAAGTATACAATCGGTACAGCTTTTGGCCGAAAAGCAAATCCCGGAACAAAGCTGAATTATCGTAAAATCACAGCGGATGACGTATGGGTTGATGATCCGAAATCGAAACTATACAACACTTGGCAGTCCAAAAAGAAAACCAAGGGTCAATGGAAAAGTGCAGAAAATATGAATATATCAGCCTACACATATGGGTTTGTAATCAACTACAATACGAAGCGAACACCTTATAAGGGAAGCGCAATCTTCTTCCACATTGGCAACAGCTATACTTTAGGCTGCACCGCAACATCTGAAGCAAACGTGAAAAAGATTTTGAAATGGTTAGACCCTAAAAAGAAACCAGTCATTATTCAGACTCCAATTAATGAACTTAATACGTACTAATAAAACAACCCTGCATTTGTAAGTCTAGTGCAGGGTTGTTTCTACTGTTCATAAAATAAAGATAGGGCAACCCGCTTAGTATAGTGAGTTGCCCTTATTTATAATTAAGCTATGCTTAGTTACAGATCATTTCTTTTGTACAAAGTCCCAGTGTTTCTGTAGTTGATTGATTAATTTCTTTGAAAAGATCAGGATTTTCCATTAAAGATAGACCATAAGATGGAATCATTTCTTTTATTTTAGGTTCCCACTCCTTCATATTTTGAGGGAAACATTTATCCAATACTTTAAGCATAACGTGAACAGCAGTAGAGGCTCCAGGAGAGGCTCCGAGCAATGCAGCAACCGAACCATCTTCAGCACTGACCACTTCTGTACCAAATTGAAGTGTTCCCTTTCCTTTTTCTGTATCTTTGATTACTTGCACACGTTGGCCTGCCACAACTGTATGCCAATCTTCGCTGTTGGCGTTTGGAATAAATTCACGTAATTCCTCCATACGCTTCTCATTCGATAGCATGACTTGCTGAACCAAATATTTAGTCAATGCCATTTCTTTAACTCCCGCCGCCAGCATCGTAATAACATTATTCGGTTTTACGGACCCAAATAAATCAAAGTTGGAACCAGTTTTTAAGAACTTGGGCGAAAAACCGGCAAATGGCCCAAATAATAACGTTTTCTTATTATCGATATATCGTGTATCTAAATGAGGAACAGACATTGGTGGTGCACCAACCTTAGCCTTTCCGTATACTTTTGCATGATGCTTTTCAGCGATTTCCGGATTGTTACAAACCATAAACAGTCCGCTTACAGGGAAACCTCCGATATGCTTGGACTCCGGAATGCCTGTTTTTTGAAGTAAAGGGAGACTTCCGCCTCCTCCACCGATAAAGACGAAATGTGCCGTATGGTACTCAAGTTTACCATCTTCTAAATCATGCACCTTCACCTGCCATAGACCATCAGTGGTACGTTTAATATCTTCTACACTATGACTATAATTGACTTCTACACCGCTACTATGTAAATGTTCAAACAGCATACGTGTTAACGCACCGAAGTTAACATCGGTTCCTGAATCAATTTTTGTGGCTGCAATCGGTTCATCCGTTGAGCGTCCCTCCATTATAAGAGGAATCCATTCTTCTAGTTTCTCTGGATTCTCTGTAAATTCCATTCCTTCAAACAAAGGATTTTTAGAAAGCGCTTTAAAACGCTTTTTCAAAAAAGTTATATTATCCTCTCCCTGCACTAAACTTATATGAGGAATTGGCATGATAAAATCCTGTGGATTTTGAATCAAATTTCTGTTAACCAAATATGACCAAAACTGCTTCGATTGCTGAAACTGCTCATTAATATTGATAGCCTTGCTAATATCTAAAGATCCATCAGCTTTTTCAGATGTATAGTTAAGCTCACACAGTGCAGAATGACCCGTCCCTGCATTATTCCATTCATTTGAGCTTTCTTCCCCTGCACTTGCAAGTTTTTCAAATACTTTGATGTTCCATTCAGGTGCTAACTCTTTAAGTATTGCCCCCAATGTCGCGCTCATAATCCCGGCACCAATTAAGATAACGTCTGTTTTCTTCTGCATGTTGCTCATTATAACCATCCTCATCCCCTAATTTGTAAAAAAGAGCAAGCTCTCCTGTTTAAACAAAGCAAAAAGAAAGGCTCTACTTAAGAAACCCTTTCATCTCATTTTTTACCATATCTCATACCATTATAATGATTCTTCGACTAAAATTTCTACTATTTACAGATAATTATAAACTATTTGTCGTTTTTATTGAAGATGGAAGCTTTTATTTAAAGAGAGGCAGACAAAACACCTTATACCCTTATTCAGATTGGTTAAGGGTTTTGCCTCTTATAATGAAATCAGCTTCTTGTGTCCTGCCTAGGAAATCTATTTTCTTGAAGTTTTAACAATCTGTCCCTTAATTCCGGATCATGTGCATATATGTACAGGCCATGTATGCCCCTCTTCATCAGTATGTTAAGTGAATTTAAAATAATTCTTTCCATAATTTCTTCACTGTTTTTATACTCATTCCTTCCCCTAAAGGCCTCTGTATCCTTATAGTTTTCAGGAATGATTTTTAACATATCTGTTTCCTTATCATAGCCGATTGATGGACCTAGAATAACCCCAACATAATTTAAGTCAAAGCCCTGAATTGTATAAATGGATCCTACTTCCTTTATGGTATTTGCTTCTTCTGCCCATGTATGATTTCCATAATCATTATTCCATGGAAGTTTAAAACCATCCTCTTCCACATAATAGGTTTGTCCATCTTTCTTATGTATATAATCGAAGGTGGACACAATTCTCGCCAAACCAAATTTGTTATTCTGCTCTTGGATTACTTTATACATTTCTGCTGCCGATTCGAAAATCCGAAAATCATATGCGTCTTCAATCGGCATCGGTGTAATTTTCTTTTCCACAAAATAATTAATCCAATTGACCATATTATCGGAGGCACGCATTCGAAATTGATTTGTCAGTACATAATTCCCTGTATTACAGCTCTTTGTGATTGAGTATAGCTTTTCTTCGTCCCAGTAACTTTTCATTTTCAAGACTTGCTTGTCATCATAGACGATAATGGCTACCTTGCTATGTCTAATGATCTCTTCCAATTGATTTTCTTCATTGAAATTATTGTAACTATCAGGTTTTGTTAACAATAAATGAGCTTCATCTACTAGAACGATATCAGCCTTTTTCCCCAATTTCTTTCGCTTGTTGATAAATGTTGTCGGCTTTTCAAAATTCTTTTTAGAAAGTACTTTAACATTTCCAGCTATTTTTCTATAGGTCTTTAACATCTCAGAATGATTAACTAATAAATAGTTTTCAGTTTTGGATAAATCGTTATCTTTTTCCTTGGCGAGCTCTTGTATTTTATTAAAAACCGAACTTAAGACAACACTCTTTCCGACACCCGCTTCCCCTTTAATAAGAAAAACAAACGGTTTTTCATCCTTTATATGTTCTTTGCATACCTTTATAATTTCCTGTTGCAGCTCTAACTGTTCAGTCGTCATTTCCTTAAAGGGGGATAACTTAAAGATATCTTTATTTTCAATTGCTTGTGCTGAATGATCGACAATTTTTCTTTTTAAAAGTTCAGTCCAAATTTCATCAAAAATTTGTTCGTCATAGTATTGTTTTTCATAATAATTATGCATTACATTCTTTGCAGTTTGACTCTTGTTCTGCAGCTTATAACGCTCATCCGCCAAGAAATAATTGATTAGCTTCGTTTCTATATTATATGTAGCAGAACGATTAAATTTATTATGGATAATTAAGGACATCTTACTTAATGATTTTCGTTCATTATTATTCAGATGGTCCCTCATCCGATTTTTGACTGCCACTGTTTCGCCTATATAGACCGTAGTTTCATTGTTCAGAAAATACACGACAGGATAATCAATATAATACCCGCTCAGGCGATTTATTGATGCCTTGTTAAAAGGCAGTGTCTCTATTTTTACTGTACTTGTACTCATACCGCACCTCCACATCACACATGATTGTAAGCTGAATATGATTCATAATATGACTATTTCTTTGCCGGAGCCGGGTATTTTATGGCGTTCTTCTTCAGTTTCTTGAGTGCTTCCTCTTCCAGATTGATATCCAATTTATCCGCTAACTGCAAGAGATAGATAAATACATCGGCCATTTCTTCTTTTATATTGTCTATTGAATCAGCCGCTGCCTCTTCGCTATCTCTCCACTGGAAATTCTCCAATAATTCATTCGCTTCCAATGAAATCGAAATCGCTAAATCTTTCTCATTATGATATTGTCCCCAATTCCGCTCATCCCTGAACTCTAAAACCTTTTGTATGACTTCTTTCATTTTTTATTACCACCTAGTCTTTTATTCGATATATTCTACTTTACCATTTTTAATATAAAATATATAAAAACATTATCCAGTAGAGTTTTCGGTTAAGAACTAGTTAGAAATAGAGTAAATACACTATTGAAAGGAAGGCTTTGTTGATTCGCTATTGATTTCTAAGCCTGCCCTTCACTTTCCTTAATTTACCAACTTTACAATTATCCACTGCTTTTATCCGCCTAATTTATTCATCATAGGAAATTGATTGTTTTAAACAAATGCGCAGTAAAGTTAACAAGATACTGGTTTCTCCTATTTATTGCATAAGGAAAAGACCCTATATTACGAAAAAAAGCTCTATGAAAAAATTTAGGGCCAGTAGAATATCTTTTACTTTTTTTGATTCAGGTATCTTTACTTACTTCCCATAAATAATCTTCGCCAGACCGTAGTGACTTATATTTTCAATCAGATTGGCAATCTCTGAGGGAGACTCCTTGTAATCATTTTGAATCCATTCATTCAGGATACCTATTGTCCCAGCAGTTATGAACGTTGATAGATACCCCACTTGTGTTTGCGGTACATTTTTCCCGTAACGATTCCACTTTTCTATACATTTCATATGGGCAATATCTAACACATCATCAAGAAAGTCTTTTCCGTTCTTCAAAGTAAAGAGAATTCTGCTCAGTTCCTTATTTCTTAGAATCACCTCAAGAATTTCACTTGTAAATCCCGAGATCGTGTAGTCGTCCTTTGAAATGGAGATAGCTGCCTTCAGTTCATCCACATATTGACTCTTTAGCTTCTCCATCAAATCATATACATCCTCATAGTACCGATAAAAGGTAGCCCGATTGATTTCAGACTTTGCACATAGCTCGGTTACGGTAATTTTATTGATTGGCTTTTGTTCTAACAATTCAATAAATGTGTCTTTAATTACTTTTTTGGTATATCTTATTCTGCGATCTTCCATCCATTCTGACTCCTATTCTTAAACAAATCGTCCCATTCTGTTTAATAACTTTCATTCTGATTAAAATTGATGATTGATGCTTCCGGGGCAACATTATACAATGATAACAAATTTTATACAACACAGTGTTTAATAACTAACGGAGGTTTTCATGAAGAATATATCAATTATTACCGATGGAAGTTGCGATATCCCAGCAGAGGTAATCGAAAAATATGGAATAAAATTAATTCCTCTTCATTTTCAGTTTGAGGATCAAATAGAGTACGGTTCCGAACGTAAAATGGAAATTACGGAGTTTTATAATAGATTAGCAAATGGCGAGGTTGCCAAGACCAGTGCCAGCTCTCCTTCAGCCGCAATTCAAGTATTAAAAGAAGAATTGGAAAAAGGAAATGATATCATTTGTGTAACTCTTTCCAGCGCATTAAGCTGCACGTTTAATAATATTAGATTGGCAAGTCTGGAATTACTAGATTCATATCCGGAAAGTCGCATCGCCGTAATCGATTCCTTGACCGGTTCTATGGCTATGGGTATGTTAGTGGTTAAAGCTTGCATGATGAGAGATGAGAAGTATTCCTACGACCAAATTGTCGAATATCTGGAAGAAAACAAACAATCCTTCCACGTGGAATTTTACGTGAATGACTTACAATACTTAGCCAGAGGTGGCAGACTAAATCCGGCTATTGCGAAGATTGGTGGACTAATCGGAATCAAGCCAATCCTTTCTGTTACAGATAATGGAGTCATTGAATCTGTCTGCAAAGCTCGAAAAACATCCGGTGCAACCAAGCAAATCAAAGAAAGATTCCTAGCTTCAAATGTTGAGAGAGAAATGATTTGTATTTTACACTCTAATAATCTTGATCATGCATTAACCTTAAAAGCAGATCTAGAATTAGAACAATCCTTCGATCAAGTATTCATCACTGAAATCGGCCCATCCATTGGCAGCCATACAGGCCCAGGTTGTCTAGGACTTGCTTATATAAAACAATAAATGAGAATAGAAGGGATATCTCCGATTGGGCGACAGGAGATTATCACCTAACTAAACTCAATGAGCCAATTAGAGTATCAAACATTGATATTATTGCCTCAATAAGAGACAAAAAGAGATTGGGACAAAAGGTCTCCAGCATCTATAAAAGCCGAACTATTATATAATGCAGTGTTAACATCAATTATTAATAATAGTTCGGCTTTTTCTATTTAGATTAATAAAAATCAAATACATCATTCGGTTTTAGACATAGTAAATTTAGTTATGTCCCAGCCTCTTTTTAATGTAGAAATTTCCTACTCTAGATCGCTAATAGTTTATATATGCACATAAAAAATCCCTTAAACTCATCGTCTAAGGGAGCAAATAAATATAAACTAACCTTCCTTCAAGTCATCTGGATGAATTAATAGATTCCCACCGCATCAAAACCAGATTGTACGGCCGCCTCTTCCTCGCTGCCTTCACCATACAAATCAATAGCAGACTGCACAATTGCGTTCCGAGCATCGCTAAAATTGGAATTAGAGGTTAAATAAACCGTTAAAGCTCGATAGTAGATTTTCCCCAATTTTTCTCTTCCAAGTTCTTGACCGATCAGGTATGCAGCATGGTTTGTAATAGATGAATTAACATGGACACCACCGCCATCTACGGAAGTCGGCATATGATAAAACTCGTCCATATGGTCTGGATAGACACCACCATTTGTGCTATATTCTCTTCTTTGCTCGTTGCTGACGATTACACTGTTAGGATTACTTAAACTGCGCAATACCGTCACCCCTTCAGCTTTGGCAGCTGGTGCCATAATATCCTCTCCCATTTCCCAGTCACCATCATCAACTAGTACACCAAACACGTCAGCAAAAGACTCGTTTAGTGCTCCTGATTGATTCCGGTAAACCAGATTAGCTGAGTGAGAAATTACACCATGGGTCATTTCATGAGCAGCTACATCAAGACCTGCTGCCAGAGAAATCATAAACTCTCCATCTCCATCACCGTAGGTCATCCAACGTCCGTTCCAGGAAGCATTATTATAATTGGTACCATAGTGGACTTTAGATATAATTGCCATTCCCTCTCCATCTAGAGAATTACGGCCATGCTCGTTTAGAAAATACTCGTATACTTTTTCGGAATTATAGTGCGCATCGACAGCAGCACGATCGTAGTCTTTGATAAATGAAGCTGAATTCCCTACATAAAGCGTATCATTACTGGAAGTGTTATCGTTTTTGGCATCGTATGTTTCAATTCCACCAAGGTTAGCATGAGCATAATCCGCTAAAGAAAACTTAGTACCAGAATTCGCTTCCTTTACACGGGTAATGTGTAATTCTCTGCGTTCTCCATGCACACCGATTCCTGTACCTTTTTGTGTTTTTCTTTCAGCGGCATGCATGATGGCATTATACTGATCAATTATCTCACCCGTTTGTGCATCTACAAAGACAAACCAGTTTCCAGGTTCCACACCCATAAAGTTAACATTTACTTTATAGACTGTATGGTTTTCTCCTTTAAAAGGATAGACAACCAATTCAGTAGTAGGTTCATATGTCAGCTCTTCAGGGGCTTTAACAGAGGATAAGGCTTCTTTTACTGCTCTTTCACTGCTTAAAGAGACAGCTGTATTCACTTTTGATTCACTAAGTGTCTGATTCATCCTACCATTAACGGATTCAACTTCATTATCCTTATTAAAATGAACGATAATGTCTGAACCTTCAACATTTACTCCATTTACCGTCTGATTAAAGCGGATATGCGTCATGCCCAGTTCATCCTTTTGTACATCTTTCACCTTCAAGTTTTTCTCCGGATTACTGATTCCAGTCTTTCCTTGACTATTCTTCAAATAATTCAAAGCATTGGAAGGGGTACTAGAAGAGTATTTTTCAGCAGACCGCTCCTTCACGAATAAAGGAACGCTAGCCCTCTCATTCCACTCCTTACTAACTGCTTTCGAATTAACTGGCTGCGCAATTACACTTTCGGCCGGAATCGAGCCTACTAATATAGCGGATGTTAGAAGTACTGGTACTATCAATTTTTTCTTCAATGTATTCCCTCCACTAAACCCTATTTTATTCATTATAAAGCGGAGGAAGAATAATATCATGAATAATTTGAATTATTAAAATATTTAAATCGATAGATAGTTAATCCTACAATACTAGAAACAGCAATAGATTATTCTAAAGGAAAAACCCTTAGACATGCGGAAATCACGCAGTTCCAAGGGTTATTTTAAGATTAGGATTACTTCATAACATACCATACAGATTTGAAATCCGTTCTACTATAGAGAAGTAGCAACAATTTTCTCATTCGATTGCTTCTTACTTTTCGTCCATCCCATTAAGCTCTTCAAATTTATTGATCAATGCACGCGCTTCATCTGAGGACTTCGTATTCATCAACTCATTTCTTAATTCACCAGCCCCATGGAATCCACGGACATAGATTTTAAAGAAACGATGAAGATGTGTATACTTGCGAGCTACTACTTCTAAATATTTATCATGGAGATCTAAATGCAGCCTCAAGAGATCCAGCAATTCCTTACTGCTATGTTCCTTTGGCTCATGCTCAAAGGCAAATGGATTTTTGAAAATACCACGCCCAATCATAATCCCATCTACACCGTATTGTTCAGCCAGTTTCAATCCCATTTCACGGTCAAGGATATCTCCATTGATCGTTAAAAGTGTATCGGGTGCGACCTGATCACGAAGTTTCTTAATCTCCGGAATAAGCTCCCAATGAGCATCTACTTTACTCATTTCATCTCTTGTACGCAAATGAATAGAAAGATTAGCAATGTCTTGCTTCAATATATGTGTCAGCCAATCACGCCATTCGTCTATATCCGCGAAACCAAGCCGCGTCTTCACACTTACCGGCAATCCCCCTGCTTTAGCTGCTTGTATTAAATCGGCTGCAACTTCGGGACGGCAGATCAGACCACTTCCCTTCCCATTGTCAGCTACATTGGGTACGGGACATCCCATATTGATATCTATGCCTTTAAACCCTAACTCCGCCATACCAATACTCATTTTTCGGAAGTTTTCAGGCCTGTCACCCCAAATATGGGCTACCAACGGTTGTTCATCCTCTGTATAGGCTAAACGTCCACGCACACTCTCTTTTCCCTGAGGGTGACAATAGCTTTCCGAATTTGTAAACTCTGTAAAAAACACATCAGGTCTCCCAGCTTCACTCACGACATGACGAAAAACAACATCAGTCACATCTTCCATTGGTGCCAGTACAAAAAAAGGTCGTGGTAGATCACGCCAAAAATTTTCTTTCATATTTAAATTCCAATCCTCTCATTAAATGGGATATCATATAAAAATCTATCCCAAAACTAAACAGAAATAATCTTCTTTTACACTTATAGCATGCTTGGGCACTTTTTATCAAACTATAGAAATTTTGAACATATTATCCCTTATTATGAACAAAAAGTACAAAGAAAACCAGGAAAATTAGGTCCAGTCTGGTCAATGATAAAGTACATCAACCATGTTCATATTCATTACTTACTTATTTCCAAATTATTTTACTAAGATATTGAATTGCTAATCTGAATAATTCCTAGTAAGAGAACCAATATATTAATGGAATGGAACAGAAGAAATCAAATAGACGATATTTCACTTGATTGTCATCCTCATCAGTCTTAGCTTATAGATGTTATAATTATTTTTATATAATATATCCCTAACTATAAGAGGAAAAGAAATGAAGGAGGGAAACTCAATGACGGAAAAGAGGATAGATTCATCTAAGGTTAAAAAGATACCTGAAGTCGAAAAGGCAGATGAAGAGTGTACACTATATACGCCAAATACGTGGTTCGGAAATGCCATCCTGCATCGAGCAATTCTCTTTGCAACGAAAGCACATCAGGGACAGACTCGTAAAGGAACCGATATTCCGTATATTTCTCATCCATTCGAGGTTGCCCAGATTCTAACCTCTGCCGGCTGTAATACTGCGCTGATTATTGCAGGCCTGCTGCATGACGTTCTGGAAGATACAGACGAGACTTCTGATGCAATTGAAAACGAGTTTGGTCCTTTAGTTTTATCCCTTATTCAGTCAAACAGCGAGGACAAGTCACGCAGCTGGGAAGAGCGAAAGCAGCATACCATCGACTACATGACAGAGTCAGCTAGCTTTGAAGAGCTCTTACTTGCCTGCGCGGACAAACTATCCAATCTCCGCAGTATTAAAGCAGACTATATTGAATGCGGAGACGAACTCTGGACCAGGTTCAACCGTGGAAAAGAGCAGCAGAGCTGGTATTACAGTAGGCTAATTGATGCATTTGCACCCCTGCATGAATATGATATGTATTGGGAAATTTCCAATCTGTATACGGATATTTTCGTAACCTATTATCGTGAATTTAACGAAGGTGCAGAAATTATTTATCAGACCAATGGTCAGGAGACTTACTTCTACCATGAGGACAATTGCCAATGGATACCCATTATGCTCGATGAGTGGGAAAAAATTCAACCGACACTGACTGCCATTTCGAAAAGAGAAGCTCTTGAGATGGAAAATAGACTTCGTGAAGACTATCCGTCTCCGATGTGCTTGTTACGTCATCAACGCGATCCGAATATGATAGTCTTATACGCCAAAAAGCTACTGCGTGAAGGTCATAGTCCTAGACTATTCGCTGATCTGTGGAATAATATGGGCGGCGGAATTCCAGCCCATACTTTGCGCGCAATAGAATGTGCATTTCTGGCTCTCTACGAGCAAAAAGATCAATAAGATATGTGAGGCTGGTTAGCATCACATACAACTGTGTTTTCCTAAAAAAGTGGACAGCCCTCAATACCATGCATAGTGTGCCGTATTGGGGGCTGTCTCTATCATTTAATTTTATTTTATTTTATTTTAAATTCTTAATGCCAGTTTCTAATATTTCCATTTGCAGCAGTGTCTGTTCATCTGTAATAGTTTTATCTTTACCATTCATAATGGCTTCATATAAATCATCATACACTAACCCATAATCACCATTGATGGATTTCACTTTTTCTTCATGGATGGTACCTTCTTCATCAACATATGTCAGTACACCATAATGTTCTAGCGTATCTACTCCAAAATCCTTGTTATCCGGCATGTAAAATAATTTTAGGTGTTCTTCCTGGCGGTCCTTCGTTGCTTTCACAAAGCATCCCTTTTTACCGTAAACTACAAAGCTAGGCCTTTCTTTAATTCTAAAATAACTGGATTTTACAGTAACCTTCAATTCAGCATAATATAGATCTAAATCAAAATAATCATTCATTTTGCCTTGCCCCAATAATTGCCTAACATCATAGTGGATGTGATCCGGCTTGCCGAAATAGCTGATAACCTGATCCAATGTATGGCATGCATGTCCATATAAAAATGACATAGCAGGATCGAAAGTAGTAGTGGATTCTGGTACTTCGGGGCGGAAATAGTCAAAATGCATTTCTACTTCCAGCAGTTCTCCTAACTTCCCTTCTTCGATAACCTTTTGAACAGTTAAAAAATCACTATCAAAGCGTCTGTTTTGGTAAGCTTGAACAATTAGTCCCTTCTCACGCGCGATTGCAAATATTTCTTTTGCCTGCTCGGAGGTTTCCATAAAAGGCTTCTCAACTAAACAATGTTTATTATGTTCTAATACCAATTTGGCGTATTCATAATGACTGTCATGTTTTGTACAAACTACAATGAGTTGTATATCTTTATCATTTAACAGTTGATCTAAGTCAGATGTATAAGTGACCCCTGGAATCCGATCCCAGCTTTCATGTTTAGGATTCCTTTGATAAATTGTCTTTACCTTTATATTCTTTCTTTGCAGGACGAACGGTAAATGGTATCTGTTCGTGCTTTTCCCATTTCCAATATAGCCAATTGTAAGCATGGCAGCCTCCTAAAATATAAATTTATACTTAATATCTTCTATTAAGCAATAGTTTAATTCAAAATGGTTTCCATTGATATGTATATAGTAGTAATGATCAAGTTTCTGGCGGTATATAAAGAGCACCCCCTGAAAATGATTCGCTCAATTTCAGGAGGTGCTTCCCTATTTGTTTAACAGTCTTATAATCTATCTTTGTATAAGTCTGAACAAGCTTTATAAATTTATTTTTACATGATGCCTAATACATGGAAGACAACACCAACGACGAACAATCCAAGGATCATTACGATTGGTGATACTTTCTTCCTAAGCAGCCACATACAAAGAAGTGTTAATAGCAATCCAGATAAGCCTGGGATTAAACTATCTAAATTTTGTTGTAGAGTTGTTACTTTAACATCACTTAATGATAGACCAGCAGCTTGTTGTTCCAACGCTGTTTTAATTCCCTCTGCTCCTGCAGGTAACTTATCCCAATCAATATAGGCACCTTCATCAAGCTGAACGGAAGATACAGTTGGCGTAAACTTAACAGAAACCCAACGGTTAACTAATGCACCAAGGATAAACATCCCGAGTATCGATGCACCTTTAGTAATATCTCGAAGTAACCCGCCAGATAAGTCATCTGTAATTTTAGATCCTGCTTTGTAACCAAATTCCTGTGTATACCAAGTGAATCCCATACGAATAAGATTCCATAAAACGAAGTAAAGAATCGGTCCAAGTATATTACCAGTCATGGCAAGAGAAGCTGCTAACGCACCAAGGATTGGCTTAACCGTGAACCAGAAAACTGGATCTCCGATACCCGCTAAAGGTCCCATCATACCAACTTTAACACCTTGAATAGCTACGTCATCAACCGGTGCACCATTTGCACGTTCTTCCTCAAGCGCTAAAGTTACCCCGAGTATAGGTGAAGCTACATATGGATGAGTGTTAAAGAACTCTAAGTGACGTTTTAGTGCAGCAGAGCGGTCTTCTTTTGTTTTATATAATCTTTTAATAGCTGGAATCATTGCATACGCCCAACCACCGTTTTGCATTCGTTCATAGTTCCAAGAACCTTGAATGAAGGTTGAACGCCACCAAACAGAAATACGATCTTTTTTCGATAATCTCAATTCTTTTTCCACTTTCTGTCCTCCTCCTTCTTAGTAATTATCAATAATAGCGCCTATTGGATCACCTGTATTACCATTTCCGCCATTACCTGAACCGCCTTGTTTAGAAAGAGCTAAATAGATGAGTGCTAGAGCCACACCGATAGCACCTAAACCAATAAGTGTAATTTCTGTAACAGTTGCTAATACGAATCCAATTGCAAAGAATGGCCATACTTCTTTTGTAGCCATCATATTAATAACCATTGCATAACCAACAGCTACAACCATTCCACCACCGATAGCTAAACCATTTGTCAGCCACATTGGCATAGATTCAAGCAAGCTACGAACCGGACCTGCACCAATGGCTAAAATTAATCCAGCTGGGATTGCAATACGTAATCCTTGCATACAGATTGCAGCAATGTGCCAAAATTCTACTACTCTGATATTTCCTTCTGCAGCTGCAGCATCCATAAAGTGAACAAATGCAGTCGCAATCGTACGACAGATAATTGTTAATAAAAGGCCAGCAACTGCAAGCGGAACTGCAATCGCGATTGCAGAAGATACTCCATCTTGACCTTGTCCACTTAAAACTAAAATAATAGCAGATGCAACTGATGCTAACGCAGCATCCGGTGCTACGGCTGCTCCAATATTTGCCCATCCTAAAGCAATCATTTGAAGCGTACCGCCTAAGATAAGACAAGGTACAAGTTCTCCTGTAACTAAGCCGATTAACGTACATGCAATAATTGGCTGATGGAAATGGAATTCATCCAAAATTCCTTCTACACCGGCTAAGAATGCTACGAAAAGGACTAATATTATTTGAATAATAGTCAAATCCATAATGATTTATCCTCCCTTTTTTTCGTGATAATCATGATTATTTTTGTTTGTTTAACTCTTCTTGAGCCTTCTTGATAATCTCGTCCATGTTGCCTTTTGAATCGTTCGGAACTTTACGTACATCAAATTTCAAACCACGCTCTTTTAAACTAGCAAAAGCCTCAATATCCTCTTGATTGAATGCCAATACCTTATTCGGTTGAACTTTACCAGGTGAGTGTGCCATAGAACCAACATTGATTGTCTCTAATGGAACGCCACCTTCAACCGCCCTAAGTGCATCCTGCGGGTTTTCGAAAAGAAGCAATGCGCGCTGACCGCCAAAGTGTTGATCATCTTTTGCAAGTTCAATCATTTTATGTACAGGAACAACATGTGCCCTTACACCTGGTGGAGCAGCTTGTTGGATTAATTTCTTACGAAGATCGTCCTTAGCTACTGTATCAGATACAACAATGATACGAGTAGGATTTGTTGCTTTAGTCCAACCAGTCGCTACTTGTCCGTGAAGCAAACGAGAGTCGATGCGAGCTAACACGTACTCAAATTTACCAGGCGCACCTGCAGTTGACGGTTTATCAGCAGGTTTAACCTCTGTAACGGGTTCTAACTCTTCTGGTTTAACTTTAACTCCTTCTTTAGCAGTGCCCAAAATATGAGCGGCAATTTCATGTGCTTTGTTCATTGAAAAACGAGATGCAAAAGCTTCAATCAACATTGGCAAGTTCATACCAGCAACGATTGCCCATTTGTCTTGGTGATCTTCAAGCAAGCTATTGGCTTGGTTGAAAGGAGTACCACCCCAAAGATCGACTAAGAATAAGACTTCATCTTGGTTATCGAAAGAGGCAATTGCTTCTTTCATTTTTGCCTTTACATCATCAGGTCCTTCGCTCGGCATCAATGTAACAGCTTTTACATTTTCTTGTACTCCGAAGATCATTTCTCCAGATTGCAAGAGACCATTCGCAAATTCACCATGACTAGCAATGATAATCCCTACCATCTTTTTACCTCCTATTATTATAGTTACAAGCAAACTAATACGGTAAAACACGTCTATTTCTATATTTCTATAGATGTGTTTTCCAACCATCTGAAAACGACTATATTCGACAAAAAAAGACATAAAAAAAAGTGATTAAATGAAGTTATAGGTACAAAGACTCCCCTTTTTCTCTTCATCAATCAATACTTTTTACTTACATCTAATCGAAGTAGTATCGCGTAAAAAATAAAGGAGATGGTTATTTAGACTAGCTTTTCGAAAATTTCAATAAACTTTCTTAGTGATTATAGCACGCTATATAATCCGCTTTCAAGCAGGATTAAAATTTTCTATGTCCAAAGCCTCTTTGCCAAGGACATTTACATACCGTGCAATTTTTGTTTTTTTCGACAAAAAAAAAGACAAGTACTAACTTATCTTTTTTTAAAACTATTACTTTTTAAATATACTACTCATACCGCGTTTGACCACATCAAAGAAACTTAATGATTGCACCATATGAGCGGGATCAACATGTTCACGAATGACTCGCAAAACTTTTTTTGAATCCTTCGAGGAGAATGTAAATGTCCCATTTCGTTTAGTTTGAATAGCATAACGCGGAATCCATTTCCCTTTAAACATGATAGAAGCAATCACATAATCAACTTCCTCCCAAGGAATTTGAATAAATTTACGAGCATCACGTTCATTAAAGAATTCAAATCCTTTGTCACCAATCATAATTTTTCCGTATTCAGGAAGCCCGTTATGTGAGGTCGCATCAATAACTAACTCGACTTTTGTATTGATTGATTGAACCATTTGATATACTACTCCATTTCTCTCTTTTAATATTCATTATTATACGCATTTTCTCACTTTAAGTGAATAGAGTTAATAAACATAGAAAAACCAGCATCATAGATAAAACTAAACAAGTAGATGCTTGCCAGTGGATATTACTACTAACTGAGCTTATCTAGAATAATGAAAGATATTAATCAACTTAATGAAGATCCTTTCAATCCTAAAGACAATAACTGCAACTCCTTCACTCACTTGCCGAGAAAATGCCTGCATTTCCGGAGTCTATACATATTGATAAATCCAATACTGGAAAAATCAAAAGGCAGCGTCCCATTAGCTAAGGACGGAGTGCCTTTTAATATAAGTTACGAAATATTTTTCGCTTATGTAAACTCTTAGGTAAACCTAATTCTGATAATTGAAATCCTGGTTTGTGAGGTATTTAAAGATTTTAAGATTTGTCCCCTCTAATTGTTCCTTATGCATATCTATCGCATTGATACGATTATTTTCATACGTTTTATAGTAATAAACACCTTTTTCTTGATCCATACAAGAAGAATAGGTTGTACCATCCTCTAACCCATCATCTGTAAGGACCCCTCCTTTAACCATTTTTACATAATCCAGCATATGAAAAAATTGTGTAATAGAATGTATATCTCCTTCAATTTTAGGCATATGTGTACGAATATAAGCTATCCTTACAAATCTGGAAACGGAAGCAAAGTCTCCGGGTATCCCTAATGTTCCAGCTCCAATGCCTAGTGCTTTTAATGTTTGCTTGCCCCATTTTGTTTCTTTTGGTGAAATTGGTGTCAGATGTAAATACTCATTCAAGTTAGTTAAATGCCAATCAAAGGTAGGATTGTTGGTCAAAACTCCTATCAGATTGTCATGTACAGTCAATCGGTCTTTTGTCTTTTCTACCACAATAGCCTTTCCTGTCTTATCTGTAATCATCCAGTGAAGCATTGAAACAGGTGTATTTTCATTGATTGGGCAATCCACAAGTTCTAAATGCTCAATTCCACGTTTAACTTCTTCTACTGTTTCGTGATTTGATAAAACCCATTGTATAAAGTCGTAGGGTGCAATATTATTTTTCCCTTCAATCGGTTCTTTCTCAAAGTACGCGTACCCTTCAAAATTTAATCCTGCACAGGCTAGGCCAACTTCGTTCATAGCATCCGCCAGAAGAGGATGGTTATCAATTACCGTCCCCATTCCAATGATAGCGCGTTTATTGGTTACCATATTACCTGAGACTCTATCTTGATATTGATAATTTCTTGGGATAATCATAACTGCTTGATTGAAGTAATAGGCTAAGTCCATATTCCTTCCAAAAAACCACTTACCCTCTTGAGATTGAATACTTAATCCTGTACAAATATCGGTCACCTCATTTTTATATTACAAAAGATCAGATATGCAAAAATAACCATCTATCATCCACTATATTTTTCTGCATTTTTTAATTTTTATACAAGCTATGTTCACATCGTAATCATTATTGAATCAGTTTTGTTTAAAGACTCTAGATTAGGCTCTCATTAGTATCAGTCAACAATATACCAATTTCTTCTTCTGATGGTTCTTATAGCATATCTTTTATTTATCTATTAGACGTTTTAATAATACGTTAACATTTCGTAAACAATCACATGCTATAATGTCAAAAATACAACGAGGAGAATACATATGTTTCAAATATTAGTAGTAGAAGATAATGAAAATTTAAATCAGACAGTCTGTACTTATTTGAACCTAAACGGCTATCAAGCTAAAGGTGTTCAAAATGTCAATGATGCCTATGATGCGATGACTGACCATATATTTGATTTAATTATTTCTGACATAATGATGCCGGGGATTGATGGATTTGAATTTGCTAAGTCTGTTAGGGAATTGAACAATGATATCCCTATGTTATTTATGACAGCAAAGGAAGATCTCGAATCAAAAAGAAAAGGATTCCATGCCGGTGTGGATGATTACATGGTTAAACCTGTAGATTTGGATGAATTACTCCTTCGACTGGAAGCATTGCTCCGCAGGGCAAAAATTGCATCCAATAAAAAAATCGAAATTGGCCAGCTGAGGCTTGATATCGAAGAGCATACAGCTTATTTGAACGAGGAAGAAATCAATCTGACAGTAAGAGAATTCAAGTTATTGTATAAGCTGTTGTCATACCCAAAGAAAACATTTACAAGAACTCAATTGATGGATGAGTTCTGGGATGCCGAATCCCAGTCCGGACCACGTGTAGTGGATGTTTATATTACAAAATTGAGAGATAAGTTTTCTGCGTGCAAGGATTTTGAAATTGTCACCGTGCATGGATTAGGATATAAAACGGTGCTCAAATGAAAATTACAACAGATGAACGAAATAGGAAAAAGTTTTTATTTAATTTTGGGAGATTCCTAATATTTTTTATACTGATGGCATTTGTAGTTACCTGCAATCTGGTACTGTTTTTACATTGGGTTGATTTGACGACGGAAGAAATGAAAGCTGCTGTTCCCATTACCTTCTTAAACGTTATCATTCTCACATTTATTTTCAGTATGATTGATGAAATTCGCCGTACCTTGATGGTAAGAAAACCAATAGCACGGATTCAGGCAGGTCTGGATGAAATAATGTCCGGCAATTTCAAGACACAGATTCCCTATATTAGAAATGAAAAAAGTAGCAATGAATTCGATGCAATTATCAAAGGGATTAATGAGCTGGCTGTAGAGTTGTCTGGAGTAGAAACTCTCCGAACAGATTTCATTTCAAATGTCTCTCATGAAATTAAGACTCCCCTTGCGGCTATCCAAAATTATGGAACACTGCTTCAGGGACATTCCCTTTCAGAAAAACAGAAGGTAGAATATGCAAAGGCCATTACCGAGCAGACAAGAAGATTATCTGGTCTGATTACAAATATATTGAAATTAAATCGCCTGGAAAATCAACAAATCTTTCCTGAGAGAAAATACTATAATTTAACAGAACAGATTCGCGAATGTTTACTTCTATATGAACAGTCATGGGCAAGTAAGAACATTAATATTGAAACCGATCTAGAGGAAGATATTTTCATACACGAAGATGCCGAACTGTTAAGTCTAGTATGGAACAATCTGTTTTCAAATGCGATAAAGTTTACAGATAATGGCGGAGCTGTTGGTGTTAAGGTGAAAAAAGAAGGACTTACCGCATTTGTAGAAGTCAGCGACAGCGGTTGTGGCATTAGCCCGGAAACAGGGAAGCATATTTTCGAAAAATTTTATCAGGGGGATACTTCCCATGCTGTGCAGGGAAACGGTTTGGGACTAGCTTTGGTAAAGAAAGTGATTGATATAGTTGGTGGCGATATTCATGTACAAAGTACATTAGGAGAAGGAAGTACGTTTACTGTCTACTTAAGGGAGAGCGTCATCAAATAAAATTATAGAAATATTGTCTTATGCGTAAATATAAATCAGAAATGGAGGACAATGATGGAAAATAGTAAATTTGAGTATATATATTCTGCAAAAAGGCAGGCAGAAATAGAAGCTATTAAAAAGAAATATATGAAAAAGGAAGATGATCCATTCGAACAGTTACGAAATTTGGATAAAAGTGCAGAAAGACCAGGAACAATCTTGGCCATTATGTCAGGCCTTATAGGAACATTATTGTTTGGAATAGGTATGAGCTGCTGTCTAGTATGGGGTGAACAGCTTTTAATACCAGGAATAATCATAGGTTTTTTAGGACTTGTGCTAATAAGCGTTGCCTATCCCATATATGTGAAAATAACAAAAAGAAAACGAGAGAAACTAGCACCAAAGATACTGTCTTTAAGCGAGGAATTATTAAAATAGATTTCATAAGGGAAGTAGAACATCCTATAAACGGTAATCGTTTATAGGATTCTTTTATATATAGATAATATTTTTTCATTTTAACATTTAGTAAACATTTCTTTTGCAATTCACAAACATCAAATAGGTAAGATAAAACTATCAAATGAAGTATACAAAGGAGATATTACAAGATGGAAAACAAAAAGACTTTTATTACATTATTGATTGATGCTGCAGAAGGGTATGTGCTTACACTAGGTTTGTCGAATCCACCTTATAAAGTTATCCAATAATCACTGCATTCTCAAATATAAAAAGGTAGCGCCCTTATTACGCAGGGATACTGCCTCATTTCAATAAGCTTTGCGACACTTTTTCACTGAATTAGTTATACATACAGGTGCTCCATCCAATGGATATTTTTAAACAAATTTACTGGGGAGGATTCATACGCACTAGCACAAACAAAGAAGGGCCTCTCAAAAATCATTGATGACTTTAGAGAGGCCCCTCTGATTAATTTATACACTTACATCTACAAACGTAAATGTATCAACATCAAACAATCCTTGATTCGTAAGCTTTAACGAAGGAATAACTGGCAAGGCCAAAAAGGATAATGTTAGTAAAGGTGAGAATTCATCCGTAATTCCAAGTGATGACAGTGCAATCAGCAACTGGCTGTATTGCTTATTTAATTCTTCAGGTGAGATAGTTGTCATTAATCCTGCCACAGGCAATGATAATGAAGCCATTGTCTCTCCATTGCAAGCAATTGAAATACCTCCGCCAATTTTCTCAAGCTCCCTGATTGCGACATCCATATCTTCATCATTCTTTCCGATGCAGATAATATTATGCGAATCATGAGCAATCGTTGTAGCAATAGCTCCTTTTTGCAGACGGAAGCCCTTTACAATACCGACTCCTACACTTCCTGTACCTTTATGTCTTTCGACTACAGCCATTTTCACGAAATCCTCTTCTTCACTTGGCACAAACAGGCCATTGACAACCGGTACCTTGTATTGCGCTTTTTTCGTCACAATCGAATTAGGAATAATTTCAATTACCCTCGCTATATCAGTAGTCAATGACAGACGCAAAAGCTCTTTTGAGTAGCTTCCCAATATAACGGTATTTTCAAAAGACGCTTCTTTCTCTTGTTCGTTATCTTCTTCGTAACGGATTCCGTTTACCCAAACAGAATGTATATCAAAGCCTTCAATGGCATTCAATAAAATAAAATCAGCATCATAGCCAGGCGCAATTGCCCCTTTTCCTTTTAGATTATAGCATTGAGATGCATTAAGAGATGCCATTCTCATAATAGAATATACATCGATTCCAGCCTTTAAGCATTCACGTACATGATAATCAATGCTTCCCTCTTCCAATAGATCATCTATATGCTTATCATCTGTACAAAACATTAAACGATGTGAAAGCTCTTTACTATAACCGGCTAACAAATCATGAAGATTGCGGGCAGCAGAGCCTTCGCGAAGCATCACATACATACCTCGTCTGACGCGTTCAATCATTTCCTCTGGTACTACGCATTCGTGATCCGTTGTAATACCCGCTGTCAAATAGGCATTAATATCTTTTCCGCTTAAACCGGCACCATGTCCGTCAATCGGAACATTGTTGATCATTGCCCCTGACAGCTTTGCCATTATATCTTCCTGACCAGATAATACTGCAGGGAAATCCATCACTTCCGCCAAGCCAAGCACAAGCTTATGATTATAAAACGGCGCAAGATCCTCAGCCGTCAGAGTCCCTCCATTGTCCTCAAAGGAAGTTGCCGGGACACAGGACGGCAGTTGATAGCGATAATTCAATAGACAGTTTTCACTGTCCTGCAACATCCATTCTATTCCTTTTAATCCTTGGACATTAGCTATTTCATGAGGATCTGTGATAATAGTTGTAATCCCTCGCGGTAAAACAGCTTTTTGAAATTGAGAAGGAGAAAGCATACTAGATTCGATGTGGACGTGTGAATCAATTAAACCCGGAACCATTGTATATGGAGTGCCATCGATTTCCTTTTTACCATTATAGTGGCCGATACCTACGAACTTACCATTATGAATGGCAACATCTGCACGCTCCATTTCATCCGTAAACACATTTACTAATTGAACATTTTTAATAACTAACTCAGGTAAACTGATATTTCTTGCCGCTAGTATTTGGGATTTGATTTGTTTTTGGGTTTTCATCTTATTCCTCCTCATTTTTTGCTCGGCGGGAAAAATAAGAAAGTAGAAGGATGTATAAATAAAATATAGCAGTTTACTATACATTCTGTACGTATCTATTCCCGTAGACGAACTAATTAAAGTGGTTAGTTTGTAGAAACTCTTGGACCATATTTCCAAGATTATACGAGTTTATTTTTATAATTTAGTTGTTTTTATTTCGTAAACCTTTTTTGCATTCTAACAACGCATGCAGTGATAGTCAATGAAAATATTTTTACTAAATTTATTTTTGTGAAAAGAAGCATTTACCTTATTATTTTAATCTTAAACTTCCTGGTATGGGATCAATAGCTTTTATCACCAGGAATAATCGTAGGTTTATGAGGAATTTGTTAAGCATAGCCTACCTATCCCATATATAAGAACTTTATTTGTTATGTGGAAGGAATACATGCTGGATGCGCCGAATAAAGTCAGAGTATTATAGTTTGGTTGTATTCTCAATATAAATGTATAGAGCATTTTATTGAGAATATATTCGTCCTTATATAGCCAACAGTCCAAAATGATGGTTATTTTATGCGTATGAGTGGCTTTTTGTTAAATAGATTATAGGATTATTATTGTCAGATTTTTACTTTAAATTATCCCAAACAGAGAGGAGATTGGTTGTATGCAAGTTGTAACTAAAGTGTTTTTAGAACAACTCGACATGCACTGCCATGAGAATGAATGGTTTGCTTCCATGAATCAGGCACTTCATGGAGTCACTGCAGCTGAGGCGGCATGGAGAAGTTCGGAAAACAGCAATTCGATTTGGCAAATTGTCAATCACTTGATATTTTGGAATGAAGATGTAATCCACCGAATTAAGGGAACTGAGAATCCGCATAAGCCAGAAAACAATGAAGAAACCTTTGGAAATCCAGGGGATCCAGAAGACGAAATCAGATGGGCCCAGACAGTGCAGCGCCTTAATGAAGTCATGAGTAAATTAAAAACGGTCATTGCGGCGGACCTTGAGGATGAAAAGCTAAAAACTTTGTATGCAGCTAACAGGTACTCTATTGAGCGTTTACTCAGCAATATCATGATGCACGATTCGTATCATATCGGCCAAATTGTTCTATTGCGAAAGTTGCAATCCTCTTGGGATAGCATTTGGTAGGTAACCTGACAATCAGATAAGACAATTCACATTAAATCCAGCTTTGTAAATTCATTGTAAGAAACCTAAAAAGGCAGCGCCCCAATGAGGGCTGCTGCCTTTTTCATTATAAGCTTTGCTACACTATCCACATGTGGACTGTATGTCCACACTCTAGGTATATTTCCACCTTATGTCGACGCACGATAAGAGTGTGCATTATCTTAGACCGTAATTTATCGATACTCACACGTTGCGTCAACCAAATTTAACATGTTAGCCCATGGAAACTGCTTAGTAAATTTATTTATCTCTTTCCTTTGTCATAAATCTCACCTAACGCTTTCGGAGCACGGTTTGATTTAGAAAAGAAGATTAATAACAATAATGTTAATACATACGGCAATATCATAAATAAATCAGTATAACTGCTTGGCAATGCCATTGATTGAGCAATAAAAGCTCCACCAGATTTCGCAAAACCAAACAAAAGACACGCAGCTAGCGTCGGGACAATCTTCCAATTACCGAAAATTAATGCGGCAATGGCTAAGAACCCATATCCCATATAAATGCTGGAAGAAAAGTTAGCTGAAATGGAATAGGCAAAACACATGCCGCCCAGACCAGATAATAGACCTGATATTAAGACTGCTGTAAACCTGAGTTTCGCAACATCTACACCTGCTGCATCAACGGAATGAGGATTTTCCCCACACGCTCTTAAGCGCATGCCGAACTTTGTTTTATATAAAAGATACCAAGCAAAAATGGCAATCGCGATGATAATTACTTCAAACGGATACACATTCGTAAAGATTGCACCTATTACTGGTATATCGGCTAAACCAGCAATAGTAAACCGCTCCATGACACCTAACTGGAACTTGTCCGAAGCAGTTCCGAAGACAAGCGCATTGATCTGTGTCGTTAAGAATGTTGTTAAAGCCAACGCCAGTATATTAATGACGACACCACTGATAACTTGGTTTGCCTTAAACTTAATGCATAGTACAGCGTGAATAACTGCGAAAACCATTCCGCCGATCATGGCAAATAGTAACGCTACGTAAAACAAATCTTGAATATCTGTACCAAAGGCATTTGCGATTAATACAGCTGACAGCGCCCCGATGAATGCCCCAAAACCTTGAAATCCTTCAAGTGCTAAGTTGGTAATACCACTCTTTTCACTGTATATACCGCCAATTGCTATAATAAAAAGAGGCAAAGCAAAGGATAGACCATCAATAAGTACTGTATCCATTATGATTTACTCTCCTTTCGTTCCGCTGCTTTTTCATTCATGCGGCTAATTTTATACTTCAGATATACACCACATGCACTAAACAATAGGATCAACCCGATGATCACAGAAGAAATT
Organism: Bacillus sp. z50; assembly: GCF_058313585.1. Classification (NCBI taxonomy): domain Bacteria; kingdom Bacillati; phylum Bacillota; class Bacilli; order Caryophanales; family Bacillaceae; genus Bacillus; species Bacillus sp. z50. The sequence goes on from NZ_JBZFQL010000005.1 coordinate 227,490, forward strand.
TCTTGTCTGATTCCTGCCTGTGAACTCATATATGTGCTTCCCTGATCAATGATTGATATGAGTGAGGAAGAAAAAATAACACCAATTGGATGAGAGTTTCCTAATAGGGCTACAGCAATGGAATCAAAGCCGATGTCTGATAATACCTTTGGTTGTATAGAAGCGTAATAACCTAAATAATATGTGACACCTGCAAGTCCAGCCAAACTACCCGATATAACCATTGCCAGGACTGTATTTCTTCCCACATTAATTCCCGCATATTTTGCAGCATTACGATTGGAGCCTACCGCTTTAATATCAAATCCAACAACCGTTTTGTCCATGAGAATCTTTATTAGAATAGCGGTAATGATGGCCAAAACAAAGCCTAACGGAATATCCATTTTCAGATTTCCTATTTCAACATTCGCCAATGTTAATCTTGCTGCTTCAGAAATATATTTAGATTGCCTTGAGACTGGATCAATATAATACATTTGAATAAAAAAGCTGATAACATATTGAGCAATATAATTCAACATAATCGTAGATACGACTTCATTGATGTTAAATTTATATTTGAGCCACCCAACTAATCCTCCCATTAGTCCCCCGGTGACTATACCAATCAGTAAAACAAGCGGCTTTGCGATCACCGCATCCAAGCCACTGTAGCCGACAATAATCGTCGCAAAAAAACCAGAGACGAGCATTTGACCGGCAACCCCAATATTAAATAGACCCGCTCTAAATGCGACAGCAACTGCCAAGCTTGCAAATAAAAGCGGCGTCATCGCATTCAGCAAACTCATGAAATCAGTCAGCATGCTTTTATAGCCAGCATAAAATGGCTTCGGTAAAATTCCTGCCCCTTGAAATAAGTTGTAAAACGCCTGCAAAGGATTTTTACCCATTAAAAGTATGACAATAGCTGCCGCAATAAAACTCATGATTATGGCGACTAGTGGAATGGAGATCGATTGCCACTTCTCATTATTTATCAGCCGAATAAGACTACTACGTAACTTATTACTTTTTCTATCTTTACTCATGCTTTGCCCCCATCATATATTCACCGACTTCATTGGTCGTTAATGACTCTCTGCTAGCAATCTTTTGAAGTTGGCCATTATAGATAACTCCTATCGTATCTGCTACATTCATAATTTCATCTAGCTCCAATGATATAAGGAGAATCGCTTTTCCACGATCACGTTCCTGAATGATCATCTTATGGATATTTTCGATTGCGCCAATATCTACTCCCCGTGTTGGTTGAACAAAAATCATAAGAGGTGATTGCAATTCGATTTCTCGGGCAATAATGGCTTTTTGCTGATTACCACCGCTCATCGAACGAACTTGCGTTTTGACGCCTTGTCCGCTTCTAATATCATATTTATCAATCAACTCACTGCCAGATCGCTCGAATTCCTCTTTATTTAGCATCCACTTACTAGAAAAAGGCTCCTTATAGTACTGCTTTAATGCTAGATTAGTAGCTAAATCGAAATCCAAAAACAGTCCAAAGCTTTGTCTATCTTCAGGTATATACGATATACCAGCTTCTGTTCTGCTTCTTATCGTTTCATTCGTAATATCCTTGCCATTAAGATGTATATTTCCGCTGCTGACCTTTGTTAGTCCAGCTATTGCATCCGCTATTTCAACCTGTCCATTATCTGCAACTCCTGCAATGGCAAAGATTTCACCGCTGCGAATGGTAAAGGAAACATCTTTCACTACTTCAAACCCATCTTCATTCTTAACGGTTAGGTTTTCTACCTTCAATACTTCGTCTTTAAATTGAGCTGGCTCTTTCTCCGCTTCAAAGTTTACCTCTCGCCCTACCATTAATTGGGCCATATGATTAACGGAGGTTGTCTTTACATCCAAAACATCAATTAATCTGCCTTTATTCAATACGGCGCATCGATCGGCGACCTTCTTAATTTCTTCCAGCTTATGTGTAATTAATATGATCGTTTTCCCACCGTCTCGCAGTCCTTTGATTATATCCAGCAAGAATTCAATTTCCTGCGGTGTTAAGACTGCAGTCGGTTCATCAAAAATAAGGATGTCTGCTTCCCGATAAAGCACCTTTAAAATTTCCACACGCTGTTGCATGGAAACATTTAAATCAGCTATTTTTTTCGTAGGATCCACTTCTAATCCAAAGCTCTTGGATAGCTCTTCAATTTTTCGATTGGCATTTCGAATATCCACATATGGAAAGAGACCTGCAAATTTTCTGATTGGCTCGATTCCCAAAATAATATTCTCTGTAATCGTATAATCTGATACCAGTTTAAAATGCTGATGGACCATCCCTATATTGAGCTTCGCCGCATGGTTAGGTGAGCTGATATTCACTTTCTCACCCCGGATATAGATTTCGCCTTCATCCGGTTCATACATGCCACCCAGCATACTCATCAACGTTGATTTACCAGCACCATTTTCTCCAAGTAAAGCAAAGATTTCTCCCTTTTTTATGCCAATGGATACATCATCATTCGCTACTATTCCAGGAAATCGTTTGGTTATATGTTTCATCTCTACAATATAATCAGACATCTTTCTGCTCCTTTATCACATTAAATGGAAAGGAAAAAATTAGAAGTTCACCCTCCCCCTGATCCAGTAAATCAGGAAGGGATAAACTTCTAACGATTATTCCATCATGCTTTTCTAATGAATATTACAACCCTGGGAATTTTTCTGGCGTATAACCATTAAAGTTAGATGCCGGCACGATTTTGCCTTCTTTCACTAACTCGTACGCTTCATTCATTTTCGTAAGGGTATCTTCTGATAATTGGTGACGTCCTTCTTCTTTTATAAATCCAGTAGAATTTGAATCTGCATGAAGAACTACGTTTCCGCTTTTAAAGCTTCCGTCAACAATTGCATTCAATTGCTTTTCAACGTTCATGCCCATAAATTTAGCTGCAGATGTTAATACAATGTTCTCAGAACCATTTACACCATCATCAAATTGGTCAACGTCACAACCAATTACTTTAACATCGCCTTTCGCTTCCTTAACAGCAGTGAACACACCGTTACCCGTTCCACCTGCTGCAACAAAGATTTGGTCTACACCTTTTTTAATCAATGCATTACCAATTACTTTTCCTGTTGCTTCATCTCCAAAAGATCCTGCATAGTTACCGCCAACATCCACTCCGTTGACATCAGTTCCTGCATATCCAGATAACTCAACAACCTCAACATTTTTTTCATACTTTTTATTAACAAACTCTACGCCAGATTCAAAACCAAATTGATAGTTTACATTTGATGGATAAGCAATTCCATTTACGACTGCAACTTTATTTGATTTTGTTTCAAGTGCTGCTGCCATTCCGGCAAAAAAGCCACCTTCTTGTTCGGCAAAAGTCATAGAGTAAATATTATCGAACGTTTTTTGGTCACCTACAGGTGTAGGCTCAGAATCAATTAAAATAAATTTCTTATCAGGATTTTCTAAAGCAACACTGGAAACTCCAGCAAATTGGAAGCCAGGTGTTACAATCACGTCATAATCTGCCACGATATCAGCAACGGCTTGTACTCCCGCAGCAGGATCACCCGTTTCTTCTTTAATAGCTTTTACAGTAGCTGTTGGATGGTTTTCGATGAATTTTAAAATACCATTGTAGTTATTTTCGTTAAAGTTGCCATCGTCAACACCAGTTAGGCTTGTTACAATCGCAATTTTTAACCCATCTTTATTACTTCCGGATTCTTTATCTTCACTTTTCCCGCATGCTGCCATAGCAAAAGTCAGTAGGGCAATACATACTAACATAACCAATTTCTTTGCATTTCGCTTCAAGATATTATCCTCCTATATCATCTTTACTATTAATTTTTTCTTCTGGCTATAGAACATATCCAATTCCAACTGAAAAAATCTATTTACACTATTCATAATGCCCCAGCAGAAATATTTAAGTCATAGCCTTTATATTATATTAAAATAACATTAATCAGTACAAACCAATCATATCAACAAGAGGTAAGTTCGTCAATAAAAAATCCGTACGATTTTTAAAAAATAACGATTAATATTCGCTATTAATACAACAAACACGAATATTACAGAAGAATACATGCATAAGATTGACAAAAAAACGAAATATCCCTAATAAGAGGGGGGCAATGTGATTTGTATTTTATGGATAGGGATGAAGGAGTTTGATTCATACTTCATATGGACTTGAATAGCATTTGACCTTCCTTTGATCAGGGATAGGCCAGGCATAGCCCGAGTATGTCCAGGCCATAAACCCTTTTCCTCCGAATTTCCCCGGACTTGTCACGCATTTCACCGAGGATACTAGATTCAATGTGGACATGTGAATCAATTAGACCTGGAACCAATGTGTATGAAGTCCCATCAATTTCTTTTTGGCCATTTATAAAAAATCATTAGTATAGGCCGGTTGCTTATTATGTATCGATTTATTCAAAATAGGATATGTAGTTCCCCTACAAGAATGGAATGCAAACCCCTAAGATGCCTAACACCCCGCTAACTATATAAAGCTAGCAGGGTGCTGTATTTTAAAGAGCATCTTCCAATTCTTCTTCAGTATAACCAAACATATAATCTTCATCTTTCCCGTGAGAAGCCCATATCTCCGCTGCTTCGTAAACACTTAATGACTCATCTAATTCTTCAATATCGTCTATATCTTCAATATCATTGATACCATCATACTCGCCTAATTCTTTAGATTTATCAGATTCATTATTAAGTACACCGAATGGAACAAATCGTCCACTTCTTGGAAATTTTAAATTAGCCATTGCTTACCCTCCTTTATATTTATAAAGCAGTCTACTCAAGAAATCCCAAGCCAATTGTACTTAACCGTCATAATTTCTGAAATCATCCTTAGATTCATAGATTGTATCCGAAGAAATGCTATTCTTATGACCACACTCTGTACATTTCCAAACATAGTGATGGTCATCAAAACCCGGCTGCTCGCTCAGGCAAGCATTGCAGCGATCGCAAAACCACACGATACCCGGAAATCTCTCCTGCATAATGTCCACCTCCTTGTTCTGAATTTGCCCCAAGTAATTAATATGCTCCTAATGCCATATGGTGTAATAGCATGGCGCATGGAGCACCTATGAATTAAGCAACACAGTATAAATCATACTAATATATTATATAATTATAGTAATATTTCTCTGAATATTTTATCAAATAATTTCAATTCAATTCGTTCTATCCTATAGTTCATTAATATATTTTCATTAGCAAAAATACTTCTCTACAATGGCATACATCTTCCTTTCCCTGAACAACTGGCAGTATTGTGGCGATTTGGCGCAAAACCGGGCAACCTTGTAAAGTCGAAAGACACATTGAAGTCCACCCCTAAAGTTAGAGTTAAAAAAACTAACTTTAGGGGTGTTTTATTTTGACTAAATACAGCGAATCATTTAAATACAAAGTTGTACAGAAGTACCTTCATGGACAAGTATTCCAAAGTATGTCCCATATGGGCAACTGCCTGGACAATTCACCGACGGAAAACTTTTTTGGCGTACTGAAACAAGAGATGTATTATGGAGAACCTTTATGTACCTATGAAGAATTAAAGAATAAGATTAACAAATACATTAACTATTACAATACAAAACGCATCAAGCAAGAATTGGTTGGTATGATTCCGGTTGAATACCGTCTTCATACCAGCCAACCAGTTGCTTCATTATAACTCTAACTTTTTGAGGTCACCTCACGTCTTTAATACGATAAGACCAGCTATTCGAGCTTTAGCAGTATGGTGATGTACCATTGCGTTTAAACACAATGTAGCAGGACAATTTATTTACCAGAACCTTGCATCTATGACTGTACTATTAATGCACACCTTACTATCCTGCCAATACCGGAGAAGACCCGATTATTAAAGAATTTCCCACTAACTTAACTACATATGTAGATACCGCATTCGATGGATTGTTGAACAAATTTACGTGAATGATTCATACGCATTTAGCTACAAACAAGTGGAAACAGACCTCTCAAGCATGATTGAAGACTTTCGAGAGGCCTCTTCGTTTAATTTACACACTTACATCCACAAACGTAAATGTATCAACATCTAACAATCCTTGATTTGTAAGCTTTAACGAAGGAATAACTGGCAAGAACAAAAAGGATAATGTCAGCAATGAATCAAAAAAACTCCCCTAGATTCAGATTGTTGCTGAATCTAAGGGAGTTTTTATGAAATCATTTATTAAGCTCTAATAAGCTGTTTTTTTTTCTAATCCCCAAGTCCAATTTATAACTTCCGGAATATCTACTCCATGCTCACGAATGTAGCTATGATGGAAGCTGATTGTTTCATCCATTTGTTTTGCGAAATCTGCTGCTCCCATACCATATACTGCATTAGCTGCATCTTTTGCAACATGGAAACGATCCATTTCAGAATAAACACGCATATCAAATGGTGTTGTAATGTCACCATTTTCACGATAACCATGAATATATAGTTTATGATTATGACGATCAAAGAAAATATCACGAATCATTCCTTCATAACCATGGTAACAGAATATAACAGGCTTATCTTTCGTGAAATACTGATCAAATTCTTCATCCGTTAGACCTCTTGGATCAATATCAGGATGGCGTAATCTTAAAATATCTACAATATTGATAAAACGAATTTTAAGTTCAGGGAATGCTTTATTTAGTATTGTAACAGCAGCTAAGGCTTCTAAATTAGGCTCTGTTCCTGCCGCTGCAATAATAACATCTGGATCTTCACCATCAATTTCAGTGGATGCCCAGTCAATTATTTTTAAGCCGTCCTTCACTAAAATTTCCGCTTCTTCGGCAGAATAGAATTGCGGACGTGGATGCTTTGAACAAACAACCAGATTAATTAGTTCTTCTGAACTCAAAACCTCTGCCATGACAGCCATCATTGTATTAGTGTCCGCTGGCAAATATTCTCGAATGAATTCCGGTTTCTTTTCCGCTAAATGCGTTAACAATCCTGGATCTTGATGTGTATAACCATTATGATCCTGTTGGAAAACAGTTGAAGTGGCAATCAAGTTTAATGATGGATAGTTCTTACGCCATGATTGTTCCTTAGCCTTACGCAACCATTTAAAATGTTGGGTAATCATTGAATCTACTACACGCAAAAATGCCTCATAGCTTACAAAGAACCCATGTCGCCCAGTTAAAACATACCCTTCCAAGAAACCTTCACATTGATGTTCAGACAACTGTGAATCGATTACACGACCAGCCGGAGCGATCCATTCATCATAATCATTATGTTTGGCTTCTAACCATTGACGATTCGTTACTTCAAAAACTTTGTTTAAGCGATTCGATTTGGATTCATCAGGCCCAAATATCCGGAAATTATCTGGATTTGCCAGAACTAGATCTCTTGCAAAATTGCCGAATTCCACCATATCCTGTGCGACTACTGCTCCAGGTTTCGTCGTATCAATCGCATATTGCTTCCAATCCGTAATCTTCATTGGTTTTGGATCAATGCCGCCATTTGTAATTGGATTAGCAGACATTCTGCGATCGCCTTTTGGTGAAATCTCACGAATTTCCTCAACAATTGCACCTTTTTCATCAAATAACTCTTCTGGACGATAGGATTTCAACCAATCAATCAACGCATCAATGTGCTGCATATGATGAGCGTCTACTGGAATTGGCACTTGATGGGCACGAAATCCGCCTTCAATTGGTTCTCCATCCCACTCTTTAGGGCCTGTCCATCCCTTTGGTGTACGAACGATGAGAACTGGCCAGTTAGGGAGTTGGGCTACCTCAGCCTTTTCTTGGCGAGCTTCGGTTTGTATAGCTTTAATCTGCTCAATAGCTTTATCTAATTGCTCAGCCATTAATGGGTGGACTACTTCCGGGTCTGTTCCAGAAACAAAAATAGGATCCCAGCCTAAACCTTTAAAGTATTGCGCTAACTCTTCATCTGATTTACGCTCTAAGATAGTCGGATTTGAAATTTTCCCGCCATTTAGGTAAAGAATTGGCAAGACAGCTCCATCATTGACTGGATTAATAAATACATTTGAAAACCAGCCTGCTGCTAACGGGCCTGTTTCCGCTTCTCCATCACCAATAACAGTTGCTGCAATTACATCCGGATTATCTAAAATGGCACCTGTCGCATGTGCTAATGAATATCCAAGTTCTCCACCTTCATGAATAGATCCAGGTGTTTCGGGTGCTGCGTGTGATGCTATACCTCCTGGAAAAGAGAAGATTTTACATAACTCTTTTAAACCCGCTTCGTCCTGTGTAATTTCCGGGTATATTTCAGTGTAGCTGCCATCAATATACGAATTCGCTACCATCACTTGACCGCCATGTCCGGGGCCTTCTATGTAAAACATATTTAAATCATATTTATTGATAACACGGTTTAAATGTGCATAAATAAAGTTTTGACCAGAAATTGTCCCCCAATGCCCAATTGGGTGGGTTTTTATATCCTTTTCTTGAATTGATTCTCTAAGCAGTGGGTTATCTTTTAAATACATTTGTGCTACTGAAATATAGTTAGCAGCACGCCACCACGCGTCAACTTTTGCTAAATAATCTTTCGAATCAAAGTTTGTCATTTATAAGATCTCCTTCCAATTCCCATCAAACGTTAAACCAGTTCATCTTACTTGTTATACCTCAGACCTTATTTGCCAAAGTAACTATGACAAATCTCTTTTGTTCCTTCATATACTTTGCGATAACGCGCATAAACTTCTTTATATTTTTCTACATTCTCTGCTTTAGGTATGATTTCTTCTTTATAAGAAACAAAACGCGCTGCACAATCATTTAAATCAGAGAACCAGCCACAGCCAACTGCTGCCAGCATTACAGCTCCTAAACCTGGCCCTTGTTCTGTCGTTAAGTTAACAACGGCTGTATCAAAAATATCCGCCTGCATTTGTAACCAGTCATTATTTTTGGCTCCACCGCCCACTGACACAATACGATCGAATTTCTTATCTGCAATTTCCTCCATGATTATTTTTGAGTCCATCAAAGAGAAAGTAATACCTTCTAATACACTTCTTGCAAAATGTTTTAATTGATGATGTGTATCGATTCCAATAAAGCTTCCGCGAATCTGACTATCACTATACGGTGTTCTTTCACCAACAATATATGGAGCAAAAAGAAGCCCATCACTGCCAATAGCCACAGAATTAATATCAGCTAAAAGTTCCCCAAATGATTGATTTGGTGCAAAATTTTGTTTAAACCAGTTTAAACTATTTCCTGCAGCTAAGGTGACACCCATTGAATAGTTTGCATCATCCATAGCATGATGAAACATATGCAATTTTCCTTGATAATTCTTTTTGGCATCTTCTTCATATGAGAGAAAAACACCACTGGTTCCAATAGAGCACATACCAATACCCTCTTGCAAAATACCAGCTCCAACTGCAGCACATGCATTATCTGCTCCACCCGTAATAATCTTGACGTCACGAGAAAAACCATAATATTCTTGCAGCTCGGGCTTCAAGAAACCAACGACTTTAGTTGAAGGTACGACATCTGGTAAAATTGACTTTGGAATATCAAATCTGCTTAAAATATCATGATCCCATTCCTTTGTATCCTGATTTAACATCAAGGTACCAGCGGCATCTGAAAAGTCCATATGATATTGATTAGTTAACCAGAAACGTAAATAGTCTTTAGGTAACTGTATGCGTTTAACTTTTGACCAAATTTCCGGCTCATGCTTTTGAACCCATAGGATCTTAGGCAAAGTAAACCCTTCTAATGCAATGTTTTTAGTATGGGAAAGAATCAGTTCCCCTGCTTTTTCTTTAATTTCCTTACATTGTTCGGTGGTACGAACATCATTCCATAGAATGGCCGGACGTAGTGGCTTATCTTTCTCATCTAACAATACCAAACTGTGCATTTGCCCAGAAAAGCTAATTCCCTCTAACAACTCTTTCATATCAGGAACCTTTTCTAAAAGCTCATGCATTACATGATTGGCAGCTTCTATCCAATGCTTTGGATTTTGCTCACTAAATCCTATTTGCGGGGTATCCAATGGATATGTTGCCGTCGCTTCTGCAACCAGATTTCCATCTTTGTTTACTAATAATCCCTTTATTGCACTAGTACCTAAATCTAGCCCTAAGACGTATGCCATTTTTTCACCTCTAAACGATCATTCTAATACATGAGAGATAAACAGTCTGTTTATCTCTCATTCTATTTATCTTCCAAATGACGAACTATGCTTATTATTCTGCATCGTCAGTAGAGCTAGTTTTTACTTTACTTTTTCCTTCTCCATATTCTTTCAAATCATCAGCTTTAACATATTTAACGTCAATTGGAATTGTAGAATCAATTTCTTCACCATCGATTACTTTTACTAGGTTTTCAATTACTTGATAACCAATTTGATAGGCATCCTGATCAACAATAGCAGTAATACGGCCATCTTCAATACCTTTTAACCAAGTATCAGTATAGTCAAATCCATAATGAAGAATTTTTCCAGCTTTTCCTTGTGATTGAATTGCACTCATAACACCTACATCTGGACCTTCAGAACCAAGTGAGAATACAGTTACTAAATCTTTATTCGCAGAAATATAACCTTCTAATTGCTTCTTAGATTCAGATGGTTGGTCATTATCCTGGATAGTAGCTAAGAATTTGAAATTCTTCGCGTCAGCTCCATAAACTTCTTCAAAGCCTTCTTTTATCCCTTTTTCACGGTCAATCATCGTCGGCTGTGCCACGTCTACACAAACAATTGCAATTGAACCGCTTGTAATCCCTTTTTCCTTCATTTCTGTAGCTGCTTGAACCCCTAATTCTTTACCGGCAGATACGTTATCTGTTCCAACATAAGCTGTACGATCTGCCTCATTTTCTAAATCTGCATCAAAAGTGATTACAGGGATATCTTTATCCATTGCTGCTTTGATTGGAGAAACAAATGCTTTCTTTTCAATAGGCGCAACTGCAATACCTGCAACGTCTTTTGCTGTTGCTTCCTTAATAAATCCAATATGTTTTTCTTTCTTACTTGGCTCAGCGGATGGGGAGGTTTTCGTTACTAATGTGTAACCGTATTCTTTCGCTGCATCCTCTGCTCCTTTTTTCATCGGATTCCAATAGGCACCCGTATCTACGATAGGAACAAAATACAAGGACTTATCCTCAGCTCCACTCGCAGTGTTTTCTTCTTTCCCACATCCAGCTAATAACAATGTTGCAATAGTGAGTCCAGTAACTAGTTTTTTCCCTTTTTTCAACATGATAGACTATCTCCTTTACCTTATCTATTTGAGTAGAAATAAACTCCAATTCTTATTTGTTACCCTTTTGCTCAAAACAAGATCAGCGACTTGCTTTGCGTTTGAAGTAATCTATGATGATTGCCAGGATGATTACAAGACCTGTTACCGTATCCTGCAAGAAAGAATTCACTCCCATAAGAGTTAATCCGTTTTTGAATACCTGCAAAGTCATGATCCCAGCTACAGCTCCGCCAATAGTACCAATACCGCCACTAAATGATGTACCGCCCATTATCGCAGCTGCCATGGCGAATAAATCCAAACCATTGGCATCTTTTGAAGCACCGCCATCTAAATTAGACACAATCAATAGACCGGCAATTGCTGCTAGAATACCCTCAATAATGAAGACCTTGACAATATGAAGGTCCGTATTGATACCAGATAGGCGTGCTGCCTCCTGATTAGAACCAACAGCATATGTATTTTTTCCAAGACGTGTCTTTTTCATGATAAAGACAAATAATACGATTATCACAATGAATATCAATGTGTTACTTTTTACAGTTTCAGTACCAATAGGTGTTTTGGCTAATCCACTTAACCACTCTGCTTCTGAACCAATAAATTGTTCGTTCGTGAAAAATCCAAGCATACCTTTAATTACATAGCATGAACCTAAAGTCAAAATAAATGAAGGTAAGTCGAACTTTTTGATTAACAAAGCATTCATCGTTCCTAATATTGCACCTGTCATCAATGCAAGGAGGATCACAACAGGCGCTGGAAGCCCGCTATTAGCAGCATATAAACCTACCATACCAGAGGCCATTGCTACATAACCAATCGATAAATCAACATAACCACAAATCAGAATCATGGCATATGCAACAGTTAAGATTCCTACAGGTGGTATTTGTTGCAAGAAATTCTCAATATTGTATGAACTAAGAAAATCACTATTTGCGATTGAAAAGTATACCAGTAGAACGATTAAAACTATATACACTGAATAATTCATAAATAGGGATTTTAAGTCTATTCTTTTTCCCGCTTTTTCCATGTTTTTGCTCCTATCATTCATAGTAAGTATGATTTGATGAACGACTCCCTAGGATAAGAAATTTATCATTGACTCCCAGTTGCATATTTCATAATCAATTCTTGTGCTTCATCTTTTCTATTCTTATAATCAGAAACAATTAACTCACCGGTTATCTTTCCTTCATGGAAGACATGAATGCGATCGCAAGTACCCAATAATTCAGGAATTTCCGAAGAAACAATCAAAATGGTTTTCCCTCGAAGAGCAAGCTGATTAATAATTGCATAGATTTCTGATTTTGCACCTACATCAATTCCTTTTGTCGGTTCATCAAAAATATAAATTTGATTATCCGCATTTAACCATTTAGCCAGTACGACTTTTTGTTGATTTCCCCCTGATAAACTAGAAACTGGATTATCGATGTCACTAACTTTTATATTCACCTCTTCAACGGAATCATTGGTGATTTTGACTAATTGCTTCTGATTGAGAAGGAATTGTTTCAAGCTAGTAATTGTGATATTGTCCTTAATTGATAGTCCCAAGAAAAGCCCTTGGTGCTTCCTATCCTCCGTCAATAATCCAATCCCATTCTTAATTGCATCTACTGGAGATTTTATGGTTACTTTACGGTTATCAATAGTGATTTCTCCCGATTTTAGGCGATCAGCTCCAAAAAGCAATCGCATCGTTTCAGTTCTACCACTACCAACCAACCCCGCAAATCCTACTACTTCTCCACGCTTTGCTTCGAAGCTCACATCATTTACTTTCCCGGCCTTACATGTGAAGTTTTTCACATGTAAGCGCACAGGTCCAATATCGGTAGGTTGTTTGGGATATAAATCCTTTATTTCCCTACCAACAAGCATGGATATAATTTGGTCTTCTGATAAACTCTTTACTTCCTCCGTCGCAATGTAATTTCCATCACGCATGATTGTAATCCTTTCACATAATTCAAAGATCTCTCTCATGCGGTGAGAGATATAGATACTCGAAAAGCCTTTCTCTTTTAGGCGACGGATAATAATAAATAATACTTCTACATCTTTATCAGAAAGAGACGTTGTTGGTTCATCAAAAATAATTACTTTAGCATTCAAGCTCAAAGCTTTTGTAATTTCAATCAACTGCTTATTTGCCGTAGAAAGAGAGCTTACAAGATCTGTAGGTTTCACCTTAGCTCCAACCATATTCAGCCAGTACTGTGTATCTTCATATAATTTTTTAAAATCAATTATCCCAAGAAACTTATTGATATACGGCAAACGTCCGATGAAGACATTTTCTGCAACTGATAAATCCTCTGCTAAGTTTAATTCCTGATGTACAAAAGCAATTCCTAATTCGGATGCAAGATCTGGTGTCATTTTGCTTATCTGTTTTCCTTCAAAAGTAATTTCACCAGCATCCTTATCTAATAGTCCCGCTAGAATATTCATCAAGGTAGACTTGCCAGCACCATTTTCACCCATCAATGCATGAATTTCGCCCTTACGGACTTCAAATTGAGTATTCTTTAATACATGAACCTTGCCAAAACTTTTTTCAATACCAGTCATTGAAAATAAAATCTCATCTTTCATGGTATCTTAATCCTCCTTTCTCAGAAAATAAGTAACTAAGAGCTACAATTTATTTATTTTTCTTGATACTTGAAGTAATCAAATTTAGCTTCTAGCTCATAACCAGAATAGTCTACGTTCACCATTCCTACAAATGCACCTGTAAAGAAACCGCCATAGCTTTGATTCACATAATCATCAGATAGGATCTTGGCATCCAATTGGACAGGAATATCTATCCACGTTAATCCGTCAAATGAATAAGCATATGTATAATAGCTCTTCTTCACAACCGTCTTAAAGTAAACATATTGAACTTCTTCTGGAATGGCAATTGCCCTTTCCTTTAAATAGCTAGTGAGTACACCACGATTATTCTCAGTCACTTCAATTACACGACCATTAAGCTCGTTCCAGGTTACTTGGACCATGGACCAATGCTGACTATTGTAGTAATTAGTCAGTCCAGCCATTTGTTGAAAAGTTGTTGGGTGATAGCTTAATTTTGTTTCTGCTTCAAATTCAAATGCCTGCCATCTTCTAGCCACAAGTGAATTTTCATGCAGATTAGTTAAGCTTCCAGAGCCCATCAATACAAGATGACCATCTTTGATTTTTCCAATTTGTTCTGTAAATGGTACACGTAGAGTGTTAAAGTGAATGTTTAACTCTGGTTGATCAAAATCATCCATCACTAAATAGTTAGAAGGATAACTATTTGGCACCACATTTTTAGGCGGTTCCACTTCAACGCATCCTTGTTTTCCACCAACAATCATTGGCCATAAATCTTTCGACCATTCAACTTTTTGAATCGCAGTTTCTCTTCCTAACGTACACCAGCCACGAGGATCATGGCTAGATTCGTAAGAATGGTGCCATGGACGTCCCGTTAAATGGGCGAAATACCATTCTCCATCCGGTGTATCCACTAAAGACCCATGCCCACATTTTTGCAAAGGATGATCAGGATGATTAAAAGCGGTCAGGAACGTATCTGGTTGACTTTCATATTCACCATAAATCGAAGAAGATCTAGCTACAACTTCTTGGTGTGTATAAGTTGTTCCGCCTTCGGCACAGAAAAGATAGTACTTTCCGAATAATTTATACAGATGTGGACCTTCAACCAGTTTTACATCCGTACCCTTCCATATAATCTTTGCGGTTTCTGGAAGTAAGCGTTCATCCTGCACAGAATACTCCGTGCACTTAATACCATTAAATGGATGATGGTATTCTCGATGATCCCATTCCATTTGCAGCAGATATTTCCGCCCGTCATCATCATGAAAAAGGGAAGCATCAAAGCCTACTCCATTTAATTTGATTGGTTTACTCCAAGGGCCATGGATATTTTCTGAGGTGGTCAGATAGTTTGTACAATCCTTAAACGCACCGTTTACCACTTTCACATCAGTATAAACTAACCAAAATTTCCCGTCAGCGTAAGATAGATCCGGCGCCCATATTCCCCCAGAATCCGCATTTCCTTTCATATCCAGCAATTCAGTAGTTGATAATGGATGCGAAACTAATTGCCAATGAATCAAATCCTTTGATTCATGAATCCTTACACCTGGAAACCACTCAAAAGTAGAAGTCGCAATATAATAGGTATCTTCTACGCGAATAATAGAAGGGTCTGCATTAAAGCCTTTTAAAATAGGATTTGTAATTTTCATGATAAACTCCATTCTTAAGTTCTTTATACGCTATTCCATAAAGACGGTACCCTGTTAAATCAATACTATATAATAGGTTTAAAAGATTAAGTAGCTTATACACTGTGACTGGAGATGTAAATCCTTTTTAGTATAGATAGTCATTTAAGCGAGATTTCACGTATTCAATATGACTGGATTCCAATTTGATGTCATCTAATTTTAATGCGTATTCTGTCAGGCTTTCTAAGTCTTCCTTGCCATTAACAATGGAAGCTCCAATTCCTTCATAGAAAGAGGCATAGCGTTTTTCTTTCAAACTATCAAAGAAGCGATCTTCTTTTAATTTAGCCGCTGCTTTTAGTCCTCTAGCAAATGTGTCCATACCGGCAATATGGGCTAAGAACAAATCTTCCATTTCAAAGCTGGAACGACGCACTTTAGAGTCAAAGTTAATACCACCTGGTGCAATTCCTCCATTTTCTAGTACACCATACATGGCCATCGTAACATCATAAACATTTGTTGGGAATTCGTCTGTGTCCCAACCTAGCAGAACATCACCTTGGTTCGCATCGAGAGATCCTAAGGCATTATTTATGCGTGCAACTTCAATCTCATGTTCAAATGTGTGGCCAGCAAGTGTAGCATGGTTTGCTTCAAGGTTCAGCTTAAATTCACCAGTAAGATCATATTTTTGGATAAACTGTAATGCGGTAGCAGCATCAAAATCATATTGGTGTTTAGATGGCTCTTTTGGTTTAGGTTCAATCAAAAATTGTGGTTTATGATTAATCTTTTCTCCATAAGCTACAGCCATCTTGAATAAACGCGCAATATTATCTTGTTCAAGAGCCATGTCTGTATTCAATAGTGTTTCATAGCCTTCACGGCCGCCCCAGAACACATAATTTTCGCCGTTCAACTTTTTGGAAATATCAAGCCCTTTTTTGACTTGTGCCGCTGCATAAGCAAATACATCTGCATTATTAGTAGAAGCTGCTCCATTTACATATCTTGGATGACTAAACATATTTGCGGTATTCCACAGTAATTTGATTCCAGTTCTATCCATTTGTTCTTTTATCAAATCAGTAATTTCATCTAGATTTCTATAGAACTCTTCTAAAGAATTACCTTCCGGCGCAATATCCACATCATGGAAGCAAAAATATTCAACGCCTAGTTTCTCTAAAATTTCAAAGAAAGCGACCACACGGTTTCTAGCTGTATCCATTGCTGTTTCACCAAACCAAGTTCGTTGATTTGTAGGCAAACCAAATGGATCACTACCATCTTGTGTCATTGTATGCCAGTATGCGACCGCAAATCTCAAATGTTCTTTCATTGTTTTGCCGGCCACAACCTCTTCTGGATTGTAATAACGGAAAGCAAACGGGTTATCTGAGTTTTTTCCCTCATACTTGATTTTTCCTACATTCGGAAAATAAGTCATCTGAAATCCTCCTCCCAAACTAAGCAAGTTAGTTTGTTTATATGTTTTACTAACTTGATTGTAGTCGCTTTCATTTTAGTAGTCAAGTAATTTTTGCACTATAATAAATTTATACTAAATTACTACTTTTCCAACAAATGACTAGTAAATTACTACTTTTCCAACAAATGACTAGTAAATTTATGAAAAATCTATTAGTATATTAGTTAGTATGTTTAATAAATAAATTAACAAAGGAGGTGTTTATGATATGGAAAACTCTCATTATATTATACGTACTCAAAATGAATCCCTTTGTCTGGAGACGATTATTAATAATCTAGGTGTGTCACGAGCTGAACTGGCTACCATAACTGGTTTAACTAAAGCTACTGTCTCTAGCATCGTTAAGAAATTACTGGATGACAATTTAGTCACTGAAACAGGCAGTGGTCAAAGCAGTAATTTAGGCGGACGTAAACCCATCAAGCTACAATACAATGGAAAATCCGGTCTCTCTATCTCTATTGATGTTGGATATAATTACATTCGCGCCTTATTAACTTATCTTGATGGTGAAGAAATTTCCTACATTGAGAAGAAACCAATTACCTTAAATGAAGACACCGTCAGATCTTATTTTTCTGAGATATTCTCTTCTTTTGATAAGATAAAGCCTAAATCGCTCTACGATATTATTGGTGTAGTAATCGCTGTTCATGGACCTGTTTTTAATGGAAATATTATTTTTACTCCACATTACAATTTAGATAAGATTCGATTCCGTGAAATAACTGAAAGCCTAATTGATTACCCTATATTTCTAGAAAACGAAGCTAACTTATCAGCGCTAGGTGAGTATACTTTTACATCTGAATCCTCTAGTTTAATCAGTATTAATATTCATGGAGGTATAGGTGCCGGTATCGTCCGAGACGGAATTATACAAACTGGTTCGCATGGGTTCGCTGGAGAGATTGGCCACCAAATTATCTCTGCTGGCGGTAAGAAGTGCAAATGCGGGAATCTCGGGTGTTTAGAAGCCTATGCCTCAAATAAAGCTTCCTTTGAATATTTTGCACAATTAAAAGATATGGATTATGTCAATGCAATTATTTTAAGAGAATACTATAACAATGGGGATACTGATGCCAAAAAAGTCGTCAAGGAGAATACACGCTATTTAAGTTTCGGTATAAATAATATGATTGCCCATTACGACCCTGAGGTTATCGTTTTAAATAGTTCTCTTTACCGCGAAATTCCTGAAATGATGACAATGTTAAAAAATAATCTATATAGCACTTTTTCTAAATGTGTAATTGTTCGAAACAGCAAACTTAATGAACGAGCTACTCTTCTAGGAGGCTTAGCCTTAAATCTCCAAAATTTCCTTGGTATTAAACATATGAAATTCAATACAAAGGCTTAGTGGAATTTTCAGATGGACCTAATGGGTTTCTTTGCGTTTGCTCTCGTTCAAATGATTTTCCATAGGTAAAAATGCCCAAGTAGTCAACTATGCAGACTTGTTTGGGCATTTTCAATTAGATTCCCAGAACTTGCATGCATCAAGGCTCAAGCGACTTTACCATGTTCATTAGGCCACACAATGGATAACCAGATAAAAGAGCTGAAAATGCTATGAGGGCATAAATAAAACGTTCGCTTCCGATCCCTGTTAGCCATAAATTCCATGTACCGCAATTTTCATAGTAATTGCCCTCGAATTTACTGACAAATCGTAAAGTTAATCTCATTTCACCCCTCTCTTCACTTCAATTTCAAATATTATATATAGCAAGGCCTTTCTTTTCACGTTTTCGCATGCAAAAAAGCCGGTAAAATTTTACTTATCGTAAACACTTCACCGGCTTTCCTTTTTGCTAAAACACAGTTACTCTCCGCTTTATATGTCCATTCATATCCCTTCGTTTCGAATTTACCAATCGAATAGTTTATAGCCACTTTTTCATAAGTTTGGATGGCACATTATTACAATCACAAACGAATGAAGGCAAAATTAAAAGACCTAAACCCGGTTGAATAACGGACTCAGGTCCTCAAAGCAGCATGACTATTTATTTCTAACTTTCTTGGGTCAGATCAAAAAAGGGCTGACTTCCTTATTTTAATATAAGCTTCGCTACACTTTCCACGTGTGTGGAGTGTAATTGACAACACATGGGATGTTGGTGATGTTTTTAAATAACCTAAAAGAATATATAGAAAGCGTAAGTTGGCTTCTAACAGCCAAATTATTTGCAAGTCTCAAATGTCTCTTATGTTGCTTCACCTTTAAATTGCCAATCTTACTTTCTATTGATCTTATTGATATAGCCGATTCAACAATATACTGAGTAAAATCTTTGAACTTTTCATTAGCTATATTAAAAACAGGTGTTAATCCTACTAAGCTTCGATAAAGGTATTATGTGAGTATATAAAAAAGAGGAAGGTCAAAATTGTAACTCTCCTTTTTTATAAGGTAAAATAAATATAGAACATACTGATATATTTTTTTGCGAAAGCAAAGGGTTATGGAAAGAAAAAATTATACAGGGACAGGAGGGGTAGAACATGCAACAGAAAAAGAAAAAAATTCATTTTGCTTGGTGGGTATTGTTTGGGTTAGCCATTATGATGGGTGTTGCACGTGGTGGCATAAATAATGCTGCTAGTTTATTTTTAACACCTGTGTCAGAAGATTTAGGCGTTGGTATGGGACAACTTACCCTATACTTGAGTGTCTCTTCCATTGCGATGATGGTATTCTTGCCGTTTGCCGGAAAGATAATGGGTAAATACGATATTCGTATGGTCTTGATTGTATCCATTCTGTTACAAGGTGGTGCATTTGCGTTATTTGGAATGATGAATTCGGTATGGGGCTGGTATTTATTAGCGATTCCGCTGTCTGTCGGTAGTGTTCTTGTGACACAATTGGCAGGTCCCGTTCTTATAAACCAATGGTTTAAAAAACGAAACGGACTAGCCCTTGGTATTATGATGGCAGCGAGCGGTATGTTTGGGGCGATCATTCAACCGAATGTAGGAACGTTAATTGCCTCACAAGGTTGGAGAACTTCTTACATCATTGTTGGGATTGCGGCGATTGTCATTGTAATACCAGTGGTTTTACTGTTCATTCGTATGTCACCACTACAAAAAGGTCTATTACCTTATGGCTTAGACAAGGTAGAAGCTAACGATTCGAAACAAGATGCACAAACGGTAGAAAACAAAGGTGTCACAGCCGCAGTGGCGAAAAAGTCATTGGCCTTTTATGCTCTATTATTCTTTTTATTCTTAATTACCGCGGTTGCAAGTTTTGCTCAATTTATTGCCCCTTACGCACAAAGCATTGGGTATGATGTCCAGTTTGCCGGAAATGTCATGGGTGTGTTCATGTTTGGTGTTTTAGTTGGATCATTGGTGTTCGGTTTCTTGACCGATAAAATGGGTGCAAAGAAAACCACCTTTTTCTCCATGTTCGTCGGATTGATTTCCGTTTTCTTATTGATCTTCATACCAGACAATCCAATGGTATTTTCAGTGGCAATCGGATTATTTGGATTTGTTTCTTCATCAGTTGGAACGCTAGGACCGTTATTGACTACTTCTATCTTCGGCACGAAAGAATATGGCGCCATTTATGGAACGGCAGCATTAGGATTAGCATTAGCAGGTATTACGGCGCTCCCTGCTTATGGGTTTGTATTTGATGCAACGGGCAGCTATCTATACGTGTTATATGCTGTTGCAGGGATGATTCTGTTAAGTGTCTTGTTAATCATCATTGCGTTCAAAGGTAAAGAAAAATTAGAAAAAGCGGGTCAATGGAATTAAGCGATATAGTTAAGGAGTAAGCGAAATCACATCTGTGGTTTCGCTCTTTTTGATACCCTCCTTTTTCACTTGTCTATTAGCAGTTTGCTTTAAACCCAAAGGGAACGTTTTCTTTAGAGCAAGGAAAACGGAAATATTCCCGAATAGAAATCAGCAAAGGGGAGCTAAGAATGAGAGTAGATATAAATACATAGAAAAATATAGCTTGCTTTTATGGGTCTGTATTGGACTTGAAAGGCGAAAGAATTATGAGGATACGACTACCAAATTTTTTTAAATAGTATTACCGATTGAAATCATTAAGAAAATTTTCTACTGCTATATATTGAAAAAGTACAGTACTTAAATCTAATTACAGGGAAAAGAAAAAAGCAGCGCCAAAGGGCAACTGCCTTATTTCAATACTAATTTTGCTACACTTTCCACGTGTGTGGAGTGTATGTGGCAACACAAGGGATGTTGGTGGGTTTATCAACATCTTTACCTGTTTTCGTAAGGATTGTTGCTTTTGTCTAATATTTATTCGAGATATGAAAACAGGCACCTTCAGAAAGAAAGTCGGTATACTTGCTCTTAAACAAACGCCCCCGTTAGTTCAATAAGGAAAAGAGAAGCAATCTTATTCAACAATTGCGCCTTTTAATTGAATAACAATCAGCTTTTAAGCTCATTTTCTAATTTGTCTAAGAAAGTATTTTTTTATTTTCAGCAACGTAACGGAGGCTAGCGCTTTCTATTTCAATAATCAACTTTAACAGAGCTATTAATTTTAATAAAAAAACCTACGTTTAAGTAACGTAAGTTTGATTAACTATTAATTTTGCTGAATTTTATATTTGAAAATAAAAATCGAAAGACTAAAAAGGACAGCTGCATAAACTACCACAACATATAAATGGGGAAACATTGCGCTAAAGTCTTCTGCCACAATTGCTCGAACTAAATCAACAGCGTGGACGAATGGCAGGGCATAAGCGACTTTTTCAAAAGCTCCTCCAACTAACGATAAATCTAACCATGCGCCAGATAAAAATGCTGTTAAGTTAGTTAATAAAGCTCCGCATAAGCCTACTGCTGCCTTTTCGTTAAATAAGGAGCCACATAACAGTCCGATTCCTATGAAAATAGTAGATGTAATGAGTAAGGCAATAAATGCAAATACATGGTTGAAAGATAGCTCCAAACCTAAAAAGTAAGCGGTTATAAAACAAGTAATACTTTGAAGCACAGCAAATATCCCTAAAGGAAGCGTATATCCAATAATAAAATCACTTGCTTTCATAGGAGTAGTTAGCAATCTTATTAAATAAGAAGTAGAACGGTCTTTTCCTAACGTTTGTGCTGCAAAGAAAGCAATGAAAGAAAGGCTAAATACTGCGATGCCAGGTGTCAAATGTTCAATATTAAAAAGTGCTTCTGGAACATTGCGATTAATCGCAGTTAAAATCATAAGTAAAATGATTGGAAAGACTATACCAAAAAATAATGAAATCGGGTCACGTACAATTTCTTTCGTACAACGTCCAGCAAATGCCAATGCCCTCATTATAATTCGCCTCCTGTTACGAAATGCACAAATGCATCCTCAAAGTTTTCTTTACTTGCTGTTGTAAGGAGCTCGTCTACTGTACCTAGTGCCTTTATTTCGCCATCCCTCATAATACAAATGCGATCACACAATGCTTCCGCTTCTTCTAAATAGTGCGTCGTAAGTACAATTGTAGTCGTCTCTCTCAGTTTATTAATCATTGCCCATAGTTCCTGGCGGCTAATAATATCTAACCCTAATGTAGGTTCATCTAAAAATAAAATTTTTGGATCTGCAATGAGAGCCATTGCAATACTTAACTTTCGTTGCCAACCACCGGATAATTTTTTACCACGTTGATGTTCGTAAGGCTGTAGTGAAAACTGGCTAATTAAAGCCTCCGTTTTTTCAATGGACTCATCCTTCGAAAAGCCGTGAATGCGTGCCATTAATAATAAATTTTCGCGCACAGATAAATTTGGTGCAATGGACGTTTCCTGAGGTGAGACAGCGAGTAATCCCCGAATACTTGGCAACTCTTTACTAAGCGAATGCCCAAGTACAAGCGCATCTCCTGAAGTCGGTTTGGCAAGGCCACTTAACATATTGATAACTGTCGTTTTACCAGCACCATTTACTCCAAGGAGTCCGAATAGTTCACCTTGGTTAATCGTAAGTGTCATCGGAGAAACGGCAACTTTTTCTTTAAAGCGTTTTGATAAACCTTGAAGTTCAATTGCAGCACTCATTAATTTATTCCTCCTCTTTTTGATGATTTTTCACCATATTTAAAAACTGTTTAATCATTTTTTCAGGTGCTAACGCCAACCCACGATCCTCATCCCCTATAATAACGACTGAATCACCTGGGGTAATTTGAAAAATTTCACGGGCTTTTTTGGGAATTACAATTTGACCACGTTCCCCTACTGTTGCTGTCCCAAAAAAATGCTGGCCTTTGGGTGGAATATCTATACCCATTTCTTCTGGGTTATGGTTTACTAACGCATCTAAGGTTACTCCGAAGAAATTGGCAATATTCATACTATGGTGTAAATCTGGTGTCGATTCGCCTTTTTCCCATTTTGCAATTACTTGACGTGAAACATTTAATTCTTGGGCTAATTGCTCCTGAGTTAGATTATGACGTTTTCTCATCGAGCATAAATTCATATTAATCATACTTTTCATCCTCTCATATGTAATTATAAATACTATTTTAGTAGTAAATCTACCAACGGAGTATAACATTAATGTTATTATTCGTAGCAAAATGTAAAATGAAAATAGATGTGAATGATAAACCCCACATTCTAACAAACCGTAAAATTTTTAAGACTTTAGCTCTGTTAAAATTGAATGTTAAGAAAAAGAGGGATAGCCTCCTTTACGGCTATCTACAATTATTTAATAAGAAAATTAAATCTACTACTAATTACCACTTAAAATCTTCTCTCATTTTTCAACGTTGAAATTTAACATATCCTAATTAAAATATCTACCTGAGATGCTGACTAAACAGCATCTCAGGTAGATATTTTATAATTCCGTACTTACTTACGATACGGTCTTACCTGATGTAATGCTATACAAGTAAATATTTACTTGACAATATGGACCGATTGTTGAACATAAGTTTAATATCGATCTTCAACTAACCTGCCCCTTTAGCTGCATAACAAAAAAAAGAGCAGATCATACAGCCCTTGATATTGGGGTAAAGCCCCCATTAGTTTAAGTACGTTTCTTCACAAACTTACTTCACACTCTTCATTCAATACAGGAATGCTGCCCTGTTTCTACAATAAGAAACTCAATAAAGATACTCTCTAAGCTAAAAATACGCCTTCTTTCTAACCTCTACTCTCCTATCCTCCATACCGATAAAATAGTATATTTAAAAAAATGAAACTTTTTACCATATAGTCTCCTCTAATGAGTAAAAGGAGGTAAAAGAGTTGGATGAGCTAATATTAATCAAAAAAGCAATTCAGGGAGATTCCGAGGCATTTGGAAATTTGCTAAGTATACATAGTGATCGTTTATATAGAACGGCATATCTGTATGTCGGTAATCGAGATGATGCTCTAGACGTCATACAAGAGACCGCTTATAAGGCATTCTCCTCTATAAGGCAATTAAGGAATGAGGAATATTTCTTAACTTGGATAACAAAGATTCTCATTCACTGTGCGTATGATGTCCAAAGGAAAAGAAAAAATGTGGTTGCTTTGGCAGAACAATTAACCTTACCGAGAGAAAGAAATGAAGAAAAGATAGACCTTGCAGAAGCAATAGGTAAATTACCAGAGAAGCATCGGACGAGTATTATCCTTTTCTATTATTACGATATGAGTTTAAAAGAAATATCCAAAATCTTAGGAATACCAGAAAACACCACAAAAACATATTTAAGCCGTGGAAAGAAACTGTTACGAAAGTTATTGGGAGGGAGTTACTTTGATGGACAAAAACACATTCTCTAATAAAGTTAACGATATTGAAGTACCAAAGGAAGAGGTTTTACAATCAATAAAATTAGGGATTGATCGTGCCGAAAAAGAACAAAGACCTAAGAGAAGGAAACCTATTTTAAAGACTTGGATTATGACAGTTGCTGCTGCGGGAATCCTGATGTCTTCTAGCTTTATCGTCCCCTCTTTTTCAAGAGTTTTGGCGGATGCACCTATAATCGGAGGTTTGTATGCAAACTTTAACGATATGGTTGGAAGGAGCTTAGAAAAGCAAAATCTAGTGAAGGAACTCAATCAGACCTATACAAGCAATGGTGTGGATATCGCGTTAACAAGTGCTTACTATGACGGATATCTAATTGGCATTACCTTTGATGTGAAAGGGAATCTCCAGGAGAAAGATGGATATTATTATGCATTATATGAATTGTTTAAAGGTGACCCGCTAGCCGATGAAACAAAGGAACTGACCACTCTGACGAAAACGAAAGATGGCTATACAGGACATATCCAAATTGTTTATCCATATAAAGATTTACCCAAGAATGATACCATTCCTGTTTCCTTTGAAGAAATAGGAACGAAAAAAGGCAATTGGCAATTTGATGTACCTGTGCAACAAAACCCAATCGAGAAATACGTGTTTAACAACAAGGAAAGCTCGAATCCTGAGGGCGATATAGTATTTAAAGTTGAATCTGTCATAACTGGTAAAGCTTCTACTGCTCTCATTTATAGTGTCACTTATCCAAAGGGAGAATTAGATTCCTCCTTTAGAATGCTGAATATAAACAATAATCGTCCATTAACAATGGGGGGAATGAGTGATGGGAAAATCGATCAAATAAATATTGGCGATAAGTCCACCATTATTAGAAGACTCGTTATTCCAGATTTGTTAGAAGATACAACCTTGACGGTGTGGCCGTCATATGATGAAACTCATTCACCTGTGGCACCAATAAAAATAGATCTCCCATAAATAAAAGGCGTGCATAGAATAATCTATCGCACGCTTTTTGATTTTCATCTTCCGCTAAACTGCCCCTTTACTGATATAAGAATCCCTGAATAGAAACATAAAAAGCAAAACCAGAAACACCGATACACATATAACCCCAAAATGCTTTTTTATCTTTTTGAAGCTCAATTACTCCCGTAGTCAACATCAAAAAACTCAGTGCTATCATTAAATAAGGCATATACTCGAAATTTTCGGTTATTAGACCATATAAAGCTAACACAAGGACACCTATTGATAAAATATTTCTTAATGTTTTTAGCATATTCCCTCCCCTTTTAAAAAGTCATTCCCTCAAGTTTTTGTCTAATCATATCACAATTACATTATTACTTTATTCAAAAACGTAAATTCCTTTTTGAGCTAAACTGCCCGTTAGTAGCATAAAAAAGACCGTCAATTTGACAGCCTTGATTTCAGTTATCGCCTTAGCTTAATTCAACCTTCATCATTTAGATGCTGGAATTGGTACTAGCGAAACTAATTTTAATATCCCAAACGAAATACCAAAGATAATAAATAATTCAATAAATTGGTAAAACCAACCTTCAACAGTTGTTTGTACAGTTGCATTTACTACAAGTAATGTGATAACTAATGCTGTCGCAGACAAAAATAGATTATTTTTGAGAAAAGACAAGATATCCCCTCTTTCTTAAATATTTCCTGGGAGTAGTTGATGAATTTGGTTATTTTTGTTTTTATTGTAACATTTTATGAAAATTAATTAAATCCTTTGTAGAGCTAACCTGCCCCGTTTCTAAAATAAGAAGTTCAACACAAAAAGGCATTAATCCTTCTTTTTGGATCAATGCCCAGTTTGTTTAAGTACAACCTTTCACTTGCTATTTCCACATTTCATCTAATTTATCAGCATAGAAATTAATTGCTTTTTTATAACTCAGTATTTCAGAGTCTGTTGTGGTATCTATCAAGCATTTTAGTAAAAACTCCATAGCTTTTTTATGCTCGCTTAAATTATATAAGGTCATTGAATAAAACACTTGTATTGCTCTATTAGTCGGGAATAATTCTATTCCTTCTAAAAAGACCTTTTCTGATTTTTCATATTCCCCTAAAGTTCTATATGTACTTCCAAGTCCCAATATTGCTCCTTCTAAATCTTTACCTGATAACCCTTGCTTAATAGCCTTTTCATAGAAAGGAACTGCTTTTGACTCTTCTCCTAAAACATCAAAGCTCCAAGCACATTGGTAGTTAATAAACGCATTATCAGGATGTTCCTCTACCATTTTTAGTAGTATGTGATTTGATTCTTTCTTCTTATCCTCTTTTCGTAATTCAAGTGCTTTTACCAATTGTTCTTCATTCAATATTAATAAACTCCTTTTCAAAATGTATTTGATAACAAGTTCATCACATCACTTTGAAAATCCTTCTTCAACTAAACTGCCCCGTTTGTTCAATAAGAAATTCAACACAAAAAGGCATTAATCCTTCTTCTTGGATCAACGCCCCTGTTAGTTTAAGTACAAACATTCACAATGTTTATTATGTGAATTGGCATAATTCCATCATTTTTCTGTATAAAAAGGAAAGGCAGCTAAAATATAGCTGCCTTTAAATGAAAAGAGAGGTTATCCATAATCTTCAAAGAAAAATCCCTCTATTGAGGAGATTGTCCAAGACCATTCAGAATAAAAAATATGGCTTCCTCAATTTCATTTTCGCTAACCGAATGTTTATTTAACAATGCAAAATTAGAAATAAATAATCCACCTATTACAGTGCCTAGCATTTTTAAAATTATTTCATTCGGTATATCTCTAATTTCGCCCCGTTGTTTAAACGCTTCAATCACTTTTATTAAGTGATTGGATCCAACTTCTAAAACAAAGGGAAGGAATTCGTTTCTAAGTTCCTCTTTATAAAATATTTCCTTAATGAACACCTGAAATATTTCTCTATTTTCCGCAAGAAAAGCACTACGATTTGTTAAAAGAACTCTTAAGAATTCCTCAAAAGAACGCTTATCATTCATTAATTCCCTAATGAGTTCATCTGCCATCGTAGGAAAAAAATCTTTTAGAAAAGGAACCATTATAGATAACAATAAATTTTCCTTTGTTCCATAATGTTTGAAAATTGTTCCTTCTGCTACGCCTGCTTTTTTAGCTATTTCAGATGTTGATGTATTTGAATATCCTTTTTCCGCAAAAGAGGTGATAGCAACCTCAATAATTTTCTTTTGCTTAACCGTTTGTTTATTGGATTTTTCAAGTATTTTAGCCATTTCATCCAGTAGATTATTATTAACCATTTAAATCACCATCTTTGCGTAAAGCTGTATCGCTTCCGTATTATAGCTTACGATACTTTTTCAAAGCAAACAAATTTAAAACGATAAATACTGCTGCAAAAGCCAATAGAATATATAGATTACTACTAATTTCAGATAAACTTAAGCCCTCGTACATTACTCCTTTTAATGCATCTGCTGCATAATACAACGGCATAAAGTTTGCGAATACTTGTAGCCAATCCGCCATTCCCTCAATGGAGAAAATACCTGAGAAGAATATTTGTGGCACAATAATAATTGGTATGAACTGAATCATCTGAAACTCGGAACTTGCGAAAGAAGATAATAATATTCCAAGTGACAAGGCTACAAGGGCGATGATGACATTGATTAACATAACAGTCCAAATGGAACCAACTAAAACCATATCTAATACATTTATCGCAAACAAAACGATTATAACTGTCTGTATCAATGCCAGTAAACCATAGCCAACAAGGTATCCTGCGACAATCTCTCCTCTTTTAATAGGGGTTGCTAATAGTCGTTCCAACGTGCCAGTTGTTCTTTCGTTTAATAAGCCTATGCCAGAGATTAAGAAGACGAAGAAGAAGACAAAGAACCCGACTAAAATAGGACTAAAGGTATCAAAAAGCTCTGTTTCACTGCTGCCATAAACATAATTTGTGTTCAAGGAATCTTGTGAGAGCAATTCACTCTGTATTGCGTTAGTCCCCATCAATTTTAATTGCTTTGCTTGAGTATCAATTTGCTTTACTTTCATTTCTAAGCTTTTTGCTATTGTCGGATCATCATTCAGTAAAGTTAAGGTTGTTTGATCGCCTTCCACTTGTAAAAAACCATCTAAATCTTTATCAAGTATCATATCCTTAACATTAGAAACTTTGTTATATTCTTTTACTACAATATCTGCGTCTTCTAATTTTTCGATGATTTGCTGATTCCCATTAGCAACTCCTAAAACAGGATCAACGGTATTTCCATTAAAGACTAGGTTCATTAGTGTTAATACTAATAATGGAGCAACAAAGAGAAGAGCCAATGTACGCTTATCTCTAAGTATTTGCAATAAAATCCTCTTAATAAGTGCTACTGTTCTCATTGTACTTTCCTCCCAGCATCCAAAAATACCTCATCTAAACTATTGACATTATATTGTTCTTTCAATTGGCGAGGTGTGCCAGATGCTATGAATGAACCATCTCTAACCATTGCGATATAATCACATTTTTCGGCTTCATCCATTACGTGAGTCGTTACAATAATCGTTTTGCCTTCCTCGTTTTTCAATCTTAACAGCTCATTCCAAATACTTAATCTTAATTCAGGATCTATTCCCACAGTAGGTTCGTCTAATATCAAAACTTGGGGATCCTGAATTAAAGCGATTGCAAGAGATAATCGACGTTTCATACCACCTGAGTACGCTGACACTCTTTTATTAAGATCTGCGGTCAAGTTAACTAATTGTGCTGCATAGGCAATCCGTTTCTGTTTTTCAGTTTTGTTTAATTTAAAGAGCGATGCGAAAAACATAAGATTTTCTTTACCAGTAAGTGCTTCATATAAGGCATCTGATTGTGCCATATAGCCAATTTTTTGCAAGATGTTTAAATTAGGCATTTTTTCACCTAATAAATGGACGTAACCTTCATCAGGAAAATCCATTCCAACAATCAACTTTATCAAGGTTGTTTTTCCTGCTCCTGAAGGCCCTATAAAACCATAGATACTACCTTGTTTAATATCTAAGTTGATATCTTTTAATACCACTTTTTTGCCGAAACTTTTCGTTACTGCTTGTATTTGAATAGTATTAGTTTCATTCATTATGTAATCCTCCTTTCAAAAGTGAGCGTTTACTCACTTAGGTTGATTATAATTCCAAGTTAACTGGTTTTCAATAAAAAAGTGAGTAATTACTCACTTTTTTTAAAGGGTTTATATATTATATTTCTTATGCAACTAACCTGCCCCTTTAGCTCTATAAGAGGTTCAACATAAAAAGGCATTAATCCTTCTTGGATCAATGCCCTTGATCGTATCAGAAAAACTTTTTATATAACTCCCTTCGCAATGCCCCACTTAAATAAGCGTAAATTTTAGTCGTTTCGCTCTTTTCGTGTCCCATCAAATTTTGAATGACTTCTAAAGGTGCCCCATTATTCAATAAAGTAGTGGCATAACTATGTCTCAACTGATGGGGGTGAATACTTTTATTGATGCCAGATCTTTTCGATATCTGTTTTATGATATATCTCATTTGAGCTATGCTCATACGATGAGGAGCACGTACGGTTACAAATAAAGCTTCTTGATCATCTGTTCTCTCATCCAGGTACCTCTTCAACCAGATATCACACCTAGTATTAAAGTAAACTTCTCTTTCTTTATTTCCCTTACCTAAGACAATTACGGACTGGTTAGAAAAATTAATAGATTGTCGATTCAAATTAACGGCTTCCCCAATTCGACAACCGGTTGAATACATAAACTCGAACAATGCATTTTCTAATGTTGTATCACAAGCTTCTCTTAAATGCTCAATTTCTACTTCAGTTAAAAACTTTGGTATGCGGACATCTAGTTTCGGTTCCTTAATTTTCGCGGCTGGATTACCATTCAGGACATTTACATCTTGAGCCCATCTAAACAACGACTTTATAAAACGTATCCTATGACTCAGGCTAGCAGCCTTTAATTGATCAGCAACATTCCCAAGATAAAGCTTTAATGAATCGGTGGTTATTTCATCAAGGGATCGATCACCGAGATTCCGGATTAACAAGTTTAATTGGACATTATAGGCTTTTAAAGTCTGAAATGAATATCCTTGGATCTGTTTATCAGCTTTATATAAATCCCACGCTTCAGATAGTATCATCCTATTACTCTCCTAATCTATTTTTATCAGTATAGACAAATAGAAAGGAAGTAATACTCCAATTTTATTAAATGATTTCTTATGAAACTTTTTTATAAAAGATAAGATTTATAAGGTTTTATTTAAAAACCACGAGGGCAATTCTATTACTTAACTCCACAGGTACTACAAATTTTTGTAGAAAAATTACTTGTAAATCTAGTGAGGAAATTAGGATTAAGTATCACTTCGTAATTCCTTTGTAAGAAACGAAAAAAGGCAGTGCCCCCTATTTAGAGGGCTTACTGCCTTATTTTAAAATAAGTTGCGAGACACACTCTACGTGTGTGGAATGTATGTGGCAACACAATGGGATGTTGGTGGGTTTATGTTCAACAGCTTCTCTCTGCAGACATTAATAGTTAAAAATTAAATTACAGAGATCTGCACTTATAGTTGAGTAAGGAAAGGTACAATAACAATCGTTACAGAAGAATTTAAATATAATTAACGAAATATATTAAATATAAAAATATTTTTGTCTATTTATTCACATAAGCTTGAAATTATATTATTCTAATATAGTAAAGGTGATTAGGTTTTTTCTTTTGTTGTTCTCAATACTTCCTACTATCACTTTAATAAAGTTACTAGCTCTTCTTTTGTTCAAACATATCCATTTAATCAGAATGGCCATTAGCAGGAACCTTACAAGTAATATATAGAAATCCCTACAGTTTGAATCTACTACTTAAGTAGATAGGAAATATTTCCTTTTTTATTCTAGCTTTCATTTCTTTTTTTCATTGTTATTTATTTTCTTCCCTTTAAGAATAAATATTTCACAACAAAATAACACCGCTCACTATAATTTAAAAACATCTATGAAAGGAAGAACATCGTGCCTAAAGTTAAATTATTTATTATTGGAGCAGCTTCTACAGCAATTCTTGTAGGATTATTTTTAGTGTTTTTCGGAGACTCTGAAGCAAAAGAAACGATTATAGCCCCACTAGGGAAAGACATCTATAAAATTACTGAATTAGAGGTTGGAGCTATACAAGATATCGTTAAAGAGACTTACATAGCAGGTAACCCAGTGACAACTACTATTAAACCTGTTGATAAACAAGGGAACTTTTTCTATAACGAGGTTATGGGAATGCAAAAGGTAGTTGAATTGAAATATAAGGCCATAGTTAGATGGGGGTATAAAGGTGAGTTTGATGAAAAAACAGTAGAATACAATGAGAAAGAGAAGATACTAACAATTAAAGAGCCTCAACTAACTGCATTTTACGCAAAAGAATTAGTTGAATCTGATGAAAATTTAGGCTGGGTACAATCCATACTCTCTCCGACTTCCTATGATGAAGCAAAAATATATGATGAACAAGCTAACACAGTTATCGAGCAGACAATTAGAGATAATATTCAAACAGGTAGAGAAAAAGTGCAAGGTCATTTAAAAGACGAAATAAACAAATTAATTGAAAATGAAACAATCAAAGTTCCTATCAGAGATATCAAGTTCGAAGAATCGGAAGAAGAGCTAGATTTAGTTAACAAAGAACTAGAAGATCTTTAAATCATTAGAATGAAAATAAGGATAATAAGGCAGTGCCCTGTGGGGCACTGCCTTATTTCAATACTAATTTTGCTACACACTCCACGTGCATCGTTTGCGGGAACATATCCACAGGCTGCACTTCCACCGTTTGATATCCATGCTCCTCCAAATACATTAAGTCACGTGCCAATGTTGCTGGGTTGCAGGAAACATAGACGACTTTTTTCGGCTTCATTTCTGCGATGGTGTTTAAGAGATTTTCGTCACAGCCTTTACGTGGTGGATCGACAACTAATACGTCTGCTGTGATTCCTTCTTCGTACCAGGCCGGGATGACGGTTTCAGCACTGCCTACCGAAAAGTCGACATTGGTGATGCCGTTTAGTTCTGCGTTCTTTTTGGCGTCTTCGATTGCTTCTGGGACGATTTCGACTCCATATACCTTTTTGGCTTTTTGTGCTAAAAATAAGGAAATTGTACCGATTCCGCAATAAGCATCAATAACCGTTTCGTTACCTGATAGATTCGCATACTCCAGCGTCTTATCATAGAGAACCTTCGTCTGAGTAGGATTCACTTGATAGAAGGAACGCGGAGAGATGGCAAATTTAACATCACCGATATAATCATAGATCACTTCTGCTCCCCATAATACTGTTGTTTTCGACCCAAGAATAACATTTGTCTTCAAGGAATTCACATTCTGAATAATGGATTTAACCCCAGGAACTGCATCAATAATCTCTTTGATGATTTCTCTCGCATGCGGGAGCTCAGGTGTTCTTGTTACAAGGACAACCATAATTTCACCAGTCACTTGTCCATGACGTACCATAATATGACGAAGCAATCCTTTATGATTCCGTTCATCATAGGCACGGACACGGTACTTTTCGCAAATATTCTTCACTGTGCGGATCGTATCGTCGTTTTCTGAAACCTGAATCAGACATTCATCCATATTAATAATTTCATGTGAACGTTTAGCATAAAAGCCGGCAACTAAGCCGCCTTCCATTTCTCCAACAGGTACTTGGGCTTTATTACGATAGTTCCATGGCTGTTCCATACCAAGTACTGGATGGACCGGTACATCAGGCAGTTTTCCGATTCTCGCCATAATTTCCCGAACCATTTTTTCCTTTGCTTTCAGCTGGCCTTCATAGGATAAATGCTGAAGCTGGCAGCCTCCGCACTGACGATAAATTGGACAGGGAGGCTCTACTCGATCAGGACTTTCTTCCAATAGCTCCATCAAGCGGCCAAAGGCATAGCCTTTATTAATTTTGGTCACTTTAATGCGGGCTTTTTCTCCCGGTAAACCAAACGGAACAAAAATAGGATACCCTTCCACTTTTGCAACTCCGGAGCCTTCATGAGTCAGATCTTCAAATACAACATCTATATAATCATTTTTTTGAATTGGCGCTTTTTTCTTTTCAGTCATTCTTTGCTAACCTCGATTTTTTATTGAGTACTCATGATTGTATCATAAAACAGGACAGACAGATAATCCATGGATTTTACCATAAAGTGAAACTTTGCTCAAACGGGTTTTCATTCATCTCCCATTGAGGAGTAATTGACTACTCGGGTTCTGCTGGCGCTTATCTTCCAATTTAACTTCTGCTTACGTTTAATATAGAGGTGTCTATGCTAGTTTGAACGGGATAAAAAAACCAACCTCTTAAAGAAGTTGGTCTAAATCTGGCTTCTCAAATACGGCATCGTCTGAAACAAGTATATGCCGATCTGTTATTTTCTGCTTTTCGTGTACGCTTTCCGGCACGAATACATCCAAATGACGATAGAGGTTAACAAATTCAGCAGGTGCCAAACCGCCAAACTCTCCATCTAAATTTAACTGCAGCTTTTCGGATGAATGTACTTTAATGCGGTTCGCCTTCACATATATCACAGACGGATCATGAATATGCTCTCCTCGTAAAGCCAACGCTGCGATCCGTACAAAATCTGGCAGGTTAATTTTCTTTAGAATTAAAAGCGTAAACATACCATCATTGAGGGAAGCATCTGGTGCTAAGCGTTCAAAACCAGCAACTGAGTTCGTGTTAGCAACAAGGAAAAGCATTGCATCACCTTCAAACAGTTTACCGTCATATTCTATTGACACCGGAGTCGCCTTAAGAGACGGAAGCAACATTTCCAACCCTTTCATATAATAGGCCAGCTGTCCCAGTCTGGTTTTCAGCTTGCTTGGCACTTCATATGAAAGCTCGGTTAAGCGGCCACCAGCTGCTATATTGATGAAATAACGATTATCCATTTTTCCAATATCAATTGGAATCGTAAGCCCTTCTGCAATAGTTTCAGCAGCTTCAAGTATCGATTTCGTTGATATACGTAAAGCGCGAGCAAAATCATTTGTGGTACCTACTGGGATAATTCCCAATTTAGGTCGGTATTCCTGTTCGGCCAATCCATTTACCACTTCATATATCGTTCCATCTCCACCCGCTGCAATAACCACGTCATAGCGCCTTTCCACAGCAATTTGTGCCGCTCTTGTCGCGTCGCCCGCTCCAGTAGTTGCATGACAGGAAGCTTCATATCCAGCCTTCTCTAAAATTTCCAAAACCTCAGGTAACTGTCTTTTAAATGCTTCTTTCCCGGAGGTAGGATTGTATATTATCCTTGCCTTTTTCATAATCAATCATCATCCTATATTACAAATTCGGAGTTAATATATCTGTCAAAAAAAATACCTCTACTATTATACATCCGTGATAAAACAATTGCTAATTTTACTTATCTTCGGGCAGATTTGATGATACACTGATCAAAATGGCATCCCCATTACTGCCGACTTTTATATTTGCATATTTAGCATTCTGTTCTACTTCTATCCCCGTGCCTTCTTCAATGAAAAAATTCTCAATGCCATAGGTAATCGTATTTCCATTTGCTTTTCCTGTAACAATCACTTGATGGTCATCTGTTCTTTCTTTTTTAGCTTCTTCTATAGTATCATATATCCCTTTCATTTGATAAATCCCTTTTGAATTCTTTTCCACAAGCACATATACACGATCATAACGTTCATCGGAATCTATCTGGCTAATATTATAGGATAATTGAACATAATCCCCCTGTATAATAGAACGCGGGTCAACCGGCTCTACTTTTAAGATAATATCTGTCCCATTCCGTAAGATCGTTTCCTTCTGAAAAATAATCACGATCAGGATGATTAGCTGAACGAATACAATTGGTACCCATTTACGCACACTCCTTAGGACAAATTCGAATCGCCCCGTGCTATTGTTTCTTTCTGTTTTCTTATCCAGATAAATTGCTATAAAGAAGAATATTGCTCCTACAATCGCAAAGGTAATCGACTTATGGAGCAGTGTCCAAAATAAATCATAGTATTTATAAGCGAGGTATCCGATCAGATAAAGAATAGCGGCATACTCTAACCAGTGATTTCTTTTATATACAACACGGTATGTAAAATAAACCAGGAAGAAAAGATAACTGAAATTGTAAAGGTAGTAAAGCACACTGTTTTCCGAGAAAAATGTAAGAATGAGCCAAAGTGTCAGAATCGCAACCAGGTTCCATCCTTTTGTATATGGATTTTTTAACCAAAAGTAAAGTCCAAAGGCTAATGCAATCAGTAGTATGACGACCAACTCACCTGATATTCCTGAGAATAATTCATAGAGCAGAAGTACCACTGCATAAATCGTCCCACCTAAACCCAATGGGTATATGATTCTCTCTCTTTCACGCCAGGTTGTATAGCCAATCAGGAGTAAATAGATGATTAGAACAACGCTTGAGTGATACCACAGAATCGAAGATGAAATAAGCCAGCCCGTCAACATCACTGTGTATCGAAGAATGGAATGCTCTCTGCCAATATGACTGCCAATTGGAACGAGAATGACCATACTCACCATTAACCATGCGATATCCTCACCTAATCCAATCAAATAAAGCATACCGATTAAAGAGGAGGATAAAAGTAAAACTGCCAGGAAAACAAAGACTAGCTTAATAAGTGTTGGGAGAAAGTTATTTTCATCATTTGTTTTGGAAGCAGTGAATTTAGCCAGCCATTTAGAGCCCAAAATAATGAGGGTGATTGCAATAAGTAACCCAACAAAATATGCTAAGAATCCATTTATCCATGATGAAACCATGATAAACTGCGCTATGAGATTAATTGAAATTCCTAAAGAAACAATGACAATAACTACTTTATTCTGTCTGTTATTCATATAGTCATAGAAAATCCAGCCCGAAATGAGGGCAACTGCCAGATAGACAAAGATCCCGATATAAGAAAAAGCATGCTCCTCATTAAATAAATAGATAGATGTCCACCGGATAGTCAGTTCAATAGATAATAACTGAATCCAGGCGCTGGATAAATAAGAAATAAGCCTTGGTCCTCTTTTTGAGAAGCCATACAGACAAGCAATGTTTAACATAATGACTCCCAGAAGAATTAATGTGTGCTCTGTATCACTTCTATCAATCCAGCTATTTAAAGGAAAGAAATACGTGTATACCGTTATATTCAAAAGTATGTAGGATTGAACAAAAAATATCGGATATTGGGTAAACACAGCTAACAGGACAGAGGGAATCAGCCACACTAAAAATAATGTATAGCTATCAGCGTGTGAATTATATACCTGCCCCAAAAGTGCTACCACTACTCCAAATGCGATTGATCCTCCCCAGAATATCCAGGCTCCTACGTCCTGCTGATGCTGCTTCCATTTTGAAAAGCCATAGCTTACTCCGTAAAATAAAAGCATTAAAATTACGATTAATGCTATTTTCACATAGCGGTCCATTCCTCCCCAGTTGGCCGCAAAAAAATAAATGATCGCGCTCAACCCAAAGAGCAGCCCAATCAGGTAACTTGTTTTCGTCATCTTTTCATACTTCAATCCTTTCACCCCTTTTCTCTATCATGTATATTCTTTCTACTCATCAAAAAAACCTCCACCTTACCAAAGTTGTTAACGCCTAAATAACTGACTAATCTGAAAATATGTATATATCTACCATATCAAACTTTCCGACAGAGAGGAACCTAAAAAAGCCGACAAAGACTGTTGGCTTTCCAGTGATACTTAAAAAGCCTCCCATACATATAGGGAGGCTGTCAGTTACCATTTATCTTTTTTGAAGCTCTTCCATGATCAATTTATTGACCATTTGCGGATTGGCTTGCCCTTTTGTTGCTTTCATCATTTGTCCAACAAGGAATCCAACCGCTTTTTGCTTACCATTTTTAAAGTCCTCAATGGATTGAGGATTCTTATCCAATATTTCTGTGACGATTGTACGTAAGGCTCCCTCATCAGAAATCTGTACAAGACCTTTTTCCTTTACAATCGTTTCAGGATTTCCACCATGCTCCACTAATTCTTTAAATACAGTTTTAGCAATTTTCGAAGAGATTGTACCATCCGTAATCAATTTGATTAAGCCAGCTAATCCTTCTGGAGTAAGAGCCGTGTCATGCAGTTCTTTTTGAGACGTTTTTAAGTAAGCTGAAAGCTCACCCATAATCCAGTTGGAAGCCTGCTTAGGTTCAGCACCGGCAGCCGTTGTTGCTTCAAAGAAATCGGCTGTTTCCCTTGTAACAGTTAGCACACCCGCATCATATGCCGGCAGTCCGAAATCTTCTGTATAACGCTTGATCCTTGCATCCGGCAATTCAGGAATTTCCGCACGCACACGGCTTTTCCATTCATCATCGATATATAATTCAACTAAATCTGGTTCAGGGAAATAACGATAATCATCAGAGCCCTCTTTAACACGCATCAAAAGGGTAGCACCTGTCGCTTCATCAAACCTGCGAGTTTCCTGCTGGATTTCTCCGCCTTCATTCAGTACTTCCGCTTGTCTTTGTTGTTCAAACTCAAGTCCTTTACGAACAAAGTTGAAGGAGTTTAAGTTCTTCAATTCCGTCTTCGTACCAAACTCTTCCTGACCATATGGGCGTAAGGAAATATTCGCATCACAGCGTAAGCTTCCTTCTTCCATCTTACAATCAGACACACCTGTGTATTGAATTATCGTTTTTAGTTTATCAAGGTAAGCATACGCCTCCTCAGGTGTACGAATATCCGGCTCAGAAACAATCTCGATAAGCGGTGTTCCCTGTCTGTTATAATCACACAAAGAATAGCCATCAGCAGTGTGTGTCAATTTCCCGGCATCTTCTTCTAAATGAAGACGAGTAATTCCGATTTTTTTCTTCTCACCATTTACCTCAATTTCAATCCAACCATTTTCACCAATCGGTTTATCAAACTGTGAAATTTGATAAGCTTTCGGATTATCCGGATAGAAATAGTTTTTACGATCAAATTTTGTATCAGTCGCCACTTCACAGTTCAGTGCCATTGCTGCTTTCATAGCATATTCAACTGCTTTTTTATTCAACACCGGTAAAACACCTGGATATCCTAAGTCGATAACGGATGTATTCGTATTAGGCTCCGCTCCAAATTGGTTCGGAGAGGAGGAGAATATTTTTGATTCGGTTTTTAATTCAACATGGACCTCAAGCCCAATGACTGTTTCGTATTTCAAATTACTCCACCTCCTGTAGAGACGGTTTTTGTTTATGAAAATCTGTTGCCTGTTCATAGGCATGGGCAACTTTATAAACCGTACTTTCGTCAAAATGCTTCCCAATAATTTGTAAACCAAGCGGTAAGCCTTTACTAAATCCATTAGGAACGGAAATTCCCGGCACTCCAGCAAGATTGACAGGGATAGTTAAAATATCATTCATATACATCGTCATCGGATCATTTGTGTTTTCACCCAATTTAAATGCAGGTGTCGGTGTAGTTGGTCCTACAATGACATCATACTGATCAAATACGTTTTCAAAATCCTGTTTAATTAATGTACGTACTTTTTGTGCTTTCTTGTAGTATGCATCATAGTAACCGGAGCTTAATGCAAAGGTACCAAGCATAATCCGTCTTTTTACTTCATCCCCAAAGCCCTCGGCTCTCGATTGTTTATACATTTCAAGCAAGTTCTGTGGGTTTTCCGTTCTATGTCCATAACGAACACCGTCAAAACGAGAAAGGTTTGCAGATGCTTCAGAAGAAGACAATAAATAATACGTTGATAGAGCATATTTAGAATGCGGCAGAGATACCTCTTCATATGTTGCTCCCAATTTCTCCAGAACTGCCAATGAATCGAGGACTGACTGACGTACTTCCTCAGTCACGCCTTCGCCAAGATATTCTTTCGGAACAGCAATCCTAAGCCCCTTTACATCACCAGTTAATGCCCTTGTAAAATCTGGCACCTCAATATGCGCTGAAGTTCCGTCCATTGGATCCAGTCCGGCTATGGCATTTAATAAATAAGCATTATCCTCTACATTACGTGTAATCGGCCCAATTTGGTCCAATGAAGAAGCAAATGCTACTAAACCATAACGGGATACACGTCCGTATGTCGGCTTCATCCCTACAACCCCACAGAAGGAAGCCGGTTGACGGATAGAACCGCCTGTATCTGACCCCAGGCTAAATGGGACTTCACCAGCCGCAACCGCAGCCGCTGATCCACCTGAAGAACCTCCAGGCACACGTTCTAAATCCCATGGATTAGCTGTTTTTTTGTAACCTGAATTTTCTGTGGAAGAACCCATTGCGAATTCATCCATGTTCAACTTACCAATTGTGATGGTTTGCTCTTGTTTCAACTTTTCTACAACTGTTGCATCATAAATTGGGTTAAAGTTGTCCAAGATTTTGCTGGCACAGGTCGTGCGAAGATTCTTAGTCACAATATTATCTTTAATTCCAATGGGCATTCCAAATAAAGGCCCGCCGATTTCTCCGGAAACTAGCTGTTCATCCAGTTTTCCAGCTTCTATGTATGCATTTTCCTCATTTAATGTTAGAAATGCATTTACATTGTCTTCAACTTTTTTAATTTTAGAAAAGGATTCTGAAACTAAATCTGTTACTGATAATTCCTTTTTACGAAGCGACTCATGTAAGTCCGCTATTTTACGTTCAAATAAAGACATGATTTTCCCTCCCTGACTACTCCATTATTCCCGGTACACGTATTTGTCCATCTTGATGGTCAGGAGCATTTTTCAGTACTTCTTCCCTAGGCAATCCTTTAGACGCCTTGTCTTCTCTCAAGACATTCTTCATATGTAAAACATGTGTAGTAGGTTCGATGTTTTCAGTATCTAACTCATTCAATTGTTCAGCAAACGTAATAATTGAATCCAACTGTTTTTGTAACTTTTCAGTTTCTTCTTCTGTAATAGCTAATCTTGCCAAATTAGCCACATGCTTTACTTCTTCTTTTGAAATGCGAGTCATTTCATACACCTCCATTTTGCTACGTGCTCCAAATACAATTATTATGATAATACCAAACTTTCGCGCGTTAAAGCAATCGGAATTAACCACAGAAACTAGCTTATAGACAATTAAATAAAGAAAGATGGAATTATTCCCCTGATCACCGAATTATTGCCCGGGAAAAGTTTGTCGTGATTTGAAAAATCCATTAATCTCAATTGTTGATAAAATACGACATACTACACCTTTTTATAAATCAATCTTCCTTCTTTGACCAGTCACTTATACATTTCTTTCAAAGACCCGATAGATAACTCAACCTTTTTCCACCTATGACCTGTTTTTTTGTCAGCAGAATAGCTCGAAAATACTTCGGTTATTCAAATAGTTTGGAGATTCATTTTCCAAATATAAAAAAAGGAATCTGAATAAGTTTCAGATTCCTTTTGTATATTAGGCTTCTTGGAATTGCTCTTCTTCCGTAGAACCTTTTAGGGCCGTTGTAGAAGAAGTTCCTCCAGTAATAACCTGTGCTACTTCATCAAAATAGCCAGTTCCTACTTCACGTTGGTGTCTTGTTGCTGTGTAGCCGTATTGTTCGCTTGCAAATTCATTCTGTTGCAGCTCAGAATAGGCAGCCATTCCGCGCTCTTTGTATCTTCTTGCTAATTCAAACATGCTATGATTCAGGGCATGGAATCCGGCAAGTGTAACGAATTGGAATTTGTAGCCCATTTTCGCGATTTCCTTTTGGAAGTTTGCAATGGTATCATCATCCAATTTTTTCTTCCAGTTGAAGGATGGTGAACAGTTATAGGCTAATATTTTATTTGGATATTTTTCATGGATGGCATCGGCAAATTTCTTCGCATCCTCAAGATTAGGCTCAGATGTTTCACACCAGATTAAATCTGCGTATGGTGCATAAGAAAGTCCCCTTGCAATTGCTTGATCAATGCCTGCCTTCGTACGATAGAATCCTTCAGGAGTTCTTTCACCTGTGATAAATTCCTTATCAGTAGGATCAATATCAGTTGTGATTAAGTCAGCTGCATCCGCATCCGTGCGGGCAATCAGAATAGTTGGGACACCCATTACGTCTGCAGCAAGACGAGCTGCAATTAGGTTTCTCACTGCTGTTTGCGTTGGAAGAAGTACTTTACCGCCCAAATGGCCGCATTTCTTTTCAGAAGATAGCTGATCTTCAAAGTGAACACCTGCTGCACCTGCTTCAATCATGCCTTTCATCAGTTCAAAACAATTCAACTGACCGCCAAAGCCTGCTTCAGCATCAGCAACAATCGGTTGGAACCAATCGATATCTTCTTTACCTTCTGAGTAGTGGATTTGATCCGCACGTTGAAGCGCCTGGTTTATACGTTTTACGACAGCCGGTACGCTATTGGCTGGGTATAAAGATTGGTCAGGATACATATTTCCGGAAAGGTTCGCATCTGCAGCAACTTGCCATCCGCTTAAGTAAATCGCTTTTAATCCTGCTTTTACCTGTTGGACAGCCTGATTACCTGTTAATGCACCTAGCGCATTAATATAATCCTCTGTTTTAAGGTAATTCCAAAGCTTTTCGGAACCTCTTCTTGCTAAAGTGTGTTCAATTTGCATGGAACCACGCAGTTTTAATACATCTTCTGCTGTATAAGAACGTTCAATTCCTTCCCATCTTTCATCTTTCCACTCAGCCTCTATTTGTTTAATCAGTTCTTCTCTCATCTTTTGTACTTCCTCCTTTTATATGAAACCTAATGATTTGTTTTATAGAATTTCGTAGGCAGGTAAAGTCAAGAAGTCATAATACTCATCACTGATAATCAATTTATCAAAAAGCTCTGCTGCTTCGGTGAAACGCCCATTCTCAAAACGTTCTTCACCAAGATCCTGTTTAATCTTTTGCAGCTCTTCTTCTTTTAATGTTTTGTACATCTCCATATCAATCTTGCGTCCATCATCCAATACACCTTTAGGATGACGTAACCATTGCCACACTTGAGCTCGGGAGATTTCAGCAGTAGCTGCATCCTCCATCAGATTATTAATCGGTGCTGCACCTCTTCCATTAAGCCAGGATTCTATATATTGAATTCCAACATTAATATTAGTCCGAACACCTTGCTCTGTGATGGAGCCCTCTGGCACCTCGAGGAGATCAGTTGCTGTAACCTGAACATCGTCACGCTTTTTATCGATTTGATTCGGCTTCGGCATATAGTGGTCAAATACTTCCTTTGCCACTGGTACAAGAGCAGGATGGGCGACCCATGTTCCATCATGGCCATTTTTCGCTTCGCGTTCCTTATCAGCCTTTACCTTGGCAAAGGCCTCTTCATTTGCTTTTTCATCATTTTTAACCGGGATTTGTGCAGCCATGCCGCCAATAGCTGGTGCATTCCGTTTATGGCAGGTTTTAATGGCCAACTGGGAATAGGCAGACATGAATGGCACAGCCATTGTGACAACAGATCGATCCGGTAGAATGATAGAATCATGGTTTCTGAATTTCTTCAGATAGCTGAAAATATAATCCCATCTTCCACAGTTTAAACCGGCTGAATGATCCTTCAATTCATACAGAATTTCATCCATTTCAAATGCTGCAAGGATGGTTTCAATGAGGACAGTTGCTTTAATGGAACCTTGTGGAATACCTAGGTGATTTTGTGCATAAACGAAGATGTCATTCCATAAGCGTGCTTCCAGATGACTCTCTATTTTAGGCAAGTAAAAGTAGGGACCGCTTCCATTTTCGAGTAAGGTCTTTGCATTATGGAAGAAGTAAAGTCCAAAGTCAAAAAGTCCACCGGAGATCGGCTGTCCTTCCAACGTGACATTTTTTTCTTCCAAATGAAAACCTCTTGGTCGAATGATGGGAACAGCAGTTTCTTCATTTAATTTATATTTTTTACCGTTTGGATTTTCAAAAGTAATTGTACGGTTTACAGCATCGCGGAGATTAATATGGCCTTCAATATTGTTTTTCCATGTTGGGGAGTTGGCGTCTTCAAAATCAGCCATAAAGCATTTAGCGCCTGAATTTAAAGCATTAATCACCATTTTCCGATCTACAGGTCCTGTAATTTCAACTCTTCTATCCTGCAGGTCCTGTGGTAAAGGTGCAATTGTCCAATCACCTTCACGAACACTTTTTGTCTCCGGCAAAAAGTCTGGAAGTTTACCATTATCAATTTCTTCTTGGCGCTTGGTACGCTGCTCAAGCAATTCCTTTCGCCTTGATCCAAAGTGCCTTTCCAGATTCTCAATGAATTCAAGAGCTTCCGGAGTCAATATCTCATCAAAACCATTCTCCATTTTTCCAAGAATATTGATTCCATTCGTTTGTACTGCCATGTAAGACATTCACTTCCTTTACCTGTATGTTTTGTTATAAAACAGAAAAATTATTATATTTTGTATTATATAACAGTTT
This sequence comes from Bacillus sp. z50, assembly GCF_058313585.1. Lineage (NCBI taxonomy): Bacteria > Bacillati > Bacillota > Bacilli > Caryophanales > Bacillaceae > Bacillus > Bacillus sp. z50. Next base: position 271,891 of record NZ_JBZFQL010000005.1, read on the forward strand.
GTGGTTTTTGCAAACTATTTTGCAGTAAAATTTTGCATATTTTATAAAATAGGGTAAAACATCTCACAAACTAAGGAGAAATGTAATATTTAGAGATTACAGGTATAGTATGAATTTCATAGACAATAACCATTTTGATATTCTTAACTTTATCTTGAACACAAGACGACTGATTGATAATCTCGCTCAATCAAAGTAACAATCGCTAAAAAACTATGATTATCACTCATTAGGATCTATTTCCGCTCAATAAAAACCTATTCGCTCATAAATTTCTGTTTCCGCTCAATTCCTACCAAAATCCGCCCAATAAAGTGCTCTTTCGCTCATTTCTCCATTAAAAGTCTTAGTTTTCTTACCCAAGAAACTCAAAAGCTTATTATTTTTGATAGTTTGCTTAAAAAATTTGATTTCCCCCTCAATCAAATTTTTTATGTTAATAGACTCTTATTCCCCCTGTTAATAAAAAAGCTCCCCACCGAAAACAATCGGAGAGGAGCTTTAATATAGCCATATATATTAATAGGTTTCAGATGTAGTTTTAGCTTGCATATGCAATGTTAAGTAGTCAGGACCGCCTGCTTTTGAATCTGTACCGGACATATTGAAGCCGCCAAATGGTTGGTAGCCGACTATCGCACCTGTACAGCCTCTATTAAAGTATAGGTTTCCAACATGGAAATCTTCACGGGCTTTTTCTTGGTGTGCACGATTTCTAGTAATTACAGCGCCTGTCAATCCGTAATCTGTATTATTAGCTATTTCAATTGCTTCATCAAAGTTACGGGCTTTGCTGAATGCTACAACAGGACCGAAGATTTCTTCTTTCATAATTCGAGCATCAGGTGCCAAATCGGCTATAATGGTCGGTTGAACAAAGAATCCTTTGGAATCATCCGATTCTCCGCCTGTCATGAGGCGACCCTCATTTTTGCCAATCTCAATGTACTCGGTTATTTTCTTGAATGCAGAAGCATCCACGACTGGTCCCATAAATGTAGCAGAATCGGTCGGATCTCCTACAGTCAATTCTTTTGTCAATTCAATCGCTCTGTCCAGTACTCTATCATACACATCTTCTACAATAACAGCTCTTGAACAAGCAGAGCATTTTTGTCCGGCAAATCCAAACGCTGACGCAACGATTGACTTGGCAGCCAATTCAAGATCAGCATCTGAATCTACGACAATTGTATCTTTACCGCCCATTTCAGCGATAACACGCTTCAGCCAAATTTGGCCTTCCTGTACCTTAGAAGCTCTCTCGTAAATCCTGGTTCCAACTTCACGGGAACCTGTGAAGCTGACAAAACGAGTTTGCGGATGATCAACAAGATAGTCTCCCACTTCACTTCCATTTCCAGGTACAAAGTTAATAACGCCTGCAGGAAGACCGGCCTCTTCCATAACCTCTACGAACTTAGCAGCCACGACCGGTGTTGTGGAAGCTGGTTTTAGCAATACTGTATTACCCGTAACAACAGCTGCTACGCATGTACCGGCCATAATCGCAAATGGGAAGTTCCATGGGGAAATAATAATTCCCACTCCCAGTGGTATGTAGTCATATCTATTATATTCATTAGGACGGCTTTGTACCGGCTGCCCATTCTTTAATTTCAACATTTGTCTAGCATAGTACTCAAGGAAATCAATTGCTTCAGCTGTATCCGCATCCGCTTCAACCCATGGTTTTCCCGCTTCTCTTACCATAATGGCAGAAAATTCATGCTTTCTGCGGCGAATAATGGCAGCTGCTTTAAATAAAACATCTGCACGCACTTCAGGTTTCGTTTTACTCCAAGTCTTGTAAGCTTTTAGTGCCTCCTGCATTGCCTTTTCTGCTAAATCTTTATTTGCCTTGGAAACGCGGCCTACTACTACTTTTTTATCTGATGGGCTAATGGAAACAATTTTATCATCTGTAGATACTCTTTCTCCACCGATAATCAAATCATAGTCCTTGCCAAGATAGCTATCTACTAATCCCAAAGCATCCTCAAACGCTTTTTTGTTTTTGCTTACAGAAAAATCAGTAAGTGGTTCGTGCTTATATGCTTGTACCATTTGATTCCCTCCCTATATTTCTGTAGTAACCCCTTTTTATTCTACTCTATTGGAAGCTTGTAAGTCATCTAATATAGTTTATATTCAAAATCTTCACAAGAAACTAACTACATATCTATATCCACAAAAAAGCTACCACAATGGGTAGCTCTGTTTATTCATTATATATATACACATCTGGTTCTTTGGAATTTGCCTTTTTCACAATGAGTGATTCCTGTCCATTGGAAGATGCAATTTTTGTCTCCACCGATAAATATTCAGGGAAACTCGATTTCACCAATCCAGCCACATATTGTGTAAATCCAATAACCTCTGTTTTTCCGTAAAACTGCATATCTATGGAGATGGTCAGCTTTTGCAATTCTTTATTCACATAAAAGGCTTTTCCAATTACTCCATTAAAATTAGGGAAGTATTCTTCAACATCCTGCTTAAAATTAGCAAAGGTCGTTGCATCATCACGGAAATCCTTTGTTGCTTTATTGGATGGGAACAAATAATACTCTTCTTGTACGTTTGTCCATTTGGAAATCTTATTACTTTTCTCTCCTACTTTTGTATAAGAAATAAAATTCCCAGGCACAACCGCATCCTTGCTTCCTTGTTCAAATAAAGCAACCATAATCGGAACGGTTTCTCCGCCTTCCATTGTTCTAATTCGTTTCACAACTTCAGCTGCAATTTTTTGACCTTCTTCAAGCAGTTTATCTTCTTCAATTTTTATTTCGTACGTTTCCCCATACTTTTCCTTTTGATAATAAAATACTGAATTCAAGGCAAGCCCTATCGAAATGCCGCCCAACTCAACTTTATTATCATCTGTTTTGATCAGATAATCATGCTCTAAAATATGGGCAAGATATTCTGGATTTTTCTCATATCTTTCCTCAATATCACCCTTCCCATCATCTAAAGGGTTTAAGCCGACGTTGTCCTCAGCAGTCAGTTTGTTCTCTTTCAACTGCCCTTTTGTATATTTACGATTCAGCCAGCTTTTAATCGTTTTCGTGTCCAATAACTGACCTTCTCTAAAAATATATTCCTCCGTTGAGAATGGGTCATGAGACAATCTCATCAGCCCTGTTTCAAACTCTTCCAAATCAAGTCGCGTATTAATGTTTGAAACCACAAGACCTCTGGAACTGCTTATCTGATAAGGCAGCATCGTTTGATAATAATTGTCGGAGATTTGATATTCAGGAATAATGGAAGACTCTTTCTTGGAATCTTTCTCGGTATTATCCTCTACTACCTCATCCTTATCAAATTGTGGTGCGCAGCCTACAAGCATAAGTGCCAGTACCATGGTTATTGCTATCAAACGCTTCATCCCTACACCTCTATCCCTGCTTGCCCAGTTCTTCCAGTAAATTGCTTTCATCCCATATTTCAATTCCTAAATCCTGGGCTTTTTTTAATTTTGATCCGGCATCTTCTCCGGCTATTACTAAATCTGTCTTTTTACTTACGCTACCCGTTACAGTTCCACCTAAAGCTTCAATCAACTCTTTTGCTTCAGTTCGTCCGTACTTTTCCATCTTTCCTGTAAGTACAATGGTTTTTCCAGAAAAATAACTATCTGTAGCTTCAGCGATATTTTTCTTTTTACCTTTATAGAGCATATTAACCCCAGCATTTTTTAATTCATCGATCAATTGCTGGCATTCTTCCTGATTAAAATAAGTCACAACCGCATCAGCCATTTTGTCCCCAATTTCATTAATAGCTGTCAATTCAGCTACATTTGCCGACATTAGACGATCCATGTCTTCAAATTCTTCCGCGAGGATTCTTGCAGCCTTAGCACCAACATGGCGGATTCCCAGTCCAAATAAAAGGCGCTCCAATGAGTTGCTCTTAGATGCTTCAATAGCGTTCAAAAGATTGTTCGCTGATTTATCCCCCATACGCTCCAAATTAATCAGCTGGTCATATGTCAATTTATAAATATCCGCTACATCCTTAATTAACGATTCATCGAATAATTGAATGATGACTTTTTCACCCAGACCATCAATATTCATGGCATTTCGTGAAACAAAGTGAATCATCCCCTCTTTAATCTGAGCTGGACACTTTGGATTGATGCAGCGCAAAGCTACCTCTCCTTCCAAACGAACAAGCTCACTATCGCAGTCAGGGCAATGCGTTGGCATATGGAATTCCTTTTCTTCCCCTGTCCGCTTATCAAACAGAACATTGACAACCTCCGGAATAATATCACCGGCTTTTTTGACGACAACATGGTCTCCAAGCCGAATATCTTTTTCACGGATTAGGTCCTCATTATGAAGGGAAGCCCGTTTAACTGTTGTACCTGCTACTCTTACCGGGTCCAATAAGGCGGTTGGCGTAATAACGCCTGTACGACCGACAGTCAATTCAATATCGCGAAGAATAGTGATGACTTCCTCTGCAGGGAATTTATATGCAATCGCCCATCTTGGACTTTTTGCAGTATATCCTAATTCCTCTTGTTGAGAAAGTGAATCGACTTTGATGACGATTCCATCAATATCATAATCAAGCTCAGGCCTTTTGGCTGACCATTCCTCAATATACTCTAATACATCTTCAATCGTAGCACATCTTCTGCGATGCGGATTGGTTTTCAATCCTAATTTTTGAAGAAAGTCAAGTCCTTCACCATGGGATTCAACACCTGTTTCTCCTGTTTCACCAATCCCATAAAGGAAAATATCCAAATTCCGCGAAGCAGCTATGCGTGGATCAAGCTGACGCAAGGATCCTGCTGCTGCATTTCGTGGATTGGCAAATGGCTCTTCCCCATTTTCTTCCTTCTTTGCATTTAAGGAAACAAACGATTTCTTTGGCATATATGCCTCACCGCGTACCTCAAATGTAACTGGTTCATTCAATCGGAGTGGGATGGAACGAATGGTTTTAAGATTAGCAGTAATATCCTCACCAATTGTTCCATTTCCTCTTGTAGCCCCTTTAACAAATAGCCCTTCTTCATAACGCAGGGAAACTGCCAGTCCATCTATTTTCAATTCACATATATAAGAATATCGGTCTGTACCAAGCCCTGAATTTACTCGGCGGTCAAAATCGCGCAAATCACTTTCGTTAAAGGCGTTACCAAGACTTAGCATCGGTGTAATATGTTCTACTTTTGCAAACGTATCAAGCACTTGTCCACCAACTCTTTGAGTAGGTGAATCTGGGGTTTGCAGCTCCGGATATTGACTCTCCAATTCCACCAACTCTTTATACGTCTGATCATATACAGAATCAGGAACTGATGGCTGGTCGAGAACATAGTATTCATATCCATATTGGTTTAATAGTGATTGAAGCTCAGCCACTCGTTTTTGCGCTTCTTTTATATCCATATTTTCAGCCCTCTCTACTCAATGTTTCTCTTGCGGACTATTGTTTTGTGATTGGTGCAAATTTGGCAAGGAGTCGTTTGATACCCATAGATGGGAATGCAATATCCAGCTCCAGACCGTCTCCGCTTCCTTTTACGCTGACAACTGTACCTACGCCCCATTTACCATGGGCCGCTTTATCGCCAACCTGCCAGTCGAGTTTTTCTCCGCCGGACTCATTCATCATCGATCTTCCGACAGTTTTAGGTCTTGCTGCACCATTGATTCCTGAATTGTTAAGACCGGCACCATTTATACCCGTTCTAGTTCTTGTACCTGAACCTGAATGCATAAAGGAAGGTCTTGACTGCCTTTGCTCTTCAGGCGGATTTAACAGTTCAATTAAATCCTGTGGAATTTCTTTAATAAAGCGAGATACAGGGTTCAGATTAGTACGTCCATATAATGTACGCATCTGTGCATTCGTAATAAATAATTCACGTTCAGCCCGTGTGATCCCAACATAAGCAAGCCGTCGTTCTTCTTCCATTTCCGCTTCTTCCATTAAGGCACGGCTATGCGGGAAGACACCTTCTTCAAGTCCAATCAGGAATACAGCAGGGAATTCCAGCCCTTTTGCCGAGTGAAGTGTCATTAATACAACGCCATCTGTCACGGCTTCATCCTCATCCATACGGTCAATGTCCGCAACAAGTGCAAGGTCTGTTAAGAAGGCAACCAGGCTCTTATCATCACTGCCCTTTTCAAAGTTTTTCGTAACAGATAAGAACTCATCAATATTCTCTAGGCGTGTTTCTGCTTCAATCGTCTTCTCAATTTCCAACGACTTTCGATACCCTGATTTTTCAATGACTTCTTCTATTAATTCTGTAACAGACAGGAATTCCTGCATTTGCGTATAGTTTTTAATTAGGTCCCTGAATTCAGCAGCCCCATTATAAGCTTTACCGCTAAGTCCAATAAATTCAAGCTCCATCATAGCCTGATACATAGAAATATCATGATCGGCAGCATAATTAGCAATTTTATCAACTGAGCTTGCTCCAACTCCACGCTTTGGAACATTGATGACCCTGCGCAAGCTAATATCATCGTCCGGATTGGCAATGAGTCGCAGATAAGCAAGAATATCTTTAATCTCTTTACGATCATAGAACTTAATACCGCCAACAATCGTATATGGAATATTGGATTTAAGCAGAACTTCCTCCATTACCCTTGACTGAGCATTCGTACGGTACAAAATGGCAATATCAGATAGCTTCTTCCCTTGCTGTTCTGTCAGCTCTTTAATCTTTCCAGCAACGAACTGTGCTTCACCTTGTTCACTGTCCGCACGGTAATATGCCAACTTATTCCCTTCCAGGTTTTCTGTCCACAAATTCTTTTCCTTACGATTCAGGTTGTTGTTAATTACTCCATTGGCAGCCGCTAAAATCCGTTTTGAGGAGCGATAATTCTGCTCAAGCAAAATAACATTGGCATCAGGATAATCCTTTTCAAAGGAGAGAATGTTGGCAATATCAGCACCACGCCAGCGATAGATGGACTGATCGGAATCACCAACTACACATAGGTTTTTAAAACGCTGTGCCAATTTCTTTACAAGCATATATTGTGCACGGTTCGTATCCTGATACTCATCCACGTGAATATATTGAAACTTTCTTTGATAGAATTCCAGTACTTCCGGAACCTTATCAAAAAGTTCAAATGTCTTCATAATCAAATCATCAAAGTCCAATGCCTGATTTTTACGGAGTCGCTTCTGATACTCTGTATAAAGATCAGCTACTGTTTGCTCATAGTAATTGCCTGCACTGTTCGCAAATTCCTCATAGTTGATCAATTCATTTTTGGCAGAGGAAATGGACCCAAGAATCGTCTTAGGATCGAATTTCTTCGTATCAATATTCTTCTCTTTCATTATTTGCTTAATAACCGTTTGCTGATCACCTGGGTCAAGAATTGAGAAATTGCGATTCATACCAATTCGGTCAATATCACGGCGCAGGATTCGCACGCACATTGAGTGGAAAGTAGAAATCCAAATATCCTCTGCAGCGCCGCCTAGGATTCCCTGAATTCTTTCCTTCATTTCTCTTGCTGCCTTATTGGTAAACGTAATGGCAAGAATATTCCACGGTGCTACTTCTTTTTCTACAATTAGAAAGGCAATGCGGTGGGTAAGTACCTTTGTCTTCCCACTGCCCGCTCCGGCCATAATTAGCAAAGGTCCATCCGTAGCTTGTACAGCCTCTTTTTGTTTATTATTTAATCCCGTTAACAGTCGATCTGTTAAGAATTGCATTATGACACCACCCTAACGAACATTTGTTCTTATTATACTTCATCCAATGGCTTTAACGACAATTTTATTTATTCTTTTTGGCAGAATCTACTGTCAAGAGAGCCGTTTTTAAATCCTCATAGACGAGGTTTCCGACTACAATTACATCTGACAAGCTGGACATTTCCTCAGCTTTTTCGATGCTTGTAATCCCTCCGCCGTAGAATAGCGTTGTATTCATCAATGTATTTTTAACGGTTTTGACAAGTGCTGGATCCCCATACTTTCCGCTGTATTCCAAATAAAAGATAGGCAAATGTAATACTTTTTCTGCCACAAGAGCATAAGCTGCCGCATCTTCTTCCGTCATATCGGTATTGGCATCCGTTAAATCTGCTGCCTTACAATCAGCATTCATGATGCAATACCCTTCCACATGCATTTCGTCCCAATTAATCATGTGGCCAAATTCTTTAATTGCTTCTTTATGCAAACCAAGGATCCAATCTGGATTCCTGCTATTTAAAACAGATGGTATAAAATACAAATCAAATCCTGGGGTTATGGATTCTATATTTGATACTTCAAGCACACAAGGTAAAGTATAACGCCTAACGCGGGCCATTAAGTCAAGAACATTTTCTAATGTAACACCATCTGTTCCTCCGACAATAATGGCATCCGTACCCGATTCACAAACCTTTTCGAGTGCTTCATCTGAAATTTCCTTATTAGGATCGAGTTTAAACACATGTTTCCACTCGCGAAAATCGTACATGCAAAACAGCCCCCATTCTAATTTCCATTTAACCATTATAGCATTCCTTTTAGAGTTCCCAAAGAGTTAGAAAATTCATATGCACAACTGTTATCTAACCGGTAATAAATATGTGCTCTACCCCGGTGCGCGCCTACTTAATTGTCAATTAGATGATACGTTCCCAGCCTGAGTACATATAAAAAAGCAAGCAACCGATGTGCATATTCCACGCGGTCTGCTTGCTTTTATTTATTTCAGGCATTATCTTCTTTTAATCTTCCCAGTGCCATTGAGTACGCATCATTCCCATAATTCAAACAACGTTTAACCCTTGAAATAGTTGCAGTGCTTGCTCCGGTTTCAGTTTCAATCATATGATACGTTTTACCTTCTTCAAGCATTCGGGCAACCTCGAGGCGTTGGGCAAGAGATTGTATTTCATTCACCGTACATAAATCATCAAAGAAACGATAACATTCATCGAGATCTTTCAAGGATAATATCGCGTTGAATAATTGATCCAACTCTTTCCCTTTTAGTTTGTTAATTTGCATATATCCAGGTTCCTCCTAATCATTTGAGAGTTTGACACTATTATTTAAGCCCGGTTGATCCGGAATAATATTAATCCATGTTTTTCCCTGCACCAATTTTACTTCCGTTTCACCGGATACAGGTACAATTCGACCATCTTTACTTACCCATTGAATCTCCAGGCGTTTACCTTTTTGCAGTAAGTATGCATCTCCGCCCGCAGTTAAATCAATACTCCTGCGGCCTTTATCATCAATCACCTTATGAATAGCTTCCACAATAAGGATATTATCCAGTAGAACGGGATCTTTCGTATCTTGATCTTCCGTGCGTACTCCCGCTGTATGGCGTGTATACTTTTCACTCGCCGAATCATACTTATAGGTCACATCATAATCTAGAGATCCATAAGATAGAGCAGCAACTTTATAGTCATCACCGGAAATTAATCCTGTTTCATCGTCGGAAAAAAAGCTATACGGCGGGGTATTCTCTTCCATTGAATAACCTTCTTTTTGTGCACCCTCTAAGATATTTTCATAGGTGATATAGGAATTATGCGGCGCTTTTCGATCAGAAGATCGTTTGAAGAGTGTCCCGTCATGGTTAAGTCCGTTCAAGTGGTCTATATAATCAGATTGAATCAGCTTTTTCGCATCAGGACTCCAGCCATGAAAAATATACAGGCTTTCATATCCTTTGGCAAGCTCTATATAATAATCTCTCGCACTTCTAATTGGCCCAATGTTTTCGGGAAATTCGCTTTGGTAGATAGCCAAAAACCTAGTTATATTACTTTCAGCTAAAACCTCATATACGACATCTGCTTTAGATAGGCCAGACTGTGGTCTTGCTTTGGGATGATTATTGACCATAACCGATACAGCCCTGTGGTTGACCTCTTCGTCCGTTCCCACACCCGTTAACGGATACGTATTCACCGGCTTAGCAGCTACCTCTTCTTTATCAGTTTGAGGTTTATCAATAATGGTTTCTTCCTTATTCCCTGAACACCCTGCCAGAAGGACAAAAACTAAAGCCACCATGAACCCAGCTTTCCTCAACATGCCCTACACCCCTTAAAGTGAAATTAACCCACCATGATCTACCTTTTATTTTTCTCTATTCTTTATTATTTTAACGCATTATAGTCGGAAAGAGTACAGATTTATTCATAACGTCATATAATCCTGCCTGTGTTACCCTTATATAAGGTAAATGAGTAGAGGAAAAGAACAGTAAAGAATAAATCGGATCCTCGAATGGGTATCCCTTTTCAGTCAATATTTCTCGCAATCTAGTTTCTTCTTCTATTAAAATCGGGAGTTCTTGATTAGACATCATTCCTTGCAGCTCCAGAGGCATTTCGAACAATATTTCACCTTTCTCTGCAATCACAATTCCCCCACCGATTTCTTTCATTCGGTTAAAAGCCAGTCTCATATCTTTCTTACTTTTTCCAATCAACAATATATCCCCAGAGTTAGAAAAGGATGAAGCAAATCCATACAAACGGTTGGCAAACCCCTTTAATATCGTATTGATTCTGAATTTACCATCTCTTGTTAGGTACGTAAAAAAGCTCTCATCATGGTCTTCATCCAAAACTTCTCTTGAAATATCAATATGAATCGAATATGGCTTAGTGATGACGCTATTTTCCATATTGATGCCAAATGGCATTGAGTATTGGAAGTCGTAATCTGTAAGCTCCCAATCAAGCTCCAGAGGGCTAAGGCCAAAGTCTTTCCAGGCGATCGATGTTCGATTCGTTTCAACCTGTCTTCCATCCCTTTTCACCCACTGCCCTTTTGATAAAACAGAGTGAGGAGTAGGCTGATCCTTGGCAGACAGGAAGTTAATATTGGCTACTCGTCCTGTCGCAATATTTCCGTGTAAATAATCGATATTATAATAGCGGGCTATATTTAAGGAAGCCATATTATACGCATCAATAATAGGCACACCTTTTTCAATTGCTATCGAGATTAATTGATCCGTAAATCCATCTTTATAAAATCCAGGTGTTGAACCATCTGTATTAAAAAATAATCGATCATAGGAGTTCAATTCGTATTCTTTTAAATCATCCAAAATACGGGGTAAATCCGGACGAATGGATGAATGCCTCAAGGACACATCATATCCCTGCATCAGTCTGCGAATGACTTCTTCTCCTGTCATAGCCTCATGATCACAATCCGCACCAAGCAGCATTAATTTAGATAATGTTTTTTCAGAAGCGCCCGGGAAATGTCCTTCAATTTTCTTTCTCATTCTTTTTGCTTCCTGTATCCAGTGAAGCATCATGTCATCTCCATCAAGAAGACGCGGCCATCCTGTTAGCTCTCCAGCCTGCAGGACTCCATCGTGCTCAAGCCAGCTCTTTACATTAGAATGCGAGAATACCATCTCTTCATTTCTCAGCTCAGTTTGAGAATCCAATCTGGCCCACCAATACATGCTGATTGGAAGATGACGTAATTCCTTCAGCAGTGCAAACGCTTGTCTATTGTCCAAAAGAGTAAACAAAAGCATGTTATCATTGATTAAGGTGGTTGTTCCATATTGAGCAGCATGCATGCCAAGAGTAGCCGGATTATATAATTGATATGGATGGGCATGCGGTTCAATATAACCTGGTACCAGGTATTGATCCGTACAGTCTACAATCTCATACCCGTCCTGTATAACAGGCATGTTATCCCCGACATATACAATTCGATCTTCATAGATCCATATATTCGCCTTCATCCACTTTTTAAACACCTGATTCAAATACACGGCATTCGTTAAAACAAGAGTTGGCGCTACTTTACCATCTATCACATGAACATGCTCGCGCAGTTGTTTATTTTTCCATCTATATCGTTGTCCAAGCATAAAAATACCCCCTTCGCAAAACATCATTTCTTATATTTAAAAAAACGGAAGCATCGCCCTTCCATTTTTAAAATTAAAATGTAAGCCTTTTCAATATACTAACATATTTTTATTATTTAGAGCATTAAAGAATGAAATTAATTTGTAATTCTTTACATTTCAGCATTATTAAATAACTATAAGTATTTTTGGATATATGACTTTTACGTATAATCACATTAAAAAGTTCCCTTTAATAAAGGAAAAAGATTAGACAACCCCCAAATAGACTCTTCCCTTGCCCCTTTAAACTAAACCTGTAAAGCCGCATTATTTATTTTATCGCTCTCAAGATGCAGGGATACAAAAATGTATATGGATAGGAAGTATCCTATACTTCTTCAAAAAACATCATTTCTCTTTAAAAAATGATATCTTTTTAGTAATTTTTGTCGCAAAGAACAAGTTAATGATTTTTCTAGTCTAATATTTAAGAATATTATTGTTTTTTAAAGGTATATGAGCGAATTTATTAAACTATTGAGCGATTTTAAAAATAAATGAGCGAAAACAAAGATTATTGAGCGATTTTAGAGGATTTATGAGCGAATTTCAGAGAATAGAGCGAATTATACTGTGATTGAGCGATATTAATAGATTTTACGCGAATTCCCTTCTGATTTGTTGAAGTTTGTTTGAAGCGATTTAAAATTTATCTTATTACTAAACATAAAGTGATTGGATCACTTTTTGCCAACGTTAACCATGCTCCTCTGCATACCTTTTTGGCATATGAAAAAGGCCGACCTCTTCAGGTCGACCAGTAGCCAATTTAATGTTCCTTGCATTACTAACTAGCTAATAAACAGCCTCTAACCGTTATATTTTTCAATAGCACGCTCTCCAATATCATGGCGATAATAGAGACCATTACATTGAATTCCCTCTAGCTCCCGATAAGCCTTTTTCTGGGCAATCTCCAGTGTTTTACCGAGTGCAGTTAGTAAGAGGACTCTTCCTCCATTTGTCAAAAACTCACCCAGTTCATTTTTATTTGTCCCTGCGTGATAAATATGTGTATCGATATCAACATACTTTAAGCCTTTTATAATACTGCCATTTTCATACTCACCTGGGTAGCCATTAGCTGCCATGACGACTCCAAGGGCGCTTTCTTCAGACCATTCCAAATCCATATCGACAGAATTCAGAACGTTTTCAACCACATCCATAAAATCTGACTTTAACCTTGGTAGGATGACCTGTGTTTCCGGGTCACCAAATCGGGCATTAAACTCAATCACCTTTGGACCCTCAGCAGTAGCGATTAATCCGGCATAAAGGACCCCGGTGAATGATTTACCCTCTTTCACCATTGCCTTTGCTGTCGGTATCAGAATTTTCGCTAACGCCTGGCTAACCATGTCTTGACTGATGTGCGGAACAGGAGAGTAAGCTCCCATTCCACCTGTGTTCGGACCTTTATCACCATCAAAAGCACGTTTATGATCCTGAGCAATTTCCATCGGATAGACCTTTTCTCCATTTACAAAAGCCATAAAGGAGAACTCCTCCCCAATCAAAAATTCCTCAATCACAACTTTTTTAGAAGACTCTCCAAACCTTTGATTGAGCAGCATTTCTTTCAAGGCACTGAGCGCATCCCCTTCCGTCATTGCGACGACTACACCCTTGCCTGCTGCAAGACCATCCGCCTTAATAACAATTGGTGCACCCTTTTTCTTTACATATTGGACTGCCTTTTCATAATCCGTAAATGTTTCATATTCTGCTGTAGGAATATCATATTTTTTCAGCAAATCCTTCGTAAAAGACTTACTTCCTTCTATTATGGCGGCAGCTTTGGTGGGTCCGAATACGATTAGGTCATGGTCCAGAAATTCATCTACAATTCCGTTCACTAAAGGAGTTTCCGGACCTATAAATGTTAGTTCTATTTCATTTTCTTTCGCAAAATCAACTAATCTGGTATGATCTATCTCCTGGATATCCACAATCTCAGTAACATCTGCCATTCCGGGATTGCCTGGTGCTACAAATACTTTTGTAACGCGCTTGCTCTCAGCAAATTTTCTGGCCAATGCATGTTCGCGACCTCCACGCCCTATAACAAGTACTTTCATCATCTCGTGTCTCTCCCTCTTAATGTTTGAAATGCCGTACTCCGGTAGTAACCATCGCAATACCATACTCATCTGCTTTTTTTATAGAGTCCTCATCTCGCTTTGATCCGCCTGGCTGAATGATAGCGGTAATCCCGGCTCTGGCCGCGGCTTCCACTGTGTCATCCATTGGAAAGAATGCATCTGATGCGATAATGGCGCCTCTCGCTTTTTCACCAGCCTGTTCTAAGGCAATCTTCGCAGCGCCGATACGATTCATTTGACCAGCACCTACTCCCAGTGTCATTTGCTCATCTGTTACGATGATTGCATTTGATTTAACATGCTTTACGAGTTTCCATCCAAATTGAAGAGCTTTCCATTCAGCTTCAGTAGGTTCTCTTTTTGTAACAACCTGAAGCTCTGCATCCTGTATAGTTGCCTCATCTGACTCTTGGACAAGTAAACCGCCTGTAATGGAAGATAGTTTTTTCTCCCTTTTCTCTCTTCCCTCAAATTGAATAGTAAGTAAGCGAATATTTTTCTTAGATGTTAAGACCTCTAATGCCTCGTCAGTAAATGATGGGGCAATCACAATTTCCAAGAAAATTTCATGAAGCAGTTTCGCCGTTTCAGCATCTACTTCCCGATTTAACGCAACAATACCGCCAAAGATAGATGTAGGATCCGCTTCATATGCCTTTTGGAATGCTTCATAAATAGTGTCTCCAGTTCCTGCGCCGCAAGGATTCATATGCTTCACAGCAACAGCAGCCGGCTGTTCAAATTCCTTCACGATTTGCAGGGCAGCATCTGCATCATTGATATTGTTATAGGATAATTCCTTACCATGCAGCTGCCTGGCTGCTGCAATTGAAAAAGTAGAGCCAAGTGGTTTTGCATAAAACGCAGCTTTTTGATGAGGGTTTTCACCGTAGCGAAGTGGTTGCTTTAACGTGTATGTAACAGTATAGTTTTCAGGCTGATCCTCTTCTGCCAAATTTGTCATGTATTCAGCAATCAGGGCATCATAAGCCGCTGTATGGCGAAAAACCTTTGCCGCCAGCTTTCTTCTATCCAATAAGGAAAGTTCTCCATTACGGAAACCATTAAGTACTTTTCCATAGTCAGCAGGATCCACCACAACTGCTACAGACTCATGGTTTTTAGCAGAGGCCCTCAGCATTGCAGGACCGCCAATATCAATATTCTCGATTGCCTCTTCAACTGTCACGCCTGGTTTAGCAATGGTTTCTTGGAATGGATAAAGGTTCACACAAACCAGCTGAATAGGAGCAATCCCTTGTTCTTCAAGCTGAGCCATATGGGATTCATCGTTTTGTTTTCCAAGGAGACCCCCATGAATATAGGGATGTAAAGTTTTTACGCGCCCATCCATTATTTCCGGAAAACCTGTCACGTCACTGACGCTGATAACTGGAATACCATGATCCGACAATGTTTTTTTGGTTCCACCTGTGGAAATAATCTCAAAGCCCAGCTCCGTAACTCCTTTGGCGAATTCTACAATCCCCTCTTTGTTTGATACACTGATCAATGCCCGCTTTTTCATACTTTCTCCTCCTGTTCGTTGCTTAACTGCTCTATAATGCGTGGATATAGGTTATGCTCTACCTGCTGAATTTTCCTGTGGATCTCCTCCACGCTCTCCCCTTTATGTATCGAGACGGCTCTCTGTGCAATAATCGGTCCCGTATCCATGCCTTCATCTACATAATGAACCGTAACCCCCGTCACTTCGACGCCTGCTTCTATCGCCTGCAAAACGGCATTTTTTCCTGGAAAGGCTGGCAATAAAGAAGGATGAATATTAATAATGTGATTAGGATAGGCCCTTAACAGCACTGAGCCAATTAATCGCATATAGCCTGCCAAAATAATCATCTCGACTTCTTTCGCCTGCAACTCCTGTAAAATTTGCTGTTCATAATCCTCTTTCAAAGGAAAATCCTTTGGAGAAAAGGATAATACCGGAATATTTAACTTTTCCGCCCTATCTATACAGTAAGCACCTGGATGATCACAAATCAGCAATTCTATCGAGGCATACAATTTTCCTTTTTCCACCGCTTCTGCTATCGCTTGAAAGTTACTGCCATTACCTGATGCAAATATAGCAATTTTTTTCATAGCTTCTCCCTTAGTCTTATATGATTTCAACTTAATAAGCTACTAAATTGTCTTTGCCTTTTTGTAAATCAACGGAAATGCACGCCTTCTTTTTGAATCACCCGACCGATTCTTTTTGCGTCTTCCCCCAATTGATTCAGGGTACCAATTAGCTCACTCGCTTTTTCAGCCTGTACAGCTAGAACCATGCCAATCCCCATATTAAAAATCGAATACATGTCATCCTCTTCAAGTGATCCTTTATCCTTTATAAGGTTGAAAATCGGATTAATTTCCCATGTTCCTTTTTTAATTTCCGCCCCAAATCCATCCGGAAGCATGCGCGGTATATTTTCGATAAATCCTCCTCCGGTAATGTGGGCGATTCCATGAACTGAGCCGGACTTCAAAACTTCAAGGATGGGTTTTACATAAATCTTAGTTGGACGCAGTAATTCTTCTCCAAGCATACAATCCAACTCTTTGATAAATTGATCCAATTTCATTGACGATTCATCAAGTAATACCTTTCTCACTAGCGAAAACCCATTGCTATGAATCCCACTTGAAGGCAGCCCAATTAATACATCGCCATCTCGTACAAGGCTTCCATCAATCAGCTTCCTTTTTTCTGCCGCACCAACCGTAAAACCAGCCAGATCATATTCATCTACAGAATACATTCCAGGCATTTCAGCCGTTTCACCGCCAATTAAGGCACAGCCTGCCTGCTCACATCCATCCGCTATTCCTTTTACGATTGCCTCAATTTTTATCGGTTCTGCTTTTCCGCAAGCAATATAGTCAAGAAAATATAATGGTTCTGCACCTTGGGCAATAATATCATTTACACACATGGCAACGCAGTCAACACCAATTGTATCGTGCTTATCCATCATCATAGCGAGCAACAATTTAGTCCCGACTCCATCTGTTCCCGAAACGAGTACAGGCTCCTTAAGGGACAATGCCGACAAATCAAACATACCTCCGAACCCGCCCAAAGCACCGAGTACCTCTGGTCTTTGTGTACGGCTTACATGCTTTTTCATACGTGAGACGGATTCATAGCCTGCTTCAATATCCACTCCTGCACGTTTATATGCGTTCGCCAAAGTGACCATCCTTTCATACTTCCTGTCAATAATCTATTGCCGTTACTTTATTTTTTCATATGCCTGATCATCGGTGGCATAAATTTCAGTTGGATAGTTCCCCGTAAAGCATGCCATGCATTGACCTCGATACTCGCCACCAAAAGGCCTGCCAATTGCCTCAACCGTCCCCTCCACACTTAAAAAGGTCAGAGAATCTGCTCCGATCATCTCCCTGATTTCCTCAACCGAGTTAAACCCGGCAATCAGCTCTTCTTTGGACGATGTATCAATTCCATAAAAACAGGGATTTTTGATTGGAGGAGAGCTAATGCACACATGTACCTCTTTTGCGCCGGCTTCTTTAAGCATCGTCACAATCCTCCTGCTGGTCGTTCCCCTTACAATCGAATCATCCACCATGATGACCCTTTTGCCCTCGACCACACCGCGCACTGGGGCCAGCTTCATTTTCACCCCTTGCTCACGTAGAGATTGGGATGGCTGTATAAAGGTCCGTCCCACATATCGATTTTTAATTAACCCCATCTCATATGGAATCCCGCTTACTTCGGCATAACCGATAGCTGCCGATATACTTGAATCCGGTACACCTGTGACAACATCCGCTTCAATTTGCGCTTCAATAGCCAGTTGTTTCCCCAGGTTCTTCCTGGCCGTATGAACGTTAATACCATCTATATTGCTATCGGGTCTTGAAAAATAAATATACTCCATACTGCACATGGCTTTGCCCTGTGATTCAGCAAAATACTCTGATTGGATGCCGTCATCATTAATCGTCACCAGCTCTCCGGGCCGAACATCCCGAATATAATCAGCACCTATTAAATCGAAGGCACATGTCTCAGATGCAGCTACATATCCTTCACCGATTCGTCCGATGGAGACAGGACGCAATCCATGTGGGTCCACAGCAATCATCATTTCTGTTTCTGTCATGACCAGAAATGCATAGGCCCCTTGGACGAACGATAAAGCCTGCTTTATTCGCTTCTTAAAACAAGCTGAACCAGAGCGCCTAATTAAGTGGGCCAGGACCTCTGTATCCGAGGTTGTATGAAAAATGCTCCCATCTATTTCAAGCTGATTTTTTAATTGGGTTGCGTTTACCAAATTTCCATTATGAGCGAGAGCAAAACTACCGACAGTCTGAGAATTAAACAAAAATGGCTGAACATTTGCCACTCCGCCTCCTCCTGCTGTCGCATAGCGAACATGGCCGATTGCGCTCCGTCCCTTCATATCCTCAATGATCTTTTGATTGAAAACTTCATTCACAAGTCCTTCTGCTTTATGCGATTTCAATACTTGGCCATCTGTAACGACCATTCCCGCTCCTTCCTGTCCACGGTGCTGCAGACTGTGTAAACCATAATAGGTTAGTTGAGATGCTTCAGTATGTCCCCAGATTCCAAACAATCCACATTCTTCATTTAGTCCACGGATTTCAGCAAGCATGGTATGGCTCCCTTCCAGGCTATCAGTAGTTGTTTTGCTTCAATATCAATAACTGTCTCTTCCTGGCCGGCATGAATAACGTATTTTTCTGTATCTGTTACAATACCTATTTGAACCGCTTCCGGAATAATTTCTTTGAAAGGTCCGACTTGTTCAGGCGATACAGTCACAAGGAAACGGGATTGTGATTCTGCAAACAACCGGGTGGCCAAATCCCCCTCTAAATTCACTTCAAAACCAAGGTTTTCTGCGCCAAACAATCCTTCTGCAAGTGCTATGGATAATCCTCCTTCTGCCAGGTCATGAGCTGACTTTATTACACCCGCCTGAATCGCTTTCAACAGCTTTTCCTGCCGGTCTTTTTCAACCTGAAGATTCAGATGGGGCGCTTTACCAAAAATCCGTCCATCATTCATGAATTTTTGCAGCTCACTACCGCCGAATTCAGCATATGTTTCTCCTATTAAGTAGATTAAATCTCCCTTTTCTTTGAAGGATTGAGTGGTGATATGCTTGAGATTATGAACAAGTCCAACCATGCCAACGACCGGTGTCGGGTAGATCGCTTCTCCATTTGTTTCGTTATACAAGGAAACATTCCCACCAATCACCGGTGTCCCTAGTACACGACATGCTCCACTTAATCCATCTGCCGCTTTTTCGAGCTGCCAGAAAATTTCAGGCTTCTCCGGATTCCCGAAGTTCAAACAGTCTGTAATCGCCAACGGTTCACCGCCTGAACAAATAATATTACGTGCTGCTTCAGCCACCGCAATTTGACCGCCTGTTTCCGGGTCTAAATAGAGATAGCGGGAATTGCAGTCTGTTGTCATCGCCAACGCTTTTTCCGTGCCGCGAATACGAACGACGGCTGCATCAGAACCTGGCCCTACAACCGTATTCGTG
The DNA here is from genome assembly GCF_058313585.1 of Bacillus sp. z50. Classification (NCBI taxonomy): domain Bacteria; kingdom Bacillati; phylum Bacillota; class Bacilli; order Caryophanales; family Bacillaceae; genus Bacillus; species Bacillus sp. z50. The sequence goes on from NZ_JBZFQL010000005.1 coordinate 291,498, forward strand.
CGTACCATATAATCATACTGGTCATAAACCCATTCCTTACTCGCTATAGTCGGTTGTGCCAATAACGATAGCAGAGTTTCTGTATAGTTGTTGATGACAGGTACTTCATCTTCCATCGCTTGAAACTCTTGAAAATAATTAGGCTCTTTGGACGGTTTATAGTAAACTGGCGCCTCCTCAGCTAGTGCATCTGCTGGTACATTTGCCACCACTTCGCCTCTATATGTTAAGCGAATCATTTTATCTTCCGTTACAGTGCCCACATCGACCGCTTCAAGGCCATACTTTCCAAACAGCTCTTCGATTTCTTGCTCCCGTCCTTTTTTGGTTACAATCAGCATTCTCTCCTGTGATTCAGATAACATCATTTCATAAGGTGTCATTCCTGTTTCTCGCTGAGGAATCCTATCTAAATTCATTTCAATTCCGGATCCCGCTTTGGAGGCCATTTCAGCAGAGGAACTGATTAATCCAGCTGCGCCCATATCCTGTATTCCTACAAGTGCATCCGATTTTACAAGCTCCAGGCATGCTTCAAGTAAAAGCTTTTCCATGAATGGGTCCCCTACTTGTACGGCTGGCCGTTTGGAATCAGAATCATCTGTTAATTCCTCCGAGGCGAAGGTTGCTCCATGAATGCCATCACGACCTGTTTTTGCCCCGACATACATAACTGTATTTCCAACTCCATGCGCCTGACCCTTCTTAATATCCTCATGATTGATTAAGCCGACACACATCGCATTTACAAGAGGATTCCCCTCATAGGAAGGATCAAACTGAATCTCACCACCAACAGTTGGTATTCCGATACAGTTTCCATATCCGGCAATCCCAGCTACAATTTCCTCAAACAAATACTTCATCCGTGGAGTTGTTAATTCTCCAAAACGCAAGGAGTTCAGCATGGCAATCGGTCTAGCCCCCATGGAAAAGACATCGCGGATGATTCCACCCACGCCTGTGGCTGCACCTTGATATGGTTCGATTGCGGAGGGATGGTTATGGCTTTCAATTTTAAAAACAACCGCTTGCCCGTCACCAATATCCACAATACCCGCACCTTCTCCGGGCCCTTGCAGTACACGTTTACCTGTTGTTGGGAACTTCCTTAATACAGGCTTTGAGTTTTTATAGCTGCAATGCTCAGACCACATAACTGAAAACAAACCAGTTTCTGTATAGTTTGGCAAGTGCCCAAGAATTTTTTCTATCTTGGCAAACTCATCATCCGTCAATCCCATTGTGGCATAAATTCGTTCTTCTTTAATCATGGTTGGACTTGGCTCAAGCATTAACGACATTTGTTTCCCTCCAGTATTGAACAATCGATTTGAATAACTTGATTCCATCGGCACTGCCAAGTAAGGAGGAAACAGCCCTTTCCGGATGGGGCATCATCCCAAGAACATTGCCTTGCTTATTCATAATTCCCGCGATATCCTGATGACTGCCATTTGGATTTCTATCATACGTAAACAGAATTCGATTTTGTGTCTTTAACTGTTCCAGCGTCTCCTCATCACAATAGTAATTTCCCTCGCCATGAGCAATCGGGATAGTGATTTGTTCATTTTTGGTATAGGAGCTCGTAAAAGGAGTTTCGTTGTTCACAACATTCAACTTTTGCGGTCTGCAAATAAACTTCAAATCAGCATTACGCCGCATAGCTCCCGGCAGCAATCCCGCCTCCAGTAATACCTGGAATCCATTACACACACCGAGGATCGGAATACCATCCAATGCCGCTCTTTTCACAGCCTCCATAATGGGTGAAAATTGGGCAATTGCACCGCACCGTAAATAGTCACCATACGAAAACCCTCCAGGCAGCAGGATAGCATCAAAGCCTTCGAGACTCGTTTCCGTATGCCAAACATATTCCGCATCTTCTCCAACCTCATCACGAACGGCATGATACATATCAATATCACAATTGGATCCCGGAAAGACGATTACGGCGAATTTCACTGTCCGATTACCTCCTCTATGCTGTATCGATAATCTTCAATGACCGTATTGACTAACAATTTTTCGCACATATTGCGGACCGCCTCATCAACATCAGCAGTAGATTCAGAGAGTTCCAACTCCATATACTTGCCAATTCGCACATCCCGAACCTCCGGGAAATTCATGGCATTCAATGACTTTTGTACAGCAGTTCCCTGCGGATCCAATACACTTTCACGAAGAGTGACATAAACCTTTACTTTATACATGTTGAACGTCCTCCAGCTTAGCAAGAATTTTTTTATAGGCATCTGTTAAACTGCCGAGATTCCGGCGGAATATATCCTTATCCAACTTTTCATTTGTATGCGAATCCCAAAGACGGCAAGTATCCGGTGAAATTTCATCCGCAAGCAGGACATGGTCCTTCTCATCTTTGCCAAACTCAAGCTTAAAATCTATTAATCTGATGTCCATAGAAGCAAATAAGCTTCGCAACATTTCATTGATTTGCATAGACTGTTTTTTTAATATTTCGACTTCTCCAGCTGTAGCAAGGTCCAGGACGTTAATATGATCTTCTGTTAATAGCGGATCACCAAGCTTATCGTCTTTATAATAAAATTCCACAATCGGCCTTTTAAGAGGTGTTCCTTCCTCTACACCCAATCTTTTAGAAAAACTGCCGGCAGCAACATTGCGGACTACTACTTCTAAAGGAATAATGGTGACTCGTTTAACGAGCTGTTCTGTTTCTGATATTTTTTTAATAAAATGCGATTCAATACCCTTAAGGTGAAGCCATTCGAATAGCAGGCTCGTGATTTGGTTATTCAGATGTCCCTTCCCCTCAATCATTGCTTTCTTTTCCCCATTAAATGCAGTTGCTGAGTCCTTGTATCGGATTAGGACGATTTCCGGATTATCAGTTGCATAAATTTGCTTTGCCTTGCCTTCGTAAAGAAGTTCATTCTTCGCCAATTGGATATCCTCCTATATGGTAATAATCCTGATAAGCCAAACACGGATGGAATTAATGTAAAAGGGGCACCCCTCAACCTTTATTAAGTAGTGCCCCTCGTTAAAATTACAGCCCCATACGTTCAAAAATGAAATCTACATTTTTCAAATGATAATGGTAATCGAAGCAATCATCCAATTCTTCAGTAGACAGGTAGGCCGTAATTGTTTCATCCGCTTCTAGCAATTCACGGAATTGAATCTGTGTTTCCCATGCCTCCATCGCCTTAGGCTGAACGGTATCATACGCTTTTTCACGAGACAATCCTTTATCAATTAAAGCAAGCAATACACGCTGTGAATAAATCAGACCATAAGTGCGGTCCATATTACGCTTCATATTATCAGGGAACACCGTTAAGTTTTTCACGATATTACCGAAGCGGTTTAACATATAGTTCAATAAAATGGTCGCATCCGGGAGGATAATTCTTTCAGCAGAAGAATGTGAAATGTCCCGTTCATGCCAAAGTGAAACATTTTCATAGGCCGTCATCATGTGGCCGCGAATCACACGGGCCAACCCAGTCATATTCTCCGAACCGATTGGATTGCGTTTATGCGGCATAGCGGAAGAACCCTTCTGCCCCTTCGCAAAAAATTCCTCTACTTCACGTGTCTCACTCTTTTGCAAACCACGAATTTCAGTTGCAAATTTTTCAATAGAAGTCGCAATCAATGCTAATGTAGACATGTATTGTGCATGTCGGTCGCGCTGTAGGGTTTGGGTAGAGATTGGAGAAGGTTTGATCCCAAGATTTTCACACACAAACTTTTCTACAAATGGATCAATGTTCGCATATGTTCCAACAGCACCGGAGATTTTACCATACTCTACTGTATCTGCAGCTTCTTTTAGTCTTTTTAGATTCCGCTTCATTTCTTCATACCATAATGCCATTTTCAAACCAAATGTCGTTGGTTCAGCATGGACGCCATGAGTACGTCCCATCATAACCGTATATTTATGCTCCTTCGCTTTTTCTGCCAAAATTGTAATAAACCGCTCCACATCAGCGATTAAAATATCATTGGCCTGCTTGAGCAAATAAGATAAAGCCGTATCGACTACATCTGTAGAAGTCAGACCATAATGAACCCATTTCCGTTCTTCTCCCAGCGATTCTGAAACGGCACGCGTAAAGGCAACCACATCATGTCTGGTTTCTTCTTCAATTTCTTTGATACGATTCACATCAAAGGAAGCACGCTCTCTCATTACTTTTACATCCTCTTTAGGGATTGCACCAAGCTCTGCCCAGGCTTCACAAGCCAAAATTTCTACTTCGAGCCATGCTTGAAAACGATTCTCCTCTGTCCAAATCTTTCCCATTTCCGGTCTTGTATAACGTTCAATCATTATTTCATATCCACCTTTTCTTTTTTGTCTCCTGTTTGTTCAGTCCATATATTTGATTGATTAAGCATCTCTAATATTTCCATCGGATGCTCTCCTAAGACTGTAATATGCCCCATTTTTCTATCTTTCTTCGCTTCACGCTTCCCATAAATATGTACTTTCCAATCAGGCTCATTCCCTAAAGCCTTTATAACCGGTTCTAAATGCTGACCCAAAACATTGACCATTACCGCACTGGAATGTAATTCAGTATGACCAAGCGGCCAATTACACACCGCTCTTATATGTTGCTCAAATTGAGAGGTTTCACAAGCCTCAATCGAAAAATGTCCGGAATTATGAGGTCTCGGCGCTAATTCATTCACCAAAATATCATCCTGGTCGAGCAGGAACATTTCAACGGCTAATGTACCAACCACCTGTAATGATTCTGCCAATTGTACAGCCGATCCGATTGCATGGATTTGGGTGTTTTCATTGATTCTCGCCGGGACAATCGATTGATGCAAAATATTATTGACGTGAATATTCTCTGCAACAGGAAACACCCGTATGGAACCATCCAATTTTCGAGTTACTATCACTGAAATTTCCTTTTGAAACGGTATAAAACTCTCCAAAACACAAACTCCATGGCTCAGCAATTCAGAGCCTTTGGCTAAATCTCCTTTATCCCGTATAACAAGCTGTCCTTTTCCATCATAACCACCTCGCGCTGTTTTCAAGACAGAAGGATAGCCAAGTTTAGAAATAGCTTGACGAAGATCCTCAAAACTTGCAATGACCTCGAACGGGACAACTTTGACACCTGATTTCTCAATCGCCTGTTTTTCAAGAACCCGATCCTGCGTAATTCTTAATATATCCGTACCCTGCGGAATATATGGATTACCCGTTAGTTGATCTAACGCATCAGCATCAATATTTTCAAATTCAAATGTGAGTACATCACTTATCTTTGCCAAGCGCTGCAGAGCCTCTACATCATTAAATGGGGCCGTGATTTCCATATCCGCAATTTGGCCGCAAGGACTGTTGGGCGTTGGATCAAGCACAGCTATCTTAAAACCTAAATTTCTGGCTGCCAATGCCAGCATTCGCCCCAACTGACCGCCACCTATTATCCCAATCGTCTGGCCAGGTAAAATAACTGGTGCCTGCTTACTCAAGTTCATCACAACTTTCAATTGATTGTCTTTGAATTTTTAATCTATATTGTTCAAGTTCTTCAGCCAATTCTTGCTCGAAGGTCCCTAATATCTGTACTGCTAAAAGACCTGCATTTTTTGCACCGGCTTTGCCAATCGCCATCGTTGCTACAGGAACACCACCCGGCATTTGAACAATAGACAGCAAAGAATCCAAACCGTTTAGAGCGTGGGATTGCACAGGCACACCAATTACAGGCAAAGTAGTTTTGGCTGCTACCATCCCAGGTAAATGGGCTGCTCCGCCTGCACCGGCTATAATCACTTTTATTCCACGACTTCGCGCGCTTTGGGCATATTCAAACATTAAATCAGGCGTTCTATGAGCTGAAATTACTTTTTTCTCATAAGCCACCTTAAAATCATCCAGAATAGTACATACATGCTTCATCGTTTCCCAGTCTGATATGCTTCCCATGATTACTCCAACCTTAAGGTCATTCATCATTTTCGCCTCCAAATAAAAAAGCTGCATGAACACACTTTCAAAAAAGAGAAAGCAGTCCACACAGCTTATATGCTATGCCAAACCGAGCACTTAGGACAAGTACTATGCCCTCACATATAAGGTGAGGTCCGCTTTCTCTCATAGTCCAAAAATTTATTCGGTCTTTGGGTAGAAACTTGCAGGCCATATCCCCGCTATTATATGAGAGAATTATTTATTTTAATGCTTATTGTTCGTACCTATCTTACCAATAGGGCTAATTGTATGTCAACTAAAAACCGAACACTTCTGTTATTTAATGCAATATCGTTCGGTTTTCAATCAATTGATTTGCCTTCAAAAATAATCTGGCGTGCAACCGGAATATATTCTATCTGATCGCCATTCTTCACTTCCTTAAAAATTGGTTTCTCCATACGTCTTACGGGAAAGTATCCTTCCTTTTTCATACGCTCCAAGCATTCATCAATGCTTTCATTCTCCTGCAATTCAAACTTTTGTTTCTTTGGCTTAGCCAATCGACCCTCGTCCTTTCTGTTACTTACTCTACTAGTAGTGTATCCCATTTAGTACTCTTTTCGGAAGTTTTGTTACAGAATTTTATGTGACTGGTGTAAGCGTGGACTGGCAAAAGTTTTCTTCTTTATGGATAGGAATTTCAGTTTAACACTGTGCCGTCTCACACCTATTCTCCAGCAAAAACACATCAAAGTATGTACGGTAAGACGTATATAAGTGATGTCAGAATCTGAGCTGAAATGTGCTTAATATGAATTGTCATGGGTAGATATAACAATTTTAAAAAGCTTGGCTTTCCCTCAGATTTTACTCATCTTTGTCCCATTTTTTCAACTTATGTCTTCTTTCCAGCCTACTAATCATGCTGATAACTCAACCTCAATCCCAAAAACCGCACAAAAAAACCAGCTCATCAACTGAACTGGTTTCTTAAATTGCCCGGCAACGTCCTACTCTCACAGGGACTCGCGTCCCAACTACCATCGGCGCTGAAGAGCTTAACTTCCGTGTTCGGAATGGGAACGGGTGTGGCCTCTTCGCCATCATTACCGGACTATTTGGTTAGAAAGAAATCATTCCTTCAAAACTGGATAATGTAAGTTTGGCAAGTATGCTTGATTCATTTGGTTAAGTCCTCGAACGATTAGTATCCGTCAGCTCCATGTGTCACCACACTTCCACCTCGGACCTATCAACCTGATCATCTT
>NZ_JBZFQL010000006.1:0-260619 GCF_058313585.1 Bacillus sp. z50
CTAAACCAGCTAATAGGTTGTCAATATCTCTCTGTATATTTCATTTTTTTATATGCTATACTGTTTTTGGGTATGCCAAATAACCCTCCAGTTTCTTTTTGGAAGGTTTTTCTTATGTTGGATAAATATCATTTCCTAAGCTAAATCTAGGAAATTCTCGTTCTTTTTCAATAAAGCATAAATCCAGTGAAGCAGCTTGTTGATACAAGCTACAATGGCAACTTTTGAAGGTTTTCCTTCTGAACGTTTTCTATCATAGAACTCTTTGAGCTTTTTATTTCTAGAGCCTCTTATCCCACATAAAACAGCTAAATACAAACTATGCCTTAGCCTACTGGATCCTCGTTTGGTTATACGATTTATGTTCGCAGTAAACTTACCAGATGAATAGACACTGGGATCTACTCCAGCGAAGGCCACTAACTTTTTAGGGTGATTAAACCGATCAATTTCTCCTATCTCCGAAATGATTGTTGCCGCAATCTTTTCACCGATACCAGGAATCGATTGGATAATCTTATATTCTTCTATTTCATTTGCCAGGGATACCATTTGGCTCTCTAAATCCGTAAGGTGTCCTTGGTAGTGAAATAAAATATCGATATACATACTAAGATTGATAAGATGGCTTTCATATCGCACTTTCTGAAAAGGATTTTGAGAAGCTGAATGAATGAGCTTTCTTGCCTTTTCTTTGGCCCACTGTACAGACCGACTGGGACAATGTTCTCGTATCCTATCTTCTAGCTCTTCCTTGCTAGCCCTTAGAACCTTCTCCGAGGTAGGGTATTCCTTTAATACCGATAAAGATACTTTCGAAAATAGATCCCCAAAAACCTTTCTATATTCAGGGAAAACCTGATCTAAAATCGTATGGAAATGCAATTTTGCCTCCACATACATATTCGTCATTATCTCTTGTTGTCTCGATAGATTCCGAATATTTAGAAGTTGAATTCCTCTCCTTTTTTGAGGTTCAAATTCTTCTTTATAATAGAGAACACATAATTGATACGCATCAAACGCATCAGTTTTCACCTTTCTTAAACTGGCCTTCTTCGCTTGATGAGAAATGATTGGATTCAATAAGATATAAAGTATGTCATTCTCTTCTAAGCATTGAACAACTGGGGTATGATAATGTCCTGTTGATTCCAATATAACCACAGGCATCTGCCCAGTTGTTTCCTTCATTTCTTCTAAGAAATAGATAAACTTCTCCAACTCTTCACGATTATGCTTAATCGAAAAACTTGTTCCATACGGCTTTCCTTTATCTAAAAAAGCCTGTACTTCACTTTCTTCTTTGGCTATATCTATACCCACAACTGGGTTCATTCTTTCTCCTCCTCTGATAAATTCACCAGTATCCCTATTTCCTCCAAGTAGTATTATAGCTTCGCTTGTTATACGAGATCTCAGTCCCAACCAGCCTCAAACATATTTCTACAAGTAGGGGGTGAACAGTTTAGCGGACGGGATCATTTGTCCCACTGCCCCTTACGTTCTACCCTGGCTACTGATAGATTAAATTCATATGAAAAAAGTTCAACCAGAAAGTTCTGGCTGAACTATATAATACGAACCTGCCCCTTTAGCTGCGTAGCAAAAAAGAGCCGATTACAGCCTTTGATAATGGAATAATGCCCCGTTAGTTCATTAAGAAACTGTCCCAAAGTATTCTTCGTGGGAACATACGGCTAATATACATTTATCATTATTGTAAAACATTAAGTCTTCTGGCAGTTCAGGACTAATCCAATCAAAAAGGGAGTGACAACGTTCTTTTAAAAAGTCTCTTGTAGCATTATTCATTTTAAAAGGCTGTTTTCGTAAGGATTGTTGCTAATGCCATAAAAAAGAGACAGCTTTTTTGCTGTCTCCGTTGTTTAACTAAAGCCCCGTAATTTATGAGACACGGATGTTCTCGTATTATTCTTCTAGTTCTTTTATCCAATCAGCAAAGTGTTCTAATGCAGGATCTTTTTCGATTTTTTCTACTGCTTTATTTAAAATAGCTGAATCAATAGTTTTGTTTTTTGCGGCGTAATAAAAATAATTTGCAGTTAACTCTCTGATCCATAATGTTCTATGTTCTATTAACTCTAATAAATATTTTTCAGCAATATCATCGTTCCGATTTATTACAAGATTCTGAAGAGCATCGTCAAATACTAGAATATCTTTGGATTGAACTGCTTTTTGGATTGCTTCAATTATCTCTTCATCTGGACGTTTCAACAACCTTGCTTCTTGCTCATCAGGGTGGAGGAGGAAAAAGAACACATCATCTTCAATATATAACCCCTCGATAAACTCATCGAAATTATCTGCTATTACAATATCCTCACCTGATTCATTCTCAAAATAAGTAACAGCTGGTTCCTCTTTATTATTACGATAATCAAGTGCAATCCATATTTGCCCATCACCATTTATGAGGATAAGCTCTTTAGGCATATTCCATTCTTCAGTCATTTCAGGAGTATGCAAGATGTTTCCAAACTCTTCACTCTCACCTACTCCTGCAATATAACTAAATTCGACAAAAGGCAGGTCTTCTATTGTTGTTCCTTCTTTTAATTTATAAGCATTAAAACGAATATTTCCCCCGTTTTGTTCTAATAAAAGATTCCTGTATGTCTTAGGAAGTTTATAGCCTAAAGTTTCTTCCGCTTTTAAAAGTTCAGCTTCCGGTAACGGATACTTGTCAAAATAATTATCGAAATTTTTAAGCCAAAATTTCATAATTTCCTCCTTGTCAAAATCTTATTATTGAAATATTCGACAAATTTCAAATAAAACCCTCTTACTGATTATTTAATATGGAGGAAAACTCTACATTTTTAATGAGTTTATGCCTTAATACTAACTTTTTTAAACTGCTATATCCAACAAACGCCGGTGGGATAATGGATCGTGATACATTGTTCCCACTCACAGGTAATAAGAACATTAATCCTTAAGAACAATGCCTCTTTTATCTGAATAAGCACTTTCACTTTGTTTGGAATGTAATTATTTATTAGGAACATCCTTTAAAAAAACTCTAAATTCTTTTTTTCTTCCTCGTCTTTTAATACCTAAAATATACATACTTCTTTTCTTATCATTTACAATTCTAATCTTATAACATCCAAATTTAGTAATAATGATTTTACTAATCACATCTAAAAATTCTTCCTTTGTGCCTTGAAATGACAGGTTTTTATAACCATTGCGGCCATAACCTGACTTCTAGTAATATAAAAAAACGTATAAGAATTCTTCATAGATTCCCCATCAACAAGTCCTCCATATCTTATTTTTACTAATGGATTCCTCGGATTGTTTTTTATAAATATATCTTATTTCTCTGTTTTTCTCCTTTCACTAACCTGCCCCTTTAGTTGCATAAGAAAAGGGGATGCATTCACAGACTTTTGACATATTAAAAATCACATTTGCCAAAACAATTACTAAAATCAACGAACTGATTTAGAAATTGTTTTATTTCACAAGTCATTTCTTTTAAGTCTCCATCAATTTCGTTCTTCGCTAAATAAACTCCATCTGATAAATAGTGAATTTCCATCTCCATCCATTCGCAGTCTTCTGGTAAATGCTGAATTAACTTGTCCATTATGGTGATAACATCATTTATATCTTGTTGTATGTAAAGGTAATCATTTAATAACCCCAATATTATCTTGGGGGGAAGGCCTTGTTCAACATCTCCTTTAATCAACTCTAATTTCAACATAAATTCCTCTATATTTAATTTGGAGGATAAAGACAAATCAATAATTTCATACGGTGGGTTTTCAAGGGTTTTAATTGCATTATCTGCCCACTTTATAATTTCTTGTACTGAAAAAATACCAATAGAGATTCCTACTCTATAGACTTCTGCCGTTAATTTTATATTCAAAATGAATCCCCTTAAAATTATTTAAATTCAACTACTTTTCGTCATTTCCTTCTTCAACTAACCTGCCCCTTTTTTGTCAAAACAAAAAGAGCTGCTCACAGCCCTCGATATTGGAGTATATCTATTCCTTCAATTCTACAAAATATATCGTTTATCCCTTCCTGGATTAACGCCCGAATTGTTCTATATGTACTGAAGAAATATTTTGTAATTCACTTGATTTTACTATTCCAAGATTATGCCATTTCTAAAGAACTCCACAAGAGAGTCAGCTACTTTTGCTTTACCGTGCTTAAGAATTTCATCTGGATTGTCTCCTACATCGTGATATATTTGAAATACAGGTGGGTTTTCAGAATCAAAATTAATAAAATAGGGGTCTCCAGAACCCGTTGGATCTCCGCCTATGCAGACATAACCTCTTTCTAAAATTTGTATACCTTGATATGCTTCAAAAGAGTAATCTATCATATGACTCGGCTGATATATTTCTACATATTCTATCCCATCATAATCTTCTTCAGGTTCATATGCTTGCCAACCAATTTCCATATGAATTAATGGAAGTTCGGAAATTAATTTACAATACCAACTTGGAATCTTACCCCCAAATTTGTCATTCAAAAGTTGGATTTCTTCTCTTGTAGCTGTTCTCCCTAAATATTTTTCACCTAATTTTTTTGCTTTTTCAATGAAGTTTTCGGCTTCTTGAAAAATAATTTCCGACATATAATCACCTCAAAATTTTATACAGCAAAAGTTGCTGTTCTTAACGACTTGTTTGTTTCTACTGTTGGAAATAAACAGGATGTGACCATCATATGTTTTAAATTCTTCACAGAACCCGGTTTAGCTCGTGACTAGTAAATGTTATCTCTAAAAATAGGATTTATAGGTGAATTATAACACCAGCTTACTTTAAGGGTAAATTGTTATTCAACTAACCTGCCCCGTTTCTACAATAAGGAATTCAACAAAAAAGAGCATTAATCCTCCTTGGATCAACGCCCCCATTAGCTTAATAAGGATTGGTGTTCCTTTATAAATAAATTATATTCTTCAATAAATTGTTGAGCTTCTTCTAAGAAAGGGTAATGATTACTTTTTTCAAAAATCACTAATTTTGAATTCGGTATTCCTTCCTCCATTTCAATAGAGTATAACACTGGACACTGTACATCATTTCTACCGCAAATTATTAAAGTTGGGGTTGATATAAACTCCAGCTTTTTCGTTACATCATAGACTTGTAATTCTCGGCTGAAAAAATCCATACGAATCGCAGACATTCCTTTACTAATGTTTAGACAAAAAAGCTCGTCATATTTTTCAGGGTCGAATAAAGATAGTTTCGTTCTTTCAATTTTTAGTTCTTTTCTTTTTTCTGATGATATACCTGAACGTTTCAATGTTTCATTAAGTTCTTGCATTCTGGTGAATTGGGAGTGTTTCGGATTATAAATACAATCTTTTGAGAATGTTATATATTCTCTTGCTGCAGCTCCGACAATCACATTAAATGTAAGAGATTTTGAAAAGTATATTCCGTAGATAATGCCTAACATACCCCCAGTTGAGTGCCCAGAAAATCCCCATTTATTAAAACCCAATTCTTCTCGAATAGCTTCTATATCAAATATTGTTTCCAAAAAACTTAGTTGATACGGTTCTTGTGCTTTCTCTGAATTACCTGCTTCTCTTAAATTTATCAAAAATACTTTGTTTGTTTTTGTAAAAGTCTCTGCAAAATAATCACCTGTCTGATTAAATTCTGCATAATGATGGGTAACACAAAGTTGTTCGCCTTCACCCTTTACAAATATTTCGAATACACCACGTGATGTTTTAAGTAAATTCCTTTCCCAATTCCCCAATAATATCTTCCTTTCTTATTAAACTGACCTGGTCTACCATAATAAGTTCAACAAGAAAGGTATTAAACCTTCTTCCGCTAAACTGCCCCGTTTCAACAATAAGGATTTCAACAAAAAAGAGCATTAATCCTTCTTGGATCACCGCCCCTGTTTGTTAAATAAGGATAAAGTCTTTGTTGACCTAAATCCACCCCACATTAACCGTATCATCATGAAAGAATTCAATAACATATTTCTGTGTAAGACAATAAATATATAAATCATTTCCTAACCAAACAATATCCTCAATATTACTTAATATTTCTCCAGTCAATTTAGTTTTTACACATGGATAACTATCGTATCCCCAAAAGATATATATAGGAATTGAAGTATCAAATCCTTTAGAAATTAGAAAGGATGGAATGCTCTTAATTTCTTGGTCATTTACTTCAACTCGGTTAACAATAGGATTCTCCCAGTCAATTCTGATCCAAAAAGCAATCAGGGAATTTTCAGAGAAATCTTCTACAATTGAATGACTGTTATTAGAACCTAGAATTTCAAATACTTCCGTATTCACAAACTTGGTTTTTTCATACATGATTTAATATTATTAGTTAACCTTTAATATGTTCCACAATAGCATTAAAATCCTTCTTGTACACGTTGCCCTTCAAAGGATTTAAACCCTCACCAGTAATCTTTACTATTGTTATGTAAATAAAATAAAAAATGGTTTCCTGGTCTGGAATCCATTTTTGTAGTTGACCATATGGTGTTACCAATTCGTTTCTCTCTTTAACGTAAAGAAGATAAACAATTACTATTCACTGTCTCAGATGATATAAAAAATTCTTAAAGATAGAGGTGAGATTGATTGTTTTTTCTTCTAGAAATAATGACTTAAATAATATATTGTATACCTAAAACAATGAAAGCCCTACCTCTCTTTCATCCTTACGGCTCCTTGTCCGTGCCAGTGTGAATCAGGATTGCAAAAATCAAGTGACTATTTTATCGAGTTATTTGATGAAACTTCAAACGTTCGTAAAATAAATTTAAATAATAAAAATGGATTAGATTGTAGAAATTACAAAAGAGGTTAATGCTCTAAAGGTGAGTTGGAGAAGTTGAATGTCTTTGAAAAGATTTATTTTAATAATAAACATATTTCCAAAAAATCAGGAAATTTTCGGGAAAGTAATCAATTTTCTTAAATTAACCTTAACAGAAACTTTTTATTTGATTTTCAGTAATACCTTTAATTAATCCCAGTTCACTAATCAAAAATTCATGTGCGTTATCTAACATTTTTTTTTCGCTTGTATTAAGTGCTTTTTCTTTCTTCATACGCATTAAATCACGTACAACTTCAGTACATTCTTGTATTTTACCCGTTTTTATTTTGTCCGTGTTCACTTTATACCTTTGTTTCCACGGCAGTAATCTATCTGATTCTCCATGATGAAAGATGTTTATGATGTGTTTTAATGCAATTATGTCAGTAACAGGGCGTATACTTGAACTCTTACCCGTAGGAATCATGACTTGCATATTACCGATTAACATTTTTATAACATAATACTGTTGTTTTTCCTCTGAGATTTCCTTTTCTTCTATGGCTTTAATTAAACCTACTCCATGCATTGGATAAACAATGTTATCGCCAATTTGAAACAAATAATCCACCTCCATATATGGTAACCTTCTTAACCTTAACATATATATCATTTTTTAGCAAATATTTAATAATATCATAATTTATTTTCCGTTGTCAACTACTTTTTTCTTAAAGATCAGAAAAAGCACTAACAATAGGAATCGTGTCGGATTACCAATAAAGGGAAGGTTGATTTTCCCACGTATATTCTGAAACCTCTACTAACCTTAATATTATTATTCTTTATAAAACCTTCCTGCGCAAATAACACAAAAAGCGACTGCCTTGTTTTGCAATCGCCCCCGTTAGCTTAATAAAGGTATCCTAATAAATCTAACTTGCCATTTTCCCATTTTATATTACCTACTTCTTTGATCATAAGCTCATTAATCTTTTCATGTCCTATTCCGTAAGTTGATTGATTTTCATCGTCAATTTTTAACCATTTACATTCATTATTTACAGACTTGAATCCTGCGTTTAAGTACAATTTTTTGTTATCTGCAAACAAGAGTAAAAAATCAACTAACTTCCCTTCACAGAAATCATTTATTTCAGAGAGCAGTAATGAACCTATTCCCTGTGAACGCTTGTTTTTTGATACACATAAATCGATGATACCAAGAACTCTTATTGGTTTCCCGTTTAAATTCATTACTCTATAATCCAAGCCCACATGACCGACAAGTTGATTAGTATCATCAATTACAATGAACCTAAAATGAGGTAACTGCTTAAAGTAAATTCTATCTTTTGGATATACATCTGTAAAACATTCTACTAATAACTGCCGTAATTTAGTTTCCAATTGACCATTAATTTCATATTCGTAAATTTTTACAATTTTCAATTCAGTTTCTCCTCATCAGTTTATCATTGGGATTAAAACTTATATTATATTTTTTCTTGAATAAACCTTCCCCTTTTACTTCAATAAGAAATTCAACATAAAAAGAGATTAATCCTTCCTGGATCAACGCCCCCTATAGTTTAAGTGTACTTGTTCACAAGCTTTTTATTATTTCTGGAATGCTGCTCCTTTAGCGGTATAATCCTTATCCTTAATCACAATGAGACATTCGCCAAAACAAACATAATCTTACTTTCTAAATAACTTATTGGTCCCAGATAACAATTACTTAAACAAGAATAGTGTTATTCCTTCTTCAATTAATGCACTCGTTAATTTAATAAGAGATGATTGAAATGTTTAATGATAATAGAGTTATTTAAAAATGAAACTTTCCCGCCTACCATTTATCGTGTACAGTTATAATAAAAAACTACAAGAAATAAGTCGATTGACTACAGTTACAGTTTTAAAATAGAATTATTTACGCTACTGCATTTACCGCGGCAAAATTAAATAAGGATGGTAATGCATATGATTGAAATGAACGATTGGCTTGAGCAATTTAGTCAAAAACTTATTCAACAATTTGGCGAGGAGATTGTCTTTATAGGATTGCAAGGAAGTAGAGCGAGGGAAGAGGCAAAGCTAGACAGTGATATTGATGTAGTGGTCATTTTTAAAGAACTGACGATTGATCGATTATTATCGTATGAAGTCGTTACCCATACGATGCCAAACCGTCATTTACTTTGTGGTTTTATTTCGGGTGTAGACGAACTCCAAGCTTGGGATAAATCGGATTTATTTACCTTTGTCTATGATACAAAAGCAGTTTACGGTAGCTTGGAATTTTTAAAGAAACATATTCAACCGGAAGATATCAAGCGATTTGTTCGAACAGGTGCAGGAAATAGTTATCATATGACTTTGCACAATTATTTGCACACAAAATCAGTAGAGGCAATTAAAGCTATATTTAAAAATGCACGTTTCGTAATACAAGGAAAGCAATTTTTAAAATCAGAAATATTTCAATCAGATATAGGGGAGCTTATTCTAAATGCAGAAGAGCTTGATCGACAAGTATTAAGCCGTTTTTTAGAGATTCAACAAGGTATGCCTGTTCATTTACAACAAGATACAACGTTAATTTTTCATTGGGCAAAGGAAACGTTACAAGCAATGAAATGATAAAGACAAAATTGTGCGTTTTTGAACAAATTTTAAAAGCCTTATTACATTTTATGTGTAGTAAGGCTTTTATTTTTCTGTATTAAAATTAAACGACTTTATTATCTTTGTACATATAGTTGCTTAATTCATAATAAAGTCGTTTGGTAATGGTAACATTCACTAGTGGTTTTCTCTTATTGAGCTAAACTGCCCCGTTAGTTCAATATGAAACTGTCCCAAATAGCTTCCTCCACTACAAAATATTCTTCGTGGGAGCATACAGCTAATATGCATTTATCATTATGGTAAAACATTAAGTCTTCTGGTAGTTCAGGACTAATCCAATCAAAAAGGGAATGACAACGCTCTTTCAAAAAGTCTCTTGTAGCATTATTCATTTTAAAATAAAAAACGTAGGCTGTATCTTCAGAAAGTCTTGTGGTTTCCCATTCTTTTTGTATTCGTCTTTCGATTAAATGTTCTTCAATATCGATTATTAAATTATCAATAAAGGCAAGACGCTCCTTTTCAAACTCCAATAAACGTCCATCTTCTACAAAAGCAAAGCGATTACAATTCCTTGAGAGTAAGTCTATTAATTGCTTATAACGTTTGCCCTTTATATTTTTATGTACCCATATCATATTAATCTCACCTGAACGCTACAATTTACCGTTTTTTGGGTTTCTATATAAATTCATCTTTAATATAATTCAATAAAATATTAATAAATTCCTTCTTCACTAACCTATCCCATTCATTCAAGAAGGTAATCCCCACCCAATTTTACCGCAAATGGATAGCAGCTCCCTTTTTATTCAAAGCAACAATATTTACGAAAAAGCCTTTTATAGAGATCTCAGCCTATTAACAAAGGATATTTACAATTAATTACATATGAATTATGCTTTATTTACAGAGGAGGTGTTAGAGATTGAGCACAAACACATTTTTCATTCGATTTTCCATCAGCATACTTCTTATTTTCGGAGGAACATTTACAATCCGTTATTTTAGAACAGGTGAGCTTTTAATCGATCAAATAATGGGAATAGCCGCCGGTTTACTTATTTTAATTGCATCCCTCGTATGGAGAAATAAATCCAAGCAATCCACATAATAGACGTTTGACAGATTTACGCATACAATCCTTAAAAAGATTCTCGAATTTGATGATTCTACTTCATTTGTTTACTTCAATTCTCATCTTCAGACCACTCATTTCTTTCGCTTTTTATAAATCAATTCTTAGCATATTAATAAAATTACGTTATTTCTCTGACATGTCATAATAATTTGGAAAAATCCTTGGAGGAAACAATGAAGAAAGTAATAAATAAGATTAATCCCAAGATTGAAGTAGCCGGAGTGTCATTAATTGAATTAAAGAAAACAGAACGAACACTTGGCGCTACCTTTCCAGAAGAATACAAGGAACTCTTTCTAGAAACAAATGGTGCAACATTCGGAGAATGGACTTTGTACTCGATTCAAGCTAATGAACAATTAGCCTTTACAATGGATATTGTTAGGCAAAATCAAGAGAACCGGCCTAAAAATATGCCTGATGAATTTATTTGTATTGGTGACCATATCAATGGAAATAATCTCTGCTATCGAATTCGAAAAAGATTTATGCAAGAGCTGATTTTTCTATGGGATGATAAAAAAGGAAAATGCGAATGTAAGGCTTCAACTTTAAGTGAATTTATTGACTGGTATGTACCGAAAAAGACAAATAAGCCTAAAATCTTAGGCACATTTACAATCGAAAGTGGGAAGTTAATTGTTACGGACCCATGTTACGATAAAGATGAAGAAGACCTGCAAGTCTTACTTCTAAATGTGAAAAATGGAAAGTGGACAGCATATGTTACACACACTGATGAGGAAGCAGTACAAAATTTGTTCGTATATTATGGTGAAAAGAAACCAAGCGGGAGATGGCATGATTGCGCTCAAGCAATAGCGGTTGATTCAGCACAAGCAGGAATCTTTGATTTTGACGTTTTTCAAAAAGATGAAACAATCCCATATGAACTGATAAATACCCATGATATAGAGATAGATGAGGCTAGCTCAAAATACTATGTAGTATGCTGTGATATGACTGATACAGATGAACAAGCCGGAGTGGTTCCTGGAGGTGCGGTTTCTATGTCTGGCTATGGTGATGGAATGTATGAAGTCAAAGTGAAATATAATATTTTCAAACAGGTTGTTGGCGTAATGATTACTTTTGAGGATGAGGAATAATACAAAGGTCAGACCATCTTATACAAGTATAGGGAGATAAAGTGATTACTGATCAAAAAAGAGAAGTCGCCAGGATATGGTTCGATGAATACTTTACGAAAGGTAATCTTGAACTCTTAGATCAGCTTACAGATTCACATTTTATATTCCACTCAAGAAATACAGATAACCCAAAAAATGATATGAGAGAATTTATGAACTAGTATAGGAATGTTTTTCAGGATGATGAATGGATAATAGATGATTTAATAGAACAGGGAGAAAAGCTAGTTGTCCGTTATACCGGCTGGATGACCTATAAAGGTGGTTGGTTTAACATTCCTTCGGATAACCAACGAATCAAAGAAACAGGTATCATGATATTTAAATTTAGGGAAGGAAAAAATAGTGATGCTGCCATCCTTTATGAATTAGGGGCTTTACCAAAAAATACTCATCAGAGCTTCTGATATTAGAATATACATATGAAAAGAGCTGCATAACTAATATGCAGCTCTTTTCACATCAATTTTTATATTCGCGCCTGTATGGCATTCCAGGCCGTATCTTTTCCAAGCCCAGTCTCCGAAGAGAACAAAATCACTTCGTCACTTTCGATAATATTCAGTGTGTCTTTCACGACTTTTAGATGCTTTTGCCATTTACCTTTTGGAATTTTATCCGCTTTGGTTGCAATAATGATACAAGGTATCTCATAATGCTTAAGAAAATCATACATCATTACATCGTCCACAGACGGTTTATGGCGCAAATCAATGATTAAGAGCATAGCACGTAAAGGCTCACGTGTCGTAATGTATGTCTCAATCATCTTACCCCATGCTTCACGTTCGGACTTGGATACTTTCGCATATCCATATCCCGGTACATCGACGAAAAATAATTGCTCATTAAGCTTATAAAAGTTCAATGTTTGTGTTTTACCCGGTTTAGATGAAGTACGGGCCAAACCTTTCCGATTGATCATTTTATTAATAAAAGAAGATTTTCCTACATTTGAACGTCCAGCTAGAGCGAACTCCGGAAAACCATCTGTTGGATATTGTTCCGGTTTAACAGCACTCATCACAATCTCTGCTTGAGTAATTTTCAACTTTCTCCACCTACCAATGCATGTTGCAGCACTTCATCAAGTTGTGATACAAATACGAATTCTAATTCTTCACGAACACTTTCAGGAATATCATCAATATCTCTCTCATTATCAATCGGACATATAACTTTCTTTAGTCCTGCACGATGAGCACTCAATGACTTTTCCTTTAATCCCCCAATCGGCAATACACGACCACGCAAAGTTATTTCACCAGTCATCCCTACTTCCTTACGGATCGCTTTACCCGTAAGCGCTGAAATTAAGGCAGTCGCTATAGTAATACCTGCGGAAGGACCATCTTTTGGAACAGCTCCTTCAGGAACATGAATATGAATATCATATTTCTCATAGAAATCCTTGTCAATCCCAAAATCTTCAACCTTGGAACGAACATAGCTGAAAGCAGCCTGCGCAGATTCTTTCATGACATCTCCAAGTTTACCCGTCAACACAAGTTTGCCCTTACCTGGTGATAAAGAAACTTCAATTTGAAGGGTATCACCGCCAAATGTAGTATAAGCAAGTCCAGTTGCTACTCCAACCTGGTCTTCACGCTCTGCTTCGCCATGACGGAAATACGGTTTACCCAAAAATTCAGCCACTACTTTTTCTGTGACAATAACTTTTTTCTTCTCACCTGAAACAATAATCTTGGCTACTTTCCGGCAGATTGCCGCCAATTGCCTTTCCAAAGTACGAACCCCAGCTTCTCTTGTATATTGCCTGATGATTTTGATAATCGCATCATCCTTCATTTGAAGCTGGCTTCTTGTCAATCCGTGAGCTTTGATTTGTTTTAGCATCAGATGATCTTTAGCAATATGGAGCTTTTCAATTTCCGTATAGCCGGAGAGATTAATAATTTCCATCCGATCACGTAGAGGTGCCGGAATCGTTGCTAAATCATTGGCTGTAGCAATAAACATTACATTGGAAAGATCGTAGGTTTCCTCAATATAATGATCGCTGAAAGTATTGTTTTGCTCCGGGTCAAGAACTTCAAGCATAGCTGAAGATGGATCCCCCCGAAAATCGTTGGACATTTTATCAATCTCATCCAATAAGAAAACCGGATTAATGGTTCCCGCTTTTTTCATCCCTTGTATAATACGGCCAGGCATAGCCCCCACATACGTACGGCGATGTCCGCGTATTTCTGATTCATCTCTTACTCCACCAAGAGAAACCCGGACGAAATTACGGTTCAAAGACTTAGCTATGGATTTTGCCAAACTAGTCTTACCTACCCCTGGAGGTCCCGCAAGGCAAAGAATTGGTCCTTTTAAGGAATTCGTAAGCTTCTGAACAGCCAAATATTCAAGCACGCGCTCTTTCACCTTTTCAAGACCATAATGGTCTTTGTTTAAGATGTTCTCAGCTTTTCTAATATTCAGATCATCCTTCGTTGCTTTCGACCAAGGAATTGCAATCAGCCACTCAATATAATTACGAATGACCGCACTCTCTGCAGATGTTGCCGGAATCTTTTCATAGCGGTCCAGCTCCTTAAGTGCAGTTTCCATGACATGAGCCGGCATGCCCGCTTCCTTTATCTTCTCAGCAAATTCAGCAATCTCAGCAGCCTTACCTTCTTTGTCACCGAGCTCTTTTTGGATTGCTTTCATTTGTTCGCGTAGATAATATTCCTTTTGTGTTCGCTCCATTGATTTTTTGACACGCAGACCGATTTTCTTTTCGAGATTCAATACTTCTTTCTCGTTATTGATTAAACTGATTACTTTGTTTAATCTTTCCTTGACATCAATGGTCTCAAGTATTTCCTGCTTGTCCTTCAGCTTAAGCGGCAAATGTGATGTAACAATATCGGCCAGTCTGCCGGGTTCTTCTATATCAACAGTTGAATTATATGTTTCTGTTGTGACCTTTTTTGAGATTTTTATGTACTGTTCAAAGTAATTTAATAAAGTTCTCATCAAAGCTTCTGTTTCAGGATCCTTCTCTACTGGATCTTCAATAATTTCGAGCTTCGCTGTAAGAAAATCACTATCATCCTCATAGGAAACCATTTGTGCTCTAGATAAACCTTCTACCAACACTCGAATTGTCCCATTTGGGAGTTTAAGCATCTGTTTTACTTTAGTGAGTGTACCCATTTCATACAAATCATCTTCACTGGGCTCATCTGTAGAAGCTTCCTTCTGAGTAGTTAAAAATATCAAATGGTCATCTACCATCGCTTTCTCTAGCGCCTGAACAGATTTTTCCCTTCCAACATCCAGATGGAGAACCATCGTTGGGAAAACAAGCAATCCGCGAAGCGGCAGGAGGGGAACGTTTTTGTCCATAGTGTTTGCCATTTGTTGCACCTCCAAAACATGCTAATATATGTATTATTCATTGACCTTTTACCAATTTTATCGTATTTACTGGTTTGTGTCTATTTGGGACGATAAACGAAACCATGTTACTTGTTTTCCCTAAATTTAAGTGGATGTAACACCTTTCAATAAATTTTTAAGGTAACAAAATTTCCCACTCTCATTATTAGTAAGACAAAAAAAAGGCTCGCTCTGATGCAAGCCTTTTAATTTTGTTCCCTCAGCCGCTTTCCCGTTCAGAAAGTGGCATATTTTCAATAATAGTATCAATGGCCGCTGTACGATCGAATACTAGTTGAAATACTTCCTTTAAGTTCCTGACAGGTTTAATTTCAATATTTTCGACTTGGTTTAACAGGGCTTGTATATTTTCTTCCGGAATCAGAACTACATCGGCTCCCGCTAACTTAGCTGCTGTCACTTTCGTAAACACACCGCCAACCGGCTTAACCTTCCCGTGAATGCTGATTTCTCCTGTCATTGCAACATT
Source organism: Bacillus sp. z50 (assembly GCF_058313585.1). NCBI lineage: Bacteria > Bacillati > Bacillota > Bacilli > Caryophanales > Bacillaceae > Bacillus > Bacillus sp. z50. The sequence continues at coordinate 15,634 of NZ_JBZFQL010000006.1, forward strand.
ATTTTTTACCGGTATTTGATAGATAGCTGAGTAAATCCCAACGGCCATAGCAATGCCTGCCGAAGGACCATCAATCGGTATACCGCCCGGAAAATTAACATGGATATCAAATTTGTCAGCTGGTACGCCAATCGTTCTCAGGACAGTCACCACATTTTCAATCGATCCCTTAGCCATGCTTTTTCTTCTGATGGATTTTCCTGCACTATTAATACTTTCTTCTTCTACGATTCCAGTTATATTAACTGATCCCTTATCAACCGCATCAATAACCGTAACTTCAATCTCAAGTAACGCCCCTGAGCTTGGTCCGGTTACAGCCAGACCATTTACAACACCAACGGCAGATTCTTTCGCAATAAAACTTTGATATCTAGGAGACATTTGGCTGGATTGAACAATCCATTCAATATCTTCATCTTTAATATAATCTCTATTTTCTGTAATGGCTAAACCTGCGGCACTCTGAACCATATTTACAGCTTCCCGTCCATTGCTGGCAAAATTACCAATGACATTAAGCGCCTCATCACTAATCTCTAAGGACACCCGTTCAACTGCATTTTTGGCCACCTTTTTCAGTTCCTCCTGATTTAATTCACGAAAAAAAATCTCCATGCATCTGGAACGAATCGCAGGCGGAATTTCAGAAGGTGTTCTCGTTGTAGCCCCAACAAGCCTAAAATCAGCAGGTAATCCATTTTGAAAAATTTCATGTATATGTTTTGGTATATTCGGATTCTCTTCATTATAGTATGCACTTTCAAAATGTACTTTCCGATCTTCCAATACCTTCAATAATTTGTTCATTTGTATATTATGCAATTCTCCAATTTCATCAATAAATAAGACACCGCCATGAGCATTTGAAACTGCCCCCTGTTTTGGCTGTGGAATACCTGCCTGGCCCATTGCTCCGGCGCCCTGATAGATTGGGTCATGAACAGAGCCTATAAGTGGGTCAGCAATTCCTCTCTCATCAAATCTGGCTGTTGTGGCATCCAATTCTACAAATGTTGCGGTTTGCCTGAATGGAGATTTCATATTTGCTTTAGCCTCTTCCAGCACCAGTCGCGCAGCGGCCGTTTTCCCAATTCCAGGCGGACCATAAATTAGTACATGCTGTGGATTTGGCCCACAAAGTGCTGCCTTTAGTGCCTTGATTCCATCCTTCTGACCAATAATATCATCAAACCGTGCTGGTCTTACCTTTTCGGAAAGCGGCTCAGTTAATGAGATAGACTTCATTCGATGAAGCTGATCCATCTCCTTCTTAGCCTCTCGATCAATCGAAACCTTTTGTACCCTTTGACCCTTTAACAAATTTAAAAAATACATGCCAATCACTATTCCAAAAAACAGCTGGATAACAATAACCACACCAGTCCAACTCATATAAGCACCCTCCTGAAATCACATCGTTGAGATACAAGCTAGTATCTCCCTAGAAAGGATGGAATAAACATCAAAAAGCTGAGCCGACTGATCAGCTTCGACAAGCATAAGAGGAGGCGCGCAGGGAGGCGCTTTTCCTCCCGCTGTGGCTACACTTATGTCTCGAGAAGCTAGGAGGCGAAGCTGGATTAACTAAAAAGCTGAAGGGCCTTACGTTAAGGAACAAAGACTAAATACGCCACGTCCTGTGGCAACGTCTTTGTGACCAACATCCTGTTGGCCTCCGAAAAGCATAAGAGGAGGCGCACAGATGTGTTCTTTCCTCCCGCAGTGGGTGGCTATCCTTATGACTCAAGCTCTATGTATCTACATCAAAACCTGCCACCTACTTTAGCGTTTGGCTGGAATTTGAGCTGAATTGGCTGGATTAGTGCTGAATTTGGCTGGATAAAATCTAAAATTGGCTGGATTAATGAAGGAATCGGCTGGATTCCTACTCCACTCGGGTCAATCTCTTATTATTCTTCCTATAAAAGCAATTGTTTTCTTCTAACTCTCCAAACATGTATCCATTTAAGAATAGATAACCTGTAAATTGCGTCATTTGCAATACAAAAAAAGGCCAATCAAGATTTTGATTGGCCTCTTCTACAACTTATATCTTTATCAAGCAGATGTTTTCTTTTCAACTGTTTCAGTTGTTCCATCAACAAGAATTATTTTTGGAGATTCGCCTTTAGAGATCACTTCAGCTGTAATGATACATTTTTTAATATCATTACGGGAAGGAAGTTCAAACATGACATCCAGCATAATTCCCTCAATAATGGAACGAAGTCCACGTGCACCTGTTTTACGCTCAATTGCTTTTTTCGCAATTTCTAACAACGCTCCGTCCTCAAATTCGAGTTCTACGTCATCAAGTTGAAGCATTTTTTGGAATTGCTTAACAAGCGCATTTTTTGGCTTAGTAAGGATTTGGATTAATGTATCCTCATCTAATTGCTCAAGTGTAGCAATTACCGGCAAACGTCCGATAAATTCTGGAATTAATCCAAAACGAAGCATGTCTTCAGGAAGAACTTTAGTTAACAAGTTTTTATCTTCAACTTCTTCTTTAACTGATCCAAAACCGATAACTTTTTGGCCAAGACGGCGTTTAATAATCGGTTCGATTCCATCAAATGCACCACCGCAAATGAATAGAATATTCGTTGTATCAATTTGGATGAATTCTTGATGAGGATGCTTTCTTCCTCCTTGTGGCGGAACGCTTGCCACTGTGCCTTCAAGAATTTTCAGCAACGCCTGCTGTACACCTTCACCTGAAACATCTCGTGTAATGGATGGGTTTTCAGATTTACGTGCAATTTTATCGATTTCATCAATGTATATAATGCCTTTTTCAGCTTTCTCTACATCGTAATCAGCAGCCTGAATTAGCTTAAGTAAGATATTTTCAACATCTTCACCCACGTAACCAGCTTCAGTTAATGACGTAGCATCTGCAATGGCAAATGGTACATTTAATAATCTGGCTAAAGTTTGAGCAAGAAGTGTTTTCCCGCTTCCAGTAGGCCCGATTAAGCAAATATTGGATTTAGATAATTCTACATCTTCAATTTTGCTATTAGAATTTACACGTTTATAGTGATTATAAACGGCTACTGCCAAGGATTTTTTAGCACCTTTTTGACCAATAACATATTCATCAAGGATTTCTAAGATCTCCATTGGTTTTGGTATATCTTTTAACTCAACTTCTTCTTCAGTACCCAGTTCTTCTTCTACAATTTCAGTGCATAACTCTATGCACTCATCACATATATAAACACCTGGACCCGCTACGAGTTTTCGGACTTGTTCTTGAGTTTTCCCACAGAAAGAACACTTCAATTGCCCTTTCTCATCATTGAATTTAAACATAGTTTCACCCCTTGGTATTATGAACTCTATCATGAAATCTGCAATTCTTTACGATCCAGATTAACTAATGAAGGGTATGTAAGGATTGTAACATACATTGCCCCATATAAGGTAAGAAAAAGGCCGTACTCATTTGCCAAACTAATTGTTCCTTATGTATATGTACATAATATCCATTCTTGACTCCTTTCAATCCTGGAAATCAAAAATGGAAGAGTTTTAAATCCTATTTATTTAGAATTAATCTACACTTAATTCATGAAAAAAGCAATTATGTATGTGTTAAAATATTTCGATTCTAAAAGTCGAATCTTCTCGAAACTTTGGCCCTGCAATTAGTATGTATAGTATGTATAAAACAAGGTACGATAAAATCGCACCTTGTTTTGTTATTTAATATGTGTATTAAGCTTCTACTGTTTTGCTGTTATCAACTAATACGTCGATTGCTTTTCTTACTAATAAGTCACCTTTAACACTTTCAGTTCCGCCAAGCGCTTGGATGATTTGTTCAGCAGTCAAGCCATATTGCTCAGACATTGCTTGTACTTCAGTGTTGATTTCTTCTTCAGTAACTTCAAGGTTCTCTGCTTTAGCGATTGCTTCAAGAGTTAAGTTGATGCGTACACGCTTTTCAGCTTCCTCTTTCATTTGACCTTTAAGAGCATCTTTGTCTTGGCCAGAGAATTGGAAGTACATGTCAAGAGTCATACCTTGAGCTTGAAGACGTTGTTCAAATTCTTGAATCATACGATCTGTTTCAGTGTCGATCATTGCTTCTGGAATATCGATTTCTGCAGTTTCTGCCGCTTTTTCGATAACTGTGTCTTTTACATGGTGCTCTGCTTGATGGTTTTTAGACTCAACTAAACGAGTTTTGATTTTTTCTTTAAGTGCTTCCAATGTTTCTACTTCTTCATCAACATCTTTAGCAAATTCATCATCTAACTCAGGTAATTGTTTTGTTTTGATTTCATGAATTTTCACTTTGAATACAGCTGGTTTTCCTGCTAATTCTGCAGCATGATATTCTTCTGGGAAAGTAACTTCAACATCTTTTTCTCCACCAACTTCAAGACCAACCAATTGCTCTTCAAATCCTGGAATGAAAGAGTTAGAACCAAGTTCTAAGGAGTAATTATCTGCTTGTCCGCCTTCGAATGCTTCGCCATCAACGAATCCTTCAAAGTCTAAAACTACAGTATCACCATTCTCAGCTTGTCCTTCTTCTTTGATTACAAGCTCTGCGTTACGCTCTTGTAAAGTTTTGATTTCTTTTTCGATATCTTCATCAGTTACTTCAGTATCAAGTTGTGTAACTTCAATACCTTTGTATTCGCCAAGTTTAACTTCTGGCTTCACAGTAACAGTTGCTTTGAAAATAAGAGCTTCGCCTTTTTCCATTTTTTCGATATCAATTTCTGGACGATCAACTGGCTCGATTTTAGTTTCTTCAATTGCATTAGCGTATGCTTCTGGAAGAATAAAATCTAATGCGTCTTGGTAAAGAGACTCAACGCCAAATTTCTTTTCAAATAATGCACGAGGCATTTTTCCTTTACGGAATCCTGGCACTTGTACTTGTTTAACCACTTTTTTGAATGCTGAATCTAAGCCTTCGTTTACTTTTTCAACCGGTACTTCAACAGTTAATATACCGCTGTTCCCTTCAAGCTTTTCCCATTTTGCAGACATGGTTTTCCCTCCACTATATATATTTCCTAATAATCGTTTTCTCTTAACACGATATTATGTGCAACTAGATTTATTGATCTTAGGCAGTACAGCCTTACTGTACCAATGCATATTGCAACCACTATATTATAACATAGGTTTCCTACGTTTCAAGACTTGGACCCTCAAATAACAGGGAAAGTCATCCCCTCTAGATTCCTGATTTCCTCTATAATTATATTTATCCTTTCATCAGGCTCCTTCAAATCGATTCCATAGGCTTCCGACACAATTCGATAATAGCCTTCTGCCCATCCTTCGAGATTCGGTATATTCAATGGATAAAGCAGGATATTATGCCTTTTAACCATTTCCATTGCCTGTTCGAACATGATAGGATTATTATTTTCCAACCTGTCACGTAAGGTTTTATGTATGTCAGATAAAAAATGCGTTTCTTCAACAATTGGTAAGTCTACTATATTCACTGTAATAGTTTGACCGAACTTATCCACCTCTACAATCTTATCCACTTCCTGCTCTTTTAATATGGATAAAGTAAAGGTTTTTAAAAAAGGATGTTTTTCTTCTATTAAATATTGGCAAAGCAGCCCTACCCACGGTCTAATATTTTGCCCTGCAAGTGAAGATAGCATAAAAAATTGCTCTTGCATCGTTCCGGTTTCCAAAATAACTTTTATTTCTTCCTCCTGAATTTGAGGTGATTCGACTTTAAATTCAGGAAAATCATCTGAATATTCCTGTTCGCTGCCCTGTTCCACAATTCGTTTACTCATAGCCAATAGATGTTCTAATGATTCAACTCTGCCTTCAGGTACTTGATTTTCTTCCAATAACGCTTCGACTACCGATATAATCTCGCGATGTTCATTTAATTGCAGAAGGATCATTAAATAAATATTGATGACATGAAAATACTCTCCAATTCCATTTCCCATCATCTTATTCACTATAGCTTTTGCATCTTGGTAATTCCCGAGCTCTACAAGTGACAGAGCCAATCCGATATTGATATCTTCATCTTCCGGTTCCAATTCATACGCCTGGCCAAATAATTCACGGGCATTTTTGAATTTTTTCTCCTCCATGGCTTGCATACCTTTTTTGAGGAGCAATTGTGCCAGATTAGGAAAAGGAATTACCTTTTCATCCTTTCGTTCACTTTTTGTGTTCTTCATAACAAACCGCCTTGATTTTTTTGAATTAATTGTCGTTAGTTTAGCATGCCTTTCCATGAAAAACAAAAAATCTTTCTGTTATTCACTCAATAAACAATGAAACGCAAAAAAACATAGACTATATATCTTGTAGTCTATGCCAGTATTCTCTGTTCGTATTGATTGATTTCTTCATTATACTGAAGCGTTAGTTCAATTTCATCCCAACCATTAATCAGCATGTTCTTCCAATATGGATGAATATCAAATCGAGCAAGTACGTTTTCTTGTGCTCTCAATTCTTGATTAGGTAGATCAACCGTTAGATCCAACGGTGTTTTACGTATAAATTCCTTTAGTGAAGCAAGAGTCTCTTTTTCTAAGGTTATCGGCAGTATTCCATTTTGCAAACAGTTTTGATGAAAAATATCTGCAAAGGAGGAAGCTAAAATTACTTTAAACCCATAATCCCCCAGTGCCCATGGGGCATGCTCACGAGAGGATCCACATCCAAAATTTTCACCTGCCAACAAAATGGTCGCACCTTTAGCTTCAGGCTGATTCAGTTCAAAATCGTCTCGCTCGGTTCCATCTGCATGAAAACGCCAGTCAAAAAACACATACCTGCCAAACCCGGTACGCTCAATGCGCTTTAGGAACTGCTTCGGTATAATCTGATCTGTATCGACATGATCGCGTTCAAGAATAACAGGTTTACCTGTATAGACTGTCATTTTTTCCATTTTAATGACCTCCTTTTCCAGAAATCAAAGGATTCACCGCTTCTCTGATATCTACAAACTTTCCGTAAATCGCTGCCGCTGCTGCCATGCGCGGAGATACTAAATGCGTTCTTGCTCCAGTGCCCTGTCTTCCTTCAAAATTACGGTTCGACGTGGAAGCACAATGTTCACCTGCCGGCACCACATCTGGATTCATGCTTAAGCACATGCTGCAGCCTGCTTCTCTCCATTCGAATCCAGCTGCTTTGAAAATCGTATCCAGACCTTCTTCCTCTGCCATCTTCTTAACAGCCTGTGAGCCTGGAACGACCATTGCTCTCACTCCTGCAGCAACCCTATTACCATCGATAATTTCAGCCGCTTCCCTTAAATCTTCTATCCTGGAATTTGTGCAGGAACCAATAAATACATGCTGAACCGGTATATCTGTAATTGCCTGACCTTCTTTAAGACCCATGTATTCTAGCGCTCGCTGTAATGTTTTGGCTGCTGCTGGCTTCATTGAATTTGAATGAGGGATATTCCCGGTTACTGGGCTGCACATCCCAGGATTGGTGCCCCAACTGACCATAGGAGAAATATCATCTCCATTCATGTAGATTACTTTGTCATAATCTGCATCAGCATCACTGGCCAATTCTGACCACCGCTTACAATATTCCTCGAATTCGTCCGGCACGGGAGCATATTTCCGGCCCTTCATATAAGAAAAAGTAGTTTCATCCGGGCTAACCAGACCGGCACGAGCGCCACCTTCAATAGACATATTACACATAGTCATGCGCTCTTCCATCGACATATTACGTACTACATCTCCTGCATATTCCAAAATATAACCGTTACCAAAGTTCGTTCCATTTTGAGTGATGATAAATAAAATGACATCCTTTGCAGTAACCCCATTTTGGAGTAAACCGTTTATTTCAATTTTCATCGTTTTCGGTTTGTTTTGCCAAATGGTTTGCGTCGCTAATACATGCTCCACTTCGCTCGTGCCAATTCCAAAGGCCAATGCACCAAATGCACCATGTGTAGATGTATGGCTGTCGCCGCAAACAATGGTTTTTCCCGGCCAGGTTAAGCCTAAATCAGGTCCAATCACATGGACAATTCCCTGGTCTTCACTATCAAGGCCTGCTAAAGGTACTCCAAATTCCTGGCAATTCCGTTCAAGTGCTGTCAATTGCCTTTTCGCCACCTCATCTGTTATTACAAAACGATTAATGGTGGGGACATTATGATCCATTGTTGCAAAGGTCAAATCTGGTCTGCGTACCTTTCTTTTCTTTAGGCGAAGACCCTCAAATGCCTGAGGAGAAGTCACTTCATGAACGAGATGCAGATCGATGTATAATAAATCTGGTTTTCCCGCCTCCTTGTGCACTATATGATTTTCCCAGATTTTATCCACGATCGATTTACCCACATAGATCCCTCCTCATTTTATTGATACCTTTAATTTTTTTACGCGTACGCTTCCATAATGTGAAAAATAGCGTCCTTCTGCAAAATTTCTTCCTTAATAGCCCTGGCCATTTCCGTAGTTGACAGCACTTTTCCATCTCCTGATATATCTATTGTATGTTTGCCGGAGTCCAGTACATTTTTCACCGCTTGTTCCACTATACTTGCCTCTTCTTCCATTTGGAAGGAATGGCGAAGCATCGATGCAACAGACAGAATCATTGCAATTGGATTAGCTTTATCCTGGCCTGCGATATCCGGGGCAGAGCCGTGAATTGGTTCATATAAATGCAAACCATTTTCAGAAAGACTTGCTGAAGGGAGCATTCCAAGTGAACCAGTTAAGACACTTGCCTCATCGCTCAAAATATCACCAAACATATTTTCAGTCACCAATATGTCAAATTGCCTTGGATTACGGATAAGCTGCATCGCTGCGTTGTCTACGAGCATATGCTCAAGCTTCACTTTTGGATACTCACTGGCTACTTCTTCTGCCACCTCTCTCCACATTCGGCTTGATTCTAATACATTTGCCTTATCAACGGATGTTACCTTTCCTTTTCGTTCCTTTGCCAATTCAAAAGCGAGTGTGATAATCCGCTTTACTTCTTCGCGTTCGTAATACAGAGTATCGACAGCAGATTCCATGCCATCATGATAATTACGCTTACTCGGTTTGCCAAAATATAACCCGCCCGTTAGTTCCCTCACGATTAAAAAATCCGTACCATCAATGATTTCTTTTTTCAAAGGTGATGAATCCTCGATGCTGGCATAATAACTGATTGGACGCATATTTGCGTATAAATTTAACTCTTTGCGGATTTTTAACAGCCCTTGCTCAGGTCGCATCTCCGGGGGATTATGATCCCATTTCGGACCGCCAACTGCTCCAAGTAACACGGCATCATTTCGTTTACAAAGGTCAATCGTTTTTTCAGATAAAGGGGTACCCTCCGTGTCAATCGCTGCCCCGCCAATTTGCCCATATTCAAAGACGAATTCATGCCCGAATCGTTCACCAATAGCATTGAGGATTTCGAGGGCTCCTATCATAATTTCTGGTCCAATTCCGTCACCCGGCAATACAGCAATGTTTTTTTTCATATCGAAGAAATCCCCCTTATTTGATTAATTCGTGATCACCATTGATTGGTGCTCTACTGTTAAAATCACTCGGTTAATAGCATTTAAATACGCTTTGGCCGACGCTTCCAACACATCCTGGGCTAATCCCCGTCCGCTTGTTTCCACTCCCTGATAAATAATTCTTACAAACACCTGTGCCAACGCATCTCTGCCGCCGCCAACTGATTGAATACGGTAATCCTGCAGCTTAACTGGTTTCTGGATGCAACGCTCGAGCGTATTGTATAACGCTTCAATACTCCCTGCTCCAGTGGAGGCCTCCTGTATTCTGTCGTTATTTACCCCTGACAATGTAACGGTTGCTGTAGGAATCTGATTGGTTCCGTATTGAACCTGAATGGAAATTAATTCATAATAGTTATCCTCTTTTGTTACTTTCTCTTCCAGTACTAACGCGACAATATCATCATCTGTCATTTCTTTCTTACGATCTGCGAGATCCTTGAATACTTTGAAAAGGTGATTAACTTCTTCATCCGACACAGGGAAGCCTAACTCTTCTAATTTTGTACGGAATGCATGCCGGCCTGAATGCTTACCAAGCACCATGGAGTTAGAACTTAATCCAACTAATTCAGGTTCAATTATCTCGTAGGTTGTTTTCTCTTTAAGCACACCGTCTTGATGAATGCCGGATTCATGTGCAAAGGCATTTTTACCTACTACAGCTTTATTTGGCGGGATTACCATACCTGTCAGTTTACTGACCAATTCACTTGTACGTTTAATTTCACTAAGAACCAAGCCGGTTTCTGCCTGATAAAAATCTTTTCTTGTATATAGGCCAAGCGCTACTTCTTCCAGTGCAGTATTCCCGGCCCGTTCACCAATTCCATTAATGGTACCTTCTATCTGAGTCGCTCCGGCCAGAATCGCTGCCATAGAATTGGCGGTCGCCAATCCTAAATCGTCATGGCAATGGGCAGACAACGTAACCTGATCTATAGATGGAACGTGGCTCATTAGATATCGGAAGACTTCACTGTATTCTTTCGGTGTGATATAACCAACCGTATCCGGGATATTGATGATCTTTGCTCCGGCTTTGATAGCTTCTTCCACAATCCGAGCCAGGAATGGAAGCTCTGTTCGGCAAGCATCTTCAGCTGACCATTGAATAACCGGGAAATACTTCGAAGCATAACGGATCGAAGCCACGGCAGCTTCAACTACCTGATCCTCCGTCATTTTCAGCTTATACTGCCTGTGTATGGGTGATGTAGCAAGAAAGACATGTATCCTCGGGTCGGCCGTTTGCTTTAAAGCTCCCCACACTGCATCAATATCACTTTCCACAGATCTTGCCAGTCCTGTTACCGTTGAATTTTTGACTAAATCAGCAATTTTCTTCACTGATTCGAAATCTCCTGGAGAGGCTGCGGGAAAACCAGCCTCAATGATATCTACACCCATTTTTTCTAATTGTTTGGCTATCTCCAGTTTTTCGGTCAAATTAAGAGTGACTCCGGCAGATTGTTCTCCATCACGTAAGGTCGTGTCAAAAATATTAATTTTTCGCACTGCCGACCACTTCTTTCTGTTTCTTTTTTTGCTGTTGAATAAATGGCATCATTTGACGAAGTTCTCTGCCTACCTGTTCAATTGGATGTGCATTTTCCTGTGCCTGTGTCGCGTTAAATACAGGTCTGTTCACTTGATTTTCAAGCAGCCATCCTTTTGCAAATGTGCCATTCTGAATTTCTTTTAACACTTGCTTCATTTCTTCTTTAACAGCCGGGCCAACTACGCGGGGACCTGAAACAAAATCACCCCATTGAGCGGTATCAGAAATGGAATAGCGCATCCCTTCCATGCCGCCTTCATACATGAGATCAACAATTAATTTCAATTCATGTAAACATTCAAAGTAAGCAAGCTCAGGCTGATAGCCAGCTTCCGTCAGCGTTTCAAAACCTGCCTTTACCAAGGAGGTAAGTCCCCCGCAAAGTACTGCCTGTTCTCCAAATAAATCTGTTTCGGTCTCTTCCTTGAATGTAGTTTCAAGAGCTCCTGCCCTAAGTGCTCCAATCCCTTTTGCGTAAGCCAATGCAACTTCTCTTGCTTCACCTGACACATCCTGATAGATGGCAAATAATGCTGGAACACCTGCCCCTTGTTCAAATGTCCTTCTGACTAAATGGCCCGGTCCTTTTGGCGCCACTAGGGATACATCTACAAATGCCGGAGGAACAATTTGATGATAATGGACATTGAAACCATGAGCGAACATCAGTGTATGACCTTTCCGCAAGACTGGTTCAATCTCTGCTTTATATACTTTTGTTTGATGTTCATCCGGTAAGAGAATCATGATTACATCTGCTTCCTCGCTTGCTTCCCTAACAGATTTAACATCAAATCCATCTTCAACCGCCTGGTTCCAAGATTTACCCTCTCGCAATCCAATAACTACTTCAAATCCGCTTTCCCGTAAGTTCTGTGCATGGGCATGCCCCTGTGATCCATATCCAATAACTGCTACCTTTTTATTTGATAAAGCTGCTTCATTTGCTTCATTTTGATAGTACATTTTTGCCATAATTGTTCTCTCCCTTTTTCATTTTTATTTAGACAATTGAATAATTCTTTGTTCCCTGGTTGCCCATTTGAGTGGAGCGGGCAAAAGCGGTAGTGCCTGTTCTAGCTAATTCCTTAATTCCGTACGGCTTGACTAATTCGATAAAAGCTTCTATTTTATTTGATTCACCGGTTATTTGAATCACAAGACTTTCTTTGCCAATATCAATAACCGAAGCTCTAAAAGGCTCAATGAGTGAGTAAATCTCACTTCTCGATTGGGGAGTGGCTGTTACTTTTACTAACGCAAGCTCCCTGGCTACAACGGATTGATCTGTTATGTCCTGTACCTTTATGACATCAATCTGTTTATTTAATTGTTTGGTAATTTGTTCTGCAATTTGCACGGATTCGACGTTTACAACACAAGTTATTCGCGCTCTCTCCTCCATTTCGGATTGCCCTACCGTAATACTTTCAATGTTATAATTTCGTTTCGTAAATAAATTGGTAATCCGGTTAAGGACACCCGGTCTGTTTAGAACGGTTAAAGTGATGATCCTTTTCAATTTTTCTTCACCCCTACCATTTCATTAATTCCCTTTCCAGGTGCAACCATTGGGTATACATTTTCTTTAGGTTCTACAAAAATATTGATTAGTACTGGACTATCTTTACTAAATTCTTCGTTAAATACCCTTTCAGCTTCTTCCTCCGTCCGGATATCGAATCCCTTTATTCCATAAGCTTCAGCCAGCTTGCTGAAGGAGGGCTGGGAACGAAATACACTTTCTGAGTATCGGGATTCATAAAAGATTTCCTGCCATTGGCGTACCATTCCAAGAGAACCATTATTGATAATGATAATTTTTACTGGCAAGTTCAGTTCTGCGATAACAGCAAGTTCCTGAATGGACATTTGGATACCCCCATCACCATTTACGGAGATAACCAAATCATCTGGTTCAGCAATTTGTGCTCCAATCGCAGCCGGTAATCCAAACCCCATCGTGCCAAGTCCTCCGGAGGTTACCCATGCATTCGGACGCTTAAAAGGATAATACTGGGCAGCCCACATTTGATGCTGACCAACATCGGTTGTCACGATGGCATCCCCATTACTCATTTCATAAATCATTTCCATAATTCTCTGTGGTTTCAGGTGCTGATCGTTCCCCTTGTCATAATAGAATGGTGCATCCTCCAGCCAATTCTGAATTTGCTTCCTCCAGCCCTCGTTATCTGGCTGTTTGCCATTCTGCTTGATTAAATGCTTCAGAGCATGCCTGGCATCTCCTACAACCGGGATAGCCGTCGGAACATTTTTACCGATTTCAGCAGGATCAATGTCTATATGGGCAACCATTGCATGCGGTGCAAATTTTGATAGATTACCTGTTAAACGATCGTCAAACCTGGCACCAATATTGATTAATAGGTCACATTCAGACAGTGCCATATTGGCTGCGTATATTCCGTGCATCCCTCCCATTCCGATGTAAAGCGGATGACTCGGAGGAAAACTGCCAAGTCCCAATAATGTATTAACGACTGGGATTTGCTGTTGCTCAGCATATTCAAGTAAGTACTTTGAGGCTTTCGCATGAAGGATACCTGCACCAGCCAAGAAAACGGGTTTCTTAGAAGAACTGACTGCTTCTACGAGTCTTCTAATCTGCAAATAATTAGGTTCATACTTTGGCTGATATCCCGGCAAATGGATTGTCTCAGGTTCCTCTTCTATTGCTACGAGCTGAGCCATATCTTTCGGAATATCAATGAGGACTGGACCTGGCCGTCCTGTTGAAGCAATATGAAAGGCCTCCTTCACGATTCTTGGAATATCTGCCGTATTTCGAATTTGATAATTATGCTTTGTGATCGGTGTTGTAACTCCTAAAATATCTGCCTCCTGAAAAGCATCTGTTCCGATTACTCCTGTACCAACCTGACCGGTAAAAACGACTAAAGGCAAGGAATCCATCATGGCATCAGCAAGACCTGTGACAATATTGGTTGCTCCGGGACCAGAGGTAGCAATTACCACTCCAGGCTTTCCACTTATCCTTGCATATCCTTCAGCCGCATAGATTGCGCCTTGCTCATGTCTTGGCAACACATGCTTCAATCCCGATTTATAAAGTGCATCATAAATGGGTAGAACGGCACCTCCGGGGTATCCAAATAAAACCCCCACTCCTTGCTTTTTCAGGGCATTGACCAACATCTCGGCTCCGCTGATTTTTATTTCAGTTTGTAGGCTTTTCTTCTCAGCAAGAGCTGTTTTCTCCAACATGGAATCTACCTCCTGTTTAGTGATAGGCTTATTTGCCAGGTCTTTTTTAAAAATAAAAAAGCCTTTTCATCACATACGTTTCCCAATTGAAACGCAGGGATGAAAAGGCTTGTTGTCCTTTCCATGGTACCACCCTAATTCATAATTGATTTCATCAATCATGCACTCTTTACTTTTGATAACGGGTTGATCGGTCAAACCCGGTCTGTATTACTGGAGAGTTCATACAGACGCTCAAAGGGGAGTTCATACTTGGAAACAGTACCGATTCTCAGCACCATCGGCTCTCTGTAACTGTTCAGCCCACTTACTACTTATCCTTATCATCGCTTCTACTTATTAAATTCTTGTTATTAGTTCCACTATTATAAATCCAAATAATTACTAATTTGTTATCTCGTTGAAATTTATAATACGACCTTCCAGACACATAGTCAACTGATTTTTCTAAATTATTAGACTATTTAATTAATTCTGAATAATTGTATGCGCTTTCATTGTTTTTGCTAAGCGGTTTTCCTATTTTTAAATTTTTATCATCGCAATATCATTTGTAATTAAAAGAAATAAATGAAATTTCATCTCTATTTTTTACACAAAAAAAGAGCCTATAAGCTCTGGAATTTATTGTGACACTCTGATTCTGGGTATAAATTTCACTAAAATAATAAATACAATAGCTGCTAAAAGTGTATAAGGCAAGTATTTCCCAAACAGGTCGGTAAAACGGAACGGTGCTTCATGGATAAACTCGGCTTTCTTCCATTTTTAGTTACCGATTTCAACAGCAATGGCAGAATCAGAAGATTGATTATTCAATTTATAATACTTAGTGCCTACAGGGTATATGTTAGAGCCATTCCCTTTATATTGTCCGGTATCGTCATTTGCTATTGACTCCACCTTGCCTATGTATTTACCAATTTTCCGAGGATCTATTGCCTCATCTTCCTTCATTTCATATACCTTACCCTCCCAAACAACAAAGTATTTATTCCAACTTAATACTTGGGCCAATGATAGATAGATGAATGAAAGGACAAATAGTATCAGGGTCGTCTTTTTTTCAAAGCAATCGAACTCCTTCTTAAATACTATTTTAATAGTAGCATATAATTTCCATATTATTTACATATAATTCAATAAAAAATCCTGCGGATCAATTACCACAGGATTTCACATTATGAAGTCTGGATATTTTTATACTGGCTTTCATACATTTCACTGTATCGACCTTTATGACGTAATAATTCTTCATGCGTTCCACTCTCTTTGACTTGGCCGTCATCAATGACCATAATCTTATCTGCCTCGCGAATCGTACTGAGCCTGTGTGCAATCACAAAGCTGGTACGTCCTCTCATCACTTTACGCATAGCATTCTGTATGGCAAGCTCTGTTCTCGTATCTACACTGCTCGTTGCCTCATCCAGGATCAGGATTGCTGGATCCTTTAATATTGCCCGGGCAATAGCTAGCAGCTGCTTGTTCCCTTGGCTGAGATTCGAGCCATTTTCTAGAAGCATCGTATCGTAGCCATTTGGAAGTCTTGTAATAAAATAATGAGCATTTGCCGTTCTGGCAGCTTCAATCATTTCTTCATCTGTAGCATCCAACCGGCCATATTTTATATTCTCTTTAATGGTTCCCGTAAACAAATACGTGTCCTGCAGCACAATCCCAAACGTATCTCTTAAGCTCTCTCTTGTATAATCACGAATATCTACCCCATCGATTAAGATGCTCCCTTCAGATACCTCATAAAATCTGGTTAAGAGATTCGTAATGGTTGTCTTCCCTGCACCAGTTGGTCCCACTAGCGCATTGTGGCTGCCCGTTTTTGCTTCAAAACTGATATTTTTTAAGATGGGGTGATTTGCGTCATATCCAAATGAAACATTCTTAAACGTTACATTTCCTTCTGAATGCCGGAGTGGAACCGCATGCTCGCCATCTTTTGTCTCTTCATTCTCATCAATCACCTGGAATACTCGTTCAGCACCTGCGACTGCAGACTGAAATAGATTGAATATATTGGCCAAATCATTTAACGGTCTCGTAAACTGCCTTGAATAGCTGACAAAACTGGCGATCACCCCAATCGTTACAGCTTCATTTACAGCCAAGATACCGCCTACAATTGCAATCGCGGCCAGTCCAAGATTATTAATTGCATTCATTAATGGCATTAAATAACCTGACCAGATTTGTGCCTTCCTTCCTGATTCAAATAATTTACCATTGATTTCTTCAAACGTCTCGACCACTTGATTTTCTCTATTAAAGGCTTTAATAATAAGCGTTCCGGATATCGTTTCCTCTATATGTCCGTTCAATTTGCCTAAATGCTTTTGCTGTTCCCGAAATAAAACCCGTGTCCGTTTAGCAATCATTTTCGTCAGCAAATACATAAATGGTATCGTAATACATGCAGCCACTGTCAAAATAGGGCTCAATATTAGCATCATAATAAATGATCCCGTTATTGTGATGACCCCACCCATCAGCTGTGTAGTCGATTGAGAAATACTACTGCTGACATTATCGATATCATTGGTAACTCTGCTCATCATATCGCCATGAGCATGTGAATCAAAATAACCAATTGGTAATTTAAGCAGCTTATGAAATAGCTTGCTTCTTAAGGATTGAACAACCCGCTGAGAAACTCGGGCCATCATCCAGCCCTGGAGCAAACTGGATATTCCATCCGTCACATAAACCACAGCCAAAATAAGAATCATCATATGTAATAAGTTCAGGTCAACTGATTCCATTGCAATCGTATCGACTGTTCTTCCAATCCAATAGGGAACAAATAAGCTGATAGCTGAACTAATAACAACAAAGCCAAAAATAATCCACAGACTTCTCTTTTCAGACCCAAAAAATCCCCAAATCCGTTTAAGAGTTCCCGTAAAATCCTTAGGTTTTTCTACAGGAGCAAATCGGCCCGCACCATGGCCATGGCCTCTTCCACCCGGTTTCGGCATTTGCGGCTGTGAGGGCTTGCTTCCATTCTCCGATTTATTTGCCATGGCTAACCATCTCCTCACCTATTTGCGAACGTATAATTTCCTGATAAACCGGATTATGAGTTTTTAACTCTTCATGATTTCCAATGCCTACTATTTTCCCATTATCCATAATGATAATTTTATCGGCATCCATAACTGAGGTTATTCTTTGGGCAATCAAAAAAATCATCGACCCTTTCGTTCTTTCCCCTAATGATTCCTTTAATTGCTTCTCCGTGACCGCATCAAGTGCGCTGGTTGAATCATCAAGAATTAAAACAGATGATTTTTTCAACAGGGCTCTGGCAATCGATAATCTTTGCTTTTGGCCACCGGAAAGATTGATCCCGCCCTGTCCAAGATGAGTATCATACCCATTGGGCAAAGCCTCTATGAATGTATGGGCACAGGCTGCCTTGGCTGCCTGTACCACCTCTTCCATACTGGCATTCCCATTTCCCCAAAGTATAGTTTCTTTAATCGTTCCCGTAAATAACATAGATTTCTGAGGCACATATGCCACAGTCTCTCTCAATAAAGCTGGGTCCATCATTTGAATGTTTACCCCATTCATATAAATGGCACCTTTAGAAGGTTCATACAATCTAGGAATCAAGTTAACCAGACTGCTCTTTCCTGATCCGGTTGAACCTATTATCCCAACTGTCTCACCCCTATTTACATGAAAGGTAGCGTCTTTTACTACAAAGTCCTTCGTTCCAAAGTATGAAAAACCAACTTGATTAAAAAAGATACCTTCTTTATCAATAGCTTTTCCAGATGTATCAAGTGTTGAAGGAGGCTCCTCAGTATTAAATACTTCTCCAATCCTTCCGGCAGATACCCTTGCCCGAACAAAGAAATTAAATATCATTGAAATCATCGATAAAGATACTAAGATTTGAGTCATATAGTTCACATAGGCAACAATTTGTCCAACCTGCATCTGTCCATTATTTATATTCCAACCGCCCACTAAAAGGACGAGCACAATTCCAAAATTCACGGTTAGCATGATTCCAGGACTAAATACAGACATTACTCGCATAGCTTTAATAGAGGTTTCTGCCAAATCATCATTCCGTTCTTCAAAACGCTCCTTCTCAAACTTAGAACGATTGAATGCCCTGATCACCCGTATGCCGGATAAATATTCTCTCATTACCCCGTTCAAGCGATCTGTCACTTTTTGAACGCGGATAAAGAAAGGAAAGCTAAGTTTCAGATTCAGCATAATGATACCCGCTACAATCGGAATAATAATTAATAGAATCCATGATATAGAAGCATTTAAACGGACTGCCATGATAATGCTTCCTATACAAATCAATGGAGCCTTCACCATAATTCTCATCAAGCCGTTCACAAATACTTGCACCTGCGTTACGTCATTTGTAAGCCTTGTAACTAGAGTCGCTGCTTCAAAACGGTTCATTTGCACGAGTTTTAAAGACTGTATCTTTTTATATAAATCAGAGCGAAGTTCGGCTCCCATTTTTTGCGAAATATTACTGGAGATTATATTCCTGCTTATCGCACCCAACGCACCTACTGCCGTAACAACTAACATCACTCCGCCCATTTCCAATACATAAGAAAGGTCTTTATTTGCTACACCTTTATCAATCATCGTTGCTAATATCGTAGGCAGAAGCAAATCACAAATGGCTTCAACCATTAAAAATAGAATCGCAACCGTAAATAAAACTCCATATTTCTTTATATATTTTCGTAAATACCCCATACCTTCACCTTTTTTCGTTACCGACATATGACTACATCCTTATTTTGCTAAAACCTTTTCAATCATACAAGTAAAAAGCCCAATTTACCTTTCCTTTTAAAAACAGTTTAGGAGATTTTCATATGTATAGATAAAAAAACACACGGGATATCCTAATCGGAAACCCGTGTGTATTCATATTTACATATTTGATTTTTTTAGATAGAGATATACTGGATAACCCAATGCGGTAATCGCTAATCCAATTAGAGAATATAAGGTATCGGTAAAAACCGTACATACCAATATATATACTCCACCAATGATTCCCACTAGCGGAACAAACGGATAGAAAGGAACTCGATAAGTCGGAACTAAGTCCTTACGCTTTTTACGAAGGATGAAAACCCCGTAAATGGCCATTACAAAGAAAATCCATGTGGCAAATAAGGCCAGAGTAGACAGTGTATTAAATGATCCAGATAAAATATAAATAATCGATAAGACCACTTCAAAAATAAAGACATTAATCGGTGTACTTGTACGGCTTTCAACACGTCCCATAACATGATGGAACGGGAAGATCTTGCTTTGTGCCATCGCAAATGGCACTCGGACACCTGTCATCAAATATCCGTTCAATGTACCAAATATAGAGATTAGAATCCCTATTGAGATAATCGCTGAGCCGCCGCTTCCAAAAAGAATGAGAGCAGCATCCGTTGCTACTTTTTCTGTCGAAACAATCTCCTGAACAGACATAACAGAGAAAAAGGCTACGTTTATTAGGACATAAGCTGCAATAATAATCGTCATTCCAAACAAAATAGAGCGTGGTAAGTCGCGCTGAGGATTTTTCATTTCTCCAGCCATATTTCCAACACTCACCCAGCCTTCATAGGCAAACAAAGTTCCTAGGATTGCAGCACCAAAGCTAGTTAGGGTAAAGCTATGAACAGATTCTCCCGAGAATAGCGATGCTGTTTCTTTCCCCATTCCATGAATAATTCCAAACACGATGATAGCAATAATTGGAATCATTTTAGCTATCGTAGAAATGAACTGAATCCTGCCTCCAAGTTTAGTTGAGATGATATTTAGTGCGGCCACAAATACTAAAATACCAATCGCTAATAATTTTTGCTGGAGGTCTGTCATAGGCATAAAATATGTTGCTTGTGTGGCAAAAACGATGGATAGCGCCGCCAGAATGCCTGGTATATAGATTAACGCTTGTACCCATCCAAATAGGAAAGCAAATTTTTCTCCATAAAGCTCCTTCAAATAAGCGAATACCCCACCTGTCTCTGGTATAGCTGAGCCAATCTCAGCCAACGTCAGAGCAGCTGCAAGAGTAATTAATCCCCCAAGTAACCAAGCTATAATAGCCGCAACTGGAGAACCGGCGCTTTCCAATACTGGAGTAGCTTTAAAAAATATACCTGATCCAATTACAACCCCAACTACAATGGTTAAGGCTTCTTTCAAACCAATCTCTTTCTTTAAAACAGCTCCCGCTGCATAGATGTTCTTCTTTTGATGTTTTGACATGGCTTAATTAATCCTCTCAAAATAAGTTCCTTATTTCACATATTAAAAATGTTATCCGAAAGAGAGAAGTTATTCAAGACAATTATTGATTTATTAATCATATTAGTATAGCGAAAATTGAATTTATTAATTGATACACTCCTAAATTATCCTATTTTATTTGATAATTACTTCACTAATTATTTGCTCACAATATTTTATAGGAGTATGGTGTGTTCTAGTTTCTAATATCTCTTGATGACGAACTAGCTTCCTTTCCAAAACCTAGTCTTGAAACCGTTATTTTTTATGGATATACATAAACATTTGAGTTTTATATTTTAACCTCTTATATAAAAGTTTAGAATTTATTCTGAATCTTCACATAGTTAAATTTTACCACTAATCAAAAAACATTTATAATTAAAATTGAATCATATAAGGAGGTTGGAACTATGACGAAACAAGTATATGTCATTACAGGCGGATCTGGCGGAATGGGGAAAGCAACTGCTGAATTAGTCGGCAAGAAGGGGACTGTCCTTTTAGCAGACGTTTCGCATGAACGCTTACTTCAAACAAAAGAGGAATTGGCTGGAAAAGGGATTACAGATGTCCACATTCAAGTCGTTGATATTACATCTAAGGAAAACGTTGCAGACCTAGCTGATAAGGCTGCTGAGCTGGGTACATTAAAAGGATTAGTTCATACAGCAGGCCTTTCTCCTACTATGGCGGATTCAAAACGGATTACAGAAGTTAACCTGGTTGGGACAGGCATTATTCTAGAAGCTTTCCTTCCACTTGCTACAGAAGGAACAGCGGTCGTTTGCATCTCTTCCATGAGCGGTTATATGGCTCCCCGTCAAGGCCCTTATATGGAAGTACTAAAACAGCCGTTAGCTGAAAATGCCGTGGAAACAATGGAGCAATTTGCCCAAGGGAATCCTGGGGCTGCCTACAGTTTATCTAAATTAGGCGTACAATTAATTGTTGAGGACCAGGCATGGACATGGGGAGAAAAAGGCGCACGTATAAATTCTCTCTCTCCTGGAACAATCAACACACCAATGGGACGTCAGGAAGCCTCAAAGCAAGCAGAAATGAAGAAGATGCTTGAAATTACACCTTTACGTCGTGAAGGGGAATCAAAAGAGATTGCAACAGCTGTAGAATTTTTATTAAGCGATGCGGCTTCTTATATCACAGGTATCGACTTACGTGTAGATGGCGGTACTGTAGCAAATCTAGCAAAACATAAATAAACAATCCTACAGTAATAGTAAATACTCTATTGCACTCTGAACATTAGGTTTCAAGCTTAACTTTCAGGGTGCTTTGTATGAATGCCTTCCACTACGTCTTCTCCATATCGCCGCTCTATTAATCTGACAATTTATCCTTCTTAAACCTATACATCATCCAATATCCAATATCTGCGAAGCCAATTCGTTTATATATAGCGCCAGCATTTGGATTATGATAAAACAAGCATATTTCCTTTCCCTCACTAAGAAGCTGCTTGCATAACTTGACCATACATTTCGTAGCATAGCCTTTTTTCTTATAATCTCCTAAAGTAGCGACAGCGACTACCATAGCTGAGCAGGAATTTTCCGCTGTAGTCGAAGCGGATGAAACAACTTTCCCATTATCGGTAATATAAGCACAACGCGAAAAACCATCCTTTAAACTTTTACGTTTTTCTTCTACCGACGTACATGAATTTTTAAATTCCGGGATATTTTGCAGCAATTTAACAATTCGTTCTGCATCATCAGGTGCAGCATACTGTACTTCTGTCGTATCTACATAGCCAGCCTCAGCGTTTAAAACTTG
The DNA here is from genome assembly GCF_058313585.1 of Bacillus sp. z50. Taxonomy (NCBI): domain Bacteria; kingdom Bacillati; phylum Bacillota; class Bacilli; order Caryophanales; family Bacillaceae; genus Bacillus; species Bacillus sp. z50. Next base: position 38,088 of record NZ_JBZFQL010000006.1, read on the forward strand.
GCATTTCGCATAAAATGTTTGCCTTTTATTTAAAAGTCTCTGCTGTAAATAGGGTTCAATATTCTCAGTGACTTCCTTTAGACCGGACATCATGGAAAATTCAGAATCATTCAGCATAATATCAGCAAATCCTTTGGCATCAAATAGATCATTCTCAGCATATGGGATATAGTTTTCTTTGTATTTTAAAAGAACGGCAATCAGATTCCCATTTGTATCAAACTCTCCCCAAACCTTTTGGAAATCTTCCTCATATCCATACGCTTCAATATCCCCAATTAAAAATAAGTTTTCAGAAGGCTTCGTATGAATAAAAGACACACAAACATCATGATCTTTTTCGCTTAAACGCTTAATCATTCTCCCTCACTCCCATACAAAAAAATATTGAATGCTTTAATATACAATTTAGCCCATCCACCGACAAAGAACGCGTAAAACTATGTTTTTGAACATTTTAACATAATTACCCATTTATTCAGTGGTATTCTATGTATATTTACGGTTGCTTAATAAAATCCTTACTGCCACATTTCCTTCTTCATGTTATCACTTTTCAACTGAGCTCGACGGAACAAATAGGATTGCAACGACACAATTCATTAATAAAAAAATCGCATCCTCACGGTTAAATATGTACCGTCGGATGCGATGTTTTTTCATTATTGACCTTCAACCACTTCTTTTAGTATTTCGTAGGACCGCTTTTGTTTATCTTGATCATAGATATAGGAAACAGCCATAATTTCATCAGCATTATATTTTTCCTGGAAGCTGATTAGCTGCTCGCGTATGGATTGTTTTGAGCCAAGCAACGTGACACTGGACATGGATTTTGCCATTTGTTTTTCAGGTCCATTCCATAATTCATCCATGTTTTTGATTGGAGGGCTTAACAAATTTTTTGTCCCACGAACAACGTTTAGGAAAAATTGTTGCATGGTTGTAGATTCTATCTCAGCCTCTTCATCACTTTCCGCTGCAATAACATTCAAGCAGACCATCATATAAGGAGCACTTAGATATTCAGACGGCTTGAATTGATTACGGTAAATTGAGATGGCTTCTTCCAAATAAGTTGGAGCAAAATGGGCTGCAAATACATAAGGCAGACCCAATTTAGCAGCAAGAACAGCTGATTCCGTAGAGGATCCCAAAATATAAATTGGTATATTGGTGTCGACACCCGGGTACGACCTTACATAACCCTGATCCTCTTCCGGTCCCAAATAGGTTAACAAGGATTGCACATCTGAAGGAAATGTATAAACGGAATCCTTCTGTGAACGTCTTAATGCACTCGCCGTCATCATATCTGTTCCAGGCGCTCTTCCCAAGCCCAAATTAAGGCGATTTGGATAGATAGTTGCCATCGTTCCAAACTGCTCCGCCACAACTAATGGGGAATGATTAGGCAGCATAATGCCACCGGATCCGACCTCTATTTTATCTGTATGCTCCAAAATATGTTTAATTAAAATAGAAGTGGCTGAGCTAACCATTGTAGGTGTATTGTGATGCTCGGCAACCCAATATCGCTTATATCCCATCTTCTCTGTAGCCTGTGCAAGCTCAACCATTGAATCAATTGCTCCCTTTGCATCTTGGCCTTTGCGAATAGGGGCTAAATTTAGTACAGAAACAGGAACATTTATATTAATACTTTTATTTGTCATATAGTTTGGATCCTTCCATCATAAAGTTTCCATTTAATAGTAACAAGTAAGTGACAATAAACAAACATTCTTGCTTGATCAATCCTTTTTCTAAGCTTCGCACCTGGGTATTAATAGTTGTTTTTCCTATCAATAATGGATATACTAAGCGGACAAGTAAATCGTTAAAGGAGTAATCAAATGGCGAAAATTGAAGTGGGAGAAATCCTTGTATTAGAAGGCGAAAATGGACAGGAAGAAGAAATTGAAGTACTAGGTACATTGGATGTAGACGGAGCAGAATACGCTGTTACCGCACTCGTGGAAGAAATCAAACTCGAAACAGAAGAAGATATGGAAATATTCTTTTTCCGTGTTGACGAAGACGGTGAACTTCACGAAATTGAAAGCGACGAAGAATTCCAAAAGGTCGCAAGTGTACTTGAAGAGAATATGAAACACTCTCATTAATTTACAGGTAATAGGTTGTCCCAAATGCATTAATAGCATAAGGGACAACCTTTTTTGTGAATTCAGTCAAGATCTACTATAGACCTAGGTGTTGACTGTGAATATCCATAAATCCACAGCCATTCAAAGCCCATTCCGTTTTCATCCTTCAATTTCCCACGTACAGAAAATCTCTTAGTTATTTTTTCTTTAATAACAGTATTTCTCCTCTATGCTTGTATGCCACATTTAAATTGTAAAAAAAGTCAAAATGATTGTATAGTTAAATAGATAAAGATTGTATCTACCGCTCTCATTATGACATTTAATAAATGTTTTTATCTAAAGAAACCTACTCTGACTACGTTTTATCAACCAAAGAAAACTCCTCTTCCAGATTCAAAGAATCTTGCACACATAATTATTCCTAATACATTTTGAGCCATTTGCTTCAGAATACGAAACCTCTAATCATCATAAAATTATTTTTGTATTAAAAGACTGATTTGAATGGAGGATCATATGAAGGATACGATGAAGAAACGGATTGGTGTTATTCTATCAGCTGCGCTTCTTTTCTTACCATTCAGCCTGCCTACAAAAACCTCAGCCGGCAAGCTGAAACCACCTGATGAAACCTTTACGCCAGGCCAATGGTTCCTGGGTGAACGGCCGCCGAATTTAAATCCAGCTAAACCTCCGATTGTTTTTGTCCAAGGGAAAAATGGCAGTTCAACCAGTTGGTACGGTGAAACAGAATATCATGGCGTGAATGATATGTATACAAAGGCGTATGAAGCCGGATATCAAACCGCCTTTGTCCAGCTTTATGATGCAGCCGGAAACGGGTCGGAAAATCAGTATACGAACGGAGAATTACTTGCATCGATGCTAGCCGATATCTCCCGACACTTCAATGGCCAGAAAGTCAACATCATCGCTCACAGCAAAGGAGGACCAGATACTCAAGCAGCCCTAGTACACTATGGAGCCCACCCCTATGTCGGCAAGGTTATTACACTAGGTTCACCACATCGTGGTTCAGAGCTGGCAGACCTGGCATATAGCTGGTATGCTGGGTGGCTCGGAGATTTGCTTGGCCAAAACGATGCTGGTACCTATTCTTTGCAGCTTGGGGAAATGGCGAGATTCCGCTCTGTAACGGATGGGCATACGAATAGAAACAAGAATAAGTACTATACCGTGGCAGGAACGGATCATGGACCTGCTTTCTCCGCTCTATCCTTGGGAGGCGCCTATTTATCTTCATACGGGGCTAATGATGGATTGGTCACTGAAACAAGCTCCAAACTATCCTATGGTACACATCTGTTTACAGACAGCTCAATTGACCATGATAATATTCGGATGGGCTCCAAGGTGTTTTCGCGGATTGAGCCTTATATGCGCACTGCCACAGTTACACAAATTAAATCAACAGCCGATCCCGAGCAAAATGAATCGGCCATTCAAAATACATCTTCTCATTATATTCATGGGGATGCCTTAGCCCAAAATCAACTTGTAAAAAAAGAGATCTATATTCCGGAAAAAACCACCGGTACAATCTCGATCTATACGGCCCACTCATCAACAGGTGTCGAATTGATTTCACCAGATGGTACCATCATCCCCGCCTCTAAGCCGACTGTCGATCAGATACTTTTTTCCGGTGCCAGCTTATATACCTTTTATAACAAAGAATTCACTCCTGGTACATGGACGGTACAAATAAAGGCAACGGAAGCTGATGATGCCTATCTATTAGCCTCTACCTTTAACGAAAAGGAAATATATAAACTGGAGATGGCCGGAACAGGCAAAGCAGAGCTGACGGACTTCACCATCCGTGCCCCTAAGCATTCCGGAACAGCTAGCTTCTCAATTAAATTAATCGACAAAGACGGTATCGAATTGACACAAACCGTCCTCCCTAAGACAACCAACGGAATAGATTTCTCTGCCAAACTGCCAAAAGTGCCGAAGCCAGGTGTCTATAATATGACAGTCGATATCAAGACCAAGCATCCTAACGGAAAAGAATCTGTTCGCACGTTGGTGAGATCTGTTTATATTGATTAATGTGTATATACACCCCTCTTATGTTTCTTTAATAAGAGAGGTGTTTCTTTTTTGCTTATTCAGATTATAAAGTGGTCATAATATATTTTTAAGCTCTCGCTCCATCCAATAATCTTACACTTTGATACAGGTATACTTTCATTTCAGCAGGGAATTCTATTTCAAATCACCTCTATAAAAGGAGCACGGATTATGAACCTGCAGAGCGGCAAATATTATTGGCAAACAACTTATCCTAATCCTCCTGTATATCCATCGTTGGAGGAAGATATACTTTGTGATGTTCTTATTGTTGGGGGAGGAAGTTCAGGGGCACAGTGCGCATACCTTTTAAGCGACAAAGGACTTAAGGTGGCTGTAGTTGATAAACGAAGGATTGGTACCGGCAGCACAATGACCAACACCGCCCTCCTTCAATATTTAGGAGATAAGATGTTGTTTGAGTTGATCAATTCCTTTGGGGAAGAATCAGCCATTTACCATACAAAATTATGCGAGCAAGCCATTTCTGAAATTGAAGAAACATCGAAAAAACTAAATTTAGATTCCGAGTTTACACGAAGGGATAGCCTCTATTATGCCAGTGATCCCCAAGGAGAGACGAAGTTACAAAGGGAATACGATTATTTGATCAAGCACGACTTCCCTGTCGATCTGCTTAACGAAAGCCAAATTAAAGAGCGTTACCCATTTTCTAAGCAATCAGCCTTGTATATCCATAATGATGGGGAAATCAATCCATTTAAATATAATCATGGCCTGATTCAAGCAGCCCATCAAAAGGGTGTACAAATATTTGAGGATACAAAAATAACCGGTAAAAAATTCAATAAGGAGTATGCTACATTTTTTACAGACCGCAATCATTCCATCACAGCAAGAAAAGTCATCATTGCTGCTGGATATGAAGGGCTCGAATTTAAAAAAGATAAGGATTGTCTTCTGACAAGTTCATATGCTGTTATCACCAAACCGGTTGAAAATCTTCAGCAATCTGAATGGTATAAGCAAACATTAATTTGGGAAACAGCACGCCCATATATCTATATGCGCACAACTGCAGATAATCGGATTATCATTGGAGGACTTGACGAAAACACAATCTATCCTGAGGATCGTGATTCAAAAATTAATCATAAAAAGACGAAGCTTATTGAAGAATTTAATAAGCTCTTTCCCGATATAAAAGCTGAACCCGAATTTTATCTTGGAGCCTTCTATGGCGGGACACACGATGGACTTCCTCTTATCGGTCAATATGACGAATTTCCACACTGCCATTTTCAATTTGCCTATGGAGATAACGGACTTGTCTATAGCACTGTCTTGTCTAAAATCATCACGGATATCATCACAAAAGGTTCTCATCCAGCCTTTAACTTATATAGTCAGAAACGGAGGGAAAGGTAATCCAAATAGGTTATTTGTATAATTTCAATATTAAATGTAAAAAAAGGCAAAACCAACTTTAAAAGGTTTTGCCTCTTTCTTTAATTAACGGACTCGGAAGAGAATTTGTCTATACCATAGATTTAATCATTCTAGCTTCATACTTATTAGATTTAGAAAACAAAAAACCTCTTATGAAAATAAGAGGTTTTTTTACTAGCGTCCCAGGAGAGATTCGAACTCCCGACCGACGGCTTAGAAGGCCGTTGCTCTATCCAGCTGAGCTACTGGGACATGTTTTTATTTTTTTACGTTGTCCTTAACGACATTTATTATTATATAATCACTTTATTTATAAGTCAATAACTTTTTTGAAAAAGTTTTTTATCTTTTTAAAAGTGAAGGGAAGGGAACTCACAAATCCTGATCTGTATATTCCCTTCACTTACTATACAACTTTTTTTTGATTTAGGAAAGTGTTGTTTTCAATTGCCAGCCTGGTAATTTTTCCCCAGACATTGTGTAAAAATCAACGATTGCATTCTGACCTTGTTTTTCGAGAATCACATAGGTTTTATACTGACTTCCTCTCGGTAGACGTATACTGCCGGGATTAATATACAGGCAGTTATCAATTTTTTCTGCACCTGCTATATGAGAGTGGCCAAAACAGATAACATTCGCACCAACCTCTCTCCCTTTCAAGCTAATATTCATCAACGTAGATTTGATATTGTATAAATGCCCATGTGTAACAAGTATTGACCAGTCTTCAAGATGTGCAATTAAATCCTCCGGAAAGTCCTCTCCGAAATCACAATTACCTCGTACAGTTTGATAATACTGAATTACTTGATCATCACGAGATAATTCTGAATCCCCGCAATGTATAAACAGATCGACCTCTTCTTTATGTCTTTCATGCAAAACGTCCAATTCTTCCAGTAAGCCATGGCTATCACTGACAATTAAACATTTCATAGGAATTCCACTACTTTTTCATTTAGTACTTTCTCTAATTCTTTTAAAGCATTCGCTCGATGGCTGATTCTGTTTTTCTCCTCTGCTTCAAGGTTCGCCATCGTTGTTTGTTTTTCCGGCACAAAGAAAATAGGATCATATCCGAAGCCATTCTCGCCATCCGGCGCGTCAGCAATGATTCCCTCACATGTTCCGGAAACTGTAATAGGGTCCATCTTCGGACCGACAAGTGCTATTGCACAATAAAAACGGGCAGTTCGTTTTTCTTTAGGTACACCCTCTAGCTCATTAAGAACCTTTTCATAATTAGCTCTATCATCTTTTCCTGGACCTGCATACCTTGCCGAAAAAATACCCGGACGTCCATCCAATGCATCAATGACCAAGCCAGAATCATCAGACAAAACAGGCATATTCATAAGCTCAGAAATAGTGTTAGCCTTCAAAAGAGCATTTTCTTCAAATGTGCTTCCTGTCTCTTCAACATCAATCGCATTCTCAATATCCAATAGGGTAATAACCTTAATCCCTTTTGGGGAAAATAATGCTTCAAATTCTTTTGCTTTACCTTTATTTTTGGTTGCAATTAAAACGGTATTCATATTCAACTTCTCCTCCCAAGAGAAAAATCGTATAAATTGGTACGCTTTACTGAATTTTAGCTGCTATATCTCCCAATGACTCTTGCTGTACAGTAAATAATTGCTGTAAACCTTCACTTGCAAGGTCAAGTAATTCATTCAATTGATGTCTGGAGAAAGTCGCTTCTTCTCCGGTTCCCTGAAGCTCCACAAATTCCTCTGCGCCTGTCATAATGACATTCATATCCACTAAAGCCTTAGAGTCTTCATGATAATTCAAATCAAGAACCGCTCCAAGCTCCTCAATCATCCCGACTGATGTGGCAGCTAAATAGTTTTTAATCGGATAAGAGCTAATTTTCCCTGCCTCCTGAAGCTTATCGAGCGCAATCGCCATTGCAACGAATGCACCTGTAATCGAAGCTGTTCTTGTTCCTCCATCTGCCTGAATCACATCACAATCAATCCAGATTGTTTTTTCTCCAAGCGCTTCCAAATCGACTACCGCACGTAAAGCGCGCCCAATCAAACGCTGGATCTCCATCGTACGTCCAGTAACTTTCCCTTTAGTTGATTCGCGCATCGTCCTTTGCTCTGTTGCACGAGGCAGCATTGAATACTCTGCCGTAATCCATCCTTTTCCTTCTCCGCGCATAAATGGCGGAACACGGTCATCTACACTGGCTGTACAAATCACCTTTGTATCACCGACACTGATTAACACCGAGCCTTCCGGGTGTTTAATATAATTTGTTTCTATATGTACGGGTCTTAATTCATTCTTCTTTCGACCATCAAATCTCATAGGTACCTCCTAAATGTATACATCATGCTTAGTTTAGCATACCCTAAATCAATAAAAAAGCACCCTGTCCAAACAATATTGCCATTTATGTCCAAATTAAAAACAGGCAAGCTCCTAAACGGAACTTGCCCATCTTTTTCACTATTAGTATTTACCTGTATTGACGGTTTCAGGTCGTGTTACCGGTTCCGATAGCTTCTTGCCATCTTCCTTCAGAAGCTCACCCTCTCCATTTACCTGAATCGCCACTTTCTTTATATCTTTTTGCTCAGTAAGAGAAAGCACCAGTTCATTTAATAAATGGCCGGATACTATTTTCTCCTCCCCATCAAAGCTTGAATAAATAGATTCATTAAAATTAAGCGTAACCACGCCATCCTCTATTTTAGGTTCCTCGACTAATGCAACATCAGGTCTGAACTCCGTAACAAGCGGAGAGGAATAACCCGGACCTTTAATCAGGCTGCTGACTACGGCTTCTACATGATCATTTTCCTGATTACTGATTCTTTTTGTCACTGGTACATAATAATAGTTATCTGTTTCACCGGACATATAATAAACCGTAACAGGACGTGTATTCATAATATCGGTCGTGTCTGTATGATCGTTATTAATTCCCATTAATCTTGATGTTCCGTTTTGTATTGCTGTTTTATTAACGGGCATCTCCTTTAATGCTTGCCCTTCGATTTGCAATTTTACTTTCTCCACTTTATCAAATTGCGTTAAAGTCCAAGTCACTGACTCCAGAATTTTCGTTTCATCCTCTTTTTTATATTCCTTAAACTCTTTAGAAAAATCTACGGTGGCTACTCCATCCTTAATGTCTACACTTTTAACAGCAGTATCTGACGGCAAAACAGCTTTGAATCCATTCGGAAGCATTTGTGATACCGGGCCGTTCGTCACTAAATATTCCACCGCCTGCTTAGCTACACTTTCTGTATTTGGCAATGGAATGGTTTGTGGCACAATATATCCATTTGCATCCATTAAGTATAATTCCGTTTGAACCTTTAATGCCTCTTCATTCTTTCCTGCCTCTTCGTTGGTGTTAACACCCTCCTGATTGACAACTTCTTCTTCACCCTCTGCCTGCTCCTTCAAATAAGTAACATCCTGTGGCGGATCAATTTCTTCTTTTTTTGGTAAATCGAACAAGCCGCAGCCTGACACTAAAACAGATGATATAAGTACCGAAGCAACCAATGTTGATTTCGTTCGTAAAGGCATACACCATTCCTCCTAAGACTGTTTGTACTACATATATACGGGGCTTGGCTCATTTTATACCTTTATAGGCAGAAAAAAATTATGGATTAAAAAAACCCTTGCACAATTTTAGCGAAGTATTTTCATACTTAAAATTGTGCAAGGGTTTTTATAAGTTGCTTTACTAGTCTCCATCTACCAACTGATTAAGCGTAGCATGTTCAACCGTTTCAACTGCTTCACCAAGCCAGGCGTAAGCAATAGATTTAAACATTCTTCTGGAGCCGGTAGTATAGAAATTGTAGGTTGGCTGAGGGGTTTCCTTATTTAGCATGCCAGCATGCTCCAATAGTACACTTGCCTCTCTGGCCGTTTCTTCGCCTGATGATATAACCGTCACATAGGATCCCATATAATTTGATATAGGTTCTGTTAGCAATGGGTAATGTGTACATCCCAAAATCAATGTATCCATGCTCCTATTTTTCAAAGGCTTTAATGTTTCAGCAACAATTTTTTTAGCAATTGCACTGTTCCATTCCCCGCTTTCTACCAGAGGGACAAATTTTGGGCATGCCAAACTTTCAATGTGTACCTTTGGATGAATGCTTAATAACGCCTTATTATATGCTTTACTGCGCACTGTTCCTTCCGTACCAATAATACCGATGTTTCTTGATTTTGATACATCAATCGCTGCCCTAGCTCCCGGCTGAATAACACCCAAAACCGGAATTGGCAGGCTTGCCCTCATTTCCTCAAGTACGGCAGCCGTCGCGGTATTACAAGCTATAATTAACATTTTAATATTCTTCTTCAAAAGGAAATGAGCCATTTCCCATGTAAACTTTCGAACTTCTTCCATTGGTCTGGGCCCATATGGACATCTGGCTGTATCACCAAGATATATTAAATTTTCATTTGGAAGCTGCCTGATAAATTCTTTAAAAACCGTTAATCCGCCAACTCCCGAATCGATAAGTCCTATTGGGTTTTCTCTATCCAAATCAGATCGCCTCTATCTATCTTTTGCTTGCAGCATTTTGCTCTATTATTTAAACCGGACTGTATATCACTTTATCATTAGTTTATTTCTTTTCCAATCCATCACTTGGGCATAAAAATAGAGTAGTGATTCAAACCACATACTTTACATTTTACAATGACGTGTATAGTGATTTGATATTCGCTACTCTTCCTAATTTATGGACTCATAAAGGAATTGTCAAGAACAATGATAAATAGATCAATTGCTAGGCGAGCTTCTAAAAAGATCATTGAATGATCTTATAATTCTAATTCACCCATTCGAAGTAGTTCTACGACCGCTTGGGAACGGCCCTTTACGCCCAATTTTTGCATCGCATTAGATATGTGATTTCTCACAGTTTTCTCACTAATAAAGAGGTCCTTAGCGATATCTTTTGTTGTTTTGTCCTGTACCAATAACTCAAATACTTCTCTTTCTCTTTTTGTGAGTAAAGGTTTATGAGTGAAATCGTTCTCCTTCAACTATTGTAACCCTCCTTGCTACCAGCCATAACCTTAGGATTGGGTATATATTTAGTCACGATAGTGTATGTGACTGGTCTATAAGGAGTGACTATATTTAGATAAGAATGAACGTGTTTTTATGATTGAGGTTGCTTCTTCAATCCGTCATTAAACAATTCCTTCATCTCTTCTGTCCAAGCTACCGGCTTACCGCTTAATCTGGAAATTTGGACAACTGTTCCTCGACCGGTGAAGCAGGGAACCCCATCCTCTCGTAGACCAAGATAATGGATATCAACCGATGAATTGCCTATTTTATTTGCCTTAACTTTAATATTGAGTTTCTCATCGAAAAAAACCTGGTGGAGAAAATCACATTGAAGATCAGCTACTACAGGAATCGTTTCATGTTTGGTATCCACCCAATCCTGCATCATGCCAAGACTTTTAAAATATTCAATCCGTGCCTGTTCAAAATACGTAAAAGGCACTGTATTGTTTAAATGCCCAAACATATCTGTCTCTGAAAATCTAACTTTAATAGAATAAGAAAAAGTAAATTCTTCTTTCCACTCTTCCATGTCTTTAATATATGCAATTTTACCCATTGGGAACACACCTCTCCATAAATATGAATGACTATTCATTCATTATACAGAAAAATCGACGAAATTGTAATTATTTTACTGGTGGATAGCATGTTTTTTGGACCATGTCCTTTGCTTAGATTACAAGTGAATAAAAATAAAACTTTATTGTATGATCACAAATGTAGTACTAACCTATTTATTTATATTTCTACAAACATAACACAATCGCTAAACGGAAAAGGCCGTCTGACTATTACAGACGGCCTTTTCTCTTGCTATATTACATTTATTTACATCCATCTAAGGCTATCAAAATGAAAAGACTTAGATTTTGTCACTTCCAAAGAAATTTTTGAAAGCTTGGACATTCGTGTCCCGATTTAATGCAGCAATCGAGGTTGTCAAAGGAATACCTTTCGGACAAACTTGAACACAGTTTTGGGAGTTACCGCAATCCTGAATTCCTCCGTCACCCATTAACGCATTCAGACGTTCTGCTTTTTGCATTTCACCTGTTGGATGAGCGTTAAATAGACGAACCTGTGACACAGGAGCAGGTCCGATAAAGTTGGACTTATCATTTACATTCGGGCAAGCCTCCAGGCAAACGCCGCAAGTCATACATTTAGATAATTCATATGCCCATTGGCGTTTTTTCTCGGCCATACGAGGTCCTGGACCTAAATCGTACGTACCATCGATAGGAATCCAGGCTTTAACTTTTTTAAGTGAATCGAACATTCTGCTTCGATCTACCTGAAGGTCACGGATAACCGGGAAAGTACGCATTGGTTCCAGCACGATTGGCTGTTCATATTGATCCACTAATGCCGTACAGGATTGACGTGGCTTTCCATTAATGACCATGGAACAGGCACCGCAAACTTCTTCCAGACAGTTCATATCCCACGTAACCGGGCTTGTTTTCTTGCCTTCCTTTGTAACCGGGTTACGACGTATTTCCATTAGTGCAGAGATGACATTCATATTTGGTCGATAGGACAACTCAAATTCTTCAAAATAAGGCTCAGAGTTCGGGTTATCCTGGCGTTGGATCTTAAACAGTACTTTACTTTCTGTAGCCATAATTAATTTGCCCCCTTGCTCTTAGAGTAGTCACGTTTACGCGGCTTAATAAGTGAGACATCAATCTCTTCATAATAAATATTTGGTGCAGATTTTCCATCAACAAAGTCAGCCATTGTCGTTTTCATGAACTCTTCATCATTTCGTTCTGGGAAATCCGGTTTGTAGTGAGCACCACGGCTTTCGTCACGCTGCAGGGCACCCAATGTGATAACGCGTGCCAGTTGAAGCATATTGTATAGCTGACGTGTGAATGATGCTCCCTGGTTGCTCCATTTTGCCGTATCGTTAATATTAATGTTTTCCCATCTTTCAAGCAGCTCCTGAATCTTTTCATCTGTTTTTTGAAGCTTATCATTATAACGAACTACTGTTACATTATCGGTCATCCATTCACCCAATTCTTTATGGATGGAATAAGCATTTTCTGTTCCATTCATGGACATAATGCGATTCCATTTTTCCATTTCAGCCTTCTCATGCTGTTCGTATAAAGAATCCGGTAGGGAATCAGCGTTTCTAGCAAGTCCATTTACATAGCGTACCGCATTTGGTCCTGCAACACTTCCTCCATAAATGGCGGATAGCAGGGAGTTCGCTCCTAAACGGTTAGCTCCATGCTGTGAAAAATCACATTCACCGGCAGCAAATAATCCAGGTATTTTAGTCATTTGGTCGTTATCAATCCATAGTCCACCCATGGAATAGTGAACAGCCGGGAAGATTATCATAGGCAATTTGCGCGGATCTTCACCAGTGAATTTTTCATAGATTTCAATAATACCGCCCAATTTAATATCAAGCTCTTTAGGATCTTTATGAGAAAGATCCAAGTAGACCATGTTCTCACCGTTGATTCCCAGCTTTTGATTCACGCACACATCAAAAATTTCACGTGTTGCGATATCACGAGGAACTAGATTTCCATAAGCAGGGTATTTCTCTTCAAGGAAGTACCAAGGCTTTCCATCTTTATAAGTCCAAATACGTCCGCCTTCTCCACGCGCAGACTCACTCATTAATCGAAGTTTATCATCCCCAGGGATTGCCGTTGGATGTATTTGAATAAATTCACCATTTGCATAGGTAGCACCCTGCTGATATACAATCGCAGCTGCTGAACCAGTGTTAATGATGGAATTCGTAGATTTACCAAAAATAATTCCAGGTCCTCCGGTTGCCATAATAACTGCATCCGCACGGAAAGATTTAATTTCCATAGAGGTTAAATTTTGTGCTACAATTCCGCGGCATATCTGTTCATCATCCAGCACCGCTCCAAGGAATTCCCAACCCTCATATTTCTGAACAAGACCCGCCACTTCATAACGACGAACCTGTTCATCCAATGCATAGAGCAATTGCTGGCCAGTAGTTGCGCCTGCAAATGCTGTTCTATGATACTGTGTACCGCCGAAACGTCTGAAGTCGAGCAATCCCTCAGGCGTACGGTTAAACATAACGCCCATACGGTCAAACATATGAATGATCGAAGGAGCCGCATCACACATTGCTTTTACCTGCGGCTGGTTAGCCAGAAAGTCACCGCCATACACGGTATCATCAAAGTGCTCCCAAGGAGAATCACCTTCACCCTTTGTATTTACCGCTCCATTAATTCCCCCTTGGGCGCAAACAGAATGGGATCTTTTAACGGGTACGACTGAAAAAAGTTCTACTTTATGTCCTACTTCAGCGATTTTGATGGTAGCCATTAAACCAGCAAGACCGCCGCCGACTACGATTATATTACCTTTACTCATAAACCGACCCTCTCCTTATTAAACTAGCAGACTCACCTGCTAAGCTATTGCAATTGTTTAAGCCATGTTGATAAACGCCAGCAGCGTGCGAATGGATATAAAAGCTAAAAATACAAAAACTCCAAGAGTTATATATGTAAATATTCTTTGGGATTTTGGTGTTACGATAAGTCCCCATCTTAAAGCAAATGACCATAACCCGTTTGCAAAGTGAAATATTGCTGAAAGTACACCTACCATATAGAAAGCAATCATAAATGGATTAGAAAAAATTTCAACCATCATATCCGCATTTGCTGTATCACCCAATGCGACCTGCACCCTCGTTTGCCATACATGCCAAACGATAAAAACTACAGTCACGATACCTGTGATTCTTTGTAAAGCAAACATCCAGTTACGGAAATAGCTGTAACTTCCCACTGAATATTTCGCCGTAAATGCAATATGAAGACCTAATACAGCATGGAAAAGGATTGGCAAATAGATGACAACAATCTCCATTAAAAGCCTAAAAGGTAAATCATGCATAAATTCAGCTGCTTTGTTGAATGCTTCAGGCCCTCTTGTCGCAAAATAATTGACCATTAAATGCTCAATCAAAAAAAGCCCGATTGGTAATACCCCTAACAACGAATGTAACCTACGTAAATTAAACTCGCGACGACTCTCCATAGTTACCCTCCCTCTGAAAATGAAAAAATAAAAGTATAGCCTTGGATAAGGACTATGCCTTAAATAATTGCAAGCAGGTCTTCAACATAGCTGCAATCATCTAACCCACCACCCATCTAAGATGCCAAAAACATTTTTCTGCAAAATTAATAGATGAATAGTATAAAAACAAAAATAATTCCACATATTCTTACAATTATGTGACGGTTTTATTGTACTCCTTTCAACCAAAATGCGTCAAGAAAACGGATACAGAGATTTCCTATTTCTACCGATAATTTGTAAATAACTGATATTTTTCTATTTCTATATATTACCTGGAAAATACTTAATAGAAAATACAACTTTACCCTTGCATCCACTCCCATATATATAGCTATAATAATGTAAGGAAAGAGGGGAAACTATGACAAAAGAAGATAAGTTAGAGTCAGTAGAAATGGCACCTGTCACTGAAAATGAGCCGTTAATACCTGCATTTGGGTATGAAATAATAAGAGAATTCCTTTTGGAAGATTTATTAGGAAAGGAAGGCCCTCAAATCCTTTATTGGGCTGGAAAGCAACTCGGAAGAAGATTTCCATTATCTAGTACAGAAGAAACCATCACGTTTTTTCATGACGCCGGTTGGGGCGACCTTACGCTGGTAAAGGAAACAAAAGATGAATTAAAGTGGGAGCTTACAGGTGAATTAATTAACCGCAGATTTTCAATCAACGAAAATACCCATTTCCAATTAGAAGCAGGTTTTCTTGCCTACCAAACAGAACATCAGAGAAAAGTAGTTTCTGAAAGCTATGAGGAACAAAAAAAACGGGCAAATAAAGTATACTTCACGGTGAAAACCGACAACAAAGATACCATTTAATGTAAATTGATTAAAAAGGGTAATTCCATATATGAATTGCCCTTTTTCTCTATGATATCTGTTTACCTTCAATAAAAAACCTGCACCATAAAATTAAAGGTGCAGGTTTACTGGTTAGTCATTTTTTTGTTCTTCATTTAGTTTATCCAATAAAGCCTTGGTGCTTGCTTCAGGGATTCCCAATTTTATAAATTCCTCTGATGTGGCTTCTTTCATCTTTTTAATCGAGCCAAAATGCTTAAGCAGTACTTTCTTTCTTTTCTCTCCTATACCAGGAACTCCATCCAGGACAGATTGGAAGCTTGATTTTCCTCTAATTTGTCGATGGAAGGTAATTGCAAATCGGTGAACCTCATCCTGTATACGCTGCAAGAGGTAAAACTCTTGGCTGGTTCTGCCCAATGGAATTATTTCTAAAGGGTTTCCGTATAGCAATACGGAGGTCTTATGTTTATCATCCTTAGCCAATCCCGCTACAGGAATCTCCATTCCGTATTCATCCTCGATTACTTCGCGAACTGCCTCAATATGTCCTTTGCCTCCATCAACTATGATTAAATCCGGCCAAGGGAGATTCTCTCGAAGTACGCGGGCATATCTCCTTCTGACGACTTCTCTCATGGAATCGTAGTCATTCGGGCCGATTACGGTTTTAATTTTATATTTCCGGTATTCCTTCCGTTCAGGTTTCCCATCAATAAATACAACCATAGCAGAGACAGGATCAACACCCTGAATATTCGAGTTATCGAAAGCCTCGATTCGATGCGGTGTATGAATCCCCATGATTTCTCCTAAGTTTTCAATTGCTTTTATCGTCCGTTCTTCGTCTCTTTCGATTAAAGAAAACTTCTCCTGTAAGGCGATTTTTGCATTTTTAACAGCAAGTTTCACCAGGTCTTTCTTTGGTCCACGTTTAGGCTGTGCCACTTTCACGTCAAGAAGTCCTTCAGCTAATTCTATATCTATATCATCAGTGAGGAGTACTTCATGTGGTTTAAAATGATTTGGCTTAGAATAAAATTGCCCCAAGAAGGTCAATAGCTCATCAGCAGGATCATCATATAAAGGGAATAACGAGACATCTCTCTCAATCAGCTTTCCTTGCCGAACAAAAAAGACTTGGACACACATCCAACCTTTATCAACTGCATATCCAAATATATCCCGGTCCGTTAAATCGCTGAATACAATTTTTTGTTTTTCCATTGTTGCTTCAATATGAGCGATTTGGTCCCTTAATTCCTTGGCCCGTTCAAAGTCCAATTCTTCTGATGCTTTATACATGTTATCCTGTAAATCTTTCTTGATATCCTTAAAACCGCCATTTAAAAACTTTGTTATTTCATCTGTAATTTGTTTATATTCATCTTCCCTGACCGTCTTTTCACATGGTGCAAGGCATTGTCCAATATGATAATACAAACATGCTTTAGCCGGTAAGGTTGTGCACTTCCTGAGCGGATACAGCCGGTCTAACAGCTTTTTAGTTTCATTGGCTGCATATACATTGGGATAGGGCCCAAAGTACTTACCTTTATCTTTTTTTACGTTTCTTGTAATGATTAATCGAGGATGCCTTTCCGAAGTGATCTTGATAAACGGAAAGCTTTTATCATCCTTCAGCATGATATTGTATTTTGGATCATATTTTTTTATTAGATTCATTTCTAATATGAGTGCCTCCATATTAGAAGAGGTTACGATATACTCAAAATCCTCAATCTCCGATACAAGGCGCTGGGTTTTCCCATCATGAGAACCAGTAAAATAAGAACGTACCCTATTTTTTAAAACTTTGGCTTTTCCCACATATATAACAACATTTTGTCGGTCCTTCATTAGATAACATCCCGGCTGATCGGGTAACAAGCTAAGCTTATCTTTTATATGTTGATTCAAAAGGGTCCCCCCTCTACTTAAAGTTTAAGTTTCTATATATTATAAACGGATTTTACAATTAAAGGAGGTTTTAATACTTTCCAAAAGAAAAAAGACTCCGGTCGTCCGAAGTCTTTTTTACGTTAAACCTTAAGAATGCTTGGAAATCAAATTAACAAGTGCTTCTTTTGGTTGGAATCCGATCACTTTATCTACTACTTCTCCATCTTTAAAAAGAACAAGTGTAGGAATGCTCATGACACCGAATTTAACAGCTGTTTCTTGATTCTCATCTACATCAAGTTTAACGATTTTAACTTTACCATCTAACTCTGCATCGATTTCTTCCAATACAGGTGCGATCATTTTACAAGGTCCACACCAAGGTGCCCAAAAATCAGCTAAAACCAAGCCTTCGCCTGTTTCAGTTACGAATGTTTGATCCGTTACATTAGAAATTGCCATGAATTTTACCTCCTAAAGCATACATTAAGTAAACTATAAGTGGAGTATACCACTGTTCTATATAGGATGGCTACTGTCCTGCTTAATTATCCTGAATTTCAAAGAAATGGGTTTGTACTAATTTTACCTTTATGTTGAAAAACAGGATGGCTTTTGCCACCCTGTTTACCCAAAATATGAACTTAAGATTTCACAAGAAGATTTTTGAACTCTTCTGTTAATAAAGGAACTACATCAAATAAATCGCCAACAATACCGTAATCAGCTACTTTAAAAATATTAGCCTCTGGGTCTTTGTTGATTGCTACAATTACTTTGGAGTTAGACATACCGGCTAAATGCTGGATTGCTCCGGAAATTCCACAAGCAATATACAGATCCGGTGTCACAACCTTACCTGTTTGGCCAATTTGCAGAGAATAATCACAGTATTCGGCGTCACATGCTCCGCGAGATGCTCCAACAGCACCACCAAGAACATTGGCCAATTCTTTTAGTGGTTCAAAGCCTTCTTCGCTTTTTACTCCCCGTCCACCGGCAACAATTACTTTAGCTTCTGACAGGTCAACTCCCTCAGTTGCTTTACGTAATACTTCCTTAATAACGGTACGTAAATCCTTGATATCTACAGATATAGTTGAAACATCCCCCGTACGGGAAGAATCATGCTCAAGCGGATCAATATTATTTGGTCGAATAGTAGCAAATACTAGTCCATCTGTTACAATTCTCTTTTCAAATGCTTTACCGGAGTAGATTGGACGTGTGAAGACGATATTTCCGCCTGCCTCTTCTACACCAATCGCATCTGAAATTAGTCCGGAACTTAATTTACCAGCAACACGCGGCGCCAGGTCTTTTCCCAATGAAGTATGGCCGAAAATAAGTCCGTCAGGAGATTCTTGATCAATCACAGCTAACAAGGCCTGAGTATAACCGTCTGATGAATACTGTTTTAGCTGTTCATTCTCAACAGCGATAACACGGTCGGCTCCATAATGAATTAATTCCATCCCAATCTCTGTAACAGACTCTCCAAGTATAACGCCTACAACTTCTCCGCCCTCAGCAACTGTCTTAGCTGCAGCGATTGCTTCAAAGGATACATTACGAAGAGAAGACTCTCTTGTTTCACCTAAAACTAAAATCTTTCTAGACATAATTTTACCTCCCGTTATTTTTCCCTTTGTGTTCGTTGCTATCTATCACTATCACCGTTTATTTAAATTAAATTACCTTTGCTTCAGTACGAAGCAGATTAACCAGTTCCTTTACTTGGTCAGGAATTTCCCCTTGTAAAACTTTACCGGCATCTTTCTTAGGAGGCAGATAAATTTCAATACTCTTTGTTTTAGCTTCTACATCATCTTCTTCAAGATCAAGGTCATCCAGTTCCAATTCCTCAAGCGGTTTTTTCTTCGCTTTCATAATCCCTGGTAAGGATGGATAACGCGGCTCGTTCAAACCTTGTTGAGCTGTAATTAATAAAGGCAGAGAAGTTTCAATAATCTCAGAATCCCCTTCAACATCTCTGGTAACGGTTACATTTTCGCCGTTAATTTCAAGTTTAGTAACAGTAGTTACATAAGGGATATCGAGTAAACCGGCTACACGCGGTCCTACCTGACCGGAACCTCCATCAATTGCCACATTCCCTCCAATAATCAAATCAACCTCTTGTTCTTTTAAATACTCAGCTAATATTTTAGAAGTTGTATATTGGTCTCCATCTTCCACATCATCTTCAATATTTATAAGAACTGCCTTATCAGCTCCCATTGCAAGTGCAGTTCTTAGCTCTTTCTCTGCATCTTCTCCGCCGACTGTCACAACAGTCACTTCGCCGCCCTGTGCATCACGCACCTGGATAGCTTCCTCCACTGCATACTCATCGTACGGGTTAATGATAAACTCAGCGCCATCTTCTTGAATACGGCCGTTTGATAATGAAATTTTCTCCTCTGTATCAAATGTCCTTTTTAGCAAAACATAGATATTCATGTATTGCCCTCCTATAGTTCGTATTAATTTTGAAGATTGAGAAAACTAAATATATATAACTCCTACTCTCTGAAGCTCCCACTCAAAGAGAAGAGGTTACTCACAAAATGATTCGCTATTGACCGCCTATTTTCCTTTAAAAATCGGCAAACGTTTTTCTAAAAATGCATGAATCCCCTCTTTAGCATCTTCAGTGACAAAGATTTTGCCAAATTGGATAGCTTCCTCATCTACTCCTTTGTAATATTGTTCATGCTTAGAGTAGTTAATAAGGTGGATGGCTTTCTCTAGTGCAATTGGACTTTTTCCTGCAATTTTACCGGCAATCTCTTTTACGGCATCCATTAACTCTTCATCCTTGAAGGATTTATTTGCAAGTCCTGCTTCAACAGCCTCCAAACCAGAAATAGGTTCAGATGTGAACATCATCTCTGCAGCTTTGGATGCTCCCACAAAACGAGTGAGCCTTTGAGTACCAGCAAAACCGGGAATAAGACCCAGCTGCAGCTCTGGCAATCCAAGCTTAGCCCTTTCAGTTACGTATCGCAGATGGCAAGACATAGCGAGCTCAAGTCCGCCTCCCAATGCAGCGCCGTGAATGGCCGCTATGACCGGTTTTTTGAACCGTTCAATCCTTTCAAATAAATCCTGTCCTCTTTTAGAAAGAGCAGAAAAATCTCCTTCGGATGTAACTGTCGTGAATTCTTTAATATCTGCACCAGCTGAGAAAAATTTCCCCTCTCCATATAGGACAACAACCCGCACATCCTCGTTTTCTTCAATCGAATCAAACATGGCGGATAAATCTTCAAGAAGATCAGAAGCCAGTGCGTTAGCTGGTGGCCTATCTATAGAGACATAGGCCACCTGATTCTCCTCATATACACGTAATGTCTTCATTTGTATTACCCCTTTTTTGTATCATGGTTATCTCATTCAAGCACCCAATCCTTTGATTATTAAATGGTGAACTGGTTCAGCTTGCTTATTAAGATCATATTTTTGCTCGTTCATCACCCAAGTCGTAACGATTTCATCCAGCGTACCAAATACCATATGACGAGCCAGACGAACATCAAGTTTATCTTGGAATTCCCCTTGTTCAATTCCTGTAACTAAAATGGAATCAACAAGCTTTAAATATCCTTTAAGAACATCATTAATTTTATAACGTATCTCTTTATTGGATTGCCGTAATTCCAACTGTGTAACGATAGCCAAATGCTTATCCTCAGAAAGAATCTCAAAATGCTTGCGCACCAGCACCAGCATTTTTTCAGTTGCACTGGATACCCGTTCCATCTCTTCTTCAATACTGGATATGAAACTTCCCAGTTTATCCTGGAACATGGAAATCAAAATATCTTCTTTATTTTTGAAATACAAGTAAATCGTACCATCCGCTACACCCGCCTGCTTTGCTATCTTGGAGACTTGTGCTTGATGGTAGCCGTTTTCTGCAATAACAATCACGGCTGCATCAATAATCTGTTTGTATTTTGGGCGGTCTTTTTTCATTATCATTCTTCCTCCTCTAAAAATGAATGAATAGTCATTCATAATTTCATATTAGAGGGGAAAAATAATAAAGTCAAGCTAAATCCCTTTTCAATCAAATGGTTTTGCGAAGAGCTTTCTTCAGAACCGATTAAGCCTCTCTTTTATCAATTGTTTGTTGTTTTTGTTTCTCTTCATCAACCAATACACGTCGTAGAATTTTACCAATCGCGGTTTTCGGAAGCTCATCGCGGAATTCATATAGACGAGGTACTTTAAAGGCAGCCAAATGCTTACGGCAAAATTCATTTAATTCCTGCTCGGTCACTTTTGCTTGATCTTTCAATACTACATACGCTTTAACGGTTTCTCCGCGATATGGATCAGGCACACCCGCCACCACGGCTTCCTGAACAGCCTCATGCTCATATAATACCTCTTCAATTTCCCTCGGATAAATATTGAACCCGCCTGCAATAATGATATCTTTTTTACGATCCACGATGTAGAAGTATCCTTCTTCATCCATATAGCCCATATCTCCCGTTAATAACCATTCACCAGAGAAAGCGTTTTCTGTTTCCTCTGGACGATTCCAATATCCTCTCATAACTTGGGGGCCCTTTATTGCCAGTTCACCGACCTCACCTGGAGGTAACGGCTCTAAGGTTTCAAAGGATAGAATTGCTGCTTCCGTACTTGGCCATGGTAAACCAATACTTCCCTTCACACGCTTGTCACTCCATAAAAGATTAGCATGAGTTACGGGTGATGTTTCTGTCAAACCGTAGCCCTCAACCAATTTACCTCCAGTGAGTTTTTCAAATTTCTCCTGAACTTCCACTGGGAGTGCTGCTGAACCACTTATACAGGCATCAATGGATGATAAATCATACTTCGAAATATCCGGATGATTTAATAAGCCAATATACATGGTAGGAGCTCCTGGAAATAGAGTTGGCTTCTGTTTCTGTATAGTCTTCAAGGTCGTAACGGCATCAAACTTTGGCAATATAATCATCTCATGGCCCTTCATGATAGAAAGGATAAGAACGGTAGTCATCCCATAGACATGGAAAAAAGGCAATATTGCGAGGACTTTTTCTTCTGCTTCTTTATATTTATAGAGCCAGGCATCACACATTTTTGTATTGGCTACCAGGTTATTATGTGTCAGCATAACTCCCTTAGGAAAACCAGTTGTTCCACCGGTATATTGCAGTAAGGCAAGATCTTCTTCCGGGTTGCCTTCATACTCGACCTCGGTTTTCGGTGATGTTTTTAGGATTTCAGACATGAGATGATGATTGCCTTTATGCTCAACATTGACGACAATGCCATATTGCTTTTTCTGGATAAATGGATAAATTAAGTTCTTTGGAAAAGGTAAAAAATCTTTGATGGGAGCAACGATGATATGCTGTAAATCTGTTTTTTTCATGACACTCATGACACGGGGGAACAAAATATCTAAAGTCAGGATAACTTTGGCACCTGAATCCTGCATTTGGTATTCGATTTCTCTTTCCATATACAGAGGGTTCGTTTGAACCACTATAGCACCTGCTATCAATGATCCATAATAACCAATGACTCCCTGCGGCGAATTTGGTAGCATGATAGCTACTCGGTCACCTTTTTCAACGCCTAGCTTTTTCAAATAATGGGCAAATTGCAATGCATACTCATACAGTTTCTTGTACGTAATTGATGTTCCCATAAAATGAATGGCGTTTTTAGTTGGGTATTTGTAAGCAGACTGTTTTAAATAATCCTGTATTAAATTATGTCCATACTCGATGCTTTTCGGGATTTCTTCTGGATAATGCTTAAACCATGGTTTTTCTTCTAACAATGTAAAAACCTCCCTTAAAAAGCTATTTCTCCTAGTTAATTATAGTATAATGAATTTTATGTGACAATATTTTACTAATATTCTGTTAACTTTATTTGAATTATCTAGTTCTTAACTCCTAAAGAATGATTTTGGAAGTCCTGAATATCCAATAATCACTTTTTTGCTTTCAATGTGTACTTAACTTGCCGGCAGGATATAAAAAAGAGCCTAAACAGCGGGACCCCCCACCATTTAAACTCTTTCACTCACGCACTCACGCGTAGAAGGCCATATATATGATCCCGACAATGATAAATAAAGCAGATACCACCAACAAAATCTTCCCCAGTGTTTCCATGGTCTCCTCCTGTGTTCTCCCTTATTTCAATTCAACAATCGTCACGCCAATTCCACCTTCAGAAGCTTCCCCAAACCTCATTGATTTGACTGAACGATGATTCTTCAAATACTCTCTGACTCCTTGTCTCAGTGCCCCTGTTCCTTTCCCATGAATGATGGAAACACGCGGATAACCGGCAAGCAAGGCATCATCAATATATTTCTCCACTCTAGACAATGCATTTTCGTAACGCTCACCACGGAGATCAAGCTCTAGATTAACATGAAAATTTTTACCTTTAATCTTGGTGATCGTTTTCGTCTCGACTGGCTTTGGACTTTTCTTAAATTCGAGATCTTTCTCATCCACTTTCATTTTCATGATTCCCATTTGAACATTCCACTCATGATCGGATATCTTTTCTATTAATTGACCAATTTGTCCCCAAGTGAGAACCTTAACTTCATCGCCAGGCTTAAGCGTCCTTTTGGCTGACGATACAGCGGCTTTTCTTATTTTTTTGGATTCCTCAGGTTTTGCTTCATTAAGCCTTCTCTTCGCCTCTATCAATTCATGCTCTTTGACTTCAGCACTCTTTTCGATTCGCATCTGTCTCAGCTCACGGATAATTTCCTCCGCTTCTTTTTGAGCCTTTTCTACGAGTTGCCTTGCTTCCTGCTTGGCTTTTTCGATTAGCGTATCTTTTTTATCCTCGTACTCCATTAATTGTTTTTGTAAATCTTGATGAAGGATTTCAGCATCCCTCAAATATTCTTCCGCTTCCTGCCAGTCTTTTTCAGCTTCCTTTCGTGAAGTTTCCAAAGATGCAATCATGTTTTCAACCTTATTGGAATCGGCTCCAATCATTCCACGAGCGTTGCGAATAATCCGTTCAGTTAAACCCAGCTTCGTAGAGATTTCGAACGCATTACTTCGACCAGGCACACCGATAAGCAGTCGATAGGTTGGACTGAGCGTTTCTACATCAAATTCCACACTTGCATTCATGACGCCTTCTTTATTATATCCATAGGCTTTCAGCTCAGGATAATGGGTTGTAGCAATAACCTTAGCTCCACGTGAATGTGCTTCATCCAGAATTGAAATCGCTAGTGCCGCTCCTTCCTGAGGATCTGTTCCAGCTCCAAGCTCATCAAATAATACGAGTGATTCAAAGTCCAAGGTTTCTAGGATTTCCACTATATTCACCATATGAGATGAAAATGTACTCAAGCTTTGCTCAATCGATTGTTCGTCACCGATATCTGCATATACAGATTTAAAAACTGCTAATTCTGATCCATCCATTGCCGGTACCTGCAAACCTGCCATAGCCATTAATGTACAAAGACCGACCGTTTTTAATGTGACGGTTTTACCGCCTGTATTCGGTCCTGTAATGACCATCGTCCCATAGGTCTCTCCAAGAATGATGTCGTTGGCAACAACCTCTTCTTTTGGAATGAGCGGATGTCTTGCCTTCTTAAGCTTAATGATTCCCTGATTATTCATAATCGGCATGGATGCATGAATAGCTTTTGCATATTTTGCTTTTGCAAAGGCAAAATCGAGCTTAGCCAAAATAGAGACATTCAGTAGAATATCATCTGCATACTCGCCTACAGCATTGGAAAGTGCTGTTAGTATACGTTCTACTTCCCTACTTTCTTTTACGCGAATATCCTGTAATGTATTATTCAATTGAACAATAGACTGCGGCTCAATAAACAAGGTTTGCCCTGATGCAGATTGATCATGGATAATACCGCCATAATGATTTCTATATTCCTGCTTTACAGGAATGACAAAACGATCATTCCGAATCGTCACAATCGTATCTGATAACATTTTGGCGGCATTGCTTGAACGAATCATACTTTCAAGCTTTTCTCTAACTCTTGCTTCATTCGTGCGCAATTGCTGACGCAACGTCCGGAGCGTATCACTGGCAGAGTCCAGAACCTCACCATGGTCCCCAATTGCCATATTGATGTCTTTTTCCAGATCACTCAGATTCACTAATTGGTCTTTATATTCATAGAGAATAGGAAGTTCGATTTCATTTTCCTGCATATCCTCCAAAAATCTGCGTAGAGTCCGTCCTGCTCTCAGTGTACTTGATGTTTCCATCAATTCAACAGGACTGAGAACACCACCAATCCGAGCTCGTTTTATATGGGAGCGAATATCAAATATCCCTCCAAGAGGCACATTGCCCTTTAAGCGATATACGGTTGCAGCCTCGTCTGTTTCATATTGAGTACGTTTAACCTCTTCCAAATCGGTATTGGGCATTAACTGTTCACTTAGGCTTTTTCCCAGACTGGAAGAAGCATGTTTTTGCAATTGTGCAATGATTTTTGTAAACTCGAGTGTTTTTAATACTTTGTCTTGCATGGAGAAAAATCCTCCTTACTTTTTCTGTTAGTCTCTATTGAGGAAAGCCAAAAAATCGTCCTCATTTTGGGCGTTTAATACAGTCTCTTTCTTGATCCAGCCACGCTTGGCGTTTGACACACCTACGTCCATATTCTCCAGCATATCAATGCTGTGAGCATCTGTATTAATAACGATTTTAACTCCTGCATCCTGAGCTTTTTTAACATTTTCCGCTGCTAAATCGAGACGATTTGGATTGGCATTCAACTCTAATACCGTATCAGTTTCTTTTGCAAGCTGAATCAATAAATCCATATCCACTGCGTAACCGTCTCTTCGCCCAATAACCCGCCCAGTTGGATGTGCGATAATATCGACATGTTTATTGGTCAATGCTGTTTTCAAACGCTCCATAATCACTTCCTGCGGTTGTGAGAAAGAGGAGTGAATAGAAGCAATAACAAGATCTAATTGTTCTAGAATTTCATCATCAAAATCAAGTGTACCATCCGGAAGGATGTCCATTTCGATACCGGACAGGATCATGATGTCATCATATTCCTTATTTAACTTCCTGATTTCTTCTTTCTGTTTTAAAACTCTTTCAGGTGTCAGTCCGTTTGCCACTTTTAAATATTGAGAATGATCGGTTATGGCCATATAGCGATACCCCTTGGCACGGCAAGCTTCTACCATCTCTTTTAACGTATGGGAGCCGTCACTCCAGGTTGTATGCATATGAAGATCACCTTTAATATCCTCCAAGGAAATTAAACCGTAATCAGCTTGATATTTATCGATTTCAGTACCATCCTGCCTAATTTCCGGTGGAATATACGGCAGACCAAAATGGCGATATAGGTCTTCTTCGCTCTCAAATGTTTTGACTTCACCAGTTTCTAAATTTTCAACGCCATATTCACTAACCTTTTCACCGCGATCCTTAGCCAATTGGCGTAAACGGACATTATGGTCCTTAGATCCAGTAAAATAGTGTAAAGCCGTTGCAAACTCAGCTGGCTTTACCATCCTGAAATCTACTGCTATTTCATAATCATAGGCTAAAGCAAGAGATACTTTTGTATCACCGGCTGCAACGATATGATCAATATTGGTTAACCCTAAGATTTGTTCTTTGACACTCAAGGGATTGTCAGTAGCTATGATGAAATCAAGGTCTTTTATCGTTTCACGTCCGCGCCTTACACTGCCAGCTCTTGAAAAGCGAATAACATCTTCCATTGCCTGCAGTTTTGCCTCAATGTCTTCCACAATCGGCAGCATAACAGCAAGAGGCAGACGATCCGGTTTTGTTCCCATTGCTTTGATGGCATCAAGTATGTTTTCTTCAGACTTTTTGCCAAAGCCGGCAAGTTTACTGACTTTCCCTTCTTCACACGCTTTCTGCAGCTCTTCCGCATTCGTAATAGCTAACTCTTTATATAGCTTGGCAATCTTTTTCCCACCGAGTCCTTGTAAGCGAAGAAGAGGAATTAACCCCTTCGGCACTTCCTCCTGCAATTCTTTAAGGACCTCTGATGATTCCATTTCGATATATTCATTTATGACAGCTGCCGTTCCTTTGCCGATCCCGCTCAGCTTGGTGAAATCATCAATCTCCGACAGGCTGCGTTCATCTACTTCAAGTGCCTGTGCAGCTTTGCGAAAGGCAGAAACCTTAAATTGATTTTCTCCCTTTAATTCCATATATATTGCTATTGTTTCCAATAGTTTAATGACATCTTTTTTGTTTACGCTCATTCCGGCCACCTACCCGTCCTATTTCATTTATTAGATACCTTTATCCTTCATTATATACAAGCTCAATCGGATACTAAAAAAGAATGACTTCCCTATTGGAAGAGGAAGTCATGAAAATGGATGGAACCACAAATTTGTCACCCAATCAGATAAAAATGGGGTGTTCATAATGATTGTTTTCGCTAAGGATGAGTTATGTATCATTTCCTGCAGTGACTCAATGGGTAGCATAGCACCAATAAATAGGATAATAAACATACCCAAATACATTTCTACAAATCCTAAAGCCCCGCCAGCCAATTGATTAAACTGCTTCAAAAGGGGCAGCTGAGCAAGAAAGTCCAGCATGGACCCAATAATTTGCAGGACAATTTTTACGCCAACAAAAATAATAAAGAATGCAATTGCATTGTAAAAAGCAGAATCCAAATCTGTAATATTAAACAGCATATTAAGACTTGAGTCAGTATCCGCTGATGACGGAAAAGGAACCCACATTTCAAGCTTAGGACCGAGGTCTTTATAAAATAATTTAGCTACAATCAAGGCAATAATAAAACTTAATAAGTGTACAAGCTGCAAGATTAAGCCTCTTCTTAAACCTATTAAAAATCCTATGAGTAAAGCTACTAATATGAATAGTGTAACCATAATATCCTCATTTCTTCTGTTGATTTATTTCTATTTCCAAGGCTTCTATCTTTTCTAACAATTTATAGTATTCATGCATCGTATTAACTGCAGTTAATACAGCTAATTTAGTCGTATCCAGACTCGGGTTTTTTTGACCAATTTCGCGCATTTTATCATCCACCGAGTGGGCAACTTGTCGTAAATGAGAAGTTGATTCATCGCCTACAATGGTGTATTGTTGTCCATATATCTCAACGTTTATCCTGTTTTTATCAGACAAGGCGGTTGCCTCCAATCATAAAAATCCTGTCTACTATCATAACATGAAAACCAATTTCTTGGTATTCCTAGATAAAAACTACTATCAATCGTAAAATATCATATACACAAATTTCCGTCCTATCAACAAGAGGACGGAAATTTGGCGTAAAGAGGAGTAGAGTAGAAAAATGGCGAATACTGTTATTACAGTAACAAAAGAAACGATTCTTAAAATGAAATCCTATTACTTGAATTCTTTATTGCCTAAAACACCACCCGGAGCTGTTTTCTCAGCGAAAATGAATGGGATGACGATTACGGCCTATAATTCTGGAAAAGTATTGTTCCAGGGAGCCGTCTCAGATGCAGAAGTTCAAAAATGGAGTAGCGGATCAGCCAATGCTGCTGCCCCTCAAAAAAAATCACCAATTAAAAAAAGAAGTGTATCAGACCATATCTACCGTCCTCCTCATACAATCAATGAGTTGAGTATCATTGGTACAGATGAAGCGGGAACGGGCGATTACTTCGGACCCATAACAGTTGCGGCAGCCTATGTCAGCAAGAAACATATTCGGGAACTTGAAAATATGGGCATACGGGACTCAAAAACGATTCGCGATCCGCAAATATTAATTCTTGGCAAAAAGATTACAGCAATGATTCCGTATAGTCTGCTTGTCCTGAAAAACGAAAAATACAATAGCCTTCAGCAAAAAGGAATGAGCCAGGGTAAAATGAAAGCCATGCTGCATGAACAAGCTATTCATCATTTGCTGGCCAAATTGGAAGGAACCAAGCCAGATGGTATTCTCATAGACCAATTTTGTGAACCTGATATATATTTTCGCCATACCGCCACGAACGGAAATCGTGAAGTTCCCTTGTATTTCAGCACAAAAGCTGAAAGTATATCCACAGCGGTGGCAGCCGCTTCTGTCATTGCCCGCTACGCTTTCTTAAAACATATGGATCTACTCAGCGAACAGGCAGGGATGACGATTCCTAAAGGCGCCAGTTCAAAAGTGGATGAAGCTGCCGCTGTCTTTATCGCTAAAAAAGGTGAAAGTGAATTAAACGCCTTTGCCAAGCTTCACTTCGCCAATACAGAAAAGGCACGCAAGCTCGTAAAACGAATTGGATTATAATCAAGCACTCAGCTTGGGAGCTGATCTGCACCCCAATTGTTAGACACACGGTCTAACAATTGGGGAGATCACATCTGGTCTGAGTGTTTTTATTATGGAGTAAAGTTGTTTTCAACAAGATTCTCCATTTAACAGGGCCTCGTAGGTTGTATTTACGGGAATCAAGCCGACTTTATTCAAAATCCGGCCGAACTTAGAAGGAATTCAGCCAATCTTGGTAATAATCCAGCCGAGTTTGATTGGAATCCAGCCAAACTACCCCTAAATCCAGCCGCTATCCTCAGCCAATTAAAATGATGTTTAAATGCAATGAAAAACTTACCAGTTTACCGCATTTTCTGAGGGGAATAAAATAATCGGAATTTTTTCAAAGAGATGAGGTAAAACGAGAATGGAAAATGTTGTGTTAAGTTTTTTCAAGGTTGAAAGCGAAGCATATCAGGCTTTATCTGAGCTAAAAAGAACTCATACATCCCAGAAAGATTTCGTCCTCTCACAAGTAGTTTTACTAAAAAAAGTTGATGGGGAGATTATCACAAAGGATAGCTTCAACACTGGCAGTCAAACAAGTGATGACACTTTATTAGGCGGACTTATTGGAGGAGCTCTCGGGTTACTTGGCGGTCCGATAGGTATCCTTTTAGGAATGGGGATAGGTGCCGGCTTCGGTTCCTTATTAGATATGAATGATGCCAAGGAAGAGGACGGTATGCTTTATACGGTTTCTACAAGAATGAAAGACGGAGATATAGCCCTTATAGCTGTTATACAAGAAGAAACAGAAACATCCTATAATGAGATCATTAATCAATTTAATACAGTAATCGTTAGATACCGTGCCAGCGTTATTCAGGAAGAACTAGACCATGCGCGTAAGATACAAAAGGAATTAGAACACGAAGCAAAAGCCAGAATGAAAGAACAGCGCTCAAAAGAAAGACGAGAAAAAATCGACGAATATAGTACGAAATTAAGAGAAGAATTCAAACAGATTAAAGAGAAATTATCATAAACCAACACAGTCATCATACATTAACAAGTTAATTCATACATAAAAAAAAGATTGCTTATATTATAGCAATCTTTTTTGCATTAAAATTATACAGATATAATCTTTAATTAAGGGAGATGGCTTCCACCACTCCCTCATTCAATTATAAGTGGCTGCAAAGGCCAACAGGATGTTGGATGAAGACATTGCCACACGATGTGGTGGTCTTAGTCTTTGTTCCTTTTTGAGTCGTCTCAGCCTTTCGTTAGATCCAGCTTCAACTCCTAGGCCCTCGAGTCATAAGGATAGCCACTTCGGGGGAAACCATCCCCTTCGTGCCTTTGTCTTATGCTCCTCGCTCCTGAGCAAGGCCCTTCAGCTTTTCTAGCCTCTCAGCTGTGCCCCAGCTTTTTCTTCTACTGCCATTAGGACTTTGCTGTGGGCTTTTGTTACTTCTTCGTCTGTTAGTGTTTTTTCAGGGTCGAAGTATTTTAGGGAGAATGCTAATGATTTTTTGCCTTCTTCCATTTTTTCTCCTTCGTATAAGTCGAATAAGTGAACTTCTTTTAATAGTTTGCCGCCAGCTTCTTTGATAATCGTGCTGATTTCTCCCGCTACTGCTTCAGAGTCCACAACCAATGCAATATCACGTGTAATAGAAGGGAATCTTGGAATAGCTGTATATTGAATTGGTTCTTGATCTACATGTAAAAGGTCTACTAGAGACAATTCAAATACATAGGTTTCTTTTAAGTCTTCTTTCTTTTCAACTTTCGGATGAACTTGACCTACGAAACCAATTAATTCTCCATCTAAGAACAATTCAGCTGTGCGTCCTGGATGCATTCCTTCAACAATCGCTTGTTTCCACTCCATACGGTTTTCAAGGCCAAGCTTGCGGAATAAGCCTTCAAGGATTCCTTTTACAACGAAGAAATCTACTTTTTTCTTCTCTCCCTGCCATAGGTTCGTGTTCCATAGACCCGTTACAGCACCTGCAAGATGCTCTTTTTCTTCTGGAAGCTCTGTATCAGAAGTTTTAAGGAAAATAGCACCTGTTTCATAAACAGCCATATTTTCATTTTGGCGAGCTACATTATGCTTTAACACATCCAGCAAGCCAGGAATCAGGCTCATACGAAGAGTGCTTCTTTCTTCACTCATCGGCATTGCCAAACGAATGCTTTCACGTTGCTCTAATGTATACATGGCTGCTTTTTCAGCAGATGTTAGAGAGTATGTGATGTTTTGCATTAAACCGGCTTCTTCTAGATAACGACGTACAACTCGACGCTTCATTTGGTAAGGAGTTAGTACACCTGGCTTAGAAGCACCAACCGGTAATGTTTTTGGAATATTATCGTATCCGTAAAGTCTTGCTACTTCTTCA
This sequence comes from Bacillus sp. z50, assembly GCF_058313585.1. Lineage (NCBI taxonomy): Bacteria > Bacillati > Bacillota > Bacilli > Caryophanales > Bacillaceae > Bacillus > Bacillus sp. z50. Next base: position 70,306 of record NZ_JBZFQL010000006.1, read on the forward strand.
ATAATATCTTCTGGAATAGTAATATCTCCACGGCGTGTCGGTACCGTAATTACAAAGTCTTCTCCATCCACATTCACTTCAAATTGAAGGCGCGTTAAAATATCCTTCACTTCGTTCACAGATAAAGACGTACCCAGTACCTTATTGATTTTTCCAAGACCAATACTAATCACGGCTTCTTCAATCTTCATCTCATTAAATTCTGCTTGACCTTCAAGCACTGTACCGCCTGCAAGCTCTGCGATTAATTCTGCTGCACGTTCTCCGGCAGCACGAACGCGGTTTGGATCCACACCTTTTTCAAAGCGTGCGCTTGCTTCTGAACGAAGACCAAAATCTTTGGAAGCTTTGCGGACAGGACCGCCTGCAAAATAGGCTGCTTCCAGTAATACAGTTGTTGTTCCATCAACAACCTCTGAGTTGGCTCCTCCCATCACACCAGCAAGTGCAATAGCTTCTTTGCCATTTGTAATGACTAAATGATCATCGCTAAGCGTACGTTCAGCTTCATCCAATGTAGTCAGCTTTTCACCTTCATCTGCCATACGAACTACAATTTCTTTAGATTGTAAACGATCATAATCGAACGCATGCAATGGCTGACCATATTCAAGCAAAATAAAATTCGTAATGTCGACCACATTATTATGCGGACGGATCCCGCTCTTCATTAATCGGCTTTGCAGCCATAATGGAGATGGACCGACTTTTACATCTTTAATGATTTTCGCGATATAAAGAGGATTTTGCTCAGGTGCGTCCACTTTTACGCTTACATAGTCTTCTGCTTTCTCAGAGCCTGCTTTTACAGTTACTTCCGGTAATTTAACTTCTTTACCCAAAATAGCTGCTACTTCATATGCTACACCAAGCATGCTTAGGCAATCAGAACGGTTTGGTGTCAATCCAAGCTCAAGAATATGGTCATCCAGCCCCAGTTGTTCAAGCGCATTTGTGCCAGGAACAACATCTTCAGGGAATACAAAAATACCTGTACTGAACTCTTTTGCCACTACTTTCGCTTCGATTCCCAATTCCTGCAGGGAACAGATCATGCCGTGGGATGCTTCTCCGCGCAGCTTACTCTTTTTAATTTTGAAATTCCCCGGTAAAACAGCTCCCACTTTTGCGACAGGAACTTTTTGTCCTGCTGCCACATTCGGTGCACCGCACACGATTTGAACCGGTTCTTCTTCACCGATATCCACTTTACAAACACTTAATTTATCAGCATTCGGATGCTGTACTTTTTCAAGTACATGTCCGATTACCACGTTTTGAATTACCTCAGCAGGAGATTCTACACCTTCTACTTCGATTCCGCTTCTTGTAATTTTTTCTGCCAACTCATTAGCATTGATTCCATCTAAATCAACATAATCCTGTAACCATCTATATGATACAAACATCTTATTTCCTCCCTCTAATTCTTACTCGTGACGATGAAACTGGCTTCCGAAACGTACATCATTTGTATAGAAATGACGGATATCGTCAACACCGTATTTCAGCATGGCAATCCTTTCAACACCCATACCAAATGCAAATCCAGTGTACTTCTTGGAATCAAATCCTGCCATTTCAAGTACATTCGGGTGAACCATACCTCCGCCCAGAATTTCGATCCAACCTGTTTGTTTACAAACTGAACAGCCTTTTCCACCGCAAATTTTACAGGAAATATCCATTTCAACTGAAGGCTCTGTGAATGGGAAAAAGCTTGGACGAAGGCGAATTTCACGATCTTCACCAAAGAATTTTTTCGCAAATACTTCAAGAGTTCCATTTAAGTCAGCCATTGTAATGTTCTCATCCACTACAAGACCTTCAATTTGCATAAATTGGTGAGAGTGTGTGGCATCGTCATTATCACGGCGATACACCTTACCAGGACAGATAATTTTAACCGGTCCCTTCCCTTCATGCTTTTCCATTGTACGAGCTTGTACAGGGGATGTATGGGTACGCATTAAGATTTCCTCAGTAATGTAGAAGGAATCCTGCATATCACGGGCAGGATGGCTCTTAGGAAGATTCAATGCTTCGAAATTATAGTAATCCTGTTCCACTTCCGGACCTTCAGCCACTGTGTAGCCCATTCCAAGGAATAGGTCTTCTAATTGTTCCGTAATTTTTGTTAAAGGATGGTGGTTCCCTTTATTAACAGGAGCTCCAGGAAGAGTGACGTCAATTTTTTCCTTTGCCAATTTTTGATTAACAGCTTCTTCCTCTAATGCGTGCTGCTTTTCTTCAATTGCAGATGCAATCGCACCTCTTACTTCATTGGCAAGTGCCCCTACCTTTGGACGTTCTTCTGCTGAAAGACTGCCCATTCCTCTCAATACCTCGGTGATCGGTCCTTTTTTGCCAAGGTACGCAACACGGACATCATTCAAGCCTTTGAGGTCAACAGCAATCTGTACTTTTTCCAAGGCTTCCTGCTGCAATGCTTGTAATTTCTCTTGCATAATTAAATCCTCCTATGTGATTTTTGATGAAAACCAATAAATGAAAACAACAAAAAACCCCGTCCCCAAAAAGGGACGAGGTTATCATCGCGGTACCACCCTTGTTAGCGTCCTATTCATTATAGGCTCGCTCGCTTCATTCAATAACGACATTTCTGCCGGCTAACCTTTACACAAACGTTTTGTCTGTGGTCCCGGTTGCAGCTCCGGGGGTGAATTCACTTGTTTGCCTTTTTCCATAAAAACGCTCTCAGTCTCAGGCGTTTTTTTCCTGTAAGGCGGTCAAACAGCTACTTAGTCCCCATCTATGCTTTTCATCATCCAATTTTATTTACTCATTATAATCTAAATTGCCCCGAGTTTCAAACGTTCATTTCCTCTTTATTTAAGGCCATACATCAAAATGCCGGCAGCTACTGCCACATTTAATGATTCACTTTTTCCGTATATAGGAATATACACATTTTGATCTGTTTGTTCTAGCAGTTCTTTGCTGACGCCGCTGCCTTCATTGCCGACAAGTATAGCGAACCGTTCTGCTTTACTTATCTCCTTATAAGACTTTGCTCCCTGCAAGGCAGTCCCATAAACCTTCATACCTGATTGTTGTAATTTATCCACCCAAGTTTCTAGGCTTCCTTTAAAAGTTGGGATATGAAACAGGCTGCCCTGTGTAGAGCGAACTACCTTTGGACTGTATGCATCTGCGCACCCGTCCCCTAGTATAACGGCATCAAAGCCCGCTGCATCTGCTGTACGTATCATTGTTCCGATATTCCCTGGATCCTGCACACGATCAATTAATAATACAGTTGAAATGTCCGCTCCTAACTCAGGGAAAGTTGGCTTTCTGCAAGCCGCTGCAACTCCCTGTGGTGTGTCAGTATCCGCGATTGCTTTAAAAATGTCTTTATGTACAGTAAACAGATCAATGCCTTCTAGCTCCCACTTTAAAGGTAAATCAGTACCTTCCTTTACAATCAGTTCTTCCACTAATCCATGCATAAGAGCTTCCTCTACTAAATGAAAACCTTCCACTAGGAAAAGACCGCTTTTATCCCTGTCCTTCTTTGTCAAAAGTTTCTTCCATTGCTTTACACGTGCATTTTGCATTGATTCAATATATTTCAATATAAGTCACCTTCTTATCAAACGTTCTTTCATTATATCCCAAATTTAATACATAGAAAAAGGAAAGAAAAGCAAAACTAAGTATGAGACCAAAATTGGAGGGAATATCCATGAATTTAAATCTTAGAAATGCCATTATCCATAATGTAACAGGCAATACCCAGGATGAACTTGAAGCCACTATTGTAGATGCCATTCAAAGCGGTGAAGAAAAAATGCTGCCGGGCCTTGGTGTATTATTTGAGCTTATTTGGCAAAAAGCCTCTGAAAGCGAGAAGGACGAGATGCTCCATCTATTAGAAAGTGCACTCAGCAAATAACAAAAGAACGATGACGGAGTTATTCTCCATCATCGTTTTTTCGTATTCAATCAAACGTAATCTTATCCACCGTTTCCCTGTTCAGACGTTTAACCAATTCTACAATAAGGTTAACCGTATTTTCATAATCATCACGATTTAATATCCCCGCATTAGAATGGATATAACGAGTTGGAATCGTAATCGCGATAGAAGGTACACCCGTACCGCTGACATGGAATGATCCAGCATCTGTTCCGCCGCCAGGTATATGATCAAATTGATAAGGTATATTCATTTCTTCTGCCACACCGACAATAAAGTCCCTCAAGCCTTTATGAGTCACCAGGCTTGCGTCATATAACACCAGTCCCGGACCGTCTCCCGCTTTTGTTAAACCGTCTTTTTCAGATAATCCTGGTGTATCGATTGCCACTCCAACATCTACAGCAATCGCAATATCAGGCTGTACATAATTAGCCGCTGTTTTAGCGCCGCGCAGCCCTACCTCTTCCTGAACAGTTCCTACGCCAAATACGGTATTCGGATGGTTTTCATCTTTTAGGCGTTTTAATACCTCTATTGCCACCGCACAACCAATTCGGTTGTCCCATGCTTTAGCCATTAACATTTTTTCGTTTTTAAGTACCGTAAATTCGGAGTACGGCGTTACCATATCTCCTGGACGGATTCCCCATTCAAGTACTTCATCCCGGCTTGTGGCTCCGATATCAATGAACATATTTTTGACATCTGCCGGTTTCTTTCTCGCTTCCGGAGTAAGGATATGAGGCGGTGAAGATCCGATTAAACCCGTAATTTGCTCGCCCCCCGAAGTGGTTACTGTAACACGCTGAGAAAGCATAACCTGTGACCACCAGCCCCCAATCGTTTGAAAAAAGAGGAATCCTTTGTCATCAATCCGGGTAACCATAAAACCTACTTCATCAAGGTGTCCGGCAATCATAATGCGCGGTCCTTTTTCTTCTCCTGTTTTCTCAGCAATCAAACTGCCGATTCCATCAAATGAAAGGCTATCAGCATATGGCTCAATCAGCCTTCTCATAACTTTTCTCGGTTCTCCTTCATTACCTGCAATGCCGTTAACATCTGTTAGCTCCTTCAGCATAGAAAGCGTATCATCTAGATGTTTCATAAAAAAGAGCCTCCTTAACTATGTATATCATTCTTTATAGTATATGTATTATTTCCCTTTACTATCAAATAATCGAAAGACCATTATGAATCAGCCGAAAGACTTCCGTTAATATTCACTTCTAAATATAGCCTGACCATGGAACTGGTTCATTCCATTAAACATGGTCATTCCTCCTGTATCCTAACCAGTCTTCAGTAAACTGAATAGAACTTCATTCTATTAACCATCTAAAAAAGCCTGCAAAACTTATCTATACAAATAAGTTTAACAGACTAATGTTAAGTATGACCAAAAAACTGACTCCACTTAATAATGACCTTCTTTTCTCTAAGGAAAAAGAGCAAGATAATCAGCGCTGAAATGATAATCAGCATCATCGTTGGAGAAAACTTTGCAATCGAATGTCCAAATACCGTATAAAAAAATGCCAAGGGAATATTGGACCAAAAAACGGCTTTTGCGTAATCCGTAAAGGTTTTGCTGTTGCCGATTAAATAAAAATTTAGGAGATGGAAATGTATAAACGGAATAAGCCTTAGGATACTCGCCTGCTTTACATTTATTCTTCCTCCGAACTTCAATGTACGCTCATCCAACTTTTCAAGCTTATGCTGTAATTTCGGCATTTTAATAATCATAAAGTAAAAAATAATCGATGATAGCCAGAGACCTAATAAAGATAATAACGTACCGAATACAGCACCAAACATAATCCCGCCCGCCATACAAACAACAGCTACCGGAATAAAAATATATTGCCTTACTATATGGAAAACTACAAAGACAAGAGGTGACCAAAAACCACCTGCCTCAATAAAAGCGAGCAACATGGTAAAATCATAATCCATACTCACACCCCATTTTGCCTTTCTACGTTGTTAAAACTTGGCTTATTTATTAATATATGTTCTCTTGCTTAATTATGACTGTATGGTTGATAAAAGAATAGCTGCTATGATTACATCCACGATTGCTAATAATGGAAAGCCTGCCACAAAAGCTTTATGCTTTGTTTTATGCCTGAATAGCTTCATACCTGCTGTCCCGCCAATAGCTCCTCCAGCAAGAGCCAGAATCCACAATGTTTTCTCGCTTATGCGGTATCGATTATGTTGAGCTCTGTTTTTATCCAGTTTCATAACAAGAAGTAAGGTTAAATTGATCAGTATAAAATAACCGATGATAAGCTCTTTCATATTCTCCTCTCCTCCCATAACAAAAGGCGCCCCCAATCACTTGAGAAGCGCCTCTATTATTATTTATTAAGTTCTTTTTTAGCTGTTTCAGCTAATTGAGCAAATGCTGCTGCATCGCTAACTGCAAGTTCAGCAAGCATTTTACGGTTAACTTCAATACCAGCAAGTTTTAAACCGTGCATTAAACGGCTGTAAGAAAGACCGTTGATGCGAGCTGCTGCATTGATACGAGTAATCCATAATTTACGGAAGTCGCGTTTCTTTTGACGACGATCGCGGAATGCATATTGCAAGGATTTCATTACTTGTTGATTAGCAACTTTGTATAATGTATGTTTTGAACCGAAATAACCTTTAGCTAGCTTTAATACTTTTTTACGACGTTTGCGCGTCACTGTACCGCCTTTAACACGTGGCATATCTAATTCCTCCTAAAATTGAGCGTTCTCAATTACTTGATATTGTCTAATAGATGACGAATGCGTTTGAAATCTCCGGAACTAACCATTCCACTTTTACGTAATTTACGTTTTGCTTTAGTGGATTTGTTAGCGAATAAGTGGCTTGTGTAAGCATGGCTGCGCTTAAGCTTACCAGAACCAGTTTTTTTGAATCGCTTTGCAGCGCCTCTGTGAGTTTTCATTTTTGGCATGGGAAATTTCCTCCTCGAAACATTACTTTTCGTTTTTCGGTGCTAAAATCAAGAACATGCTGCGTCCGTCCATTTTTGGCGCTGTTTCCACAGTAGCCACTTCTTTACATTCCTCTGCAAAGCGAACTAACACGCGCTGCCCGATTTCTTTATGGGTAATAGCCCGTCCTTTAAATCGAATACTTGCTTTTACCTTATCTCCTTTTTCAAGGAACTTAATAGCGTTGCGAAGCTTCGTATTAAAGTCATGCTCGTCGATAGTTGGGCTTAAACGAACCTCTTTTAAACTAATTGTTTTTTGGTTTTTTCTAGCTTCTTTTTCCTTCTTCTGTTGCTCGAAACGGAACTTACCATAGTCCATAATACGGGCGACAGGAGGCTTTGCGTTCGGTGCAACCAGCACAAGATCCAAATTCACGCGTGTAGCAATTTCTAATGCCTCATTGCGGGATTTAATTCCAAGCTGCTCACCATTTTGATCAACTAGACGTACTTCTCGGGCACGAATGCCTTCGTTTAAGATTAAGTCTTGTTTGCTAATAATAAGCCACCTCCAAGATTTTCTAGCAAATACTACTTCACATGCTTTTTAAACATATAAAAAAGGCCGGTGCATGCACACCCGCCCATAAAAAGACATACCGTCTGATTATATCAATTGAACCAGTTAACTACTCTCTGAAGAGTGTTATACAGGTGAGAAGCGGGTGCTTCTGCTTTATAATGTGTCGTATTTGATTTGCTCACTAAAAATCATTTTAACATGTTTCGCTGTATAATGTCAATAGAAGCTCATTCGTAATGACAACAAAAGTTATTTTATCAAAAATTGTACCTGGTGGCAAGAGGTTTTTGAAGAAAGATTGGAAAGTTAAAATCCAGATACTATTGATTCTGTATAGATTTCAAAATTGGATACATGTTTGGCCATTCAACAAAACAATTCCAAATCCGGTTGATTTCGCAACAGAATTCAAACCTTAAGTGTGTACATTCATTACGACCACCATATTTCACTTGGTCTTTCGCGAATAAGCACACCATTTAAATTCTTAACCGCTCGAGTAAAACCTTCTTCAATAGACATTAATGGATCTTCATGTTCAATACTGACAGCATAATCATAATTGTAAATACGGAGCGCACTCATCATATCGCTCCATTCTTGAATAGAATGCCCGCATCCAACACTTCTGAATGTCCAGGCTCTAGATTCCACATTACCATAGGGCTGCATATCTGTTAATCCATACATATTTACATTATCCTGATCGATATACGTATCCTTCGCATGGAAATGATGAATAGCACCGGCCTTACCGAGAATCTTAATCGCTGCCACCGGATCAATTCCCTGCCACCACATATGGCTCGGGTCAAAATTAGCTCCGATTGCCGTACAGGTTCTTTCCCTTAGTTTTAATAATGTATAAGGTGTATGAACAAGGAAACCCCCATGTAATTCAATACCTATTTTTACATCATGTTGCTCTGCAAACGTCCCGATCTCTTTCCAATAAGGAATCAACTTATTTTCCCATTGCCATTCTAATAGATCGGCATATTCCGCCGGCCAAGCAACAGTTGGCCAATTTGGATATTTTGCTTCTTCACTGTCTCCCGGTGTACCGGAAAATGTATTTACAACGGGTACTCCCAACAAGGATGCAAGTTGAATTGTCTTACGTAAAATGGAATCTGATTCTTCAGCGAACTTTTTATCCGGTGTTAGTGGATTGCCATGGCAGCTGAACGCACTAATCGATAATCCTCTAGAGTTGACTTCTCCAAGATACGAATTCCTCTTTTGTTCATCCTCAAGCAATTCATCCAACGGACAATGAGCGTTCCCCGGATACCCTCCGGTTCCAATTTCAACAGTGGATAATCCTGCTTCTTTAACATAATCGAGCATATCTACAAATGACATTTTCGAGAACAATACGGTAAAAACTCCCAGCTTCATTAAAAACCTTCCCCCTCTGCTAAGGAAACGGTCTTCTTCGTCCGCTCTGATTCAAGAGCACCAAGAATGATACCCAATGATTTTTTCCCTTCTTCTCCCGTAATTAGCGGTTCTTTATCCTCGATAATTGACTGAATGAAATGATTGATCACATGAGATGACGTTTGCCCACCATCTTCATTCGTCTGAATTTTATCCAACTTATGTTTAATGACACGTCCATCAGCATACTCTTCAATTAATGAATGCTCTGGATCATCCTCCAATCGCAGAATACCCTTTTCTCCATAAATAACCGTTGAATTATCCCCGCCGCCGGCTACATAAGCCCAGCTCGCCGCTAAAGTGCCAATGATTCCGCTATCCGTGCGCAGCAGGACAACCGCATTGTCATCTACTTCAGTAGAATCCTTTGCATTGGTTTCAACAAAAGCACTTACTGCTGAAAACTCTCCAAATAAATAGCGAAGTAAATCTGACTTATGTACACCTAAATCACCTAAAGCACCTATAAATGCTTGTTTCTTATTGAAGAACCAGCTTTCCTTGCCATCCACACTCCAGCCTTCTGGTCCGGGATGGCCAAAAGCGGTACGAAAACTATAAATCTTCCCTAATTTACCGCTATCCAAAATTCCCTTGGCAGTCTGATGTGATGCAACAAATCGTTGGTTATGGGCAATCATCAATTTTTTACTGGCCTCACGTGCGGCATGAATCATCTCTTCTGCTTCTTGCTTTGAAGTTGCCATTGGTTTTTCGCATAATACATGTTTACCAGATTTTAATGCAGCAATTGTAACGGGAGCGTGCAGATAATTCGGAAGGCATATACTGACAGCATCAATATCGTTTCTTGCTATAATTTCATCATAATCGGTATACACTTCACTGCCATAAAGCTCAGCCATCTTCTTTGCCCTTTCTTCAACTAGATCGCATACGGCAGTAATTTCTGAAGTCTCATTTGCAGCATACTCAGGTAAGTGGCGGAATTTAGCGATACTTCCACATCCAATAACACCCACTCTTATTTTATTCATCTACGTTCCTCCATTTTAAAATTATTGAACTTAATTAGCGTCTAGTAAAAATGGCTTCTCGCATTTACTTTCCATTACATAATGAGTCCCTAATTCCGAGGACCGATGTATTCCTTCCATAATTTCAAGTACATGCAAGGCCATTTCAGAGCTAGCACGGGGCTGATAGCCGTTCTGAAGAGCCTTTGCCATGTCGGCAAGACCAATCCCGCGCAGATTGTCATATGGATCTCCCATAGTCTTCAATTCAGTCCACTCAATCTCTCCATCTCTTTTTACAAGAACAGGATGATTAAATTGGTTCGGATCAGGCAAGCTAAGTGTTCCTTTTTCCCCATATATCTCAAGAAACGGAGTTCTAGCTCCCACTACATCAAAGCTTGTCGTAATCGTCGTAATCACTCCACTCGCCATTTCCAGTATTCCAGTCACATGTGTCGGCACCTCAACCGGGATAAACTCTCCAAACCGCTTCGGATTTGTGATCAATCGTTCCGTATAGGTTGTTCTAGCTATACCAGTAACTCTGTTCACACTGCCCAGTAAACTGATTAATGCCGTTAAATAATATGGACCCATATCAAACATAGGGCCACCGCCAGCCTTGTAATAAAAGTCGGGGTTTGGATGCCAGGATTCAGGTCCATTGGACATCATATTGCCTGTTGCCCCTACAATTCGCCCAATCAACCCTTCCTCAATCCATTTTCCAGCTAATTGAAGACTGCCACCGAGAAAGGTATCAGGAGCCGACCCTACTATAACTCCCTTTTCACGGGCAGCGTCCAGTATTCTTTTGCCTTCGTTATATGAAATTGAAAGAGGTTTTTCAGTATAAACATGCTTACCGTTATGAATAGCTTTTAGAGATACAGATGAATGAGCATGAGGAACAGTTAAATTTAAAATTAAATCGATATCTGGAGATGTAAATATTTCTTCAAGCTCCAACGGTTTTCCAACATTATACTTTCGAGCCATTTCGATCGCTTTTGTATAATCCAAATCCGCACAGGCTACTACTTGATAGTCTGTAAATCTATTACTATTCTCGATATAGATGCTGCTGATATTTCCGCAGCCGACAATCCCTACCCGTAAAGTCATGAAACCCTATCTCCCTTTATTTGTTGTATAATCAGGCAGGTTGCTTTTTAAATAATTCATACTAATTTCCATACTCCTAAACGGAGTTAATCTCGTAGCATCCTGTTCAACAATCCACCAGGCGACGTTTAACTCCTCGCCCTTTTCTAAAATTTTCTCAATCTCAACCCCACCTGTGCCCAGTTCTGCGAAAAACTGTTCATCATCTAAGGTCATGTCCTTTAAATGGATGAGAGGAGACCGATTCCGGTATTTATCCAACCAGGAAATAGGATCTTCCCCTGCCTTTTTTAGCCAATATACATCAAACTCCGCTTTAACCTTATCTGGATCTGTACCATCAAAAATAACCTCCAGCGCTTTCCGTCCATCAGATAGGGTCTCTAACTCAAAATCATGATTGTGATAGCACAATGTAAGACCGTTCCTCTTACATGTCTCCCCTATTTCATTTAATAGAGAAGGCAAAGCAAGATACTCACTTTCCTTGCGTCGGTCTTCTGCTAAATATGGACATACAATATAGTTTGAACCTAATATAATTTGCTCTTCAATTACTCGTTCAAGCTCACTTTCTAGCTCATCGATTGGGATATGGCTGGCTGCTGCTTTTAAGCCATACTCATCTAAGAGGTTCCTCACTTCCTGGGCAGTAAGCTTACCGTAGCCAGCTAACTCAACACCGTCAAAACCAAGCTCAGCTACTTTTTTCAACGTACCTGCAAAATTTTTTTCCGCCTCTTCTCGCAGACTGAACATTTGAACCGCTATAGGAATCTGATTCATATGAATACTCTCCAATCCAGTAAATAATTTATTATTCTTTCATTTATATAGCCTGTTAGTTAAAAACACTGTCCTCCTATAAAGATTCAGGAGGACAGTTATGATTTAATATCACTTATTCCATAGCTCAATACGGTCTTTTATTAGTTTGGTATATTCCTTTTCAGCTTGTTCGACATCCGCTTTTTCCAAATCCTTCATAAAGGTATCCCACACTTTATCAAAGTTATCTGGATCTGCCAGAATAGCTTCTGGAATCCGTTTTTTCACGATATCAAGACACTTTTGCATGATAAGCTCCGTATCAGAACCTGAAGGGACTGCCATATTAAAAGCTGCTCCCCATTCTTTTACAGGGAAATCTTCTTTTTGTGGATACAAATCGGCCCACATCTCTACGCCATAATTAGAAAGTACTTCTTTTTCAACATCAGTATAGCCGTCTTTGATTTGCTCTCTACTGGCAATTGAAAAGGTTTGTCCAGTTGAATCTGTTATTCCATCCCCGTAATAAGGAGCAAAGCCTTTTAATGCACCAATACCAGTTTCCTTTACATAATTGGCATTGCTATTACGCTGATCCATTTCTTCTTTCGAGATGACACGTTTACCATCTACAACCTCATAATGCTCCCCTTCAATTCCCCAGTTTTGAAGAATCTGTCCTTCTTCAGAGGCAAGATAATCGATAAATTTAATGGCACGTACCGGATCCTCATTATCTACTGTAATCCCGATGCCCCATCCGCCTAGATAGCCAGTATCCTGGAAATTATGATGTTTGAATTGTTCATTAAGTGTTACAGGATACATTCCATACATACGCTCTGTTTTTCCAGATTCACGCAGCGCACGGTCTGCATCGCCAATCTGCCAATCCGTATCGGTTACGGAAAGAACACGGCCAGAAGAAATCTTAGCTAAATATTGGTCGTATTTTTGTACAAAGCTTTCCTTATCCAATAAATCAATATCATTCATATGGTTTAACCAGCGGAAATATTCTTTTTCTTCAGCCCGGCGATAATGTAATTTTGCTTCATGTGATTTTGGATCGATATAAAATTCTCCATCATCAGGTGCACCTGTTGCATAAAATGCAGGATTTGTGGTAGATATCTGGATGCGCCAGTCATCAGCCAGTAGGGATAAACCTATCGTTGGCTTTCCATCAATCGTTGGATATTTAGCCTTATATTCCTTAATAGCCTTCTCTACATCCTCCACTGTGCGGATTTCAGGATAATCTAATTTTTGAACAACATCATGCTGGAGCATAAACCCAGTGCCTGGCTCGAAATACGTCTGATCAACAGCTGCAGTTGGAAGGATATAAATCCCTTCATCTTCATTACTCCATTTCAATCGATTTAAATAATCACCATAAATTTTCTTTAAATTAGGTGCATGTTCTTCAATTAAATCTGTCAGGTCTATAAAAGCTCCTGCATCAACCAAATTACCAGCATTCCCTTTTGGTAAAATTAAATCCGGATACTCCCCGCTTGCAATCATAAGCGAGATTTTCTGATCTCCGCCATTTACATCAAATTCAGGATCAATTGTCACATCTGTTTTATCCTTGATTGCTTTGCTCACCGGACTTTCCATCTTATCCCATTGAGAATGCGGATCAGCGCTAAATAAAGAAAAAGTAACAGGCCCAGTTGTCTCTTCCTTCGGACTCGAAGTACTATCATCCTTACAACCAGTTATCACCAACATAACGGCCATCAAAAGAATTAGTACTGATTTCGTTTTTGTTTTCATTCTCTTTTCTCCTTATCATTTATTGTCAAACAGATCATGATCTGTTTTAACTTAAATCAGCTTTTTACGGCACCTAATGTCATACCCTGTACAAAAAAGCGTTGTAGGAACGGGTATACTAGCAGAATAGGAACAATAGTGACAACTGAAATCGCCATTTTGATGGATTCCGGTGATACAGATGAAGCAGCTGCTTCACCGCTCGAAGTCCGATAAGCATTAGGATCACTGGCACTAACAGTCGTATTTTGTAAGATTTTCATTAATTCATATTGCAAGGTTGTTAAACTCTCATTTGAACTATTATATAAATACGTATCAAACCAGGAATTCCATTGACCAACTGCTACAAATAAAGCAATTGTCGCTAAAACGGGCGTACACAGCGGCAATACAATTCTCCAAAAAATAGTAAAATCATTAGCGCCATCAATTTTTGCTGATTCCTGTAAGGCATATGGCAATCCATCCATAAAGGACCGAACAATGATGATATTGAAGGCATTAACCATACCAGGCAATACATACACCCAGAATGTATCGATTAAGCCTAAATCTCTCATAAGCATATATCCAGGAATTAATCCCCCAGAGAAATACAAGGTTAAAACCAAGATCGTTGAAACAAATTTACGTCCACTAAAATCAGCACGACTTAAAGTAAAAGCCACCATTGCTGATGATAATACTCCAAGTACAGTTCCGATTATGGTACGAAGTGTTGAATTAACAAATCCTGTTACCAAATTATCGTACTGAAAAATAGTTTTATAGTTTTCCAGCGTAAACTCTCTTGGGAATATCGTAATTCCCCCTTGAATCGTGTCATTCGACTCATTAAAGGATATAGCCAATACATTCAAAAATGGATATAGGGTAACGACGAATACAAGTGTTAGAAAGATATAATTACAAATATCGAATATTCGGTCGTCCCGGCTGGGTCTCACGTTAACTCCTTTGCTACTCACTATCTCACCCCATTACATTACACTTTGGTTTGTAAATCTCTTGAAAATGCCATTTGCTAAGAATAATAAAATGATGCTGACTAAAGAATTGAATATCCCAATTGCCGTACCATACGAGAATCTTCCAAGACCAATACCGTAGTTTAAGGCATATAAATCTAAAACCTCTGCATAATCAACAACAGTAGCATTACCCAGCAAGAATTGTTTTTCGAAGCCAATGGAAATCAAATGACCAATCGATAAAATCAAAACAACCAAGATGGTCGGCCGAATACCCGGTAAGGTAATATGCCATATTTGCCTCAAACGGCTTGCTCCATCCACCTTTGCTGCTTCATATAATTGAGTGTCAATTCCAGCCATGGCCGCTAAAAAGATGATTGAGTTCCAGCCCATCTCTTTCCAAAGGTCGGATAATGTAACAATGATCCAGAATAAATTTCCCTGTGTCATAAATTGATAGGGTTCATCCAAAATACCTGTTGTAGTCAACAACTGATTGATGGCTCCCCCATCGACCGAAAGCATTTTTGTTACAATCCCTGCTACTACAACCCAAGAAACAAAGTGAGGAAGGTATGATACAGTTTGGATCGTTTGTTTAAATGCCTTCTTACGTATTTCATTAATACAAATGGCAAATATAATAGGGATAACAAATCCAAGTATCAGACCCATTAAGCTCATTGCAAGCGTATTACGTAAAGCAAGAAAAAACCTCTCGTCCTGAAAGAGTGCAATAAAGTGGTCAAATCCCACCCATTCCTGTTCCATAAATGATCTGGCTGGCTTGAAATTTTGAAAAGCCATTGTCCAACCCCATAAAGGGATATAGTTAAAAACAAACACCCACGCAACAAATGGCAATGACATAAGGTACAAATACTTTTGATTTTTTATTGACGTCCACATTCTTTGCGTTCTTGTAGGAGCTGCCTTCATAATTGTATGCGCTTTCTTTTCTGCCGTCTGCATTGATACCTCCCCCTTTTCTTACATTAATGATAACCGAATCAAAAAGGTGGTAATACCATACAGATTTAGGAGAAAATCAGGTGAAAATTTTAGATATGCAGTTCATATATATGCAAGGTAAAATAAAAAAGCCAAAGCATTCATCAACATAGCTTTGGCAAGGTACTATTACCCAGTATGATTTCGGTAGGCAGAAGGTGAGATCCCTTCATATTTTTTGAACTTTCTATGAAAATAATCAACATCGGCATACCCAATTTTTTCGGCAACCTCATAAACCTTTAAACCTTTTTGTAATAATATTTTTCCATTTTCAATACGGACCTTATCTAAATACGTATTAAAATATTCACCGGTATAATTTTTAAATAATTTTCCAAGATAGGCACTATTATAATTGAATACCCCAGCAAGACTTTCCAACCGGAGATTTTGATTATAATTCTTATGAATTAAATCAATCATTTTCTTCATTTGTGTACCGGTCAACCCATTATCAATTCTTTTTATAATAGACTCAAACTGTTGAAAAATATATTCGATTAAGTCAGACATAGTTTCGATTTTATAAATATCAGTGGCACAATCATTAACCTTCATTGAATCTAAACCAATGGAAGAATTTAATTGCAACAGCTTATTCATTGTATGGGTATAGATGTAAATAAACTGTTTCTTTATTTGCTGTTCCGAAAAATCTCGATGCATCATTTCTCTTCCAAGTTCATCTATAACAGTTCTGCAAGTATCAATATTAACAACATCTATCGCATAATAAAGGCGGTTTAAATATTCATCTAGCAGTAGTTCTTCTTTTAAAATCCCATGGGCGCTATCCAACTCTTTTCTATGGCTCTTTGTTAATATTTGTCCTTTTTCAAAATAAAATTGATGTTTAATCAAGGTAAGTGCTGTTTGATAGGATGCCTGTATACCGTATACACTCGGCATAAATTCTCCCAATGCAATACTTTTACAAAACGGATGAATCTGTTTCATTAATTTTTGCTTGATCATGTCAGTCCGAGAAATAAATGAATAATCTGATCTCAAATAAACAGCTGCATACCCATTTATCGTAAAAACAACGCCCTTTTTACAATCCTCGAAGAAGGATACTAACTCTGATTTTATTTTTTTCTGCCCATTCTCATAGCACTGAATTAATAAAATTTGACATCCGCTATCCTCCAATTCAAACTTATGAAGATTTTCTTGAACATTAGCCATTTCTTTAAAATCATTCAGACATAAGGAAGCGAGAAATTCATCCCTTTCGTGACAGTACTCAGCCTGAATCAAACTGGACCATTGTTTCCTTTCCTCAATATTTTGACGCAAGTCAATCAGGTACTGAATCAACTCCTCCTCGTCAATTGGCTTAAGCAAATAACCCGCTGTTTTTGCTTTGATTGCCCTTTTGGCATAAGCAAAATCTGAATAGCCACTCAGAACAATAAAAGAAATATCATTATCCTCTGCACGTATTAACTCAATAAGGGAAATACCATCCATCTCTGGCATACGAATATCTACAATCATTAAATCGGGTTTACACCGGCAGTATTCCTCATAGCCTTCCTTTCCATTTCTAGCCAATGCAATGATTCGAAAACCGTATTCCTCCCAATTGATCAGAGTTTTTAAGCCTTCACGAATCATAGGTTCATCGTCAACAATCAATACATTAAACATGGCTATCTCTCCCTATTGGAATTCTAAATTGTATAACGGTTCCTTTATTAAGCTCACTTTGAATAGAAAGACCATATTCTTCTCCATAAATGAGCACCATCCTTTGATGGACATTCCTCAGCCCTATATGTTTCCCCTCTTCTTGATGGTTAATGGATTGAAGAATATCCATTAACCTCTGTTCCGAAATACCAATCCCATTATCAGAAACGATGATTTCTAAATCACACTCTTTTTTCTCGATTGTCACCCACACTTTTCCACCGTTATCTAATAAATCGAATCCATGAATAACAGCATTTTCAACCAAGGGCTGAATGATTAATGGCTGAATCAGCACGGTCAAAGCTTCTTCTTCTATATCCAGCTCATATTCCAACCTGTCCTGATAGCGGAATTTCTGTATTTGCAAATAGAGATTCACCATTTCCAATTCTTTTGACAGAGGAATTTTTTGACCCTGAATCTCCAAGCTGTGGCGCATCATTCTGCCAAGCATTTTTACAACATTCGCCACATCCTTCGCTCCCTCCATATGGGCTTTCATCCGAATAGACTCTAATGTGTTAAATAAAAAATGCGGGTTTATCTGGCTGGCCATCATTTTAATTTTGATTTCATTTTGCCTAATTTCCAACAGACTTTTCTGCCTATTCGTTTCCTCCACCTTGCCAATGAGCTCTCGCAGATTTGCCACCATTCGATTAAATTGCTTGGATAATGTACCAATTTCATCTTCCCCATCCACTTCAATCATGCTTGATAAATCACCGGCTGAAACCAAATCTATTTGCTTGCTCAATTTAGAAACCCGCTTAGAATAAAGGATTGATACAATGGAAATTAATACGCCAGCTAATGTAAATCCAAGCAGGGTAACAAAAAAACCCATCATACTGATGTTATTGGCATCTTTCATCATTTGGTCTTCTGTCATAACTGATATAATCCGTAAATGATCTTGACTTTGTTCCAGTAAGGAATCCTCCATAACCACAGATTTTTTGCCATTTAATTTACCTTCATAAACTTTGAATCCATCCTCTTCACTTACCTTTTCTAATGAAGGGATGACACTGGAAAGCTTTTGTCCCATATGCTTTTTCTGATTGGAGGCTACAATATTATTCTCCTCATCAACAATCATTGCCCTCAGGGTCTCCTGATTCAATATCCATTCCAACTCTGAAGTATTCACTGTTATAACAAGCGCCCCGTATGTATTAGTCTTAAGAAAATTAATACGTCTCACAAGTGATAAATAGGGCCCATTATCCTTAGTTGAATCATTGACGTAATACCATCTCATTAAATCAGGATTTTTCGTTGTTTCCTGATACCATTCTTCTTTTTTTACCTCTTCATCAATAGGTATAAATTCCCAATTATTTAACATCGTTGGATTATCCATGAAAAATCGAATTGTCGAGATTTCATTATAGTATTCAAGGTAATATGTAAATAGCTTATAATTTTCATAGGCTTCTACAACCTGATAACGCGAATCATAAGAGGTATTTGCGACCGTATCCAGCTGCTGATCAAACTGAAGGTTGTCAGATATATAGATTGGTACTTTTAAAACCTCAGCCGTTCTCTTTTTCATTCGTTCCATATTCATTTTCGATTCACTGATGGCGTCTTCAATAGCCCCATTTCGCAATTGCTGAGTTAAATATAGACCAACTATACTAATCGGAATCGCTACCAGAATAACCAGGGATATAATCAACTTATCTCTTAATTTCATATTATTTAATTTGCGAGTAATATACGCTATCATCAACGAACCTCCAACAAATAGTAAGCGCTTACATATATAAATATATTATACATGAGATTTTTTAAAGAATTTTCCAAATAAAGTGGTATATTTTTTATGATTTTTCATGTCATAATTAGTGATTATGCAAAACCTCATGGTAATAACTCCTATTTATTTTATATTTATCCATATGCTCACTCTATACCAATTATCGATAAACGTAAAAAAACACTATATTTGACTATAGTGTTTTTTTCTCCTATTACTCTATTGTTAACCAATGAATAGCCACTTCATCTTTAAATAAGAGATAGATATCTTCTACCTTGTCCTCTTCGATGTCCATGAATGATTTTTCCACTGTAGTCCAAGCTTGATACCCACCTGTACTTGGAGCCTGAAGGGTACATAAAAGCTTTCCATTCGGCTTACATGTCCTCACTTCAATATCGGTTTGCTTTCCGCCATTGGCCAACCGTATTTTCATCATTCTGTTATTTGCTTTTATTTTAACGTCTTT
Organism: Bacillus sp. z50; assembly: GCF_058313585.1. Lineage (NCBI taxonomy): Bacteria > Bacillati > Bacillota > Bacilli > Caryophanales > Bacillaceae > Bacillus > Bacillus sp. z50. Next base: position 89,812 of record NZ_JBZFQL010000006.1, read on the forward strand.
ATACATAATCCAACCACTAGAGCCAATACTTTGAATTGCATGCCGTCCTTCTATGCACTCAACCATTTTGACTGAGTAATAATCATCATAATGAACAGAGTTTACTTTGCCCTTCAATGTTCTTTCTGTACGGGTTTCTCCTGTTATTTCAACTGTTTTTTCCAACTGAATAGCTTTGGATGAACTGCCCAGCATGACTGTATATGTTCCATCCTCCAATAGAAAACGTTCTTCTGCCACATCCCAGTATGCCAGATCCTTTACCTCTATTGATAAGATTATTTTTTTAGTCTCTCCGCCTTTAATATGCACCCGTTCAAAGTCCCTTAACGTTTTAATAGGCCGAATTACTTTAGACTGATTACATCGCACATACAACTGGACCACTTCATCACCATCCAGATCACTTCTATTGCTGATCTCTGCCGTCACATGTAAAACTTCTTCTTTCGTTACACTTTCTTTCGATAGTTCCAAATTTTTATATTCGAACTGTGAATAAGATAATCCATGTCCAAAAGGGTACAATACTTCCCCATCAAAATACTGATAGGTACGCTTTCCTTTTATAATGTCATAATCCATAATTTCAGGCAGCTGGTTGACAGATTGATACCATGTCATTGGTAAACGTCCCGCTGGATTGTAATCCCCAAACAACACATCAGCTATTGCGCGGCCTAGTTCCGGTCCTGCATGAGATGTATATATAATGGCAGGTACATGTTCATTAACCCAGTTAACAGCATAAGGATAGCTTCCAACAATAACAACGACGGTATTTGAATTAACCTTAAGTACTTCTTGGATGAGCCTTTCCTGAGCAGGCGGCAATGTCAAATCCGGACGATCAATGCATTCCTTTCCATTTATAAAAGGATTATTACCAGCAAAAATGATAGCTGTATCTGCTTTGCTTGTCTCTTCCACAGCTTTTTGGATACCATCCTCGGTTATGTTATAGGAGAACAATGCGGCAGGCATACCTTCGGCCTGAATAATGGATCCATCATCAGACAATTGGATAGGCTGGTTATCCCAGGAAAGAATCTCCATGCTTTCTTCCTTTTGAGAAAAAGTAAATACTTCTTTTACAAACCACCCTTTTGCTTCATCAGCGGTAGCCTTTAAATGAAGATCGTCATCTACGGTAATGAATTTGCCATTTTTCTCAGAGCGAAGCGTCTCACTCCCCCATCCCCAGTCCGTATGAATCAATACATCTCCTTCATTCTCACTTGCAAGCAAGAAGCCGGTATCAGGGTTAACCCCTATCGATTTTCCGCTTTCCGTAATACTGAGCCTTATGCGATTGCTTCCATCAGCGTAGGGAATTGTTTCACCGATTTTTCCCTTGATACCTTCAAGCGGTGTGATTGAATAAGGTGGTGTACCGCTGTACCAATCGGTTAACACTTCATCTGCCAAAGGACCGATTACGGCAACCTTTTTATTTTTCAATGGAAGGATTCCATTATTTTTAAGCAATACAATAGATTCCCGGGCAGCCTTCAAAGATAGCTCATAATGCTCCTTACTGGCTAATTTTTCTGCAGAAACATATGAATAAGGATTCTCCCCATCAGAATCAAACTCACCAAGACGAAATCTCACCCTAAAGGTGTTGCAAAGAGCCTTATCCAAATCTTCTTCCAATAGATATTCCTGTTCCAAAGCATCACGGATGGCTCGTACCGTTATGTCCTTATCATCTGTGATATTGTCAATTCCATTTTTAATGGAGTATGCAACCGCCTTTGAATAGGATTCAACATAGTGATGCTCATTAACTGAACCAAGTACATCTCCAGCATCACTTACAACAAAGCCATCCATTCCCCATTCCTTTTTTATAATCTCGTTAACATCAGGATTCATATTACATAAAGTTCCATTAACAGCATTATAGGCAGTCATGATCGATTGTGCTTTTCCTTCTTTAATTTGCCTTTCAAAAGCTTTCAGATAATATTCATTTAAATTACGGGGATCGAGACTGACTGAGCACTCTCCACGGTTAACCTCGTTATTATTTCCCAGAAAATGCTTTAATGTAGCGGCTGTCTTCAAATAAAATGGATGTTCCCCCTGCATACCCTTGATTAATTCTGTTGTCAGTTTACCAGTTAAGCAAGGATCTTCCCCATAGGCCTCTTCGGTTCTACCCCATCTTGGATCCCTTTCCATATCAACCGTTGGAGACCAAATTGTTAATCCATTATGTTCTGGATCCTTTTGATAAAAAATTCTCGCCTCATCTCCAATGACAGAGCCAATTTCCTTCATTAGATTTACATTCCATGTACAGGCCAAGCCGATATTTTGCGGGAACACGGTAGCTTCCCCCAGCCAAGCAATACCATGAGCTCCTTCTGTTCCATGCTTATATTTTTTTATTCCCAATCTCGGAACAGCATCTTGGTACTGACACATTTGATTAATTTTTTCTTCCAATGTCAGCTGAGACACCAGATCTTTCACCCTGTCCTCTAGTAAAGCTTTTATATTCTGAAAGAGATATGTATATTCCGTCTTCATCTTCAACTCCAACTCCCATCAACAGATTCTTTTTCTTATCAAAAACAAATAATCGATTAAAAGCCCAGCCTTTATTTAGGTTGTTTTTTCTTCTATTGTGTCTAAGCCACTATCTCTAGTTTGATTTTGATAGTGTATGGTTTTCTCAATAATCCGATAGAAAAAGCTAAAGGATAAAAACGCCAATATCGTTCCGGTAAAGAATGGCCATAAAAACGTAAAACCAATGCTAATATAAATTAATATCGCAGTGACCATGACTACCCCAAGGGTTGAAATCGGTCGTCCAACGGACATGATGAAAGAATTTTTGATAGATTGTAAGAGCCGATCGTGAATATGAACGGTATAGCAGCAAAAATATAAAGTCCATGTTAGGAGAATCATCGTAAAAAAAGCATAGAGAACAAGAAATATAACGGACTGTTGACTGACAAAACTAATATAATTCATAAACCAGCCAGCCCACATAAGGGTAAACACGATTCCCCCTATGAAACTCCTGAAATAGTTTTCCTTATAATAACGAAGAAAGGAAGTGGCAATCGGAATATCGCTTTCTCCCATCACCCATTTCCGTACAACTCCAAACAAAGCGACAGTGGAAGGGAAAGAGAAAATTGGCACTAACCCCATGATTAAAAGAAGAATATACGTGATATTTAAATATTCAGCATTCAATAAGCTTAAACAAAAATATAAAACAGGAAGATTTAAGAAAATCCATATGATATTTGACCAAGCCAGTCTGACAACCCATAAGCATACTCGATATGTCCCACCCAAAACTCCTGAATTCATTACCCGTCCCTCCTTATTCCTTTTGTTTAAATGTAAGTGTAGTATTTTCTCCTGCTTTTAAATTTATTTTCCATGTATCTCTTTGATTATTGTTTAAAAACCAATTTCCTTTTTCTTCTTCAATTGAAAGAGAGATTTCCTGATTTATATCTGAAAGTAAGGTACAGGAAAGAATTCCTTCTTCTAAATCCCACTCCATAGTCGATATCTTCATTCGTTTACGACATAAAATGCCCTCGACTGCTCCCTTTGTTAAGTTCTTAGGGATAGCTGGCAGCAATTCAAGTTTCCCAGGCAATGAAAAAACCAGGAGATTTACCAGAAGCTCAGGAATACATCCATTTACATCAACATTAAACACATTAAAATGGTCATAATGAGCTGTCATTAAACTAGGATAGATAGCTCCGCCAGCTGCCATCATCCGGATAATATCAATCACAACATCTCCCATTCCTAATCTGGCAGCCGATAATCCTGCATGCATACGGCCATGAGACGAGGTATCGGTGTCAGGGTTATATAGCCAATGTTCCATTTTTAGCTCCAATGCCCGTTTGGATGCCTCCCAAAGTTCAGGAGTCTCGGTATCGGAAAATTCATAGCTTTGAAAAAGCGGATATAGGTGAGAAAAATGCCGATGGTTATAGTTATCATCATGATCCCATACAGCCCACTCCTTCAATGCCCCATCCTCATTAATCAGGTACGGCGGCATTTTTTCTATCATTTGCTGCCAATGCGGTATAGATTCTTGATAAATTCCAAGCTCCCTGCAAGCCTCGATTGTATGATTTAAAACCTCTTTCGCTACGGCAATATCCTGAGTACTATTAAACGCGATTCCATTTTCAGCGGAATAAGAGGGATTAAAGACATATATTCCTTCTTCCTCATATAAAAAGTCCTCATAAAAGGCTATGATTTCTAACATAAACGGTAATGCATGTTCTCGTAGGAACTGCTGATTTCCAGTATACAAATAATAGTCATACAGCCAATGAGCAAGCCATCCTCCCCCGCACGTCCAAAAAGCGCCAAAAAACGTATCGCATTCTCGATCTCCCCAGGAAGATTCTCCCCAGTGCAAATGCCTTCCATGGCTTGAAGCCCGAACACCTGAGAGAATGCCTCTACATCCAAAGAGCATCCTGGCATTATAACGAAAATCTTCCATATAAGAATCGAGCAGGGCTGTATATGGGTGAATGCCTTCAAGCATATTACAGCTAAAAACAGAAGCCATGGCCAATTGCAAATTAGTATCTAACGTATAATCAGATGACCAGGAAGGCTCCCATGTTCCCGTCCATATCCCCTGAAGATTTGGCGGACGTACACCGGCACTGCAGATAAACATATATCTTCCTGCATCAAATAATCTCTCTAATAATGCCGGTGGTACACTGGAAGTTTCCTTAACATCCGCCAGTAGTTGATCGGTACTCCAGCCTCTTTTTTCTCCGCCATTTAAATTTAAGGAGACACGGTTAAAGACTTCTGAGTGTTTTACTTGATGGGAATCGAATAATGCTTCATATGTATCGGAAAAACCGGAAAATAAGGACGATACCTCTCTCACCATATCTTCATTGTGTTCGGCGAATGGAATAATTTTCATTAATATCAGTAACTTACTGGCATTCCTTGCTTCAATTGAAGTAGGCGTGCACTGTATCGTTCCATCACAATTTTTTATGTGCACAAAGGTATAGTATCCGCCTTTTCCATGTACGTAATCATGAGTTCCAACTAACACGTCATTAGGGAGGCATTCATATCTAGACTTTATTAAAGGATGATTGTTTTCATCTATGGTTAAACAAGTTAACGGCAGATGTTCATCCATTTTAATACTTAATGCTATAAGCTGATCGGTTCTTGAGGAAAAAAGGCGGCGCTGAAACCTATTTCCATCATTCTCCCATGAAGAACCAATCTCTCCCTTTTCAAAATCTGTATAACGGCAGTATTCACGCAATCCTTCCGTTTGGCTTTGTTCAATATTTAGAAAGAATCCAGGATGGAATGGGTCTGTGTCCACGATTGTATGTCCCAGTTCTTCCCCTTTTTCAATAAAGAATTGATGGGATGCTCTATAACCATCACTCTTGCTGATTCTTCTCACATCTTCTAAATAAAAGGACATATCTGGCATGGTCTGTGGCGAGCCAGTTGGAAGAAATAATTCCGCATGGTTCACAATAATCGTTTCTTTGTGTGGCTGCCCATAATGTATGGCTCCCAGCTCTCCATTTCCACATACATTCGCAAATTCCCATTTATCAGCAGGCTTATCGCTATATGTCCAATGCCTGCTGAAGCCTCTCAATGGTTCACTTCCCACTTTCCTTCACCCCATTCTTACTAAGAAGAGGACAGCTTCCTGTCCTCTCTCCATTAAATCTTAGATAAAATAACAACATCTCTGCCTGAGATTGCTATTGAACCGGAGTATTCCCGTTGATGAATCAAATCAAAATAGGAGTCATCCACCTGAATCATTTCCTCATTTTCATTATGGTTCAATATAAAAATGATCTCTTCACCATTCTTTTCGCGTCTTGATACTTCAACTCCTTTTGGAGCAGTAAGCACCGGCTTCACATTTCGCTCTCTGCATACATTTTCCAGGAAATCACGAAGAAACTCAGGATCCACACTGGATGCAATATAGTAGGCATACCCATTACCATATTGATTCCGAGTAACTGCTGGCATTCCTTTATAAAAATCTTCACCATAGAAAGCTAATGCCTCAGCCCCTTCAAGGTGGAGAAGATCACAAAGCAATGAACATGAATAGGATGGCTGGTATCTATCTTTTTGAGAGGAAGCCATTAAAATATGATTCGTTTTTCCAGGCGGCAGAGCATCAATTTCTTCCACCCAAATCCCAAGTAAATGACGCAAATGGCCTGGATATCCTCCTCCTATGACTAAATCATGTTCATCGACTATGCCGCTGAAAAAAGTAGTGATAAAGAAACCCCCATTTTCAGTAAACGCTTCCGCTTTCTCTTTAAAACCAGCCTTGGTCATATAGAGAACGGGCGCAATGACAACCTCATACGAGTTAAAATCATCATTCTCAGCTATGATATCAACCTGAATATTTTGCTCAAATAACGCATGATAAAATTTCCATACCTCTTGTTCATAATTCAAATCTCTGCTTGGACCACTTGAAAGTTCCACGGCCCACCAGTTATCCCAGTCAAAAACAATCGCGACTTTCGCTTTCACTCTTGAATCGATAATTGTATCCCCAAGTGCAGTCAATTCTTTCCCCAGCTCAGCGCACTCTTTAAATACACGTGTATGTTCGTGTCCGGCATGATCAATTACGGCTCCATGGAATTTTTCACAGGCGCCAATAGAGCGACGAATTTGGAAAAACATCACACTATCTGCTCCATGAGCGACAGCCTGAAGACTTTGTAGGCGCATGACACCAGGCCGCTTTAGGGCATTATATGGCTGCCAATTTGTTACACTCGGTGTTTGTTCCATTAATATAAATGGTTCTCCTTGCTTCAATCCTCGCATTAAATCATGCCGCATTGCTTCCTTACTTACCGGAGATCCCACCTCAGGATAATTATCCCACGAGATAATATCCATATAGTTCGCCCACTTTTGATAATCTAACGGCTTGTATGTTCCCATTAAATTAGTGGTTACCTTTATATCAGGAGTGTATTTTTTGATAATGTCATATTCCAATTTATAGCATTCCAGCATACTATCAGAGTTAAAACGGCGATAATCGAGTGAAATCCCCTGAAAGGCTGTGTAATCTGAGTTTCCTAAATGCTCACTTAAATTATTTGGCAGGACAATTTCATCCCAGTCATAGAATGTATGTCCCCAAAATCGTGTATTCCAGACCCGATTTAATTCATTCAACGTGTTATATTTTCTTCTCAGCCAAACTCGAAATGCCTTTTCACAGTTTTCACAATAACAATCCCCTCCATATTCATTAGAGACATGCCATAGTGTGAGAGCAGGATGGTTTTGATAACGCTTAGCAATTTCCTCTACTAGTCTTGCTGAAAAGTGGCGGTAGGAAGAACTGTTCGAACAAGAATTATGGCGTAATCCAAATTTTCGTTTTCTGCCATCAAAATCCACACGTAACAAATCATTATACTTCCTGGCCATCCAAGCTGGATGAACAGCCGTACTTGTTGCTAAACATGCATAAATCTTATTTTCTGCCAACAAATCCATCACTCTATCAAGCAATGAGAAATCGTATTCATCCTCTTTAGGCTGCAGCATAGCCCAGGCAAATACATTAATTGTCATGATGTCTATATCTGCGAGTCTTGTAATCCGCATATCCTCCTGCCAAATCTCTTCAGGCCATTGTTCAGGATTATAATCTCCGCCATAAACAATTTTTTTAATTTGTTGGTGAATCATAGTTCAATCACTACCCTATTTTCATTTGGATGGATACATACACCCTGTTCTGTTTCTATACTTTCCCCGCCCTTAACAGCTAAGACGCTTTTTCTATTTCGAATGACGAGTGAATATGGTTTGGAAACTCTCTCCCCTTCTACGATTAACGTATTACCTGAGCGGGAAATCGTAATCCTGCACACATTCTCACCATTTTGGTTATAGATATGTGAGTTTACGGTTTTACCTTCTTCCAGTTCAAATAAATGAAAAGTTACTTCCTCTGCATAATCATAAACTGCTGTAGAATCAACAGAGCCTACCGCAATAAGAGAGTTTGGTTTTGCCATTAATGGTAATGTCATATACCCATGTTCCTCCGCCTGCCATGTTCCTCCGTCGACGACCTCATTTGTCAGGAAGTTTGTCCATTTACCCTTTGGCAAATAGTATGTTACTTTTCCATCTTCATTAAAGATTGGAGCAACTAATAGAGAATCTCCTAACATATATTGGCGATCTAAATAATGGCACGATTCATCCTCCATATATTCAAGTATCATAGGCCTCATCATAGGAACACCGGTTTCCGCTGACTCACGTGCCATTCTGTATAAATAAGGCATTAATGAATTTTTTAATTTTGTAAAAGTTCGTGTGACATCCACCGCTTCTTCATCATAGATCCAAGGAACCTTATATTCAGTATTACCATGATAACGGCTGTGAGAGGATAACAAGCCAAATTGAGTCCAACGCTTATACAAATCAGGTGTAGCTCCATGTTCAAAGCCCGCAATATCATGGCTCCAGTAACTAAATCCTGATAAGCCGAAAGACAAGCCCCCTCGTAATGATTCTGCCATTGATGGATAAGTGGACCAGCAATCTCCGCCCCAATGGACAGGGAATTTCTGGCTTCCAACAGAAGCTGATCGGGCAAAGACAGCTGCTTCTCCCTTTCCAAGCTTTCTTTCTAATAACTCATAGACGATTTTGTTATATAAATACGTATAGTAATTATGCATTTTCTGCGGGTCAGAACCATCATGATAGACAACATCCGTAGGAATCCGCTCACCGAAATCTGTTTTAAAGCTATCTACCCCCATATCAATTAAAGCTTCAAGCTTTTCCTCAAACCATTTGCATGCTTCAGGATTGGTGAAATCTACAACCGCCAACCCCGGCTGCCACTTATCCCATTGCCAAACATGTCCATCCTTACGCTTAATGAAATAACCATTTTCCAGTCCCTCTTTAAATAATGGAGATTTCTGTCCGATATATGGATTAATCCACAAACAGATTTTTAACCCTTTATCCTTCAGCCTTTTCAACATGCTATCCGGTTCAGGAAAAACGCGCTTATCCCACTCAAAATTACACCATTCAAATTCCTTCATCCAAAAGCAATCAAAATGAAAAACATCCAATGGAATATCTCTTTCCAGCATTCCATCGATAAAATGATTTACAGTCTCTTCGTCATAATCTGTTGTAAATGACGTACTTAACCATAGACCAAATGTCCATGCCGGTGGTAGGCTTGGCTTCCCTGTTAAAGTTGTATACTTTTCTAGTACATCCTTCATTGTCGATCCATTTATAATAAAATACTCCAGGCTTTCACCTGGTACACTAAATTGTGCTTTAGAGACTTTTTCTGATCCAATCTCAAATGATACTTTCTCTGGATGGTTCACAAAAACTCCATAGCTTTTATTACTTAGATAAAGCGGTATATTTTTATAAGCTTGTTCACTGCTTGTACCGCCATCTTCATTCCATATATCAACCGTTTGTCCATTTTTCACAAACGGTGTAAACCTTTCTCCTAATCCATAGATTAATTCCCCAACATCTAATGTTAATTGTTCTCGCATATAGGGCTCTTTTTTATCAGTCAAAATATAGCTCATCCCCATACTTTGACTGGATACAATTCGTTCATCCCCAGAAAAGAAATCAATATTCCAATCCCCCTTTTTTCTAATAGAAGCCCGCAGATTTCCGCTCTGATACGATATCTCTTCATCCGCTTCCTCTATATAAACGTCTGGATTCTGTTTTGCCAGTTCAAATTCCGGCCCTCTCATCGGTGCTCCAATATGATGAAGCAGTTTGACAGAAATAACATCCTCAAGAGGTGAAGATAACTCAATGGTCATTAACCCTCCGTCCAATGTTTTTCCTCTATGTAGAATTTTTGTAAACGGAGCAAAAATCGATAGTTTATTATCATCTTTTTCCAGATCGTATACTTCCATTGGATAATGAAGCTGATAGCCTTCCTTATCCAGCCAATTCCCATTGCTAAATTTCATATATAATCACCCTTTTCAAAAATTGAGTTGCAGCATACCTCTTAAAAAAAGTAGATCGAAAAATCGAATTTGAGTAATCTGATTAGAATAAGCTCATTGCATATACCTGTTACTAAATCATTAAGTTTTCAGCTGTTCAACAAAATTAATACGCTTACATTTTTTTGTGTCAGCTAGTTCTCTTTCATTTTACAGAGGGAATTTAAGAGTGAACACCCTGTGAATTAAAGAAAAAATCAGGACAAAATTAGATTATTGTTTGTTAATTATCGTAAAAAATTTCACATATAGTACAGAATGGCGAAAAATGCCTAGAGGCTGAGTTTGCAGTAATCTTATTATTATTAGATAGATGTTCATCATGGGGATAAGGATAATGGGGAAAACCAGCTTTTAACCCTCTTTCAAGTTTGCCGGTAAATCATGAAGGTACCTTGAAATTTAAGTATAAAAACGAAGAGCATAGGCGCTCTTCTTTATAGCAAATTATAATATAATCCACCACAAAAGCTGGTTTCTTAATAAAAAGGGCCTATCCAAATTCGGATAGGCCCCTTATCATCTAGAGTTTTATTTCAATTCACCTTTAATCAAAGTCAAGAACTCATCAAATGGCATAGTCTCTGATTTCTGTTCTCCATACTTACGAACGTTAACATTACCATTTTCTTGTTCCTGATCTCCCACCACAAGCATGTAAGGGATTTTTAGCATTTGAGCTTCACGAATCTTATAGCCCATTTTTTCATCGCGTAGGTCTACTTCTACACGTAAACCTGCACGTTGAAGGCTCGCTTCAATTTCTTTTGCATAATCAAGATGAACATCCGGAGATACTGGAATAACCTGAACCTGAACTGGTGCTAACCAAGTAGGGAAAGCTCCTTTGTATTCCTCAATTAAGAACGCAACGAAACGTTCCATAGTTGAAACAACCCCACGGTGAATAACAACTGGGCGATGCTGTTTGCCGTCTTCTCCAACGTACGTAAGGTCAAAACGTTCAGGAAGCAAGAAGTCAAGCTGTACTGTGGAAAGAGTCTCATCTTTTCCAAGCGCTGTTTTAACTTGAACATCCAATTTAGGTCCGTAGAAAGCAGCTTCGCCTTCTGCTTCGAAATAGTCAAGACCCATCTCATCCATTGCTTCTTTCAGCATGGATTGAGCTCTTTCCCACATTGCATCATCATCAAAGTATTTTTCTTTATCCGCCGGATCACGGTAAGAAAGACGGAAGGAATAGTTCTCCATGCCGAAGTCTTTATATACTTCCAGAATCAAAGTAACAACACGTTTGAATTCATCTTTAATTTGGTCAGGACGTACAAATACGTGAGCATCATTTAATGTCATTCCACGTACCCGTTGCAGGCCTGCCAATGCACCGGACATTTCATATCTATGCATCATACCCAATTCAGCAATCCGAATTGGAAGCTCACGATAGCTGTGAATATCATTTTTATAAATCATCATGTGATGCGGGCAGTTCATTGGACGAAGAACCAGCTGTTCATTATCCATATCCATTATTGGGAACATATTTTCCTGATAGTGATCCCAGTGGCCGGAAGTTTTATAGAGGTCAACACTTCCCATGATTGGTGTATACACATGGTCATAGCCAAGCTTTTGTTCCTTATCCACAATATAGCGTTCAATGACGCGGCGAATCGTTGCACCTTTTGGAAGCCATAACGGCAGACCTTGTCCAATTAATTGAGAGTTCATGAATAAATCAAGCTCTTTCCCAATTTTACGGTGATCACGTTCTTTCGCTTCTTCTAACAGACGTAAATGCTCGTCCAAATCTTCTTTCTTGAAGAATGCAGTTCCATACACACGTTGAAGCATTTTATTATCGCTGTCTCCACGCCAGTAGGCACCCGCAATATTCAATAGCTTAAATTCTTTAATTTTGCCAGTTGAAGGTACATGAACACCTCGGCAAAGGTCAAAAAATTCACCTTGTTCATAAATCGTTACAGTTTCCTCTTCAGGAATCGCATCAATCAATTCCAGCTTATACTCATCGCCAATTTCTTCAAATAGACGCTTCGCTTCAGCACGGCTGACTTCTTTACGGACAATATCAATATTCGCATTAATGATTTTCTTCATTTCTTTTTCGATTAAAGGAAGGTCTTCCGGTGTAATGGATTTCTCTAGATCCATATCATAATAGAAGCCGCCTTCAATTACTGGGCCTACACCGAATTTAACATCTTTATAAATACGTTTAACTGCCTGTGCTAATAAATGCGCTGTACTGTGGCGCAATACCTCCAGGGCTTCCGGTTGATCCGGAGTCACAATCTCTACTGACGCATCCTCTGTAATTGGTCGGCGCAAATCATATAATGCTCCGTTTACCTTTCCTGCAATTGCTTTTTTCTTTAATCCAGAACTAATGGAAGAAGCAATTTGCTCAGTTGTAATTCCAGATTCAAATTCCTTTACCGCGCCATCTGGAAATGTAATTTTGATCATTTCAGCCATGTGAGCCACTCCTTTTTCTACATAATAAAAAGCCCGTCCCTGATAAATTAAGGGACGAGCTATTGTATACTAAACAAACCCGCGGTTCCACCCAAATTCCGGTGCTGATGGTTCAGCTTTTCCGGCACTTGTATCTTTTAACGGAGTTCCCGTCAGCCAATAATCACCCAAATATGTTTTCCTGGCTGAAGTTCAAAGGCGGTAAGCATTTCAAGTCTATGAGGAAGCTTGCAGCCACTGGCTTCCCTCTCTGTTCACAGCTTTTTAAAACACTCATGTCCTTATCGTAACCTATCGAATTATAAACTTGTATGTAGGTTATTATAAAAGCTTATGAGGACAAAAGCAAGTCACTTTCTATTCTTTTATCATTATGAACGCTCTTCTACCTTTTTAACCTGTTCATGGAAGTAACTGATTCGGAATAAAAGGATTCTTTCCTCGAAAATTTTCCTCAATGTAGTGATTACACGATTATCCTCATCATCCGCATAAATATGAATTCGTTTCGGTGCTAAGGAAACCAGCGGTGCAATGGTGTTTGAATCAATAAACATAGGATTCTCAGCCATCAATTTACGGTCAATCACTTTAAGAATATCTTGTTTAGAAATTGGCTCAAAATATCGATTATAAAATTGAAATTCTTCATGATAAACTAAATGAATTTCATCAATCTGTGGATTCCGCTCCTCTATCAATCGTCTTAGCACAGAGATAAATTCCTGATAATCCTGCTCAAGCTTATACTCATCAATCGCAAATCCAACTAATGTAACAAGCGATTCATGGATATCCCTTAAACGGAAATTCCATAAGGATCGAAACGAAAAATCAATTCTTTGTTTAACTACTTCCTGCAGGAGATACTTGACTTGTTTTTTTAATTGTTCTGAAAGGTGATGGCTACCGCAGTAGGCAGCTTCACCATCCCACATGAGCAATGCGATTTCTGCAATCTGGCTAATTTCATCTTCATCCTCATATAAAAAGCGTTCCCGAATCACATCCCGAATTTTGCATTCCAGATGATAGGTAGAGAAAAATGTATATAAAGCATCAATGAGTGCGTGACAAAAAATTTCCTCCTGATCCGGGTCCCAAAGAAAGGAGACAGACTTTTGGCCATCCTTATGAACAGAATGAATTGCCTGTCGGATAAAAAAATCGCTGTTCTTAAATCGAACATGCCAATTAGCCTGTTCTTCCTGTGAATCAAAATACATCGTAAGCAACCCTATCCCTCCAGACTATCGGAACTCCTAGTTTTATGTATATGGGACATGGCAACCCTTTAGAATGGATGGATAAAATTAGATGTAAAATAAAAGCATCATGGCAGACTGTACAGAGCCGCTGTACTATTGCCTACATATCATATGAATTCCAGTCAATTTATTTCATGCCAGGTCTGTTAGCTTATTAAGGAATAGTAATATCTAAAAAGAGACAGCCCCTTTTTTGCGAGCTGCCTCTTTGCCAAACCCTTATTCTCTTTAATCTCTGCGATTTTTTCCGTCCATTTCAATTGGCTCCGTTAAATTACGGACTCTCTCCATGATCCTTTTACCTTTAACCAGTTCTTCATCTCCACGCTGAGAATACGTGAAATGGTGTTCCAATTGTTTCATATTAAAATTGGAGGTAAAAAAGGTTGGTAGATTTTCGTGCATTCGGTATTGAAGGATCGGCCCCAGTACATCATCACGCGACCAGGCACTCATCGTTTCAGCTCCAATATCATCAATCATCAAAATAGGAACTTCCTTTAGGGCATCCACCTTTTGGTTATAGGAATTTTCCGCAAATGACCCTTTTAATTCTCTTAAATATTCAGGCCAGTACACAATATGTGATGAGACACCCTCTTCAGATAGTGCGTTTGCAATCGCGCCAAGCAAATAGGTTTTACCTACCCCAAATTCACCGTATAAATAGAGCCCTTTATGACCAGCACCATTTATATATGAGTCAACAAAATTCTTTGCCTTTTCGACTGCCTCCACACGTGCTTCGGTCGTATACTCATCCCAAATCAAATTAGAAAAAGAAGCCTCCACAATTTCTTTTGGTACATGGCTGGCACGGATCAGCTTACGTAATCGATTCTTCTCTTCCTGCCTGCGTTTTTTATGACAGGGTTCATACCGAACATCAATCCGTTTCCCCTGAATAAACAGGTGCGGATGATGACCCTGAAGAAGATTTTTACATTCAGATAAAGAAGGACATTCGTCACATGTCTTCGTTTGAGTGGAGAACTCGTAGAGCTTATTCATGCTTTTTTCAATCATGTCGCTTGTCAGCTGACTGCTATGTTCATTTATAAATAAACGGACATCAGGATCTTTTAAAACAATATTTCTCATTTCATCCAATCTTTGTTGAAAGTTTTCACGCTTCCCGAGCTGATTCAGTGCATCCTGTATATTTTTCATCCTTATACACCTCCTGTTTATTTAGAATTTTCATTTTGCAATTTTTCCTTGAGTTTTCTTACCCGCTCAGCAATTTCGGTGGATTGAGCAACTGGCTCTTTCTTCTTTGTTTCATCCAGCCAGTCAGGAACGATTTCCTTCCTCGCATTACCCGATGTGCGGCGTGTTGATTTATTTGTTTTCGTCTTTTTCTCATTAGCCCAGGTTTGGTATTTCTTATGCTCACTCAAAGCCATTTCATAGGCTTCACGTACGGTGGTGATATTTTTCCTCGCCCAGTGCGAAGCAATTGTCTCCACATAGTTTGATTGCAATTTCATATCTGATTTTAACATGACATAGTGCAGAAGGACATTAACGACTCCAGGAGGAAGCTTTTGATTGACCATGACCTTTTCTACAAGTGCCAGATCATTGTCGGAAGGCATTGCGCCTTGCGAAAGGCTAACTAGAAATTCCAACGGAGAGGTTGTTTCAAAAGTATACAGCAAATGCTCCTCGGGTGTTTTAGGTTCTATGATCGTACGTTCATACTCAGGCTGTTTCTGTTCAATCAATGTCGGCATTTCTTCACCATGATTGATGTGGAAAAACTCCCTTGCACATTTTCTAAGTTCGTCTATATCAATTTCATTATGTTGATTTTGACAGCGTAAAATCAACTTGCTCATATCCATTACATTAATTTTATATAAATACGATAGCATCGCGATGGATTCCATCACATTTGGAGTAAACGCTTTTCTCGATATAAAGCTGTTTTTAGCCGTCGCAAATAATAACTCGAAATCAAATTGCTCCATTAAATTATGGCTATATCCCTGTGGGTCCTTTGAGAAGAATTGCATGTTTTGATCAGTTTCCGAGCTGATGATTTCTTTTGGATTGCGAAATTCAGATGCAAACACCTCATTGAACGATTGTGTTATTTCCTCATAATCATCCGGTATACGTTTATCCGCAAACATCGTGAGCAGCCGTTCGTAATGTCTCTCTTCTAGTTTTTGCTTCAGATAAATAGGCAGCAAATCATCATGGAAAAATTTATCCGGACTTAAAGGACAAAGAATCTCATAAATAAAAACATTACCTTCAGGAGTTGCTTTTTTATATGTTTTTAATAACCCGATTCCTTCAAGCCTTTTTCGGTATTGAAATATCTCATCCAAAGGTAAACCAAGTACATCCATTAACCAACGATGTGTCGTTTGTCTGGAATACATGTTACCTGTATTGACTTCGTTTAATAAGGTCATATACAAAGAAACAGCCAATCCTCCTACAAGTGGCTGATATAAATATTGAATCGATTTATGGTCCATTTCTGATAGCTTTTCTTTATATAGTACAACATATCTGTCTTTAGGATTTACAAACTTCCATGAAAATTGCATTGTCTACAAACCTTTCGTACTTCGGGTTTTTATAGTTGAAAAAAGAGCTAAAGAAACTGTCTTCAGCTCTACTTAATCCTCTTTTTTCATTAATTCTTTCAATTCGTCAATAAAGACATTTATATCCTTAAATTGACGATACACAGAAGCGAAACGGACATAGGCCACTTCATCCAACTCAGCCAGCCTATCCATAACCATTTCACCTATTAAATCACTTTTTATTTCAGAAAATCCTTGATTTCTTATTTCTTTTTCAACATCAGTTGCAATCTCTTCCAGTTCTTTAAGAGCAACATGACGCTTTTCACAAGCTCGGATTAAACCTCTTAGGATTTTTTCTCTGCTATATTCTTCCCGTGCGCCATCTTTTTTTACCACAATTAGCGGAATTTCTTCTACCTTTTCAAATGTAGTAAAACGATAACTACAGGATTCGCATTCTCTTCTTCTACGTATTGAACGTCCTTCATCCGCAGGGCGGGAATCCAGCACTCTTGTCCCATTATGTTGGCACGTTGGACATATCATAGATTAGCACCGTCCTTTTCTATAGTTCTATCTTATTAAAACAAATCGAATAGGACAAGTCTGTTTGCATAAAATGCTATTTTTTATCTATGATACGGCCAATACTATCGGAGAAAAGTAAATAATGGGCAAGTAAAGACGTTTGCCACAAAAAAAAGAGATGCATATGTACTGCACCCCTAAAAGTTAGAGTTTGAATCTAGCTTTTTTGAGTCAACACAAAAGGACATCTCTTAAATATTTTTTATTTATAATGCTTTAGCAAGAACATGGCTGACAGCAACAGGACCCATGCCTCGCGGGATTTCAATGTGTTCCCTAACCTGAGCGTTTAAGGCTTCAGCTATAAAATCAGCAGCCACATTAGGATCTAAGTCACCGCATGTATATACATCAATACTCGCATAACCATGTTCCGGAAAACTATGAATGGTTAAATGTGATTCAGATATAATGACTACTCCGCTTACTCCCTGTGGCGCAAACTTATGGAAGGCTACTTCTCTAACTTCAGCTCCAGATCGTAAAGCAGCGTCCACGAATATTTGTTCAATCTGATTAACATCGTTCAATTTAGATAAATCACAGCCCCATAATTCAGAAATGACATGACGACCTATTGTATGCATGTTCAATTCCCCCTTTAGCATTTAAACGAATTATAATTATCTTCGTTTCTGGCCTTTACTACCACGGGGGAAAGTTAGTCCTGAGAGGTCCTAACCCTTTAAGTAGTACTGCCAGGATGATGAAGTTTACGACATTTAGTATATATGGTTTATATTTCAAAAGCAATCATACAATTCAATATTAGTTAATAATTACCACTAAATGTACATTAATTGTTTTTCTTAGTTTATTCTAGAATATGAATCAAAGAACGGCCTGAACCGCCTTTTTTTTCAGAAAGACAGCCAGACCGTAATAGATATTGTTTATTATTATTAACTTACTTTCACCTTATCCTCCTGAAGAAGGCGTGCCACATGGTTTACTAATTCTACCACTCTGCATGAGTATCCCCACTCATTGTCATACCAGGCAAGCACTTTCACTTTATTTGCACCAATCACCATTGTTGAGAGTGCATCTACAATAGCCGAATGTGGATTCGTATTAAAATCAATCGAAACAAGCGGCTCTGTGCTGTATTGGATAATACCGGCCAATGATCCTTCAGCTGCTGTTTTAAACGCTTGATTGATTTCATTAACAGTAACTTCTCTTTTTAAATCTACTACCAAATCAACTAAAGAGACGTTTGGAGTTGGTACTCTCAACGCAATACCATGGAGTTTTCCTTTTAAATGAGGAAGCACCAGTGAGAGTGCTTTGGCTGCTCCAGTTGTGGTAGGTATGATACTTTGTGCACAGGCACGAGCTCTGCGTAAATCTTTGTGCGGGTTATCGATATTATTTTGATCATTTGTATATGCATGAACGGTTGTCATAAGACCATTGTCAATTCCAAATTGTTCATCGAGTACTTTTACAACAGGAGCGAGACAGTTAGTTGTGCAGGATGCATTAGAAATAACAAGGTGTTTATTGATATCCAATGTATCCTCGTTAACACCCATTACAATCGTGACGTCCTCATTCTTCCCGGGAGCTGTTAAAACGACTCGTTTTGCACCGGCATTTAAATGAAGAGCTGCTTGATCACGATGATTAAATTTCCCAGTTGCTTCGATTACGATATCAATCCCAAGATTTTTCCAAGGCAGGAATTCAGGATTGCGATTATTAAGCAAAAGAACTTTTTTACCATTTATCAATAAATGATCATCCATAGCATGTACATCACCATTAAACGGACCATGATTCGTATCATATTTAATTAAATGTGCTAATGTTTCAGGCGGATAGCTAGCATTAATGGCTACGATTTCAAGATGCTCATCCAATATTGCTTTTCGGAAAACCATTCTGCCAATTCGGCCAAACCCATTGATAGCAACTCTTGCACTCATTTAACTTCCTCCTATATATAAGTTATACTTATTGTAAAAATGATGTAATTAGTATAACACATTGAATAAAATGCTGCATGGTTTAAATACCCAAATTATCCAAATTAAATGGAATTTTATACAAAAAAAGACTATCCCAGGGTCGTTATCCCTCAGATAGCCTTTCTATTGATTATACATTCAATTGTTTAATTAGATCAATGAGTTGCTCTTCCGTCTCAAAAAATTCTCCGTTATTGTCAACAATATAATTGGCCAATTTTTTCTTATCATCAATTGGCATTTGTGCTCGTATTCTCGCAAGTGCTTCTTCCTCAGTAAAATGATCCCGCGCCATTAATCTCTTTAACTGGACCTCGGGCTTTACATACACAAGAATAATACCCTCTACCATATGCGTCAAATTACTTTCAAACAATAGGGGAATGTCCATGAAAACGAGTTCTTTCCCCTGGTGTAACGCTTTCTCCGTTTCTTCCATCATCCATTTCCTGACTGCCGGATGAACAATTCCATTTAACATTTGCCGTTTTTCAGAGTTTGAAAATACGATGGAACCTAATTTTTTTCGGTCTAATGTCCCATCAGGTAAACAAATATCCTGACCAAATACATTTTTAATTTCCTCTAATGCTGGCATACCAGGCTCGACAACTTTTCTTGCTGCGATATCTGCATCAATAACAGGGTAACCCTTGGAAATGAGCCATTTGCTGACGCTGCTCTTTCCACTGGCAATCCCTCCTGTAACTCCGAATATTTTCCCCATAGCATTCCATTCCCTATTAAATTATTTTGGTTAACCCAAGAAAAATAAGTACTAAACCCGGAATAAATGAAAAGACCTTTGCCATAATGGAATCCTGCAGAAATTTTCCCGCTTTTATACCCACAGTCATTAATAAAGCACTCATACCAAAACAGAGAGTCACCTGAATAAACAGGGGATAATGAAGTATACCAGCACCTATTCCAGCTCCAAATCCATCTAATGATAAGGCTAATCCTAGAAAGAAAGCCTCTAACCCAGTAATGGTCCCGGAACGGTCAAAGTCTGCACTTAATGGCTTTTTAAGTATATGAATAACCAGCCCAATAGACTTTATTTCTAATTGGAATAAGGTTCTTTCATCCACATAGGGACAATTATCTTCATTTCGCTTGAAGTAACTTGAAAGTGTCCAAATTCCAAGCACCAGCAAGATAAATCCTCCTAGCTTACCGGTCCAGGAATGTGCCATCAAATGCTCGCTTAACGATCCCATTAACATACCGAATGCTAGGCTTAATGCAGAGCAACCGGCAATGATGATGATGGAGCGAATCGGTATACTTACTTTTCGCATTCCATAGGTTATTCCCACACCGCAACTATCCAGACTCACTGCCAATGCCAATAATACTATTGATGCTATGTGCTCCATTTCATAGGGACTCCTTTCCATAATCAATACCCTACTATATGAAAGGAGCCCATCTTATGTTCATATTCAGTTAGGCTAATGGCTGACATTCAGGACAGTAGATGGTCCCTCTGCCTCCAACAATAATTCTTTCCATGTTTGTTCCGCAAATTTTACAAGGCTGTCCTTTTCTCGAATATGCAAACAGCTCGAGCTGAAACATGCCGATTTGGCCCTGTGAATTCACATAGGATCGTACTGTACTTCCACCTTTTTCAATGGCGGTAGCAAGAGTTTCCTTAATGGATGTATATAGTTTTTCTATTTCCTCTTTTGTCAATGTGGATGCCGGCCGTTCAGGATGGATACCGGAATGGAACAATGCTTCATCCACATAGATATTACCAAGACCTGCAACTACTCTTTGATCCAATAATACCGTTTTTATAAAACGATTTGTCTTACTGAGTGCTGTGCTTAAGTAATCTGGTGTAAATTCATCTGAAAAAGGCTCAGGTCCTACTTTTGAAAGTGGCAATACTTCCAATTCTGTCCCCTTTGTATGCAGATGCATCGTGCCAAACTTACGGACATCTCTGTATCTCAATTCCGTTTGATCCGTAAATTTGAATATAACATGCGTATGCTTATCTGCCGGTTCCGTTTCATCATAAAGACCGTATTTCCCTTCCATCCGTAAATGGGAAACAAGACTGTAATCATCTAAATGGAAAATCAGGAATTTACCTCGCCTCCCAATCTCATGAATGGTTTGCCCTTTTAAAAGCATACGAAACAGTTCAGCATCATCCGGCTCTTTTATAATTTTTGCCCAGCGTATATCCACATCATCAATTGTTTTTCCAAGTACCAAAACTTCGAGGGTCCTTCTGATTGTTTCGACCTCAGGTAATTCAGGCATACCTTTTCACCCCTTTTATTCCTATTTAGCATCATACCAGGTGTTGCCAAAAGAATAGTCCACTTTTAATGGAACCGCTAATTCAATTGCATTTTCCATTTCTTCCGGAACAATTTTCTTTAATATATCCAACTCTTCAGGTGGCGCCTCAAAAATCAATTCATCGTGCACCTGAAGCAGCATTCTAGTCTGTAAATTTTCTTTCTTTAATCTGGCATTCATTCGAATCATCGCCAATTTGATAATATCTGCAGCACTGCCCTGAATTGGTGTATTCATAGCTGTTCTTTCTGCAAAACCACGAACATTGAAGTTCCGATTATTAATTTCAGGTATATATCTTCGGCGCTGCAATAAAGTACTTACATATCCATTTTCCTTCGCCTCTTCTACAATATCCTTCATGTATTGCTGAACACCAGGGAAGCTCTCTAAATAGCGATCAATAAAGATTCCAGCTTCTTTTCTGGTAATTCCAAGACTTTGCGATAGTCCATAATCACTGATACCATACACAATTCCAAAGTTCACCGCTTTAGCCTGTCTTCTCATATTTGATGTCACCTGATCAGCATCCACATGAAATACATCCATAGCCGTTCTTGTGTGGATGTCCATATCTGAGTTAAAGGCATCTATCAGGTTTTCATCTCCCGCTATATGGGCCAGAACACGCAGTTCAATTTGAGAATAATCAGCCGCAAAAATGACCCAGCCTTCTTCAGATGGAACGAAAGCCTGTCTGATTTTTTTGCCTTCTTCAAGTCTGATCGGAATATTTTGCAGGTTAGGGTCTGTTGAACTAAGTCGTCCAGTTTGAGTTAATGCCTGATTGAACCTCGTATGAACCTTCTGATCATCATGTATAACTTTTAAAAGTCCCTCAATATAGGTTGATTGCAATTTCCCCAGCTGTCTATAATGAAGAATTTCCCGGACAATACTATGCTTGCTCTCTAATTTTTCAAGTATATCTGCTGATGTGGAATAGCCTGTCTTCGTCTTTTTAATAATAGGTAAATTTAATTTTTCAAACAGGATAACTCCAAGCTGCTTCGGTGAATTAATATTAAAGGATTCACCGGCCATTTCATAAATTTTAGCTTCGATGTCCTTTAATCTGCCTGCAAGTTCAGCTCCCATTTCTTTCAAACGGTTCTCATCGACCTTCACACCCGTAATTTCCATTTCAGCCAGGATAAGAGCAAGCGGCAGTTCTAGATCCTGCAGCAATCCTATTTGATTGAATTCCTCCAGCTGTCTTTCCAGGCTTTCCTTAATCAGTGTTAACGATAAAGCTTTCCGGGCAATATGCTCACCCAATTCAGCAACCGGCGGAATTGAACGTTTCGCTCCTTTTCCATAAAAACTCTCATCTGTTTGAATATGTCCGGCATTATGTTTTTTAGCAAGATCCGCCATATCAACATCCGGTTCAGCTGGATTTAAAACATAGGATGCCAGATAAACATCAAATTCAATTCCTTTTAAAGCAATCCCATCATGGCTTAATGCCACAATACTTTGTTTGGCATCATACACTGTTTTTTTATATTCAGGATTCTCTGCCCACTCTTTGAAAAGAGGGGATCCTGCAGCCTTGTCCTTATCGATAAAGAATGTTCCATTTTCATTTGAAATAGCTATGCCAATTACTTTTGCAGTATGATAATTCGGATCAAGCAGTTCTAGATAGAGTGAGGACTCTGCTGTCAGCATATCTTCCGTCACTTCTTCCACTGCCTTATAGTCAATCTCTTCAAGGACGGCCATCTCTTCTTTTGCAGCTGGTTCCATTTTTTCAATTAAGGTTGCAAATCCAAGCTCCCTATAGATAGACAGCAGCTTTTCCTGGTCTGCACCCGCATAATCAATTGATTCAAGCTCTACCTCAATTGGAGCATTTGTTTCAATTGTTGCCAACTGCTTACTTAAAATAGCTTGGTCCTTGAATTCTTCCACTTTTTCTTTTAGTTTTTTTCCGCTGATTTCATCAGGGGAAGCCACTACCTTCTCAACTGTTCCAAATTGATTCAACAATTTTAAGGCAGTTTTCTCACCTACACCCGGGATTCCAGGAATATTATCTGAAGCATCCCCCATTAATCCTTTTAAATCAATGATTTGATTCGGCGTTAAGTTATACTTTTCACGAATATGCTCCGGTGTATAATCCTCCATATCCGTAATCCCTTTACGGGTAATACGTACAGTCGTTTTATCCGTAGCAAGCTGGGTTAAATCTTTATCGCCGGAGATAATTTGTACTTCATAATCCCCTTTTTCAGCTTCAAGAGCAAGTGTTCCGATAATATCGTCGGCTTCATAATTCGTTAACTCATAGCGAGAGATTCCGTATGCATCCAGTAATTCTCGAATAAAAGGAAATTGCTCTGATAATTCAGGTGGCGTCTTTTGACGTCCGCCTTTGTATTCTTTATATGTACTGTGTCTGAACGTTGTTTTCCCGGCATCAAAAGCAACTAATATATGAGTAGGATTTTCCTCTGAAATGATTTTGTTGAGCATCATCGCAAAACCATAGATGGCATTTGTGTGTACACCCTTCTCGTTATTCAGTAATGGCAATGCAAAAAACGCCCGATAGGCAATGCTGTTTCCATCGATTAAAATCAATTTTTTCTTCATGGTTACCTCCAGTATCCATATATATATTTTCATTAACATATAGCATAATTTAAATACGGCCACCGAATCATTCATCATAACAGGTGTGCCTTATAAATGCTTTTATCAGGATTTGAGACATTTTACTGATTCAGGCCTGATAAAAACCGTCACTTCACTTATCCACTCTATTTTATCATGACTAGAGTTTGAAAGAAAAATGACGGTTCAGTTCTATTTATTCAATTACACCGGTTTGGATTTGTCATAGGACTCTTTTAAGCTGGAAGTCATCAGGCCTATGTATGCTTGGCCTGGTATTTAGGAAGTATGATTGTAAAAGTGGTTCCTACATTCTTTTGGCTTTCTACCGTTATTTCTCCCTCATGTGCCTCCATAATATGCTTAGCTATTGCAAGTCCCAATCCCGTTCCTCCTGATTCCCGGCTACGGTCTTTATCCACTCGATAAAATCTTTCAAATATACGAGGAAACTCCTTTTCCTCTATGCCAATTCCGGTATCCTCGATAGCAATATAAATTTTATCAGATTCTTCTTTTGCAGTTATTTGTACTTTCCCATATGACGGGGTATAGGAAATCGCGTTACTAACAAGATTAAGGCATACTTGTTTAAGCCTGAATGTATCTGCTTCACACATAATAGGCTTTTTAAAATCCTGGATCTCGAACTGAATATGTTTCTTCGATGCTTTTTTCTCAAGCATGGCATACGTATCGGATAAAACAGGAACAATATCAATTTCCTGTATATCGAGCCGGAAGCCTTGTTGCTCCACTTTTGAAAGCTCCAGTAATTCCTTTATTAAAGCCTGCAGCCTGTCGCTTTCCTTTAAAATAATAGATAAGAAGTGCTCTAATGCCTGCGGATCATGCATGGCTCCATCAAGGAGCGTTTCCGAAAATCCCTTAATAGATGTAACCGGTGTATTCAGTTCATGAGACACATTGGCAACAAATTGTTTCCTTACTGACTCTAATTTCTTTAGCTCAGTGATATCATGGAAAACAAGTAGAATACCCTTCCATTCTCCCTTAGGTCCCATAATTGGTGCACCGTATACCTCAAAATTCTTCCGCTCAATTCCAATCGTCAATACGATTTGTTTCTTTAATTTTTGTTCAGCCATAAAGATTTCTTCAATAATCGCATTAATTTCTTCATGTTTGATCACTTTATAATAGAGTTCAGATAAATATTCTTCTTCCTCTACCTTGAAAAGATCAATATAGGCATGGTTAATCATACTGATAAACCCTTTATCATCGATTAATAACAGGGCGCTACCCATATTTTCAATCAGTGTACTCAATCTGTCTTTTTGGATTTCATGAGCAATTTTCATTTCCTGCAAATTTCGGGCAACAGTATTAATAGAATGATTAAGAATTCCATTTTCATTATTTCTACCGACATAAGAACGGGCCCGATAGTTACCTCTCGTTAATTCCAGAGCAGCTTTTGTAGCACTTTCTATAGGAATCGCAAACTTCTTGATTAACTGAAATACAAACAGGACGATCATCACACAGGCGAATCCCAAACAGCCCAAGAGTATAAACCATACTTTTGTATATAGAGAGGAATCTTCATTTGAAACCAATATGAAATGGCCTGTTTCCCCAGTATCCAACGAATAATCGTCCATATAGTAATAGGATGGCCCTGTTCTGATATCGGATTTCTTTCCTATTTGCTTGTCCGTTCTTATATCTCCCATATATTCTGTAAGGGATGCTGAATCATCCCAGTTTTTCCAGCCCGAAGGCTTGTCTGTTTTATACAGGATACGCCCTTCCTTATTCATGATTAGAAAGGATGAGCGCAAATGATTGTTCAACTTATTAGACTTCATCTCTAAATCATTGCCGTTATCAGCATCACCCAGGTATAGAGTTACCAATTGCCCTTCTTCCTTAAGGTGATTCATTACAGACTTATCATAATAATAAAGAAGTAATTTCCCAATTAACAAACCAAAGCATAGAAGTATAATAATAGTGATGGCTGCTATCTCTGCAGTTAATTTAAGCTTGAACTTTTTCATTGCCTTGGTTCCTCAAGTTTATATCCCAACCCGCGTACGGTTTTAATATAATCAGGCTTTTTCGTATCTTGTTCAATTTTTTCACGCAAGTGACTAATATGGACATCGACAATTCGAGTATCTCCGGCAAAATCATAGTTCCATATCACATTAAGGAGCTGATCTCTTGTCAGAACTCTGGATTTATTCCTCGCAAGATACTCTAACAGCTCAAATTCCTTCGGAGTTAGCTCAAGTAACTCCTCTCTCATATATGCTTCATATCTGTCCGGATATATTTGTAACTCTCCAATTCTCAAATTGCTTGTTTCTTGTTTTTCTAAAGAAGTATCCTGCCCGAAATTTCCCATCCCAGCTCTCCTAAGAAGAGCCTTCACTCTCGCCACAACTTCTCTCGGGCTAAATGGCTTTGTCATATAATCATCTGCTCCCAATTCTAGCCCAAGCACTTTATCAAATTCCTCATCCTTTGCTGTTAACATAAGAATTGGAGTCATATTTTTATTTTGTCTCAAGATTTTACATACCTCAATGCCATCCAGTTTAGGCAGCATCAAATCTAGAATAATGATATCTGGTGACTCAGCTATAGCCATTCTTTTACCTGTCTCACCATCCATTGCTTTAATAACCTGATAGCCGGCTTGTTCCAGATTATAGGTTAGTAAGGTAATAATTGATTGTTCATCTTCCACTACAAGGACTTTTTTACTCATTGGCCCCTCCTGCTATTTTTTCACTATACTAACCATTATATATGAACATACGCTTTTGGGTAGTCTAGGATACGTCGCTAACCGATTGCATTATTTGGGATACCCCCATATAGTCTCTCCTGGAAAATGCAAAAAAAAATCGGAAAGTAATACTCTCCGATTTATATAATAAGACTATTAAGCAAGTACAGACATAACGTTTCGAACTGCTTCAGCAGATTGATCCAATGCTGCTTTTTCTTCATCAAGTAATTCAAGCTCAATTACTTTCTCTATGCCATTTGCCCCCAAAATAGTTGGAACACCTAAGTATATTCCGCTATATCCATATTCACCTTCCAAATAGGCTATTGCAGGAATCACTCTCCGCTGATCCTTTAATACAGCTTCTGCCATTTCTACAAGTGAAGCAGCAGGGGCATAATATGCACTTCCATTACCAAGAAGACTAACAATTTCTCCGCCGCCTTTTCTCGTCCGTTCGACTATTTGCTCTAGACGTTCCTTTGGCAGAAGAGCTTCTAAAGGAATGCCGCCAGCATATGAATATCGAACAAGTGGTACCATATCATCGCCGTGTCCACCCAACACAAAACCTGTTATATCCTTAACTGACAAATTTAATTCCTGAGCGATAAATGTACGGAATCTAGCCGTATCCAATACACCCGATTGACCGATCACACGATTTTTGGGGAATCCGGTTTCCTTAAATACCGTATAGGTCATTGCATCAACTGGATTAGTAAGAACAATAATATAACTGTCAGGAGAATATTTTACAATCTCTTTAGCTACTGAGCGCATAATGTTTTGGTTCGTTTGAACTAGATCATCCCGGCTCATCCCTGGCTTACGCGCAATTCCTGCAGTAATAATAACCAGATCAGAATCCTTTGTATCCTCGTAATTTGATGTTCCAGTAATGGATGCATCAAATCCCATTACAGGGCCTGCTTCTGCCATATCTAAAGCTTTGCCCTTTGTGGGATTTTCCAATTGCGGAATATCAACCAACACTACATCCCCAAGTTCTTTTTGAGCTAAAAGAAACGCGGTCGTTGCTCCTGTAAAACCACTGCCAATGACAGATATTTTTTTTCGGTTAAATACCATTCGAATTTACCCCCAGTTTTTAAAAGGGGTAACCTTTTTCGAGATTACCCCTTTCGTGAATTATTAATCCATATTTTTTATGAGCTCATCAGCAAATTCAGAACATTTCACTTCACTCGCTCCATCCATTAAACGGGCGAAGTCATATGTAACCACTTTTGTTTCTATCGTTTTTTCCATTGATTGTGTAATCAAATTAGCAGCTTCAGTCCAGCCCAGATGCTCAAGCATCAATACACCTGATAGGATTACTGATGAAGGATTCACCTTATCAAGACCAGCATATTTAGGTGCTGTTCCGTGTGTTGCTTCAAAAATTGCATGGCCTGTAACATAGTTGATATTGGCACCAGGCGCAATACCTATTCCACCAACCTGTGCTGCAAGAGCGTCAGAGATATAATCTCCATTTAGATTCATGGTTGCAACTACATCAAATTCTCTTGGTCTTGTTAAGATTTGCTGCAGGAAGATATCTGCTATGGAATCTTTAACAATAATTTTACCAGCTGCCTCTGCATCTGCCTGTGCTTTGTTTGCAGCCTCTGTACCTTCTGCTTCTTTAATGCGGTCATACTGTGCCCAAGTGAATACTTGATCACCGAATTCTTCTTCAGCAACTTCATAACCCCAGTTTTTGAAGGCTCCCTCTGTAAACTTCATGATATTTCCTTTATGAACAAGCGTGAGGGATTTACGTCCTTCTTTAATTATATAATTAAGTGCAGCTCTGACAAGACGTTTTGTGCCTTCTTCAGAAATCGGCTTGATTCCAAGTCCGGAAGTCTCAGGGAAACGGATTTTGGAAACACCCATTTCTTCACGCAGGAAGGTTAATAATTTTTTAACGTCATCAGATCCTTTTGCATATTCAATTCCTGCATAAATGTCTTCTGTATTTTCACGGAAGATAACCATATCCGTGTCCTGTGGTCTTTTAACCGGTGATGGAACTCCATTAAAATAACGAACCGGGCGCAAGCAAGTATATAAATCAAGTTCTTGGCGCAAAGCTACATTTAAAGAACGAATACCTCCGCCAACCGGTGTTGTAAGCGGTCCTTTAATCGCGATTAAATATTCTTTAATAACGTCAAGCGTTTCTTTAGGAAGCCATTCTCCTGTTTGATTAAATGCTTTCTCACCAGCAAGTACTTCTTTCCAAACTATTTCTTTTTCCCCATTGTATGCTTTGTTTACTGCCGCTTCCAACACTCTTGATGCAGCTGCCCAAATATCAGGACCTGTTCCATCCCCTTCAATAAATGGTATAATCGCCTGGTTTGGCACTTGCAGTACTCCATCGACAACTGTGATTTTTTCTCCCATACTCATTCAAATCCCCTCCAACATCAATATACAAGGTTAGTGAAACAGTCCGTTTCAGCTAACCTTTTCTCTAAATCTATAAATTTAAGTATAACTATCCAGAAGTTAATTAACAAATCATCCTACTATTAATTTTCAGATAATTTGGCCTCTTATTAACGATTATTAACTGGTATATATTTTTGCATTCCTGGTCCCACATATTCAGCACGCGGGCGAATCAATCGGTTGTTTTCATATTGCTCCAGAATATGGGCAATCCATCCTGACATACGGCTAACCGCAAAGATAGGTGTAAATAAATCATGATCAATCCCCAGACTGTGGTATACAGAAGCAGAATAAAAATCTACATTTGGAGGAAGCGGTTTTTTTGAAGTAACTAGCTCTTCAATTTTGGAAGATATTTCATACCACTTCGGTTCACCCGTTAAGTTCGTGAGTCTTTGGGACATTTCACGAAGATGCTTTGCACGTGGATCTCCTTTTCTGTAGACACGATGTCCAAAGCCCATTATCTTTTCTTTATTTGCTAATTTATTACTTATATAGCTATCAACATTTTCAACAGAGCCTATTTCAGATAGCATTTTCATAACTGCTTCATTAGCCCCGCCATGCAATGGTCCCTTTAAGGCACCAATTGCTGCTGTGACACCCGAATAAATATCCGACAATGTAGCTACACATACACGCGCAGTAAATGTAGATGCATTTAATTCATGGTCCGCATGTAAAACTAATGCTTTGTTAAATGCCTCAATTTCAATCTGTTCAGGTTCTTTGCCATTCAGCATATAAAGAAAATTCTGTGCATAGCCAAAATCTTTACGTGGCGCAATAGGTTCTTCGCCTTTACGAATGCGTGAAAAAGCCGTCACAATGGATAGGATTTTAGCTTGCAAACGTATTGCTTTTCTGAAATTTGCTTCTTCATCCATAATATCGGCTTCCTCATCATATAACCCCAATAAAGATACAGCTGTTCTTAATGCTCCCATTGGATGAATCGTATCAATCGGATACATTTTGAAATGTTCAATCATTTCATTAGGAAGTCCTGCATTTGCAGCAAGTTGATTCTTCAAATCTTCCAATTCTAGCTTGTTGGGTAATCTGCGATGCCATAACAAATAAATAACCTCTTCGAAACTTGCGTTTTCAGCCAAATCATCGATATCATAACCGACATATGTCAATGTGTCATCGATAATAGAACTGATTGAAGATGATGTAGCCACTACTCCTTCAAGACCCTTTGTAACAGACATGGTTTTTCTCTCCTTTGCTAGAAATCTCCCCTATGTTCCTGATTTTGGTTGACGAATTGGGTTACCGCTTCACTGTAATGTATGTATTGCCTATATGCTTTCATCACATTTATATCTCTTACTTGTAAGTAAGCGTTATCATAAGAGCGTAAATTTCACCCAGCATCTCCCTCGTTGAACGATTGCTCAGAATAACAATAGATTTCACAAGAATTTTTTTACAAATCTGTGAAATCTATGCCCTGTTTTCAATTATAAACAATTATTTAAAATTTGTGAAACAAAAACACCTTATAAAAATCCAAAAGTATTTTATCTTAATAATTATCTGAAAAAATCAATAAGCTGCATGGCAAGATATGCAATCCCAGCTCCGATTAATGGACCTACTGCTACCCCATTAAAAAGACCGACAGCTAGGATCGTTCCAAAAACGAGTGCCACCGTAATATGAGGATCACTTACCAAAAGCTGCACACCATTCTTCGCAATTAATGCAACGGCTATTCCAGATAACATAGCAATCCAGGCATACGGCGATTTCATTGCTTCCGTCAGTTGCTTAAACCCTATATGGCCTGTGGCAATCGGCACTAATACAGCAATGGTAATAATCGTAACACCCCAATTAATCCCCTTAGACTGAATATAACTGAACATTTTTCCATCTAAACCGACAATTTTAAATACAAGCAAAAAAAGAACTGCAAATGTAAGGGAACTGTTTTTCGCAAATATCCCTATCGCCAAAAGAATAACTAAAAATATGTATGGACCATACATGATGTTTCATCCTTCCTGTTGAAAATGTATATCAAGTATAAAAAGACTGATAATTTCAAAAAATACCACTTGTGGTTAATATATGAACTTTCTTTTAATGATCTTAAAGAATATAATTAAATTCAGAAAGCCAAATAAAGGAGGCTTATATGAACCTTGAACACCTTTATAGAGTTTTACGCTTCTTAGTCGTTATTATCGGGATTTATCTATCCGTTTATTTACTGCTTATCATAGCTAAATATACATACCCATTTATCATAGGTTTTTCGTTTGCCTACTTGCTTAAACCTTTTGTTACGTTCTTAACGAATAAACTTAAAATACCAAAAAGTTTATCTGTTATTCTCTCTATGCTTGTTACGGTTGCGCTTATTGCTGGTTTGATTACCTTTCTTGTAGCTGAAATGGTTGCCGGGATAACCTATCTGTCAGAAGCATTGCCTGAACATTTAAATACGATGGTAGTATATACACAAAATTACATTACAAATCACTTCATCCCATTCTACGAGAAAATCATATCCTTCTTTAATACTCTTGATACAGGGCAACAGGATACCATTTTGTCAAATATAGAACAGCTAGGGAAAGAAGCTGGTAATACCATTGTGTCGATTCTACAATCGTTTTTAGCTTTTTTGCCTGTTGTTATTGGCTGGCTTCCAAGTGTAGGAACAGGGGCTATCTTTACTTTACTGGCCACATTTTTTATTGCGAAGGAATGGGATAGATTTATTAATTACAGTAAAAAAATGCTACCGAATAAAACCATGTACAATCTTAAGAACGTCATGAAAGAGTTGGAGAAAGCATTATTCGGTTTTATAAGAGCACAGCTGACGTTAATATCAATAACAGCCTTAATTGTTCTGGTTGGTTTATTAATTCTGCGGGTTGATTATGCCATTACAATCGCCCTTATAATTGGATTTGTTGATTTATTGCCCTATCTGGGTACAGGTTTAGTTTTCGTTCCATGGATTATATACGAGTTGATTATCGGCAACTTCGGATTTGCACTTGGTCTTGGTATTTTATATACGGTAGTGATTGTTCAAAGGCAATTCATGGAACCGAAAATCCTTTCCTCAAGCATCGGTCTGGATCCATTGGCTACTTTAGTTGCTATCTTTGTCGGATTTAAGCTAATTGGGTTTTTAGGTTTTATTTTAGGTCCCATTATCTTAGTGATATTGAGTACATTATATAAATTGCATATCCTTCATGATTTAAAAGATTATATTATGGGAGTTCAGCCCCCTCCTCCTAAATAAAAGGAGGAGGCTGCATCCAACGATTTTTCCATCGTCAGAAGCAGCCCCTCATTTATCGAATAATCGTAATCGTTTTGCGTGATTTACTCATATACTTTGTAAGCAGTGCATAGAGGATTGGCTTAAAGGCTTTCCTTGTAAATGGCATTAGCAGCAGGAACCCCACTATATCACTGATAAAACCAGGCAGTAATAACAGGAAGCCTCCAATTAGAATACAGATCCCGCTGTATACTTCTTCACCGGGCATAAATCCTTTACTCATCTGGTCCTTTGCGCGCTGGATGACCTGCAAGCCTTGTTTCTTGGCCAAGAATACTCCGATGATCCCAGTAAAAAAGATGAGGAAAACCGTCCAGCCAATACCCAAATAAGAACCCGACACCAACAAAACAATAATTTCAATAATTGGTATCAGAATGAAAAATATGGTTGAGAGCTTCATTAGGAACCTCCTTATTGCAAAGTGTCTGGCATTTTCCTTTAGTTTAGCATAATTGATAGAAGTGGATAGAAAAAAGAGCTGTTTAAATTAGCAAACAGCTAAGCAAACAGCTCCATCATGTTTATTACAGAATTCCTGTATTACCTTCGTAAATACGGCCGCTTCGGCTATCTACAGTAATAACCTGGTTGTCCTGTAACACTGTTGTAGCATTTTCAAATCCAACAATAACCGGAATACCCTGGCTTAAACCAACTACTGCAGCATGGCTTGTTAAACCGCCTTCTACAGTTACCAATGCTGCGCATTTTTCAATCGCTGGCATCATATCTTTGTCCGTTGCATTTGTAACTAAAATACAACCTTCTTTTGCTTTAGCAATCGCTTCTTCAGCGTTGTTAGCAATAACTACACGGCCTGAAGCAGACTTTCTTCCAATTCCTTGAGCACTTGCTAAAACAGAACCGATCAAGTGGATTTTCATAATATTAGTTGTGCCTGATTCATTCACTGGTACACCCGCTGTGATAATAACCAATTCACCAGGTTTTACTAAGTTTTTCTCAGTTGCTGCTTGAACTGCATTTTCAAGCATATCATCTGTAGTAGTAGTACCAGTTCCTAGAATTGGATATACACCAGATACCAACGCTAATCTTCTCATCACTCTTTCATCAGATGTGATTGCGATGATAGGTGTTTTAGGACGGTAACGGGAAATTACACGTGCTGTTGATCCACTTTGTGTCGGTGTAATAATAGCTGAAACATTTAAGTTTAATGCTGTATGTGCTACAGATTGCCCAATTGCATCAGTTACATTATAATCATGATCTTTACTGCGGGCAGAAAGAATTGCTTTATAATTTAAAGCTGTTTCTGCTTTACTAGCAATGTTGTGCATAGTTTGAACAGCTTCAACTGGATATTGGCCAGCTGCTGTTTCACCTGAAAGCATGATTGCATCTGTTCCATCAAAAATTGCATTCGCTACGTCACTTGCTTCCGCACGAGTTGGACGAGGATTACGTTGCATTGAATCTAACATTTGCGTTGCTGTAATAACCGGTTTACCCACTGTATTGCAGCGTTTAATTAAATCTTTTTGAACAAGAGGTACATCTTCGGCAGGAATTTCAACGCCAAGGTCCCCACGCGCAACCATTAAACCATCAGAAACCGCTAAGATCTCTTCAATATTTTCTACACCTTCGTGGTTTTCGATTTTCGGGATGATTTGGATATGACCTGCATTATGATTTTCAAGCAATTCTCTGATTTCAAGAACGTCCGCTCCTCTTCTTACAAAGGAAGCTGCAATGAAATCAACATCTTCTTGAATACCGAATACGATATCTTCCGCATCTTTTTGTGTAATTCCTGGTAATTTCACAGAAACTCCTGGTACGTTAACACCTTTTTTATTCTTAATCATTCCTGTGTTAAGAACTTTTGTATAGATTTCTTTTTTATCTTTATCTAAACCAGTTACTTCAAGACCAATTAAACCATCATCAACAAGGATTCTGGATCCTTCATGAACATCATCAATTAAGCCTTCATAAGTGATTGAGAATTTCTCCGGAGTACCAAGTACTTCAGTCATAGAAATGGTAACATCTTGACCTGCTACTAATTCGAACCCACCATTTTCCATGTTGTGAGTGCGAATTTCCGGTCCTTTTGTATCAAGTAAAATCCCAACTGTTTTACCAGTTTCTTCTGCAGCCTGGCGAATAGTTTGAATTCTTGCACGGTGCTCTTCATGGCTACCATGAGAAAAGTTTAGACGGGCAACATTCATTCCTGCTTCCATTAATGCTTTTAACTTTTCTAATGATTCACTGGCTGGTCCAATTGTACATACGATTTTTGTTTTACGCACGTTGTATCCTCCTATTTACTATTTCTTAATTAAATTGAAAGCTCCTGAGATAATTCATACATTTTTTTGTCAACCACATGAGGTATCTTTAATGCCTCAATAATGTCATAATCAACCAATTTATTGTTAACGATCCCTACTGCGCGGCCGCCTTTTCCATCAAGGAGCAATTCAACTGCATTAGCAGCCAATCGACTGGCTAATACGCGATCTGTCGCTGTTGGTGATCCACCGCGCTGAACATGTCCTAGAACTGTCACACGCGTTTCGAAGCCAGTGCGTTTCTGGATATCTTCACCGATTTCCATACCACTGCCAACACCTTCAGCAACAATAATAATACTATGTTTCTTTCCTCTATCATGCCCACGCTTCAGCTTATTAATGATATCATTCATATCATAGTTTTCTTCGGGGATAAGAATAGATTCCGCTCCGCCTGCAAGTCCTGCCCATAGTGCAAGATCTCCGGCATTTCTTCCCATTACCTCAATAACGTATGTTCTTTCGTGTGAAGTAGCTGTATCTCTGATTTTATCAATAGAATCAATAACGGTATTCAAGGCAGTATCGAATCCAATTGTGAATTCGGTTCCTGGAATATCATTATCAATCGTGCCCGGTACACCTATACATGGAAATCCATGTTCTGTTAAAGCTTTGGCTCCACGATAAGAACCATCTCCACCTATAACAACAAGTCCTTCAATTCCAAATTTCTTCAATTGTTCTATACCTTGCAATTGAACATCTCTTTCCTTGAATTCCGGACAACGAGCCGTATACAGCATCGTTCCGCCTCTATGTATAATATCTCCTACAGATCCGATCTCAAGCTTTTTTATGTTCCCATTTAAAAGACCTTGGTATCCGTTGTAAATCCCATAAACCTCAATATTATGGTAAATCGCTTTTCTTACAACGGCACGTACTGCGGCATTCATGCCTGGTGAATCTCCCCCACTTGTTAATACACCTATTCTTTTCATGATATCACCCCAAGTTTAGTATTATCTTCATTGAGTACACATCTGTTTATAGCATCTGTATATAGACAGACAGAAACACAATCACGAAATATAGTTGTTTCCGTTTATTCATAATCGCATCCTTATTCTATGATAACAAAATCCTTTCGTAAAGCCCTTTGTACCAAGGAATTTTATATGAAAACGCTATCACATTGAGAGATTCTCATTATTATCAAGGGATTAAAAAAAATTGTACATCGTGTGTATTTTTCCCTATTGAACAAAAAAGAAACGTACATTTTCATGTACGTTTAATGATTCTTTACAAATTGAGTCGAAAATCCGTACTTGCCAATATTTTTATATTTTTCATATCTTTTATTGACTAGCTCTTCCTCACTCATATTTTTTAATGTATCAAGCGAATTTTTTAATATTTTATCAATCTCTTCAGCCTGATCTTTAACCGAGCGATGAGCACCGCCAAGTACTTCAGGAATAATTTGATCTATAATGCCTAACTCTTTTAAATCTGGTGCCGTAATTTTCATGGATTCCGCTGCCTTCTTTGCCATGGATGCATCTTTCCAGAGGATGGATGCAGCTCCTTCAGGAGAAATAACTGAGTAAGTTGAATTTTCAAGCATATGAATATGGTCTCCCACACCAAGTGCTAAAGCTCCGCCACTTCCTCCTTCTCCAATTACTATACAAACGATTGGCACCTTTAAACCGGCCATTTCGAATAAATTTCTAGCAATAGCTTCACTTTGACCTCTTTCTTCTGCCGCTTTACCAGGATAGGCTCCCTTTGTATCAATAAAACAAATAATTGGCCTCCTGAATTTTTCCGCTTGCTTCATGAGTCGTAAAGCTTTTCTATATCCTTCTGGATGAGGCATGCCAAAATTCCGTCGTATATTATCCTTTGTATCCTTACCTCGCTGATGACCAATAACAGTCACCGGCATCCCATGATACTTAGCTATGCCGCCCACTATTGCTTCATCATCACCAAAAAGTCGATCCCCATGACATTCAAAGAACGATGTAAATAAGTGTTCTATGTAATCGCAGGTTGTAGGGCGTAATGAGTGCCGGGCTATTTCAACTCGATCCCAAGGCTTAATATCTAGATACAGCTCTTTTTCCAATTGGCCCAAGCGTTCCTCCAGCTTATTAATTTCCTCTGTAAACTCTCCATCAGAGTGTGAAGTCATTTTCTTTAATTCATCTATTTTTTTTTGTAAATCCTGTATTGGTTTTTCAAATGACAATTCACCCGGCATTATTTACTCCCCCCTGATGTATGAATATCGATAATTGCAGCCAGTGTATCTTTCATTTTATTTCTCGGCACTACTGCATCCAGTTGACCATGTTTTAGAAGGAATTCAGCAGTTTGAAAATCTTCCGGTAACTTTTCATGGATTGTTTGCTCGATTATTCGACGGCCGGCAAATCCAATTAAAGCTTTAGGTTCTGCAAGGTTATAATCTCCGAGAGAAGCAAAACTCGCTGATACCCCACCGGTAGTTGGATGAGTCATAACCGATATAATCAAACCGCTATGCTCACTGAAACGTTTTAAGGCTGCACTTGTTTTTGCCATTTGCATGAGACTTATAACTCCCTCTTGCATTCTGGCTCCTCCGGATGCGGTAAATATAATAAAAGGTACCTTTAATTCATCAGCTTTTTCAATGGCCCGGGTTATCTTTTCACCAACTACAGAGCCCATACTGCCCATACGAAATGTAGAATCCATTACAGCAATCACAGTGGTATGACCACTAATTCGACCTATTCCTGTTGCTACAGCTTCATTTTGTTTTGTCTTATTTCGATCTCTATCGAGCTTTTCTGTATAATCGGGAAAGTTCAGTGGATTTTCCGATATCATCCCCCGATCGTACTCCTCAAAAGACCCTTTATCCATTAAATTGCTTAAACGTTCAACTGCACTCATCGGGTGGTGATAACCACATTTAGGACAAACTTTATCATTTTTTAATATTTCTTTAGAGTATTTAATAGTTTTACAAGACGGACATTTCATCATAATTCCTTCAGGCACATCTTGATTTGCTTTATCAGAAGGAATGGTTGCATACTTTTTCTTTTTTGTACGAGAAAACATGTCTTTCAACAAAACTCTCGATCCCCTTTCGTAATACAGTACATCAATGGTTCATAAATAAACCTTACTGATTTTCTCATCAGCCAGTGATTACTGAAACCACCTTGTCCATTATACCTGCCATCCCATCAGATATATACAGACTATGGTAATAGGACAAACTACTTGCACATTATTGAAGTCCTATCTTATCTACATACAAGAAACACATCTTTGAAAAATCATATCCTTACCGACCAATAGGACAAATCATATGCATCTTCATTAACCCTTATGTCTTAGTAAATCTATAAACCTTAATTGCAAGCAATGGAAAGTTTATAAAATTGGCCTTATATAGTTTACAAAACGTACCTATATAAGGCCAATATACTACAGATATCTATTATTCACTTTTCGCAGTAGCTCTGATTTTTGTATCATATATTTCAAGTGCTTGATCTTTTTCCCCGTTTTCCATTAAAGCAGCTAAAATAATATATTGCTTTCGGTCTTGAATGGAGAATTCATAGCCAGATGCTTTACAGTAACTGTTTACCGTTTTCCAAATTCTTTCCATCAATCGATTGTCAGTCAAACTGGCTAATTGAGAGAAGTAAGCCTCGTCCGTAAATGAGTTGGTTCTAGCCCAATTATAGAGATCTTTAATAGTCTCAGGATTTTTACGGTTGTATTCGGACATTATACGTATACAATCTTTTTCTAACAACAATTTCACTTCAATCAAATCTTCTTTTGTTTTACCTTCTAAAATGAAAAATGAGCCAAGTAATTCAACAAGCTTATGCTCTTGAAAATCATGAATGAATGTTCCTTCTCCTCTTCTTGTTTCAATCAATCCCAAAAGCTCCAACGCTCTTAAAGCTTCTCTGACTGAGGAACGGCCAACATTTAAGCGGTCAGACAGCTCCCGTTCAGAGGGGATTTTATCACCTGGAACAAGATGATCCTCTTCAATCATTCTTTGCAGCTTGCGAACTATTTCTAAATATACTTTTGGCTGTCCTTCAGTTTGTAATTCCATCTGTCATCACTCACTTTTTCCAATGGATGATAGTAATTCTGTCTTCTTTCTGATTTCTTCCGGATCAACTTTTAATCTTGCAACCCCTGTTTCCATCGCCGCTTTTGCTACTGCAGCAGCTACTGCCGGAGCAACTCGCGGGTCAAAAGGAGCAGGGATTACATAATCCGTTTGCAGCTCTTCATCTGTAATTAGATTTGCAATCGCCTCAACGGCTGCAACTTTCATTTTCTCATTAATATGAGTTGCTCTTACATCCAGAGCCCCTCGAAAAATTCCCGGAAAGGCTAAAACATTGTTTACCTGGTTGGGGAAATCGGATCTACCAGTTCCTACGACTGCCGCACCTGCTTCTTTAGCCAATTCCGGCATAATTTCGGGAACTGGATTGGCCATCGCAAAAATGACTGGATCTGAGGCCATTGATTTAATCATTTCAGGAGTTAGCGCGCCTGCAACCGAAACACCGATAAAAACATCTGCATCTTTAATGACGTCCTCAAGACTGCCTTCCAAATGATCACGATTTGTATATTTAGCCACCTCTGCTTTTACAGCATTCATACCATATGGGCGTTCTTCATAAATCGCACCCTTGCTATCACACATAATTAAATCGCGTACACCAAAGTGATATAGTAGCTTAATAATGGCAATACCGGCAGCACCAGCGCCATTTGCAACCACTTTAATCTCAGACATTTTCTTATTGGAAAGCTTCAAGGCATTAACAAGACCTGCAACCGTTACAATTGCTGTACCGTGCTGATCGTCATGGAAAACAGGGATATTCGTTTCTTTTTTCAATCTTTCTTCAATGACAAAACAATTTGGAGCCGCAATATCTTCTAAATTAATTCCGCCAAAAGTTGGTTCAAGTAATTTTACTGTCTCCACAATTTTATCTACGTCGTTCGTATTTAGACAGATTGGAAAAGCATCGACTCCTGCAAACCCCTTAAATAATAATGCTTTTCCTTCCATCACAGGGAGGGCAGCTTCCGGACCAATATTGCCGAGTCCAAGCACTGCTGTACCATCTGATACTACGGCTACCATATTGCCCTTGAAAGTATATTCATATACTGTTTCCGGTTTATCATGTATAGCTTTACACGGTTCAGCTACACCTGGAGAATATGCCAGGCTTAAATCGTGTGCATTCCGCAGAGGTACCTTGGCCACTGTTTCCAATTTCCCCTTATTTAAACGGTGCATATGCAACGCTTCTTCTCTTAAAGTCAATTACCCACACCCCACTTTTTATCATACGATACATTTTATCCCACTTCTGGTATGACCAAAATTATACTGTAAATATATCACAATATTCTGTCTTGTACATAGTTAATCTTCTTTAATCAGGACATTTCCTTCTCCTATAATTCTTTCTAAATCTTTCAGTAGGGCGGGAGTAGGGTTCACCCAGTTTTCCTTGGATAATTGAATAGTTTTTGTATCTTTTTCGTAATATATATACACCTTTGTGTTCCCACGATATTGAATCAAAACATTACGAATAGCTGTTAAGGTTTTATTGGTTTGAACATTTGGAGCAACCTTAATATAGACGGATTTAAAAAGTTCCTTTATTTTCGGTATATCATTCTCTAAATCATAAAGATTTTGTGTGATAAATTGTTTCTTCCCATTGCGCTCCTCCAGCTTTCCTTCTATTAAAACTAAATTTCCTTCTTTTAAAATGGATGAATATTGCTTGTACACATTTGGAAAAGTAACCCCTTCCATATCACCCGTTTCATCACTTAGAAGCAGAAAAGCCATATTTTCGCCTTTCTTTGTACGGATCAGTTTAACAGATTGAATATAAGCACCAACAAATCCTGTTGAATTCAGTGGAAAATTGGACAGAGGAAGTGCTCCTGCATGTTTTAATAAAGGTCTTGAACCGCTGATTGGGTGGTCGGATAAATATAAGCCGAGAACTTCTTTTTCTTTTTGTAACTTTTTGTCCGTTGGCATCGGGTCGACTACTACATATTTCGGTTTAATGAACATATCATCAGCATCAAAAAAACCAACTTCTCCTGAATCAGGACGAACCAATTCAGCATGCTCCAGTGCCACATCTATGCTTGCCAAAATACTTGCACGATCCATTTTAAACTCGTCAAATGCACCCGCGTAACATAAATTTTCCAATACTTTTCTGTTTATGATACGGGAAGGAATACGTATACAAACATCAAATAGATCTTCAAATGGGCCATTTTTACGAGCTGCAACCAGTTCTTTTAAGACGGAAGCTCCAATGCCCTTCACAGCTGCCAGACTGTAACGCACCCCTTTATCTCCTTCAAGAATAAACGGGAAATGACTTTTATTGATTGATGGCGGATAGACTATATAATCTTTTGACTTTAATTCCTGAACGTATTGAGCTATTTTATCATCGTTTCCAATTACAGATGTCATCAACCCTGCCATAAAGCTGCGCAAATAATTTGCCTTTAAATAGGCTAACTGATATGCAATTAGGCTGTAAGCGACTGCATGACTCCTATTAAACCCATAATTTGCGAACCGGACGATTAAGTCATATACTTCATTTGCCGTATGCTGTTCGTGCCCTCTAGCCATAGCCCCTTTTACAAAATGAGCTCTTTGTTCATCGAGAACGTCTTTTTTCTTCTTACTTACAGCTCTTCTCAGCAAATCAGCTTCTCCTAAGCTGAAACCGGCCATTGTCGAAGCAATCTGGATTATTTGTTCCTGATACACAATGATCCCGTAGGTAGGCTTCAGAATTGTTTCCAATTCAGTAATAGGAAAAGTAATAGGTTCAATTCCATGTTTACGATTTATGAATGTCGGGATATTATCCATAGGGCCCGGCCTATACAGGGCATTGACCGCTACCAAATCCTCAAAAACAGTGGGTTTTAGCTTTTTAAGGACATTTTGCATGCCAGCTGATTCAAACTGAAAAATCCCTGATGTTAGTCCCTTACTTAATAACTCAAATGTGGCCGTGTCATCCAATGGAATCTGACTTAACTGAATCTTCTTACCCGATGAACGATTTACCTGTCTCACAATCTGATCAAGCAAAGTTAAATTTCGGAGTCCGAGAAAATCCATTTTCAAAAGACCAATTTCTTCTAAAATTTCCATCGGGAACTGGGTCAAATAAACACCCTCATGCCCTTCCTGAATCGGAATTAAATCGGTCAGCGGTTGATCGGTAATAATTACCCCTGCGGCATGTATGGATGTATGTCTTGGAAGCCCTTCCCACTTCTTGGCGATTTCAAAAATCCGCTTATGAAGTGCAGATTCTGCAATCCATGTACGGAAACGGCTGGATTCAGAATGCGCCAATTGTATGGTCAGTCCGTTAATAGGAGGAAGCGAACGAGATAGCTGGTCCAACTCCTTCGTGTTCAATCCACAAACTCTGCCCGCATCCCGCAAAGCGGCCTTTGCTCCAAATGTACCAAAGGTTATAATTTGTGCCACATGAATGGGTCCATATTTCTTTGCTACGTACCGTATCATTTCTTCTCTGCGATTGTCTGGAAAGTCGATATCTATATCAGGCATCGTAATCCTTTCCGGATTCAGAAACCTTTCAAACAATAGATTGTATTCAATAGGATCGACATTGGTAATTCCAAGCACATAAGCAACCATCGAACCTGCAGCAGATCCACGTCCAGGACCTGTTAATATCCCTTGTTTATTAGCATGATTCATAAAGTCCCAGACAATCAGGAAATAGTCACTGAACCCCATATCAGCAATTACAGTTAATTCATATTCCAATCGTTCAAAGTGCTTTTTATCGGGAGTTGGATAACGCTTGGCAAATCCTTTTTTGCAAATCTCTATCAAATATTGATGTGCGGACAAATCATTAGGAACGGGATACTTTGGAAGTAATTTTTGATTAAACTCTAAGTTTACACAGCATTCTTTGGCTATTTGAATCGTATTTTCAAGAGCAGCCACATCGGATGAGTACCACTCCATCATTTCAGAACGGCTCGCAAAATGCTTCCTTTCATTCTCAGACAACTCGATTTTATCCAATTCTTCTATCTTTATATTATCTTTTAAACAAGTCAATGCTTGATAAGCCAGTGAATCTTCTGGCTTCAAATAACAAATATGGTGAGCTGCAACAAGCTGGGTGTTCGTTTTGTCAGCCAGTTGTTTGATCTTCGCCCTCTCCATTCCTTCCGTAGACGGTTTAGGCAATGAAAGATAAAAAGATTGATTACCAAACAAGGTTTTATATTTCAAGAGGACTTTTTCTGCAGCTTGCTCATTGTGGAAAAGTGTACTTTCAATTTCACCTTCTATTCCCGGTGTAATGGCAATGAGGCCTCTTGCATATCCTTTCAACCATCTGAATGGCAAACCATCAGGAGACTTCGTTTGAATTGCACTCGATATCTTCATTAGGTTATGATATCCTTCATTATTTTTAGCCAGCAAAATAAGAGGATAACTTTTATGCTCTTCATCATCAAATATATCTGCAGTCAAACCTATGATTGGCTTGATTCCCTGTTCCATGCATTCCTTGTAAAAAGACACAGCCCCATACATAACATTTCGATCTGTTAATGCGATACTGCTGAAACCATTATTCTTTGCCGAGGTAACGATATCCCTGATTGATAACGTACTCTCCAGAAGACTATACGCGCTATATACATGAAGATGGATTAATGACATTCTTTCGTCACATCCTTGTTATCATTTTTGTATTTAGGAGAAATTCTCTCTTATTCTCTATTATAGAAGTCCAATGCTCAAAAAGAAAATATGTTCGATGCAAGTTGAAAAACTTTTTAGCCTAATTACATATTACTCATCCCTCCCTCATATATATGTAAAAAACAAAAAGGACGAGGTAAATGAACCAGGCTTTCTTACCAGCATTTATAAACAGTTTCTTCATTTCATTTGGCGTACTGCTTGGCGGATCTTTGATCGGTGGACTGGCTGCTTTCATAACAGGTCAACCCCCATTAACTCAAGTGTTTCGCCTATCCGAGGGTTTAAGAATTTGGGCTATTGTGGCAGCTATTGGCGGAACTTTCGATGCGGTCTATTCATTTGAACGAGGAATCTTTCATGGTGCGACAAAAGATTTATTCAAACAAATCCTGATTATTATTTCAG
The DNA here is from genome assembly GCF_058313585.1 of Bacillus sp. z50. Classification (NCBI taxonomy): domain Bacteria; kingdom Bacillati; phylum Bacillota; class Bacilli; order Caryophanales; family Bacillaceae; genus Bacillus; species Bacillus sp. z50. The sequence goes on from NZ_JBZFQL010000006.1 coordinate 133,859, forward strand.
CCCTTGGAGGAGCTCAAGCCGGTGCTCTCATTATCCAATGGCTGACACAGGAGCAGTTAAATCCATGAGAATCCCTCCATATTATCGAAATCCCTTATGGCAACGCTTTTTCGCAGGAGTTATTATAGGGGCGATCATAAGCTGGGGGCTTTTTTTGTATATGTTCGGTGATCTGCAGGAAAAGCAAATTCAGTTAATAGAAACACAGCAGGATGCTATTAAAGATTTACACGATGAGCTTGAAATATGGCAAAATGAATACGAAATTTTAAATAAAAAAAATGAGAGTAAATTACTCGTACAGGAAGTAACCGTTCATATTACAAACTATAAAAAATACAGATTGGATCCACTCAGTATTTTTGAGGTAGAGCAAAGTATTAAGAAAGATTTCGAAAGCTTATTAGGTAAGGATTTGGAAAGTGTGAGTCATGGAAAAGAACTCCTTAAAAGAGCAATTATTAATAAGAATATCAAATTAAACGGCAGGCACTATCAATTGGAAGTCCAGGAATTAATTCTATACACGCATATCGAAATTTCATTGTCGCTCAAACAAATTTAAGAACAGCCGGGTACTCCTCTGGGTACCTGGCTGTTCCACTTAATTATTTGGATCCATAGTTGGAACAAACCTGTACGAGATCTGCAAGGACATTATTCATGTCCTCCCAATTGTAAATGGTTGCGCCAGATGCTAAGGGATGCCCGCCTCCATTATATTTCATAGCTACACCATTAATAACAGGGCCTTTTGATCTGAGACGAACTCGAATTTCATCATTTTCTTCAATGAAAAATACCCATGCCTTGATTCCCTTTACAGATCCCAAAGTACTGACAAGTGAAGATGCTCCGGAGGATTTTACACCAAATCGTTCCATGACTTCCTTCGTAATTACGACTACCCCAACTCCTGAATCAATTATTTTAAAGTTTTCAAAAACATAGCCATTCAAACGAACGACCGCTTCATCAACATCATACATACCATCGTATATATCCGTGCGATTAAATCCGTACTGAATAAGCTCGCCGGCATACAGAAATGTTTTATCGGTAGTACTTGGATATAAAAATCTACCCGTATCACCTACGATTCCTGCATATAATAATCGCGCTGCCTCCTGATTCATTCGTAATCCTTTATCCTTACCGTACTCATATAATTCATAAATCATTTCACTGCAAGAGCTTGCTGATGTATCAACCCACAAAAAATCTCCGTAAGGATCCTCATTTGGATGATGATCTATTTTAATCAAAAGATCCCCCCTCGTATACCGTTGATCACAGACCCTTTCCTGATTGGCTGTATCACAAACAATCACTAATGCTCCTTCATATGCTTCATCCGGAATCACATCAAGTCGCTTTAGAAAATGTAAAGATTCCTCTTCTTGACCAACCATGAATACTTGTTTTTCTGGAAAGGAATATTTAATGATTTCTCCCAATCCACATTGTGATCCATATGCATCAGGGTCTGGCCGAACATGTCTGTGCAGAATAATCGTATTGTATTTTTTGATTGCATCTATAATCTGTTCCTTCATCACTTTTCTCCCTTTATCTTTTGTATTTTTTATGTATGGTCATGCATATGATACCCGCAACCAAGGATAAGGAATCGAATTCCAAATTGGTACAATATTTCAATATCTTGTACAATATAGGCATACAACCCAATTGGAGGCACAGTGCATGATAATATTTGTATTTTTAATTGTAATGTCTTTTTCGTTTTTTATTTACTATAAGACAAAATACTTCAGAACCAAGTTACCTATGCAAAGAGCATATCTGTCCGGTAAATCATCCATCTCTTTAGGTGTATTTGTTGCTCTTTTCGGTCTTAATCAGCTATTCCTTTTTCATACAACTGTCACCTATATCGTCGCTGCTATTTTTATCATAGTTGGCGGATGGAGTATATATGGCGGTGTAAGAATGTATAAATATTATGCTCCCCTTGCTGAGGAAGAATATCAGGCGGCACTAAAATAATCGTATCATAATCATTACGTGAATATGCAAAATTGCCTTTATAGCTCCTATAAAGGCAATTTTTTATCGTTAACTACGCTCCAATAACTGGCAGGTCATCATGGCCTTACCGACCAATTTTCCTTCATTAAAGACTTCTATATCTACTTTTCCAAACTTCCGTCCAATTTCCAGTACCTTTGGTACAATTTCGAGTTTGCTCTCAAGCTGAACAGGCTTTAAGAAATAGATCGTCATATTCTCTACAACTAAATCACCGCGTTTATATCCTCGCAGCACTCTATTCGTTGCTTCAATTACCATAGCTGTAAATACACCATACGAGATCGTTCCCAAGTAATTAGTCATCTGAGGTGTCACCTCACACTGATAACTATCATTACCCTGAACAGCCGTCATTTGATTGGCGATGACATCATCAATCGTCTCACCGACCTGTGGTTGCCGCTGGCTCATTTGCAATGCCTTTAAAACATCTTGTCTGCTTATAATTCCGATTAAAAGATTGCGGTTATCAATGACTGGCAAGAGCTCAATACCCTCCCAAACCATCATATGAGCGGCAGATGCTACACTCGTCTTTTCACCTACAAAGATAGGATTTTTAGTCATAACTTTATCAATCTGTACGGAAGCATCAACCCCAAGAATATCCCTAGATGTAACCATTCCCTGCAGGCGCAAATTATCATCTACCACCGGAAAACGGCTATGCTTTGTCGCTTTATTCAGTTCAGTCCAACGTTCAACTGTATTTCCTGCTTTCAGTACTTCTGTTTTCTCAATTGGAATAAGAATATCTTCGACAAGTAAAATCTCTTTTTTAATCAGCTGATCATAGATTGCTCTATTAATCATTGTTGCAACAGTAAAGGTATCGTAAGACGTAGAGATCACAGGCATTTGCAATTCATCCGCAAGTTTTTTAACTGAATCCGCTGTATCAAATCCACCGGTGATGAGCACAGCTGCCCCTGTGGTTAATGCAAGTTCATGTGCTTTCACACGGTTCCCGACAATCAAAAGATTGCCTGCCTCTGTGTAACGCATCATCGCCTCAAGCTCCATAGCCCCTATGACAAATTTATTCAGAGTTTTATGAAGCCCTGATCTACCACCGAGGACCTGTCCATCAACGATATTAACAACCTCAGCAAATGTCAGTTTTTCTATGTTTTCTTTTTTCTTCCGTTCAATACGAATGGTTCCAACTCTTTCAATCGTACTGACATACCCTTTATTTTCAGCTTCTTTAATTGCTCGATAGGCGGTTCCCTCACTGACGGTCAGTGCTTTTGCAATTTGCCGTACAGAGATTTTTTGGCCAATCGGTAGTTCATCAATATATGCCAATATTTGTTCATGCTTAGTAGCCAAACTATTCACCCTTTTTCGTTATCCATTATTACTATTATAATGGGAAACGTTCCAATCAATCAATGTGACCTTTTATATTGTCTGGAAATATGGGGATTTTTTGTACCTTTTGACTGCGCAATTGTTCGTTTATTACCCACACTGTACAAAATAGCTGAAAGGTTCCCTCCCAAAACACTAAATGCGAGCGCAAGCCATGCGAATGAAAAAATGGTTTCTTCCATATTACCTTCAAATGATAGATATGGAAGTGCCCATAATAACATCGCCAGGCCAATTACCAAACTGATACCACAACGAATTTTCATAGATTTATCCCTCCTATAAGATAAATATATGAATAAACGAAAAAAAAAGAAGTACACATAAAACTAACAGGTTCGGTTTTAAGAACAAAATTAATTATGGATACATGCAGAAGTTAATTCAATTCACATTGAATTTGCTCATTTTTGCGTGCAATAAAGGATTTTTTCAGTTGAATTCTAAGTGTTTTAGAAATTTATGTTAAACTATTTTAGTGATTGATTAGTAAATTATTCCATTAAGAGGGAAGCGTATGAAAAAGTACTTGGTTACATTGATTGTATTGATTACTTTAAGTATGGGTGGCTATTTTCTTATTGGACTATTAAACGTAACACCACCTTCACCAACCATAACTGTTGAAGATAAAAATGTAGAGACCGCGCAAGGCTCATATTGCTGGAATGGACTCATAAATGCTGGTTGTGTTGATATGCCTTCTCCTCCAGAAATTATTAAAGATCACGAATTCAAACCTGTGGTTGCATCACCTGAATCCGAATTGAACATAGAATTCAAAAACACACCGCAAGAAAATACATTAAATGTAAATCAATGGCTTACCAATGAAAAAACAGCGAATGTACATATTCGGGATAATAAGATCGTATTGCCAAAAGAAAAAGGGATATATGTTTACGACGTATCGGCAAGATGGGAAAAGGGCGACTCAAGTTATGCTTTTGTAATAGAAATCCGCTAGTTAAAATAAATCACGTTAAAAAGCATCGGCATAGTACCGATGCTTTTCTTGGTTACACTATGAAAAATGGTTAGATTTTAATGCTAATTCTAGTATTAATTATTCTGATATTTAGCATTTTCTAAAAACCAATCCGTTCACATAAAACTCTATTTTTATAATTCAATAGATTCTCCCGGTTTCAGAACCCGAACGAGTTCTGAATCACATAAGGAAGCAAAATAATATGGATCCTGCTTAATCGGTGGGAACGTATTATAGTGAATTGGAACAACTTGTTTAGGGTGCAGGAATTCTGCAGCCAGCGCAGCATCTTCTGGCCCCATCGTGAAATTATCTCCAATCGGCAGGAATGCTAAATCAATCGGATGACGGTCACCAATCAACTTCATATCTGAGAATAAGCCTGTATCTCCGGCATGGTAAATCGTTTTACCTTCCGCTGTAATCAACAACCCTGCAGGCATCCCTCCATAAATTAATTGGCCATTATCCTCAAACCCCGTTCCGTGAAAAGCTTGGGTTAATTTCACTTTTCCAAAATCAAACTCATAAGCTCCACCGATGGACATGCCATGTGTTTTTACACCTTTCCATCCCAAGTATGTACTTAATTCAAAATTACAGATTACCAGCGCATCATGTTTTTTGGCCAACTGAACCGTATCACCCAAATGATCATCATGTCCATGTGTAATTAAAATATAATCCGGATTTACATCCTCCACTGTTAAATCTGTCAATTCATTTCCCGTAATAAATGGATCAATCAGCAATTGTTTTCCCTCTGTTTCGATTTTCACTACGGAATGGCCATGAAAAGATACTTTCATCTCCTTCAGTCCTTTCATTGTTTTTTCAATAAATACCCGTTAAATTAAGTTTTCTAACAATTTACATTATCCTGCATAATTGATACTCTACTTTCATAGTAACATTTACATAAAATATTATGGAGGTCCAATATGAGTAACTTAAATCACTTGGCAAATTGGCTTACCGAAAAACAGGCTGATGCTGCTTTTATCACGTCTACAGAAAATGTTTTTTACCTAAGTGGGTTCTATAGCGATCCTCATGAACGCTTATTGGCAGTAATTACTTTCCCTACTGAAGAACCTATTTTAATTTGCCCGCAAATGGAGGTTTCAGACGCAAAACAGGCTGGCTGGGGGTATGAAGTGCTTGGCATTTCTGATACCCAAAATCCATGGGAAGTTATTAAAGAAACACTGAAAAAAAGAAACATTTCTATTCAAACTCTGGCAGTGGAAAAAGAACATTTAACTATGGAACGACTTGAAGGACTTAATTCAATTTTAAACCAGCCGACATATATATCGGCGGAAGAAAAAATGCGTCAACTGCGTATGATTAAAAGTCCATCTGAATTAAAAATCATTAAAGAAGCTTGCCGTCTTGCTGACTATGCCATAAAAATCGGAACTGAAGAAATTGCAGAGGGTAAAACAGAAATGGAAATCCTGGCTGCTTTGGAGTATCAATTGAAAAGAGAAGGCGTATCCGAAATGTCCTTTGCAACAATGGTGCTAACTGGTGAAAACGCCGCTTCCCCTCATGGAGTTCCTGGACAAACGAAAGTCAAAAAAGGTGACCTGGTTCTATTCGACTTAGGTGTTGTGGTAGATGGATATTGTTCTGATATTACACGTACAGTTGCTTTCGGACAAATTAATGAAGAACAAAGGGAAATTTACAACACTGTTCTTGAGGCTCAAATTGCTGCAGTTGAAGCATGCCGACCTGGAAAAACTTGTGCCGAAATAGATTTAACAGCACGTAATATTATTAGAAATAAGGGATATGGTGACTATTTCCCTCATCGTCTTGGTCATGGCCTTGGAATTAGCGTTCACGAATATCCTTCCTTGACCGAAATCAATACACTGTCTCTTCAGGAAGGAATGGTCTTTACGATTGAGCCGGGTATTTATGTTCCTGGCAAAGCCGGCGTTCGCATAGAGGATGATCTATATGTGACTGAAAACGGGGTAGAAATTCTTACTAAATTCCCGAAAGAACTAGTAACTATTTAAGAGCACTATATAATAAACCAACAGACAGCGGGGATAACTCGCTGTTTTTATTATGTATTAAAAAAGAATACTAATCGGATTGAGAGACATTATCTTTCTTGAATCATTAAGTATTTCAAAATAATATTCAATAAATTAAGATATTCGTTATTGTATTATTTATAATATTTATAATTCATTTCAAAATATGTTCATATAATATTCCGACTTTTTGTGTAATTTATAGTATAATATAAATATACTTAAAGGAGGAGATTAATATGGCATTAACCTATAATAATATCCTTGTGGCAGTTGACGGTTCACAGGAGGCAGAATGGGCCTTCAAAAAAGCAATTGACGTAGCAAAAAGAAATGACGCTAGGTTAGTTTTAGCTCATGTTGTCGACAACCGTACATTTGCTGCAGTTGAGGCATACAGCATTTCTATTTCTGAGAGCGCTGAGCAATATGCAAAAGACCTTTTAGAGGAATATAAACAAATTGCTCTTGATGCTGGTGTTAGAGATGTAGCTCTATCTATTGAGTTTGGATCTCCAAAAGTAAAAATTCCTAAAGATATCGCTAAATCTTTTAATGTTGACTTAATTATTTGTGGCGCAACCGGTTTAAATGCTGTTGAGCGTTTCTTTATCGGAAGCGTATCTGAACATATTATTCGTTATGCAAAATGCGACGTAATGGTTATTCGTTCCGATGATAAACCTGTGGATCAAGCTGCAGCAAAGTAAGTATACACGTAATTAACAATAAAAATCCCATGCGCCGCGCACATGGGATTTTTATTGTATGAGGCTCTTATTCCACTAAACTCTTTGCTTTATCAATAGCCAGTCTTACCTGATTAAAGCCAGTACCACCAGAGCTGTTTCTTCTTCTCACAGCCTCTTCCGGTTTCAAAGCTTCATAGATATCTTCCTCAATTAGATTGGATGCTTCTTTTAATTTTTCTAATGGAAGATCGAGTAGATAGTACCCCTTTTGTATACAATATAGAACTAATTTACCGACAATTTCATGCGCTTCACGAAAAGGGATTCCCTTAGCTGCCAAGTAATCAGCCAACTCGGTCGCATTTGAAAAATCGTTATAAACTGCTTCCTTCATCACATTTGTATGAACCTTCATAGTCTCTATCATTCCATTAAAAATTTTCAAAGATCCTTTTAGTGTCATAACCGTGTCAAACATGCCTTCTTTGTCCTCTTGCATGTCTTTATTGTAAGCCAGTGGCAAGCCCTTTAAGAGAGTTAATAACCCAAAGGCATTTCCATACACACGTCCGGTTTTACCGCGAATCAACTCTGCCATATCCGGATTTTTCTTTTGTGGCATAATACTTGATCCTGTTGAAAACGTATCATCCAATTCGATAAACCGATACTCTTGGCTGGACCACAAAATAATTTCTTCACTGAATCTGGATAGATGCATCATGATCAATGATGCATTATTCAAAAACTCTGCGATGAAGTCACGATCACTTACAGCATCTAAGCTATTTTCATAGATTCCATCAAACCCCATCAGCTGAGCAGTCAATTCCCGATTAATTGGGAATGTTGTACCAGCCAACGCGCCTGCTCCAAGAGGCGAGAGATTAATCCTTTTCAGGCTGTCCTGTAAACGTTCTTTATCTCGCTGAAGCATCCAAAAATAGGCCATAAAGTGATGCCCTAATGAAATAGGCTGGGCTCTTTGTAAATGAGTATATCCCGGAACAACTGTCTCGATATGCCTTTCGGCCACCTGAATCAGCGTGTTTTGGAATTCTGTAATTCCGCCGATGATTTCATTGACCTGGGAACGTAAATATAAATGCATGTCCGTTGCCACCTGATCATTACGGCTTCTGGCAGTATGCAATTTACCTCCAACCGGCCCAATTTCATCAATAAGTAATTTTTCCAAATTTAAATGGATATCTTCAAAATCTACAGAAAAAGAGAGCTCTCTTTTTTCCGCCTTTTCTTTTAAAGAGTACAATCCATTCTTAATTAACTCGACTTCCTCTTTCGAGAGAATCTCACAGGCTCCAAGCATTGTCACATGAGCAAGGCTTCCTTCGAGGTCTTCCATCACTAATTCTTGATCAAACGCGATGGAGGCGCCAAAGGAATCAATCCATTCTTCGGCAGTTTTCGTAAATCTGCCTCCCCACAGTTTTTTCACACTGTCACCTTCTTTTGATTGTGAACCTGACTGTTTACTTTTGTAGGCAGTCCCCATAGATTGATAAATCCAACCGCACTCGCATGGTCAAATTCGTCAGCTGAAGTATAGGTTGCCAGGTTTTCATTATAAAGAGAGTATTCAGACTTTCTACCTTCCACAATAGCATGACCTTTAAATAATTTCACACGTACTACGCCAGTCACGAAGCTTTGAGATTGTTTCAAAAAGGCAATCAAAGCATCTTTCAGCGGTGAAAACCATAGGCCCTCATAAATGAGTTCAGTTAATTTCTTCTCAATTACAGGCTTAAAATGTGCCAATTCTTTAACCATTGTTAGGTCTTCCAGTTCTTTGTGCGCTTTAATTAAAGTTAATGCACCAGGACACTCGTATACTTCCCTTGACTTAATTCCAACCAAACGGTTCTCCACATGATCAATTCTGCCAACACCATGTTTACCAGCAAGATTATTAAGATTCTGGATTAATGCGGCTAAAGGAGATTCAACTCCATTTAATGCAACAGGTACTCCTTCTTTAAACGTAATCTCAATAATATCTGGTGTATCAGGAGTATGTTCAAGAGCTGTTGTTAAATCATACGCTCCCTCCGGAGGGGCTGCCCAGGGATCCTCAAGAACTCCGCATTCATTACTGCGTCCCCATAAATTTTGGTCAATTGAGTATGGGCTATCTAAATTAATCGGTACAGGAATATTATTTTGTTTTGCATATTCAATCTCTTCCTCGCGAGACCAGCTCCAGTCTCTAACCGGTGCAAGTACCTTCAAGTTAGGGTTCAAAGCTTGAATTGATACTTCAAAACGTACTTGATCATTCCCTTTTCCTGTACAGCCATGTGCCACAGCAACAGCATTTTCTTTTTCCGCTACTTCAACAAGTTTTTTTGCAATCAATGGTCGGGATAAAGCAGAAATCAATGGATATTTCCCCTCATACATTGCATGCGCCTGAAGAGCAACTAACGCATAATCATTAGCAAATTCTTCTCTGGCATCTATTACATAGGAAGAACAGGCACCAACCTTAATAGCCTTCTCTTTTATAAAATCTAAATCTTTGCCTTCGCCTACATCCAGGCAGCATGCTACCACGTCATACCCCTTTTGTTTTAACCAGGAAATAGCAACTGATGTATCTAATCCTCCTGAATAGGCAAGTACTACTTTATTTTTATTCATGAACGTTCCCCTCCGATGTATATTTATTCAAATAAAAATGTTTTTATGCAATTAGAATATGTTATTCACTTTACCAACATTATGTGACTTTTTCAAGTATTTCCTGAAAATTTATTTTATGCTGAATCATTGTAACTTTCCGCTATTATAAATTACAAAAGAAATTCGTATATATTAGCCAGATTGTGTAAACTATTTGTATGAATGAACATTGGGAGTGAACTAAAATGGAGGATTTTTTCATATACGATGAACGTCTGGGTATACCGATTCCTCACCTGAAATTGGACTTTGCTGTCTACCCTCCTATTGTACAAAAAGCCATCCTAAACCGTTGGGAACAAATTAGAGGGGAGATCCCAGAGCGTATACAGGATATTGAACGGATTATTAATCATAAATTAAATCAGTTAAATGATGAAGATGATTTTGAGGTTTCATGTACTCTAAATTACGAAATTGCTGAACATGCCTCAATCATAAATGATTTATGGATTTGGTACAGAACTGAACAGGATTTAACAGGAAAAAAACATTTATAATTTGTGGTCTATTATCAAAAAAACCGCCCATTATTGAGGGCGGTTCATTCTATATTATTCATAAATTATGCAATTTAATCTTCCCTTACTTCCCGATGAAATGTACATGCTCTGGAAAGTTAATTTCTCCAATACTAATTTACAAACTTTTTTAGAACCGGGTATTTTAAATAAATCAGTTGAAATCTGCTGAAGACCTATATCAGTTACAACCATATCCATTCGAGAGCTTACTCCCTATATGTAGCTACACACGGTGATACATCTATCAAAGGTTCTCTTTTTCACTTAAGTAACGATATTTATAAAATTTATCTGCAAAATCCGTAACTTTTTTTGTTAGACGATAATTAGCACCTGAACCGATAGCCATGCTTAGAATTGGTATTCCCTTAAATACCTTTTTCCTAAAGAAATATATAGCCATCACCTTCATCATTTGTTTAATAGGCTGATCAAACCAAAAAACATTGCTCAACTCATCTTCCCCTTCATAGAAATAAGAAGGTGAATGATCCAAATCCTCCATTAAGGTCTCCCAGAAATACTTTTGCATACGTTCTGGCATTGTACCAGCATGGAATACCTTTAGTGAAAGCATAATTTCATATGGGGTGTTCATTTCAAAACCATATGAAATTCCAATCAGCTGAATGCTCCTTAAATTGATCACCATTTGAGCCGGCAAATCCGCGGCTAAAGCCACCCCTCCATTTACAGCCGAAATACCTCCCTGAACGAGAGAATACATCCGATGTCTGGCCACTTGCTGTTCAGCGATATAGGCCAACTGATCAATGGAAAGCTCTTTTAAGTCTTTTAGTGTTGATATATTTTCATCAAAAACGCGGGCATTTGTTAGTATACGATTCCTTGCATCAAGTTGGAATTGAGACTCATGAATCATGGAGTGCAGGTGAAATAACCAATTATCCATTTTTGAGAAAAACTCCTGTTGTGTACTCTCCGGCAACAGCGTGAACATATTCTCTATCCACCGATCATAATATGTTTCAAAATCGGTTGGCTCACTTGCCTTCATCTCCGCTTCCCACTCTTTTATTTCCATCCAAATTTCCTGATCCCGTTTAGTCAACGCCATATAATGATCACCTCTTTAAATGGTCTGATACAAAAAGTATATCACATATCGTACCAATTCCTATATTCTCGAAAATAGCTGTACTGAAGTCCTATCAATGAACAGATATAAGAATAACGCAAGATAACATCATCCATTAGAATACTCCTGTGAATTTAATAGCACTAAACACAAAAAAGGAATTCAGACTAGGAGCTATAAAGCTCTAGTCCGAATTCCTTTTATCATTAAACTAAAATTATGCAAGTTATTAATGTGTTAAACGTACCACATCACGGGCAATCATTACTTCTTCATCAGTTGGGATAATGATAACTTTAACTGGTGAATATGGATGGTTCACAAATTGCTCTTTTCCACGTACATTGTTTAAAGCTGGATCCCAATATACGCCCATGAATTCTAAACCTTTTAATACACGCGCACGGATTTCAGAACTATTTTCACCAATACCAGCTGTGAAGATAATTGCATCTACCCCGTTCATTTTCGCTGCGTAGGATCCAATATATTTGTGAATACCATCAGCAAATTTAGAGATAGCCAATTCAGCGCGCTCGTTACCTTCTTCAGCCGCTTGTTCAATATCACGTAAGTCGCTGGAGAAACCGGAAACACCAAGCATACCGGATTTTTTATTAAGAATATTGATTACATCATCAGCTGTTTTACCTGTTTTAGCCATTAAGAATGGGATTAAGGCAGGGTCTAAGCTTCCGGATCTTGTTCCCATTGTTAAACCTTCCAATGGAGTGAATCCCATAGTTGTATCGATAGATTTTCCGCCTTCAATTGCGGTAATACTTGCTCCATTACCTAAGTGGCAGGAGATTAAACGCAATTGCTCAAGAGGACGTTTTAATAGCTCAGCTGCACGTTCGGATACATATTTATGAGAAGTTCCGTGGAAACCATATTTACGGATTCCGTATTCTTTATAATAGTCGTATGGCAAGCTGTACAGATAAGAGCTTTCAGGCATTGTTTGGTGGAATGCTGTATCGAAAACAGCAACCGCTGGTACGTTTGGCAATACTTCACGGAAAGCTCTGATACCAGTTGCGTTCGCACGATTGTGAAGCGGCGCTAATTCAGCCAAGTCTTCAATTTGCTCCAATACTTCATCCGTAATAACAGCAGAATCCTTAAAGATTTCTCCGCCATGTACGATTCTGTGTCCAATTCCTTCAATTTCTTCAAGGGAATTGATGATTTTATATTCAGTAAGCTTTTCAAGCAAAAGCTTTACAGCAACGGAATGGTCAGGTATTTCTGTAACCATCGTTTTCTTTTCTCCATTTACTGTAATTGTAAAAATGGAGTCTTGAAGTCCGATTCTTTCTACAATCCCTTTAGTGATTACAGTTTCCTCAGGCATCTCAAATAATTGAAATTTCAAAGAGGAACTCCCAGCATTAATCGCGATTATTTTTGACATATATTCTCTGCTCCTTACATTTATGAATAGCATCGATGTTACACGGTAACTGCTTATTTTATATGTTCTCGATTCCAATTAAAACATTGAACAAGCGTTCTCGCAAGCCGAAATTACTTTGTTACCGTTTTCACAATAATATTATTTTATTTAAACAATTCTAACTTGTCAAAAAATTTATATAACGGTAATAAAACTATCTTTTACTTTTCTTCTTCTATCCATGCATCAATTTTACTTAACATGGAAGCTGTAGCTGCCCTGTCAGATAGCTTCGGCATATTGACGAGCAAAACCTGCTTTGGTGCTTTTATATCTTTCCCTTTTTTCTGCAGGATAAGAATACTTTTAGCCGATTGCTTCGATTGGAATAAACTTTCAGGCAGCTGAATCATCCCCTGAATATATCCCTCTTCGTTAATAAATTGATGAAGAGCCTTTGCTTCAACTGTGTTGAAAAGATCATTAGGAATCAGGAAAAATAGATATGCCCCTTCTTTTGAATACGTGAAGCTTTGTTCAATTAATAAATGATGGGCATATGACATACCATTTTCAGATTTCACTTTAAAATCGGCCGCTCTCTGATCGTTTGGATAATAGCCTACCGGTAAATCACAAACTACTGCATCTGCAGGGTTAATAAACAACGGCTGCAGGCTATCCTGATGTAAAAATTGGATAGGATGGCCGATGAGATTAGCTCCACAATAGGCGAGTCGAATTAAAGTTTCATCGACCTCAACACCTGTAGCATCTAGCTCCTTTTTATCCAGTGAATTTAAAATAGAAAACAGAAGGTTACCTGTTCCGACTGCCAAATCAGTAATCGTTAACGTATCTTGATTTTTGGTGAATTTTTCGAGCAGATAAGCAAATAGAAATCCCAAGGCATCCGGAGTCATTTGATGATTTGCCTGAACATTAGATCTGCTGGATTTCAATACTGCCAATTGCCAACCTTTACGGATATCTTCTTTACTAAACTGCTCCAAAGGTTTATCCTGATAGCTATTTTTTAAACGTTTGACTGCCAGTTCACTCAATTCTTCCTGAAGAACGGCATTATGGAACCAATTTTCTCCTGTTTCAGCGATGGCTTCCAACTCTGTAATCCCTAGTTCGTCCTGTATTATAGTTGCGGTAGATGTTATCAATTCGTATATAGATTCAACATTTGTTGTGATCATTTTAAGTTCCTCCAGCTTTTATGCATTTTACTTTCCCCATTGTAGTATTACGTTTCATAAAGGACAAGTCTAATCATTCAAAAAAATACGTTCATTAAAAACGCCCCTTAAACGTTAGAAAAGCCTGTCTAACTTTAAGGGGCAGAAACTTTATATAGAGCTTTTTACTTTGCAGCTTTTGCTGCTTCAAGCGCTGCTTCATATTGCGGATGCGTAGTGCCTTCCGGTACATATTCCACATATGTCACTTTATTATTGCTGTCAACTACAAAAACAGCACGTGCCAATAAACGTAATTCTTTCATTAGTACTCCGTAAGCCTCTCCAAAAGAAGCGTCTCGGTGATCAGAAACCGTTATGACGTTTTCTAAACCTGCTGCTGCACACCAGCGTTTTTGAGCAAAAGGAAGATCCATACTTACTGTCATTACAACAACATCCCCTGCTTTTGCTGCCTCTTCATTGAATTTTCTTGTTTGAGTATCACAAACGCCTGTATCCAAAGAAGGTACGACACTAATAATTCTTACTTTTCCATCTGTATCTTTCAATGTTACTGGGGATAAATCATTAGCCAACACTGTAAAATCAGGTGCAGTGTCACCTACTTTTACTTCCTTACCAATCAATGTAACCGGATTACCTTTAAATGTTACTGTTGCCACACCAATTCCTCCTTATATTCCGATATATTCTCTACATTCTTAAGTATAGAGATATACATACTCTTTGTAAAAAAATAACCACATTCGCATGGAATGTGGTTATGATAAAACTTTACTAACAATCACATAAAGCTATTCCCTGATTCATTGGAAGAGGAATCTGAAGCATCCTGAGAATTAGAGTTATTTTTTTTATTGTTTTTCCCTACCTTCGAAATCATTGATTCTACCTTATCCATAGCAATCGGAGCTGAATCAAGAATTTTTTCGATTAGATGTGTACTCTCATTAAGATGAAGCATTTTTACACCATGTGCATTAACAATTAGAAACGCAATCGGTGTGATTGAAACACCACCTGCAGCTCCTCCGCCGAATGGATGACGCTTCTCCTCGCCAGTACCCTGGCTTCCTCCACGGCTAATTTGATAGTCACTGCCTCCAGCTGCATAGCCAAATCCAACCTTTGACACAGTCATTATCACACTGCCATCAGGAGTTTCTACGGGATCACCAATAATCGTATTAACATCAATCATACTTTTTAAGTTTTCCATTGCTGAATTCATAAGACCTTCAATTGGATGATTGGACATTTTATAACCTCCTGCATAGTTTTGCTTTATTCAAATTTTCATTTCCTATTCCCTTAGCATTAAACGTGCCAGCTTCCAACCTGCAACTATAGTTTTTGCCATTCGGACACGGGCTATGCATTCGATTTTCGTTTCAAATGGTTTCTTGACTGAGAAATATGGGATAATATCGATTTTAGGAGGTATCATTAATGAAAAATACTGACTGATGATACCAATAGCTCCGCCAGTTAAACCCCATAATGCTCCGGTTGCCACTGCTGTTGTTGATGCTTCACCTGTACCGTAATGAATTTCCATTTGCAAATCTGTCATTTGTATTTTAGAGGTGAATTTTTTTACAGTTTCTTGATAACTCCTCAATTGTGAAAGCATTTCCTTCAGATTCTGAAAGGCAGCTTGAACACCATCCATAGATAAAGATTCATCAGCAGAGGATTCACTTTGGTTTGATTGATTTTGTTGCCGATAAGTACTTTCTCGATAAGAAGAAGGCTGATATTTTTCGTCAGACAGCTGTACTACTTTAGAATAGTGGATAAGGCCCCTCCATAATTGAACCTTTATAATTGCCTTATTCTTTTCCTGAGTGTGATGATATTCAATATGTATCGTTACTTTCGAAAGCAAAAAGACGGATATAAGGATTAGCACAACTATACAAATCAGTAATAAAAGCTTCATCGTTTATATCCTCCCGAGTACGTCATCAAACAAACAGTATGGTCAATCATAACTGAATCTAAACTTCTCATTGACTTTTTTAACGTCGAGATAGCAAAAAGACCCCTTCTAACAGAAGGAGTCCTTTATAACCTGTATTTATTTACCGCGCTCTTCCAACACAACAACTGTATCACTGAACATATCATGAAAGCCCTGTTTCTTTGGATTAAATGCAATAACGATATAACCGAGCATAAGTACAGCGGAGATATATCGGCCAATCCATTCTCTAAAAATTACTGTTTTCCAATCCAAAGGCGTTCCATCCAATGATACCACTCTAAGACCCATAATCATTTTTCCTAGAGATTGGGCTAAAAATTTGGAAGTAAGAATGAAATACCCGAAAAATACTATCGAATCAACTATGGTATAAGCTGAGAAGATACCCGTATTATCCATAGAAATATCAAACAGTCTGAATATCGGATTGATAAATAATCGACTTATGCTGCCAATTACTATAAGATCGATGAGATAAGCCCAGAATCTCATCCAAAATCCTGCACGCAGATGGTTTGGAATAGAGTCAGGAGGCTGTATCTGTTCGTCTAAAGTCAGTTCTTCTTGATAATCTTCCATTTTCCACCCTCCTTAATTCGCAGAATATAGATACATCATCCGTGGCGATTGATTTTCAGTCATTAGGCTTTTGATCGTGCTTACCTCATCATTCACGCCTGCCCATTGCTGCATTTTCATCGAAAATAATGAGCTTAGGCTATCTGATCCAACTAAACGAACCACTTGTGCACCTTTTAGATTTTCACTTTTTTTCATATCGGCAATTACATCCTCTAAATAACCAAGCTCATCAATTAAATTAATCTCCTTTGCTTGACGGCCATCGTAGATACGCCCATCAGCAATTTTTCTTACTTCATCCTCAGGCATACTGCGCCCTTCCGCAATGACCTTCACGAATTGATCATAGGAGCTGGTAACCATCGATTGAAGAATTTCCTTTTCATCCTCTGTCACTTCTCTAAATGGATTCATAAGATCCTTAAATTTACCGCTTTTAATAGTGACCATGTCGATTCCATACTTTTCAGCTAACCCTTCAAAGTTATAGCTTTGCATAATGACTCCGAGTGACCCTGTCATTGTTTCCGGACTGGCAAATATCTTGTCGGCCGGTGTTGAAATATAATAACCTCCAGATGCAGCCTGTGAACCCATTGATACATATATTGGTTTCTTTGTTTCCTTTTTAATTTGCATTAACTTATTATGTATTTCCGCACTTTCTACGACACCGCCACCTGGGCTGTTGACGCGTAAAATAATTCCTTTGACCGTATCATTGTCCTTAATGGCATTCAATCTTTCCATAAAGGATCGGTGATTATAGGCTTCAGCCGTAAAATAACTTTCTTCCTCACCTGTGTCCTGAATGACTCCTTCTACATCCATGACAACAATTTGACTGTTCACATCCCCTTCTTCAATGATATCCTCCTCAAATAATGTATCCTCAAACAAATTTGTCATAGCAGACTCTTCACTTGAAAATGTTGAGATAGCATTCATAAGAACGGATACAAAAAATATCACCGCTGCTATTCCAAGTGCCAACCATCTTTTTTTACTCATACAAATTGTCCCCCAATCACGCTTTAAGTAGTTTTAATGTTCTTATTATTCATGATAGAATTATTATAGCACCTTATTTTGGTAAACCTATAATCAGGAGTACCAATACTAACCTACAAGGAGGGAACAAAATGGGGGAACGCAGAAATATCTTTTTTTATTACAAGCAAGGTCAAGAAATGGTGGATCAGGTCAATAAATTAAAGGATAATGCAAGCAACTACGGATTCGAACTTGTAGATGAACATAAAGATGCTAATATTATCGTTAGTGTAGGAGATGACGGAACATTTCTTCAGGCAGTACGTAAGACAGGCTTCAGAGAGGATTGCCTGTATGCAGGCATTTCATTAAACAAGCAATTAAATATGTATTGTGATTTCTACATAAATGATACGGAAAATATGGTGGAAGCAGTCACAAAGCCCGTCATTGAAGTAAGAAAATATCCTACAATTGAAGTAACGGTTGATAACCAAATAAGTTTTGATTGCTTAAATGAATGCACATTCCGTTCTGCTTTAATTAAAACAATGGCTATCGATGTTTACATTGATGACATATTATTTGAAACATTCCGTGGGGATGGGATGATAATTTCTACACCTACTGGAAGTACTGCCTACAACAAATCGGTCAACGGTGCAGTTGTAGACCCTTTGCTTGACTGTATGCAGGTGAGCGAAATAGCATCGATGAATAATAATCATTATCGTACGCTTGGTGCTTCATTTATTTTGGCTCCAGATCGTACTCTTTCTCTTCAAGTATTAGATAATGAAAACGATTACCCGATTATCGGGATGGATAATGAAGCGATGAGTATTCATCTTACCGAACGATTGGATATTAAACTGAGCGGAAGATATATCAAGACGGTAAAGTTACGTAATAATTCTTTTTGGGAAAAAGTCCACAGGACATTCCTTTAAATTTTCATACGAAGGAAACAAAAAAGATGATTCCGCTGGTCGGAATCATCTTTTTTTGACGAAAGAGGATTTTGTTTACGCCTTATATACTTCTTTCTCCTTATTTCTTAATTCGACACGCATTATTTTGCCGCTGATTGTTTTCGGCAAATCTTCCACAAAAGTAATTTTTCTTGGATATTTATATGGGGCTGTAAGCTCTTTAACATGGTTCTGCAAGGTTTGCACCAATTGAGGATCATTGACATCAACGCTATCTTGTAAGACTACGAACGCTTTTACGATTTGCCCTCTTACCTCATCCGGACTCCCTACTACAGCGCACTCCTTCACATATGGATGTTTAACAAGTGCATCCTCCACTTCAAATGGCCCAATGGTATAACCCGAACTGATAATAATATCGTCACCGCGTCCTTCAAACCAAAAATACCCGTCCTCATCTTTTTTAGCTTTATCTCCTGTAATATAAAAATCGCCTCTAAACTGCATTGCTGTCCGTTCCGGATCCTTATAGTAATTTTTAAACAACGCGGGAGTTTTAATGTGGACAGCTATATCGCCTACTTCGCCAGGTTGGCAAATCTGCCCCTCCTCATTAATAATTTCTACGTTATTTCCAGGGGTTGGTTTCCCCATGGAACCCGGCTTCACATCCATCCCCTTCATGATACCGACCAGAAGGGTATTTTCTGTTTGCCCGTATCCATCACGAACGGTGACCCCGAAATAGTTTTGAAACGTATCGATCACTTCTCTATTAAGCGGCTCACCTGCTGAAACGGCACTATGTAGGCTTCCCAGGCTATATTGATCGAGGCTGTCTACCTTCGCCATCAATCGATATTCCGTAGGGGTACAGCATAAAACAGTAATTGAATGCTGATCAATTAATTTTAAATATTTCTCTGCTTCAAACTTTCCGTGATATACAAACCCAGTAGCTCCCGATCCAAGAACAGATAAAAAGGGACTCCAAATCCACTTTTGCCATCCAGGTCCGGCTGTAGCCCATACAACATCATCTTCACCTATTGATAACCAGTTTGAGGCAGCTGTTCTGAGATGTGCATAGGCCCAGCTATGAGTGTGGACAACTCCCTTTGGTTGCCCTGTTGTACCTGAAGTATAGGATAAAAAGGCCATATCATCTCCCATGGTTTTCACCATTTGTAACTCTTCTGAAGCGTCTTTCATTCGTTCATCCAGTTGAATCCACCCATCTTCATTTCCATTTATAACAAATGATTTCAGTGAATCCTCCGATATAATTTCTGTAAATAAAGAGGTATGAGGCTTATGAACAATTACCGCTTTTGCTTCTGCATGCTTGCTTCGATAAACAAGATCTTTTTCTCGAAGCATTTCAGAACATGGTATGACCACTGTACCTATTTTTAAAGCAGCTAAGTAAATCACATACGCTTCAATAAAGCGAGGAATCATGACGAGAATTTTATCCCCCTCCCTCAACCCTTCCTCTAACAAAATATTGCCAACTCTATTCACCCTTTTAATCAATTCTCCATACGTAATTTTTTGTGTTTCCCCGTATTCATTTTCCCAAATCAAAGCGATTTTGGTTTCGTTCTTACTGTTATTTTCTACCTCGCTGACTAGATTATATTGTTCTGGTGCGATCAGGTTCTGTTGATTCATATCCTTCTCCTCCCTTAAAACAAATAATGTTAATCAAACTCTATTATACATTGTTTTACAAATAATGGATTAAGAGAGTGGAAAAAGATTGGCTCTTACAATGGCTTTCAACATACAAAAAAAAGAAAGCGGACTAAAAATCCGCTTTCTTGTAGCCATGTTATTTAATTATCTGGAGAATCCTCCACCCAATTGTTGTTCAGCCATTTGAACAAGACGCTTAGTAATCTCTCCTCCAACAGAACCGTTAGCACGAGAAGTTGTTTCTGCTCCAAGTTGTACACCGAACTCAGAAGCGATTTCATATTTCATTTGGTCAAGAGCTTGTTCAACTCCTGGTACCAAAAGATTGTTTGAGTTATTTGACATGTGTTTTTCACCTCCTTGTGATAATAGAGTGTGTAAAAACACATATCTTCATTCCGGATTTAAAATGGTAATTGTTCACAAATAAATTTAGAATAAATCCTCTGTTTCCGATTCTTTCTCCTTACCTGTGAAAACTAACATTTCTGTTTTATCCAATGCCTCTTTAATTAAAGGTTCAAAATCGACATAGCTCTCATAATGACCGACTTTTTCTCTTTTTGGCTTAGTTTTGGGATTAGCTGGTGTAAACACCGTACAGCAATCCTCAAAAGGACGTATGGATATCTCATGAGTATCAATTTTCTCTGCAATTTCAATAATATCTGTTTTATCCATTGCTATAAGCGGCCTCAGAATTGGTGTATTTGTAACCTCATTAATTGTAAACATGCTTTCCATCGTCTGGCTGGCTACTTGGCCTAAACTTTCACCAGTCACAATCGCGAGCGCATTTTGTTTTTCTCTGATTGCATCAGTAATTCGCAGCATCAATCTGCGTGTGGTTGTCATTGTGTAGTTATCAGGTATTTGCTTTTGAATCAATTTTTGAATTTCGGTAAATGGCACAACATGCAGTACCATACGTCCATTGACTTCTGCCAGCTTATTCGCTAAATCAATTACCTTTTGTTTCGAGCGTTCGCTTGTGAAGGGAGGACTGTAGAAATGTACACATTCAATCTCTACTCCCCTTTTCATCGTTAAATATCCCGCAACCGGGCTATCAATCCCTCCAGAAAGCATGAGCATTGCTGAGCCGCTGCTTCCTATTGGCAATCCGCCAGCTCCAATAATTTTTTCACCCGTAATATAAGCAGCATCCTGGCGTACTTCGACTCTCAATTTCAAATCTGGATTGTGAACATCGACCGTTAAACCGTCTACATGCTGCAAGCAATATCCCCCTACCAAGCCATTTAAATCATATGTTGAATAGGGATAGGTTTTATCAGCACGCTTAGCATCAATTTTAAACGTACGAATTTTTGTTGTTAGATGATTTATATAAAACAAAGCTGATTCCTGAATGGCTGAGATTTCTTTATCAACCTTTAAAGCCGGACTTATCGAAGAAATGCCATATATTTTTTTGAGAATATCCATAATCGGCTTGTAATCTGCACCTTGTAAGTGAACATACATTCTCTCGTGCTGCGCCTCAATACGAACCTCCGGATAATCTGACAATGCTTTTTTTATATTTTTACGTAATTGAACAATAAAGCCTTTACGATTCCTTTTCTTCAATGTAATCTCACCATAGCGGATTACGATATGATCAAATCTTATCATTTCTTTCTTACCTCACTTAACATTTGGATTGCTCTTTCAATTTCCTTAAGTGCCTGCTCTATTTCTTCCTTCGAATGATCATAATCTAAGCTTATTCGTATGGAACTGCCGGCTATTTGCTCATTTTTTCCCATAGCGAGAAGTGTTTGGCTAACCGTTTTTTTCTTTGATGAACAAGCACTGTTTGTTGAGACATAGATTCCAAACTCACCCAAAGTATGAACGAATGTTTCTGATTTAAGTCCCGGAATTGAAAAATTAATAATATGTGGAGCTGCATGTTCTATAGGTGAATTGATGACAACATTCTCCATTTTGGATAGCTCTTGAAGTATCAGAGTACGGTACTCGTTCATTCTTCTACTGCCGTCCCTGCTCTTTTCGATTGCCAATCTCATTGCTTTTGCCAAAGATACGGCCCCAGCCAAGCTTTCCGTCCCACTGCGCATGCCTCTTTCTTGGTTCCCCCCGGCAATTAACGGTGAAAGTGTAATTCCCTCTCTGGCAAATAGAATTCCGGTGCCTTTTAATCCATGGAATTTATGTCCTGATAAAGAATATAAATCGATATGAGCATCACGTAAAGAGAGTTCGACTTTACCAAAGCCCTGAACCCCATCTACATGAAAATGTATTTTAGGATAACTCTTCAAAAAATGTCCTATTTCATAAATTGGTTGTACAGTTCCCACTTCGTTATTAACATGCATAACTGACACCAATATTGTATCTTCTCGGATTGCTTCCTTAACTTGCTCAATTTCAACTCTGCCATCTTGATTAACAGGCAAGTAGGTTACGTCATAGCCAAGTTCCTTTAGCTGTTCAAACGGTCTTTTTACGGAAGGATGCTCGATTGAGGTGGTAATAATATGCTTCCCTCTGTTTCGATAATTTTCTGCTATTCCTTTTATGGCCAGATTATTGCTTTCAGACCCTCCTGAAGTAAAGATAATCTCTGTAGCCTTTACTCCCAGAAGACCCGCGACCTGTTCTCTAGCCTGTGCTAACAGTTTTTCTGACTTCCCTCCGAAGCCATGTAAAGAGGATGGATTCCCCCAGAAATCGGCAGTAACCTTTGCGAAGGAATCAATCACTTCCTTATAGGGTTTTGTTGTCGCGCTATTATCTAAATAAATCATGCTTTTTCCCCTTCCTATCAATAAGAAAATGTAGCATATCCTGTCCTGTTTATAAAGTAATTTTCTCTTATGCCTCTATCTTATGCTGGATTAAACAAAGAAAAAAACCAGACTGGTAAGTCCAGACTGGTCTATACATTGCTATGTTCAAGATACTCTTGGATTTTTTTTAACGAACCCGGTTCAACTTTTTCAATTGCCTCAGCTGCATGCTCTAAAGCATCTTGGTATTGATAATTGCGGAATTGCTTTTCTGCTTCGGTCAGGGCAATAGCAACTGAAGGGAATTTGCTTCTATATCGATTGCCGTATTGAATAACCTTCTCGGCCATCATTACTTGTTCAGTCAATTCAACAGTAGCCTCCTGAACACGACTAACCGCAACACTTGCAATATCCAGATGGTGCATGACTGCATTCATATTCAATGGTTTTTCTTCCAATTTCTCTTTTACTTCTTCAATGCTTTCTTTTGCTTGTATAACCATTAATTCATAAGAAGTTGGAAGACCCGGTAAATTGCTTCCTTTGATGATTCGTAAGGATTCCGTCATGCTTTGATGCAACTTCCTTATCGTTTCTCTTGATTCCAATTCATCCTTACGCAGAGTATTTAATTTCTCTTCAAATTCTTTTTGTAAGTCTTTCAGTTCATCCAATTTGGATTCAAGCTCAACGATGTCCTCTTTTAATACCGTATAAGCTGTCTCTCTTTCGTATATTTTCTCTTTAAGCATTTCCCATTTTGATTTCAATGTAATCAGTGTTTTATCAAGATTAGAACGTGCATCAAGTTCCTTCTCCGGCATTTGATAGATTTGTTTCACCAATTCTGTCTCTTCATCAAGTCTCTCAAGCTGATCAATTGATTTATCTAGCTTTTGCTGATACAAATCCTTAACTGATAAAACATACTGACGTGCCACAACCTCTTTTTCCAACAAATCATAATAGGATTGAATGGATTCGTTTAATTCCTCGATTCCTTTTGCAGCTTCTTCGGTGTTTATCTCAACAATATATTCCTTATATTTTTCTAAATTTTCTTCCATTTTTTCAATTTCATTTTCAAAAAACATATGACTTAACGGATATCCTTGCTCACACATTTCCGCATATCCCATTTTAAGTTCATGCAAAAGTCCCGGTATATGTATTTGGCAATGCCCAATTAAATCAGGAATCAAATCCAATTTTTCTTTCAGGTTTTGCAATTTAGCCTGGATGCCCAGTACTTGCTCTCTAGCCTCTAAGTAATCACCTGATTCTGTTTGGTTATTGAATGTGTCAAAATCCAGAGCAAGCTTATCAAATTCCTCTTCCAATTTACCCGCAGCTTCACCAAATGAATGACGGTGTGCCAATAAACGTTTCTTCTGTTCACGATAAGCTAATAAAAGCTCTTCAACTAATTTTTTATTTTGCTCCTCGCTGCCCACCAATTCATTTAATTCATGAAGCATTGCTGAAAGTGTAATTTCGATTTCTTCAATAATATGCTCAATCTTCTTTTGAACCTGCACTGATTTATTAAATCGGTACTTGTCAGCATATTCTTCTGCATCAAACAGCAGGGTCTCAACATCGGCAAGGCGATCCGTTTGGATTGTATCCCATTCGTTACGCCATCTTTCAAACATTCTCTCTGTTTGACCAGTCATATTCAAACTTTTTACCCTGGCTAATTCTTCTGCTATCGGCCTGTTCATGATGTCAATTTTTTTCTCTGCAAGTCTATCTATTTCTTTGTAGTGTTTCTTCCTTGCCAATATTCCAATAATAAAGGCAATAAAGATAATCACCAATATCCCTATTACATACTCCATATGAAGCCTCCTATTCAAAACGAGACAGATAATATATATAAATAAGTTCAATATCAATGATTTAATGATAACATGGTATAAAGTATTTTTAACTAATAAAATCTACTTTTTCTACAAAAAATTATTCAATGCCCTCTTTTAATGTCCAGAAAATATATTTTATTTAAAATATTTGTCGAAAAGGAGGCTTTCTCGATGAAATTTAAGGACGGACATGTACATACCCCATATTGTCCGCACGGAACAGATGAACCCGTTTTTGCTTATATTGAAAAAGCGATAGCGCTGGGGTACGAAGAAATCACCTTTACCGAACACGCTCCTTTACCAAAAGGGTTTATTGATCCGGCTCCAACACGGGATAGTTCCATACAAATGGATCAGTTATTCACATATATAGAGGAAATAAGGCGTTGTAAAGAGAAGTATAAGGCGAAGGTTGCTATTAATATTGGTTTGGAAGTGGATTATATAGATGGCTGGGAACAGGAAACAACAGAATTCCTGAATGAAATTGGCCCTTATTTGGATGACTCGATTCTGTCGGTTCACTTTTTAAAGAATCAAAACGACTGGTATTGCCTGGATTATAGTGAAACAGAATTCGGTCATATGATAGAACAATACCAATCTGTTGATCAACTATATAAGGCTTATTACCATACCCTTCAAAAATCGATTATAAGTGATTTGGGGACATTTAAGCCCAAACGGGTAGGCCATATTTCTCTAATTACAAAATTCCAGAAAAAGTATCCAAGCAATGCCCCATTAGAATCCTATTTACTACCAATACTTTCATTAATAAAAGAACGTGGGTATGAACTGGATTTAAACACGGCCGGCCTTTTTAAACCCTTGTGCGGTGAGACGTACCCTCCCATCCCCTTTATTCAGGCAGCCATAAAAATGGGGATCCCTCTCTGTTATGGATCTGACGCTCACCATCCGGAAGATCTTGGAAGAGGATTAGATGTACTAAAAACAAAAATCTTAACAAACGAATAATCGCTTAGCATCCAGTCAGATGGGGACAGGGCAAACACGCTCCTCAAATAAGCAGTCATTAAGAAATCGTTCAATCTCTAACTGATACTTGTTTATAAAATACAATTCGTTCGTAAATAATTGCCAAACCTCACTGAAGTATTGGGCCTGAATAAAGGGTTCATTCAGTAATGCTTTTAGCTTCATGACAAACATAGATGGATTAATCTTTTTTAATTCACCGCAATCCATACCAGCATCAAGGAATAAATTAATATAAAATTTTTCTTTCGATAAATAGGTTGTATAGATTTCTCTGTTCAGGCTTGAGTCTACTGATATTTCTCTTAATACAAGACGTGTTAATAGGAACTTTTCTCTGTAATAATGCAAGCAAAATTTGGTATACTTTAAGACACATTCTTTCGGACCAATGAGTGGGAGTTGTTCAGCGATATTTTCAATACCGCTTATATAGCCTTCGAAGAAATCTGTAAAACAATATTCAAGGAGACCTTGCTTATGCTGAAAGTGATAAGCTATATTTGCTGAATTACCTCCGGCACGGCCAGCGATATCTCTGATTGAAGTTGCTGAATAACCTTTCATATAGAATAAATAGACAGCAGCTTCAAAAATATCATCTTTTTTATTCGATAGTTTATCCATAAATTTATCTTCCCCCTTTATGATTAACATTCTCTAGGAATGTCAGATGACAAAGTGAAACCTTGCTCGGCGGGGAGTTCTTTCATCCAACACCGAGTATTCGTTGAACCAATCGGGGATATTGCGCTAAGACCTACACAGAACCGTAATAGAAGTGAAGTCTTCGTGCTAATTTGAAAGGAATAAAAGCCGTTCTAGCATAAGCTGTGCGTTCACATGGATTTTCTCTTATACATGAAGTAGTTCTTCTTTTTAGAGACTTATCCTTCTATAACTTCTCGACAAAAAAGACAGTACTGACTATGGTTAGAGGTTATTCTCTATTGAGGGTAACAATGAAAGGAGAATGATGATGTTTCAAGTCGGAAAATATAAAAAAACGAAACCAGAAAACTATCAAATGGTTAGCAAACAGCTGGAAGCCCTAATAGATGGTGAAACAAATTTAATTGCCAATTTGAGCAATGCTTCTGCCCTTTTAAATCAATTTTTGGACGACGTGAACTGGGTAGGATTCTACCTATATGAAGAGGAGCAACTGATACTTGGACCATTTCAAGGTCTCCCAGCCTGCATTCGAATTCCTTTAGGCAAGGGAGTATGCGGAACAGCGGCAGAAAAAAGAGAAATAATCAGGGTAATGGACGTACATCAATTCCCTGGACACATCGCCTGTGATGCTGCCACTCAATCAGAAATCGTTTTGCCGATTCTGAAGGATGGCCGTCTGATTGGTGTACTTGATATAGACAGTCCATCAAAGAATCGTTTTGACAAAGAAGATGAACATGGATTAAAACAATTTGTTGATATACTTGTCCAATCAATTTAAAAAACAAAAGGCTAAGCCAAAAATGAGCTTAGCCCTTTTGTATTAACAGGATACAATCATCTGATTTTTACCTGATCGCTTAGCTGTATACAGGGCATCATCTGCCCGCTTGAAAAGGTTTTTAATCGTATTGTTATTTTTCTGATTGGATTCCCAATACGATACACCGCAAGAAATGGTAACCGGAGGATTTGTTTCTTTTCTTACTTTTTCAACAAGTCTTTCCGCAACTGCTTTACCAGCCTCTATCGGTGCCTTTGGAAGGAAAATAGCCAGTTCTTCCCCGCCCCACCTTGTACCTATATCGGTGTCTCTAATACTATTTTTAATTAAATCAGCTACCTGAATAAGGACCTCGTCTCCCTTTTGGTGCCCATATGTATCATTTGTCAGCTTGAAATTATCTATATCTATTAATATAAACGTTCCCTCAGTTTCAGAATTTATCAGTTCAAGCATTCTTCCTTCAAGATAATTTCTCGAATATAGACCTGTTAAATAATCAGTTATGACCATCTTTTCAAGCTCTTCTCTTAATATTGAGTTCACAAATGCCATCGAAGAATGATGAATAAGAGACTGCATTAATTTAAACATATCAAATGTAAAATGATACGGTACTCGATGAAGAACAATACAAAAACCATCCATCTTTCCACTATGTATCATAGGGAAAGCCATAAGGGATTTATAAGGGCCATCCTGCCCGACTTTATCCGAATCCATATCCCCAATATATAAAGCCTCCCGATCCTGCTCTAAGCTGCCTTTGACATATTGGATGTAGTGTTTAGATGTCTCTTCAGTGAAAAAAGGTGAACTTCCCGGGACAAGTTTTGTCTGTCTATTCCTAATCATAAAAAAGCCTACTTCGTCTGCGAGGAATGATTTATTTATTTGTTGCTTCATATAACTAACTGTTTCACTAAGCCTCAAGGTAGAATTTAGACGATGCGATGTTTCATTAATCAGACGTAAATCCGCAATTAAGCGTTTGGATTGTTCATATAATTGGGCATTCTCCAGTGCCCCGCCTGCCGTATTCGCGAGGAGAGAGATGAATTCGATTTCCGTATCAGGAAATATGACTGCTTCAGGTGCAATAACTTGTAAAACCCCATAAACACCCTGCTTGCCTAATAAAGGCGCATACAACACAGAATTTTTCACTTCCATTGAATCCTCAAATTGAACACGACCGGAAACATATGCCTGCATGGCAGATAAATTTTCCCCATCCATTTCCAAACTTTTAATTGGAAGATTTAATGTGTTATCGCTATCCTGAGACATTAGCAAATAGTAAACAAAGGACGGATATACTTCACGCAGGGTTTCTATTACCTCCGCCAAAACGGAATGCATATTCATAGAGGAATGAAACTCTGTCGTAATCCGTTGCAATAGTTTATATCGTTTCTCTTCCTTTTTTCGTTCTGAAATTGCAATTGCCTTGTGCAGTAATTCTCCTATCACTGTCCTCAATTCAGATAAATCAATTCTATTATCATTTTTCAACTCTTTATTTTCAGAAAGAACTACAAATAGTCCCAGTAATTCTCCTTCATGATATAAAGGAATTCCCAAGGGGTATAATGTATCAGTTAATGATACACAGGCTTCCGTACATAAATCTTTCATTGAGGAGTTTAGTAAAGCATCAAGTGAAATGGTGCTAGCAAACTGATTTTGGAGTTCTGTTTTCGAAGCCGCTTTTTCCAGATAGAGCTTTTGTTTCCAAGGATCATTATAATAACAGGCAATCTCATCCACCCTTAATAATTCCAATAAGAAGTCGACCATTTTATCTGTAAATCTATCTAAAAAGAGTTCATTATCATCTTTAATCATACATTCAACAAATAGACTTTTTAAATTTGTTTCCCAGCTCAGATTTAATTGATTATCTACCATCACATTAATCAACACCTGTTGTCATATTTTATTTCGTATTTTTTATAAATTTAGATTGATTTTTAAAAAAATAATACTTTATACCTGCATTTTACCAATATATGCTAAAATAATCATTACTTTCTTTCAATATAATTACATTTTTTATTTAAACCTGTGAAGGAAGCATCATATTGTAACGATTCCATTTAAGAGAATCCCTTGACTTATGTAACAATAAATTATACAATATTCTTTGTGTAAAATATCGCAGCTTATGTTCACATCTTTATTCGTTCATTTCATTCCTCTACCATGAGGTGTATCTTGTAACCCGCTGCTGCTAGGGCGAAGGTACATGAAAATGAAATGGCAGTAATGTTTGTAAACATCAGTTTTTATTTTACAAAAATAAAAACATTCAAGGAGGAGTCTTCTTATGGCTCGTTATACAGGTCCAAGCTGGAAACTATCCCGTCGTTTAGGAATTTCCCTAAGCGGTACAGGTAAAGAATTAGAAAAGCGTCCTTACGCACCAGGACAACACGGTCCTAACCAACGCAAAAAGCTTTCCGAATACGGTTTGCAATTGCAAGAAAAACAAAAACTTCGTCACATGTACGGTGTGAACGAACGTCAATTCCGCACAATGTTCGATCGTGCTGCTAAAATGCCTGGTAAACAAGGTGAAAACTTCATGATTCTTCTTGATTCTCGCCTTGATAACATTGTTTACCGTTTAGGTTTAGCTCGTACTCGTCGTCAAGCTCGTCAGCTTGTAAACCACGGGCACATCTTGGTTGATGGACGTCGCGTTGACATCCCATCTTACCGTTTAGCTCCTGGTCAAGTAATCGGAGTACGTGAAAAATCCCGTAACCTTGATATCATCAAGGAAGCTATGGAAGTAAACAACTTCGTACCTGACTACCTAACTTTCGATGCTGACAAGTTAGAAGGTACATTCACTCGCTTACCTGAGCGTTCTGAATTACCAGCTGAAATTAACGAAGCTCTTATCGTTGAGTTCTACTCTCGTTAATTAATACGCTTTGTAAATAGCGTATTCAAAAACCCTGGAAACCTTGTTTCCAGGGTTTTTATTTGTGTAGAAAATATAATTACTAAACTTATAATCAGACTCGAAATATTATTTATAGGAATTATGAAGCAAATGACACTTAATTCTCTCTTTGTTTTTGGAAAAACGAAGACCAGGCAATACCTTAAAAATTTACCATGACATCATCTGTAAACACCATTAAACGGGACTCCAAACCTAAAACAGATCTTAGGTTTGGAGTCCTAACAAGATCTGTTTTGGTGTACTTAACATAGGTGTGGACATATCTATTAAATCAATTTCTTTTGGAATACTTTTCAATCACATAAAGTAAAAGCCAGCATCAAACTCACTAAAAATCGGAAATTAAATCCCCTCTAACTTTATCTACAAATAGAAATTAGTCACCTCTTCAGATGTATTATAAAAGAACTATATTGTGGATCAAATTTATCATTCACTTATTAGACAGTACAGTAGAATAACGGTTTGTTACCTCCTTCATTTCAAGACTATCCCAACTATTAGAGTAACTGATACTTATACCAATCTATACATATTGTAGTAGGCGAGAAAATGAAAAATGAAAAAAATAAAAATCAGAAAAAATATAATAGTTTATTTAATATTTTATTAACAAACTAATCAAAAATTGTGATAATATAGTTAATTGTGTAAATTATTACTAACAAAGAGGAGGGGAATTTGTTGGCTTCTTAATTTTAATGAGGAATACCAACAACTAAGATGAAAAAATATATTGCTGGAATTTTAACTGTTTTCTTAAGTTTTACTGTACTATTTTTAACGAATAGTAATCAGGTTGAGGCTGCTTCCAAAACGATGTACGTAACTGCAGACAATTTAAATGTGAGGGAGAAAGCATCATCATCGTCAAAAATTATTACGGCCGTAAAGAAAAATACAAAATTGATTGTAACTAAAAAGAGCGGTAACTGGGGATATGTCAAAGTTAACAAAAAAAATGGATGGGTATCAATAAATTATTTAACATCCAAGGCTCCCGTAACAAATAAAACAATGTACACTACTGAAAAAACAACCCTGAAAAAGCTAGCAAAAAATAACTCCGGCACGCTGAAAACGATTAACAAAGAGGCAACAATAATTGTTTATTCAACTACTTCCGATAAATATGCCAAAGCAAAGTACGGTGGAAAAACGGGATGGATTTTAAAATCTAAAGTGAAAGATTCGAAGACAGTTACAACAACTTCAAAAGCAGCAATAAAATATAAAACAATTAAACAAAATGACAATACTTTAGCAAAAGGCACTACGAAAGTCGTCCAAAAAGGAAGCAACGGAAATCAAACGATCATATACAAGAAAACGTTAAAAAATGGAAAGCTAATTAGCACAAAAAAAATATCGTCTAAAGTAACAAAAAAAGCAGTGAATCAAATTATTAAAGTAGGTACTAAAGAAACTAAAGCATCTAATTATGCAACCGAGGTTCTTCGATTGGTTAACCAAGAACGCGCAAAAGTAAATATAGCACCTTTGAAAAATTTAAATAGTCTTTCGAAAGTTGCCGAAGTTAAATCAAAAGATATGCGTGATAACAATTATTTCAATCATACAAGCCCCACATACGGGTCTCCGGGAGAAATGGTAAAAAAATTCAATATTTCTTTCACGATGCTTGGTGAAAATATTGCAGCTGGACAAATTACTCCTGCATCTGTAGTGAACAGTTGGATGAATAGCCCAGGGCACAAAGCGAATATTCTCGATGCACGTTATACCCATATCGGAATTGGGTATGCCGAAGGTGGTTCATGGAAACATTATTGGACACAATTATTTTTAAAACAGTAAGTAAAAATACTTAATATTCATTTCAATTTTATTTCTTTCAACCATTTATAATAAAGCACAATAAGAAAAATATCTTACTATACATTAAAAGGGCTGCCTAACCGAGACAGCCCTTTCTTCTTTCTATCATGCGTACTTAATAAGCGTGTATTTCTTTTTACCGCGGCGAATTACCGTGAATTGTCCTTCTAGCTTATCATCCTCTGTCATCGTATGAGCGAGGTCTGTGACTCTTTCACCGTTGATGTAGATCGCACCATTTGTGATATCCTCACGCGCCTGACGTTTAGAAGGAGAAATTTTTGCATTTACTAGTAAATCTACCAAGAGCAGTTCCTCATTGCTGCCCACTTCAAAGCTTGGTACATCCTTGAAGCCCTGGCGAATTTCTTCTACAGATAATTGCTTAATATCACCGCTAAATAAAGCTTTAGAAATATTGATTGCTTGTTGTAAAGCTTCTTTACCATGAACAAGTTTCGTTACTTCCTCAGCAAGCGCCTTCTGAGCTGCCCGTTTTTCCGGAGCTTCAGCAACCTCTTTCTCAAGCGCTTCGATTTCTTCTTTGCTTAAGAATGTAAAGTATTTAATGTATTTAATAACATCACGGTCATCTGTATTAATCCAGAACTGGTAGAACTCATATGGAGACGTTTTTTCACGATCTAACCATACCGCTCCGCCTTCTGTTTTACCAAACTTAGTTCCATCTGATTTTGTAACTAATGGAACCGTTAAACCAAAGGCTTTTGCATCTTCCTTCGTTTTACGAATTAATTCCAGACCTGCGGTAATATTTCCCCATTGATCACTTCCGCCGATTTGTAAACGGCAGCCTTGAGTTTCGTATAACTTCAGGAAATCAAGAGATTGCATGATCATGTAACTGAATTCAGTAAACGAGATACCAGACTCAATACGGGATTGTACAGAATCTTTAGCAAGCATGTAGTTGAGTCCAAAATGTTTCCCAATATCCCGAAGGAACGTAATTAAGTTCATGTTGCCAATCCAGTCATAGTTATTAGCCATGATTGCTTTATTCTCACCAGTTTCGAAGTCGAGGAAACGGGAAAGCTGATCTTTAATACGTGCAGTCCATTGGTGAACAACATCCTCTGTATTTAACGTACGCTCAGCTTTTTTACCACTTGGGTCTCCTATCATACCTGTCGCTCCGCCGACTAATGGGATTGGCTGATGTCCTGCTAACTGGAATCGTTTCAGGATTAAAATAGGTAACAAGTGACCAATATGCAAGCTATCGGCAGTCGGATCGAAGCCAGCATATAGTTTCACGCTTTCTTCCTGTAATAATTTTTCCAATCCCTCTTCATCTGTAAATTGATTCACGAGACCTCTAAAACGTAAATCATCTAAAATATTCATCCTTCTCCACCTCTTACTGTTTAGATTAGATTAAAATAAAAAACGCCCCTTCATCTAAATGAAGGGACGATTACTATCGCGGTACCACCCAACTTGCGAAACATATAACTGTCTCGCCGCTTATCCTTTTAACGGAAAGGTTCCGGCATTCGCTACACAGCTTTACATAAAGCATTCCCGAATGCTGCTCGAGGAGGTAATTCATCATTTCGCTTGTACCGGTTTACACCACCCACCGGCTCTCTTAAACATTGGCGAACTAACTACTGAAATCCTGTTATCGCATCAAATATATAATATTGGTTATGCTTTTTTTACCATAATAACAAACTGTTTGTCAAACCCAATAATTGTATTGTTTCGCTAATATAGAGAAACTATACCTACCTGAAACACTTGCTTATGCTATAATGTATGTGATTTGTTGGGGGAGTGAATGAATGAAAGATATTTTTATAAAACTTAAAGAAAGGCTTGCGCCATTGTGGGACTTTGTAAACAAACCCGTTGTACAGCGAAGAGCACGTATTTCCTATCAGGTTATCTGGAATAATCTATTAATCTTCTTAATTGTATCTGTCATCGGGATGGCATTTGCTGGCGGAGTTGGAGCTGGTTACTTTGCATCTATGGTAAAAGACGAACCAATCAGGAGCAAGGAACAGCTTAAATCAAGTGTGTCCAGTTATGAAGAAACATCTGAGATTTATTTTGCAAGCAATGTATATATGGGGAAAATGCGTTCTGATCTTGAACGTAAAGCAGTGAAACTGGAAAATGTTTCGGATTACGTTAAGACAGCATTAATTTCCACAGAAGATTCCTATTTTTATGAGCATAAGGGTGTTGTACCAAAAGCCATCATTCGAGCTTTACTTCAGGAAGTGACAAATTCTTCTGTCCAATCAGGAGGAAGCACACTGACACAACAATTAATAAAACAACAAATCTTAACGAATGAGGTTTCCTTTGATCGTAAGGCGAAGGAAATCCTGCTGGCATTACGCCTTGAAAAATTCATGAAAAAAGATGAGATTTTAGAAGCTTATCTGAATGTCTCACCGTTTGGCAGAAATTCCTCCGGCCGTAATATTGCCGGTGTCCAGGCTGCAGCGGATGGCATTTTCGGGGTAGATGCCAAAGATTTAACTCTGCCACAGGCTGCCTTTATTGCGGGATTACCAAAGAATCCATACCTTTATACACCATTTACACAATCCGGTGAAGTGAAGGAGGACCTTTCCCCAGGTATCAATCGTATGAAAACAGTTCTTAAAAGAATGTATACCAACGATGCCATTACAAAGGAAGAATATGATAAAGCATTAAAATATGATATTAAGAAAGACCTTGCAAAGAAACAAACATATCCTACTGAAAAGTATCCATACTTAACATATGAAGTAGAAAAAAGAGCAATTGAAATCATGATGCCAATATTGGCAAAGAACGATGGGCTTTCAAGCAAGGATTTAGAAAAAGACGATGACCTATATAAGCAATACTATACTCTGGCTGATCAGGCCATCCGACAAAATGGCTATCAAATTCATACAACCATAAACAAAAAAATGTATGACAATATGCAAAAAGTCACTAAAAATTACCCTTATTATCAGGGTACCCGCCAGGTGGAGAAAAAGAATCCGGATACAGGAGAAACCTATATAGAGAATGAACCAATTGAAGTTGGCGCCATGCTAATTGAAAACTCTACCGGAAAAATACTCAGCTTCGTTGGAGGCCGTGATTTTAAACGGGAGCAGCTTAATCATGCTACATCAGCTGTACGTTCAAATGGTTCAACAATGAAGCCACTACTTGTATATGCACCAGCAATGGAGTACGGAGTTTCCTATCCAGGCAAAACTTTGGTCAATGCACCTGTGAACATTCGCGGTTGGAGTCCAGGAAACTATGCTGGCGGCGGAATTACCGGTATAACCTCTGCACGTGAAGCATTAAAGAGATCCTATAATATACCGGCAGCGGTTCAATATGCGGAAATTATAAATCGCAACCCAGTAAAATATCTTGAAAAAATGGGCTTCACCTCTTTAGAAAAGCAAGATTATACAAACCTTTCCACGTCTTTGGGTGCATTAGCCAGAGGCGTAACCGTAGAAGAGAATACGAATGCCTATGCAACATTTGCAAATGGTGGACAATTCGTAGATAGCTATATGATCGAAAAAATAGTAGATTCTAATGGAAAGACCATTTACCAACATAAAAAAGCGAAGACGGATGTATTCAGTCCACAAACAGCTTATTTAACAATTGACATGATGAGGGATGTCATCACCTCTGGAACAGCAGCAGGTTTAAACAATAAATTGAAGTTTTCAGCCGACTGGGCCGGCAAAACCGGCACTAGCCAGAACTTTCATGATGCCTGGATGGTCGCGACCAATCCAAATGTCACATTTGGAGTTTGGATGGGATATGATTCAAATGCATCTGTGGATACATATGGAATGAGTTATTCACAGCGAAATCAAACATTATGGGCACAATTAATTAATTCAGCTTATGATGTTGCACCAAACTTAGTCGGGACTTCGAAGCGACACCAAATGCCAGGTGGAATTGTATCCAGATCCTATTGCACATTGACCGGTTCCCTGGCATCCAAATCATGTATAGATGCAGGACTCGCAAAATCCGATTATTTCAATGCCAAATATCTTCCTTCATCTGAGAACGGCAATTTGGCAACATCAAGCGAAAGATATGTGTTCATAAATGGTAAGAAATATGTGGCACTGGGGTCTACTCCAGAGGAATTCACAGAAACCGGTCTTGTGATCAATGCCGACTTTTCTAACATTACAGGAGCAAAATACCTTATTGATAAATCATCTATTACGCCAAAAGGCTCTGAATTTGAAGGGGCAGCTATCGGAGCTTCGAAAATGAATGATAACGGGAAAGTACCTGGAGCACCGGCAGTTACTTCAAAGGAGAAAGTCATCAACTGGAAATCTTCTGGTGACTCTGACATAGTTGGATATCGTGTTTATAGAAATGGTGCTAAAGTAGCCAGTATCAAAGCTGACAATACACTCAGCTATAAAACAGATGGAAATGGAAAGTACTACATTACTGCAGTGGATATAGCTGGTAATGAATCTGCTCCATCCTCTATTATCGAATATAAACCAGTTCCTAAGCCGGAACCTAAGCCTAAAGAAGTAAAAAAAGAGAAGGCAGAAGATAAAAAAGAAGAGAAGAAAGATCCAAAAGAAGAGAAGAAAGATCCAAAAGAAGATGAAAAACCAGTTCATGCCGAAGAACAAGAGCATGATGAAAATACAGAGGAATAAAAAAGAGGCTGTTCCAGGTCGGCATCACACTCGACTATCGGAACAGCCTTTCTCTATATCTATCAATCAACTATTTTTTGCAATCCCCGATATATATAGGATTACTAGAATCCCTTCATATATATTGAATAAGAAAATCTCTGTCCTCAGGATATGTTAACTTCAGTGTTTTTAATTCCTCAAGGTCTTTCCAGGCAATATCATAAATAAGACCGTCCGGATCCCGAATATTTCTTTCACCACCCATAATCCTCACTATATAGTAGCGAACTTCAGCAGTAATATTGTGTGTTTCATATATTACCCTTTTTACCTTAACTTCTTCAACAATTTCTGTTAAATATCCCGTTTCTTCTTCCATCTCTCTAATACAGCACTGTTCAAAACTTTCATCTACTTCTTTACCGCCCGATGGAATAGACCATAATTTTTCTCTTCAGGTTTCCCCTGCAGAACCATTAACAATTGACCATTGTCATTGATACATAGACCTGAAGAACCAAACCATTCTTTCACTTTATCAAGCCCCTTTTAAACTACAATCTTTAATTTCTATATAGCAAAATGATGTTACTTTTCTTCATCATTTAATAAAAATAACTCAACAATTCCTATGCAATTAGATGCATTTCCGGTATGTATTTGTCCCATTACTTCTTAAAGAGGCTTTTCTTGGGACCTGTGTAAGGATAAATAAAAAAAGAAGCAGATCAACAGAGGATGACATGGAATTTAATAGTATTAAAAATTTTATTGGTGTGGTTAAAATACCCAATGCACCTAATAACAGAGGGAGTACGATTGAAATAATTATAAAAGGAGCAAGTGTAATGATGATATATCTAGCTTTAGGAATTTCATCTTCTGTTATAACAAACGCGCCGACCCATGTGAATCCCATATAGGTATTTTTTGATTTAATAAAATTGGATATGAACAACAAATGAATGAATTCGTGTATGACTACCAATAGGACTAAACAAACAATCATACCTAAATTAACTATGTTCATACTTACGTTAATGGTGATGTTAATTCCATCAGGTGTCAGTCCAAAATCGTAAAAAGAAAAGCTTGAAAAGATATTCATAATTGCACCAGAAAGGAGTGTTGCAAGAATCATAAAAGGTAGAGAGAATAAAATTGTACTGACTATATTCCTTGGTTCTTTCAGAAGAATCCAGTTATTCTTCGTTAATTCCGTATGTAAATTTAGGTAATTTGTTCAATAGTTTCATCGGCATCACTCCATTTCTTTTCTGGCTAATCAATTATCAATTTATCTATTTTTACTATCCTATTAAAATTAAAAAACTTATGTAATTGGTAAATGATTTTTTATAAAAGTTTACTCATAATTTCCCCTGGTAACCCATCTATCGCACAGACCTTTTCAGATTTGAATCCAAGATTAGCTAATATTTTTCTCGAAGGAATATTATTAGGGTCTATTATCGCCACTAATTTCTTCAATTCCGATTTCCTCACTTTTCCAATTAATACTTCGGCAATATCTGTCCCATACCGTTGCCCCCAATGTTCAGGTAGAATCATATAGCCAATTTCAGCTTCGTCAGTAAGTTTTTCATTTAAAATTAAAGATCCGAGTCCAATGAATCTCTGAACGGAAGCATCAAAAATTTTAAAAGTCCCAAAGTTTTCATGTTTCTTATTACGTTGCAATATCTTTTGATAGTTCAACCTTGCCTCCTCTAAAGGCAGAGCCCGTTCTGTTATTTGGGCCATAACCTTCTCATTACTTACCAAACTATAATAATCCTTAAAATCGGTTTCTTGAAACTTCATTAGGTTAATATTCTTCATTTCCCCCACTCTTCCTGCTAAATGGAATGATATGTATTCCATTTGCTCATATCCTTTGTAAAAACCAAAAAAAGGGGTGTTTATAAGGGTTAAATCACCTTATAAACACCCCTGTTTTAATCTTCCATCGTTGATAAGTCGCCTGTTGGCAATTCAAGCTCCCAAGCTTTTAATACCCTGCGCATAATTTTACCACTGCGTGTTTTCGGCAGTTTATCCTTGAACTCAATCTCTCTTGGTGAAGCATGTGCAGCAAGCCCTTGTTTAACAAATAGCCTGATATCCTCTTTCAGCTCATCCGAAGGCTCGTATCCAGACCTGAGGGCAATAAATGCTTTAATGATTTCACCCCGTACAGGATCCGGTTTGCCTATTACACCCGCTTCAGCAACCGCCGGATGTTCTACCAGCTTGCTTTCAACCTCAAAAGGTCCTACCCGTTCTCCGGATGTCATAATAACATCATCAATTCTGCCCTGGAACCAGAAGTACCCATCTTCATCCATATAAGCTGAATCGCCTGAAACATACCATCCTGATGGCATAAAATAGGATTCATACTTTTGTGGATTATTCCAGATTTGCCTCATCATGGATGGCCATCCTTTTTTAATTGCTAAATTGCCCATACGATAAGGCGGTACTTCATTCCCTTGGTCATCTACGATGGCAGCCTCGACTCCAGGAATTGGCTTACCCATAGAACCCGGTTTAATCTCCATACTTGGATAGTTACAGATTAGTTGTGCACCGGTCTCTGTCATCCACCATGTATCATGGATACGTTTGGAGAATACTTTTTGTCCCCATTTAATAACTTCAGGATTTAAAGGTTCACCTACACTTAGTAAGTGGCGAAGGCTGGATAAATCAAATTGTTTTACTACCTCATCCCCTGCACCCATCAGCATACGGAATGCAGTAGGGGCACTGTACCACACGGTTACATGGAAATCTTCAATGGTTTGATACCAAGCTTCCGGGCTAAATCGTCCACCTGTGACCACAGAAGAGGCTCCATTTAGCCACGGAGCAAATATCCCATAAGACGTTCCTGTGACCCAGCCTGGATCCGCTGTACACCAATATACATCCTCTTCTTTTAGGTCGAGTACCCATTGTCCGGTTTTCAGATGCTGAATCATTGAATTATGCGCATGCAGAACACCCTTTGGCTTACCGGTTGAACCGGAAGTATAATGTAGAATCAGACCGTCTTCCCGATCTACCCATTCTATATCTAATTTTTTAGATGCATTTTCATATTTGCTGTTAAAATCTATATATTTACCAGTTTCCTCTACATTATCTCCTACTACAAAAATATGTTTCAATGCTGGCAGGTCATCTGCAGGAATTCTAGACAATAATTCAGGGGTAGTGACGATTACACTGGCTTCACTATCTTCCAATCGATCCTTAACCGCCCCTTCCATAAATGCCTCAAATAACGGGCCGACAATAGCTCCCAATTTTATCGCACCCAGCACTGTGAAATACAATTCCGGTGATCTCGGCATAAAAATAAATACCCTGTCACCTTTTGTTACATTCCCATATTCCTTCAGAACATTTCCTGCTTTATTCGATAAATCTTTCATATCACTATATGTATACTTCTCATAGCGATTAGGGTCCTTATAATATAATGCTACCTTATTGCGCCTGAAATTTTCAGTATGCCTGTCAATACATTCGTATGCCGCATTCACTTTACCCGTTTCATTCCAAGAGAATTCCTGCTCTACATCCTTCCAGTCAAATGATCTGTAGATTTCCTCATAGTTTGCTAAATTATAATCCCCTTGCACAACAGAAAGCGCTTCCAGTTTCATAATTATTCCCCCCTGATCAAAGATAATATATTGATAGTATAGTACAAAATCCATTTTATCTCAATTTTTAAAATATTTAATAAGTTACACTAATATGTTACAATTTTTATAATTGTAGTGTTTTTAAGATAACATCCCCATTAAGTGTTTAAAATAATTATGCCAGTAAGCTTCTTAATTTCCACTACATATGACTTAAAAAGTTCATATCATGAAGCATTTATGGATTTAAAGTGCTGTATAATAGCTTTAAAATGTGACCTGGGTGGTGTATGGATGGAGCATAAAAAAACGTATAATTTGAAGGAATTGCAAACCCCATGTGGGCCGTTAGTTATCGAGGGCCCGGTATCTCGAGATCAATTAGAAAATCTTGAATTTCATGAGGGTCTCGTTGCCTTTAGGGTTCCTGAGAAGCAGCATAAGGCTTTAATTCAAATCAGCAGCCTTCCTGAAGGCCGAATTATTATTGCGAGGGCCGGCGATGTCATTGTCGGATATGTCACTTATTTATACCCAGATCCTCTTGAAAGATGGTCTGAAGGGAAAATGGATGACTTACTGGAATTGGGTGCTATTGAAGTAATCCGTGAATATCGCGGATGTGCGGTCGGGAAAAACTTGATCCGCGTGGCTATGATGGATGAGTGGATGGAAAATTACATTATTATTACCACAGAATATTATTGGCATTGGGATTTAAAAGGCAGCGGATTAAATGTATGGGAATATCGAAAAATGATGGAGAAAATGATGAGTGCCGGTGGCTTGGAATGGTATGCCACTGATGACCCTGAAATTTGCTCCCATCCAGCCAATTGTTTAATGGCCAGAATCGGGAAAAACGTTAAAAAAGAGAGTATTCAAAAATTCGATCAATTACGATTCATGAATCGATATATGTATTGAACGAACTGATTTTTGAGGAGGGCTACTTGTGATTATTGAGGATATCATGATCAAGGATGTTATTACGCTTCAAAAAAATGCTACACTCCAGCAGGCAATTGATTTAGTAAAACAAAAAAAAATCAGGCATATACCAATAGTAGATGATGAACAACGGTTAATCGGCCTGTTATGTGATGTCGATATCCGCTCTGCAACTCCATCTATCTTCCATCTTGATGAATATAAGGAAGACCTTCTAAAGCCAATAAGCGATATCATGATTACCGATATTTATACAGCACACCCACTTGATTTCGTTGAAGAGATTGCATTTGTATTCTATGAACAAAAGATATCTTGTATGCCTGTGATCAGCGACAACAAATTAGTCGGGATTATTACTGAAACAGATCTTCTGCATACATATGTAGAACTTACTGGCTCAAATCAGCCTGCATCCCAAATAGAGGTGAAGGTCACTAATAAATCAGGTACGCTCAGTGAAATAGCCGAAGTCATCAAAGGCCACAATTCCAATGTAAATAGCATTTTCATTTATCCATATAAAGAAGACCCGGCATTTAAAGTCTTGGTACTAAGGATTCAAACAATGAACCCGCTGAAAATCGTACAGGGCCTACGGTCATCCGGATATGAGGTATTATGGCCAGATATACCGGAGAGCACTCTATGAAGGAAGCCTCATTTGTTTATTCAACCGATTTACTTTCCTACAAATTTAATGATAACCATCCTTTTAACCAAAAACGGCTGCAAATAACAGTAGACTTATTAAATAAAATGAATGCCCTGAAAGAGGATGACTGCATCAAACCACGAATGGCAACAGATGAGGAATTAAGCCTGGTGCATGATCCCGATTACATCAGTGCGATTAGATTAGCCGGACAAGGAAAGCTTGACCAGGATAAAGCATTAAATTATGGAATTGGGACCGAAGACACCCCCATTTTCTCTGGAATGCATGAGGCAAGCGCCTGGCTTGTGGGAGGAACATTGTCTGCCGTTGATGAAGTAATGGAAGGGCGTGCTCAGCATGCCATAAACCTGGGCGGTGGTTTGCATCATGGCTTTAGAGGGAAAGCCTCCGGATTCTGTATCTATAATGACAGCTCTGTTGCCATTAAATATATGCAAAAAAAATATAATGCCAGAGTTCTCTACGTAGATACGGATGCCCATCATGGAGATGGTGTTCAGTGGACTTTTTATGATGATCCTTCTGTTTGTACACTGTCCATTCACGAAACAGGTCGCTACCTATTCCCTGGAACTGGCAATATTACTGAACGTGGAAATGGAAAAGGATATGGTTATTCATTTAATATCCCCCTCGATGCCTTTACGGAGGATGAATCATGGCTCGAGTGCTATGAAAAATCCTTTAAATCTGTCATAGAATTTTTTCGCCCAGACGTTATTTTAACTCAAAACGGCGCTGACGCTCATTACTATGATCCATTAACGCACCTTTCTGCTACCACTGCAATCTATCAATCCATCCCAAAACTGGCCCATAAGCTTGCACACCAGTACTGTCAAGGTAAGTGGATAGCAGTTGGTGGCGGTGGATATGATATCTGGAGAGTGGTTCCGCGTGCCTGGTCCCTAATATGGCTAGAAATGACTAATAATTCGAATTGTTCAGGTGAGTTGCCTGTCGATTGGGTCAATCATTGGTCAGCATTAGCACCCGTTACATTACCCACTACATGGGAAGATCCACCTGATATGTACAAGCCCATCCCACGTAAGGCTGAGATTACTGAAAAAAATGCAAAAACTCTAGAAAAGGCATTATACACGATTCTATCCTAACCCGATGAATCTGCTGAATTTCAAATACCTGATTATTTAAATTTCTTATATAACTGGTCACAGACACCAAGTTACACACTAAAAAGATGAGGACTGGATATAATGTATACTACCTGTTTTACTAAAATAAAAAGCTGAACCATTTGTAGAACTATTCACAAAATGGCTCAGCTTTTTTTATTTTTTATTTTGTTGAATCTCTCTCTTCAATTCTGTACGGCAGAATTACAGAGGATTCATCTACCTCTTCTTTGTTCATAAGCTTTGTCAGCAAGCGCATGGAAACAGCACCAATATCATATAATGGCTGAACAACCGACGTTAGGCGAGGTCGCACCATTAAAGATAATCTCGTGCTATCCGAACTGATTACTTCAAGATCCTCCGGTATGGAGATACCTTTATCTTGTGCTGCATGAATGATACCAAGAGCTGCCTCATCTGAGCATACAAAAATAGCTGTCGGTTTATTATCCAATTCCATTAGCTGGTTCAAGGCTTCGATTCCGTCATCATAGGATGCATCTGTTTCTACTAGATATTCTTCATTATAAGGAATATTAGCTGCCTCCAATGCTTTTCGGTATCCCGGCACCATTTTTTTCTCTATAATTGCATTTTGAAAAGATCCTGATACCATGGCAATATTCTTATGTCCACGATCAGCAAAAGATTTAATCGCATCCATCACTGCTTGTTCATAATCAATATTCACAGATGGAATTTGAGCAGAATCTTCAATTGTACCTGCCAATACAACAGGAACCGGTGATTTCTTGAATTCTTCAATATGCTCATCCGTAATATTTGAACTCATAAAGACAAGTCCATCGACTTGTTTGCCAAGCATCGTTTGGATTAGTCGGCTTTCTTTTTCTTCATTTGAATCCGAGTTACTTAAAATAATATTATATTTATACATGGTAGCAATATCTTCAATCCCTCTTGCTAATTCAGCATAGAAGATACTGGAGATATCTGGGATAATAACTCCGACTGTTGTTGTTTTCTTACTTGCTAATCCGCGTGCCACAGCATTCGGTCTGTAGCCAAGTCTTTCAATTACTTCATTTACTTTTTTACGTGTTGCCGGTTTAACGTTTGGATTACCATTGACAACACGTGATACAGTTGCCATGGAAACATTTGCTTCACGAGCTACATCATAAATTGTAATATTCATTTTTTACACCGCCCAAATTTCTCTATTCTAATCCTAATAGTATTCAATTAAGTACCATTTAGT
This sequence comes from Bacillus sp. z50, assembly GCF_058313585.1. Taxonomy (NCBI): domain Bacteria; kingdom Bacillati; phylum Bacillota; class Bacilli; order Caryophanales; family Bacillaceae; genus Bacillus; species Bacillus sp. z50. Next base: position 178,398 of record NZ_JBZFQL010000006.1, read on the forward strand.
ATGTTATTATAATAATACTCTACCCTCTAAATTCGTGCAAATAAACACTTTATCTATTTTCTTACTATTGTATACATAACAAATCCAATTTTCACTAAGACTAACTCAGTACTTCTTTAAAATGATAGCATTTGAATAATAAATTATAAAAATTCCACTGAAAAATTCAGGGACTATTGATTCGTTAATCTATTGGAGAAAAATGAAAAAGAGTTGCCAAATAGCAACTCCATATTTATTAAATTCTGATACCTGTCTGCTTGGTAAATTGATTAATCTCGTTTACAAACGTATCAAATTGGTTTAGATCCATCTGTTGTGCGGAATCGGAAAGAGCAACTGCCGGATCCGGATGAACTTCAGCCATAACCCCATCAGCACCGATTGCCAATGCAGCTTTAGCAGTTGGAATTAGCAGATCTCTTCGGCCGGTCGAATGCGTAACATCCACCATTACCGGTAAATGCGTTTCCTTTTTCAGTATAGGTACAGCTGAAATATCCAATGTATTCCGTGTAGCTTTTTCATACGTACGAATTCCGCGTTCACATAATATGATATTTCCATTTCCCTGCGCCATTATATATTCAGCTGCGTTAATGAACTCTTCAATTGTCGCTGCCAGCCCTCTTTTTAGCAGAACGGGTTTATTGACCGCTCCCGCTGCTTTTAACAACTCAAAGTTCTGCATATTACGAGCACCAATCTGTATCACATCAATATACTTAACCGCAGTCTCAATATCCGCCGGGTTTACAATTTCGCTTATAACAGCCAAATCGAATTCATCAGCAACCCTTTTCAGGATTTTTAATCCTTCTTCACCCAACCCTTGGAAATCATAAGGGGATGTTCTCGGTTTATAAGCTCCGCCTCGAAGTAATTTATATCCTTTATCCTTAACAGCTTTTGCTACAGTCGCTACTTGTTCATAGGATTCTACCGCACATGGGCCAAACACAAAGGACGGTTGTCCATTTCCCACTTTCTCACCCTTCAAATCAATTATAGTATCATCAGGATGCTTTTTACGGGAAACAAGCAATGCTTTACGATGATCATCTTCCTGTAGTTCAAGGCTTGCTTTAAATATTTCCTTGAAAATATGTTCAATGGTTGATTTTTCAAATGGACCATCATTATTTTGGATAAGTGTATTAAGCATTTCTCTTTCTCTAACAGGATCAAAACGATACTGGCTTTGCTTACCTTTTAATTCACCGATTTGTTGTACAACTTTTCCTCGTTCGTTAATAAGCTTTAATAATTGCAAATTCAAATTATCCAGTTGTTCTCTTAATACATCCAGTTCCATATTACTCAATATCACTCATCCTCTCTGTTCTGCATTGCATGTTTTAGCCTGGGTTACATATATTTTAAAAATTTCTAAATCACTTAGTAAAATATTTTACATTTCAGTATATAATTGAAACTATTATAACGGATTAATTCGGTATTGTCACTATTAAACCTTTATCAATAAACCGCTTTTAAGTGTTAAAGCATAAAAGGAGAGACGAATCCTTGACCAAAAAAATTTTTGCTCTCGATATTGGCACTCGCTCAGTTGTAGGAATCATATTAGAAATACGCCTCGATCAATATGTCGTTACAGACGTCATCATTAGAGAACATACTGAGCGTGCCATGCTGGATGGCCAGATTCATGATGTCGTAGCTGTTTCCAACGTTATACTCGATATTAAGCTTACACTTGAAAAAAAGCACGGTCCTCTTACTAAAGTATGTGTAGCAGCTGCAGGACGTGCTTTGCGTACAGAGATTGGGAGATCATCTATTCCCATATCCGGCAAGCCTCTCCTGTCTGCCGATGACCGCATTCATCTGGAATTAGCTGCTGTACAACAAGCACAGTTTCAGGTAGCTGAAAAAGAAGACATCCAAAGTAATTATCATTATTATTGTGTAGGCTATTCTGTTCTCCATTACTATCTTGATGGTCAGGAAATCGGAAATTTACTTGACCAAAAAGGGGATGAAGCAGAAGCAGAAATTATCGCTACTTTTCTGCCGCGAGTGGTCGTTGAATCACTGTTTGCTGCACTCAAAAGAGTAAATCTTGAGCTAGAAGCACTTACTCTTGAACCAATTGCTGCAATTCATGTCCTTATTCCACCCTCTATGAGAAGGCTCAACGTATGCCTTGTTGACATTGGAGCTGGTACTTCTGATATAGCGATTACAGATGAACGAACCGTTATTGCCTACGGAATGGTCCCTGTTGCTGGAGATGAGATAACAGAGGAAATCAGTGATCAGTATTTACTTGATTTCCCGAATGCGGAAGATACCAAGAGATCCATAAATGAACAGGAGTTTGTCAAAATCAGTGATATTCTTGGTTTCGAATCAGAGATCCCAAAAGAAGAAATGATTACAGCCATCTATCCCGCCATTGAAAAATTAGCAGATTCCATTAGCCGAGAAATTTTGCAACTGAATAATGCTAAGCCTCCGCAAGCCGTTATGCTTATTGGCGGAGGTAGCTTAACACCGCGCTTACCAGATATTTTGGCAAAGAAATTAAATCTGCCTGCCAATAGAGTTGCTATACGCGGAATAGACGCTATCAAAAATTTAGTGATTGAGTCAGATTACATTAAAGGACCCGAACTCGTTACGCCCATTGGAATAGCCATTTCATCAGATGTTAATCCAATTCATTATGTTTCTGTTGAAGTAAATGGGACCCCAGTTCGTTTATTTGATCTTAAGCAACTGACTATAGGAGATGCCTTGCTTGCAGCAGGACTTCATTTAACAAAGCTATACGGTAAACCTGGAAATGCGAAGATTGTTAGTATTAACGGCAGAAATATTACCATACCAGGTACACACGGAGAGCCTCCGCAAATCAAAAGAAATAATGTGTCTTGCTCTCTTGATTCCCCATTAACCCCTGGAGATCAGCTATGGATAGATAAGGGAAAAGACGGTTCTGAAACATCTGTGATATTAAGAGAATTACTTGATGAACTGCCTATGAGGGAGATTTATATAAACGAAGAGAAATATGAAATTCCTTGTACCCTATTTATGAATGGTTTTCCTGCTGATGGCCACGAAGATATTCATGATGGTGATCGGATTGCTTTTAAAATGCCAGAGACTGTGCAGGATGCACTATTGTTCGCTGGCTTGAATTCTATACTGGACGAACTTGTCCCGTTTAATCTAGTTATCAATGGCCGGCCGGAAAGCTTCGTCTCGTTTTCAGGTGCCATATATGTTAACGGAAAAGGTGTATCTTTTAACCATCGGATAGCCGATCATGATCGCCTCACCTTAGTTCGTAGAAAAGCAATCACAGTCAAAGATTTAATAGGTGTCTATAAGGCTGAAGAGATTAATCAAATATCTGTTACGTTTAATGGTCAACCACTTACGTTGACAAATAACAGCTATACAGTCTATCGAGAAGATAAGTCCTTAAGTGATACAGATATCCTTTTTAACGGGGAGCAACTAAAAATAAACTTTAATAAAGAATCCGCTTTTATATTCCAGGATCTATTTCGGTACATAGAAATAGAACTTCCCAAGAATAATCCGGGCGGCTTTCACCTTATGCGGAATAAACAGGAAGTCACATTTTACAATGAAATCCAAGATGGTGATCAACTTGAAATTGTTTGGTTCAACTCACAGAATTATCCGACCAAAGTAAACCGGTAAGGAATTAAATTCCTTACCGGTTTCTATTTAGATATATTCTTTAAGTGCCTGTTCTAGATTTTGGGCTGTAATTCTTCCATGAGATGTATTCCACACAGCCTCACTATTTTTAAATAATATAGCTTGCGGTGACTCATGTTTAATTCCGGTTAAATCTCGAACATGCTCTGATAGTGGTTTGGCTTCCTGTACAGCTAGATAAGCTGTAGCTATAGCAGGATGCTCAGCGACAAACTGGGAATACTCATCAAAAGCTGCACCACTAATTGGACATGTAAGGCTATGCTTCAGAAGCAGAAAAACATCATGCTCTAAAAGTTGCTGTAATTCCTCTTCGTTAGTAATCTTTTTCATCCATATCCCCCCATTTGTGTTTATTCCAAACCACTTTTATTTTTTATTCGTTGTGTTTTTCGAATTGGTTGCTGAATTATTTTTATTTCCAGTTGAATTAGAAGAATTAGAACCTAAATCAACTTTTATTGTATTATTCGAGCTATTGGACGGTGTTTTACCTGAAGATGTATTTCCGCTGGCTGTAGAATTGAAACCAGTTTTTTCAGAAGCATACGTTTCTTCTTTAGCAGTATTTTTACTGTCTATGTTTTCTTCTCCAACATAAACGTCATCTGGGGAATCAACTACAACATTACTATCCATCTTCTTATCTGTTTGATTTTCCTTTGTATCAGATGATTGACTGTTGCTTTCTTCATTTGTCGTGCTTCCAAACTTTTTCTTAACCGCTTCTGTTAATGGTGCACCTTTTTCTCTTGCGACAGAAATCCATTCTGTTCCTTTTTCTTGAGCTGTTTGTTTTAGAGCAATTCCTTTTTCAGTGGCTGTTTGTTTTAAAGCAGATCCCTTTTCTGTAGCCGTTTGTTTTAAAGCAGAACCCTTTTCAATCAATGGAGTTCCTTTTTCCATTAAAACGCTGCCTTGTTCAGATAAATCATGACGAAGTTCTTTACCGGACTTAGGTGCTAAAAACAGTGCAGTAGCTGCTCCAACAAGCCCGCCTACTATTGCTCCTACTACAAAATCTTTTGTTGACATACCATTATCTTGATTAAAATTATCATTTTTATTATTCATTCTTAAACATCTCCTTTTTTATGGTTAATTAAGATTGAGAACGTTGATATCTGGTTTCTTGTGAAGGTAAAGTAACATCTCTGCCTGCTTCAGATTCGGTATAGATTGCTGTACTCTGTTCAGCTTTATGCTTTTTCCACTTATTCACAAGCTCAATGCATGCATTTCCCCATTGAACTACTTGGGTAATTTTTTCGTCATTTTGACTCGCTGCTAATTGAACTCGGTTTGTAATCTGGTCAATGGTTTGATTCACACGTTGAATCGATCCTCCCACACCTTTAACTGCATCAACAACCGTATTTAGATTCTCAGATTTATGCTGAATATCTTCAGCCAAAGCATTCGTCTTATGTAGCAGCAGTGTTGTCTCGGTTGTTATGCCTTGCATCTGAGTTTCTAGGCCTGTTAATGTGCTAGATACACTCTCCATTGTTGTTTGAAGGGATTTTAATGTTCTTGAAAGATAAATAACAAGAACCAGGAACGCTATGGCAATCAATGCCACGCTTAAATATAAGATAATTTCCATCGTCTTCACTCCATCTCTAAATTATAATTAGTTTTTACCCTTTATCTCCTTATTTAAACTATATAGGAATTTATTCTGATCCACAATGTTCCTTCCACCTTAATATTATTACTAAAGTAAGATACAATTAAATTAAAGTTTAGAGATGAAAGGAGATTTTTTTTATGAGGGATCCAAGAATTCAGCAATTAGCTCATAATCTAATTAACTATTCTGTAAAATTACAAAAAGGTGAAAAAGTACTTATAGAAAATTTCGGTATACAACCAGAATTGGTTAAAGCATTGGTAAGTGAAGCATATGAGGCAGGTGGATATCCATTCGTTTCAACAAAGGATCAAACCATTGAAAGACAGTTACTATTAGGTGCAACTGAAGAACACTATAGATTAATCGCCGAATTTGAATCACAGGTTATGAGTAAAATGGATGCATACATAGGTCTTCGTGCAGGCGATAATATTTCAGAATATTCTGATGTCCCTGCTAATAAAATGAAAATCTATGGACAGACCGTACAAAATAAAGTACATAGAGACATCCGAGTTCCAAAAACGAAATGGGTGGTCCTTCGTTACCCAACCAATTCAATGGCTCAGCTGGCAAAAATGAGTACAGAAGGATTTGAAGATTTTTATTTTAATGTATGTAATCTTAATTATGCCAAAATGTCTGAGGCGATGGACAGCCTAGTCGAGTTAATGAATCAAACGGACAAAGTACGCATTACAGGTCCAGGAACAGATTTACATTTTTCTATTAAAGGCATTCCTGCCATTAAATGTGCAGGGGAGCGTAATATCCCAGATGGTGAAGTGTATACCGCACCTGTACGTGATTCTGTAAATGGCACCATTACGTATAATACCCCATCTCCATATCAGGGATTTACATATGAAAATGTATGTCTAACATTCGAAAACGGAAAAATCGTTAAGGCAACAGCGAATGACACAGAAAGAATCAATAAGGTATTTGATAGTGATGAAGGCGCACGTTATATCGGCGAATTTGCGATAGGGGTTAATCCATATATAACCAATCCAATGCAGGATATTCTATTTGATGAAAAAATTGATGGAAGCTTTCACTTTACACCGGGTCAAAGCTATGATGAGGCGCCAAATGGTAATCACTCCAGCATTCATTGGGATTTGGTTAATATCCAACGTAAAGATTATGGAGGCGGCGAAATATATTTTGATGATCGACTAATTAGAAAAGACGGCAGATTCGTTCTCCCAGAATTAGAGAAATTAAATCCTGAAAATCTAAAATAAATAAAAAACCCTTCAAGAGTACTTACTGATTACTCTCGAAGGGTCTTTATGTGCATTTATTTCGTTATAAAGCTCTCATAGGCTGCTTGCACTTTTTGAATATCTCCAGCACCCATAAATAATAATACACCATTGTGATGATTTTTAAGGATAGACGGATCTTCCTCCTGAATAATTTGAGCACCGTCCACCTTATTACAAAGATCTTTAACTGTTAATTTCCCATTCAACTCTCTTGCTGATCCGAAAATTTCACATAAGTATACTTTATCTGCTTCTTTTAAGCTTTCAGCAAAATCATCCAAAAACTTCTGAGTTCTAGAGAAGGTATGCGGCTGAAATACAGCTACAATCTCCCGATCAGGATACTTTTGTCGAGCTGAATCAATTGTTGCCTTTATCTCTGTTGGATGATGGGCATAATCATCAATTAAGATTTGATGATCAAGTTGTTTTTCAGAGAAACGTCTCTTAACGCCAGTAAATGACATTAGGCGTTCCTTAATGATCTCCACATCAATATCCTCATATTGACAAAGTGCAATAACAGCTAGCGCATTTAAAACTGTATGGCGCCCAAACATTGGAATCGTAAATGTCTCATAATAATTATTTCTTACATGCACATCGAATGTAGTTCCAGCTTCTGAAGTGACAATATTTTTAGCCTGGAAATCATTTTCTTCGTTAAACCCATAAAATATGACCGGTACTTTCGCCTGGATTTTTTGTAGCTGCTCATCATCACCACAGGCAATAATTCCTTTATTTACTTGCAGTGCCATCTCTTGAAAGGCAGAGAACACATCATCAAGATTTGCAAAATAATCCGGATGGTCAAAATCAATATTGGTCATAATGGCATAATCCGGATCGTAGGATAAAAAGTGTCTTCGGTATTCGCAAGCTTCGAATACAAAGTATTTAGAATCTGCTTCTCCCTTACCCGTTCCATCTCCAATTAAAAATGACGTTGGCTCAGCTCCGCTGATTACATGAGACATTAAGCCGGTAGTCGATGTTTTTCCATGCGCGCCTGTAACAGCTATGCTCACGAACTTTTTAAGGAAATCTCCAAGAAATCGTGGATAGCGAATGACTGGCAAACCAAGTTCTAAAGCTTGAACAATCTCATCATGACTATCAGGAAAAGCATTTCCTGCAATGATTGTCATACCTGGTTTAATATTTTCTTTATTAAATGGCAATATTTTTATACCGGCATTTTCAAGTGCGATTTGGGTAAAAAATCTTTTTTCATAATCTGAACCCTGTACCTGATATCCCATATCATTTAGGATTTGGGCTAACGCGCTCATCCCGGATCCTTTTATACCTACGAAGTGATAAACTGTCATAGAATGAACCTCCAACATACGTCAATGCTGTAAAACAGTATATGACGGTCTCTTTTTTTTGCTAATTGCAATTTGCCTGCTATGCCTGTTTAGGCTTTACTAATTGAAACAATATAAGTATTTAAAACCAGTTAGATTACTATTATAACGAGCACATGCAATCAATATCTTCATTGCGTTAAAGATATAACTTGTATGATTATAAACCTATAAATCGATTTCGTACAATTTTTCTAACTGATTTTCTCATAAATATAGTATTACCTTTTCTGGGAAATACTCATAATTAAATTATTATACAAAAATTTTTCCTCTGTTCAAAAAGGGGATTGAGATTCATGTATAGCCTCTAAATCAGATTCAGATATAAGCACATCACGAGGTTTACTTCCTTTTGATTCTGATAAAATACCTTCTTTCTCCAGCATATCAATCAGCCTCGCTGCCCTGTTATAACCAATCCTAAAGCGCCTTTGCAGACTGGATATGGATGCTCCTCCCATCTCAACCGCAAATTCACACACTTCGTAATAGAGTTCATCCTTTTCTTCTATATGTTCACTTGTTTTTACCAATTCATTTGGCTCAAACATAAAGGACGGTTTAGCCTGAGCCATTACATGTTTTACGACATCCTCAATCTCATCATCAGTTACAAAAGTTCCCTGCAGGCGAACTGTTTTAGAAGTTCCATTTTCCAAAAACAGCATATCTCCCCGTCCAAGTAATTTTTCAGCTCCACTTTGGTCCAAAATCGTACGTGAATCTACCTGTGAAGAAACGGAAAAAGCAATTCTTGTAGGAATATTGGCTTTGATTAACCCGGTAATGACATCTACAGATGGTCTTTGTGTTGCCACCAGTAAATGAATCCCGCATGCTCTGGCTTTCTGCGCAATACGGCAGATCGCTTCCTCTACGTCAGCAGGAGACATCATCATTAAATCAGCCAGCTCATCAATCACGATAACTAAATAAGGCAGCTTATGCTCCATTTGCCCGGATGATAGTGCCTTTTCATTATATCTGACAATATCTCTCACTCCTGAATGGGCAAACAACTCATATCTCCGTTCCATCTCTTCTACTGCCCATTTCAGTGCAGCTGTTGCAGCTTTTACATCAGTAATAACCGGTGCTGCCAAATGCGGAATATTGTTATATGGCGCAAGTTCAACCATTTTCGGATCAATTAATAAGAGTCTGACATCAGATGGGTGTGATTTATATAATAAACTGATTAAAACAGAGTTAATAAATACACTTTTTCCAGAACCTGTAGAGCCTGCCACCAAACCATGCGGCATTTTCTTTAAATCTGTTACAATCGGGTTTCCTGAAATGTCCAACCCAACTGCCACTGAAAGCGGTGAGGTATTCTCAGCAAAAACTTTTTCCTCCAAAACCTCACGCAGATAAACAGGACGTGTATTTATATTGGGAATTTCAATTCCAATCATTCGTTTCCCGGGAATCGGTGCTTCTATACGAATATCTTTAGCAGCCAGGCTTAGTTTTAGATCATCATTTAAATTTGTGATTTTACTAACCTTAACACCAGGATCCGGCTGAACCTCAAATCTTGTTACAGAAGGTCCTTGAGAATACGTATGTACTCTAGCCTTAACATTGAATTGTTCAAGTGTATCATCTAGCAATGCTGCTTGTTCTGCAAGCCAATCAGCATCTTCTCTAATGTCCACTCGTGGCTTCAAAATTGAAATATCCGGATATTGATAGGAATCATTCAGTTTTTTTTTAGGTTGCTCCGAAGGCTTTTCCTCTTTGCCGGCAATCGTTTTTTGATTGCGATTTGCTGCAATATGATCTTTATCATTCTTAAGCATTAAAACGTTAAAAGGAATGTGTTTTCTGCGCTCCCTAATGCGCTTTTCTCTTTCTATTTTTCGTCTCTCTTCTTCATCCATAGCATCGCTTGTCACTGTTGCTTCCATTGGACTGTTCGGCTCTGATAAAGAGACTTCTCTATCTATATGGTTCTCCGTATCATCCAGTTGCGCGGATTTCTCCAAACCATTAGTTCGATCGATTGACTGCGTTTCGAACGAAGCTATAGATTCATTCGAAACTGGCTCATTCGTTTGAATGTCCTTGATTGAAAACTCATCCTCAGTTCCGTCAAGCAAAATGATATCCTGCCCATTTTTCTCATTGTGACTGATGTCTATATTTTTCTCATCATTTCCGCTTACCTGATGATTTTCTTCTATATTCATTGCAGATTCATGGGTCTGCGTGATTAAATCATGAGCTTGCTGAATTTCATCTCTCTTGTATGGTTGGTCTTCCTCCATATCAGAATCAGCTTCCTCAATATCCTCATATACCTCACTGCCTGAAGGGGAATGGTAGTAATCTTCAACTGGTTCCTCCGGTTGTAATCCAAAGTTGTTCTCCAGATTTTCATCATCAGCTTGTTCGTCAAGATTCTGATGAATCATTGGAATCGACTGAAATTCCTCCTGCTCCATCTGTGAGCCAGAGTGCATGATCAGCGTATCTTTTTCCACGATTCCTTCTTCTTGAGTTATTTCATCTTCGTAATCAGCGTTCAAAATTGCTTCATTCATTTCCTCAATTATCTGATTCTCGCTGACTGGATTCCATGCTATTTCACTTGTGGCTGCAACCTCTGTATCTTCTGCTGAAACAGTATCAGGTAATAGCGGAGCAATCACACTCTCGATATCCTCCGTATGTCTATTTCCATCATTAGTCGAGACTTTTTGCTGTTCCTCTTTTATCTCTTCATCTGAATGCTTAAAATCGGAATTCAGCGGCAACTCATTCTGTCTTTCCATTTCAAATGATGGTTCTTGATTGACACTCGGTGGATTCACTTTCTTTCCATGCATTAAAGCAAGAACGGAATCTAAGGTCGTTTCAGGTGGTAATTCGTATTCGACTATTTTTTGATTTTTAGTGCCGGTCTGTCGATTTTGAAATCCATAAATAGGCGAAGGTATTTCTGTTCTTCTAAACGGCTTTTTATTCGGAACAACTTCGTTCTGTTTTGGTTCTGGCTTAGGTATTATTCTTTGATTAGACACTTTCAATTTAGGAACAGCAGCCGGGGATTTCTCAAATCTCCTCACGTGCACTTCCTTCTTCACACCCAACTCATTTTGCTTCTTTTTTTGTTCTTTTAATCTTATTAACTCTTCATCTGAGATTAATGGGAATTTGAAATTATCCTTTGGGTATCTATATTGAATTCTTGCTTCAATTTCAATTTGATTTTCTTTTTGTCTTTTTACTTTTTTAGGTACTTTTTGAATGTTTTCATGGCTATTACGAGGTTCTACTTCTACTTCCTCTTCTACATCCTCATAGAACCAATCAATGATTTTTTTGAAAAAGCTCATAGCCTTCCTCACACTTTCTATGGTTGTTATAAATTAGTATTACAAGTATCTATTTTATCAAAAAATTTACTCATTTAAGACATATTCCTTGTAAATGGTATCAATTTCCTATTATATTATTGGTCTTCTACCGGTCGATTCTTTGCTAAAATAAAGATTGGCTCCAATTCTCCATTTTCATAAAGGAATGGCAGAGCGGTGACCGGAACATTTCCATTTGTAAAAAAGTGCATATTCATTTGTGCTAAAATGTCATAACCTGCATCATTTTGTATGTCTGCAATGATTAAGACATCCTGATGTGGAATGGCCACTGCCATTGTCCCTTTCATATCTTCCTTCCATGTTTTCATTTGTGAATCAATCAGGACTCTTGAAGCATCGTATCCATCGTTATGATTAATAAAATAAAAGTCATTTCCGCGTACACTGTCTTTTTTAGACTTAATCGGCAATGACCTGACATTAAACATAGCCATTGAACGTATGGAATCTTGATCCCAGCCTTCTTTCCTCATTAGCTCCTCATCAATCAACCTATACGTATTACCCAAATCAAGAGCATAATAAACTCTCGTTTCGGCTGTATGCTCATCTGTAATAAACGGTGTATTTTCACGGGACTCCATTGGGAAGGAAGTCGAACGGATAACAGGGTAAATTAATTTTTCATTTCCCTTCAAAGATTGTTCCGTACCCATTACTTTCGTTGATTCTTTTATATAATAAAGGACTTCATCAATCGCTTTTTGACCAGATTGCTCATACTTCGATACAAGCGGCGCCAATCCAATTGTTATTCCCTTACCAGTTTCTTCATTTTCAATTCTTAATTCCTCTTTATCACGATTATAATTAAATTTTGAATTTGTATCAGCTAAGCTTTCCATAAGTAAAGATTTCATTTTAGTAGTCGTCATTTTCATAGGGATTCCTCCTTAACATTACTATAGCTTAATTAAACTCATGCTGCTAAATAAAGTGTAACTTTGTTGGTTGGGTTCCTTCATTCCAAAGAGCACCAACGGAGTCAATCGGGTTCATACGGGCGATTATCTCCACTTAATCGTTCTTTTTTCTGCTTTTTTTGAAGTAAGAACGGAATAAAAAAATCCCCCGAATAGGGGGGAGTATAATAGTTTATCATAATGAAGCAATGAAATCTTCAATTTGCTCTTGAGTCTTCCGGTCCTTATTTACATATCGGCCGAGCTCTTTTCCATCTTCAAATGCAATAAAGCTCGGTATTCCAAAGACATCCAGCTTTATGCACAGATCAAGAAATTGATCGCGGTCCACATAGATAAAGGTATACTCTTTATTTGCGGCCTCAATGTCACCTATAAATGGTTCGATGAATCTGCAATCCGGGCACCAATTTGCAGAAAATAAAAGCATCACTTTCCCATTTGACATCAATTCATTATAATGTTCCATACTTTCTAATTTTTTCATATCAAAATCATCCTCTCGAGTAGCCTCTTGTATGAGTTATCATACCCAAATCTACAGAGGATTGCTATTCTAACGTCACATTTTTAGTTTCCTTGCCAAGAATCAATACAGACAGCATCCCAATTATAATGGCAATGCTAAAAAGTAAGAAGATTTTATCAATAGATGTATGAGAAGCCAGTAAGTTTCCGACGGCAAGCGGGCCAAGGATACCTCCTATTCTCCCCACAGCTGCTGCCATTCCTGTGCCAGTCCCTCTTATAATAGTTGGATATTGTTCAGGTGAGTAGGCATAGAGCGCTCCCCAAGCTCCCAGGTTAAAAAAGGAAAGAAAACACCCTGAAATCATTAAGGCTGTTAATGTTTCTGCATTACCGAAGAAATAAGCACTTACAGCTGTTCCAAACAAATATGTAACCAATACAAATTTACGTCCAAATTTCTCTATAAACCAGGCAGCCGTGAAATACCCAGGCAATTGCGCCAAGGTCATTATAACAACATATTGGAAACTTTTTATGAGTGTAAAACCTTTCAAAATCATAACACTGGGAAGCCACAGAAACATCCCGTAATAGGAAAAGACAACACAGAACCACAGAATCCAGAGCATCAAAGTCTTTACCGCATAATCTTTAGTCCATAGTGTCTTAAGCGAATTTACGATTGAGATGGATTTCTTTTCCTTAACCATTTGAAACTTCTCAGAATCAGGTAGATGTATTCTTAAATAAATCGCATAAAAAGCAGGAAGTGCACTGATTAGTAAAGCAATTTGCCAGCCATAAGTTGGAATGACAAAGTATGAAATAAGCGCCGCAATCAGCCAGCCTGCAGCCCAAAAACTTTCAAGCAGCACTACGACTCTGCCTCTTCTCTCTGCAGGCACACTTTCCGACACCAACGTAGAAGCAACTGGCAATTCACCGCCAAGCCCCATTCCAATTAAAAATCTGAAAACCAGAAAAATAGATAAGCTTGTCGTCAAAGCAGAAAATCCGCTTCCTAAGGAAAATAATAATAGCGTAATAATTAATACATTTTTTCGGCCGATACGATCAGCCCAAATCCCAAACACTAAAGCACCTACTGCCATGCCGATAGAGTTCACACTTCCTATCCACCCCATTTGTTCTGAGGTTAAATTCCACTCCTTCTGCAGAGCCGCGATAATAAACGAAAGCATTCCAACATCCATAGCATCGAATAGCCAAGCGACCCCGGCAATCCCCAATAGTTTCCGTTCTTTTACCTTTCCCTTCCCCATTCATTGACCCTCCCCATCACAATCTCAATGAAAACTATTAAAATGAAATCTCTAATTTGTATATTAACTTCTGTCTTGACAGGTGTAAACAACTATTTAAATTATTTTCTAAAGAATAATACTCGTCTAAGTCTCTTTGATTCTACAAGGCTGTTATCTCATAGATTGTTCCTCCTGAATAAATAAGTTAATCACCATTCTGTGATATCGCCAGAATAAAGATAGCTTCTTAACTAAGGGCAGTGTTAATGTTTTATAAAGACATTTATTGTAGAAGGGGAATGTTATGAATAGAAAAATCCGTGTTTTTTTATTTGTTTTCTTCTGTTATTTATTGTGGCTATACTTCGCTATATATGAATCTTCAATTTATAACTGGTGGACAGTAAATGTGATAAAACACGCAACTGATGATACTGTTCAAATAGGTGTCTCATTAGTAAAGGTGTTTGTTGGTACGGTTATATTTACTCTTAGTGGATTTATATTCTATTTATTGTTGAGAAAGAGAAGTTAGTTCTTATTGACTAAGGGGGTTTTAGTTGAATATCCGAGATAGCAAAAACACTGCCTCTTTTTATGGCATTAGCAACAATCTTTACGAAAACATCCAATAGACATTCTCTAATAGGATAAACGGCTATTGAATACAAATAAGCTGGGAGAAAAATAGTTATAATTTATAAAGAAATCCCCTTTATCCTCACCACAAATATCTTCCATTCTGAAAAGGATATACACCGTTCATTGAAGAAATAATATGGAAGTAACTACAACATGCATAAAGATATAATCCTAACAGAATGGTTTTCACCCCATTATTCTGCTTTATTAGAAAGGCGGATTTATTTGTTAAACTCACTAAAATGTATTCAAGAAGTAAAGATAGGAAATACAAAGGTATTAAGAAATCATAAGTGGATACACTTTCTCTACCTTACAAAAGAACAACACGTAAATTTAGAGCAAGTAGAATCTTTAGAGAAATTGCCGCCAAATCCGGTTCTATCCTATGTAGAACGAACCCTTTGGTTATTGAACGAGATGAATCTTCCCATTAATGAAAGGTCAATTATTGAAGAGGTCTTGATTTGGTCTGAGGTATCAAAAGGCGGGTTGAAGCACAAACGTAGAGAGTGGGAGAAAAAAGGGTTCCAATTGGCCATCCATAATATTGGTTCAGCTCAAATTTATGCTGATGAATAAATGAACCTGCCGTTACACGGCCGCAATTTAGAAAAAGAGGAACTTGTTTATCTTCTCATATTAACGCATGGGTTAGCCGGTCAATTTATCAGAGGAGAAATCCATTATTCTCAATTCCGTCCCTTAATTTATTGGATCGAGGAACATAAAAACTTAGAATATAACATAGAAAGGATTCTCTATTCCCTAAATCAGTGTGTTATTCAAGCGATTTCGGATCAGTTGTGGAACAACGTTAATAAAGAAGTAGAAGAAGTACTATCCTGGATAAACAAAGGTGAACAGGCAAAAGAGCTTCCCCTAAAAGAGCGGATGAGAAGATTAAGAAAATCTTCAATCCAGCGAGGGGAAAACTTCGATGATCTATACATTCAGTATTTCGAAAACAATCAATTAGCTAGATACATAGAATCGTTCTTTAAAAAAATAGATATGTGGTATCTTGAATCTGCTTTACAAGAGTTTTCTTTAGAAGAGTTTTTGAAAATTTTCTTATTGATATTCCAGAAAATTAATCCCCTTACTATACAACAGGTTAGCTTTGAGTCTTTCATGAAGGATATTTACTATGATTACAAGGGGCAAAAAGTAATTAATCTATACAAAAAAAGAATTATCGAGACATTCCTAAGTGAGTTTACAATTGAGGATTTACTAAAAGGAAAGATGCCTGTAAACGAACACGTTCAAATTCAAATTGAATCCACAGACTTACTAGGTCAAATTGTAGGGGTTCATTTTAGTTATTCAAGTGCCGGTCAGAAATTA
The DNA here is from genome assembly GCF_058313585.1 of Bacillus sp. z50. Classification (NCBI taxonomy): domain Bacteria; kingdom Bacillati; phylum Bacillota; class Bacilli; order Caryophanales; family Bacillaceae; genus Bacillus; species Bacillus sp. z50. The sequence continues at coordinate 194,444 of NZ_JBZFQL010000006.1, forward strand.
ATTGAATTTTGCCAGGAAGCCGAAAAGTCTCCGATATATGAAAGAGCAATTATCTTACTTTATGACTTTTTTGGTTTCAGGAAAGATGCTTTTGATCGCTTGCAGAATGAAGAAAACTATTTAACCGATATGAATAATGGTCAAGATCATAAAAAGGTCATATCTGATTTTGCTGTAGGGAAGGTAATGCTGGACATTGGAGCTGGTGGCGGTGTGATGCTTGATATCCTATCAGAAAATCACCCGGAAGTAACTGTAATCGGAATTGATATCTCAATTAATGTAGTAGAGGAATTAAACAGGCGAAAATTCAGGGAAAATAAATCATGGCACGTAAAACAGGCAAACGCCTTGGAATTAAAAGACTATTATGAGGCAGGAAGCGTAGATACCATTGTGTTTTCTTCTATCTTACATGAAATGTATTCTTATATTCCGTACAAGGGCAGGAAATTCAATCGAGATGTAGTTATCCAAGCATTGAAAAGTTCTTTTGAAGTATTAAACAAAGGCGGAAGAATCATCATTCGTGACGGAATTATGACTGAGCCTATAGACCAATGGAGACTACTAGAATTTAAAGACCCAAAGGGCATGGACTTCTTTATGAGGTATGTTCATGACTTTAAGGGAAGGACTATCAGGTATGAAAGACTGGAGAGTCTTCTTATCAAACTGCCTGTTAATGATTTAATGGAATTCCTCTATACGTATACTTGGGGAGAAGAGGCTTATCCACATGAGGTACAAGAACAATTTGGGTATTTTACTCCAAGTGAATATGAAGAAGTTATTCATGTATCTTTAGGTAAAGAGGCAAAAATTATAAAGCTTCATCATTATTTACAAAACGGATACGAAGAATTTCTTTTACCTAAAGTAAAAATTATGAATGAAAAAAGAGAGATTGTACCGCTACCGGACAGCACCTGTTTAATTGTAATTGAGAAAACATAAGACAAGAAAAGAGGAGAAATTATCTCTCCTCTTTTTATATGGCTGCTTTCGTAAGGATTTATATGGAAACAACTGCCTCCAGAAAGGAAGTGGCTGTACATCCGTAACTTTTATCCAGGAGCAGCAATCATGCGAAAGCCCGCTGAGTTGTAGAATCACCTTCTTCAATCAAAAGGTGATTTGGCTTTTGACTCTTAGTAGCTATGAGAGATCATATAGTATATTCCCAGCTCTTAATAGCCCTTAGAAAGGATAAAAACAAGCAACTACCCTTATTTGACAAAATTCGGCAGTCCTCAACGTTTTTAGCAGTATTTTTTTATCACCTATGTTATCATACTAGTAAAATCATAGATAAAGGTGAGAAATTACATGAAAAATAGTATTATCTCCCTCGTCGGGTTTATTATTTCGAAGCTCTTCTCTTCCAAAATAAAGAAACATGAAGAAATTCAGCGTCTATCAGAAGATGAAAAATACTAAGACTCCTAAACTCTCCTCATCACGACTTCTTTACTGTTAAATGATACTCATACTGACCAACTAATAATTCAATAATGTGCTCAAACATACGATCTCTTGTTATACGGCCGTTTGAGAATACACCAACAGCTCCTTCTGACTTCCTGATATCCTGTTTCTTTGTATATTCATCCATAACCGGCCCAAGCTCTCTGCCCGAGTATAACTCCTCAGCAATACTTTCCGGTAATTTGATACGTGCACCGCCACTGACAAAGCTTTTGCCTTCTTTCGTGACTAGTGCTCCCCAATTGCATATAAACAATCCATAAGGCGTTTTCACCACTCCGCCTTCAAGACCCAGCCCAAATTCAGCCTGAACTTCCTTCATCGCATTTCTTGCTCTATTTAAAGCACCCTCAATTGTTTCTTCATCCGAGAATGGCTGTTCATTTACCTCAGATGATACATTAACCGGAACAAGCTCAGCTGATAACTCCCGGCCCGCTAATTCTCCAGCCTTAATTTTCGCCGGATTTTTAGTGCCCAAAGCAATTTTAACCATTAATCTGCATCCTTTCTTTAAAAAAGAAGACAGATAGATGCCTCTGCCTTCTCAACTCTTTTATTAACCGTTTTGTTTAATCGTTTCAACGGTTGTTTTATCACAGCTTCTAACTAATTTAACCAATAATTCTTTTGCTGCAGCATAGTCATCAATATGAATAATGGAGGCATGCGTATGGATATACCGTGAACATATACCAATTACGGCACTTGGTATACCGCGATTTGTAATATGTACTTTCCCTGCATCTGTCCCCCCATTTGGAGCAACAAAATATTGATATGGAATATGATTCGATTCCGCAGTATCCAAGATAAATTCTCTCATCCCTTTATGCATGACCATTGTACGGTCATATATTCTAAGTAATGGACCTTTTCCGAGATAACCGAATACAGATTTACTGCCTGACATATCATTTGCAGGACTTGCATCACATGCAAAGAAGATATCAGGATCAATCATCGTCGCCGCTGTACCCGCGCCTCTCGTACCGACTTCTTCCATAACAGTAGCACCGCTGTATAGGATATTAGGCAATGTCTCATTTTGAAGCTCTTCCAGTAGTTCAATCGCCAATCCGCAGCCATACCGATTGTCCCATGCTTTTGCCAGAATTTTTTTAGGATTGGCCATTTGAGTGAATTCACTATATGGGATGATTTGCTGACCTGGTTTCACTCCCATTGCAATTGCATCCTCTTTATCATCAGCACCAATATCAATCAGCATATTACCGATTTCCATAGGTTTGGACCTTTGGGCCTCACTCAGCAAATGTGGCGGAATCGAACTGACAACACCGATAATAGGGCCTGATTCAGTATATACCTGCACTCTTTGTGCCAGCAACACCTGACCCCACCAGCCTCCAAGCGTTTGAAAACGAAGTAACCCCTCAGGAGTAATAGAGGTTACCATAAAACCAACCTCATCCATATGTCCGGCAACCATAATTTTTGGTCCTTGGTCATTTCCGCGTTTCACACCAAAAATACTGCCAAGGCCGTCCTGAATGATTTCATCTGTGTATTTGGATAATTCCTTTTTCATAAACGAACGAACTTCATGTTCAAATCCAGGTGCTCCTGGAATCTCGGTAAGAGTCTTAAATAAATCTAGAGTAGATTGCTTCATATATGTATCCCCTTTACCATGTTATTTTCTATAATCTCTATTCTCATTCTACAGAATCATACTTCCAAATACCACATACATGGAGTTTGTTGGTTAAAAGATGGCACTATTTAAGCTTAAAATGTATAATGAACGGGAATAGATTAACCAAGCAAATGTTAAATAACAGCTATTACCCATTTGATTGGAGGAATATAAGTGAATTGGAAAACATTTATTTCAGGTGTTGCAGCAGGATTTGCAGCAGGTTATGTCGTTAAAGAATTAACAAATCAAAGCAATATTACTTCTCCTGAAAAGATTTTGTCCACTATTAAAAGTACACTTGGACAAGGCGGAGAGACCATCAGAGGCTCATGGATTATGATGAAGCCTGAAAAGTATACAAAAAATGAATTGGATTATGATGTATACAAAGGTGGACTTACAAAGCAAGAAGGCCTTGAATCTACGCAGTATGAATTTATAGCGGATGCAACAACAGGAACAATCATCGATTTTTACGAACAAGTACATTAATTAAAAATGGTAGAAGGAGGAAAATCACTTTTCCCCCTTCTATTTTTTTATTTCATTAGGCGTTTCAATAAGATAGTAGTAATTTTGAAGGAGAATTATATGTTTTCCCTATTTTATGCGCGAAATCAGGAATTATTGAGCGATTTCCCTTTTTTAAGAGCGAAAACAGTGATTATTGAGCGATTTCCCCTTTTTATGAGCGAAAGCAAGGTTTATTGAGCGATTTCCCCTATTTTATGCGCGAAAGCAGAATTTATCGAGCGAATTTCCCCTCTTATGAGCGAAAAAGATATTGATTGAGCGGGAATTTTAGATATTGGATGCCTCATAACCGCAGCATACCACCACATTAAACTAATAGCCCGTAAAAAAAAGCGCCGATAAGTCACCAACAAGTGACCTACCGGACAGCCTTTATTCTGGTCGATTTCGCTCAACTTTTTCGATTATTCCTTTTCCGTCTGCATCCCATTTGATGGCACGGTAAGCATAATCATGATAAAAAGTGAACCATGCTTTATTTTCAATTCCTTGTTTAATCCATTTCTCTTTTGCATGTATGGAATCCATCGGGTAATCATCATAAGCCAGCACCCATAGAGGATTCTGATGGGCATGCGTTGGCATAAGGTCTCCCATATGAATTAATTGTTGATTATTGTCCTCGAGCACGATAATGCTGTGACCGTCACTGTGGCCGCCTGTATGAATCATCCTCAGTCCTTCAGTGATTAATACTTCACCTTCAAATGTTTCGACCTGTGTAACAATTGGCTTCCAATTTTCTTCCCAGTAGGTATTACGGGAACGAATATTGGGATTCTGAAGTTCTTCCCATTCAATTTTCGAGGTATAAATCGTTGCCTCAGGAAATAGGCTGATCAATTCGCCTTCCTGATAACCAGTCAGCCCACAGGCATGATCAAAATGCATATGAGTCATCAGAATTGCATCGATATCCGAATAGGTCATTCCGAGCCTGCTCAAGGATTCCTCGAGCTTGGACTCTTCACTGACACCATAATTTCTAATTTGTTTTTCCGACAGCTTCCCTTTGCCGAGGCCAGCTTCGATTAAATAATTTTTATGATCTGTCTGTACTAAGATGGGGTCCGACCTTAACTCTATTTGGTTCAATTCATTAACAGGATAACGTTTTGACCATAATGGTTTCGGAACCACTCCAAACATGGCTCCACCATCCATATGAGTATCTCCGCCATTCAACCAGGTTAATGTAAACTTACCAAATTGCAAAGTTTCCATAATCTATAAGCCCCTTTTTATAAGTGTGTTGACAGATCAAAAAACCATAGGATTAAAAGGAGACTTCACAACGATAAATTGGATTGCCCTTTGCTGAAAATTTTTGTTCATATTCAGTCATAATATTGCCTTCCATATCACTGTTGTGTAAATCCAAGCTCACTTCATTTAATGTCATCCCATAATGCGAGAAACTTACAAGTGAGTATTCAAATAATCCTCTGTTATCTGTCTTAAAATGAATTTCGCCATGCTCCGGCAAAATTCCTTTATATAGATCAAGGAATGTCTTATACGTCAATCTTCTCTTTTCATGACGTTTCTTAGGCCATGGATCAGAGAAATTCAGATAAACACGGGAAACTTCTCCCTCTGCAAAAATATTTGGAAGCTCTTCGGCATTCACATTCAGCAACTTCACATTTGGAAGATTAGATTCCAGCAATCGATCAAGTGCTGTAACAATCACACGCTCTGCCAATTCAATACCGATATAATTAATATCCGGATTTTGTGCAGCCATACCATTAATAAATTGTCCTTTACCAGTACCTACTTCTATATGAATCGGATTATTATTCCCAAACACTTCATTCCATGAACCCTTTTTAGTAGTCGGCTCCTGAATGCAATAATAAGGATTGGCCATTAGCTTATCCTTAGCCCATGGTTTATAACGTTGTCTCAAATTTGTGCACCTCCGCTAAAATACGTAAAAAAAGAGTAGCATAACATTTCATAAAATACCATGCTTATTAGTTAAAACATAATAAAAACCGGCATATGCCGGTTAAATATGAATAAATTTGGCTAAACTTTCACAACCTAAAATTGAATATGAAGAGAAGGGTTGTGGATAATTTGCCATTATCACAAAATCATCATTGGATGTTAGTAAAAGATATTTTAAATAATCATCAAGAAGATTGCTGCGGTTCACAATCAGAAGTTGAACAGCTTGAGAGAACTGTTAAATCCCTGATGGTTCAACCCGGTCTTGATGTAAATACAAAAGCTGTACTTGATGAGATTTACCAATACAGCCAAAGCGGTATACATGCCGCCAACCTGGAAAGTCATATAGAAGCACACCAGCAGCAACTCTCTGGCTGGGTTCGAGACATTGATCAATATTCCTGAGCAAATTTTAAATATTCGATATACCGGTTCATTTCATGCAACCGGTTTTTTCGTTTGTGCAAGACTATATTTTGTATAACCTGTGCAAGCACATGCCATTTCATCCTTAACTTAAGGTCTTCAGTGAGCTCTAATCCGTATTTGGATAGCCATTCCTTCCAATGCTCTTGTTTAACATAGGAATATAATAGCATACCGATATCCATAGCCGGATCTGCGATAATTGCACCGTCCCAATCAATCAAATATAGATCACCATTGTCAGAAATAAGGAGATTATTATGATTAATATCACCATGGCATACAACTTGCTGGTCACTGTTGACATCCTGTATATGTCTTTCCATAAATTCAATCGTATTTTGAATACTTGGATGATTTTCTAATTCCTTATCAAGGGAATTTTTTACGGACATTAGGATTTGTGTAGGTGTTTGGGCTGTCTTACCTAGGCGTCGAAGCATGTTTAATAAAGGTTTAGAAAGATGGATTTTCTGAAGCAATTCAGCAACCGCTTCTTCACTCATCTCAGTAGGATGTAATTCTCTACCATTCATCCATTCCTGAGCAGTAATCACGTCTCCATTTTCAAGCCTCTTGGTCCAGATCAGTTTTGGCACTATTCCTTCAGCGGAAAGCACAGCTAAAAAAGGAGACGAATTCCTTTTTAAAAATAGTCTTTGCTCATCATGCCTGGCAATAAACGCTTCACCTGTTGCTCCTCCGGCAGGGGTTATCTCCCACTCTTGCCCTAAATAATCCATGGTATTCACCTTCAATAATCTAATCTATTCTGGCATGGTTGTATGTAAAAATAAAAAAGACAGCCATTGACTGCTTTTTTCCAATAGCCATCTTATTAAATTTTAGTAGGTTAGGGACACATTCGTCAAGTGTTCCTGACTATTATTCCTGAACAAACACATATGTTCGCAAAGGTTCAAGGGTATAATCTCTTATGCTTTTCCTGATTATACGGTCTCCTTGTCCATCAGCACAACTATCACAAAGAATATCCCATTCAGTATCATTTGGCAGAGTGATTGCTGTTTCCTTTTCAGCATGGTGGAAGATTACTAAAATATTTTTCCAGCTTCCATATTCACCGACATTTTCATACATCAGGGCATGACAATTAACATGAATATCGACAATTTTCATATGTCTTTCTATTTCTTCACGTGTTCGAAAACGGAATGCACCATGGCTTTTTCGAATTTGTATCAAGCATTTTAAATAAGATATTGTTTCATCATGTTGCTCTCTTAGATCCCAATTAAGTTCATTTATCCAATCCGGTGAACAATAACTATTTTCGATTCCTTGTTTTGTTCTAAAAAATTCCTGTCCACTATGCAAAAATGGAATACCTTGTGAAAGCAAGACAATACTTGTAGCAAAACGATGACGGCGCTGCCTTAATTCATTTGACTCCAACCCATTAGCCACCTGAAGGCGATCCCATAATGTGTGATTATCATGACATTCCACAAAATTGACTGATTGTACCGGTGTCAATGGATATTCGGTACCTGTATTGGTCACAAGCTCAAAGAAATCATGCGGCTCTACTCTTTTACCGGAAATATAGCCATTATCTTTTAAATCAAAATTACTTCCTTTAATCGTATCTCTAAAGCGATCATTAAAGAATCCAATACCCGTTAATTTATGAGCATTTGCAATCGTTGATTTTTGCTCAGCAGGGAGTGCTGTGTGTAAATCCCAGCCTTCTCCGATGAGAATGGCATCCGGTCTTATTTCTTTTACCACACGTTCTATTTCCTTCATCGTATCCAAGTCTAGTAAGCCCATTAAATCAAATCTAAATCCATCAACCTGAAAATACTCCAACCAATATTTAATGGAGGCTATAATGAATTTTCGGACCATAAATCGTTCTGATGCTACATCATTTCCACAGCCGCTGCCATTTGAAGGCATTCCGTTTGAATCATAGCGGAAATAATAGCCAGGTACGATTTTCTCAAAGTTAGACAATTCCTTTTGAAATACATGATTATAAACAACATCCAAAATAACGCCAAGTCCATTTTTATGAAGACTCTTAATCAATTCCTTTAATTCTTCTATTCGATTGAACGGCAGATGCGGATTTGTACTGTAGACTCCTACTGGAGAATTAAAATGACGCGGATTATAACCCCAATTATACTCCTTACCAATGACTGTTTCATCAACCCCTGAGAAATCATTAACCGGCAAGAGTTCAATATGAGTAACTCCAAGTTCCTTTAAATAACTGATCCCGGTTGAATATCCTTTGTTTGTTTTCGTATTTTCTTCTGTAAACGCCAAGTATTTCCCCTTGGCATCCATGCCGCTGTTGTTATGATGAGAAAAGTCGCGTACATGTGTTTCATAGATAATTGCATCGACATGGCTGTCTAACGTGGGAATTTTATAGGAATGTCTTTCGATTTTTTCGGGATCTATAATAGCGCTGTATTGGCCATTTACAGAAACAGCCTTCGAATATGGGTCGGTTGCTTCTCTCCAAATATAATTGACACGAACCAAATAAGAATAAAAATAACCCTTTAAATCATTATGAATCGTTAATGACCATACTCCTCTTTCCCCCCGCTGCATCGCCACAGTTCCTTTTTCGGCCCCAAAATCATTGATTAGCTTAACCTTTACACTGGTAGCAGTTGGTGCCCAAAGCTTAAACACTGTCTTTTCTTTTGTATAGACAGCGCCTAAATCATTTCCATCATAATGATAATGTTCATCAAATTCAGGAGTCCGGATTACTGCACCTGTCCGAAGTCCAAAGGCTATTCCTTTATCATCCTCTATTTGATACTCTTCACCGAGCGGTATTTCAAATGGAGCCGTACATATATATTTAATGTAATGCTCTATTCGAACGACCTCTTCAACCTTTAATACGCCAATTTTTTGACCTTCGAAATAAATCGTAAAGGTCGGGGTTTCGTTATCACGATAATTAAGTGGAATTAAGATGGTAATTTTGTTTAATGCGTCCAAAAAAGCTGAAAACCTATCTGAATACACAATACTCACTCTCCTAAAGCTGCAATATTTACTTTATGATGATGCATATTAACGACTACCTTATCATTGCCAATATAATCGCCATCTGCATGAATAAATGCTGGTTGCTCAGAAGAAAGTTTTATATTCTTCCCTTGTAATTCCTGTACTCCCCTTATTTTGAGATGGCCGCCCCAAACTACTGTGACGAACATAAGTATCAGTTTCCATTTGGAAATATTATGTACGATTATGATATGAAAAAGCCCGTCATCTGGTTTCGAGTTTGGTGAAATCTTTATTCCACCACCAAAATAGGGCTGATTGGATGTCGTAACAAGCCAAACATTTTTATAGTTGAGGTCCCGGCCATCTATCGAAAGAGAAACATCAATTGGTCTATATGTTAACCATTTAATAAAAAAGAAATATAAATAAACAAGCTTTCCAGCGCCTATTTTATTAAAGTAATATTTTGATTTCGACTCATTTACAGCTTTTGTAACTGCTGCATCCAATCCCATACCCAAACTGTTCATAAAATACCCTTGTTTGTCAGTTTTATAGGATCCTAGATCGATTGGTGTCATTTTTTCACTATTTAGACACAATTTTTTAAATGCTTTAGTCGGATTTTTATCAATCTGGTATCCTCTTGAAAAATCATTTCCGGATCCTGCAGGAATATAAGATATCCTGGCTTCTTTATATCCGACAGCACCATTAATGACTTCATGAATCGTCCCGTCTCCACCTACAGCAATAATTAACGAATCACTCTCCTTTTCCAAAATTTCTCTAGTGATTTTACAGGCATGTCCTTCATATTCTGTATACCTATATTGGTAATGGATATTTTCACGTTCTAGGTATTTTTTTACCTTTTTCCAAATTTTTAAGCTTCCCCTATTCTTCGCGGCAGGATTTATAATGAAATTGAACTTCTCCTTGCTCATTAAAGCTTCCCTATAAACCGCTCTCTCTATCAAGCTCCTCCAACTCCTCTTCCAAATCCATTCTAATAGTGTAGGCTGTACTGCAGTAGTCCAATAGAGCCTGACCTGACTTAAGCTGTTGGTTTTTTATAGGAGACTGATTATTACGTATGCCCTCAAACCATCTTGCATAAGAACGCTTGTCGATGATTATCTCTGTATGGATGGCATTTACATCATCGATATATCCATTACGACAAATGATTCCTTTCCTGATTGGCATATCAATCTCCTTGCTTTCTAAGATCCTCTTAATGATTCTTTCCATACGATTTATGGATATATACGGGTTTAACACTTTTTTGTCTGCCCGATTATGATGTTTTCTTGTCCAAAACCTTCCCCTGTCCGCCAAAAATACGGCATCCTCTTCTGCTTCAAGAAAAGTTAAGCACCATATTTCCGTAGGCGTCATAAGCAGAATATCCAATTCTACCGGTGCATTTTTAAACTGAAAGACAGGCTTGTAAAGAATTAAGCAGTTATCAGGAAAGCGTTGCAAAAAATAACGCAGTTTCTGGTCATATACATAATTGGCATTTACTACAGATTTTTCTCTTAAGGTTGAACTCGCCCATTTAAGCTGAAAATTAAAAATCCGATCTAAAAATTGCTGTTTTAAATCGCTCTCTATTCGTGGGGGGAATTTCAAAAACCGTCCCAATTCCTGTTCTCTGTTTGAAACAGTTTGCCCTTCATGAACGTGAAAAGGTTCGCTTTGTTCTCTTTTAGTAAATATCTTCTTAAACGTCTCCGAGAGAGTTCTCTTTTTAATGGGATCATCCTGATTTTGATATATCTCATTGTTTTCTCCGCCAATCAGCCAGTCATTGATATCTCCTTCTTCATAAGCCTGCTTTAGTTTAGTCCACTGCTGTTTTTTTAAGCGGACAAACTGAGAGGAATAATGATAAATATCCTGTTCATAACGGGATACATAATCCTGCAGTTTAATTAATTGTCCCATCCCGTTTCCCCTGCCCTTTTCTAGTCTCTTTAAAATCTATATGGTCATTTTAGATGTGCATAATCATGACCAATAAAGCCTTCATGTTTTAATCAATTCAACCTACCATTACGTTTATGAATATCTTACACCAATGGAAATTTAATGATCGGTTCATATTTAGGAATAGATTGGCTATTGGTTTGATATAGAACGAGATGCTGTACCTGAAATTCTGGTATAGATGGGAGAGAGTCTTCTAGTTGTCTTAGACTGTCTTTTTCCATTGCCTCCATACATCTTCTTGCTATCGTAGCATGCGGTGTAAACGGCTTTGTATCCAACTTAAAGCCGATACTTGTACAAGTATTCCATACGTTCTTCTGCACTTCATATAAGATCGGCTGTTTCCTCACATCTGCCCATAGAATTCTTGGCTGATTCACCATACCAAATGTACCCAATCCTTTAATCGTTAATGGAAATGAAACAAGTTGCTCTGCTCTTGACTTCAATAAATTCACAGCACCATCCAACATACTATGAGAGGCACTGCCAAGGAATGCTAAAGTAATATGATAATCGCTTGGATGAACCCAGCTTTTAAATGCATACATACGTTCTAATTCAGCAGCCCATTGGTGCAATGATTCTTTAATCTCCTTAGGTAATTCAATTGCAAAAAAATAATGATTCTGTCTATTCATCGGCCTATCTCCTTCATATTTTAACATAATGTCCATCCTTCTATTTTAACTATTTAGACGATTTTGAATAAAAATGTTTATTCAAAAAAGAGTTCAGGGTTAGTATTCCCTGAACTCTTTTCCATTTACTTTAATCTTCCGCATTCATTTTCAATTTTAGCAAGGAAGGCTTTCTGAAGCTTTCTTGTTGTAGTATATGGGGCTTTTCCAACCGCTTGTCCGTTGGTTTTTACAACGGGTATAATTTCTAATGTGGTACCAGACAGAAATACCTCATCAGCCGACATTAATTCCCCAGGTGTAAATGGTCTTTCTTCGTAAGGAATTGAAAGCTCCTCACAAAGCATTAAAACCAACTGCCTGGTAATCCCATTTAAAATTAGATTGTTTGCAGGATGAGTAATCAGAATACCATCCTTTATAATCGATACATTCGTATGACTGCCTTCTGTTATCATGCCATCTCTGTTTAAAATCGCTTCCTTACATCCCTGTTTAACCGCCTCTTCAAAGGCTAGGATATTACCGAGAAGGTTCAAGCTTTTAATATCGCAATTAAGCCACCGTTTATCTTCAATAATACAGACTTCAGCACCTGACTCCATCAGTATAACAGGACGTTCAGATTCTCTTGTATAAGCGATAAAGGTCGGTACCACCTCTTTACCTGGAAAAGCATGATTCCGCGGTGAAACCCCCCGTGTAAATTGCAGATAAACAGTACCGGTAGTCAGCTCATTTTTAAGAACCAATTCCTCAATAATCTCCTTAAGGCGTTTCGGACTGTAGGGTATCTCTATGCCGATCTTTTGTGCGCTTGCAAACAGACGCCTGCTATGCCCTTCCCACGCAAATAGCTTTCCATTATAAATCCGTATAACCTCGTAGATACCATCCCCAAATTGATACCCACGATCTTCTATATCGATGGCAATTGTTTCTCTTTTCGAAAGGACGCCATTGTGAACAATATAATCCATTTCCCCCAACTCCCCTTGTGATAGATTATCTTGTTAATTCATAGATAGCTTGTGCATACATAGCTGTTGCTTTTAATAAATCGTCAATCATGATGTATTCGTCTTTTTGATGAGCTACATCTTCCCTCCCCGGAAATAAAGGGCCAAAGGCAACCGCATTTTTCAGCGCACGCGCATACGTCCCGCCGCCAATTGCCAATAGCTCAGGTTCTTCCCCTGTGTGCTCGTGATAAATTTTTTGCAAAGTTTTAACCAATTGGCTATTTGCATCCACATGGTGAGGTCCCAAATGGGTTTTTATAGTCGCAGTAAATTGATGCTTATCAGCGATTTGCTCAATCGTTTTCCATCCATTCTCAAAATCATATGTCACAGGATAACGCATATTGAAGGCAATCTTACCTAATTCGCCATTTCTATATGTAATAATTCCATAATTAATGGTTAAATCACCGGTAATATCATCCGAATAAGCTACACCAAGTTTTCTTCCTCTGGATTCACTGCTCAAATACTGATGGATGAATTCAAAAAATGCACGGTCATCCCCACGTAAAGGCATGGTGAATAGAAAATCCGCCAGCTTAAGACCTGCATTAAGTCCAAGATCAGGCTCCATACCATGGACAGATATCCCTTCCATCGTTAAGATGACCTCATTATCTAACATGGAATATGTACCTTTTAAATTATGATCTTTCAAGTACATTGCAAATTTTTCTTTCCACTCTTTCGCCTCATCGAAATTAAGAGAAATAGTTGCTTTAGCTGCCTCTGGTACCATATTAAAACGCTGGCCCGCTTCAAAGCTTTTCACAACAAAGGATTCAGCCGGTATACTTTTTGATTTCATATCCATTGTGAAATCTGCTATCCCCTTTTCTGCATAGATAATTGGAAAATCAGCATCCGGCACGAACCCTACCGTTGGCATTTCTTCTTTTTCAAAATAATAATCCATACAGCGCCAGTCACTTTCTTCATCCGTACCCAAAATTAATCGAACTCTTTTATTTAAATCGATGCCCATTTCTTTAATGATCTTCATCGCATAATAGGCAGCCATCGTTGGTCCTTTATCGTCGATCGCGCCACGTGCAAATATTTTTCCATCCCGAATATCTGCTGAATAAGGGTCGCTGGTCCAGCCCTCTCCCTCAGGCACTACATCCAAATGTCCAAGTATACCGAGGAGCTCATCTCCGTTTCCCATTTCCAAATGAGCTCCATAGTTATCAACATTTTTAGTGGTAAAACCGTCTTTTTCTCCAAGCTGAAGCATAAAATCAAGCGCTTCCTTTATTCCAGGACCAAAAGGAATATCAGTAGTTGATGCAGATTCATCCAGTGTACTTTTAATTCGAAGTAATTTCTTGGTGTCGGCAATCAAATCATTTTTTCTCATTTCCACTTCTTTTTGCCAATTAAGATCCATAAAAGTGACCCTCATTTCTTTGTCATATCATTTATCGTTATTATATCGAATTTCAGCATGATTAGCATTTTTTGTTGAACCACATGACTGTGCCGTTCATATTTTATAGTGTAATAAATAAAATATATCGTATTGTTGTCATAGTGCCTGTATCGCAAAAATAGATATAGTTAAGTGAATTTTCATTTTATTTTATTGGAAAATATGGATTTAAAATTTAGAGAGGGGTATTATAGTACTAGAAGGACTTGTATTTTGAAGTCCTAAAAAAGGAGTGCTGTATAGGTGATAACTTAGTTAAGTGGGATGGTTAACAGCCTTTATACCTTGCAGGTTGGAATGTTGCCATTGGAAACTATCCATAAGGAGTGGTTTTTTGAAACCTTCAACAAACCGTATGCTTACCAGAATTAAGTCCATTTATATGTTCATCGTCCGCAACGGCACGGTAACAACCCAAGAATTAGTGGATGAATTTGGAATTACTCCACGCACCATTCAGAGGGACTTAAATGTGTTGGCTTATAACGAACTTGTTGTCAGCCCCAGTCGTGGAAAGTGGACCACCACTCAAAAGAAAGTTAAATTAACCTCGTAATGATTTAAACAGTTTTTCCTACAAAAAGAAGACCGCTTTTTAACGGTCTTCTTTTTCCGGAGTACGTGTATTCAATAGGTTGATCTCTTCTTCAGTCATTTCTCTGTACTCTCCTGTTTTCAAGCTCTCATCCAACTCAAGCTCGCCCATCTTAATTCTTTTCAAATACACTACTTTTTTTCCTACAGCTTCAAACATCCGTTTAACCTGATGATATTTTCCTTCTGTTATGATGACTTCTATTTCAGATCTTGGACCACTTGTAAGAATCCTTAATTTTCCCGGTTTCGTTACATATCCATCATCCAATGTAACTCCCTTAGCAAACTGTTCAATATCTTCCTCGGTTACAATCCCCTGAATAACTGCGTAATAGGTTTTAGGAACATGTTTTTTGGGAGCAAGCACCTCATGAGCAAGCTGCCCATCATTTGTAAGAACCAACAGCCCTTCAGTATCCCGATCCAGCCTTCCAACAGGGAATGGTTTTTTACTTGCATCTTCAGGTTCCAATAAATCAAGCACCGTTTTCAGCCTGTCATCTTCTGTGGCAGATATGTATCCGGCCGGTTTATTCATTAACAAATAAATGTATTCCTTATAGTTGACTTGCTCTCCATAAACGGTAATTACATCCTCATCCGGATTGACATGCTTTTTAGCATCGCTTATTTTTACATCATTACAAAGAACTGCCCCTGATTTAAGTAATTGTTTAACCTCTTTCCGGCTTCCATAACCGGAGTTAGCCAATAATTTATCAATTCTCATCCTAAAATCACCCATTTTCCTTTTTTGAATAGACTAATGCTGAATATAAATTGAAGGAGTGTTCTAAATTTATGGATTATCAACAACAACCCTCTAACGAACAAGATGATAGACAATTGCCACAGCCAGCCGGTTTTCCTGGACCAGGAGGCCTATTTCCTGGCTTAGGTGGAGTTAATGCCCGTATAGATCGGCTTGAAAACCGCTTTGAACGTCTGGAGCGCCAATTTGAACGCCTTGATCGACGTGTATCCCGCATTGAACGAGCACTTGGAATGCGATACTAATTATGAGAATGGCCTGCTTTAAATAATAAGCAGGCCTTAAAGTTAAACTTTCACATTTTAATTTGATTAATTCCCTCTCGTGAAACGGCTCAATTTTAGCTTGCGCAATAGTCCATCCGTTCGCTCTCCAAAAATGACATGTAATAGACCACTTTTAATGGATAAGAAAAAGTAGATTAGGACCCCGACTGGAACAGTAATCGCCACCCTGAAAACCGCATCCATCTGACCTTTTGAACCTATCCAGGAAGACAGGACCTGATCCAGACTCCATACAACCAAGGCCATAACCCCAGCAAATATGAGTGATAATAATCCCCTTCTCAGCACAGATTTTATTCGATAACCAGTAAAGTAATAAATTACATATAAATTAATAAGTGTACTGACCGTATATCCAATTGCAGTCGCATAAACTGCCCCATTCGTTTCAAACATTTTTATAAACGGAATATTAAGGCTCAGTTTTATTAATATCCCAGTCAATAAACTAAGGACTGTAAAACGCTGCTGGCTTATTCCCTGCATGATTGCAGCTGTAACAGAAAATAAAGCAAATAGAATAGCAACCGGTGCATAAACTTTCAATACTTCTGACCCTAAATCAAGAAATCCATAAAACGATCCATATACGCTCTCAGATAAAACACTGATTCCTACAACTGCCGGTATCAAAATAAACAGCAAAGTTTGGAACGTTTCTGTTAATTGTTGTTTGTATAGCTTCCAATTCTTTTCAACAAACGATTTCGTTACACTAGGAACAATGGACAACGAAAAGGCTGTAGCAAGTGTCATTGGAATAAGGACAAGCTTTTGAGTCGATACATTTAAAACACCAAAAGCCACATCTGTTGTTGCCTTTTCTCCAATTGATACCATCGCTCTGTTAAAAGTAACCGTATCAACTAACTGGAATAGAGGCATAGCCAAACCAACAAAAATAAATGGTATTGAGGAAACAATGATTTCTTTATAGATCTCTTTAAGAGATATATCTATTTCATTTTTACTTTCGCTCAAAAGTTTATCGAGATGACGTTTCCGCTTTTTCCAATACCATAAGAGAACAAGAAATCCGAAAACCGCTCCAATAAAGGCTGAAAATGTTGCCACACTCATAGCCTGTACGACATCTCCGCCCATTAAATTCAGGACAATATATGCACCGCCCAGCAGGAATATAATTCGTGCTATCTGCTCGATAACCTGGGAAACAGCTGTCGGCCCCATTGACTCATTTCCTTGAAAGAACCCACGCAATATACTTTGCGAAGGTACAAGGATCAGAGCAAAGCTAACAGCCCGTATAACCGATGTAACATCCTCAACGGAAAATTTTTGCGTATCCATCATGGCAGCCAATCCAGGGGCGCTAACATACATAATGAGAAAAGCCGAAATCCCCGTTAACATCATTATTTTTCGGCTTGATTCAAATAGCTTACGCCCAACTGCATATTCACCCATTGCATTATATTTGGCCACAAATTTGGCCACCGCGAGGGGAATCCCTCCCGTTGATATACTGATGAAAATCGTATAGGGGATATACGCAAAGCCGTATAACGCCATTCCTTCTTTGCCGACAATTTGATTAAAAGGAATAACATAAAACAATCCGAGTATTTTCGATAAAACCATACCAACTGTTAGAATAAAAGTGCCTCTAATAAGTTTCGATGACATGTAACAATCCCTTTCACTCTTTCCCTTAACCTGTAAGAAATATATTTTCATGAGTCTTTTTGTTTATTTGTTCACTATTCTGTAGTTTACTCTTTTCTATCCTTTTTGACAATTGAACTTCAATTTGTTTACGACTTTTGCCTTATTCATAAAATCACTTATAATAGAACATATTAGCATGTTTTAGAAAAGAGATGGAATAATGAAATACGATGTAATAATTATAGGCGGAGGCCCCTCCGGTTTAATGGCTGCCATAGCAGCTGCAGAAAACGGCGCTTCCACCTTATTAATAGATAAAGGATCCAAGCTTGGCCGAAAGCTGGCCATTTCAGGCGGAGGCCGATGCAATGTCACAAACCGTCTGCCGATTGATGAGATTATCAAGCATATTCCCGGTAATGGCAAGTTCCTGTACGGTGCATTCTCTGAATTTGATAATGAGGGAATTATTTCTTTCTTTAAGAAACTGGGAGTTGAATTAAAAGAGGAAGATCACGGAAGAATGTTTCCAGTTAATGACAAAGCTCAATCCGTTGTGGATGCAATGATGAATCGTTTGAAGCAATTGGGTACCGATATACGCACAAACTCACCTATAGCTGATGTTTTGTATGATTCAGGGAAAGTAATTGGCGTTCGGACACAAACAGGCGAAACGATCGAAGCTGACTCCGTTGTCATTGCTGTTGGCGGTAAATCCGTTCCTCACACCGGGTCAACCGGTGATGGCTATGCTTGGGCGGAAAAAGCTGGACATACTGTTACAGAGCTATTCCCAACTGAGGTTCCGCTCACGTCAGCTGAAAATTTTATCAAACAGAAAACATTACAGGGTCTTTCACTTCGCGATGTCGCAATCAGCGTAATGAATCCTAAAGGAAAACCATTAATTACCCATCGTATGGATATGATTTTCACACATTTTGGTCTATCAGGTCCAGGTGTCCTGCGATGCAGCCAATTTGTTGTAAAGGCCCTCAAAAAATGGAATCTTAAAGAGGTCGTTGTCCAAATTGACTCGCTCCCTGATTTAAATGAAGAACAGGTATTCCAACAGATTATTAAAATTATTAAATCGGATGACAAAAAGGCTGTCAAAAACAGCTTAAAAGGTTTAGTGCCTGAAAGATATTTATTATTTTTACTGGAGCGTAACCAGATTGATCCTTCTGCCCAGGGTGCAGTCATCGCCCATGAGAAATGGCGTTCTTTAAGCAAAGATATTAAAAAATTCCCTGTCCATGTCTATGGAACACTTTCTTTAGAGAAGGCATTTGTGACTGGCGGAGGAGTATCGGTGAAAGAGGTTGAACCAAAAACAATGGCCAGTAAATTCATGAATGGCTTATATTTCTGCGGAGAGATCTTGGACATTCACGGATATACGGGCGGCTATAATATCACTTCAGCTTTGGTAACCGGCCGTTTAGCAGGATTAAATGCTGCAGCAAAGAATAATTTCCTGGCATAAGAAAGGATGGTATAAGTGCAGGATATAGCCCAAACGATAAAAAACAATAAGCTGTTTTCGCCGCTTATTTACATGTTGTTTTTCATCTATTTAGCCATCCTTTCCTATCTTTTGTTTTTTGGATACTACAGACAAGAAGACAGGATAGAATCTTATAATCTTGTTCCCTTTAAAACAATCAATATGTATATTACGTTTGCTGATTACTTCAAATTTAAAGTATGGTTTTCGAATCTATTCGGTAATATTATCGCTTTTATGCCATTTGGATTTTTTCTGCCAATCGCCTTTAAAAAGCTGAGAAATTTACTGATTATCACATTTCTGTCCTTCTTGTTTTCTTTATTTGTGGAGACGATGCAGCTTACCTTCCATGTCGGTGGATTTGATGTAGATGATATTCTATTAAATACAATCGGAGGTTTCTTTGGCTACATGGTTTTCAAGCTCATGTATAAGCTTTTCAAAAAACCCGTAACCTAATAAGTTCAAACCTAAAAATAAGTGGAGAAACAAGTTTGTTTTCTCCACTTATTTTTACTATATTCAATTGTAATTTTAGCTGTAACGATTGAGTTAGCAAAAATTAAATTCATCAACCTATGGATTATTTCTTAGATGTTCCGCTTCATCTGGGAATAGACTTGTTCCTACGGGTAAATATGAACCAAGAATTAATTTTACCAAAAATGATAACTACTCATTTTTTATAGATAACCATTGCGCTAAAACAATAGATTTGGTCTTCCTCATCCTCTTCACCGAAAGCTGCTATATTATATTTTATATCTACAATGCTATCCTCATCTATTTTTCCGAGAAAATGATTCATCCCTTTTTCCAGGTCTTTTTCATGTTCATAATCAAACATTTTTACTTGGATCACGGCAAAGACTCCTCCTGTTTTTATCTATCTTTGCCAGACTTTTATATTTTTATACTATTCAGAATACCATTTCCCCTTGCCAATGCATCATACCGCCCTCCATTGAGGCTGTTTTATATCCCTTCTCCTGCAGAAAATAAGCCACATTTTCACTTCTTACTCCTGCATGACAGATTAGAATATACTCCGTTTCTTTATCAAGCTCATCTAGCCGATCGGGTATTTCTCCCATTCTCATATGAATAGCACCTGGTACCATGCCATTTATAACTTCATAATCCTCCCGTACATCAATGATGGATAATTCCTCTCCATTTTCAATTTTGATCTGCAGCTCTTCCGGTTGGATAATTTTTATTTCTTCCATCTCCATTTTCCCCCTTTATAAAAAAGCCGTCTTACGTTTTAGTAAACGTAAGACGGCCACACTTGTTAGTTTGCAACGATATTTACTAATTTTCCTGGAACAGCAATAACCTTACGGATTGTTTTACCGTCAATTTGCTCTTGGACCTTTCCGTTCTCCATTACAATTTTTTCCATTTCTTCTTTCGTAATGCCGGCCGGTACCTGAAGTTTTGCTCTCATTTTACCGTTTATTTGAATAACAATTTCAATTTCATCATCAACCAATTTGGACTCATCATATGCAGGCCATGAAGTATAGGCAAGTGTTTCATTGTTGCCCAGTCTGCTCCAAAGTTCTTCACTGATATGAGGGCAAATAGGTGACAAGAGCTTCACGAATCCTTCCATATATTGAATTGGAAGGATTTCCGCTTTATACGCTTCATTAATAAACACCATCATTTGAGAAATAGCTGTATTAAAGTGAAGTGCTTCCAAATCTTCTGTTACCTTTTTAACCGTTTGATGATAGATTTTCTCAAGGTGAGTATCATTGGATTCAGTGATCTTATCATTTACTGTACCGTCATCGGTAATAAACAATCTCCAAACACGGTCAAGGAAACGTCTGGAACCATCAAGTCCGTTTGCAGACCAAGCAATGGATGCATCAAGCGGTCCCATGAACATTTCATAGAGACGAAGTGTATCCGCACCATGGCTTTCTACGATATCATCCGGATTTACTACATTTCCTTTGGATTTACTCATTTTTTCGTTATTTTCTCCAAGTATCATTCCTTGGTTAAATAGCTTTTGGAAAGGTTCCTTTGTAGGAACAACACCAATATCATACAAGAATTTGTACCAGAATCTTGCATAAAGCAAGTGAAGTACAGCATGTTCTGCTCCGCCAATATACGTATCTACTGGCATCCAATGCTTAAGCTTTTCAGGATCAGCAATCGCGTTTGGATTTTTCGGATCGATATAGCGCAGGAAGTACCAGCAGCTGCCCGCCCATTGAGGCATTGTGTTTGTCTCGCGTCTTCCTTTACGGCCGTTCTCATCTACTACATTTACCCACTCTTCAATGTTGGCAAGAGGAGATTCACCTGTACCTGATGGTTTAATTTCGGTTGTTTTCGGAAGCATAAGCGGGAGCTCAGATTCAGGTACAGCTGACATAGTACCATCTTCCCAATGAATAATTGGGATAGGCTCTCCCCAGTAACGCTGACGAGAGAAGTTCCAGTCACGCAAGCGATAGGTTACTTTCTTCTCACCAATTCCTTGTTCTTCAAGCCATTCGATCATTTTGCCAATTGCTTCTTCTTTATTCAAGCCATTCAAGAATTCAGAGTTTACATGTTCTCCTTCTCCTGCATAAGCTTCTTTTTCAATATTTCCGCCCGCTACAACCTCACGAATTGGCAAATCAAATTTCTTAGCGAATTCATAGTCACGTTCATCATGAGCCGGAACTGCCATAATTGCACCTGTACCATAGCTCATCAATACATAATCAGCAATCCAGATCGGAATCTCTTCCCCATTTGCCGGGTTGATTGCATATGCTCCTGTGAATACACCTGTTTTCTCTTTAGAAAGCTCTGTTCTCTCAAGATCGCTCTTAGATTGAATTTCCTTTTTATACGCTTCAACTGCTTCTTTTTGCTCTGCTGTTGTAATTTTATCCACAAGCGGATGCTCTGGTGACAGGACAGAATATGTTGCCCCGAACAAGGTGTCAGGACGTGTCGTGAATACCGTGTAGGATTCGTTCGTACCTTTAATCTTAAAAGTTACAGATGCTCCCTCAGAGCGTCCGATCCAGTTACGCTGCATATCCTTAATGCTTTCAGGCCAATCCAATTCATCCAAATCCTCAATCAAACGATCTGCATAAGCCGTAATTTTCAAAATCCATTGGCGCATAGGCTTACGGATAACCGGATGTCCGCCCCGCTCACTTTTCCCATCAATAACTTCTTCGTTAGCCAAAACTGTTCCGAGTGCCGGACACCAGTTAACCGGTATTTCAGCCATATAGGCAAGTCCTTTTTCATATAGCTTTAAGAAAATCCACTGCGTCCATTTATAGTACTCTGGGTCGGTTGTATTGATTTCCCTGTCCCAGTCATAGGAGAACCCAAGTGATTTAATCTGACGTGTGAATGTACCGATATTTTTAGCTGTAAACTCTTCCGGATCATTTCCTGTATCAAGAGCATATTGCTCGGCAGGCAATCCAAATGCATCCCATCCAATTGGATGAAGGACATTATATCCCTGCATACGTTTCATGCGAGATAGAATATCTGTTGCTGTATATCCTTCAGGATGCCCTACATGAAGGCCGGCTCCTGATGGATAAGGAAACATATCCAAAGCGTAAAATTTACGCTTCCCTACATGATCAGTCGTTTTGAATGTTTTGTGTTCTTCCCAATAAGATTGCCATTTCTTTTCAATCTCTACATGATTGAAACTCATCCTAATTCCTCCTACATGGTTCAAAATTGCTGTGCTTAAAAGCTTAAAACAATAAAAAAAGCCACTCATCCCTAATAAGTAGGGACGAGAGGCTTGTTATTAACTTCCCGCGGTACCACCCTGATTGATGCAGTAAATATGCATCCGGCTCGACTCTTTAACGCAGATGTACGGCAAACCTTACTCTTAGTTCAGGCTTGCAACTCCAGGGTGAGTTCATAATGTGTCCTGTTGACTTGCAGCGACCGTCAACTCTCTAAAAAGAACAACAATTACTACTAATCCCTCTCAAAGTTATTCATATGATTCAAAAAATATATACATTCATTGTATGTAAATCCGCTAAAAAGTTCAAGTCAATTTAGACTGTTTTTTCAATCATTGACAAATATAGCATCGATTATACAGGTTTGATAAAAATTTATGTGTGATTGGCGAGGGAAACTGGGGGCTGGATTAATCTCAATTTTGGCCGGATTAATCCTTTATTTGGCTGGATTATGGGCATATCCGGCTCTATTCCTTTGTCGATTGGCTGGATTCCTCTCATTTTGCTGATCTACTCACTCATCTGGCTGAATTAGTCTTTCATCCGGCTGGATTCTCCGCCGCATTCATTATCCCCATAACTCACTTGTATACAAATAAACCAACAAGCACAGCCATATAGACTGTGCCTGCTGGTTTATTTGTATTGCTTTGGATGAACTGTTGCTTTAGTTTGTTGGCCTCCAGATGCTTCGTTCATCTTTTTAGCCTTCTTTATAATATCTTGATCTTCACCGGCCTCGATATCTTGATTATTAATGCCATTACGAGTCTTTTGTTCCGGATTATTATGTTTAGAACGTTTCCGCATAGTGAATACCCCCTTAGCGCCTGCGTACAACCATTGCATGCTGAATATCCTGAACCTGTATTTTCATACGGTTCAACATATCACGCTGTTGATCATTTGCACTGTGATCCATTGCTTCTAACTCATTAAATGAGTTTTCCAATCTGACCAATGCCTCGGTATATCCTGCTTCATTGTATTGCTCCTGTTTTGCAGACTCCCTATATTGCTCTTCTGCAAATTCAATTGCATTAGTACATCGTTCCATACACTCACCCATGGATTTTCGTGTAGCCAAAGATACCCTCTCCTTTTTTCATTGGATTGGTTTACAAAAGCTCATCCATTATCCATTATGCCCCTTTGAAATTAAAAAGATTAGTGATTTTTAAAGCTGCTAATAATAGTCAATTGGAAAGTATACATCAGCGTGGTAAAATGGAGTTTATGTTCTTGAAATCTAAACAGGGGGTTTTTGTAATGAAACAGGTTAACCCTTTTCAATATGCAAGTGACGATAAACGTTATCATACATGGAATTATCATCTACGCAATCAATTTGGTCACAAGGTATTTAAAGTAGCTCTCGATGGTGGATTTGATTGTCCGAATCGTGATGGCACGGTAGCTTTTGGTGGCTGTACATTTTGCAGTGCCGCTGGATCCGGCGATTTTGCCGGCAATCGTGCTGAAGATTTGCAAAAACAATTTGCCGATATAAAAGCAAAAATGCATCAAAAATGGAAGGACGGCAAGTATATGGCCTATTTCCAGGCTTATACAAATACCCATGCACCAGTCGAGGTGTTACGAGAAAAATTTGAAACTGTCATGAACGAGGAAGGTGTAGTCGGATTATCCATTGCCACTCGTCCAGACTGTCTGCCTGATGATGTTGTAGAATATTTAGCTGAATTAAATGAACGTACCTACCTGTGGGTTGAGCTTGGCCTGCAAACTGTTCATGAGAAAACAGCTAATATCATAAACCGTGCACATGATTATCCAACCTATGTAGAGGGAGTAAACAAACTTCGGAAACACGGTATACGCATTTGCAGCCATATTATTAATGGACTGCCGCTTGAAACTCCAGAAATGATGATGGAGACAGCTAAAGAAGTTGCTAAACTGGATGTACAGGGAATTAAAATTCACCTATTGCATCTCTTAAAGGGCACTCCAATGGTAAAACAATACGAAAAAGGAATGCTGGAATTCCTTTCATTAGATGAATATGTCAATCTCGTCTGTGATCAGTTGGAGATCCTTCCGCCTGAAATGATTGTCCATCGTATTACAGGTGACGGTCCGATTGATTTGATGGTTGGACCAATGTGGAGCGTTAATAAATGGGAAGTATTAAATGCTATCGATGCTGAATTGAAGCGTCGCAATAGCTATCAAGGTAAATTTTATGTACCAAGTAAGGATGCTGTCATAAATGAAGCTTGATCGTATCCTCCCCTTCGCAAGACTATTGCTTGAAAAAGCAGTTAAACCTGGTGATATAGCCATTGATTGTACGATGGGAAATGGGCATGACACCGTATTTTTAGCAAATTTAACTGGTCCGGATGGACATGTATACAGCTTCGACATTCAGGAATCTGCCTTGCAAAAAACGGAAGAGAGACTGATGACAAATGAGCTTCAGAAGCGGGTGACACTGATTCATGCAGGTCATGAGCGTTTACAGGAATTTGTCCCAACTGGTAAACCTGTTACAGGTGCCATCTTTAATTTAGGCTATTTACCTGGTGGCGATAAAGAAATTATTACAACCGCTCCTACTACGATTCAGGCTGTAACGTCATTACTTGAAATTATGGAGCCTGAAGGTATCATAGTTCTTGTCATCTATCACGGTCATCCCGGCGGAGACATTGAACGTGACGAATTAATCAAATTCGTTACAGAGCTTCCACAGGATAAGGCCCATGTGCTGGAATACCGATTTATGAATCAAAAAAACAATCCACCATTTATTATCGCTATCGAAAAACGTTAAAAAAGTGTGAGCTTATGGAAGCTCACACTTTTTATATAATCATTTATAGTTCTCAGGGGTAAAAAAGATTTGCGGTGTTCCCGTAATAGGATGAGGGCGACTTACCAAATCTACCTCGTATACAGATGAAAGCAATGTTTCATCATAAAGTAAATCTATTCCACCCTCCGCCACCTTCCTTCCATCCTTAAGCAAAGCACATCTATCTGCATATAAAGCTGCCATGTTTAAATCATGGAGGATGGCGACAATCGTCAGCCCATTTTGAAGCTGGAGCCTCTTTAATAAATTTAACAATTCGATTGTATGCTTTACATCCAGATGATTTGTAGGTTCATCGAGAAACAGGAGCTTTGGCTGCTGGGCCAAAGCCTTTGCTAAAAGGACACGTTGCTTTTCCCCTCCGCTTAATGACGAAAAGTATGTATACTTAAATTTCAGCGTGTTTGTCTGAGCAAGACACTCATCAACAATTGCGTAATCCTCACTACGGTAATGATTAAAAAATCCCTTCTCCTGATAAGGATACCTGCCTAATAGTACGATTTCTTCCACCGTAAAATCTATACCCACCATATGTTCCTGACTTAACACGGCAGCAATTTTAGCCAATTCTCCGGTTTTATAGGATGAGGTCCTTTTCCCATTAATGATTGAAGTCCCTTCTTTATATTCCATTTTTCCCAATATACTTTTAATCAATGTCGTCTTACCGCTTCCATTTGGACCAAGAAGAGCAAAAAATTCTCCGCTCTCAACCTTAATAGAAAAGTCCTGAAGCACTTGCTTATTTTTATGATAGCCTGCACTGAGGCTCTCTACGGTTAACATGTCAAATTCCTTCTTTTTATGCGTTCTTTAATCAGTAAGATTGTAAATACAGGTGCACCGATTAAGGCAGTAATGACACCGATTGGTAATTCCTGCGGGTTGATAATCGTACGTGCAATCAAGTCAGCCAATACGAGATATCCACCTCCAATAATCATGGATAATGGCAGTAAGTGGCGATGATCAGCACCAGCAAGAAGGCGAACAAGATGTGGAATAACCAGTCCAACAAAGCCAATAGCTCCTGATACGGCAACTGCTGCACCCGTTAATAGTCCAGCCCCGATAATAATGATTATTTTCTTTCGTTTCACATCGATACCATTATATTGAGCGGATTGATCTCCAAGAGCCATCCCATTTAGTTCACGATAATGATATAAAATTATGGAAGCTCCTATAATAAAAAAGGGAATCAATATACTGACGTGTCCCCAATTTTTCATAGCCACACTGCCCATCAGCCAGTTTAATACCTCCCTCATTTGATCTCCTGAGGATAGCGCAATGATAAGTGAGACCACAGCGCCAATGAATGAATTCATAATTATACCGGCTAAAATAATGGTCTCATTTGCATAGGTAACACTAGCTGCCTTTGTAATACCAAATACAATAAACAAGGTTATAAAACTAAACACGATTGCAACAAGCGGCAATGTGAACTGACCAAAAAGAGCAAATTCGATATTAAAGAATAGAACAATCACTGCCCCAACCGATGCACCGGAAGAAATTCCAATAGTATATGGATCAGCGAGTGGATTTTGCAAAAGCCCCTGAAAGGCAGCACCGGCAAGTGCCAGTGAGGCACCCACAAATAAAGCGATTAATACCCGGGGTAATCGTATATTCCAAATAATCATTTCTATATTTTTTGGACCGGTATAGAAGGATTCCTGGCCGGTCACGTTCTTCAAGAGAATCCCAAGAATATCTTTAAATGACATGTCCACGCTGCCTATAAACAGGCCGAGCAACGCAGCGAGCAGCAAAAACAGGATACTCCCAAAATAAATACCGGTTGTTCTATTTTTATTATTCATAACTTATACTTCAATTCCTCTTTACTCCTGGCGGCGAACCTCGGATTATTCATGCACTTTAAAACAAGATTATAAGCTACAACACATAAAAAATCCTTAGCTCAGGATGGTATTGAGCTAAGGATTCACTTTTTCACGCCTGTGAATACAATAAGCCTACTTTTCCCTCCGAAAAATAAGTACTAAAACTCTAAAAGCAGGTTTCCTGGCTTTTACTAAATCAGACTTGTGATTTAGTAAGTACAGTAGCGGGGGCTGCAACGGATTTGAACCGTTTTCCCTTTTACCCTCGTGTACCGAGGCACTTTTAAAGTGATTTATTAGATTTTATTCTTATTCTAATAGATTAATTGACTAATGGCAAATCCACTATTATTTCAACAGTTCTTTGGCAATTAATCTGAAGGAGTTTTCTTTAGCCTCGTATGAATGGGTGATTGTCACAAGCATAATTTCATCTGTAAAGAAGCGTTCACTCAGCTCTCTAATTTTTTCTCCAATCATTTTAGGAGAACCGATAATCATCTTGCTTCTGTTGTAATCAATCCGAGCTTTCTCAAACTGCGATAATGACATTTCATGAATTTCTTTTGGGTGAGGTGTTCCCTCTCTTATAATTCCCTGTGAAAGAAACAGCATCGATAAATCCAATGAACCAGCCAGATATTCTGCCTCTTCGTCCGATTCCGCACAAACTGTAAATACAGTAACCATACCTGATGGATTCTGTACTAACTCTGTAGGTCGAAATGTTTCATGGTAATGCTTCATATTTTCTTCAGCATATTCACTGTTAATAAACAAAGCAAAATTATAGGGTATACCCTTATGAGCTGCAAGAGCTGCGCTAGATGAACTAGATCCAAGCATCCACAATTCCGGCGGAGATGTAATGGTAGGTGTCGCCGATAACCCATATAGAGGATGCAATTCCGGTATTTGATCATAGAGATACCAGGATAACTCATCTACCTGGTCAGGAAAACGATGCAGTTCCTGTACTCTCCCCTCCTGCAACGCTCGCGTTGCTCTTGGCATCCCTCCAGGAGCCCTGCCGATTCCCAAATCTATTCTTCCTGGAGCTAAACCAGATAATACTCTGAAGTTTTCAGCTACTTTATAAGCACTGTAGTGAGGCAGCATAACACCGCCTGTTCCAACTCTTATTTTATCTGTTTGAGCAGCAATCCATGTTGCCAATATCTCAGGCGAAGATCCTGCCAAGCCTTGACTATCATGATGCTCGCTGACCCAAAATCTTGAGTATCCCCACTCCTCAGCCAATTTTGCCAGTTTGACCGTATTAGCAAGTGCCTGCTCTGAAGGCTCTCCAACAGAGCGCGGTGACTGGTCTAGAATACTTAATTTCACCATTCTGCTCCATCCCCTTAGTATTGAATGCTAGACTCGCCTATTCTTTTTCATTCTCTTAAACGCATGATACAGCTTACTATTCCAATAAAAGAAATACGCTGAACGGCCACCCAGGCTTAACATTTTTTTAGTATATTGCTTAACCGACAACTGGTCTTTCACCTTGGAATCGGCTAGATAAATACCCAATAATCCCTGGTTAATCATGCTGTGGAACTTGCTGTCCGGTATTTTTGTGACATCTAAATTCGCTTTTTCAACAAAATAACAAAGTCTATCAATCAGTTGCTCTTCCGTTTCGTAATAAAAACAGAAATTTAAATCGTCGCCTTGGCGATCCTCCTCCTGATCAATAAAATAGTCCAACATAATATGCAATCCTTGCACATAAGGAAAATAAGATTCATATATGTCTTTCCCCAAATGTTCAGTAAAATTATCACGCACTGCATATGAAACTAAACAAAAGATGCCCAGAGTAGATCCTGCACAAGCACTGAATTCATACCATGACAAACCTTCTGGAAGCTGCTGTTTATTTTCATTGAACCAGGTTTCTAATCTATGTACCCGTTCTTCCCACGTAACATGCTTATGTATTTGTAAATCACAATAAAAGGTGCAAAGCTTTTTCAAAAAAGGCTCGATATGTTGATAATGCACCATATTTGAAAGAACAGATTGACAGGTTTTTACTAACTCGACTAAATACCCGCCATCTTCCTGCTCCTCTCTGAGTTCATAATAATTTCTCGTCAGGGCCTCCGGATTAAGAGCATCCTTCATAGATTGATGCAATAGCGTAAAATCATTAGGATCAAGTGAGGTACTGCGGTCACATAGATTATCAAGATAATCACTGATTGTTTGATACGCAACAATAAATCGAATGACATCATCTTTTTTTTCACCTGCTGCGAGAGCTAATATAGAACCACCCTCGCAATGAAAAGTTTTGTGGGCAATACTGGATAAGGCCTGTGTACGCAGCTCTTCATTAGGGATTTTTTCTGCCTTTGCCTGCCAACTCGCGAGTTCCCGATGAACAACTGGAAATACATTTCTGTATACATTCTTTACTAAGCTGATATCACTAGTGGGTAATTTCATTTGTGTCCCATCTCCTAACCCCTTAAACGATATACCCTATATTGCGCAATCTCGCTTCAATAAAGCTCTTTGCATATAGAAATACATCTTCTCTCTCTGGCTCATTAAATATTTCATGATACAGCTTAGGCCATTCTTTATAATGCTTTTCGGATGCCGGAAAGTAGTTAAACCATTCTCTAACCATAGCCTTGTCCACTATTTTGTCGTCCCCTGCCTGCATAACAAGAACAGGAATATCCGGGAAATCCTCATCAAAATCAAAGGCATCCTTCATAGCTGAAATTAATTCACGATACCATCTGACTGATACACTTGTGATGTAGAGTGAATCGTTCAAATCAAATTCAATAACTTCTGGATTTCTCGTTGCCATTTCAACCGTTAATCCTGAAGGTTTTTTATATGTAGGATAAACAAGATTTAAAACCTTTGACATGGATTCAAGTAATTTTGGAGGATGAATTAATGTTCCAAAGCATGGTGAAGATAGGATAATACCCGCTAAATTATATTCTTTAAGTTGAAGCATGTTAATGATGATGAGTCCTCCCATGCTATGACCCAGCATGAATACAGGCAAACCAAATGTATAAGCCTCGTTCACCCATGAATCAACCTCATCAATATAATCCTCAAATGAATCAATATGCCCTCGATTTGCACGTGAAGTCATTCCCTGACCTGGCAAATCTCCAATAATTACGTGATACCCTTCTGATAGCCATCTTTCAATTAACCATTTATATCTGCCTGAATGCTCCATGGCGCCGTGAACAATCACGATTACACCATAGGCTTTCCCCTCAGCTTCCCACTTTTTCATAGATGAACTCCTCCTGTATGATGTTTAGCTTTATTTTATTTACACTGTACCGCTTTATATGTACACTTTTATTAACTATCTATTTTACAGTAGAAAACGGAGGTTTTGTAATGAAATTATATCAATATATAGATAAAATTCCTTCCATCGATCAAACTGCTTATTTAGCGGATCATGTAGTTATCAGTGGTGATGTCACAATCGGTGAAAATTCAAGTGTTTGGTTTAACACAGTCATTAGAGGTGATGTCGCTCCTGTGATTATCGGTAAAAATGTTAATATTCAAGATAACTCAGTCCTCCATCAAAGTCCCAACAACCCATTAGTCCTGGAAGATAATGTAACGATAGGCCATCAAGTCATTCTCCATAGTTGCCATGTGAAGAAAAATGCTTTGATTGGGATGGGCTCCATTATTCTTGACGGAGCTGAAATAGGAGAAGGTGCCTTCATCGGTGCAGGCAGTTTAGTATCTCAAGGTAAAAAAATCCCACCAAACACACTCGCTTTCGGCAGACCTGCTAAAGTAATTCGTGAATTAACAGATGATGATCGTAAAGACATGGAAAGAATAAATAAGGAATACGCAGAAAAAGCACGCTATTATTCAAGTATACAACCTTTAAAAGAGAATAACTAATTATCATTCCTCATTAGGGTATACTCTTTATTGTATACCCATTCCCTTTATTATTTAGCTATAAATGATACACCTTTTTAAAATCAATTTCAGGAGTAGGATTATGAATACTTTCATTTTGATTTTCATGTTATTTAGTATCATTTCAATCATTTTGGTCCTATGGCGTCAATATCAGCCACTATCTATTTTGATTGTTATCTCTTTGATAGGCACTTTCCTGTATACAGGCTGGAAGGTCTATAACTCAAATTACTCCTTTGCTCATCAAATTAATAATATGATTGATAAGTCAGTAAGCTTAACAACTTCTATTACCAAAGATAATCGACCTGCAAAACCTCCTGCCAAAGATAAAGTACTTCTTGATGTGCCGATCGTTAAACAGCAGCCCGAGCTCCCAAGAGGGTGTGAAGTAACCAGCCTGGCTATGCTTCTTCAATATTCCGGATTGGATGCTGATAAATTAAAACTTGCCCAGCAAATAAAAAAAAATCCAGCTAAAATAAAAAAAATAAATGGTGAAATCCATTACGGTGATCCTAATGATGGATTTATTGGAGATATGTATTCAACTAATAAACCTGGCCTCGGAGTGTATCATAAGCCTATAAAAAAACTTGCTGAGCATTATATGCCTGGCAAAATAATCGATTTTACCAATGGAGATTTCAACCAAATCAAAAAGTATCTCTCAACCAATCGGCCCGTCTGGGTTATCATAAATACAGCCTATGAAAAACTGGATCCATCCTATTTCCATACTTGGAAAACACCAAATGGGAAAATATCGATTACTTATAAGGAGCATTCTGTCGTAGTGACGGGATATGATCAGCATTATATTTATTTTAACGATCCCTTAACAGGAATTAAAAATAAAAAAGCACCCTCCGCTGATTTTGAAAAAGCGTGGGTGCAAATGGGAAAACAGGCTATAACCTATAAAGATTAATGGATTGGGTCACTTATCATATCCTTTTCAGCTAATGCCTGGAAAGGATATTTTTCTTCGACATATACAGAGTACCATATCATAAATACCAATACAGTCCATAGTTTACGGCTATTATCCGCTTTACCTGTAACATGATTATTGAACAGATTCATAATGACTTGCTTATCCAGCAAATGATCTGTTTGGCTTTCTTTTATTATTGTAATCGCCCATTCATACATTTCATTTTTTAACCAATGACGGATAGGGACTGGAAAACCAAGTTTCTTACGATTTAATACATGGTCAGGAATGATTCCCTCTGCAGCTTTTCTAAGTATATATTTGGTCGTTCCATGAGCAGTTTTTAAATCAGTTGGAATTCCGGATGCCACCTCAAATACTTTTTTATCAAGGAATGGCACTCGAAGCTCAAGAGAATGTGCCATCGTCATCTTATCAGCTTTTACTAATATATCTCCGCGCAGCCATGTATGAATATCAATATACTGCATTCTGCTCACATCATCATATTCGGGTGTTTCTGCGTAGAACGGATGTGTTATCGTAGTATAATCCAGCTTTGATTTATATAATTTGAATAATTGCCCCTTCTCTTCCTCCATAAACATCTTGGCATTTCCAAGATAGCGTTCTTCAATCGGCGTACAGCCGCGCTCTATAAAACTTTTGCCTTTTACACCTTCAGGCATCATGGCAGCAATTCTTTTTAGCGCTCTTTTCATAAGTACAGGAATTTTATTAAACATGGCTAAGGATTGAGGCTCACGGTAAATATTGTATCCTCCGAATAATTCATCCGCTCCTTCACCTGACAGAACAACCGTTACATGCTTTTGCGCTTCCCTTGCCACGAAATATAAAGGAACACAAGCGGGGTCTGCCAACGGGTCATCCATATGCCACATAATTTTCGGCAGTTCCCTCATATATTCCTGCGGCGATATAATATAGCTGATATTCTCTACCCCAAGCTTGTCAGCTGTTTCTTTAGCTACATCAATTTCACTGAAACCATTCTGTTCAAATCCAACTGAGAATGTTTTAATTCCAGGATGAAATTCTTTAGCTATGGATGCGATGATTGTAGAATCAATTCCACCTGAAAGAAATGAACCAACGGGTACATCACTGCGCATATGCATGCTGATACTGTCATACATCACATCTTGAATTTCTTTAATCCAATCTGGTTCACTGCGCAGAATAGGTTTAAATTCTGCTTTCCAATATTGGCGGATTTCCATAGGTTCTCCAATTTTCTTTGTAAAGCAATGTCCAGGCAATAATTTTTTCACATACTTTGTCATCGTTGCTGGTTCTGGAGTAAATTGGAAGGTAAGATAATGCTGCAGAGACACATGATCCAATTCTTGTTTTTCTATAGCGTGTATAATACTTTTCTTTTCAGAAGCAAAATAGGTCTTATCCCCATCTTCCTTATAAAAAAATGGTTTAATCCCAAATGGATCACGGGCACCAAAAACAGATTTCTCCTGTTTATCCCAAATCACGAACCCAAACATCCCACGAAGCATTTCAACTGCCTTTTCCCCA
The DNA here is from genome assembly GCF_058313585.1 of Bacillus sp. z50. Lineage (NCBI taxonomy): Bacteria > Bacillati > Bacillota > Bacilli > Caryophanales > Bacillaceae > Bacillus > Bacillus sp. z50. The sequence continues at coordinate 228,318 of NZ_JBZFQL010000006.1, forward strand.
TATTGAACAAATGCCGCCAGGATTACTTCAGTATCTGAATTTGTAGAAAACGCCATGCCTTCCTTTTCCAGCACTACTTTCAATTCCAAGTAGTTGTATATTTCTCCGTTAAAAACAATCCAATAGCGTTCATTTTCATACGTTAAGGGCTGATGTCCACATTCAATATCAATGATGCTTAGTCTTCTGAAACCAAGCTGGATATGTTCATCTATATAATACCCCTCGTCATCTGGCCCTCTATGCGTAATCAAGTCATTCATACTTTTAATTAGTTCTGAATCCTGATTCGCTTGCTGGTGATCATGCATACATCCTACAAATCCACACATTATTATTCACTCACTACCTTTACTTTCGACTGTTTTTCTTTAAAAATATCAAAGGATTAGATTTTAGATATAAGCTAGGGTCCCGACAAAATATGATCCATTATACCCGATATCACAACTTCCTAATATTACCATATTTAGACAAAAAAAGAAAGAGGGGTTATCCCTCTTTCTAGAAATGTTTATGCTGTTTATCTTAGATGTTAGCTTCCGCACGCAGTACTTCCACTTTATCTGTTTTCTCCCAAGGAAGATCTAAATCATTGCGTCCAAAATGTCCGTAAGCTGCTGTTTGTTTATAGATCGGACGTCTTAAATCAAGCATTTTTATGATCCCTGCTGGGCGTAGATCAAAGTTAGCACGTACTAATTCAATTAATTTTTCCTCTTCAATTTTCCCTGTACCGAACGTATCAATAGAAATAGATACTGGTTGCGCTACACCAATCGCGTAAGCCAGCTGAACTTCCGCTTTATCTGCAAGACCTGCTGCTACAATATTTTTAGCTACGTATCTGGCTGCATAGGCAGCAGAACGGTCTACTTTTGTAGCGTCTTTACCAGAGAATGCTCCGCCACCGTGACGTGCGTATCCACCATACGTGTCTACAATGATTTTACGGCCAGTCAAGCCTGCATCCCCTTGTGGACCTCCAATAACAAAACGGCCCGTTGGGTTAATAAAATATTTAGTTTGTTCATCAATAAGGTGAGCAGGAACAACCGGTTTAATTACTTGTTCTTTTAAGTCTTTCTTAATTTGCTCCAGTGTTGTTTCCGCGTCATGCTGAGTAGAGATAACGATTGTATCAATTCTTACCGGATTTTTATTTTCATCATATTCCACTGTGACTTGTGTTTTTCCATCAGGGCGCAAGTATGGAAGAACTTCTTGTTTACGAACCTCAGCCAGCTTTCTAGATAATTGGTGAGCAAGAGAAATAGGAAGAGGCATTAATTCTTCTGTTTCGTTGCAGGCAAAACCGAACATAAGACCCTGATCTCCCGCCCCAATAGCTTCAATCTCTTCATCTGACATCGTGCCTTCTCTTGATTCCAAAGCTTGGTCTACACCTTGGGCGATATCTGCAGATTGTTCATCAATAGAGGTTAAGACAGCGCATGTTTCTGCATCGAAACCATATTTAGCACGTGTATAACCGATCCCTTTGATTGTGTCACGCACAATTTTTGGAATATCCACATAAGTAGAAGTAGTGATTTCTCCCGCTACTAAAACTAATCCAGTGGTAACAGATGTTTCGCAGGCTACCCTCGCATTTGGATCCTTTGCTAAAATTTCATCCAAAATGGAATCAGAAATCTGATCGCAAATTTTATCCGGATGACCTTCTGTTACAGATTCTGATGTAAACAAATGTCTCTTATTAGACATGTATATTTCCTCCTTCAGTTTCCCTGTTTATGGCTACTCATTATCTTTAATTATCTCCTGATTATACGAAAAAAGACCTTTCCCCTTTATAAAGAAAAGAGGAAAGGTCTGAGTCTCAGAAATCTGCCTTTCACTCTCATCGTTCAAGGCATTATAACCTTGCATCAAGTTAGCACCTTTGCGTGATTTCCATTATAAGGAATCAAACTGCAGGTTGCCCCGGCTTCATAGAGCTCGTCTCTCCACCGAGTCTTGATAAGAGTATCCATATCAAATGTATATAATATCTTATCCATCATTTTCTGTCAATAAATAAACAGGAATATATTGTTAAGATAAACCTTTAGCTTCATCCTTTTTCTAAAAGAAGTACAGTCAGAACTTAAAATTCGCATTTCAATTATGATATTGATATAATTAATTTACGAATATTCAAATAAATATACTTTATTATTTATCCATCAATATTGACTAATATCCCTATTCTTTCACCAATGAAAACAATAATAATTATTCTTATATACTATATTAAACCATATTTTTGAAAATTAACACAATTAGTATGGATAAATCGATTAAATGTGTTATACTATTTTCCATATAATATGCTTACCAAAATTCTGGAAAAGGATGATACCTTATGAACAGTGTAGGAGTTTCCAATGAATTGAAACAATTACTTACTCATGATAATATTCACATTCAGCTTTCAGTGCCACAATTAGTTGAAAAAGTATTAACCAGAAAAGAGGGCATCCTCACATCTACTGGAGCGATTAAAGCCGAAACAGGTAAATATACCGGCAGATCTCCAAAGGATAAATATATTGTAGAGGAAGCTGCCACTAAAGATAAAATAGCCTGGGGAAGCGTCAATCAAGCAATATCTGAAGACGCATTCTCTAAATTATATGATAAAGTTATCGATTACCTCGAAAAACGAGATGAATTATTTGTATTTAATGGGTTTGCTGGGGCTGCAACAGACTACCGCCTTCCTATACAAGTAATCAATGAATATGCCTGGCACAATTTATTTGTACATCAGCTGTTTATCCGCCCCACTAAAGAAGAGCTTGAAAATCATTCTCCTGAGTTTACTATTATCTCAGCACCAGGTTTTAAAGCAAACCCTCTCGTGGACGGTACACAATCTGAGACGTTTATCATCATTTCTTTTGAGAAAAAAGTCGTCTTAATTGGAGGCACCGAGTATGCAGGTGAAATGAAAAAATCCATTTTCTCAATCATGAATTACCTGTTGCCTGAGAAAAATGTGTTCTCTATGCATTGTTCAGCAAATGTAGGTTTCGAGGGAGATGTAGCTCTTTTCTTTGGCCTATCCGGCACTGGAAAGACTACTTTATCAGCCGATCCAAATCGCCGCCTTATAGGTGATGACGAACATGGCTGGTCTCCTGATGGTGTATTTAATATTGAAGGCGGCTGTTACGCAAAATGCATCAATCTCACACAGGAAAAAGAGCCTCAAATTTTTAATGCCATACGCTTTGGTTCTGTACTAGAGAATGTGGTTGTAGATGAAGATACGAGAATTGCTGACTATGATAATGGAATGTTAACTGAAAATACCCGGGCAGCTTACCCTATCGAAGCCATGCAGAACATCGTCACACCTAGTATAGCGGGCCATCCCAATACAATCATCTTTTTAACTGCTGATGCTTTTGGTGTTCTGCCTCCAATCAGCAAGTTAACCAAAGAACAGGCAATGTATCATTTTCTAAGCGGTTATACGAGTAAATTGGCAGGAACTGAACTCGGAATCACTTCACCACAGGCTACGTTTTCTACCTGCTTCGGTTCACCATTCTTACCATTGCATCCAACTAAATATGCTGAGATGCTTGGCAAAAATATTGAGGAACATCAAGTTCAGGTATATCTGGTTAATACCGGTTGGACTGGAGGAGAGTATGGGACAGGTAGCCGCATGAAGCTTTCTTATACACGATTGATGATTCAAGCTGCATTGGAAGGAGAACTAGCCAATATCGAAACGGTACAAGACAGAATATTTGGCTTAGCGATTCCTTTACACGTACCTGGAGTACCTGATGAAGTTTTACAGCCGCAGAAAACGTGGAAAGATCCAGAAGCCTATTATGAAAAGGCGAATGAGCTTGCACATAAATTCAGAGAAAATTTCAAGGAATTTAAAAATATCAGTTCTGAAATTGAATCTAAAGGTGGACCAATTACCTTTTAAAGAACTAGCGGTGTCTTAGGAAGCCAAAAAGAAATGGCTTTCCTGAGGCACTATTTTATTTGTCTAAATTTAAAAACAAACCCACCGCCCAATGTAATTCTGGATGAAGGTTTGTTTTCTTTAGTTTCTATTCAATTTAGTTACTGGAATTTAAAGAAATCAACTCATATGTAATGGTTGTGCAGTTATTTTCCCATTCCACTTTTTTTATCCGTGCCGTTCCTCTCGATTCTCCATCCAGAGTTTTTCGGATATCAATCGGAATTTCAATTGGATATAGGCGGTATCCTTCTTTTTTTAGGACGAATAGATTTTCCTCAACCCTTTTTTCATTAGCCTTTGTCACTATAAGAGTATTCAATTCCATTGGCATACCCAATTCTCTCACTCCCCTGCTTCATTTATTTATTTCAATGGTATCATTTGAAGCGGCTTCTTTCATCCATTTCGTTAAATCCGTGACGATTTGCCGATTTATTCTAGGAGGTAGATAATGTGTATAGTCCTTAAGGTACCACACATCGACGCTCTTGCCGAGATCCTGCAGTCTGTTTCTTAATAGATTGGCATGTTCAACCGAAACGTTCTTATCCTTCTCGCCATGAATAATTAGAACATTACATGGTATTTTTTCAATTTCATACAAGGGTGTACGGGCTTTATATTCATCCGGCACCTTGTTTGGCGTACCTCCAATGACCCTTTTCAGCATTCTTCTTAAATCAATTCTCTCTATGTAGGTCAGAACCATATCGGAAACTCCCCCCCACGTGACAAGTGAAGCAGCGTCCTGGCAGTATATAGCTGTCCACAAGGCCATAATCCCGCCTCGAGAAAATCCAAAAATATGGACCTTTTTTGGATTAACCTTGGGATGTTGCTTTAAAAGTTCAAAACCTGCAATAGCATCCCAACGATCTTCTCCTGCAAAATCTTCCTCTCCTTCTCCACCCTGGTTGCCACGATAAAAGGGGGCAAAAACAACAAACCCCTGACTTGCGAATTGAATGATACGCCCTGGACGGACCTTCCCAACATTTTTAATGCCTCCGCGTAAATATAAAAATCCGTCCATTATTTCATCATTTTTTTTTGGCTCAGCTAATAGCCCCTTAACCCTTAACCCATTCGATAAATACGTGACAATATATAGATTTATATCCGGATGTGGCGATGGATATCGACTTCTATCTACGATACTACCTAGCGATGATTTTACTTCATCCATAATCCGGGCTCCTTTACAAAGTTCTATAGGCATTCACACAAATATATACCACACATACAATACGATTAACTACACTTTGGCATACATACTGCCTACTAAGGAGGAAATTCCCTTGAAATATTATCTTAAAACCAGCTTCTTCTGTATGCTGTCCATTCTGCTCATCTTTAGTTTATCGGCCTGTAAAGAAAATAAGTCGACTGAAGAATTGACAAAAGTCAAAGTAGCAGAAGTCACACGCTCTATTTTTTATGCACCTGAATATGTCGCCCTGGCCAAAGGATTTTTTAAGGACGAAGGGCTTGATGTAGACCTGCAGACTGCATGGGGCGGTGATAAGACAATGACTGCTCTACTATCAGGCGGAGCTGATATCGTGCTTGTTGGCTCAGAAACTTCTATTTATGTTCATGGACAAAATTCAAGAGATCCTGTTATTAATTTTGCCCAATTAACTCAAACAGATGGAACTTTTCTTGTATCTAGAGAAAAAATAGAGGAATTTAACTGGAACATGCTAAAGGGCAGTACATTTCTCGGACAGAGGAAAGGCGGTATGCCACAAATGGTTGGAGAGTTTGTACTGAAAAAACACAGCATTGATCCTCAAAAGGATTTGAAATTAATTCAAAATATTGATTTTGCCAATGTCGCCAATGCCTTTGCATCAGGAACAGGTGATTATGTACAGCTATTCGAACCTCAGGCAAGTGTTTTTGAAAAAGAAGGAAAAGGACATATTGTCGCTTCCTTTGGAAAAGAATCCGGCCATGTTCCATACACCACCTTCATGGCAAAGGAAAGCTATATGAAGGAAAATGAAGATATCGTTAAACGTTTTACAAAAGCGATTTATAAAGCACAAAAATGGGTTGAAGAAACAGATTCCGCTGAAGTAGCAAAAGCTATTCTCCCATATTTTGAAGATACAGACGTAGAGATTATTGAAATGGCCATTGACCGTTACAAGTCACAGGAGTCCTTTGCCTTAAATCCAATTCTTGATGAGGAAGAATGGTTAAATCTGCAGGATATCATGAAAGAAGCAGGAGAAATCGATTCCTATATCGATCATAAAACACTCGTAAATACAGAAATCGCTGAAGAAGTTTCAAAATAGGAGCTAAGGAGGCAGGGATTATGCCTTTATTGTCGATAGAGAATGTATCTCATCTCTATTTATCTAAATCGCAAACATCAATTGCTTTAGAGAATATATCAATGAGTATTGAGGAGGGAGAATTCATCTCCTTCCTTGGCCCAAGCGGCTGCGGTAAAACAACCCTTCTATCCATTATATCTGGCCTTTTTAAGCCAACCGAAGGAAGTGTTAAGCTATACAGGAAGGATGTCCTCATCCATCGCCAGGATATTGGATATATGCTGCAGCAGGATTATTTATTTCCCTGGAAGACCATTAAAGAAAATATATTGATAGGATTAAAATTATTAAAGCAGCTCGACCAAAAGCACGAAGAACAAACCATATCACTATTAGAAGAAATCGGCCTGAAGGATGTATTGACTAAATTTCCAAGGGAGCTATCAGGAGGAATGCGCCAACGAGTTGCCCTAGTTAGAACTTTGGCCACTAACCCTACTCTGCTCCTCTTAGATGAACCTTTTTCTGCTTTAGATTTACAAACCAAACTAAAGCTTGAAGATATCGTATCAAGTACATTAAAATCGTTTAAAAAAACGGCTATTTTAGTTACTCACGATATAGGAGAAGCAGTAGCCATGAGTGATCGTGTCTTCCTCCTCTCTCCAAAACCAGGAAAAATTCACAAAGAATTTGATATTCCAAACGAGTTAAAAGGGCTATCCCCATTTAATGCAAGAAATCATCCAGCCTTTTCAGATGTGTTCCAGCTTATATGGAAGGAGATGGAGCAGCTTGACGGATAATAAACTTAAAATTAATACCCTTCACAAGAACTATATCCAACAATTAAAAACCAACCAGCATAAAGTATGGCTGTATCAGGGTGTTATCTTTGTTTTATTTTTTGCTCTTTGGGAAATAGCCAGCCATTTTTACTGGATAGATCCCCTCCTGTTCAGTTCACCTTCCAATGTCGTTGAAATGCTGATTGAAAAAATACAGGATGGCAGTTTGCTCAGCCATCTCGGACTTACCTTGTTCGAAACAGTCATCAGCTTTATTTTAGGCACTCTACTAGGGACACTGCTAGCTGTTGCCTTGTGGTGGTCTCCAATGCTTTCAAAGGTCCTGGATCCCTATTTAGTCATCTTCAATGCTATGCCTAAGGTAGCCCTTGGACCCATTATTATTGTGGCGATGGGCCCTGGATTAATATCCATTATCACCAATGGAATCATTATCTCAGTTATCGTTACGACTATAGTCGTCTACACGAGCTTCAAGGAAATCGATCCCAATTATATAAAGGTAATGGAAACGTTTAATGCTCGCCGCATGCACATCTTCAAGGAAGCTGTCTTGCCGTATTCCTTTCCAGTCATTATATCGACACTAAAGGTTAATGTTGGTTTAGCCTGGGTTGGTGTCATAGTTGGAGAATTTCTTGTTTCTTCACAAGGACTTGGCTATCTAATCATTTATGGATTCCAGGTATTTAATTTCACCCTTGTTTTAATGGCATTACTCGTTATAGCTGTATTTGCAACGATTATGTATAAAATGGTCGAGTTTGTTGAAGCTAAGTTAATCCGCGACCGCTTATCATAAAAATTTTAACCGGCTTATTTTATCCAGACATTTCAAAACAACCTGATCCTTCATAATGAAGCTATATTGGGTGCTCGTTTGAAAATCATGTGGCAGTTCTGACAGTAAAACGGGCCCTTCTGTTTCCAGATAATCTTCTTTCTTCGTAAGGGCAGTAAGCTCGGCATAAAATACTGCTTTAACAAAGGAACCCGCTGGGTCGAGTACTTTATACTCGCCAATTGGAATTAACTGCTTTGCTTCTCCCCCTGTTTCCTCATATACTTCACGTATGGCAGCCTGAACAGGGGTTTCATTGTTTTCCACCTTGCCTCCGGGAAATTCAAGCCCTCTTTTGGAATGGTTGGTAAGAACCCATTTCCCTTTATAGCGGCATATGACGAATACATGACGAGCTTCTTTTTCAAATTGACCTTGTTCATCATGAAAATAGACATTATTTCCATGGATATCCTTAAATATGTCCATCTATCTCTACACTTCTCTCTTAATTGTTTCTTTCAATTATAGCAAAACTGGCTCTTATATAATTTATAAGGAATAAATCAATTAGAAGCTTACTTTTACAACACACTTTCTTAAAAATATAACAAATATAGTCATGAAGGATGGAATCAATAATATTTTCAATATAAGTAGAGTACATTTATAAAGGTTGGGGTAAATAATTACTATATGAATCGTGATCTAAAAATTGAAAGGAGTTCTTAGCAGTGAATTTCATTGATGAACTATACCAATTGTATCGAGATAAACTAACTGGCGATGATGAAGATATTGATATTTTGGCTTTAGCCGTTTTAGAACAGCTTGATCGTAAGGATGTTATGCAATTAATTAATGAACTGGAAGATCGGGAGCTATATAATTTAATGGGGATATACATAATTGATAGCCTTAAAAAGCGATTTGCAAATGATGATGTACAGCCGCCTGTATCAAAATATTTGCACTAAGATAGGATTACATAGCGAAACCTTCTAAAAATAGGAGGTTTTTTTAGTTTTTTAAATAAATTCACAGAGACCCCGAAAAACGATATGGTAAGATATAGGTCATTTCTATGTAACAGCAATGATATAATAGAGGTCATAAAGACTGGGGGAAAGCATATGGGGATGACAGGAATATTTATAATAGGGGCAATTATTATAGTCCTAATAATAGGGGTTACTGCACTTGTCACAACAAAAGCATACGAATACAAGCACACTATTGATCCATTAGATCAAAATCCGCATTTGAGTGGTAAAGAAGAGGTTCGCACATCTGAACCACATGAATAAGCGCAAAAAAGAATCCCCAGATAAAAAGGGGATTCGACTTTGTTTATGCAAATACTTGTTTTAAATCTTCTTTGCTTTGTGTCAGCCAAAATCTCATCAACTTTTTTGCACCTTCAAGGTCATGAAGCTTGGCTTGACCGCATTGTTTTTCGTTAGCCGCGGGAATATCAGTTATCTCAACAGCTTCTTTCATGGTTTTATCAAGCACATCTATGATTTCTTCAACAGTTGGCTCACCGCTGACCACCAAATAAAATCCAGTTTGGCATCCCATGGGTGAAATATCAATGATATCAAAGTGAGAATAACCCTCAGAATATTTCCTGATATTAAACGCCAACAGATGCTCTAAAGTGTGAATCGCATCTGGCTTCATGGCCTGTTTATTTGGCTGGCAGAAACGAATATCAAATTTGTTAACAACTCCATCGCTTCCTACTTTATGAACACCACAATGACGAACATACGGGGCCTTAACAGCATTATGGTCCAAATCAAAACTTTCAACAGATGGCATTATAAAACCTCCTTTTAAACTTATTACTAATTTTACCTTTTCTCCATCAATATTTCATCTCTAAAGTTTGAAGTTTGCCCTTTCAGGCATTATGATATGGTTGTATCTAAACATTCTAATTAAGGAAGTTCATATTATGAAAAAAATATTACTAAAACTAGTCCGTTTTTATCAAGTGGCCATTTCACCTATGAAGCCGCCAAGTTGTAGATTTTATCCAACATGTTCTCAATATGGCCTTGAAGCAATTGAGCGTTTCGGACCAGTAAAGGGGACCTGGCTAACCATAAAACGAATCTCTAAATGCCATCCACTGCATGCCGGCGGGTTTGATCCTGTACCTGAAAAACAAGAAAAAAAAGACTCTTGATTTACAAGAAAAAGCCGTGTATCATACTAGATATGCAAATCGTAATCTTTTCGATTTATATTTTTGCTTAACAAATCGTAATGAATACGATTAACAGGAGGATACTACATTGAAAAAAATATCATTTATATTCGCACTCATACTTGGTGCATCTATTTTTCTTTCCGGATGCAACAGCGATAATAGCACGGCTGATACTAAAAATGAAAACCAGCTTTCTATTTATACAACTGTTTATCCATTACAGTATATGGCTGAGCAAATAGGTGGTGAACATGTAAATGTATCTTCTATCTATCCGGCAGGTGTAGATGAACATACATTTGAACCAACACAAAAGGATATTATCAATATCGCAGAGTCTGATTTATTTTATTACGTTGGATACAATTTAGAAGGCTTTGTAAATAACGTGACCAAAACATTGGGAAACGAAAATGTGGAAATGATAGCTATTGGTGAAAAAGTAAATCTTGATACTCATGGACATGAAGAGCACGAACATGAAGATCATGAGCACGAAGACGACGGCCATAATCATGGTACAGTCGATCCGCACTTATGGATAGATCCACTATATGCAAAAGAAATGGCTGAACATATTAAAGACACACTGATTGAGAAAATGCCTGAACAAAAAAGTGCCTTCGAGGAAAATTACGAAACACTGGCTAAAAAGTTCGATGAGTTAAATACAGAATATACAAAGGTATTCAGCGAAGCACCTCATGATGAATTCCTTGTTTCTCATGCTGCGTTTGGATACTGGGAAGAACGTTATGATGTAGATCAAATAAGCGTCTCCGGTATATCTACATCCGAAGAGCCTACTCAAAAATCACTTGAGAAGTTAGTGGATACTGCCAAGGAACATCAACTTAAATATATTTTAGTTGAACAGAATATAAATAGTAAATTAACGGATATTATTAAAAAAGAGGCTAATTTGACTGCATTGCCTATTCATAATCTATCTATCCTGACTCAGGATGATATTGATTCAGAACGCGATTATTTTTCAATCGCGAAGGATAATTTAGACTCACTGCAAAAAGCTTTAAATGATTAATCACGTAAAAGCCCGAATTCTTTTGGATTCGGGCTTTTTTCTTCCTGTATTTACTTTACATATAAGAGGTGAAAAGAAGCATTCTAACAAAAGAAAGGAGAGATTTTTATGCCAAATGGTGTTAAATGCTCTGTGAATTCCTGCCACTTTTGGAAACAAGGGAATAAATGTGCAGCAGAAAAAATTCAAGTAAATATGTATTCAGAGGAACGTGCTTATAAAAGTGGCGATACTGGATGCAAAACCTTTCGCCCAGCTGACTTTTTATAAACGAAAGGCTGTCATAAATGGATATCAATCACATACTCCGAAATTTTAACGAGGATTTACAAAATTCCAATTCCTTAACATTTCCTATATGCGTGGACTCTTTTACGAATTATTGGAGTACCGAATTCGGATCCCTTGATGAATTACCGAAGGAAGTAGACCAGCTTATAGCTAAACGGGGATTGGAATTAGGTTTACTGGAAGAAGAAATAAATCAATAAAGAAAAGCGCCCTGTGACCCAGGCGCTTTTCCCTTAGTAACTTTTCTTTACTAATTCGACAACTTCTTTTTCTGCCACATTTGTTATTGCGGTTATAACTGATAATGGGAGTCCGCGACGCAACAAGATCTCAGCAATCAAGTATTGTTTTTTCGAACGAGCCATTTCTTCCCCGCCTTCTTATGTCTTTTTTTCCATTATACAGGATTTGATAGCCGAATTGAATAAGTCCAACACCCAATATTCAGAATTAACTAAAAAAATTAATTAACTCTCTTCTCACTATTTTGTTTGAAGCATTACGGGGTAACTCCTTACCCATCACTACTTTTTTAGGAATTTTATATCGCGCCAGCCTGGATTCACAAAATTCGATGATCTCTGTCTGTTGTAAATGGCTCGCTGGAAGAGGGACTATTACGGCTGCTGGAACGGCTCCCCATTCATCATCGCTAAGACCAATGACTCCCGCTTCTTTTACGAAAGGATGCTCCATCAAAACGGATTCTATTTCAGCCGGATAAATGTTTTCTCCACCAGAAATAATTAAATCAGAGCGTCTATCAATGACAAACAAATACCCTTCCTCGTCGATATAACCGATATCACCTGTATAAAACCAGCCATCCTGGAAAGATTCCGGTGCCCTTCCATGAAGATACCCCGGAGTTACATTTGGGCCTTTTACTGCAATCTCTCCCGGTACACCAACTGCAGCAATCCTTCCATCCACAATAATTTTTATCTCACATGGCAATAATGGCTTACCGGCAGAGCCCAGTTTTCGCGTTGCATCTTCAGGAGCCAGCGTGACGATTTGAGAGCATGTTTCTGTCATACCATATGTTTGAAAGACAGGTGTGTTTTTATCCGTAGCCTTTTTCAACAACGCCATAGGTGCTGAGCCGCCCCCTAACAGCATACAGCGAAATTCCTCAGGGTATGTCCTTTCTCCTAAATCTTCAAGCATTCTTGTCAAAGTATTCGTCACAACCGAGCAAATCGTAATCTTCTCTTTCCAAATAGCTTCATTTGCTTGTACAGGGTCGAATCCTCTTTGCAAAACAGTCTCTATCCCATAAATGACTGATCTTAAAAGGATAGATAAACCACTTATATGGAATAGCGGCATAAAGCAAAGCCATTTATCATCATCGCGCAACCCTAAATTTAGAGCAGACCCAATCGCACTCCAATAATGGTTTCCCATCGTTTGCTGAACGGCCTTAGGCTTACCAGTCGTACCTGATGTGTACATAATAGTTGCCGTTTGATTAAACGATAAGTTCTTCTTTTCTTCAAATGACTTTGCCTTAGCCTTCTCTAATTGTTCCAGCCTTAGCACGGAAATATCCAGTAACATTTCGTTTTCTGATATGAGAAAATCAGCCTGAGCATCTTCTAATTGCCACTCTTTTTCCCGATCTGTTAAACGAGTATTCAATAGGACAATTTTGGCGCCAATCAGGAGAAGAGCATGTATCGTAAAGACCATCTCCGGCCGATTCTTCATGTTAATTCCAATTACATGACCTTCCGCAACACCCAACTCCGTCAATTTTTGAGCGTATAAATGGGCCATTTCATATAACTCTCTAAACGTCCACTTCTCTCCCTCAAATGAAAGAGCCGTACGCTCCGGAGTCACATACGCCCGTTGAATCAAAAACTGCGGAACAACCGTATCATGCATCAACATCTTTTCAACCTTCCCTCTGAACTCCTTCATGATCTCTCTGACCATCAAAGCGTACTTAAGTACAAATACAAATTAACCTCTATCACTCTAACTGATACTTACATGTACATAAAAACAGCCTGACGGTAGGCGTCAAGCTGTTTTTCGTTCTCCATTAAGGGAATCGTGGGAATTGGTCAAAGTCTGGATTGCGCTTTTCTTTAAAAGCATCGCGGCCTTCTTTGGCTTCATCTGTTGTATAATAAAGCAATGTTGCATCGCCTGCCAACTGCTGAAGTCCAGCCAGTCCATCTGTATCCGCATTGAAAGCTGCTTTTAGGAAACGAAGGGCAGTTGGGCTCTTTTCAAGCATTTCCTCGCACCATTGCACCGTTTCTTTTTCAAGTTGCTCCAATGGAACTACTTTGTTTACCAAGCCCATATCAAGTGCTTCCTGCGCATCATATTGACGGCACAAGAACCAAATTTCTTTTGCTTTCTTATGGCCTACGATTCGAGCTAAATATCCTGCACCATAACCTGCATCAAAGCTTCCAACCTTAGGACCGGTTTGGCCAAAACGTGCATTTTCAGCAGCAATTGTTAAATCACATACAACATGCAGTACGTGACCTCCGCCAATAGCATAGCCTGCTACCATTGCCACAACAGGTTTTGGAATAACACGGATCAAGCGTTGAAGATCAAGAACATTCAGACGAGGAATTTCGTCTTCACCCACATATCCGCCATGACCGCGAACCTTTTGGTCACCGCCAGAACAGAATGCCATGTCACCTGCGCCTGTTAAAATAATAGCACCTATTTCTTTATCATCCCTGGCACGGGAAAAAGCATCAATCAATTCCATTACTGTTTTTGGACGAAATGCATTGCGTACCTCTGGACGGTTGATGGTAATTTTAGCAATACCGTTATATCTTTCATATAAAATATCTTCATATGTACGAATGGTTACCCAATCAAAAGCCATTTCTAATTCCTCCCTCTAATAAACTCACTTACTATTCTACCAAATATTTTGGGTTCTTCCACGTGTATTGCATGGCCAGTGTCATTTATTGTTTCAAATTGGCATCTATTAAGGCAATTCTGCATTTTTAAGGCCAATTGAACGAACTTTTTATCCAATGCTCCCGCGAGCAATAAAACGGGAAAATCCAACTCCTTTAATTCACTCCAAAATGAGGGCTGTGAGCCTGTACCCATTCCCATTAAACTATTTTGCAAGCCAATACTGGTATGGGATACTCTCTCCTGCCTAATTTCTGCTTTCTTGCCATTCGACAGTCTTTCTTGTGAAGCAAATAACGGAATCTTCTCCCAATCATCTACAAAACTATCTATCCCATATTCTCTGATACGTTCTGCCAATTGTGCATCACTATGAGCCCTCGACAGTCGTTCGCCTTCATGTTCCAAGCCTGGTGATGAGCTTTCTAAAATGAGAGTCCGAACAAATTCAGGATATAAAACAGCAAACCCCAATGCCAGTCTCCCTCCCATCGAATAACCAAGAATATGTGCACTTTGGATATTTAAAGCGATTAAAATGTCCTTAATATCTTTAGCAGCCTTTTGCATTTCATATCTATCAGGATCAATAGGCGCTTCTGTCAGACCATGCCCTAATAGATCCAGACTGATAAACTGAAAACAATGTTTGTAATCCTGAATAAATGTATTCCACGTATTCATGGAACCCGTAAATCCATGCAAAAGAAGTACAGGCTGTCCTACTCCTTGCAATTGCACGTGATACTTTACTCCATTAATGGATAACATGAGTTTATTCGCCATCATTCATCATTCTTATTTCCCGGGAAACATGCTGAACGACTTCCCTGTATCTTTTCACATCATAGGAACGACTTGTACAAACTTCAACAATACAGAAATCCGGATTGGCTACCCAGTCCTGAATGGAATCAGTCACTTCTTCCCAAGTTTCCGGATTTTTATAGTTTGCTCCATACAAAGCAGCTGTATGATTAAAGTGTAAGCCATGAGGCGTACCAAAAAGCTCTTCAAAATGTTTTTCTTCAGCAGACTGAGGCAGGTAAGAAAAGATTCCACCGCCATCATTATTCACAACCAAAACCAGAAGCTTTAATTGATACATTTTAGCTGCCAGGAAACCATTCATATCATGAAATAAGCTGAGGTCTCCAAGTGCCAGTACAGTTGGTATTTCAGAGGAAGCGCTGATTCCTGCAGCAGTTGAGATAAGGCCATCTATCCCGTTAGCTCCCCTGTTTGCCAATATCCTAATCTGCTTAGTTGTTTGAAAGAAAAATGAATCTACGTTTCGAATAGGCATGCTATTGCCAACTACTAAGTTAGCTTTTTCCGGAAGTAAACTTTCCAATAGAGAAAATAATTTACCTTCCTGCATCCCTGTTTCATCCTGTATAGTCAGCAGCCCTTCTTTCGCCACTTCATTCATTCCTTGCCAAAGAGAAAGCCAATCTCTTCTTTCTGTATTTGCATGTACAGTAAGATTTTCTCTAACCGAGTGACAGAAAGCGGCCTCATCACAATAAACCATATGGGTACTTACTCCCGCTGGCTCTCTCCAGCCGCTGCCCCCATCTACTACAATATGATTTGTCTGTTTACACTTTTTCACAAATTGCAATACTGGTTTAGAAACTGGCATTGCACCAAACCGAATAATTAAATCTGGTGTAATTTTCCCGTGTATTGCTTCTTCCTTCAGAAAAGTATCATAGGTTTCAATTACGTGCTGATTTCCACCTGCCCTTAATTGCGATAAAGGATCAGCAAGAATCGGATATCCCGTTGCTTCAGCGAAATTCAAAACAGCTTCCTTAAAATCAGGTTGGTCAATAGGACCACAAATAATAATCCCTTTTTCGCTTTCCTTAATTAAACGAAGATATGTATTCAACTGAGAATCAGCCAGCTTACGGTGTCCATGTGCAATATCGATACACGCATTTGAATGGTCCGTTCTACGAATCCACTTTTCCATTTCGCTTAAGATTGGAATGAGTGGCTCTCGTAAAGGGAAATTAACATGAACAGGTCCGGCAGGCTCCAGAATTGTATTACTGATGGCTCTGCTTGCTACAGTGCGTGCATACTGGAGCATCATTTCTCCGGAATCAGGCAGAGACATTTCTACAAACCATTTCACATGCTTCCCATAAAGGTTTATTTGGTCGATGGCCTGTGGTGCTCCAACATCTCGTAATTCATGCGGACGGTCAGCAGTAAGAACAATTAATGGCACTCTTGAATAATAGGCCTCTACGATAGCAGGAAAGTAGTTTGCAGCCGCTGTACCTGATGTACATAACAAAGCGACAGGCTTTCTCTTTTCCTTAGCCATCCCAAGCGCAAAAAAGGCGGCCGATCTTTCATCGATATTAATATGAACATTCATATCCGGATGTTCAGCCATACAATAGGCGATTGGTGTAGATCTGGATCCCGGACTAATGACAACATCATTCACTTCCGCTCGGGCTAGTTCATCTACAAAGGATGCTATAAAAGCAGTTAGCTCTTCTTGGTGATTCATATATTCCTTCCCTCCAAAGCAGAAAGCATGGGTTTAAATTTCACTTTTGTCTCCATATATTCACTTTCGGGATTTGATTTTTCTACAATCCCACAGCCCGCATATAGAGATGCTTTATCCTTCTTTAATAAACCTGAGCGGATTCCTACAGAAAAGTCACCATTTCCGTATATATCCATCCACCCTATTGGAGCAGCATAAAATCCTCTATCCATACCTTCATATTTTTCTATTTTCTCCATAGCAATATTTCTTGGCGAACCTCCCAAAGCAGGTGTTGGATGAAGCAATTCCACAAAGTCCAAAACAGAAGTGCCGGGCAGACTCACACAATTTACCGGTGTATAAAGATGCTGTATATTTTTTAGCTTCATTAATACGGGAGCATCAGGAATATTAATCTCGATGCAATGCTCTTCCATCGCCTCTTTAATCATATTGACCACAAACTGATGCTCGGATCGATTTTTATCATCATTTAATAATTCATTTCCTAGGGCTGAATCAATTTCTTCATCTTCATTTCTTGGCGTTGACCCTGCCAAACATGCAGAAAATACAGCCGGCCCCTCTTTTTTAATCAGCCTTTCCGGAGAAGCACCTATAAAACAATCATCCCCTGATTCAAGCCCAAAAATAAAGCTTCCGTTTTGCTGAATCATTAAATTCTCAAGTACTTTATAAGATGGAACTTCATCTTCAAATTGCAAACTTAATTCACGGGCCAGGACGATTTTCTCCATCTGTCCGTTTCGGATATCCTCGACAGATTTTAGTATAGCCTGTTTCCACTCTTCCACAATATGTTCTTGCCGTTCTATGATAGCTGGCATTTCTTTTTGGCCAGAATCAGACATAGACAAAAAAGCATCTCTATCTTCGATAAATTGGCGTACCTCTTTATCTGACATATGAGGAGTCAAATATATAGAGGAAGTTAAGTATGAACCATGATTTGTTTCTGTAATTAAAAACTTAGGTATATAAAATAAATAACTGCCAAATTGGCTCCAATTGGAACCCGGCTCTGTATTTTTAGAGTTAAAGGAAAAACCGCCAAAGCATAAAGGTCCTGTGCCTTTTCCAGAGTTAACCCCATTCACAATGGCTGACTCCATTAGGGCGGCCCATTCTTCCTTAATATCTTTAAAACGTTTTTCTCCATTAGTAAGAGATTGTATCTTATGTGCTTTTCCGATCCCGGCTAAATATAATTCATTATCCGGATCTTTCCAGTAAAATCGCTCACCTTTATATAAACACTCACTAGATTGATAGATATCGATCGGTTTCTTATTGGTAACGGCCTCAACATGACTGAATAAGATTGGCATAGCAATCCTTTTTACTGTATGTAAGGCTTCAGTCAATCCCTGTTGAATATCTGTCATTTGCTTTATTGCCATTCAAATCCCTCCGTTGCTCCTATATCCAATAAACCTATTTAAAGATACACCTGTATAAATTAAGCTGTCAATTTTTGTAGTTTCTTAATTTTCATTTTAAAGCTTATATTCTTATCTCCATTTGATAGCGATTCCATTGCGTTTGCCTCCTGTATGGAATGTCTTCTATTCACAAGAATGGAGTACATCTCAATAAACAAACCATCAAAATTATTTTCCCTATTAATATGGATCCTTACTATTATAATATCTTTTTCATAAAGCCTGAACCATTATGACTTTCTAACAGGTCTACTATAGAGGATAAATGTATTGACACTTGCTATCACATTTACCTACACTGATTTAGTATAGTAATAATAGTGGAAATGATATGAGTAGTAGAAATCTTAAAATATTATATTTTATACTAATAGTTTAACATATTGATTTACCACTATTCGCTAGTAACTTATAACGTAAAGGGGATTAACAAAATGCAAGATCACTCGCATACTCCTGCGAAGACAGGATTACCCAGGAAAAGTTGGCGGGTATGGTGGAAATTAACCAGGCCACACACATTAACAGCTGGTTTTACACCTGTGTTGGTTGGAACAGCGCTGGCTCATGAACATATACCTTCGCTGAATATCGGGTTATTTGTGGCTATGATGGCTGCCGCACTGCTTATCCAAATTGCCACGAACCTATTTAATGAATATTATGATTTCAAAAAGGGACTCGATAATGAGGAATCCATTGGGATTGGTGGCGGAATCGTACATGAGGGTTTATCACCAAAGTCGATTCTTACATTAGCACTCGTTCTGTATGGTATATCAGCACTGATAGGTGTTTATATATGCGCAAATAGCAGCTGGTGGTTGGTACTCATCGGATTATTATCAATGTCAATGGGATACTTATATACTGGTGGACCGCTCCCAATAGCCTATACCCCATTTGGCGAGATTACATCCGGTTTCTTTATGGGCTGCCTAATTATCTTGATTTCTTATTTTATTCAAACTGGAAATGTGACATTAGATGCATGGCTCGTAACTGTCCCATTCTTTTTGACTGTGGGTGCTATTTTGTTATCAAATAATATTCGCGACAGAGTCGGGGATAAAAAGGGCGGCCGAAAAACATTGGCAATCCTCATTGGCAAGAAAAATGCCATTATCGTACTGGCAGCCATGTTTGCTCTCTCCTATGTATGGGCATTCGTACTAGTGTTCTCAGGTATTACTTCTCCTTGGACATTACTTGTGCTATTGAGCATTCCAAAAGCGGTACAAGCCGTGAAAGGATTTGTTGGCAATGATACTCCACCGGAAATGATGCCTGCCATGAAAGCAACAGGCCAAACGAACACTTTCTATGGTCTTTTATTTGCATTTGGTATGTATATTGGATTCTTCTTCTAAATCTTTTAATAAGCCTCTTAGTAGAGGCTTATTTTTTTCTGCTCTAATCTTGCTATTTCTCTTAAATGTTTTTCTACTGTGTGATGGGGTAAATGTAACAATACAAGTTACTTATTACAGTTAAGGAAGTGGTAGCATGCTAAGTAAAAATCAACTTCAAGCTATAACAGATAGATTAAAAGAACAAAAAGAAGAATTTCAAAGCAAATTAAATACAAAAAGAAACAGCCGACTCGACCTAAGTGAGCGTGAAGCATCCGGAGAACTATCATCCTATGATAATCATCCTGGCGATCTCGGTACAGAATTATTTGAGCGTGAAAAAGATGTGGCTCTGGAAATACATGAAGAAGAGCAATTGAATGAAATTGAAACAGCGTTGTCTGCAATAGAAGAAGGCACATACGGTGTATGTAAAGAGTGCGGAAAGGATATTCCATACGAAAGACTTGAGGCCATTCCATCCACTCTCTATTGTATCGAGCATTCAAAAAAACAGGAATTAAGCAATCACCGTCCAATTGAGGAAGATGTCATTCAGCCACCAAAGCCAGATTCCCTTCAAAGAACATATGATCATCGAATAGAAGACTACACAGACAGTTATCAAGAAGCCGCCCAATACGGAACCTCGGAAACTCCATCCGATATGGTTAGAGATGCAAAAGGATATGAAGATCTTTATCCAGATCAAACAGAGGATGAAGGTTTTGCAGATGAAGTTGAGTCATTCGTTGGTAATGGTCCAGACGGAGAACGTAAAGTATATCAAAGCGATGCAAAAACCGATTATGAAGAACGCCTGGAAGATGAAAACCTAGAGTCAAATTTAGGAGATATTCCTTACCGAAAAAGAGATAGTTATGTGGACAACAAGAACAAATAAGGCAGCCTATTGGCTGTCCTTTTTTCTTTGCTGCTATATATAACTATAACCTTTCAAGAAGTTCCAGTGAGCTGTTTTTCATTTGATAATTATCTAATTAATAGTTCATAACAGTTACATATGACAAAAAGTAGCTTCTACATATTCAAAACATTACACATGGTAAAAAGGCAACCTATATTCCTTTAATCAATGGAATATAGATTGCCTTTATCTATTTTACATAATTTATTTGTTTCTTTGATTTATAGGGTTTACGTTCCAGATGTCTGTTGCATATTCCTGAATTGTTCGGTCACTTGAGAAAAATCCTGAATTAGCAATATTTATTACACTTGATGAGTTCCATTTCTTTTTGTCTTGATAAGATGCCTCTACCTTTTCCTGTGTACTTGCATAGGAACCAAAATCCCTTAATACAAAATATTGATCATTTTCTAATAGCAGGGAATCATATATCATATCAAACATTCCAGATGTATTCGGGAAGAATCCATTAATTAATTGGTTTACAGCCTGATGAATTCTTCGATCAAGCATATAGTATTCTGAGGAGTGATAACCTCCATGTGCGTTGTAATTCATAACTTCCTCTGACGATAATCCGAATGTAAAGATATGTTCTTCTCCGACTCTCTCAAAGATTTCTACATTAGCCCCATCCATTGTACCGATGGTCAAAGCACCATTCATCATAAATTTCATATTACCTGTTCCTGATGCTTCTTTACTTGCAGTCGAAATTTGTTCACTTAATTCAGCTGCAGGGAATATTTCTTCAGCCAGAGATACCCGATAATTTTCGAGAAATACGACCTTTATATAATCTTTTGTGTCCGGATCATTATTTACTTTATCCGCCACGGTGTTAATCAATTTAATAATTTTTTTGGCATAGTAGTATCCTGGGGATGCTTTAGCTCCAAATATAAAGGTACGCGGATATGGCTTGAAATTTGGCTCTTCCTTCATTCGATTGTATAAATACATAATGTGAAGAACATTTAGCAATTGGCGTTTATACGCGTGCAAACGTTTGACCTGGACATCAAAAATACTATCTGGATTAACGGTTATACCATTTTGTTCTTTAATCCGCTTAGCCAGCTTTTTCTTATTGTCTGCTTTCACTTTCATTAGCTCTTCTAAAAAGGAAGAATCCGTACTAAACCGCTCCAATTCCTTCATATATACCGGATCAATTTGCCATTTATCGCCGATTGCTTGCGAAATTAAACGGGAAAGTCCTGGATTGGATTTCAATAACCATCTGCGATGAGTAATACCATTGGTTTTATTATTAAACTTTTCAGGAAAAACCTGATAGAAATTGTTCATTTCTCTCTTCTTGAGAATCTCAGTATGCAGATGGGCTACTCCGTTTATACTATGGCTGCCTGCAATAGCCAGATGGGCCATTTTAACCTGATCATGAGCAATGATAGCCATATCCTCTATTCTTTGCCACTCACCCGGATACAGCTCCCATAATTGCTGACAGAACCGCTCGTTAATCTCATTCACAATCATAAAGATCCTTGGCAATAATGGTTGGAATAAACGAATTGACCATTTTTCCAATGCCTCAGAAAGCGTCGTATGATTCGTATAAGATATCGTTTTTGTGGTTACTTCCCATGCTTCTTCCCATGACATTTTTTCTTCATCCAATAAGATCCTCATTAATTCCGGGATGGCCAGAACAGGGTGAGTATCATTTATATGTATTGATACGTATTCATGCAATTTGCTCATAGGAATATTCTTTTTGCGGTATGTCTTTAATATGGTATGCAAACTGGCTGAGACAAGGAAATACTGTTGTTTTAAACGCAGAATTTTCCCGCTGTCTTCTGTATCATCCGGATAAAGAAATTCTGATACCAATTCTGTATCACGCTTGTAACGCATAATATCGCGATGATAAGGAGCCGGGGCAGGCTCAGCATTCCACAATCTGAGTGTATTCACCGTTTCATTCTGATAGCCAACAACCGGTATGTCATAAGGTACAGCCATTATTGGCTCTGTATCAATATGACGGAAACCTAAACGGCCATCAGAATCTGTATAGGATTGTACTTCTCCCCAAAAAGGTACCATTACTGCCTGATCGGCTTTTCGAACCTCCCATACATGTCCATTTTGAAGCCATTGCTCTGGATATTCAACTTGTACGCCATCAATGATTTTTTGCTCAAATAAACCATATTTATAGCGAATACCACATCCATGACCAGGCAATTCCAAAGAAGCAATGGAATCCATGAAACAAGCAGCTAATCGGCCTAACCCACCATTACCGAGCGCAGAATCCGGCTCAAGTGTTTCCAGCTCCGAAAAGCTAATCCCTAAATCCTCAAGCCCGTCTTCCACTACTTTTTGTATGCCAAGATTTAAGACATTACTCCCCATAATTCTACCAAGTAAAAATTCAATTGATAAATAGTAGACCTGCTTTGTCTTCGTTTCTCTATATAATTGATTGGTTTTAATCCAATTCTTACTTATATATTCACGAATCATAATTCCTAAAGTATGATATTGCTCCTGCGGAGTCGATTCTGAAAATGTTTTTCCATAAGACATTTCAAGCTTAGATATAAAGGCTTCCTTAAACAGTTCTTTATTATCAAACATCTAAATCAGATCCTCTCAGTCAAGTCTTTATACAAAACCTCATACTCTGCTGCTGAACGTGCCCAGCTATAGTCCTTCTTCATCGAGTTCTTAACAATCTTTTTCCACTCAGAAGGATTATGATAAAAAGATAATGCCCGACGTATTGTATAAAGCATGTCATGAGCATTAAAGTTAGTAAATGAAAAACCATTGCCCTCGCCAGTAAATTCATTATATGGCTGTACAGTATCTCGCAGACCCCCTGTTTCCCTAACAATCGGCAATGTACCATATCTCATTGCTATTAATTGGCTTAATCCGCAAGGTTCAAATTTAGAAGGCATAAGGAACAAATCAGCTCCAGCATATATTTGATGGGCTAAATCTTCATTAAAACCAATATGAACCCTTAATTTATCCTGATACCATTGGGACGTATAACCAAAGAAATGCTCGAATTGCGGATCGCCTGTACCCAGCATGATCATTTGGATATCTTCCTGCAAAATCTCATGGAATACAGCTCTAACCAGATCAAAGCCTTTCTGAGAGGTTAAACGCGATACAACGGCAATCAGCGGCTTGCTATCATCTACCGGTAAATTGAAATACTCCTGGAGATAACGTTTATTCGCTTTTTTGCCTTTCAGAGAATTGACTGAAAACTCGCTGGCAATCGCAGCATCTTTTTTTGGATTATATAAGTCATTGTCAATTCCATTTAAAATCCCATATAAATCTGAGTCTCTTGCCTGAAGCAATCCATTCAGACGCTCACCGTAATAGTCAGTTTTAATCTCCTCTTTATAAGTAGGGCTGACAGTAGTTATTGCATCTGCATAAACCAGTGCTGATTTCATAAAGTTGACGTTCCCGTCAAATTCCAACTGGTTAAAGTAGTCATCATGAATCCCCAGTACATCATCAAGAAAACTTTTTCCATAAATGCCTTGGAATTGCAAATTATGAATTGTAAATATATTTTTGATGTTTGCTAATTTCGTATTCTGGTGCTGAGTTTTCAATAAGAATGGAATCATTCCCGTATGCCAATCATGTGTATGAATAACATCCGGTAAAAATGGAATATGATAAAGTGCTTCAACAGCCGCTTTACAGAAATAAGCAAAACGTTCACCATCGTCAAATTGCTCATAAAGTTTTGGTCTATGGAAATAATATTCATTATCCATAAAGTAATAAATGACACCATCATATTCAGCTTCAAAAATACCGCAATACTGTCTTCTCCAGCTTAACTGAACTTCAAATTCAGCAATTTTTTTCGCTGAATTAAAAAAATGAGTAGGTATCGTCCCATACTTAGGAAGCAACACTCTTACCTCATGACCTAACTTTTTTAATTCTTTAGGAAGAGAGCCGGCTACGTCAGCCAGCCCTCCAGATTTAGCAAAGGGTACACATTCAGATACTACAAATAATACATTCACGAGTTCATCAACGCTCCTTGTTTTACACCTTTTTGAATAACAATTGGTTGGAATGGAGACCCAATCAGAACTGTTCCATCAGCAATTTCTACATCCTTATCGAGGATTACATAATCGAGTTTGCAATTCTTACCGATTTTTGTTTTTTGCATGATAATGGAATTTTTAATGGAAGTACCTTCATCAATATTAACGGCCCTAAAGATGATACTGTGCTCTACTTCACCTTTTATGATAGAGCCGTTGGCAACCATTGATTGGCTTACATGAGACTTCTCACTATACTTGGATGGCGGCTCATCCTTAACTTTTGTATAGATAGGACATTCCTTCATGAATAACTGACTCCAATTTTCTTCTTTAAGAAGATCTATACTTGATTGAAAATAGGCATTAATAGAATTGATATTCGCCAGATAACCTTCATACTGATAAACACAGATAGCGAAGTCGGAATAATGATCTTCCACAACATCCTTTAAACATTTGTACCCAGTTTGTTTCCGCTCGTCAATTAATTTAACAAGCAGTTCTTTTTTAAGGATGAACATTTCAAGTGATTCTTTATCTTTTTTGATTTCCGTAATATCACATTTGTTTTGTATATGATATTTAAGAACAGCATTAAAATCGATATTGCAAACGGTTTGACTGTTAGCAACAATCACATACTCCTGTTTACTTCTTTCAAGATAGGTCATATGATAAGCAAAGTGATCAAACGCATGAACCTCACCAGATACATCTTCTGTATGAGGCACCGGGAGGAAGAATAGTCCATCTCTTTTTCTATTCAAATCCCAGTTCTTACCTGTTCCCAAATGGTCCATTAACGATCTGAAATGTGCTTGTGGATAAACAGCTACATTAGATATTCCCGAATTAACCATGCTTGAAAGAATAAAATCTATTAAACGGAAACGACCAGCTATTGGTAATGCTGCAACATTCCGACTTTTTGTTAAAATATCCAGTGATTCAAAACTATTCGTGGCATCTATAATACCTAATAGTGATTTACTCATATTTTCAACGCCTTTCACTATATCAAGATAATTTTATAACATTTTCTTCTGTTAACAGTTCAGGATTAACCAATATAACATCTTCATCATCAATAGGTCTGATCACCTGGTTATCCGGTATAACAGCACCTGGAGGAATAATAGCCTTTTCAATATAGACATTCTTTCCGATAACGGCATCTGACATGATTACAGAATCTTTAACATGTGCGTCTTTGCCAATCTGTGCTCCATAGAAAACGACTGATTTTTCCACCTTACCTTCAACTATACATCCTTCGTTAATCAGTGATTCTTTAACCTCTGCTTTGTTAGATAGATATTGTGGTGGTCTGTTCGGATTAACTGAATAAATGCGCCATGAATAGTCATAAAGATTTAATTCACACTCTTCATCCAGTAAATCCATATTAGCTTCCCAATAACTTTTCAGTGTACCAACATCTTTCCAATATCCTTCAAATGGATAAGCATATACCTTTTTATCATCATTTAATAATAAAGGTATGATATCCTTACCAAAATCCCTTGTTGAATCTTCATTTTTAGCATCTTTTATCAAATAGTCTTTTAGAACTTTACGATTAAATATATAGATACCCATAGAGGCTAAATTATTTTTCGGATTTTTCGGTTTCTCTTCAAATTCCATTACAGAATAATCTTCTCTGGTGTTCATGATTCCAAATCTGCTTGCTTCATCCCAAGGAACAGGAATAACAGAGATAGTCGCATCTGCTCCTCTTTCCTCATGGAAGCTCAACATTTTATCATAATCCATTTTGTAAATGTGATCTCCTGAGAGAACAATCACATAATCCGGATCATATTGATCGATATAGTTTAAGTTTTGGTAAACCGCACTTGCTGTACCCGTATACCATCTCATTTCCTTTGAAGCAGAATACGGAGGTAATACAGTTACTCCGCCATCTTTTAAATCGAGATCCCAGGCACTTCCGTTAGAAAGATAGGAATTAAGCAATAACGGCTGGTATTGCGTTAATACCCCTACCGTATCTATTCCAGAGTTCGTACAGTTACTTAATGTAAAATCTATAATTCTATATTTACCGCCAAATGGGACTGCCGGTTTTGCAACATCAGCTGTCAAAGCCTCAAGCCTTGTTCCTTGTCCTCCTGCCAGTAGCATTGCGACTATTTTTTTCTTTGCCATTTTTATTTAACTCCTTCCGTTTTTTAATGGGACGCAGTACAGTAATTCCAAATGGAGGTACCTTAATCTTTACGTGATATGGTCTCCCATGAAAAGAACCTTCTTCTGCGATGATTTTCTTTTTATTAACATGATCGCTTCCACCATATTGGACAGCATCACTATTTATGACCTCTTTGTACTCCTGTTTATCAGGTACTCCAACTTTATATTCTTCATAAGATATATTTTTGAAATTACACAGTACTATCAATGGATTTCCTTCTCGATCACGACGAATAAATGAGAATATGGACTGATCGGTGTTATGAACATCAATCCACTCAAATCCTTCAGGATAATCATCTAACTCATATAACGGCTTTGACCGTTTGTAAAACTTTAGTAAGTCTGCAAAGAAATGATTTAATGTTTGATGAGAATCATAATTTAGTAGATGCCAATCAACCTGTTCTTTATCCTTCCATTCTGAGAACATCCCCAGCTCTCCACCCATAAATAATAATTTTTTCCCCGGGTGGGTTGTCATAAATCCCATGAGTAATTTCAACTGAGAAAATTTTTCTTCGTAGCTTCCTGGCATTTTATCAAGAAGAGATTTTTTACCGTGGACCACTTCATCATGTGACAAAGGTAAAATAAACCGTTCCGTATAAGCATACATTAAGGAGAATGTTACTTTATTATGAAGATCCTTTCGAGAACACGGATCTGATTCCATGTACTCTAAAATATCGTTCATCCAACCCATATTCCACTTATATGTAAATCCTAAACCTCCCTCACTAGCTGGCTTAGTTACGTTAGGCCAATCAGTTGAGTCTTCAGCCATCATAAGAACTGTAGGATCGGATTCTTTTACAACTTGGTTAAGTTTCTGTAAAAAATCTATAGCATGTGGATTAACGTCACCACTATATGTATTGGGCCAATAAATGATATTTGCGACAGCATCCACTCTAAATCCATCTATGTGAAAATACTTCATCCAATATCTTGCGTTGGATATTAAAAAACTATGAACTTCTGGTTTGCCCAAGTCAAAATTTGCTGTTCCCCATACTGGATTCTCTCTGTGTTTGAGATCAGAGTATTCATAAACAGGTGATCCATCAAACATAAATAAACCATGAGCATCTTTACAATAGTGACCAGGTACCCAATCAAGCAATACACCTATGTTATGCTGATGACATTGATCGATAAAATATTTCAAGTCTTCAGGCCTGCCATATCGGCTTGTTGGTGAATAATAACCTGTACTCTGATAGCCCCATGATCCGTCGAACGGATGTTCAGTTAGTGGCATTAGCTCAATATGTGTAAAGCCCTGTTCAACTACATAGGGGATGAGTTCATCAGCCAGGTCACGGTATGTATAAAATTCCTCAATCTTGCATTCATCGCTCGGTATAGACACTTGGCCTTCCTGGATATGTTTTCTCCATGTTCCTGCATGAATTTCATAAATAAACATGGGGTTCTCATCTTGTTGTTTCTTTGTTTTTTTCTTAAGCCAAGACGCATCATTCCATTTATATGAATCATCTATAGGATATACGACAGATGCCGTATGAGGCCTTATTTCTGAATAGAAGGCATACGGATCACTCTTTAGAGCTATGGCTCCAGATGCTGCTTCAATTTCATATTTGTATATATGTCCGTCCAGGTTTTTATCTACCAGAAGCGTCCAAATACCCTGTTCAGAAACTCTTTTTAATTCATAACCGTTACCATTCCAATTATTAAAAGAACCCACCAAGCGTATCTGACGGGCGTTTGGTGCATATACTGTAAACCTTGTATGTATATCATCATTTACCTTTATCAAATGGGAACCGAACAGTTTATATGCATCATAAAGAGAGCCTTCATGAAACAAATGGACCTGATAGTCTGTTGGGATAGCATTAGGCATATTATCACCCTTTCTCGAATTTTCTCAATATACTAATTAAACTACTTATTCTGTAACTAAATCAAATGCAAAAATTGTTAATTTAGCTCTAAAAAGCTTTTTTTCACTACTTTTTGGAATTAGTAAGATAAATTAACAGGTATCAGTATAATATATCCAAAATATAGTATATAGAAACTTAAATACTATTATTTTTATGTTAAATATTTCATTATATTGAGAAAAATATCAATGAAGTGGTCTACCACTCAAAAACGAGTTAATTAATTAAAATGTTTACTTAATAAAGTTGTGTAAGAAAATATTAAACTATTTGTTTATTATAGTATTTATCTATAGTAAACAAAATATTCTCATAATTCAAGACCAAAAAGGGAACTTAGATACTTTGGCATATAATATATCTTTCAACATAGAACTTTAGGAAATACAATCGAGGAAAGGATGATTGTGTTGAGTTAATTCTTCTGAGGGCTTCTTTATAATCGATTGAGGATTTAAGAATTAGTATATTCTCTATAAGAGAACATTATCCGTGAAATTTTTTAAATACAAACCTTTACAATTACTTTCCATTGTCTCACGGATCTACTGATTAAAGCAAGACTTAAATAAATGATACCCTCTCAGAAAACTATAAGAAGATGTCTATGCGAGCTTCAATTGCTTATTTATGTTGATATATGGATCATATGAAGGTTTATCGTGAGGCATATTTAATAGCAGAATTTAATACTTAATTTAGGTGGAGTGGAGGTTCGAACAGTAAAATTAGTATAGGGCAAAATGAGAAGGGCTTATAGCAATATTTTCCCAATTCCCAAATGGGGAAACAATTCAAGAATTGACTCACACATCTATTCATATTACAGGTAGAAGTAGATTTTCAATTTGGTTGATATAATCCTTACTAAAGAAATCATAAAATTTTACTTGGTATTCCTCTTAAAAGTACTTGATGATCAGTTCGGCTTTATTCTCGTTCTATTTTAGACTTTAACCGTTATTAGAATTTTACCTTTGCCTTCTTATAAGGCGTTTAGGAGACAATGTATTGACGGACTGAGCTCTTTTGGCAGTTATGTTTTAATTATTAAGATTTCATTTATTAAAATAATATATAAAAAAACCATGTACATCATGTACATGGTTTTTATGACCCCTACGGGATTCGAACCCGTGTTACCGCCGTGAAAGGGCGGTGTCTTAACCGCTTGACCAAGGGGCCAAATGGCGGAGAAGGAGGGATTTGAACCCTCGCGCCGGTTACCCGACCTACACCCTTAGCAGGGGCGCCTCTTCAGCCTCTTGAGTACTTCCCCAAATATGGCTCCGCAGGTAGGATTCGAACCTACGACCGCTCGGTTAACAGCCGAGTGCTCTACCACTGAGCTACTACGGAATAATGGTATATGGGCCTAAATGGACTCGAACCATCGACCTCACGCTTATCAGGCGTGCGCTCTAACCAGCTGAGCTATAGGCCCGAAGTAAAATTTGGAGCGGGTGAAGGGAATCGAACCCTCATCATCAGCTTGGAAGGCTGAGGTTTTACCACTAAACTACACCCGCACTCTATGGGGCGGCTGATGGGAATCGAACCCACGAATGTCGGAACCACAATCCGATGCGTTAACCACTTCGCCACAACCGCCGTGCATTGTCTTTTTAAAGTTATGGTGGCTCAGGACGGAATCGAACCGCCGACACAAGGATTTTCAGTCCTTTGCTCTACCGACTGAGCTACTGAGCCGTTTTGTATCTTTGTATTTCTCTGATGCTGCTCAATGTCTTACTGATGAGCTAACATTTTATAAATGGCGGTCCGGACGGGACTCGAACCCGCGACCTCCTGCGTGACAGGCAGGCATTCTAACCAACTGAACTACCGGACCATTTATTGCGGGGACAGGATTTGAACCTGCGACCTTCGGGTTATGAGCCCGACGAGCTACCAGACTGCTCCACCCCGCGACAATAATAATTTGTTTCCATATACTACAAGGTATTTAAGGTATATATGGCGGAGGAAGAGGGATTCGAACCCCCGCGCGGTTTAACCCGCCTCCCGGTTTTCAAGACCGGTCCCTTCAGCCAGACTTGGGTATTCCTCCATATATAGTGGTGGACCTTGTAGGACTCGAACCTACGACCGGACGGTTATGAGCCGTCTGCTCTAACCAGCTGAGCTAAAGGTCCTATTTGGTAGCGGCGGAGGGGATCGAACCCCCGACCTTACGGGTATGAACCGTACGCTCTAGCCAGCTGAGCTACACCGCCAAATATTGAATCCTATTAAAGTTTATAATGGTGGAGCCTAGCGGGATCGAACCGCTGACCTCCTGCGTGCAAAGCAGGCGCTCTCCCAGCTGAGCTAAGGCCCCATAAGTTTTAGATGGTCGGGAAGACAGGATTCGAACCTGCGACCCCTTGGTCCCAAACCAAGTGCTCTACCAAGCTGAGCTACTTCCCGCAAAAAGATGGCGCGCCCGAGAGGAGTCGAACCCCTAACCTTTTGATCCGTAGTCAAACGCTCTATCCAATTGAGCTACGGGCGCATTTTTTGCAAAAAACTAGTGCCGAGGGCCGGTCTCGAACCGGCACGGTAGTCACCTACCGCAGGATTTTAAGTCCTGTGCGTCTGCCAATTCCGCCACCCCGGCATATAACTTGGCATTGGAGCGGAAGACGGGATTCGAACCCGCGACCCCCACCTTGGCAAGGTGGTGTTCTACCACTGAACTACTTCCGCATATAAGTGCGGGTGAAGGGACTTGAACCCCCACGCCGTAAGGCGCCAGATCCTAAGTCTGGTGCGTCTGCCAATTCCGCCACACCCGCATTTTGTAAATGGTGAGCCATGAAGGACTCGAACCTTCGACCCTCTGATTAAAAGTCAGATGCTCTACCGACTGAGCTAATGGCTCGTACTGATGGTGCCGGCAAGAGGACTTGAACCCCCAACCTACTGATTACAAGTCAGTTGCTCTACCAATTGAGCTACACCGGCTTAATAGATTTAAACGCTTTTCTAAGACGCTTAATTATTATAACTTATGTTTTTTATAATTTCACCAAGTATTTTTTGGTAATTTTTAATTTTATAATGGTGGAGGATGACGGGATCGAACCGCCGACCCTCTGCTTGTAAGGCAGATGCTCTCCCAGCTGAGCTAATCCTCCGTTTTATTGCCTAGCGACGTCCTACTCTCACAGGGACTCGCGTCCCAACTACCATCGGCGCTGAAGAGCTTAACTTCCGTGTTCGGAATGGGAACGGGTGTGGCCTCTTCGCCATCGTCACCAGACGATTTTGTCAGCGACATTTATTATTATATCGTATTTCTGACATTTTTCAAGAGAAATTTTAAAGAATTTTTATCTTTTTTTCATTCTCTCAAAACTGGATAATGTAAGTTTGGCAAGTATGCTTGATTCATTTGGTTAAGTCCTCGAACGATTAGTATCCGTCAGCTCCATGTGTCACCACACTTCCACCTCGGACCTATCAACCTGATCATCTT
>NZ_JBZFQL010000007.1:0-112672 GCF_058313585.1 Bacillus sp. z50
GTCAGAAATACGATATAATAATAAATGTCGCTGACAAAATCGTCTGGTGACGATGGCGAAGAGGCCACACCCGTTCCCATTCCGAACACGGAAGTTAAGCTCTTCAGCGCCGATGGTAGTTGGGACGTGAGTCCCTGTGAGAGTAGGACGTCGCCAGGCATTATAATTATTCCGCAGTAGCTCAGTGGTAGAGCATTCGGCTGTTAACCGAACGGTCGTAGGTTCGAGTCCTACCTGCGGAGCCATATGGAGAGCTGTCCGAGAGGTCGAAGGAGCACGATTGGAAATCGTGTAGACGGTCAACGCTGTCTCAAGGGTTCGAATCCCTTG
The DNA here is from genome assembly GCF_058313585.1 of Bacillus sp. z50. Lineage (NCBI taxonomy): Bacteria > Bacillati > Bacillota > Bacilli > Caryophanales > Bacillaceae > Bacillus > Bacillus sp. z50. The sequence continues at coordinate 331 of NZ_JBZFQL010000007.1, forward strand.
CTCTCCGCCATTATAACTCAATAATTGGCCCCTTGGTCAAGCGGTTAAGACACCGCCCTTTCACGGCGGTAACACGGGTTCGAATCCCGTAGGGGTCACCATTTTTAATATGGAGGATTAGCTCAGCTGGGAGAGCATCTGCCTTACAAGCAGAGGGTCGGCGGTTCGATCCCGTCATCCTCCACCATAAAAACTAGTATCACACTCACATTGGCGCGGGGTGGAGCAGTCTGGTAGCTCGTCGGGCTCATAACCCGAAGGTCGCAGGTTCAAATCCTGTCCCCGCAATAAATGGTCCGGTAGTTCAGTTGGTTAGAATGCCTGCCTGTCACGCAGGAGGTCGCGGGTTCGAGTCCCGTCCGGACCGCCATTTACATAATGAAGTTGGCTCAGTAGCTCAGTCGGTAGAGCAAAGGACTGAAAATCCTTGTGTCGGCGGTTCGATTCCGTCCTGAGCCACCATTATTAATTAAAATTTAACAGATGATGATTTTCCTAAATATTATGCCGGTGTAGCTCAATTGGTAGAGCAACTGACTTGTAATCAGTAGGTTGGGGGTTCAAGTCCTCTTGCCGGCACTCTTAATATCGGAGGGGTAGCGAAGTGGCTAAACGCGGCGGACTGTAAATCCGCTCCTTCGGGTTCGGCAGTTCGAATCTGCCCCCCTCCACCATTCATTATAGGGGCATAGTTTAAAGGTAGAACAGAGGTCTCCAAAACCTCCAGTGTGGGTTCAATTCCTACTGCCCCTGCCAATAAATATGGCGATTGTGGCGAAGTGGTTAACGCATCGGATTGTGGTTCCGACATTCGTGGGTTCGATTCCCATCAGTCGCCCCATTTTTAGATTAAACTCGAATAATAGCTTATACTAACTAATAAATTTAATTGTTGGGCTATAGCCAAGTGGTAAGGCAACGGACTTTGACTCCGTCATTCGTAGGTTCGAATCCTGCTAGCCCAGCCAACTTAATGCGGAAGTAGTTCAGTGGTAGAACATCACCTTGCCAAGGTGAGGGTCGCGGGTTCGAGCCCCGTCTTCCGCTCCAACAAATTTGGCGGCATAGCCAAGTGGTAAGGCAGAGGTCTGCAAAACCTTTATCACCGGTTCAAATCCGGTTGCCGCCTCCAAAATCTTGCCGGTGTGGCGGAATTGGCAGACGCGCACGACTCAAAATCGTGTTCCGTAAGGAGTGTCGGTTCGACCCCGACCACCGGTATCCTTAGATTAATTCTTGCCAAGATTAGTCACTAAAAAAGCTCACAAACTTTGATAAAACAATGTTTGTGAGCTTTTTTGTATTATGAGATAAAGATAGAAAAAGATAAGTTTTGTTTTAATTTTACACAAGTTTTACACAGTACTTTACTCTAAAAACATTCCAATAATATAATTAACATCATCCAGGAGAGAAGTTGTAACAATGGTCTTAAGAAAACTACCTTTAGAGGAATCATTACAAGTAGCTGAGAAAAGTAATTGGTTGAAGCATCTTAACTCAGACGAAATTGTATCATTAATAAGAAGGTTTGAGGCGAAGGAAGAAATACAGCAGCTAATAAAGGAATATGATATAAGGACTTATTGTGGAAGTCTAGAGAGTGTATTACCTTCGATTGTATACGAAATTAAATGTCCTTATTGTGCTCTTCATATGCAGGAGAAAAGAAGTTCTAATGAAGGCTCTCCATCATGTCCAAAATGTAAACATGAGATCTTCAATCCTTCTTGCAATTGCGAAGAATGTTATGAAAAATATAATGCGGAGAAAGATAATGAAAAGCAAAAAAGATTCGAATCTATTATCAGACTCTTGGCTGAGTATTGTGATCGACCATTTCAAGAATGTAAATTAACGTTGAAACAAAAGTTTTATCTTTCAGCATTAATGAGGTTAGGAGCAGATGAAGAGGTTTCATATGTAGAGCTTTTTAATCGAAATTCACTAATGAGAAAAAAACTGACCCCATCGGATAATTTCACTAAGCTAATAATGGAAGAACTAATTGATAATGGCATCATTTTACCAGATCCTAAGCAATCTATAGATGCATTTTATAAATTTGAGTTAGATAATAATCAAAAATTATCCAGTACTTTTGATTGGAATAGAGCCCGTTTATTGATCAATGTTATGCCTGAAGACGGAGATAGAAAAGCATTAATTAAACGCTTGTTTTTTCTAGATTCAGCTTTATTTTTAGATGAACCTGAGTTTTGCAAAAAAATAAAATTTGAAATTGAAGTAAGTGAATGTTTATTATACCTTACTCTATCTTTGAAAGATAAAATGATTTTACCTAAATTTGGTACAAAAACCAACATAATTATTGAGAATTTATTAAATAAATTCTCTGTAAATGAAGTTTATAGAATAATTGATTATTCGGTTAAATCCATTTTTGAATCATATCCAAAAATAAATGACGACAGGGTTACAGAAGAAGTAGTAATGATGTGTTCAGAGGTAGGAATAAAGCTACATACTGATAAAGTTAAATTAGATAATACTGCAATGAAGACCCCAGAAGACACAGTTATTCGGCAAGTATTTGATAATACGATAGCTAGTAAGTCGGATTGCAGTAAGAAAGATATTAATCAGTGAAAAAGACCATAATTAAATATAAATGATGAATTTATACATTGTCCTAAATCTATTTTATTAACATAAAAAAGATTCTCCCATTTAAGGCGAGAATCTTTCTTATTTATAAAGATTATATTGGTGAGTTATATTTACCCAACCATCTTCTCAAAGATATCCATTGTCACCTTTTCATCAACTTCACGTAATTCTTTAAGTACATGAGAATAGGTTTTTAAAGTCGTATCTATATTTGAGTGCCCTAATCGTTCACTAATATAGTGGATAGACACTTTTTTATATAGCAAGACACTGGCATGAGTATGTCTTAGACCATGCATCGTAATTGGGTCTATGCCTAAATCTATTAACATCTTTTTTAATAGTTTATTGGCATTTGTATTACTTATTACCTTATATTTCGATTCTTGACTATAAAATACTAACTGATTCAAATTATTAGGTAAAGTTGAAAAGAGCTTTCTAAACACATCCATTGTTGCTGTATCGACTTTTATTATTCTATTTGATTGTTCATTCTTAGTTGGTCCAAATCCTTTTGGAGATCGCTTCATATAACCCCAGGTTTTATTAATTGTTATTGTATTTTCATAAAAATTAAAATCTTTTCGTGTTAATCCTACTATTTCAGCAAAACGCATGCCTGATGTTAATCCTAATAGAATTAAATAATACCCTAAACCTTGATTAAGACGTTTGTAGAGTTCAGTTAGTAACGCTTCGCTTTCGTCATAATCCAAGTGTTTTTCATTCGATTTTTTTGCTGGGGTTGTCCAAGTTACTACTGCTTTTCTAGTAAAATTGTGCTGGATAATTTGCTCCTCAACAGCATCCTGTACACAAGCACGTATATGTGCATTTACTTTTCCAACTGTCTCTTTAGATTTACCTTTCCCAAATTCATTTAAAAATAATTGATAATCGTGTCTTTTAATTTGTTGCAAAGGTTTACTTCCGAAGTGTGATTTAATTGCATTAGAAGTATACTCATAATGTAGTATAGTAGTTTGGCATACTTTATCTGATTTATATAATTTAACCCAATTATCAAAATACTCATCAAAGGGAACCGGAGTTAAATGTGGTACTATCCCTTTATTGAGTTGAGCTTCTACTTCGGTAGCAGCAACTTTTGCCTCTAGTTTATTCTTAAACCCGCCTTTCCGAATTAGTTTTGTTGTTCCATTTACAGTGTGGCTTATAGTATATTGCCATTTAATACCCCTTTTTTGATAACTTGCCATCTCTATCACTTCTTTCTCTTTCATTTAGAACTATTACCAAGGAACTGTTAATTATTTTACTCAGGTACGAGAGAATGTGTAAAAAAAAGGAAAAATATAAATATATTAAGAAAAAATATGTACGAAATTTTCATCTAGGAAATTTGCCATTTTAGAGGCGTGAAATGACCAAGTTTGCCCTTTGGATTTTGGATAAAAGACAAATCCGCCATTTTCAACGTCGAGCAATTTACGAAACTTTGAAGGATACAGAATATTTTCTTTTATCCATTCATTTTTTCGCTTAACTCTTGCTTCCAGGTCTTTCATAGACCAATATAAACCGGATAATTGATGCTGCTCTAATTCTTTCAATTCTGCTTTAGAAATAAGTACTGAGTCAGCTGGTATAGGTATAGTTAGATTTAAGGATAATTGTTGCATTTCTATTTGCTCCTTTTTTAATGATCAGTTTTTAGTAGATACATAACTATAAAGAATGATTATTAATTTCGATTGGATTATATTCTTTAATAATTTTGTTTTTCAATAGTTCATCCAAAAAACTTTAATAATTTTAAAAAATAGTTCAAATTTATTCTAATTTGAATCAAAACACTATCATTTTTGATTTAAAGTTAAAGGTTTTTAAGTGTTTTCTTATATTTACTATTTTATTTTTAATTTTTTGAATCCAAATATTAATTGGTGGATTATTAGTATCTTAAGGAAGATTTATAGTGATAACGAATTATTTAGTATGTAAATAATCATTTAGCAATATTTTTTATTTGCTATCAATATGAGAAGGCATTCATGATTCAGATCCAAAAGTCACTCTTTTATAGCAATTAGCAGGTTACTGTATTAGATTGATTGGTCCTTAATCATAATTTTATAAACAGCGGAAATTATTACAGTTTGTCGAGAAGGTAAATACATATGAAAAGGAATGTAAATTATTTATATTTCAGGATTTATATAAATAAAAAAGCTACCGAAATAGTAGCTTTACTTTTACCATCAGTTATTGCTGGATTACTTTCCTGTTATATTAGCCTGTTATTTTTATACAAACGATTATTTGCTTTTTCAAAAACATCCTTATCTATTTCAATACCAATAAAGTTTCGATTAAGATTTAATGCAGCCTGACCAGTTGATCCTGAACCCATAAAACAATCTAATACGGTATCACCTTCATTGGTATTAGTAGCAATAATATCTTCAAGTATAGTAACTGGTTTTTGACACTGGTGTATCCGTATTTTATGATGTACTGTCGGTGCTAAATAAGAAGCTCTATCATATTTAGAATTAAATGTTTGTTTTCTTCCTTTCGTTAAAGATATAAAAAACTCTCTTGAATTTGGTAAGTAATTTATTTTTGAATTAAGTGGAACTGGGTTATTTTTTTCCCAAATACCAATTCTCGGCTGTGTTAATTTGAGTTTTTCAGCTATATCTGCAATATCACTCATTTTGAACATATTGTAAAAAATTATCATTGTTCCTCCAGGAACAAGAATTCTCTTAAATTCTTGTAACAAGGAAAACCAATCAAAACTCTTTTTATCTATATCCCATTCCCCAAATTCCATTGATATAGAACCGTATTTTTTCTGATTACCGCCACCACTTTTAAAATTCGTCTTTCTAGATATAAAGTATGGTGGATCAGTACAAATCAAATGAACGGAGTTACTTTCAATTTTTTTAATCTCATTGAATACGTCACCATTTATTAACTTCAATTGTTTATGTATGCTCATTTATTATTTCCCCAATCGTTTTAATTCCCTAGTTGCGTTACTAAGGTGTAGGAATTAAATTCTATTAATTTTTAAAAAACAAGGGGAAATTAAAATTATTTTATAAAAATAACTTTTTCATAAAAATCATTGGTTATTCTAAATTTAAAGAATATAATGTGCCGGTATTTGATATTTATAGATAATTATATTTAGGAGGGAAGGATTGGTTAGTGTTAAAATAAATTTATTTTTACACAAATACAGGTAATTCCATTAATATATATAAAATTCATATTTAAGAGTAGAACTTGTATCAATAGAGTAAACTCAATGAAACAATTTTTTTGATAAATTGATAAACACAACATCAAAGCTTTGATGTGTGTCAAAAGTCTGTGTCATAAAAATTAAATGTAATGTAGAAAGGAAAGATAGTGATTATGGGTATTTTTGGATATGGTAGAATATCTTCTAAACTTCAGTCGGCAATGAGGCAAAAAATATCATTACTCGATTATGGTGTACCAGAGGGAAATATCTTTATTGATAAAATGTCTGGGAAGAATTTTGAAAGGCCAGAATATCAAAAATTAAAATCCATTTTAAAAGAATCCGATACGCTAGTCTTTCACGAATTGGATCGCTTAGGAAGAAGTTATGATTCTGGAATGCAGGAGCTGGCTTGGTTCCAAAAAAACGGTATTCGTTTAATTTTTCTTGACTATCAATGGATGAATACTATGACAGAGAGTGACGATGTTATAGTTAGAGCAAATGGGTACAATATGTTGTATATGTATCTAGCTATTGCTGAGACTGAAAGATTAAAATTGTTAAAACGGCAGAAGGAAGGAATAGCAATCGCCCGTGTAAACAATCCTGAAAAATATACAGGAAGAAAAAAAGAATTTAATAAAGATCAAGTAAGGGATGCCATTGAAAAATATGAATCGGGTAAGTACACTGTTAAACAAGCTTGTGCTGCATCTAAAATGAGTCGGTCTACTTTCTATAGAAGATTAAGAGAATACCAATCGAAAGATTTATCTTATTAATATTGATCATACTTGTAGGTGGACTGTGACCTATAAGAGCCAATAATATGTAAGACGTTTATAAAGTATGAAGTTGTTACCGTTATTGGTAGCAGCTTTTTTAATTCCGCCCTAAAAGTTATTAACATCTATAAAGAAAAAGATTTTAAAAAGACTTTTTTAAAAAAAAGGATCCAAAAACCTTGTTTTCAATAAATAAAAAAGAATAGAATGCTTTTGAATTAAAGAAGGGATTGAAGAAAATGTATAGGATTAATTAAAGATTTATAATTGCAAAAGTGTAAGGGTCAATTACGAAATGTTTTTAAATAAAATAAAAGAGCTATTTTGTTATATCAAGTTAGAAAACAAAATAGATTGCTTTTAAAGGAAGAGTACTGCAAATAAACCCTTATCTTATGATAAGTATTAATCTGATCTATTTTTTAATTTGGGGTGATGCGTTTTTGAATTGGAAAGAATTTAGGGATTTTATTGATTATTTTGGAACAGATGAAGAACAATTATGCTTCCGTTTACGACACGAACAACTATCCAGCGAAGCATGTTGGAAGAAGTTTGGTTTTAACAATGCAGTTAATTTAGTTATAAACAAACGACAATTAAAAGAACAAATTAAAAATAGCAGAAAAATCAAGCTGCTTCAGGAAGGAACAAAGAATCGGTGGTTTGATTTAGAGACTTTAAACAAAGAAGGATATGCCATTTATATTTTACCTAACTTAGCTCATCGTAAATCTGATATTAAAAATATATATGCACATACTTGGGATTATGATTGTGGTAAAGAGGTTTATGATGTTCAAACAAGAAGAGAAGCAGAAGAAATTGAATTAGAACTAAAAAATAGACCTGATATTGATTCGGATTCAGTCAATATTTATTCTTTAAATAGAAAGAATTGCCCTTTTTCAGTTAAGGCTTATCGTACCGTAAATGAAATAAATCGTTTGAAGCAAAAATTTTTAGAGACTTATCATAAAGATATAGAACAATGTTTAATTAATGAAAGCCCAAATGGGTTTAGAGGTTTTTACATATATGATGATAAACAGGTGTATAACGAAAGTGAATATGAAGAGATACAGAGAGGAATTATTACGAAATTTGGAGCGGATATAGCATTCAAGCAAGGAGCTCAACCTGCTCGAGTTTCTGGTTTCTTCCATAATAAAGGGATTCCTTCAATGGTAACTACTATTCAATATCCTTCGTCCTTTGTAACCAAAGAACAAATGAAAGAAATGTTCTTATCTAATGAACCTCAATTATCCAACAGCATATTAAATCCTCAAGGAACATATGAAAATCCTCAAAAAAAACTTCCTATCGTTCGAAAAATTGTTGATTTTAAAGATGAAATGATTTTTATAGATGCAATTGATTATATTAAGCAGCAAAGAATAACAGAAATTTACCCATATTTCAGCTATACAGAAAATTTCTCTTGTGTGCTCCATAACGATAAAAATCCGTCAGCTCGTTTAGGAGTATACAATGGACACCATCTATATGGATGCTTTGGGTGTAAAAGATCAATGAGTTTAATAGATTTATATATTGAATTTAAAAAAGATGGAGACCGTACTAAATTTAGAGAGGCTGTAGTAGAATTGGCCGCTGAATTTGGGGTAAAAATAGTAGAAAGTGAGTTTTACATTAAAGAAGCTACAAAATATCAGCGGAATCAAAAGTGGATCGTAGAGATGTTTGATGATGGAATAATGGAAACCAAATATCCCATCTTATATCAAAAATTCTTTACAAAAGTGATACGTTATAAAAAAATAAACCAAATAGAAAAAAAGGACCGTGACGGAAATATCCGTATGGTTGGGGGAGATCTTGTATTAGATAGAAGCGGAAATCCTATTAAGAACGTTTATCGTTCTAGAAGGGAAATGGTTCTTAGACACTTATCTTTTTACGCTAATTCAAGATTAAGAGATATAAATATTGATGGAAATTCGATATTTTGGATTAGTTTCTCACACATAGCGGAAATGATGTTAAGTGAAGAGGCAGAGATTAAGGATATTGAGAAAGAAAAGAAAAGGATCTTTTATTTAGTTAAAGATTTGGAGTTGCTAGGGTTTATCAAACAGATAGACACGGATAAAATCCCAAAAACAATTTTAAATAAAGCAGAAGAACTGTCGTATGTTGTTCATCCATCAGGAAAGAAATACAAAAAAGAATTAATTACCTTCTATTCAATGAATGATTTTTTTGAGATGGAAACGGTGATTAATCAAAAAGCAATTGAGTTGCTAGAAAGTGGATTTAAGAATACAGTTCATAGAGGAAAGAATGCAATCCTTATTCACCAAGGTGAAGAGGTAGCAAATCAGCTATTCCGTGATGATAGGAAAATTGATGATTACTACATAAAAGTAAAAAAGAAGCTCCTTGCCTTGATTAAGAAGGAGATTGGAAATAAAGGATATTTCTTTAAAAGAGATATAATCAAACCCAAGTTAAGACTAATGATAAACTACGAAACAAAATATGTTACTAAAAAAGAGAAAGAAAAAACGATTGATATTTTCCTTTATGGAAAGCACGGTATTTTAGAAGAATTAAATTTAAAGGAATTAAAACTGACGAAAGCTTTTGCTGATCAAATAGGTTTGGATAGAAAAACATATGAGGGGCATAAACTACAGTTTATTTATATAAAGAGAGGGTAAATCCTCTCTTTTTGTTTTTGACCCTAAAAATTCTATTTATACTATGTCACTCAAGGGGTTAACCGTATTTTCTAAGAAACGGAACTATATATAATTATAAATAAAATGACATAGACATATAGTTCCACTTGTTAGAAATCATATTATTTTCCTTCTGGCTGTAAGGATTTATTACTTTACCAGGGGTCTTAAAATCAAATTCTAAAATTTAAATTTATAAATCTTAGGATGATATTATGACATATCGTTTACTAAGACTTCGTACCAAAGTCTATCATTAAAAGTACGATTCTGATCTACCAAAACAACTTTAATATTTGTAGATGAATTCAGGCGTAATTTTTGTTGGTAGTATCTTAAGAGTTGCTGTTCTGAGCGATTATCGTCTTTATAGTGGAAGATGTATAATTTTTTGTTTTCTCTCTCAACCAAGCTTCTGAACATTCCATTGATATGACCATCATCTCCATTAAAACCATATCCAATTACACACACTGCATCCGATTTAACAAAGAAGTCATACAGGTTAACATATTTTCTGGACATACTTACAGAAGTCAAAGGTTTAACACCGCTTTGTGTAAACATAAAGGGTACAAGGATTCTTCCTTGCCGTTCTTCGGCAGAAGGTTCTGTTAAAATCTCATTTTTGTATGGGTCATAGTATTCATTCACGCTGCCGTTCAAGTGGAAAACAGGAGTCTCTGCTATTTCTGATTCTGCTAATACTTGCTGAACGAAATTATTGTAATTAGTGGTACCAATAGCGTTTAATTTAAAATACTTCCCTAAATTTATCAAGTCATGATAATATCCAGGGCCTTCTGATATCCTCATTTCATCAATATGTACATGGTTAGTGATATATCTCTGAACAGTATGAAGGAAGATAGCAATTCTACTAAATTTAGCCCACTGTGCTTTAGGATTATAAAGGTATCTAAAATGACTATCAATCAATGCTTGATAGTCCATTGCTTGACTATAAATTTCTTCTAGTATACTCCGCCCTAACTCTCTAAATAATGTAAGCCCTTCTGTATCTTCATCCACTTCTATAGGAGATTCCTCAATTACAATTTCCATACCTGTTTGTCCAACACCTTGATAATTTAAAGAAAATATACCTGATAAATCATCAAATACACTTAATTCATCAGGTGCAGCGGTAAACAATTCTTCGTTTAACTGGGAAACAAGGCTTTGACCTATTGCTCCAACTAGTAATTCTAAATATGCCCTTACAACTCTTTTTAAATAACGATCTGTAGGGTGCTTTTCTAATAATCGTAAAAATGCCGAAAAGTAATCGGATTCAAATAGTGGCACACTAGTAGCAAGTTTTTCATTCAATCTAATTGCTTGATTATACCTCATGTCACCTATTTCCTCATCAGTTTCGGATGTAAACTTTTCACGTATTACTGCTTCATTAACTTTCCAATGAGATAATAGTTTTGAAACTTTTGTATCAAAATCATCTAGATAATCTAAAATGTTACTCCTTCTATTTTCTAAACTAGATGCGATAAGACCTTCAAATTCACCTTTTCCAAAAACATTTAACCGTTTATTCGCATAATTATCAGGAAGCCACTGAGTGGCAATCTGTGATCGAGAGTCAATCGCTTGAATTTGCCTCCTAAAAGTTTCCTTGTCCTCTTCATTTGGTACTCTGAATATTTCTAATGCAAATTTCCCTCCAGAAGGCAATCCATATCCAATTTCCGCACCTGCTCCGAAAAACACCGATAATGTTGGCAAACTCAAACTTCCTCACCTCAAATATTTATTTTCTATTATTTTACAGTAAATTATAGGCTAGTACAAAACTTGGAAGACTAATAAAAGTATTAAATATTAAGCTTACGTAGTTTAAATGCGGGCGGAGAAAATATAAATACTATAAAAATTTAATGAATATAAAAAAGGGAAAACCCAAAAATATTTAAATAATAGAATAGCAGTCACTCATATAGTTTTATAACTATAAAAACTATAAATTATTTGTTTAAGGGGAGATATTTAATGACTATTTATATTGGCTTTGAATCAGGAAATTCTTATGTAAAAAGTGTTAGTTCTATTTCATTGAGTAAGCCAGATGTTTACCTAAATACTTTAACAACTGTTGATGAGGAGCAAGCTTTTAATCCATTTGATGGCAATCAGTATTTAGATGTATATGAAGTAATAATAGAAGGTGAAAAACTCTATTATCGAGTAGGATTGCCACTACAAACTTCAAATCAAGATTCTTCAGGTATGGATGATCCTTCAAGATATAGAAAAAAAGATTATAAAATTGAATGCTTAATCGCTATTTACCGGCAATTAATACAAGGTGTAAAGATGCAAGAACGGATTTGTGTGGTTACTGGAGTTCCAACTAAACACGCTGGGAATCATTTAATAACAGAATCTATTCAAGTGCAATTAAAAGGAACACATACTGTTAATGGTAGAGATTTTACCATTAATGAAGTAGCGGTCATCACACAAGGAGAAAGTACATACTACTCAGAATTACTTAATGAGCGAGGGCAAGCAGACCCAACTTTTGCTGTTCAAGTTAGTAAGAAAAATTTGATGTATATAGATATTGGCCACGGGACTACTGACTTTTGTCAAATACAAAGGTTAATTCCAGGAGAAAAAGCACAAATACCTGGACTTAAATCTGTATGGCTAAAAGTAAAAAAGGCAGCTGAGCGAAATGATGATTTTAAAGCTGTTAATGCTCCAATTCTTGGCATTGAAGAACAACTTCAAAATACCGGCAAAATATCATTTAATAATATTTCAGTAAATGTTGAACAAGAAAGGGAAAAAGAACTTCAAGCTTATGCCAAAAAGATCATAGAGCAATTATCTAAAGAAGGGCTAGAGGATAGGTCATATGATGAAATTGTTTTCTGCGGTGGTGGAGCAATGGTTTTGAAGAATTATTTACTAAGAGCAATATTTGAAATTTATTCTAATCTTAATCTTCAAAATCGTTTTCGTTTCCTAGAAAATGCTCAACAATCAAATGCTAAGGGCTATTTACGTTTCGGATTAAATGTATTAAGTAAAAACAACTAGTAATCATATTTAGTTAGATTCTAAATTATTTAATCTAGGAGGTATAAAACAATGGAAACTACTAAAAGAAAGGAACGTAAAGTCTATACTTTTACTCTTCATTATGAAGAAGATAAGGGAATTATTGAATTTCTTGAGCAAAATAAAATAACGAAAAATGTTAAAAAGGGTTTGAAAATGTTACTTGAGGAAGAAAGAAAACAAAAGCAAATGGAATCAATAGATAAAGAGCAACTTATTAATATCATTTCAATACTTACTAGTAAATTAAATACTAACTGTAATAATAATATTCCTATAAGAAAACAATCAACTTTGTTTGATTCGGAAGATACTGTGGACTCGATTGACAGTAAAACAAAAAAAGAATTCAAGGATTTAATTCAACAAACGGGTGGAGTACTAGGACCAATTAATTTAAACATTCCTGATTTTGAAGAATAAGTGCTCTATTAATATGATGCAAAGCAATGCATAACACTGCATTGCTTTGCAGATGAAAAAGTTTAATATTTCAATTTATGTAATGAATAGATGAGAAGCTAGAATATGCTCTTTTTATTCTTGTATTTATTGTGCTAACAATCAAATAGTTAAGGAAGAAATGAATTACTAATATTGAGTGTCCTAAAGGGATTGGTTAGACTCAAATAGAATATTTATAACAAACATTAAAAATCTAAATAGAATTAGCTTATAAATACCTATCTAAGAAATAGGAGGAGAAATAGGTGAATGATGAGAGGTTCATTATCAAGCAAATTGATCCATTAATAATAAAAGATTATGTTTTTATATTCGATGATTATGAAACACTCTTTCCGACTAATCAAAATCGAAATGATATGGATGTTACTAAGAAGAGAAAATCCATTCAAAATAAATTGTTGAAAATCCACTCAAAAATAAGGAATTTTACACAAAAGTTAGATTTACATGTGCATTGGAATTCCGATCATATTACCACAATAATATATCCTTCTATCTATAACAATAATACTGTTTCCTGGATTGGTATTAGATATGGTAAACATCAAAAATATGTAAAATATGGTGGAGAAAGTTTTTTTTCTTTTAGAAAACATGCCTCTATACAAATAGGATTATATCCAGGTGGATTTACTATTTCAATGTTCCATTCAGTAAGGGAAGGAGCAATTGACCGAAGTTTCGTTCAGGAAAAACTATATAGCCCTGATTTCAAAGCGGAGTTGCTTTTAGAGTTAAAAAAGATTAAGGGAAGTGGTTACACATGGTATATAAATGATCCAGTCGAAAAAATAGAGCCAGTAAAACCATTTAAAATAGATGAAAGAGATTTAAATAACTTCTACGATTTCTACAATTTTGATAATGAGGGTTATGAATCTCATTTAACGAAGGTCTTACCTATGAGTGATATTTCTATATCAACTGAAGATCAAATAGTATTGTTGATTAAAAATGAAATTGAAACCTTATTACCACTATATAAAAAGATGATATACATTCCTAACATCTAGATTTTATTTATTTGAGTACAAATATAATATTTCCCGACTATAAACCCACATAACATTTTGCTACTTAGCTACTTCTACGCAATTACCGAGAATAATGATTAATTATATGTTAATCCAAGAACTTATTAAGAAAATATAAAATAGTTAGATAATTATTGGGATATATTTGGTAAAATAGTCTTGAGTAATATTAACTGATTTAACTAGAAGGTGAGATATATGGCAGAGTCTTCAAAACTCAATATGGATAACTTATTTGATTTGCATGGATTTCATCCTAATAAAGGTCAAAGAGATGCCATTTTTTCAATAAATGGACCTCTTTTTTTGATGGCCGGTCCCGGATCGGGAAAAACAAGAGTTTTATTATGGAGGACAATTAACCTTATAGTTTTTCATAAATGTCCGCCAGAGAAGATTTTTCTTTCAACATTTACGGAAAAAGCAGCCAAGCAGTTACAAGAGGGATTACAAGCTATTTTGGGTACAGTTACTAATCTCACAAACAAACCTTATGATATATCAAAAATGTATATAGGGACTATACACTCTTTATGCAAGAGATTGGTAGGAGATAGAAGGTTTATCGCAGATAGATCTAGGATAAAAATCCCCTCACTACTAGATGAATTGGATCAGTACTTTTTCATTAATTCATCGTATTTTTGGAGAAATTTACGTGATATTTTACACTTGGAAGATGATGATGAGATTAGAAAAGAACTTAAACAATATTTTAGCAATCGTACATCAACAAGGCACGATTCAGCAAGATCGTTAATAAGTATTTTTAATCGCTTTTCAGAAGAAAACCTTCAACCAGATTTAATAGAATCAAAAGCAATTGAAAATAGAGACGAGACATTAAATAAACTAGCAAATTTGTATAGATGGTATAAAGAAGAGTTATCGTCGAAAAACCAAATGGATTTTGCTTTACTACAACAAAAAGCATTAAATGTAATGCTCAATAATAATAGTTCAATTTATGAATTTGACCATATTATTATAGATGAATTTCAAGATACAAACCGGATACAAGAACAACTAATATTTAGGTTAGCAAAGGGTCATAAAAATATTTGTGTAGTTGGTGACGATGATCAGGCTCTATATCGATTTAGGGGTGCTACAGTAGAAAATTTTGTTCAATTTCCTGAAAGATGTAATCATTATCTTGGAGTCGAACCAAAAAAAATAAAATTGAATATTAATTACCGATCAAAGAAACAAATTGTAAATACTTATACGAATTTTATAAACCAGGTTGATTGGAAACGAGAAGATGGAAAAGGATTTTATCGATTGTATGATAAAAATATACAATCATATAATCAGGGAAGTGAGACAGCAGTTGTAACAAGTAGCCCATCCAGTTATGAAAATGTAGCCAAAGAGATTGCTGGATTTGTTAAAAAATTAATTGATGAAAGGAAGGTCGAAAATCCTAATCAAATTGCGTTTTTATTTCCTTCCTTACGTAATAATCAAAAAGCAAAAATTATGAAAAGTACATTGGAGCAAGTAGGAATAGAAGTCTATGCACCTAGAGCAGGTAGATTCTTAGAAGTAGAAGAGGCTAAAGCAATTTTTGGATTGTTTCTTCATATTTTTGGGAGACCAGTAGAAGGGGACTATGGAGGAGCTTATCGTGATTATCAAAATTGGATGAAAGGTGCTATGGAAGATGCTAAGGTTTTAATCAATCAAGATGAGAAACTCGCTTTATACGTCATGGCAAAAAAAGAAGAGCTTCAATCATGTACCGATGATTATATACGACTTTTGAACACAGTTAATACTAATTCATGGGTGCTAAAAGATCATTATCAACCAAAAGAACACAAAGTAAAATTATTTAATACACTGGGTATATCTTTGAGAACTAAAAAAGCATTAAGTAGTCAAATGTTAGATAG
Organism: Bacillus sp. z50; assembly: GCF_058313585.1. NCBI lineage: Bacteria > Bacillati > Bacillota > Bacilli > Caryophanales > Bacillaceae > Bacillus > Bacillus sp. z50. The sequence continues at coordinate 16,168 of NZ_JBZFQL010000007.1, forward strand.
ATTTACTGAGGAACGTATAAGTGAAGGAAGACCTTTTTCTTTACAATATATTTTAAATAGGGCTACCTCAGTAGATTGGAACTTTTTGGACTTATTTTATCGACTCTGTGGATTTTCATATTTTTCGCAGATGTTTAAAATGGCAGAGGATGGAGAAGATGAGGGACCCATCTGTAATCTCTCCAAGATTTCTGATTATATTGCAAGATACTTGGAACAAAATAGCACAGTGATCACTGGATTTTCAATATTAGATGGGAAGGTTATAAATAACTTTTTCGGGAGATTTATCTATGGCTTATATAGATTAGAAGAAACGGAATATGAAGACGATGAAACGCCATTTCCAAAAGGTAGGATCCCATTTTTAACAATACACCAAAGTAAGGGGCTTGAATTTCCATACGTAATTTTAGGATCTACTGAAAAAAGTATGAGGCTACAAAAGAATGAGGAAGTTATACGTAAGATTATCTATCAGGATTCTGAACCTTTAGATAAAATTCCTCAATTTGATGCTATGCGTTTATTTTATGTTGCCCTTTCAAGGGCAGAGAATATGCTAGTGATTGCTTACCCAAAGGGAAAGGGAGTTAGAACCCATAGAGCCTTTAAATCCCTTTTTGAAGAAAGTAGATACTCAACAGTATCACAGCTAAATGTCTTAGACCTTCCATCAGTTTTAATTAAGAACGCAGAATTACCGAAAGTTTATTCCTACACCAGTGATTATCTGCTTTATCAAAAATGCCCAAGAAATTATATGGTTTTTAATAAATATAAATTTGTTCCATCTAGAAGTCAAACTATGTTATTTGGAAGTCTTGTTCATCGAACTATAGAAGATATTCATAATAAAATCATTTCTCTACGTACTGGAGGTGATTAATAATGAAAGATGAAGAAATGTTAAAGTTTATTGAAGAAGCGTTTGAAGAAAATTATGAACAGTTACAATTAGAAGGTGGGCATTATTTAGCACCATTTGTTAAGCGTTTGGCATTGGAGCAAATAAAAATGTATTGGGGGAAAATGAAATCACTTGCAGAGAATATCTCTGAAACAGAAGTAAAACTTACACTTCCTTTACAAAAAACTCCTAAAGGAAGGAGTTACACGATACAAGGCGTAGTAGACGTAATAAGTGAAGAGGATAAGACTGTCTTATATGATATTAAAACTCATGATGTTGATTATGTAAGAAGTAATAATGAAGATTATAGCGGTCAGTTAAATATTTATGCTCATATTTGGCAAGAGTTACACAATCAAACTTTAAGTGGTACTTCTATAATAGCGACTGGGCAAACTGAAGATTTAAAAAGAGCATTTCAATCTAAAAATCCCTCTAGAATTCAACTGGCATTAGAAGATTGGAATCCTGAAGTACCTATTGAGTTTAGTGAAGAAAAATTGAATAACACTATTGAATCATTTAGTGAAGTTGTAGATTTTATAGAGGATAATAAATTCTCTCCTGTATCAATTGGAAAATTAAATACTCCAATACGAGGAAATAAGTTGTTTGCAACACATGTATGTAGGAACTGTGATGTGCGATTTTCGTGTGAATCATACAGAGAATATGCCTATACTTCTATGAAGGCCAAGCGTGACTTCCTTGTTTACTATGATGATTATGGAAATGAATTTGAAAAAAATGAAATATTAGTGGCTAATCTTGAGAATGATTAAAGGAGGAAAAATATGGGTTACTATAAAAGTAATGCGTTGTATGATGCTATTGGTAAAGGTAATAATAATTTGAAATATGTTTCGGGTAATATGTGGCAATTAGTATATGGTGATAATAATTGTACGCCAAGGTTATTGGTATTAGCTAGTGGAGTTCAATCAATAAACTATGATTCGCAGCTTACAACAGAAGAGAGGGAAGCATATTCATTGCTCGAGATAATAAGTAAACAATCTGGAATCCCTTTAAGAGTTGTTAAATTTAATATAGAAGTTTCTGAAGTAGAAGAAGTTATTACTTATAAAAGTGGAGAACAGCCTCAACAGGTTACGATGGATAATCTTAAAAAATTATTTTCCCAAGATGGTGTCCCAGTTAGTAATAGTGCAACAAGGAAATACCTTAATAATGCTTCATCTAGTGCTTATCATGATTGGCAGAGGAAGAGTTTGGGAGCTATAACAGTTTCGGACATTGATCTTTGGAGAGTAGATCAGTATGGTAACCCGGTAGAAGTGTATGAATTAAAGAGATCCTTTATATCATTACAACAATGGCAGCCTTATAGAGATGATTATAGTAACTTTGAATTGATCAGCAATTTACTTCTGGGAACAGACGTTTCATTTAAAATAGTTTATAATGTAAGGACTACAAACCCTTGGTTCGATGATGTCTCGAAATTAAAATTATTTAGTGTTGATTTTAATAGAAATACACCTATACAATATTTTACAATAGATAACTTGGAAGATTTTCTACATAATAGATAAGTAGATGTTAAAAATGTCTAAAGGAAGGCTGAATAAACTGTGCCAATAGAAAAAATACAACGTCCAACAAGAATTGATGAAGATAGAATTGAAATATTAAAAGATTATTTCCCAGAAGTGATTGTTGATGGAAGAATTGACTTCAATGCACTTAAACAAGAACTGGTAGGTATTGATGAAAAATCATTAGACGAATATGAAGAAGAAAACTATGGGTTAAAGTGGATAGGTAAAGCTGAAGCGAGAAGATTGGCATTTCTCCCCCCTAGCGGTACTTTAAAACAAGAAAATGGCGGGATAAATGAAGAGAAAACAAAAAACCTTCTAATTGAAGGTGATAATCTTGAAGTAATGAGAATATTACGAAATAGCTATAAAAATAGACTGAAATTGATATATATAGATCCTCCATATAATACTGGCAGTGACTTTATATATGAAGATAATTTTAAGGAGCCAGTTGAAAAATATCTGATTAAAACTGGACAGGCTGATGAAGAGGGGCTACTAACAAGCAATCCAAAATCTAGCGGAAGATATCATGCAAATTGGTTAAGCATGATATATCCGAGATTACGATTATCTAGAGATTTATTAAGAAAAGATGGACTGATAGTAGTGCATCTTGATGAAAATGAAGAGTTTAATCTAGAAATAATAATGAATGAAGTATTTGGAGAAGATAACCGATTAGGGAAAATTATTTGGGATAAAAGAAATCCAAAGGGTGATTCTACAGGTATAGCCTATCAACATGAGGTAATTCTTGTATATGCAAAGGATAAGGACTACCTAGTATCAAAAACACCAGTAAAGCGACCAAAGGCCAATGCTGAGAAGATGCTAAAAAAGGCGGCTGAAATATTTGCTAAAATTGGAACCAAGACATTTCCAGATGACTTAGCAGAGGTAGTGAAAAAGTACAATCTTTCAAATTACAACTTTGAAAAGTTTGAACAAGAGTACGATCTTGAATTAGCTAACAAGGAGTTTAAAGCTTGGGTGAGTAATCAAGATTATTTATCTGGTGGAGAAGCTGCTTATAACAACATAGATAGTGAGGGGAATGTTTACCGTCCAGTTTCTATGTCTTGGCCTAATAAGAAAAAGGCTCCAGATGAGTATTTTATTCCATTAATACACCCTATAACTAAAAAACCTTGCCCAGTACCTAATAGGGGTTGGAGGAACCCTCCTAATACAATGAAAAGGTTACTTTCTGAAAACAAAATACTTTTTGGAACAGATGAAACGACAATACCAAACAGGAAGTATTTGCTAAAAGAGAATATGTTTGAAAATATTCCTTCAGTAATACGATTTGGTGCAAGTGATGATGCATTCTTTAAAAAGATTGGACTAAATTTTGATAATCCTAAGCCCTATCGGTTTGCGGCGGATATAATCTCTTACTTTACGAGTAATGATGATATAATCCTAGACTTTTTTGCTGGCTCTGGCACAACAGGACATGCAGTTTTAGAAGCCAATAAGAAAGATAATGGTAATAGAAGTTTTATTTTGATTCAATTACCTGAAGCTATAGAGAATGGACTAACTATTGCTGATATTACGAGAGAAAGGCTTATAAAATCAATTAATTTAATGAATGAAGAAGATCAAAATAAGAAAAACCTTGATCGAGGATTTAAAAAGTATAAACTTGATAAGTCTAATTTTAAGGCTTGGAATAATGAACCAATAAATGATATTCAAAAGTTAGAAATCAACTTAGATTTATTTGCTCTAAATACGCTTGTGGATGGTTGGAAAACCCAAGATATTTTAGTCGAGTTGATACTTTCTCAAGGATTCCCTTTAGATAGTCATATTAATAACTATGAACTAGAAAAAGGAGTAACTGTTTGGGTTATAGAACATGATAGTGTGCCATTTAAAATGATTATTAATTTAGACGAACAAGTAAACAAGAACTTGGTGGAATATTTATTAAAGAACTATCCAAAAGATTTATTTGTTTGCTTTGACGATGCATTCAAGGATGATATTAAAACTATATTATCTGAGGAAATGAAAGTTAAGACAATCTGATAGGGAGAGATAACAATTGAAAAAGAAACTCACATTACACTTCAATCCTGATCAGAGTTTTCAATTAGATGCTATTAAAAGTGTGGTCGAGCTCTTTGAGGGAGTTCCATATCAAGATCAACAAAATATGCTTTCAGGGACAACAGAAGACATTGTAGCCAATTTCCCTGAATATGAAATGTTGGACGAATACCTTCTCATTGATAACCTTAAAATGGTTCAAAAACAAAATAATGATGAGAAAAAGGGTAGTGAACTAGAGATTAATGAAGATTTAATTGTAGATGATGGAATGGTGATGGAAAATACAGGTTATGACTCAGTAAGGGTTCCTCACTTCACGGTTGAAATGGAAACTGGAACTGGAAAAACTTACACATACCTCCGTACGATTCATGAGTTAAGACAAAAATACGGGTTTACCAAGTTTATAATTGTGGTCCCTAGCGTCGCCATTTACCAGGGAGTAGTTAAATCTATTGAAATTACAAAAAGTCATTTTAGAAAGTTATATAATAACGAAGAGATTACATTAATTCCTTACGATAGTGGAAAATTAGGTGAAGTAAAAAGTTTTGCAACTAACACTGATCTAACAGTGATGATTATGACAATTGATGCATTCAATAAGTCGAAAAACAATATTTATAAATATTCCGAAAAGTTAATTGGAGAATTAAAGCCCTATCAATATATCCAGGCAACAAGACCAATATTAATCTTAGATGAGGCTCAAAACTTTGAAACTAATAAGTCAAAAGAAGCCTTACGTACATTAAAACCGCTATTTGCTTTACGTTATTCGGCAACTCATAGAGAAACACCCAATTTAGTTTATCGTTTAACTCCGATTGATGCTTTTAGAAATAATTTGGTTAAGAAAATCGAAGTTGTTGGTGTTTCAGAACTTGATAATTTAAATGACAAAGTTCTACGGTTAATAGAAGTTAGAAAAAAACCAATTACTGCTGTTGTAAACGCTATGGTTTTGGATAAAGGGATAATGCTTGAAAGAGAAATAATTCTAAAACAAGGCGATAACCTAGCTGACAAGACGAAAAATCCAGAGTATGAAGGTTTCGTTGTATCTGAAATTATATGTGGTAAAAAGGAAGAAGAACAACTAATTCGTTTTGAAAATGGTAAATATTTGAGTGTAGTTGATTCGTTTCTTTCAAAAGAAAGCATATTCCGAGCAATGATAGAAAGAACCATAATTGAACACATGGAGCGACAACAACAATTAAAGGAACAAGGTGTCAAAGTTCTCTCTTTATTTTTCATAGACAGAGTAAAGAATTATGTAGCTTCAGATGGTGTTATTAAACGTTTATTTGATGAAGAATTTGAGAGAGTGAAACATCGTTATCCAGATTTTAAAGATAAAAAAGCAACTGAAGTACGCCAAGGATACTTTGCAAAGAAAAATCAAAATGATCCTGATGAAGAAGCTGTTGATACAGAAGGAAAAAACCAAGCTCAGCGTGAGATGGAAAAACAAGCCTTTGAACTGATTATGAAAAATAAGGAAAGATTATTATCTTTCCAAGAGCCTGTGAGCTTTATCTTTGCTCACTCTGCTCTGAAAGAAGGTTGGGATAACCCAAATGTGTGCCAAATATGTACCTTAAATCAAACCACTTCAACTATGAAAAAACGGCAGGAAATAGGTCGAGGCCTTCGATTATTAGTTAACCAGGAAGGAAAAAGAGTTGAAAATCCTTATTATAATGTTTTAACAGTAGTAGCAAATGAATCATATGAGACATTTGTATCAAAATTACAACAAGAATATGTGGAGGATGGGGTAGATGCTCCACCTAAACCAAAGAAACCTGAGCAAGGAAAAGCAAAACGAAATAATCAGCTTTACAATTCTAATGAGTTTCGGAACTTTACGCAAAAGTTAAATAAAAAACTTACCTATAATGTTAATATAGATACTGATAAGCTAATAGAAAAATGTGTCGAAAAATTAAACGAAACTGAGTTTCCAAATCCATTAATTGAAGTATCAAAGGGAAGCTTTATTTTGGCTGACTATAAAATTTCTCTGCTTGAAGTATCTCCTAATAGGGAGAGTGCAAAAATTCGAATCTTCATGCAAGACTCTTCAGGTGACACTCAAGACAATACAATTATAGTCAAAGAAAAAGACGATCTCAAAAAGAAGGTCAGTAATGAAAGGTTACGTGGATTTAAGGTTTTACGGATCGGTGAACAGTTCGGAGAACCTTTTGTTAAATTTGACAATGAAGTAGTTATTAAGAAATATGAACCACATCATTTCACTGCTGAAAAGGCGGTTAAAGTAAGTAGAAGACCTATAGAATCTGAAAAAACTATCTACAACGTTCCTGATTTTATTAGTCGTGTCGCTAATGAGACTAATCTTACTAAGAGGACTATTTATGAAATATTTAAGGGTATGAACCAGAAAAAGAAAGAAATGATATTTTATAATCCAGAGGGATGGATCTCAGAGTTTTTATCTCAAATTCGTATAACATTAAGTGATTATATAGTGGAGAATATTGACTTTGAAATTAAAGAGGATGATTATATGCACGAAATAAATGATTTATTTCCTGAAGTCGTTAATCATCCACAGCGTGAACTCATAGAGGCAGGTCGGGCTGGTCTTTACTCTATGATTCAGATTGATTCTGATGTAGAACGAGAGTTTATACAAAATCAAATCATTCCAGATTCAAAAGAAGGTAATACACTTTTATATTTTAAATTTCCTCCTAAATATAAAATTCAATTACCTAAAATTATTGGAAACTATAATCCAGACTGGGCTATAATTAGAAAAGATCAGAATGGAAAGTATAAAATAGAATTGGTACGTGAGACAAAAGGCGGCGTAGACTTAGAAAGACTGAGATTCCCCAAAGAAAAGAGAAAAATCCTTTGTGCTGAAAAATACTTTAAAAAGCTTGGTATTGGTTACCGGGTTGTTACGGATACCACATATGATTGGTATAAGGAAGACACAGATCAATTAAGTCTGGATAATAAGTAATATATCAGTTCCAAGGTAAAATAAGCGTACCGCAATATTTTAGGTTCAAATCGATTTTGATTTGAACCTTTATTTATATTCCTTAATACTTTTGCTGCATGTAAGATAATGTTTTACATAAGACCATCATTTTTAATAAGAAGATTTATTAATCCATATTGAAAGCGATTTCAAAAATAATTTAATATTACAACTATAGTTGACAACTATAGTTGGTTACTGGTATCCTAAATATAGAAATATTTGGGTTAGGAGGTAAATTTTATGGGTGAACCTAAATTTAGAACTAAATTAAAGGCTGAACGAGAAAAAATGGGTTTATCCCAAGAAAAGTTAGCAAATTTGGTCGGTGTCTCTAAGGAAACAATACGAAAAATAGAAAGTGGTATTTCAATACCCAATGTGTTACTGGCGATTGCTTTATCTAAAATTTTATCAATATCTGTAGATTTATTATTTGAAAAATATATACATAAAGAGAAATAAGATTAGGTTTAAATTTGGGTGAATCTTCACATAAACTATTTGGCTAGTTAAATTTATATAAGGAGAGGCGACTTATGGAACAACAGAAAATGGAATATGATATTGGTACTAAATTATTAATTGGATTAGTAATCGGAGGAATTTCTTTTATAGGTGGTAAATTAATGGACTTTAGGTATAAAACTATTGGATTAGAAAAGGGTGGATCAATTAAAGACAAAAATGAAATAGGTTTCGAGTTTGATCCAAAAACTAAGAAAATAAAATTAAATAGAAGGACGGATTTTGAAGTACAAGATACACAAAGAACAATTATAAAAGAAGTGCCTCTTGTTCCTGGATTTAAGAAGAAGAAAAAAGTAAGAGTAAAATTAGATAAAAACGGCAAAGAAATACCAGGGACAGAAGAAGACATTATGTGATAATAAATGCAGGATTCCTTATATAAGGAATCCTGCATTTATTATGTTTTCCTTTTAAGGCATTTAATTTATTTCGATTATCTTAGATTAAGTGTCGTAGACTTAGAAACTCTATATCCTCTATAAGTTTTGATTCTCTCAGGTAGAATATAGGACCATTATATACGTAGTGTGTAATAGTTTTGCTGAACAAAAAAATACAAATTAGTGTATAATTGGAAGAAATTGATTTGATCGGGATGATATTTTATGAGTAGACAAATGTACTATAATTCTATCTCTGAAAAAATGGAGTTACTTGTTTTGAGAATTAAGACCAGTGGTAAATTGAATCTATTAGACTTAAATATCCATTCAGAAACATTATTTAGGGATTTAATAAATATACTTTATAATTACAACCTTAAATCTTCGAATGTTGGTAAAGCAAATTATGAAGCAATTGATCTTATAAACGAAGAAAGAAAATTAGTTGTACAGGTAACTAGTACAGCGACAACTACTAAAATTAATAATACATTGGAGAAAAGTAAAACTAAAGAATTAGCTGAACTCGATTATCATATAAAATTTCTCTTTATTGCTGATGATGCAAATAAACTTAAAGATAAAACGTATAAAAATATTTATAATATTAAATTCGAACCATCTATAGATATATTGGATAAAGTAACAATATTGGAAAGTGTGTCGCAACTATCAATTGACAAATTAGCAGAAGTATATGATTTAATGCAAAAAGAGTTCGGCGAAAAACCAAGTATTATAAAACTTAGTTATAACCTTGCTGCAATAGTTAATTATTTGGCAAAAGAAAACCTTGATAATGTAAGTGATAATTTTCCACTAAATGATTATGGAATTGCTGAGAAAATAGACTTTAATGATTTAAGTGAAATTAAAGAATCAACATTTGATGAATATAAGGGATACTATAGTATTCTGGATAGAATTTATGGAGAATTTATTAGAGAAGGAACCAATAAAACCGTTTCCGTATTTAGAAAAATAACGTCATTTTATGAAAAAGAAATAGTAGTTAGAGATCTATCTAATGTTGAAAGGTTTTTTAACATTATTGGTAAAGTGGAAGAGCACGTTATGAAAAGTGATTTATTAGTCAACATACCACAAGAAGAAATTGATATGTGTGTAAGGATAATTGTAGTCGATGCGTTTATACGTTGTAAAATATTCAAGAATCCTAGGGGGTATACTCATGTTGCTTCTCAATGATATAAAACCAGAAATGAGTATATTTTACTATTCTTCTTTAATAATTAAGGAAATTAAAGAAAAAGAGGGTCTCGATATTGTATCACTATATAAAAATGTTAAGGATAAATATTATATTTCTTTGAGAGTTTACTCGTATTGTTTGGATTGGTTATATTTAATAGAAGCTGCAAAAGTCGATGAAGATGGGTGTGTTTTTTTATGTACCTAAAAGAATTAATTATTGAATCGAACAAAAAGGTTATTAGAAAAATACCATTTCATATGGGTACAAATTTAATTGTAGATGAAACAAAAAATTTAAAAGAAATAGAGACTGGTAATAATATTGGTAAGACGACAGTTCTTGCTTTAGTTGATTATTGTTTAGGGGGAGATCCTGAACAAATTTATAGAGACCCAGAGACAAAGAAGAATATAGATTATGTGAAAGATTATTTGATACAAAACGAGGTCCTTATAATATTAAACCTTAAGAAGGACTTATTTGATGATAAATCCAAGGAAATAAATATAAAGCGTAACTTTTTACAGAGAAATAAGAAACTCATGTTAATTAATGGAGAAAATTTAACAAAAAATAATGGGAAGGATTTCGAAGAGAAGTTAAGTTCTTTGCTACTAGGTGAAAGAGATGAGGAAAAACCCAGTTTAAGACAAGTTATTGCTCATAATATAAGATATAAAGATGAAAGAATAAATAATACACTTAAAGTATTAAATAACTTTACAACTAATATTGAGTATGAAACATTGTATCTATTTATGTTTGGATTACCTGTTTCTGATAGAACTTTACTAGTTAAGAAGCTTAAAATTGAACAAAAGTTTAAGGAAAGACTAGAGAAACAACAATCTAAAACAGAATTAGAGTTACAATTAGATATTATCTTGGATAATATAGGTAAATTGGAGAATCAGAAAAAAAGCTTGAAAATAAATGAAAGATATGAAGAGGATTTACAGGTACTCAACAATACTAAGTATAATATTAGTAGGATAAGTAATAAAATTGGTGAATTGTCATTAAGAAAAGACTTGTTAGAGGAGACAGAGGAAGAGCTGAAGAAAGATTTTACAGATATTGATTTAACTGATTTGAAAGAATTGTACTCAGTTGCTAAAAAAAGTGTTAAAGATATTCAAGTAACCTTTGAGCAAATAGTAAAATATCATAACAAAATGATATTGGAAAAAATAAAATATATCACTCAGGACTTGCCAATCCTTGAGGAGAAAATAAATCGTTATAGGAAAGATTTGGAGAAGTTATTGTCAATCGAGAAAGCACTGGCTAATAAGCTTACCACAAGTGATACTTTTAGTGATTTAGAAAATATTATTTCCGAGTTAACTGATAATCATAGAAAACTTGGAGAACTAGAAAATAGTATTTCAAAAATAGAAGAATCTGAACGTACTATTAAAGGAATTAATGTAGAAATAAAGTTATTAGATGGTAATAGGTTTACTGATGAATTTCAAGAATTGCTTAAAAAACAATTGAAAAAATTTAATAGATTCTTTACATATGTTTCAAAAGAGCTTTATGGAGAAGAATATGGTCTCTCATATCAAATAAAAGAAGATAAGAAAACCAAACAAAAGTATTATTCTTTTGAAAGTTTCAATCTAAACACAAGCTCGGGGAAAAAACAAGGTGAAATATTATGCTTTGATATTGCATATATATTATTTGCTAGAAATGAAAATATACCTGCACTCAATTTTATTCTTAATGATAAGAAAGAATTAATGCATGGTAATCAACTTTTAAAAGTAAACGAGTTTGCTTGGAAGAATAATATCCAATTAGTTTTTTCAATATTAAAAGATAAAATACCCCAACAATTAAATGATAACAGACATATTGTATTACGTTTGTCTGAAAAGGATAAACTATTTAAAATAGAAGATAATTAGGTGCAATATTTGAAGGAGAAAGAGTTCTATCAATAGATATTTTTAAATATGTTTTTGCACTGTTTTTGCACATAGCCAATATAAAACCTATTAACTTCAATTCTTAGTGACCTATTTCGACCTCGACCACCGGTATCATCAGATTAATTCTTGCCAAGATTAATCATTAAAAAGACTCCCAAATGTTGAATTAAAACATTTGGGAGTCTTTTTTTGTTTTAGAGTACAAGAGCGAAATAGATAGATTTAAAATGGCTATACGTAGTTTTATACAGGATTATAGGAGTAAGAACCGGATAGCTTTTAAAATTAGTTAGTTCATTGATAAATTATGGTCGTAGTTACTTCTTTGAATTTTACCGCTTTAAATTTCAACAATATTTTCAATATTTATTAAAAATATTGACTATCAAGGTTGTTTAAATGAAAATGAAGGTATTAATAGAATATCTCATTATACCTACTGGCTATATTTAAAGAAGTGAATATCATTAAAAAGAAATTTGAGGTGCTATTTATGGCTACACAAGCTGCTTCTGATATTATTGACGAGATCTTTAATAAGACTAAGGAAGAAATTAATAAGCTTATGCCAGTTAATATTATGCTAATTGGTAAAACTGGTATAGGGAAAAGTACTTTAATTAATAATGTATTTAGAGAAAATCTCGCAGAAACCGGTATTGGACAACCAGTAACTCAACGCCTGAGAAAAATTACAAAAAACGGGATACCTCTTTGTATATATGATACTAAGGGTCTGGAGTTAAAAGAGGAAGTACAAGAAGAAATTGTTAATGAAATTAATGGTAAAATCGAGGAACTATATTTAAATAAAGATGAAAAAGAATATATACATGCAATATGGTATTGTATAAATGCGAATTCGAACCGAATTGAAGACCTAGAAATAGAATTAATTAATTCATTAGCATCAAAAGTACCGGTAATCCTTGTTTTGACACAAAGTTATGGTGAAAGTGCTCTTGAATTTAAGAAAGTCATTGAGGAAATGAATCTTAATGTAAAGGCGGTTCAAACAGTTTTAGCTCAGCCTTTCAAAATAACTAAAGATATAACTATTCCTTCATACGGTCTGAAAGAGTTGGTCGGAAAAACATATGAGATTTTACCTGAAGCCGTAAAAAAGTCTTTTAATAATGCTCAGAAAGTTGATATTGATAGAAAGGTAAAGGAAGCAAGGGTTTGGTCCACTGGTTATATAGCCGGTAGCTTTGGGACTGGATTTACCCCAATTCCATTTTCAGATGCTGCCTTATTAGTGCCTATGCAAGTAGGGATGTTGGCTCATATAACAGCAATATTTGGAATTTCCTTAGATAAAGCATTAATAAGTGGAATTGTGGCTTCAATCGGAGGCAGTGGGGGAGCTACATTCTTAGGAAGATATATTGTTTCAAATTTACTTAAACTAATACCTGGAGTCGGTACTGTTGCAGGGGGAGTAATTAGTGGTTCTACTGCATCCATATTAACAACTGCTTTAGCTTTTTCTTATATTGAAGTAATGTCACGAGTAGCTGAAGCAGAGTATCAAGGTAAAAGTTATGATAATGAACAAATTGCTAAAATGATGAAAGATTTGTATGAAGAGAACATTAAAAATGAGAAAGATTAATAAAGTATGATCAGAATAAAAGCTGTATCCTAAATGGATATAGCTTTCTTCCTTTTAGAAACCATATTATCCTCCAAAAGGTTATTTTATTTATATCAAGGTAATTGGTAAGGAATAGTTATTGTTATGCTTCCGGGACTATTATAAGCTAAACTTCATAAATATCATTCTATCAATCAAACCACCTGTTCTTTTATACATTCCCTTCAAATCCCTCCATCTATTACCATTGGACTATCTGAGATAATCTGTTAATATAGATTTAATTTAAATTGAGAACCTTTAAGAGCAGTCCAGAGAGGCTGACAAGGTGGGCGATACTTTGTTTGGAGAACGTATTTATACACATAATATATTATTGTGTGAATAATACGGTTATTTCTGACACCTTCCACTTGTCACTTTATGGCAAGTGGTTTTTTTTTGCTCACCAAGACTAATAACTTGGGAGGAAACAAAATGCAATTAAAAGACAAAGATTTTTCATTTCAATCAGTACCTGAAGCAAAACGTAACAGCTTTCTGAAAATGCTTGTTGTTATGCTTGGCTTCACATTCTATTCAGCAAGTATGTGGGCTGGTGGATCATTAGGTGAAGGATTAACATTTATGCAGTTGATTGGTGTCATCTTATTAGGAAACCTTATATTAGGAGCATTTACCGGTGCATTAAGTTATATTGCAGCAAAAACAGGATTATCGACTCACTTACTGGCACAATATAGTTTTGGTGAAAAAGGAGCATATATCTCTTCATTCATGTTATCTGCAACCCAAGTCGGATGGTTTGGTGTAGGGCTAGGAATGTTTGCCTATCCGGTTTCTAAATTAACTGGCCTCCCACTGGTACCGATTGTCATCATTACAGGGATTTTAATGACAGCAACTGCTTATTTCGGTATGAAAGCTTTAACAATCTTAAGTTTTATCGCTGTACCGGCTATTGCGATTTTTGGATCAACGAGTGCAGGAATGGCCATTTCAGATATGGGAGGAATGGAAGCGCTCATTGCTTATAAACCTGAAACTTCATTAACATTAGCAGCAGCTTTAACGATTACAATCGGTTCATTCATTAGTGGTGGTACATTAACACCCGACTTTGCACGCTATGCAAAATCAGGAAAACATGCTGTAACAACAACTGTCATTGCCTTTTTCTTAGGAAATACATTAATGTTCCTATTTGGTGCGATTGGTGTAATAGCAACCGGTCACAATGATATTTCAGATGTAATGATTTCACAAGGCTTGCTATTGCCGGCTGTTTTAGTGCTCGGATTAAACATTTGGACAACAAACGATAACTCCCTGTACGCATCTGGACTTGGTTTTGCAACCATGTTCAAGAAGCCAAAGGTATTTATGGTTATGATGAACGGTACGATTGGTACGGTATTTGCCATCGTACTTTATAACAATTTCACTAGCTGGCTGACATTCCTAGGATCCACTCTGCCGGCTATTGGATCAATTATTATTGTGGATTTCTTCTTTATCCAAAAAAGACAATATATTCAGTATGAGCAGGCAAACATTGCAAAAGTACATGTTCCAGCCATCATTGCATGGGCTGTTGGTGTCATCTCGGGGTTAACATTGCCGGGAATCGCTTCACTAAACACATTATTGATTACAGGAATTGTTTATGTAGTTGCTGTTAAGCTAATGAAAACAACAGTTGTTACGGTAAGGGAAGAGGAGGTAGGATGCTATTATGAAAAAGTGGGCTAATGCTGCAATCTTCGGAAGAGAAGGCCTTTGGGATTTACTAATAGAAAATGGTTCATTTTTAAAGATTGTTGAGGCAGGTACAGGTGAATTTGACAGCTGTGAAACAATTGATCTAAGTGGAAAGCTGGTTTGTGCGCCATTTATTGAACCTCATATTCATCTAGATACTACTTTAACGGCAGGCCAACCACGTTGGAATGAAAGTGGGACTTTATTTGAAGGTATTCAATGTTGGTCTGAACGCAAAGATTCCTTAATAAAAGAGGATGTAAAAGAGCGTGCAAAGAAAGCCCTTAGCTGGCAAATTGCTAACGGAATAGGTGCTGTGCGTACACATGTCGATACAACGGATCCTTCTTTAGTAGCATTAGAAGCTATGCTTGAAGTGAAAGCAGAAATGAAAGACTTTGTTGATTTACAAATTGTCGCTTTCCCGCAGGAAGGTCTAATATCTTATCCAAATGGGTTGGAGCTAGTAGAGGAAGCCTTAAAAATGGGTGCTGATATTGTTGGGGGAATCCCTCACTTTGAATTTACGCGTGAAGACGGAGTTCAATCGGTTCGCGAGATTTTTAAATTGGCCATGAAATATGACAAGCCGATTGATATTCATTGTGATGAAATTGATGATGAGCAGTCTCGCCATGTGGAAGTTGTAGCACGTGAAACGATTATGAATGAGTACCAAGGTCGTGTTACAGCAAGTCATACGACGGCAATGGGATCTTACAATGATGCCTACGCATATAAATTAATGCGTGTACTTAGACTTGCCGAATTGAATTTCGTAGCAAATCCATTAGTGAATATTCATCTGCAGGGGCGTTTTGACACGTATCCAAAACGTCGTGGCTTAACACGCGTAAAAGAGCTTGATCAAAACGGATTAAATGTTTGCTTCGGTCATGATGATATTATGGATCCTTGGTATCCAATCGGAAACGGGAATATGCTTCAAGTATTGCATATGGGCTTACATGCTTCACAGTTAATGGGCTATAGTGATATTGCAAACAGTTTACGTTTTGTGACTGGTAATAGTGCTAAAGCATTGAACCTTAAAAATTACGGTATTGCAGAAGGAAATCCAGCAAACTTCGTTGTGCTGAATGCGGAAGATGGTTACCATGCCCTTCGCCTGCAAGCAGAGATTCTATACTCTGTTCGAAACGGTAAAGTGATTGCTGAAACGAAGCCTCGCGAGACGAACATTTTTCTGCAAGGTCAAAAGAACATTACCTTTATGTAAGTAAAAGTGAAGACTATCATCAGTTAATGAACTGCCCCTGAAACGGTAGACACGGATTTACCTCTTCAGGGGATTTTTTGAGTGAATGTATATGATGAACAACGTATTGAAGCGGTTAAAAGATACATAAATGGCTCTGAAACATAAGAGAAAGTTCGAAAATGAAATTAAACACGGGAGTTATCAAAAAACGAAATTTATATATGAAACGTAGTGCCATCTTCCGGATTGTGGAAAATTCTCGAAGCAGGTAGGTTAATCTTAATGAAATATAAAAAAGCCAAGGGCAAATTCTTAGCTTTTTTTCCGATTATTGAGTGGGATGGATGGCTGAGAATTCTTTTTTGATTTGTATGATTGCTTTAGTTTTTTCTCCTTTTGTTACCTCGGATGATAAAGAACCAGGGCCTCCACTACGTTCATAATAGACTTTCCCATCAACCTCTCTCTTTTTCTGATTATCCTCAAAATATATTTCAAATTTAACCTCATCATTTTCTGGTAATGTATTTTCATAATAGTAAATATATAATTCTTTTGCTTAGTTCGCTTTCAATTTCTATAAAAGCAACTACAGTGGGATATCCACCACTTCCTGTAGGTCCATAGGGGAAAAAGACTCCATAATCAAAATTCTTATCGATGATCTTAGTAATTTTCTTTCTAATTGAGATTGATTCATAGAAGTTATGTTTTTCATATCTTCCTTAATGAACGATTTTATAATTATATTTTATCAAAATGAAGGATTCTCTCGCATTAGAAAATGGAAAATAATAGTTTTAATGATGTTCGTAACTGAATTCAGATTAATTGACGATGAGTAAGGTATATGAATGTTGGACATTTACTCACTATTCGCATGATTAGTAGTAATCGAATGGAACGTTATTCACCGAGTTGTTTGTATAATATTCAAAATATTAAAAAAGTAAGTTGACTTGTACAAACGAGTGGAATATGATGGTAAAAAATGAATACGCTTACAATAATAGAGCTTGTTTTAAAAGAGTAAAAGACTAAAGGAGGTTATAAATAGCTTGTAATTTAAAGGATTGACTAGGTTCAAATGAGTATAAACCATAAAAATTGAGGTGTATAGAATGAGCGTGTTAAGTGCTGGTAAACGTAAGATAATGACTCTTGTTTTGGCATTAATACTGGTTTTGTCCTTTTCATTGGCTGGCTGTAGTTCAGGTGACTCCCCTTCTGATGCTAAAACAAAAGATGGAAAAGCTCAATATACCATGTGGACATTTGTACAAGTACATGCTGATTATTGGAAAGATGCAGCTGAAACCTGGAATAAAAATCATCCTGATGAACAAATTAATTTGAAAATAAATGTTCTTCCTTTTGATCAGATGAATCAAAAGTTACAGGTAGCATTAAATTCTGGTAATGGTGCTCCAGATATCGCGGACGTAGAAATTGGACAATTCGCTAAATATACAAAAACAAACAAGCCTCCATTTGAAGATATTACAAATGAAGTAGAACCATATAATGAAAACTTAGTAAAAGGACGCACAGATAATTATACGGTAGATGGCAAAGTCTATGGTCTGGATTATCATGTAGGGACAACTCTTGTTTATTACAATATGGATATCATGAAAAAAGCGGGGGTAGATCCATCCACTATTAAAACTTGGGATGACTATGTGGAAGCAGGGAAAGTGGTTAAAGAAAAGACGGGTATATATATGACTTCTGTAGAAACAAGTTCCCAATTTGTATATACGGCAATGGTTGCTCAACAGAAAGCAGATATGGTAAGAGATGATAAGTCTATTTTATCCGAGGAAGCCAGTGTAACTGCTGTACAAACTCTTCAAGATATGGTCTACAAACATAAAATTGCTAAAACGGCAGAAGGCGGCCATCAAGATGTTGAAGAATATTATGCAGCCTTTAATAAAGGTAAGTATGCTTCAGTGGTCATGCCAGCGTGGTATATGAGTCGTATGGTAAGCTTTATGCCTAAATTAAGCGGAAAAATAAAAATCCAGGGTTTACCAATATTTAAAGAGGGAGATCTCCGTTCGGCGGGACTTGGAGGAACAGCTACAGTTGTCACAAATCAAGCGCATGATAAAGATTTACTTAAGAAATTTGTAGTTGAATCCAAGGCCAGTGAAGAAGGATCTATTAAGACTTGGACAATACTTGGTTTTGATCCAATTCGATCAGATGTATGGCTGAGTCCTGAAATGGAAAAACCGAACAAATACACAGATTATTTCGGAACTGATATTTTTAAACAAATGGCAGTATTGAAGGATGAGGTAGGAACATTAAGTTTTACCCATAATAGTTATCCGATTATTATTGATGAGTTACTCACGAATGGTATGCCAAAAATGATGACTAAACAGGCGGACGTACAAAAAACTTTGGATGCTGTTGATAAATCTGCCAATAAACGAATTAAAGCAGGTAAATAATGTTTGCAATCTAACAAATTAAGGAGGGAACATTCTCTTCTTAATTTGTTGGATAACATTTTGGTATGAAGAGGGATAAGGGGGGAATGAAGATGACGAACGATATTACGGCACAAATAAGTCCAAAGAGCAAAAGTCCATTAAAAAGAGAAAAAAAGAAAATAAATATGCAGAAGATAGCTCCATATCTATTTGTCTCTCCGTTTATTATTGTATTTTTAGTGTTTTCTTTATACCCTTTTATAAATTCGATTATTATGAGTTTCCAAAGAATTTCAGGTTTCGATGAAACGACATTTATAGGTTTAGAGAATTATAAGCGGTTGTTTGCAGATCCTGTATTCTATAAAGCTTTATGGAACGTTACCAGGTATACATTTTGGACTATTTTAATTTTAATCCCATTACCACTCTTGCTGGCTTTAGTGATGAATAATAAAAATACTAAATATAAATATTTTTTTAGATCAATTTTCTTTATACCAGTATTAACATCTACGGTAATTGTAGGGCTGGTATTTAAATTTGCTTTCAGCAAAGAACCTACTGGAGTATTCAACAGTTGGCTTAGTTACCTTAACATAGGTCCGATTGATTGGCTTAATAATTCAGGGACAGCTATGTTTGCACTTGTAATAGTATGTGTGTGGAGATGGCTTGGTGTAAATATGATTTATTTTTTATCTGGGTTACAAAATATCCCACGGGAGTTGTATGAATGCGCTGAAATTGATGGCGCAAGTAAATGGGATAAATTTAAAAGTATAACATTGCCAATGATTAAACCAATTACTACTTATGTTTTAACTATATCTATACTCGCAGGCTTTTCATTATTTAATGAAACTTATGTGTATTGGGGAGCACAGTCTCCAGATAATATTGGAACAACTTTCTTAACATATATTTACAAAACAGCCTTTAGCGATGGGGATTTCGGGTATGCATGTACGCTTGGAGTAATAATGTTTGTGATTGTGGTTGCAATAAATTTGATTCAAGTTTCAGTAAGAGGCTTATTTAAGGAGGATTAATGATGAAGGCCAAAAAAAGAGTATCAACCTTGATCACAACCCTAATACTTAGTGTTATCGGATTTATTATACTGATTCCTTTTTGGTTTATGTTAGTCTCCTCCTTTAAAGAATCCTCAGATATTTTTGCACAGGGTTTAAATATACATATAGATTTATCCAGTATCAACTTTAGTAACTATGGAAAATTGTTTACTAATAATAATGGTATATTTCTATCCTGGTTTAAAAATAGTGCACTAATAACAATTATACAAACAGTTTTAGTACTGATTTTTTGTTCAATGGTAGGTTATGGTTTGGCGCAATATCGTTTTAGAGGCCGAAATTTTATTTTTATGCTTGTCTTGATTATGTTGATGGTTCCGGGTGATATTTTATTAATTCCGTTATATAAGCTAGTTACAAATTTAGGCTTAATGGATACTTACGCAGGGGTGATATTACCAGGAATAGTTCCGCCTGCTACAGTGTTTTTCTTTAGGCAATATGCAATTGGGATTCCAAATGATTATGCTGAGGCCGCTAGAATAGATGGGGCGGGAGAATTTCGTATTTTCTCGCAAATATATGTACCGATGATGAAACCGGCTTTTGGAGCAATGACTATTATGACTTCCATGGGAGCTTGGAATAATTTTCTTTGGCCATTGATTGTTATGAGGTCAGATGAGAATTTGGTTATACCTGCAGGGTTATTAACTGCAATGACACCATATGGTAATAACTATGATATCGTCTTTTCGGGCTCGATCATGTCTATTATTCCTATACTTATATTATTCTTATTCAATCAAAAATCTTTTATATCAGGAATGACTGTTGGTGGGGTAAAAGGTTGATAGTGTCAGTAAATGAGGTGTTTTTTGATGGCAAATAAAAGCTTTTTAATCAAAACTACAAATATTGTCTGGAGTTTATTTGTGGTAGGTATTTGTGCTTTGTTAACGAGTGGTATTCTGATTTTTTTATTGCTATTTGTAAAATTCCACTTAATTACACTTCCCTTATATTTAATTGCTTTTTTGTTAATTGGCCCAACAATGGGGGCGATATTCCAAACTATTTTTAAAATGCTTTTTGAAACTGAAATTAGGGTCGTGAGAAAATATTTCTATTACTATAAGAAAGATTTCAAAGATTCCTTAAAACTATGGATTCCATACAGTGTATTAATACTGATTTTGTGTGCAGATATTGATTTTCTGGCCTCCAACGAAAAAGGCGCATATTTGTTACCTATGTTATTTTTAATCCTTCTTTTATCAATGATTAGTTATGTCTATTCACTCATTCTATATAGCCGCTTCATTATCAGGATGAGAGACATTATAAAATACTCCCTTTATTTAGTCATCAATCGCCCGGTACAATCTTTATCTATTGTTATATTAATCTTTATCCTGTATCAATCGTTTAAATATTTTGGCAACTTTGCGATATTTTGGGGAGTCCCGATGTTTGCAGCGTGTACTGTCTTGTTAGTGAGAAATGTGTTACTACAGATTGAAATGAAATATGTTCAATAAATAGATTGAAGAATACTATCATGCATATTACAGAAATCTGTTGAAGAAATATGGCTCTTAGTGAGGGATTCGGCAATTTATGAATGTGAGTTAAAAGTGAAATGATCCGATCTATCGTTTAAAACCAGAAAGCATTTAGAAATTGGAGGAGGATTGAGCGAATACGAAAATTATCACAACTGACATTTCATGTCGATCGTTACGGTAGAGATTGAAAGAGGTGAAAGAATGAATAGGAGAAATATTTGAAAAGCTGTTCAGGAAGTATCAAAGTCAGTGAAGATCATATTCAATCTTTAATTAAGGAAGCAGATTTAAATAAGTTCAATATTGTATCCGATGAATTATATAAAGCAAGGGTAGAAATATGCAAACAATGTTCTTCTTTTCAATATGGGACAACCTGTTCTTACAGCCGGTCAATCATTCATTATCAAGCGAAATTTAAAAGTCAGACTTGTCCGTACCCAAGGGAATCAAAATGGGCAATGATAACGATCTGATTTGAACATATTGTACTTATATAAGTTAGGCTAGTACAAACAAAATGGAGGGATTGTAAATGGCAGCCAATAAAGCAAAAATGATTCTAGAGAAAGATTTTAAAATCGCTGAAATTGATAATCGTATATATGGTTCATTTATTGAACATTTAGGCAGAGCTGTATATGGAGGTATTTATGAGCCTACTCATCCTCAGGCAGATGAAAATGGCTTTAGAAAGGATGTTCTAGAATTAGTAAAAGAACTAAAAGTGCCGTTAGTCCGATATCCTGGAGGGAATTTTGTCTCCGGCTATAATTGGGAGGATGGTGTGGGTCCTAAAGAAAAACGCCCAAACCGCTTAGATCTTGCATGGAGTACTACAGAAACAAATGAAATGGGTACCAATGAATTTATGAAATGGGCTAAATTGGTGAATGCAGATGTAAATATGGCTGTTAATTTAGGTACGAGGGGAATTGATGCAGCTAGAAATTTAGTGGAATATTGCAATCATCCTGGAGGCTCTTATTATAGTGATTTGCGCATCTCGCATGGTGTAAAAGAACCCTATAATATAAAGACATGGTGTCTTGGCAATGAAATGGATGGTCCTTGGCAAATTGGACATAAGACCGCTGCTGAATATGGAAGAATAGCTCAGGAAGCAGCAAAGGTGATGAAGTGGGTAGATCCAAGCATCGAATTGGTAGTATGTGGAAGTTCGCATAGAGCGATGCCTACATTTGCTGATTGGGAAGCAACGGTATTAGATTATACATATGACCATGTTGATTTCATCTCTCTTCATCAGTATTATGGGAATCGAGACAATGACCTATCCAATTATTTAGCTTTATCTTTAGAAATGGATGATTTCATAAAATCAGTTGTCGCCATTGCTGATTATATTAAGGCGAAAAAACGTGGTAAGAAAACTATAAATCTATCTTTTGACGAATGGAACGTTTGGTATCACAGTAATGAGCAGGATAAACAGATTGAACCTTGGAGTATTGCGCCTCCTCAATTAGAGGATATATATACTTTTGAAGATGCGCTCTTAGTTGGATGCATGTTGATTACGTTGCTGAAGCATGCGGATCGAGTTAAAATTGCCTGTCTTGCGCAGTTAGTGAATGTCATTGCGCCGATTATGACAGAAAATAACGGACCTGCTTGGAAGCAAACTATATTCTATCCTTATATGCATACTTCCGTTTATGGACGGGGTATTTCGTTAAATCCGATTATTACTAGTGATAAATACGATAGTAAAGATTTTACGGACGTTCCATATTTAGAGTCTACAGCGGTTTATAATGATGAGGAAGATACATTAACTATTTTTGCGGTTAATCGTCATCTTGAAGAAGTTTTGGAGCTAGAGGTAGATATACGTAATTTTAATGAATATGAAGTAATCGAGCATATTGTTCTAGAAAATGAAAATATTAAACAAACCAATTCAGCACATAAAGAGACAGTAAAACCACATTCCAATGGGAATGCAAAATGTGAGAATGGTAAGGTAATAACCATTCTGCCGAACTTGTCATGGAACGTAATTCGTTTAGCAAAACAGAGATAATTATAAAGTATGGCATATTTTTTTAATATAATAGAAAATATGCCTGCTTATCTAGTATTATTTGAAGCAAGTAAGTACTTTATAGCTGTTCACCAATTGAGTGAGAGTTGTGGATTTAAAACAAGATCGATAGAAGAAAGAAGTATTTCTACATTTTCTCAATTAGACAGCTAATTTTGTTGTATACTTTGTTTATCTATTAGACAAACAAAGTATAAAGTGCTACAATGCTAATTAATACAGGTTGCAGATTAAGAATTTAGAGACTCATATTTTGTAAGCATTTACATAAACGATCTGAAACCTAAAAAATTTGGGAGGCATGCCACAATGGCTTATTTCGAAACTGTTAATAAAATCCAATATGAAGGCGCTTCATCTAAAAATCCTTTAGCATTTAAGTATTATAATCCAGAAGAAATGATAAATGGAAAAACAATGGAAGATATTCTCCGATTCTCAGTTACCTATTGGCACACGTTCACAGCAGATGGAACAGATCCATTTGGTGTTGGTACAGCGATTCGCCCATGGAATAATCTCAAAGGTTTAGATTTAGCAAAAGCCCGTGTGGAAGCGGCATTTGAACTCTTTGAAAAATTAAATGTTCCTTATTTTGCTTTCCATGATGTAGATATCGCTCCAGAAGGAAGCACATTAAAAGAAACAAATGAAAATCAGGATATTATCGTAGCAATGATTCAGGAATACATGAAAACAAGTAAAACAAAGTTGCTTTGGAATACAGCAAATATGTTCACTAATCCTCGTTATGTTCATGGTGCTGCCACTTCTCCGAATGCTGATGTATTTGCCTATTCAGCTGCGAAAGTAAAAAAAGGCTTAGAAGTAGCGAAGGAACTTGGCGCTGAAAACTATGTGTTTTGGGGCGGTCGTGAAGGCTACGAAACACTCCTAAATACGGACATGAAGCTTGAACAAGATAACTTGGCTCGCTTCTTCCATATGGCAGTTGACTATGCGAAAGAAATCGGTTTGAATGTTCCTTTCTTGATTGAGCCAAAACCTAAAGAACCTACAAAACACCAATATGATTTTGATGTGGCGACTAGTATGGCTTTCTTGCAAAAATATGATCTGACAGATTATTTCAAGTTCAATATTGAAGCTAACCATGCAACTCTTGCTGGCCATACATTTGAGCATGAGTTAAGAACAGCTCGTATCAATGGAATGCTTGGATCAGTGGATGCAAACCAGGGGGATACACTCCTTGGATGGGATACAGATGAATTTCCGACTGATCTTTATTCTAATACATTAGCAATGTATGAAATATTGAAAAATGGAGGTTTAGGCAAAGGTGGTTTAAACTTCGATGCAAAAGTACGACGGGGTTCATTTGAGCCAGAGGATCTTTTTCATGCCCACATCGCTGGTATGGATGCATTTGCTATTGGATTAAAGGTAGCAAACAAGCTTATTGAAGATAAAGCTTTAGATAGCTTTGTTGAGGAACGCTATAGCAGCTATCAAGAAGGCGTTGGCTTAGATATCGTTGAGGGCAGAACCAACTTCCGTGAATTAGAAAAGTATGCTCTTCAATTAACTGAGATTAAGAACACATCTGGAAGAACAGAGCGCCTGAAAGCCATCATCAACCAATATTTATTAGAAACACTATCAAGCGTACACGTTTAATCTATTAATCTTACAAAGTGCTGGAAGCCTTTCCTCCAGCACTTTTTTTAGAAAAGGATGATAAGGATGAAATATGTTATTGGTGTAGACCTCGGAACAAGTGCAGTGAAAATCTTACTGGTGAATCAGCGTGGAGACGTATGTATGGAAGTAGCAAAGTCATATCCGCTTATTATTGAAAAATCTAGTTACAGTGAACAAAACCCGGAAGAATGGGTTGAAAAAACAACAGCAGGAATAGCGGAATTAATTCACCAGTTCGATGGAGATGTAAATGATATCGAGGGGATCAGTTTCTCGGGTCAGATGCATGGTTTAGTTTTATTAGATGAAGATAATCAAGTCTTAAGAAATGCAATTTTATGGAATGACACGAGAACTACAAGGCAATGTCAGGAAATATACGATGTTATGGGGAGTAAACGTTTATTAGAAGTAACGAAAAACCCTGCATTAGAAGGCTTTACCCTGCCTAAAATTCTCTGGGTAAAAGAAAATGAACCAGACATTTTCAAACGTGCCAGATTATTTGTGCTCCCAAAGGATTATTTACGCTACCGTCTAACTGGAAATATCCATATGGACTACTCCGATGCTGCAGGAACGCTATTACTGAATGTGGCGGAACGGGAATGGAGCCAGGAAGTATTGGCGGCATTTGGTCTATCCTCTGATTTTTGCCCACCATTAGTGGAATCACATGATTTCGTAGGTACAGTAACAGCTGAATTTGCCCAAAAAACAGGATTGACTGAAGCGGTAAAAGTGTTTGCAGGCGGAGCTGATAATGCATGCGGTGCGATTGGTTCCGGAATTTTAACACCAGGAAAAACGTTAGCAAGCATTGGTACCTCTGGTGTCGTACTATCTTATGAAGAAAGAAATGACCAAGATTTTAATGGGAAAGTTCACTATTTTAATCATGGTGAAGAAAATGCTTACTATACAATGGGTGTGACGCTTGCGGCTGGCTATAGCTTAAGCTGGTTTAAGGAAACGTTCGCGAAGCAAGAAGATTTTGATCAATTTTTGGCTGGAGTGGAAGAAGTACCTGCAGGCAGCAATGGTCTATTATTTACGCCATATATTGTCGGTGAAAGAACACCACACGCAGATGCCACTATTCGCGGTAGCTTTATTGGCGTTGATGCATCTCATGATCGGAAATATTTTGCCCGTGCGGTTCTGGAAGGGATAACGTTCTCTCTAAACGAATCAATTGAAATTTTCAGGGAAAATGGTAAGACGATTAATTCAATAATCTCTATTGGCGGCGGTGCCAAAAATGACACATGGCTGCAGATGCAAGCGGATATTTTCAATACGAAAATTGAAAGACTGACAAGCGAGCAAGGTCCAGGAATGGGAGCGGCGATGCTTGCAGCGTATGGATGCGGTTGGTTTGCTTCATTAAACGAATGTGCCAATCATTTTATTCAAGTTGCAAAATCCTATGATCCGATTCAAGAAAATGTCGAGACGTATAAGCGATTATTTAAGGTATATCAACAGGTATATACTCAAACGAAGGGGCTTAATGAGCAACTTGAAGAATATAGAAAATAATTAATGGTAATGGTGTTATTTGGGTTTTGAAGTGCCAAAGGTGATGTTGTAATCCTTTTCTAACTGCTAGTAAAAAGTAAATAATATTCGTAAAATAAGTCGGACTATTAAATCTGACTTATTTTTTTGATTAATAGGTCAGATTTTTTTGTAATGAGAGAGAAAGTTCTAACCGTTATTAAATTTTTATAGGTCCCTCAATATTCTGTTAATGAGAGAAATAAATGAGTTCGATTATATTCCACGTGTACTTGTGGAATACTTTTTATATGGTTTTAGCAGTTTATTAGGAGGATCTTGATGGATGAACTAAAAAAGGAAAGTCATCAATTGGAGAAAATAAGTCCGTTTGAGTTAAAAGATAAGCTCATTGATCTTGCAAAAGGAAAAATGAGAATCACTAGAACTATGCTGGATGCAGGACGGGGGAATCCTAATTGGATTGCAGCGACACCTCGAGAAGCGTTTTTTGCTTTAGGGCAATTCGCTGTTACAGAATCGAGGCAAGTATGGGATGATGGCAATTTAGCGGGGATGCCAAGTCGGATAGGAATTGCAGAACGTTTTAATAAATATGTTGAGGCCAATCAGCAAATTCCAGGAATTCATTTGCTGAAAGAAATTATTCAATACGGTATCAAAAATAAACAGTT
Source organism: Bacillus sp. z50 (assembly GCF_058313585.1). Taxonomy (NCBI): domain Bacteria; kingdom Bacillati; phylum Bacillota; class Bacilli; order Caryophanales; family Bacillaceae; genus Bacillus; species Bacillus sp. z50. Next base: position 43,371 of record NZ_JBZFQL010000007.1, read on the forward strand.
TGAGCCAGATACATGGGTCTATGAATTAGTAGATGGAATTATTGGTGATAATTACCCGATTCCGGATCGAATGCTTGTTAGAACTGAACAGGTTGTACATGATTTTTTAATTAAAGAGCTATGTAATGGTGATTCGTCGGCTGGTCCGTTTGATTTATTTGCTGTTGAAGGAGCAACGGCAGCGATGTGTTATATATTTGATACGTTATTTAAAAATTATTTGCTGCCCAAAGGATCTAAGATTGCGGTGATGGTTCCAATTTTTCCGCCTTATATAGAGATTCCAGAGCTTCCTAACAATGATTACGAACTTGTGAAAATTGAAGCAACCGAATTAAACAATGAAGGACAGCATACATGGCAATACCCTGATGAAGAAATAGAAAAATTAAAAGATACGGACATTAAAGCACTTTTTTTAGTAAATCCGAGCAATCCGCCTTCAGTTTCTTTGGAAAAGAAATCCACAGAAAAAATCATACAAATCGTGAAACAAGATAATCCAAATCTTATGATAATTTCAGATGATGTATATGGTACTTTTGTTGAAGGGTTCCGTTCCTTAATGGTGGATTTACCATTCAATACAATTGGGGTCTATTCATTTTCTAAATATTTTGGTGTGACAGGCTGGCGATTAGGGACGATTTCCATAAATCGATCCAATGTCTTTGATAAATTAGTCGATGATTTACCAGAAGAAACGAAGGAGGTTCTACATAAAAGATACGCTTCGCTTACACGGAATCCAGAAAGTCTTACGTTTATCGATCGAATAGTTGCAGATAGCAGAGCCGTTGCGATGAATCACACAGCTGGATTATCGACACCGCAACAAGTACAAATGGCTTTATTTTCGATTTTTGCAATGCTCGATACCAATAATGAATACAAGAAAAAAACTATGGACATTTTACACCGGAGGATGAATTTATTATACAAAGGTCTCGGTTTACCTAAGAAACATTTGCCTAATGATGCAGATTATTATACAGAAATCGATTTGGAAATCTGGTGTAATCATCACTTTGATAAAGGGTTCACCGATTACCTGAAAAAGAATTATAACCCGGTTGATATTTTATATCGCCTAGCAGAAAACTCATCGATTGTATTATTAAGCGGCGAAGGATTTTCAGCACCAGTATGGTCCATTCGTGTATCTCTTGCTAATCTAAATGATGAAGACTACTTACAAATTGGCCAAGAACTAAAAAATGTACTAGAAAATTATGTGATGGAATGGAAAAAGAAAATGGGCCATATTTAAATTTAAGTGCCTAAATCTCAGGGATTTCAGGTTCCATTAGCTGGAATTTAATTATTCCTATATAATAACAGTCAAAGCCTTGCTACGATATTTATGTAGCAAGGCTTTTTAAGTTCTTTATTATACTGTTATCTCATAGCTTATCTCCTCTATTGATAATAACCATATTTTACTCCTTTACCAGATTAAAATGTTGAAGTATAGTTGTACGTGTTATTTACAATGTTAAAAGATGACTATATAATTAGAAATTATTGTAGAATAACTAAAATGTTAGAATAGGAGAGTAGTAATGGAACTATTAGGGATCTTGATTATAATAATAGGATTTGCACTAAAGTTAGATACCATTGCAGTAGTTGTTGTAGCAGGTATTTCGACTGGACTTGTGGCAAACATGAATATCGTAGATATACTTAATACACTTGGAGAAGCATTTGTATCAAATAGAGTAACTTGTTTATTTTTGATTACCATTCCTGTTATAGGGTTGAGTGAAAGATACGGATTAAAAGCCAAGGCAGTTATGCTTATTAAAAAAGCAAGCAGTTTATCAGTAGGAAAATTACTGAGTGGTTATACGTTTATAAGAGAAGTAACGATTGGTATGGGCGTAACACTTGGTGGACACCCACAATTTGTTAGACCTTTAGTAAGCCCAATGGCAGAAGGTGCAGCCGTTGCTAAATACGGAGATAAGGTCGACGAAAAAGATATTGAAAAAATAAAATCATACTCAGCAGCATCTGATAATATCGGTAATTTCTTTGCGCAAAATGTATTCATCGCAAATTCTGGTGTACTTTTAATTGCATCTACACTGGAAGGGCTAGGCATGCAGGTAGATACACTTGAAGTAGCGAAAGTTTCAGTACCAGTTGCCGTTATTGCATTCATATTCTGGACTGCTCAAAATTTATTATTCGATAGAAAAATGACGCAAAAATATTCTAGTAAAAATGGAGAAGGACGAGGTGAACAATAATGGATATAACACAAATCTCTAATCTTTTATTAGAACTCTTTTATATTATAATCGGTTTATTCATGGGAGTTACCATGGTATTTACTTTAAAGGATAAAAACCACAAAACAAGAATCGGTACAGCTATGTTTTGGGGAATACTAGCCGTAATTTTCATACTTGGAAACTATATTCCAAGTACGATAGTAGGTATTTTAGTAGTTGTTATCGCTGTATTATCGGCAACTAAGCAAATAAATATTGGAACGTTAAAACAATTAGATGAGACATTCGCTAACTTAAAAGCAGAAAAATTAGGCTTGAAAATTTTCATCCCATCACTGTCTATCGCAGTTATAGCCATGCTTGTGGCTCAATTTACAAGTTTCCCTGGAACGGTAGCGATTGGTATAGCATCCACCATAGCATTAGTATTAACGTTTATATTAACTAAAGCTACTTCTAAAGAGCTATTAGAGGATACCAATAGAATGTATCAATCAATTGGAGCATTTGCGATTCTGCCTCAATTATTAGCTTCATTAGGCGTATTATTTACGACAGCGGGTGTAGGCGATAAGATTGCATCTATTATTTCAAATGTGATCCCAACAGGTAATGCATTGGTAGGTGTAGCAACTTATTGTGTAGGTATGGCTTTATTTACAGCTATCATGGGTAATGCATTTGCCGCATTTGCTGTAATAACGGCTGGAATCGGTGTACCGTTTGTATTTGCTATAGGCGGAGACCCTCTTATCTGTGGAACTCTGGCATTAACAGCTGGATACTGTGGAACATTAATTACACCTATGGCTGCGAACTTCAATATGTTACCAGCTGCATTGCTTGAACTTAAAGATAAGAATTCAGTCATAAAGGCACAAGCTCCAATCGCTTTAACATTATTAGTTGTTCATATATTTATGATGTATATTTGGGGATTTTAAGATAAAAAACTTACAATAGGAGAATAAATTATGAAAGTATTAATAACTGGATTTGATGCATTCGGAGGAGAGCCAGTAAACCCAGCTGAAGAAGCTGTTAAAATGGTAAACAACAAAATCGCAGGAGCAGAGGTTATTAAGGTCATTATACCGACAGTTCAAAATAAATCTGTTGAAGCAATAGAGAATGCAATAGAACAGCACAAGCCGGATATTGTCATATCAGTAGGGCAGGCAGGAGGAAGATTTGATATAACTCCTGAAAGAGTTGCTATTAACCTGGATGATTATAGAATTAAAGATAACGAAGGTAATCAACCAATTGATGCAGTTATCCAACCGGATGGTCAACCTGCTTATTTCTCAAACTTACCTGTCAAAGCTATGGTTAAACATATGAGTGAAAATGGAATCCCGGCAACGTTATCAAATACAGCCGGAACATTTGTATGTAACCATGTAATGTACGGAATTCTTTACATGATTGATAAGAAGTATCCAAATATAAAAGGTGGATTTATTCACATCCCTTATATGACTTCTCAAGTGATGGATAAGAAAAATACTCCGTTTATGTCGTTAAATGATATTGTAAAGGGCTTGGAACTGGCTATTGAAGCTTGTGTTATCTATGACGAAGATATAAAAGCAATCGGCGGAGAGATTTGTTAATGAGTCGGATCAATCTTTTTGTTTATGGAAGCTTACGGGAAGGGTTTTTCAATTATAATAAGTATTTAGCTAATAAGGTCATTGAGAAAAAAGAAGCCAAATTAGAAAATATGAAATTATATCATATGCCGTATAAAGGTTATCCTGCTATTACATTTGGTGAAGATGTAGTATGGGGAGAAATCATGGTCATAAAAGAAGATTGTTACGAGGATACAATGAAGGCAATGGATGAGATGGAGGGATACATTAGTGAAAATAATCCCGAAAATGAATACCATAAAGTAGTGCTGGAAGTAGAAAATCTTCATACCCATCAAAAAGAAAAATGTTTTGTTTATTTCTATAACAAAGACAAAGATTCAATTTTTGAGAGTAGTACCATTTATATTCCGCATGGTGATTGGAAAGAATACATGATAAGTGGAAATTTACAAAAAGAGCTTTCTCCAAATAAGAATATTTTAATCGGGATGGCTAAAGAAGAAATGCGAGAAAGCTATGTTTATAGCTGAGCTTTCTAATGAAATCCGAGTATTAAACAGCTGTGTAAAAGCAGCTGTTTTTCTTTTTTTGTTTTTTGATCTGGAATTAAAGAATTTCACCTAACCCTATCTCTTGGTAAGGTGTTGAAAACTAGCATTTTTCATTAGGTCAGGAGGTATTATTGTCCTCCATAAATCCTTTATTTTTATGATATAAAATAACGGTGAGCAGGATAATACTGGCTGCTATCCAGATGGCTGTGTTCCCCATATGAATACTGGAATAGGTCCCAACTAATGCACCAAAAATAAAGGAGAGTATAATGGCGGAAAACCCTTTAAATTTTTTTTTTGATTCTGAATCACGATCTATAAAGGCGCCGTAAAAAGCTGAAGAGGCAGTTCGCAGATTTCCGGTTGTGATGGTTGAATTGTAGCTCCAATTTTCCAATTTGTTAAAGGTAGCGATTTGCAGGGAGGATACAAAGGCAATGCTCATAGTGACAATCATATTCGGTACACTTCCTGGTAACCAACCGACAATAAATAAAATGACACACTCCAGTATTAAAACTGCTCGTCTATGCATATCGTGTTTGTCTTTGATGTATTCGGCTGTTAACACGCCGGCAATAAAAGCTAAAAAAGGCGGTACATTCTGAATGGCTGCACCGTATTTTGTGCTGGCTGCTCTCACCGCAAATAAAACGGTATTTCCTGTTTGTGCAGTTGCAAAAACTCCGTCCCTTGTAACGTATGTATAAGCATCTAAAAACCCACCTACTAATGCCAGGATCATTCCCATAACTAAGGAATTAGCTGATAATGAAAGAAATTTTCTTATTCTATGTTCCATATATATCTCCTTACGACCAGCCCATTTTTAGCAAAAAGGAAGAGAACGTGGCTTTTATGAAAATGATTCCACATACCTACTTAGATTATTCAAAAAATCTTGAATGTCATTATCCGAAAAATAAGTGGATGAGGAAACGGATGCGATTTTTTTTTTTGCATTTTAGATGGACGGAGAAGCTAACTGCTACTAAAGAATGTAAATGATTTATTACGCACTATTAGACCGTTTGCTCGAGGAAGAGGGGAGATGAAATAGAGGGAGTTATCTTTGCAAAGAATGAAGAACCTCCATTAGTAACTAGAGGTTCTTCATTCTTTTTAGGCTTTAATTTTCTTTACATTCATTTCTTTTAGAGAAACAACTTTTGTTTTCTTACTATATTTATATCCAAACCACAAAATTAGAAATAGCGGAAGACTGATATAGGATACTAATAAACCGTACCAATCTATAGTACCGCCAAATAAGGCATCGGTATTTTGGCCAAGTATGATCAGGGTACATAGTGTGGCAGCAGCGAGCGGTGCGAACGGGAACCATTTTGCTTTATAAGGAAGATCATTTACATCATATCCCTGAGCCACATATGCTCTGCGAAAACGATAGTGGCTAATGGCGATGCCAAGCCAGGCAATAAACCCAGATAAACCGGCTGCATTAATGAGCCAGACATAAACCACACCATCTCCAAAAAATGAACTTAAAAATGCCAGACAGCCAACCAGGCCAGTAGCAATTAAGGCATTGATGGGTACACCTTTTTTGCTCAATTTTCCAAGGAATTTTGGAGCATGTCCTCTTTCTGCTAAGTTCCATAGCATTCGGGCTGCTGCATACATTCCTGAGTTACCTGCTGAAAGAATGGCGGTCAGGATGATTGCGTTCATAACAGATGCAGCAAAGGCAATGCCAGCGCGCTCAAATAGAAGAGTGAAAGGACTTTTTACGACACTATCGGTAGCAGCAAGGTCCGGAGTAGTATAGGGAATCACTAAACCGATGATTAAGATAGAAAGAATAAAGAAAATTAAAATCCTCCAAAAAACTGAATTTACAGCTTTAGGAATAGTTTTTGCTGGTTCCTTACTTTCTCCGGCCGTAATCCCAATAAGCTCTGTCCCTTGAAATGAAAAACCAACGACCATAAAGACTCCTAATATAGCCATGATTCCTCCATTAAAAGGTGCATCATCAACTGTGAAATTCTTGAATCCAATGGCTTCTCCGCCCATAATTCCAAATATCATCAAGACACCTGTACCAATAAAAACAATAATGGCAATTACTTTTATTAATGAGAACCAATATTCTGACTCTCCGAAGCTTTTAACAGAGAGAGCGTTTAGTAGAAAAATAATGAGAAGAAATAATCCACTCCATAATGCTGAAGGGCTATCAGGAAACCAAAACTTCATTATTAACACAATCGCTGATAGCTCTGCTGCAATCGTGACTGCCCAACTATACCAGTAATTCCAGCCAAGTGCGAAGCCAAAGGCAGGATCGACGAACTTTTCTCCATAGATACTGAATGATCCCGCAACGGGCATATGTGCGGCCATCTCTCCCAGACTTGTCATTAAAAAATATACCATTATACCAACAATTGCGAAGGCAACAAGGGCACCGCCAGGACCGGCAGCATGAACTGTATTTCCACTAGCCAGAAATAATCCCGTACCAATCGTTCCGCCGAGAGAAATCATTGTTAAATGCCTGGTTTTTAAATCTCTTTTTAATTTTCTTTTCTTTTTACGTTTATATATAGGTGATGTTTCTTTAATGGCAGGTTCCATTATTATGCCTCTTTCCTTCTTTATGTCATTTATTAATTAGTAGTGTTATATACCAATTTAGCAAGCAAGCTTAAACATTTTTGTTAACAATCTAATTTTTTAGAAAAAACAGTAAAGTATAATTTGGGAATAATAAAAATAGCGTGGGCAATGAGAAAAGAGCCTCTCTTCTTTACAGAGAAAGGCTCTTTAAAACAGAGGGTAAGCTATTTATTTATGAGATTCGAGGTTTAGCGTTCCATCAATAATTTTATAAACTTTATCACAATAATCTATTAGTCTTGTATCGTGTGTGACCACAATGGTTGTTTTACCATGATTGGTAGTAGCATTTTTCAACATTTCCATTACCTCAAAGGCGCGGTCAGAATCGAGGGAGGCGGTTGGTTCATCAGCAAGAATGATACTAGGATCTGTATATAATGCTTTTGCTAATGCAACACGTTGGCGCTCACCACCCGATAAATCTGATGGGAAACTGGTAAGCAAATCCTCAATTCCAAGTGCCCTGTAAAGGCTTTGAATTTGAGTATTATCCATATTATCCTTCTTTACTTTATCCAGTAAATGCATTTGCTGATTTACTGTAAGAAAGGGTACAAGGTTAGAGGCTTGCAAAACAAAGCCTATTTCTTTTAAACGAATGGATGCTCGCTCTTTTTCCTTTAGGTTAGTCAGGTTTTGATCATTTACAATCACTTCACCGTTGCTTGGTGCTTGAAGACCGCCCGCAATGGTTAGAAAAGTACTTTTTCCAGAACCGGAAGGACCGATAACGGCAATTAATTCTCCTGAATCTGCCGAAAAGTTAGTAGTTTTTAATGCTTCGATTTCTGTACGGCCGGACATGAAAACTTTGTTGACCTCTTTTAATTCAAGTAATGCCATTATGTTAACCTCCTATCGCGTCTAAAGGATCGATTTTGACAATAGTCTGTACAGAGAATAGCGCTCCAAGTATAGATACAATAACCAGGACAGCAGCGTATATCAGCATATCCATATAGTTAAAGGCAACAGGAACAGCTGCTGGTAAGAAATATCCGGTTATAAGAGTTAGGGTGAAACCAACAATAACTCCTGCTAAGGATAGGATAAATGTTTGGGCAATCACCGATTTGGACAAATAGCTGTTGGAAATTCCCTGTGCTTTCATAACTCCGAAAATACTGATTTTTTGAATGGTTAATACATAAAGGAATATCGCCAGGATGACGGCAGATATGATAAATAGAAAATAGATCATAAAGGTTAATGTCAAGTTTTGTTCGGAATATCCGGGCATGTTTTCAATAAATGTTTGTGTTGAAACAACACTAAGTGAATCGTCGACAGCGACGCTTTCTAAGTTATCTGTACGAATGACATAACCATTAATTTGATCATCTTTTTGCTCTGCTGCATCACCAAAACGAACTTCCTGTATCGTTTCCAGTGATCCATACAATACTGGTGCAGCATTAAATTTTGCATCCTCAGTGAATCCGGTAATCGTAAGAGTGATGTCCGTAGAAGAAAGGCTCAATTCATCGCCCATTTTAAACCCTTCATCTTTGAGAGAATCATCGGCTATTACTTCCCCCGTTTTACTAAAAGCCTTCCCTTCACTTATATCAGGCATAATAAATTCATCTTCATTGATGCCAAAAAGAGAGACATTTGCTTTTATATCATCTGTTTTTGCGATGGAGTTTACTTGAGACAAAATGGCGTATTCATCTGTACCGTCCCCCTCAAAATCGCCGATTGCCAAAGTTGATTGCGGGAGATTTATATCTGATTCATCCGTCAGTATGACTCCATCTGCCTCCCATTTATCAACGGCTTCTTTATTTAGGTTTTCAAGCCCATTAGCTAATCCGGATAAAAAGAATACTAGGTAGGAAACGAGTGTTAAAACACCGACAATTAATAAAAAGCGAAGTTTATTATTCTTTATTTCATTCCAGGCTAAAAACATGTACCCCATCCTCACATTATTTGTATTTAAAATATAATTAATATATAGATAATGTATAAGAAAAATATAATAATAGCAAATAATTGAATTTGAGGTAACTTTAATTATGAAAAGAAAAATGCCCCAACAGGAATTGGGGCATGAAGTAAGTATTTAATTTTTATAATCATTAATCTGACTCATGATGTTCAGCCAGTCTTTGTCAAACGGAGATACATCCCAGCGAGGTTCTTGTTTTTTGCTTTCTTTAATTCCTAAACCGCCGATGATGAATTTTAACTTTGGATTTTGCTTATAAAGAATATCTATATATTTTTGGGCCTTCAGTTCGTGTTCATCACTGGAGATAGAAATGGCCACTATCTCAATATCTTTTTCCTTAATCAACTCATCCAACCCATCAAGTGGTGTATCGGCGCCTATATAATAGACTGGATAATGCTGCTCTTTTAAAAAGAGAGTAAAGAGGATTAATCCAAGTTGATGATGCTCCCCTTCCGGACAAATGGCAATCACTTTGGGTAGAATGGGGGATGAATGGAAAATCGTAAAAAAATTAATGGCACGCTGAAGCACAATATTACTGATCATATGCTCCTTAATAACAGACAACTCTCCCTTTTCCCAAGCATCTCCAACTTTATACATAAGTGGGACGACAATTGAATAAAAGACCGTTTTATAATGAAATTGAGAAAAATATAAATCAAAGAGCTGATTGCATCTCTCGGAATCAAAATGTAGCGTTGCTTCAAATAATTCATTAATTTGCGCTTCAAATGAATGATTAATCGTGTTGTCGATTAATTGCTCCTTTTCAATTTCACCTTTGTGGATTTTCAGAAGCTGAACTGCCTGGCTGACGCTCATCTTATGATCCTGAACCTGTTTTTTGAGCCATTTTAAATCATTTACATTTTCTTCTGTATATACTCTATGACCCGATTCAGTACGTTTCGGAGTAATAGCATGATAACGGGTTTCCCATGATCGAATAGTAACAGTTGGCATATCTAATAATTTAGAAACAGCATTAATCTTATACATAAAATAACCTTTCTTTTACAAGTACTATAAATTCTCTATATTTTAACTGTATATTAAGTTTATAAAAGAATGCAATTCCTGGGTTACTATTTAGTTTTGGATTTTGTTAGGTTTAGGAAAAAAGAGTTACTTTAGTGGGGTAGTTTTTTTAAATGGAAGAGTTATGGATTGAGGTAATTCAATATTATAATAGAGGTAGTGTTGAAATTAATAGAAAACATACAAAGATAGTTCAGCCATTCCTTTATAACATAATCCCTGAACATTTTTTTAAGAGATGAACTACCAATAATATATGCACTCTAAAAAGAAAATTATGATTTGTGGATGATTTTAAGGAATATTAAAAAAAGTAGGCATTTCATACATAAAAGAGAACCCAGTCAAGAGACTGGGTTTCTTCAGTTTTAATATAATTTAAGGCAGTCTAGTTTCTTGGTTCTTTAGGCGATTTTGTTGATCCGGTTTACGGCCTTTATCAATTGCGTTTTCTGGCTTCTTCTGACTGTTTTGAACTTTTCTTTCGAGTTCTCGTAATCCTTCAGTGTTATTTTTGTCTGTCATATTGTCGCCTCCTAACGTGTTGGTTATATTTTTCATTCCTGTATTCTTGAGCTGAAAACATCTTTATCCAGCTAGCGTATTTAATATTTTACTGATTATCCCTATAGATTTAAGTGAATTTATAGGATAACAGTTAGCAGATTTTAAAATAAAAAAATATATGTACATATTTTCCAGTAGGGGTTAAACTATATTCAGAATATTTTAATCTTTCAATCAAATCACCGTTTCATATCTTTATCTATAAGAAAAATAGGGGGCATGTGTAATGAAAAAGAAGAAACTAGCTGGTATTATTCTTTCATTATCATTAGGTATGGGTGTTTTGGCCGGCTGCGGTGGAGAGAAATCAGGCGGCGGAGAAAAAGGAGATACGATTAAAATTGGAGCCAACCTTGAGTTAACTGGCGGTGGGGCATCCTATGGTCAATCCATTGTGGAAGGGATGGATCTGGCACTTGAAGAAATAAACAAAGAAGGTGTCGGTGGCAAAAAACTGAAAATAGTAAAATATGATAACAAGTCAGATGCAGCAGAAGCAACGACCGGAGCAATCAAGCTTGCCAGCCAGGATAAGGTGGATGTCATGATTGGTGCGGCGACAAGTACAAATACATTGGCGCAGGTCCAGGTTGCCAATGATAACAAAGTTCCATTAATTACACCTACAGGGACGAACGAAACGATTACTTCGAAGGATGGCAAGGTTAATGAATATGTTTTTAGAACGTGTTTCATTGATCCGTTCCAGGGAACAGTTGCAGCGAATTTTGCTCAGCAGGAATTAGATGCAAAAACAGCTGCTATCTATATTGATAGCTCCAGTGACTATTCCAAGGGGCTAGCTGCAGCATTTAAAGATGCATTTACAAAAGCAGGCGGTCAAATTGTAGCAGAAGAAGCATTCCTGCAAAAAGATACCGATTTCCAATCAACATTGACAAGAATCAAAAAAGCAAATCCGGACTTTGTTTTTGTTCCAGCATTCTATGAAGAAGTTGGATTAATTTTAAAACAAGCACGTGAGTCAGGAATTGAAGTTCCAGTTATGGGAGGAGACGGTTGGGATTCTCCTAAGTTACTAGAAATTGCCGGTAAGGAAGCGCTGAATAATACCTTTATCACGAACCATTATTCTGCTGGAGATCCGGACAAAAAAATCCAGGATTTTGTATCGGCATTTAAAAAGAAATATAAAGATAAATCACCGGACGCCTTTGCAGCACTTGGTTATGACACAGCCTACTTCATTGCAGATTCGATAAAACGCGCAGGAGATGACGCAACACCGGAAAAAATTAAAGATGCACTTGCTGAAACAAAAGATTTACAGCTTGTATCGGGGAATTTAACGATGGATAAAAATCATAATCCGGTTAAATCTGCGGCCATTTTAAAATATGAAAATGGTGAGCAAGTTTTTGAAACAAAGGTAAATCCATAAGAATGAGGAATAGGAAGCTTTGTGATAAAGCTTCCTATTTTTGAAATAATGACCGAGGGGAGTCTAAGGTTATGGAATTTATTCAGCAACTTGTAAATGGGATATCACTTGGCAGTATTTACGCGTTAATAGCGCTCGGTTATACGATGGTGTATGGAATTGTAAAATTGATTAATTTTGCACATGGCGATGTATTTATGGTTGGAGCCTTCATCGGCTTTTATGCGATTACGTTTATGGAATTATCTTTTTTTCCCGCACTGCTTCTTGCCATGGTTGCCTGTGCTATCTTTGGAGTTTTGATTGAACGGATTGCGTACAAGCCTCTGCGTAATGCGACTCGTATTGCGGCACTCATTACGGCCATTGGGGTTTCCTTATTAATCGAAAACGGGATGATCCAAATCAGGGGAGCGCAGCCTGAAGCATATCCAAATAATGTTCTGCCAGCAGATTCAATAGATATCTTTGGTGTTACGATAAAAAGTCAATCGCTGATGATTTTGGGTGTTTCACTCTTCTTGATGATCGTTCTGCAATTTGTTGTTCATAAAACTAAAATTGGCCGGGCGATGCGTGCAGTTTCATTTGATGCAGATGCTGCTAAATTAATGGGAATCAGCGTAAACAATACAATTTCTGCTACGTTCGCAATCGGATCAGCACTTGCGGGAGCAGCGGGTGTTATATTTGGGACCTACTATACAAAAATAGAGCCATTAATGGGAGTAATGCCGGGACTTAAGGCTTTCGTCGCCGCGGTCCTTGGAGGGATTGGCATTATTCCAGGTGCCATGGTAGGCGGTCTGTTGCTTGGTGTAGTAGAGGGGTTGGTAAGTGCCTCCGGTTTATCCTTATGGAGGGATGCAGCTGCATTTGTTGTCCTCATCTTGATATTAATTTTTATGCCGCAGGGCTTGTTCGGAAAAAACAGAAGAGAAAAAGTGTAAGGGAGACATGGCGATGGCAATTCTTAAGAAGGTTAAAGGTTTTTGGCTCTCTATTTTACTCTCATTCGTCTTGTTTATCGTGGTACAGGTTCTTATTTCAGGCGGATATTTAAATGCTTTTAATACTAATCTTATTGTGACAATTGGAATTAATATTATTCTGGCAGTTAGTTTGCATCTAATTATTGGAATTACGGGCCAGTTCTCGATTGGACATGCTGGCTTTCTGGCAATTGGGGCATATGCTTCTGCTGTCATGTCTATGATGCTAGAGGTCTCATTCTTATCTGCCTTATTAATGGGAGGGATTGCAGCGGCCTTGGTAGGCATGCTTATCGGGATCCCGAGCTTGCGTTTAAAGGGAGATTATTTGGCGATTGCCACTCTTGGGTTTGGAGAAATAGTTCGTATTGTTTTTCTTAATATGGACTCCGTTGGTGGGGCAAGAGGGATGATGGTCACGCAAATGACAACCTGGCCTTGGGTTTTTGCCTGCTTACTAGTGACCATTATCGTCATTCGGAATTTCACTAATTCTACTCACGGTCGTGCTTGTATATCTGTGAGGGAAGATGAAACAGCAGCTGATTCCATGGGTATTAACACAACCTATTATAAGGTGGCTGCCTTTGTCATTGGTGCCTTTTTTGCTGGGATTGCCGGTGGGTTATATGCTCATAACTTTTATATTATTAATCCGTCAACCTTTGGTTTCCTTCGGTCGTTTGATATTTTAATATTCGTCGTGCTTGGGGGATTGGGCAGTATGTCAGGTTCTGTGATTGCAGCAATTCTCCTTACATTAATTTCTTCCTTCCTATCAGATTATTCTGATACGCGGATGATTCTTTACAGTATTATCCTAATTGTGACAATGCTGTACAGACCGCAGGGATTGATGGGTACAAAAGAAATTACCTCATTTTTCAAAAGGAAGACAAAAGGAGGCATGAAGGATGCAAACCACCAAACCACTGCTTAAGGTTGACCAAATTGGAATTCATTTCGGAGGGTTAAAGGCTGTAGCAGATGTATCTATGGAGCTGTATCCCGGTGAACTGTGCGGCTTAATAGGACCGAATGGAGCAGGGAAAACCACCTTTTTCAACCTTTTAACTGGTGTGTACGTACCATCAGAAGGAACCATTCATTTAAACGACGATAAGCTTAACAAATTACCGCCTTATAAAATTACAAGAAAGGGAATTAGCAGGACATTCCAAAATATTCGCTTGTTTGGAGATTTATCTGTCATAGATAATGTCAAAGTTGCTTATCATTCACAGGCTAAACATTCTATGCTCAGTTCAATTATACGAATGCCTAATCATTTTTCGGGAGAATTGGAAATGGACCAAAAGGCTGTAGATTTCCTGAAAATATTTAATCTGGATTCTTATCGTGATGAAAAGGCCAAGAATCTTCCATATGGAATGCAACGCAGACTTGAAATAGCCAGAGCCCTAGCAACGGGTCCGCGGTTACTGCTGCTGGATGAACCGGCAGCGGGTATGAATCCGAAGGAAACAAGTCAGCTGATGGAGTTAATCAGCTTAATACGTGAAAAATTTGATTTAACTGTACTTTTGATTGAGCATGATATGCAGCTTGTGATGGGGGTATGTGAACGTATTTATGTACTTGATCATGGACAATTAATCGCACACGGTACACCGGATGAAGTCCGCAATAATCCTAAGGTTATAGAGGCTTATCTTGGCGAGGAGGTTTCCTGATGCTGAAGGTTGAAGATATTAACGTTTACTATGGAAATATTCAGGCATTAAAAGGTGTCTCTTTTCATATTGACGAAGGGGAAATTGTTACCTTAATCGGTGCAAATGGGGCTGGAAAAAGTACACTACTTAAAACTGTTTCAGGTTTACTTAAACCGAAGCAGGGTCAAATCATGTATCAGGGTAAATCCATAGGTGGAAAAGCAGCTCAAGTGATTGTAAAGCAGGGAATCTCACATGTACCAGAAGGACGGCGGGTTTTTGCCAATATGACAGTGGAAGAAAATTTACAGCTTGGTGCTTATTTACGTAGGGATCGAGCTGGGATTAAAGAGGATATGGAGAAGGTATTTGATCTTTTTCCAAGGATGAACGAACGTCTTAAACAGCCGGCAGGAACATTGTCAGGTGGAGAACAACAAATGCTCGCAATGGGAAGGGCATTAATGGCTAAGCCCAAATTGCTTTTACTCGATGAACCTTCCATGGGATTGGCTCCACTACTGGTTAAAACAATTTTCCGCATAATTGAAGAAATAAATAATGCGGGAACAACTATTCTTTTAGTTGAACAAAATGCTAATTTGGCACTATCGATTGCCAACCGTGCCTATGTAGTGGAGACCGGCAAAATCGTCCTCTCGGGTTCGGCAGATGAGTTAACCTCAAGTGAAAAAGTAAAGATGGCCTATCTTGGCGGACATTAAAGGTGAATCACTCCTCTGTAAACTTTTACAGGGGAGTTTTAGTTTTGTGTGGGTTACAGGAACGAGAGGATTGGATTAATTAGCCTAACATGTTATCGATCGGGTTACTCGTTAAGCAATTGAGTCAGGCTTCATCCTAATAATTAATCAGATAATTGTAAAAAAATACACATCTATTCCACATTGTGAACAGGAATGTAATCTGTTATATTAGAATAACAATTAGATAGTACCTTATCATTCCGATGGGGTAGAGGCGCAGGATTCAAGAGTAAGCTATGTGAGGATGACAACAGAGAGCATAGCCGAAAGGGGAAACTGCCGAAGCAAGTTGATTAGTCAGAAATGAATTTGCTGGGGTTGTTTTAAATAAAAGCAACACTGTCATTATAAGAGGTTCTTATAATGAGGAGCTACAGGTCGTGATGGAGAAAGAAAAGCTGATACAGGGCTGCGGTAGATATTTCTCTATTGCAGCCCTTCTTTATTTTCTTTTGCATAAAAGGTAAGAGCGCAAGGGTCAGCACTCACGACGAGTTCCCCTTATTTATTTGGAGGAGGAAAAAAGGAATGGAGTCGACAGTTTATACGCTTATTCCCCCACTATTGGCAATTCTAATGGTGGCTATAACAAGGAAGGTTTTGCTTTCACTTGGTGTGGGGATTGTAGCATCAGCTTTAATGCTTGCTGATTTTAATATTGGTGAGACATGTGTCCTTATATGGGAAGCAGTAAAAGGAATCTTTATATCAGATGGATCACTCAATGTATCCAATATATATATTATTTTATTTTTGCTCATCCTTGGCATCATTACGGCTTTCATTTCAATTTCCGGTGGGAGCCGTGCTTTTGGTGAATGGGCGATGAAGCATGTTAAAACAAGAGTTGGGGCTCAGCTGGTAGCTGCCTTGCTTGGAATACTCATCTTTATTGATGATTATTTTAATGCTCTGGCGGTTGGTCAAGTATCACGTCCGATTACAGATAGACATCAAATACCGAGAGCGAAGCTTGCCTATTTGATTGATTCTACCTCAGCTCCCATCTGTGTAATCATGCCAGTATCCAGTTGGGGGGCTTATATTATTGCACTGATTGGAGGAATTTTCATCACTCATGGGGTGACAGAATACAGTTCCTTATCAGCGTTCATTCAAATGATTCCAATGAATTTTTATGCGATTGCGGCGTTGGCAATGGTGTTCATTGTGATCTATCGAAATTGGAATATTGGTTCGATGAAAGTACATGAGGATAGAGCGGTAAAAGAAGGTATTCTTTATAATCCATCCAAGACAGTTCCAGGTGAATTAAAAGAAGATTTACCGAGAAGTACAACTGGAAGGGTTGGAGATTTGGTAATCCCCATTGTAACTCTTATTGTAGGTACAGTGGCTGCGATGCTTTGGACAGGTTATCAGGCAGTTTCTGGACATGCAACACTTCTCACCATTTTTGAAAATACTAATGTCACTAAATCATTGGTTCTGGGTGGTACAATCGGAATTATTGTAACGTTTATTATGTTTTTACGACAAGTTTTTATTTTGCATGGAATTTCTTTAAAGGTTTTCACAGTAGGAGTAAAACACGGAATCGGCTCCATGCTGCCAGCGGTTTATATTTTATTATTTGCCTGGACAATCGTTGATTTAATCGGCAGGCTTGGAACGGGCCAGTATTTGGCTGGACTTGTACAGGATTTAAACTTAAATGTATCCTTTCTGCCATTACTTTTATTTTTAATAGCCGGATTGATGACATTTGCTACGGGTACCTCATGGGGATCATTTGGTATACTGCTCCCGATTGCAGGAGAAATCACGGCAGCAACAGATATTTCGATGATATTGCCGGCAATGGCGGCTGTATTGGCTGGTGCGGTATTTGGTGACCATTGCTCACCGATTTCTGATACAACCATTCTTTCTTCTACTGGTGCCTGTGCGAATCATATTGATCACGTGATGACGCAAATCCCATATGCTTTAATCAGTGCGGGTATAGCTATGGTAGGGTATATTGTCCTTGGATTTACAGGAAGTACGCCGATGGGATTGATCACGGTCGTTATCTTGCTGGCATCTTTTGTATGGGTATCTAAGCCCAAAAAGCAGGAGCAATTAGAAAACAGTATTATTCATTAATAGATAGGATGGCTGGATACCGGCCATCCTTTTCTTTTTGTCTCTTTAACTAATAATGTGATGTTTGAACCATAAAATGCTCTACTTAAATTTTTGTTGAAAAGGGTTAAAATTGTATTTCTCCTGTTATAAGACCTATATAAATAATTGCAATAAAAATGGCTAATATGGAAAGGGATATTTTATAAAATAAAGAAATAGATTTCAGACGTTTTTTTAACTTATCAGAAAGATGTAAAGTAAGGATTAGTATAGAAATTCCAATTATTATTGCTAGTAAATCCGTGTAAGTAAATGGCTTACTAATATAACTGTCTAAATAAAAATTAGTCAGGATAATCATGCCAATTAGTAGACATTGTATACCTAAATATTTAATAAGGTTCATTTTTATACTCTCTTCTTTGTAAAAAATTAGCTAAGATAAAAAATTGAAAAAGCTCCCATGATAATTGTGGGTTTCCCCCTTTCACTATCATGTAAAGAATTGATTTATTTTATCCGCACAAATTTCCTAATAGTAGTAATGATTATTCCGCATATCAAGGCAACGGCGATGAAGGTAATTAGAAAAAACAAAGGAGAACCAACTGTTCCAAAAGCCACTTCACTTTGTAGCATTTTTACATTTTCCCATTCATCTTTAATATCGGGTTTATAAGTCTTTATAGTTATATAGCCTACGATTAGGGATCCACCAATATAGATTATATGAATCACAAATGAAACAACCAATGATTGAATAATAGTTTTCATTTAAACACACCCTTAAGCACCTTGTATTTCCATTATAATCCATGTTGGTTATTTCAGTAAATAGGACATGTATAAAGTCTGGATAGAGTCTGAAAAACCCATCTGAAGTGTTTAATACATGAATAAAACGGATAAATATTATTATATTTATATAATAATTTACTATTCGGAGAGTTTTATAACTTTTAGGATAAATTTTATCAGGAGGGTGAGGAATCGTGAGAAGCAGTATTCCATTTAGGTCATTGGTATCTATTATCATGCCAAGCTATAATTCAAAGGTTTTTATTCGTCAAACCATAGAATCAGTTAAAAAACAAACCTATGAAAACTGGGAATTAATTATTGTTGATGATGCTTCGACTGACAATAGCAAGGATATGATAAAAGAGTATCTAATGGATGATTCCAGAATTAAATTAATTACCCTGCAGGAAAATGTCGGTCCGGGCAAAGCCAGAAACATGGCTATTCAGGCAGCCAAAGGACATTATATTGCCTTTCTAAACAGCAAAGATTTATGGGCACCGAATAAATTGGAAAAGCAGCTTGAATTCATGGAAGCGCATAACTTGGCATTTAGTTACACTGATTATCAGTTTATTGATGAGGAGAACCAAGCATATGAACCTGTTATTGAGATGCCGGTTCATCTTACATATCAAGATTTGTTAAGAGATACAACAGCTATTGGCTGCTCGACTGTCATGATTGATAAATATAAGGTTGGGAAAATTCAATTAGTACATAACCGAGATATTCCTGAAGACTTCGCCCTTTGGCTTTCTATATTGAAAAGAGGATTTAAAGCGAAGAGACTAAAAAATGTCTATGTTTATCTTAGAAAAAGCAATGATGTTTTGGAAAAAAACAATTACCAAACGGCATCAAGAATCTGGTCGTTATATCGCCAAGTAGAGAAATTAGGTGTTTTTGAATCTGCTTTCTGTTTTGTAAATTATGCAAAACACGAGGCGAAAAGAAATCGAAGCTTAAAAGAATAAGGGAAAAGTGACGCCTACTAAATAAGGGCGTCACTTTTTAAGTAAATAAAAAAATGCGATTTTTGTCGAAAAAAGGTTGAAATCAGGTGAACTTTCTGCTAGTATAATATTTATCTTCTTTGCGGGTGTAGTTTAGTGGTAAAACCTCAGCCTTCCAAGCTGATGATGAGGGTTCGATTCCCTTCACCCGCTCTTGAATTGTTAACAACGCAGTGTTTCGTAACTTAGGAGTACGAAGCATTGCGTTTTTTATATTTTGATAGTATTGCATTCTTGGCTCAGTAGATGGATGGCAGATTCCCCTCCATGGACTTGAATGAACATCTTGGATATCGCGCCCATCATTTGCTGTGCTTGTTCAATGGTGATTTCGGGATAAAAATAAATGATATGCAGTGCATCTGAAGTATGGTCATCCACACTTGTGCGTACAGAATCAACATACGGGCTACCAAAAGGGCCTATTTGATCAAAAGAACCTATAATACCCTCCGATTTATTTACACGGCCATTTAATCCCTCATAGGTATCCTCAGCAACACCAATTCGAAATTCTACATCACCTTTCACAGCTGATAAATCATATATTCCTAATGGACAAGTATATTGCAGGGAGAAAAAATTATTGAGAGCAATCGCTGAGTTGCCTGACGGCGTGTATGCTTCTTTTTTGACGCGTCTAAGTAAGGATTCTACTGAGGGACGGTAACGAGATGGATCACTTCCAGTTTGTTTAAATACTTTCCTCCATGATACAATCCCTTCGTATGCATTCAAGGATTTACTCTCTAGTTCAGTATGTAAATGTTCAATATAGAGCTGAAGGCGTCCTACTAGCATCGGGGGAATGGCATCAGCAACAATTCCTTGATAGCGGATAATACCGATTTTTACATCGCCGGCCTTTGCGAATATCTGGCGATCTACATGAATTTGCATAAATTTACACCTCCAAAATGATTGGATATAGTTTACCATACATATAAAAGTTATTCATTTTCCAGAGAAAGGAGAGGCTAAGATGGATTTTCAAATACTCAAAGATGAGCTTATCGAATATAGCAAGACAATAGGGATTGATCAAATTGGATTTACATCAGCTGATCCTTTCCAGGTTTTAAAGAAACGACTGATTGATCAACAGAACCTCAATTTTGCATCGGGTTTTGAAGAGCCAGATTTAGATAAGAGGACTAATCCAAGAAGGCTAATGCCAGAAGCACAATCTATTATAGCTATTGCTGTAGCTTATCCATCTAAACTCAAAGATGCACCTAAAAGTAAGGTGGGGGATAGACGTGGCATTTTTAGCCGCTCTTCTTGGGGGCAAGATTATCACTATGTGGTGAAAGATCGCCTGAAGAAGCTTGAAGCTTTTATTTTAGAGCGCATGCCGAATTCTTATTTATCCTCTATGGTAGATACAGGTGAGCTGGTTGATCGGGCCGTAGCAGAGCGGGCTGGTATAGGCTGGAGCGGCAAAAATTGTTCGATTTTAAACGAAGAATTTGGTTCATATATGTACCTTGGCGAAATGATTACAAGCATTCCATTTCCTCCGGATACTCCAATGGAGGATTTGTGCGGAACATGTACAAAATGTTTGGATGCCTGTCCTACCGGTGCGTTGGTTCAAGGAGGACAGATTAATGCAAAGAGATGTATATCCTTTCTGACTCAAACGAAGGATATGATTCCTTATGAATTCAGAGATAAAATGGGTAACAGAGTATATGGATGTGATTCCTGTCAGACATCATGTCCTTATAATCGCCGTATAGATTTTCATAATCACCCTGAATGTGAGTCTGATCCTGAGTTGGCAAAACCTCAGCTGGTCTCCCTTTTAAGCTTGAGCAACCGCCAGTTTAAAGAGAAGTTTGGCAGTGTTTCAGGTTCTTGGCGTGGGAAGATGCCCATTCAAAGAAATGCGATTATCGCATTGGCACATTTTAAGGATTCAGAAAGTGTTGCTTCAATTAAAGAATTGCTGCAAAAGGATCCTAGGCCTGTTATCAGAGGTACAGCAGCATGGGCGCTTGGAAAAATAGGTACCGAGGAAGCAATGGCTGTATTAAAGGATTGTTTAAAAGAAGAGACCGATCAGATGGTAGTGGCTGAAATAAATAATGCCTTAGAACGTCTTATGTTACCGGAGTAGCTTTTTACTCCGGTTTTTTGTATGTATTTTAGTCATTCATCATACTTTTTAGAGAAGGAGTGGATGAATGGATGAAAGAGAAACTGCAAAAACTGGTCGAGGAGAGGATACAAAAACTCAAAGAGAATACATCCTCAAATAAGACAGATAATATGGAAACCTTATTGAAGAAGCAGGAAGGCATGCGTAAACGCAATGGAGAAATAGTGAAGGTCATGGCAAAAGGGCATGTGAAAAAAATCAAGGAGCGGGAAGATGTCGTCGATGCTATATATGAGACTCATTGGAAGCTTGTAATGAAGCAAGGGACACAATTTTACATGGAAGAACATGTGGAGCTTCGTAAAGCTTCCTTTAAAGAAACTAAACTCTTGATAGATCAGAAATTAAATGTTAAGCCTCAAATAATGGAACAAGACCTCCTGAGGAGTTTAGATCTTACTTCCTCGCGTGCCAAGATTGCCTATAATCGGTTAAAGGCGGTTCAATACGCCGAGAGATGGTGGAATTCCTTTAATCCCACCTATCCACAATTCACCGATGATTGTACGAATTTTATATCTCAATGTTTATATGCCGGTGGTATACCGATGTGGGGTAAACCTAATCGTTCAAAGGGGTGGTGGATAGAAGGAAAAAGCAATTGGAGCTTTAGTTGGACAGTGGCACATGCTTTTATGCTCATGTTAAAGGCAGCTTCTTGGACGAAGGAAGTAAAGAATCCTTCCCAATTAATGATTGGAGATATTATTTGTTATGATTTTGAAGGGGATGGCAGGTTTAATCATAATACGATTGTGACCGGAAAGGATGAATATGGCTACCCTTTGGTGAATGCTCATACAACGAACAGCCGTATGAGATACTGGAATTATGAAGATTCTACTGCCTATACGCCTAATATCCAATATAAATATTTTCATATAATAACGAATTAGGTCTTCCATTTTTGGAAAAAGAGAAATAGTGTTATAATGAAGGCTGCTTATACTAACCAGAGGTGAGGAAAAGTGTCTTTACATATTGTTTTATACCAACCATTAATCCCGGCAAATACGGGGAATATTGCCCGTACATGTGCAGCTACAGATACAACCCTGCATTTAATCCGTCCTTTGGGCTTTTCCACTGACGATAAAGCTTTAAAGCGTGCCGGCCTTGATTATTGGGAGCATGTAACTATTATTTATTATGCTTCAATTGAAGAATTTTTTGAAAAGAACAGTGGTGGAGAGTTCTTTTATATCACAAAATTTGCGAAGAATTATCATAGTGATATCTCATATGAAGATACCAATAAAGATTACTACTTTATCTTCGGCCGAGAAACGACAGGTCTGCCAAAGCATTTATTAGAGGAACATCCTGAAAGAGGATTGCGTTTACCTATGAATGATACTCATGTTCGTTCGCTTAATTTATCGAATACAGCAGCAATTGTTATCTATGAAGCTTTACGCCAACAAAATTATATTCATTTGACATAACTTCTCTTTCTAGAGAAGTTTTTGTTTTATAAAGAGTTAAACAAAATTTTAGATAACACTTCTATAATTTGTTATATTTGTACTACGTTATAAAGGAGCTGAGTCCAGTGAATGAAACGATTAACCTATTAAATAATCACCGATCGATTCGTAAATTTAAAGAAAAATCTCTCTCAAGGGAGCAGGTTGAAACAATTATAAGTGCAGCCCAGTCTGCATCCACATCGAGTTTTGTTCAAGCTTATTCAATCATTGGGGTCAGTGATCAAAGTAAGAAGAGACAATTAGCGGAGCTGGCAGGTGGACAATCGTATGTTGAACACAATGGATATTTTCTAATGTTTTGCGCCGATTATCATCGCCATAAGATGGCTGCTGATATGGAAGGTATGAATATGGATCACAATCTGGAAAGCATGGAAACATTCATGATTGCGTTAATTGATACAGCCTTGGCTGCACAAAATGCTGCTATTGCAGCTGAGTCTATGGATCTTGGTATTTGTTACATCGGTGGTATACGGAACAATATCGAAAAGGTATCTGAGCTTTTAAAATTGCCTGATCGTGTTATTCCACTCTTTGGAATGGCTATTGGCTATCCAGATCATGAATCTGATCTTAAACCGCGCTTACCGCTGAAAGCAGTCTTTCATGAGAATGAATACGAGGACAAGCAAGCAGAACTCGAAGAATACAACGAAATTATCTCTGCTTACTATAATGAGCGTACAAACGGATTGAGAAAAGATAGATGGACAGAGCAAGTCGTTGGTATGTTAACTAGTAAACAACGTGAATTTATGATGGATTTTGTTAAATCTAAACACTTTGCGCTCAAATAAATAAAAACACAAAATACCCCTCACTTTTATCTCAAAGTGAAGGGTATTTTGTGTTTTGTTGCTATGGGACATGATTATTTTAGTCTTTGTTCCTTAATGCAGTCGTTTCAGCTTTTTAGTTAGTTTTATCATTGTAGCCGCCGGTGAAGATGGCTGCGAGGAATGCTAGGGATACGGCAATAATAATGGCAAGTTTCATTGGATGATCCTCCTTGTATGAATGCTTTGGAAAAAGTATACCATATAAGTTAATTTTTTCTCCACTAAGAATATTTTAGAAAATTATAAAATGGTAATTCATTATGGATTCTTAAGGGGCTTACACATGTTTGCCTATATACGTGCATACAGTATTAGTAGCAGCTGAATCACAGCTAGGGGAGGATTAATACTGAATGGATATCATTAAAAAAATAGAACAATTTAGAGAAGAAGAGGAAAAGCTGAAGTGGGAAGGGACATTCGGTGATTATTTGCAATTATTAAAGAAAACACCCTTAGTAGCTCAATCAGCTCATTCCAGGGTTTACAACATGATTAAGGATGCAGGTGTAGAAATTGTTGATGGGAAGAAAAAATACAGCTTTTTTAAAGATGAATTATTTGGCCTCGAGGAGTCACTTGAGCGCCTTGTAGAGGAATATTTTCATCCAGCTGCTAAACGATTAGATGTGCGAAAACGTATTTTGCTACTAATGGGGCCTGTGAGTGGTGGTAAATCGACCTTAGTAACGCTTTTGAAACGCGGATTAGAACGATATTCACGGACGGATCGGGGAGCGATTTATGCGATAAAGGGTTGCCCGATGCATGAAGATCCATTGCATTTAATACCGGCACATTTACGTAATGATTTCTTTGAGGAGTATGGAATCAGGATTGAAGGTAATCTTTCACCTCTAAATTTGATGAGGTTGGAACAGGAATATGGTGGCCGTATTGAAGATATGCTGGTAGAAAGGATATTCCTCTCAGAAGATAAGCGGATTGGAGTAGGGACATTTAGTCCATCTGATCCGAAATCACAGGACATTGCAGATTTAACTGGAAGCATCGACTTTTCTACGATTGCTACGTATGGGTCTGAGTCCGATCCGCGCGCCTATCGATTTGATGGTGAATTAAACAAAGCGAACCGCGGGATGATGGAATTCCAGGAGATGCTGAAGTGTGATGAAAAATTCCTGTGGCACCTGCTTTCTTTGACTCAGGAGGGTAATTTTAAAGCTGGCCGATTTGCGTTGATTAGTGCCGATGAATTAATTATAGCGCACACGAATGAAACGGAATATCGCTCCTTTATTTCCAATAAAAAGAATGAAGCCCTGCATTCTAGGATTATCGTAATGCCAGTCCCTTATAACCTGAAAGTATCCGAGGAAGAAAAAATCTATGAAAAAATGATTCATGACAGTGATGTATCGAATGTTCATATTGCTCCGCATACTTTAAGGGTTGCAGCCATGTTTACTACTCTTAGCAGATTAAAAGATCCAAAAAAAGGCGATATTGATCTTGTTAAGAAAATGAGGCTATATGATGGAGAAAACGTGGAAGGCTTTAATTCTGCAGATGTAGAAGAATTGAAGAAGGAACATTCGGATGAAGGGATGGGCGGCATCGATCCGCGTTATGTCATTAACCGAATATCTTCAACTATTATTAGAAAAGAAACACCTTCCATTAATGCACTGGATGTATTGCGTTCCCTAAAAGAAGGATTGGATCAGCATGCTTCAATTACAGCCGAGTTGAAAGAACGGTATATGAATTATATCTCACTTGCACGAAAAGAATATGATGATATCGCGAAGAAGGAAGTACAGAAGGCATTCGTTTATTCCTATGAGGAATCAGCCAAAACCTTGATGAATAATTATTTGGATAATGTGGAGGCATTCTGCAATAAGTCAAAACTTCGTGATGTCCTAACAGGTGAGGAAATCAATCCTGATGAAAAATTAATGCGATCTATTGAAGAGCAAATTGGAATTTCTGAGAATGCTAAGAAAGCGTTTAGGGAAGAAATTTTAATTCGAATTTCTGCATATGCCCGTAAAGGAAAGCGGTTCGATTATAATTCTCATGACCGTTTACGGGAAGCAATACAGAAGAAACTGTTCGCTGACTTGAAGGATGTCGTTAAAATTACAACCTCCTCTAAAACTCCAGATGAAAGTCAATTGAAGAAAGTAAACGAGGTAGTTGCCAGATTAATAGATGAACATGGATATAATTCTACCTCGGCAAATGAGCTTCTGCGTTATGTAGGCAGCTTGTTGAACAGATAAGTATTGACGAAGGAGAGCTATCTTACATGTCGAGGTATTCGACTTGTGGATAGTTCTTTTTAGGTTGCTTTCTGAAGATTAATGAGGGCACCTATCTTAGGTTAGCTGAAATATCGAGGGTATCGGCTGGATAAAAGACTAGTTTGGCTGGATTATGACGTGAATCGGCTGCATAAAGGCTAGGATTGGCCGGATACAAAGTTAAAACGGCTGAACGAAGGCTCAGTCTAAGTATTCTCTATGGCTTTAAAATGGGAAAAAATGTTTATTAGGTTGATAGGATGGGAATAGGTCTTATGAGGTGATAGTGATGAAAAAAGACGAAAAGGCAGATACAATCGCTGAAAGTCTTGCTGAAAATGGCTCGATGGCACCGGATCTTGAAGAAATGAAAAACCTTGGAAAACAGATGGAGCACCTAAGGACAAATAAAGAATTATCCAAAGAATATAATAAGCAGCCTGATCCTGTTCAACATGAGGAAGAAGAGGCAGAAAATAAATAAATAGTAGTAGTTTTACAAAACGCTTGGTAAATGGCATCTCCCATTGTATATTCTGTTTGACAGTAGGGGAGATTACTAAGCGTTTTTTTCTTTTGATTAGATATATAGCCTAACACCAAATCGTTGGTTCGGTACATAGAGGTGAAGGGAATCTGGATACTTGGTCAATTTTTAAGATAAATTACTCTTTGCGTTCAGCTTCCATATTTAGCACTTCTCCATAATATTCAGGATAGTAATTTCCCTTTTAATAACTCTCAATGGCTTTATCTGAACCTTAATCTCATAATCTATATTACATTTGTTAATACTTACTAAACTATTCTCAGTAATAAGGATGGTTATAGATTCTATAATTCCAAATGACAAGGGGATAAGCAAAACTTTGTCTTATTTTAAGAATATTTTGGCAATAAATTGTAGTTTACGCATAGGATAGAGTAATCAAACATTAAATTCTAAAAAAGACTATTTAACATCTAGAGTATTATGATAAATGTGTTATAGGAGGGGGAAAAACGATGTCGGATAAGAACAATAGCCATCAGTTCGCCATTTCAAAGGAAGATTGGGCCCTCCATCGAAAAGGTTTTGATGATCAGCAAAGACATCAGGAGAAAGTACAGGAAGCGATACGTAATAATCTACCTGATCTAATAACAGAGGAAAGCATTATTATGTCCAATGGAAAGAATGTTGTAAAAATCCCGATACGCTCTCTTGATGAATATAAGATTCGTTATAATTATGATAAAAACAAGCATGTTGGTCAGGGAGATGGAGATTCCCAGGTTGGAGATGTAGTAGCAAGAGATGGAAGTGGACAAAAGGCGCCAGGAAAAGGAGGAGAAGCTGGAGATCAGGCAGGAGAGGATTATGTTGAGTCTGAAGTTTCTTTATTGGAAATAGAGGAAGCCTTATTTGCAAAATTGGAATTACCGAACTTAAAAGAAAAGGAACAGGGAGATCATACCATTGAGCATTACGAATTCAATGATATTCGTAAAACAGGTTTAATGGGAAATGTGGATAAGAAGCGAACGATGATTAGTGCATTTAAAAGAAATGCACTGGGTGGCAATCCTGGATTTACACCTATTTATCAAGATGATCTTAAGTTTAAAACATGGAATTCAGTTGTGAAGCCAGAATCTAAAGCAGTCGTTTTGGCTATGATGGATACTTCTGGAAGTATGGGGCTTTGGGAAAAATATATGGCACGTAGCTTTTTCTTTTGGATGACACGTTTCTTGAGAACGAAATATGAAACAGTTGACATCGAATTTATTGCTCATCATACAGAAGCAAAGGTGGTAGACGAAGAGGATTTCTTTTCTAAAGGTGAAAGCGGTGGGACGATTTGTTCATCAGCCTATCGGAAAGCATTAGAAATAATTGAACAAAAGTATCCGATGGAACGCTATAATATTTATCCTTTTCATTTTTCGGATGGTGATAACTTAACTTCAGATAATCCTCGTTGCATAAAACTTGTGGAAGAATTGATGGAAGTATCTAATATGTTTGGGTATGGTGAAGTTAATCAATACAATCGTAATTCCACATTAATGTCCGCATATAAAAATATTAAAGATGAAAAGTTTCAACACTATATATTGAAGCAAAAGGCAGATGTCTTTCATGCTTTGCAGTCATTCTTTAAACCAGAAAGTATGATTCATTAAAGTATGTTTCTCTTTAAGGAGTAAATAATTAAATTGCTTAGTATAAAGACGCTAGGGTATTTATCCTCTAGCGTCTTCTGATTTAACTGGACTTCTTGGTATTACTATTTTTTGTTTTATTATAAATTGCTATTGTCACATAAATAAGGATCAAAATGAGTTGACCGGCCATGGTTTCAACTGTTGGATAAAAACCAATTTGATTGAACACGGGTAATTGGTGAATGACGGTCGTCGGCAATATATTGGTGAGCTGTAATGTATGAATGCTTGAACCGATGATTTTAAATGCCAATACATAGATGAAAATGGTGGCTACAAAGAAAAATTTATGCACTTGGATTCGTACACTCATTTTGAAAAATATAAAGGCAACAAGAGCCAGAATGGCTAATGCAATGATAATACCGAGGGTAAAATCAAACATCGGCATGTTGGGGGCAATACCCACGTAAAAAATAATAGTTTCCGCTCCTTCACGGAAAACAGATAAAAACGATACAGTAGCCATGGCAAACACAGATTGTTTTGAGATGGCCTGTCCCATTTGCTTCGATAAATAAGAGTTCCAGGATGCAACATTAGATTTGTTATGAAGCCATCCCCCGACCCCAATCATCATGGCAGCAGCAATTAATCCGACATAGCCCTCCAAGATTTCGCGGCTTGTATTAACGGTCAATGAATTAAAGATGAACGATAATGCCACAGCGGCTACTGCAGATACAAGGACCCCTAAAAGAGCACCCATATAAATCCATCGAGCCATGTGCTCCTGATTCGATTTCTTCAGGAATGATACGAGTACCATAATAATAAGGAGTGCTTCCAAACCTTCACGTAATAAGATCAATGCAGAATCCAAAAAAGTATAATCGCTATCTTCCTGCAATAATTGGATTTCTGTTTTGAAATTAGATAATTGGTTAGTGATCGAATCTGTATCTATAGTATCCTTCGTTAATTCACTGACCAGAATTGGTAAATCACTTTCCAAGTTTGTATATAAGGAACTGTTGCGGGTAGAAACCTCCATTTCAATGTTCGGCCAAACAATAATGAATTCTGTCAAAGCATCACTGGCCTCGTCAAACTTTTCCATATCAATTGCCTGCAAGGCATCATCAATATGATTAATTAACGTTTGGAGTGAGTAACTTCCTTCTTCAACAGCAATATCTTCACCTGCCAAAAATTGTTCAATGGACGCTTTAAACGCTGCATATTGACTTGCTACAAGGGGTAAGTCTGGGTCTTCGCTTGCCAATGTGATGCGAATAAAAGCTAACTGTGTTTCAATTTGTCCATACATACCTACACTTTGAGCACGTACAGGCTGTTCATATTGATTCCATTTGCCATTAAGAACATTGTATGCTGGTAGAATCTTTTCATAGTCGTCCGTGGCTAATGCTTCTTCAAATTGCCTCATAAAAGGTGTATACTTCGTTTCAAACTCTTTCCGTTCTGCTTCCTCATCAACTGGATTTTCAAGTTTTTCTAATTGAGAAAGAGTTGTTGATAGCTGCATGATTGTCTTAACCCGTTCTTCTTGTGTTGAAGATTCAAGTACCGCGTTTAGTGCATCATCAACAGCTCTTTTTGCTTCCTTCTGTTCGGAAGTCACCGATGCCCAATTTTCTGCAAACTTATCTATAGCTTTTTGGGTTTGTTCGTCATTTCCTTGCTTTGCATTAATTAATGCATCACTAATTGATATGTAAAAAGAGCTGTAGGATGTTGCAGCTAAAGCTGGCAAAGCTACAAGCATACAAACTAGAAAACTACAAATTTGTAAAAAGCGCTTCACCTAAATAACTCCCTTTTTCAACACCAGGGAAGCAGGCAAAAATGGCGCTGCCTCGATGTGTAATATATTCATTTAATTTATCGTTACGGCCTAAACTATTTTGAATGTCGATAAATTGTTGCGGATGTTTTTGGAACGAGATAAACAGTAAGCCAGCATCATAAGCCCCGGTGTTTGACATAATGCCTGAAGAATAAGAAAAAGAACGGCGGAGAATCTTTTGCTTTGCTAATCGTGCAAGATGGACATGGGATGTTTCCGGAACAATGTAGTTGCCATTTGCATCTTTCTCTAATTCATTAAAATCGTCAAATTCATCTTTCTTACCGAATGCCGCTCCGCTTTCACGATAGCGGCCAAATGTTGCCTCCTGCTGATGTAAGCTGGTCCGATCCCATGTTTCCAAATGCATTTGAATGCGACGATAAACCAAATATGTTCCATTTACCAGCCAACTTTTCGATTCACCGGATTGAATCCATACAGAATCATTATATTCACTGTTTTTGGCAGGATTAACCGTACCATCTTTAAATGCAAATAAGTTGCGCGGTGTACTTCCATCGCGTGGAATGGCATTAAAACCAGATTGAGACCATTTGCTTCTGACCTTCCCGTTTGCCGCACGAACCAAATTCCGTACGGCGTGAAATGCTATTTGAGGATCATTGGCACATGCTTGTATGCAAATATCTCCGCCATTGTATGCTTCATCTAATTGATCTTTTGGGAAATGCGGCAAATCCATCAATTCTTTCGGCCTTAAATGCTGAATGTTAAGATTTTTATTATCGAATAGAGAAGGACCAACCCCAAACGTTATAGTTAAGTTAGAAGCATCGATTCCCATGGCTTCACCAGTATCAGTGGGAGGGATGTGACCGTTAGTGGAAGGTTCGACGATTTGTTCACCATTCATTAACCGAACAGTAAGAGATGTCCACAATTTAAATAATTGGCGCAATTCCTCTTTTGATTCTACTAAAACGTCCAATGCGGCAAAGTATATATGGCCTTGTAAAGGGCTTGTGATACCGGATTGATGGCGTCCATAAAATGCAATTTTGTTTTTTACAGACTGGTTATCATCCAAGGAAGGTTGCAACTCATAGCCTAAAGCATTCATCGTGGAACCCAATCCGCTTGCACCGATAACCATTCCTGTTGCTCCGATGCTAGTTAATTTCAACATCTCGCGTCTTGTCATTTTGTTAGTAGACAACGATACTCACCCTTATTCTAAAATGATCCCCATTTGGCTCAATGGTTCACCTAGTTGATTGACGGCTGTGGCTAATGCATTTGTATCTTTTTTCGTCAATTCATTGTATGATACATAGCCGCCATCAGCTGTTTCATATTTTGATAATAATTCATCGAGCTTAGCGAATTTCTCTTCTAGTGTAGTGACCAAGGCTTCATCTTTTGCTTCGATTTTATCATGTAAAATCTCGAAGATTTTTTCTGCCCCTTCAATATTTGCTTTAAAGTCATAAAGGTCTGTATGTGAGTAAATTTCTTCTTCACCTGTAATTTTTGAAGTGGATACTTCGTTCAATAAATCAACAGCACCAGTAATCATTAAATCCGGTTCTACTTCGACTGTTTGTACTAATGCATGCAATTCCTTTGTATCAGCTAATAATTGATTCGCGACTTCTTCATAACCCTTAGTTGTGTTTTCAATCCATAATGCATACTCAAGTTTATGGTAGCCAGTCCATTCTTCTTCGCCTTTGCCTTCTTCCTGGATATCAGCCAGACGGCCATCAATGCGTGGATCTAAGTCACCGAAGCTTTCCGCGATTGGCTCAGAGCGTTCAAAAAACATGCGCGCTTCAGGATATAATGCTTTCGCGGTTTCGATATCTCCATCCAGGAACGTAGTAACAAATTTTTCAGTTTCGACTAGAAAAGAATCCATTTGTTCCAAAGCGAATGTTTTATAAGTATCCGTTTCGGTTTTCAAGTCGGCAACAGTTGTTTTAGTCGATGTTGTTTGGTCTGCCGGTGTTGCAGTGGAAGCTGTTTCTTCTTCTGTACCGCATCCAGCTAATAGTAGGGAGGCTGATAAAACAGCTGCTGACATCATATTGAATTTTATAGACTTAAATTTCATAATTTGTAACCTTCTCTCTAGAAATTGTTATTGTAGAGATAATAAAATCCTTCTTAGTGTCCTACCCAGCCAATTTTTGAAGTAATGAATAATTGATATACATATTAGATTGATTAGACCGAGTTATTAATAATACTTTTTTATCTATTCAAAAATTAAATGTGATAGATAAGTAGGAGAATAAGGATGATTGTCATTATCTGCTAGTATACAAACTATATGATATTGATAATCATTATCAATTGTCAATTCAAAGTTTAAAAATAGGACTTTATACATGTCATAAAAATATTTTCGACAAACGTCATTAAAAAATATATTAGAAAATTATCGAACTGAGAATCATTATCATTGACAATGATTCTCAGTATTGCTAATATTTAAACCGCAAATGACTGATATATGGTTATTTATGTATTGAGTGATGTACATGTCATCAGGTTGATTAGGAATTTTAGGGAGTAAGATCGAAGAAGTAAAAGGAGGAAGATATCTAGTTTCAAGAAAAATTTTCTGAAAATACTTAAAATTTTGTGACTTAAGATCTATTTACACGAAAAGAGGAGTTTAAAGATGGGGAAAAAGTTATTCAAAGGATTAACAGCAGCTACAGTGGCGTTCACATTTGCTATGCCGCTTGGGACAGTTTCAGCTAAAACAGTGCAAAAGACCCAAGTTGAGGTGCCTGCTATCGGCACTGCCAACAATGGCCAATTGATAGAATCAGAGGGGAATACAGCAACGAATGTATCTTATGGTGGGAAAGCTAGTGAAGAACAAATAATCGTGAAATATAAAGATGAAAAAAGTTCTGCCAAATCCGTGGAGAAAGTTGAACAATTGGGTGGAGAAGTGGTAGAGACTACGGATGAAATGGCTCTTTATAAAGTGTCGGAAGAAAATGTTGAAACTTCGATCGAAAAGCTAGAAGAAATGGATAATGTGGAATTTGTTGAAAAAAACACAATTTATTCAATTGAGGGTACAGTTAATGATACATACTTTGACAGTCAGTGGAACTTAGAAGCAATCAATGCTCCAAAAGCTTGGGAAGCAGTAGAGAACACAGATAGAGATGACGTAGTAGTGGCTGTCTTGGATACAGGTGTCCAAAGCTCTCATGAAGACTTGGAAGGCCGTGTGTCGGAAGAAGCTGCCACTTTCGTTGATGGATATGAAGAAACATTCGCAGGGGACGATAATGGCCATGGAACCTTTGTTTCCGGCATTGTTGCAGCAAATTCCAATAATGAGAAGGGGATTGCTGGGGCAGCAGGCAACAACAACGTTAAAATTTTACCGGTTAAAGTCATGAGTAAATCGGGTGTTGGTGATGCTTATAATATTGCGAGAGGAATCCAGTATGCAATAGAGAAAAAGGTAGACGTCATCAACTTAAGTTTTAGCGGAGAATATAGCGAATCGGTCGATAAAGCTATACAGCAAGCCCATGAAGCGGGAATTGTTGTTGTAGCTGCTTCAGGTAACGGAGGCGGAAATGCAGATGTTTCGTATCCTGCAGCATTACCGAACGTTATTTCAGTTGGTGCCATTGCCGCCAAAGACCAAGTGTATGCGGGTTCTAACTATGGTAGTACATTGGATCTTGTGGCTCCTGGTGTAAGTGTTTTGAGTACATCGATTTCAGGGGATTTAGGCGATGAAAATGGTTATTACAAAACAGGTACCGGTACTTCTTATGCAGCGCCGCATGTAGCAGCAGTAGCGGCACTATATAAATTGGAAAATCCAGAAGCCACTGCAACGGCAGTAGAAGAAGCTTTAACAACGACAGCCGTTGATATGAATGTGGAAGGATTTGATGAAAAAACAGGCTATGGAAAAGTCGATGCACTAGCTGCTTTATCTGATGATGTAACGATCTCTCCCTTATCCTTTACCTTGCCAAAAGCGAATGCAATTGTTATTGGTAAAACAGCTATTCAAGCAGAATTAAATAATGTAACAGACGTTGTAAGTACAAGGTTTTATATCGATACAACGGATGAAACTAACTTGATCGGCACTGTCTCCGATACAGACTCAACTACTGTTTCTGTAGAATGGGATACAACGCAGGTTGCCGATGGTGAACATAAAATCATAGCTGTTACATATGATGAGAATGGAAATAAGATTACTCAAGCTGAGCGTTCTGTAAAGGTTCTTAACGAAGCGCAATCCGGTTATATGTTCAGTGTGAAAACACCGAATGATACTGTCGCGAAAGGCGCGGCCGTTCAGTTGTACGAAAAAGTGAAAGCGAAGGATGGCGAGTATTCTTATTCATCACTTTGGTCCGGTGCAACAGACTCTGAGGGAGTTGTTCGTGTACCTAGTCATGTCGGTACAGATTTAAAAAAACTTACAGTTGTCGTTCAAGGAAAATTTGATTCCGAAGAGGGTAATGCATGGTTCATGTATTCACGTGAAGTAAACAGCAGCGGCACAGTGGAATTGTCCAGTGATAAAACGCAAGCGGTATCATTGAGAACACTTGGTGTAAATGGTGAAAACGTTGAAGAGGCACAATACTTCATTAAGATGAAAGATGAAGAAGGATTGGATATTACTGCCGATACAGCAATCAATGAAGAAAATGCAACAAAGTCCCCTGTTGTGTATTTGGATAAAGGTGCATACAGTCTTTACTCTTATTATAAACAAGATGGAGACACGTACTTTTTAACAAACTCTGATGCTTCGATTACGAGTAAAACATCGTCATTGGTCTTTGATAGTCGTGAAACCGGTGAAATCGCTATCGATAATTCAGACGGAAAGCTTGTAAATGCAGTACTTTACTTGGATAACGAAGATGTGTCTGAAATTTTTGGTACATCTGAAGTATTAACAGGCCAAAAATTTTTCGTAACAGCTGGTGAATATGATTATATTGTCGATGCAGAGGTCAAAGATCCTGATGGCGGTGAAAATTGGATTTATGTTTTAACGAATGATGACCAAACCGCTGTGGTTGAAAAAGGCGGAAAAACATCCATTAAAGCTGGTGGATCGCTTGAAATCAGTGAATTCCTACCGGATCAAGAGTCATTAAAACGGTATTATGCACAACGCGGATTGACATATATTGAGCGTACAAGTCCATATACGGCTTATAAGTTAGATGGTGCGATTTATACTAAGCAAGTATTCTCTGATGAATACGGAAATATGTTAGTCGGGATGTACCGTGGTTCGGTAGACCCAACAAACGCATTGTACAAGAAGAATGTTGAAACTGGCGAAACGGTCATTATGGATGAGGAAAATACCGTAGCTGCTATAAACTTTGGTGACCTTTATCCAGTTTATCAAGTAAAGAGGGTTTCGGATGGCGAAATCATGTTAAATAGTTATACGAAAAACCCTACAAACCCAGCTAATCGTAGTTATTATTTTTATTCCTTCTGGGTACCGAATAGTTCAAAAGTGACAAACGGTGAGTATGAGCTTTCATTAACATTGGATTCAAGCCCGCTTGCACCGAATGGTTTGAATAAGGCAATGACCATCGACATGCAAGATTCAGGTGTCAATGTAACATTAAAAGATGATCAAGATCAAAATAAAGCAACATACGTGACAATCAATCGAGTGGAAAAAGACGAACATGGCGAATATCAGTGGGTACAGGCATTTGGACGGAATTCAGATTCTACAACGAAGGTATTATCCGTTCCTTCAAATCTTGAATTGAGTCAAGAGGAAAATGGAAACGTTGCAATCATCCGGTACACAACATCGACTGGTGAGTTTGCGTATTTGTTCCGTCAATTTACTGATCTTGAGGAACTTTCTGTTCCGATAACCATCCCTGACAATATGCAAAAAGTCTCCATCTCTGCAATGGATGGCAGTGAAAAACTGGATAATGTTTCTTCGAAGCTTTGGATGATTAAAAAGCCTGTTGAAGTAGATGGCGTAACCGTATATCCCACAGCAAACAACTTGCAAAGTTACAAAAAAGAAGCGGTTTACTTAGAGCCAGGTTCATTTGTCATCGAAGGCAGCTATGTTACCCTGCCAAATGCGGATGGTGAAAAATCAAACTATTATTTCTTAGAAAACGATGTAGAAATCAAAGCTGACGATGAAAATCAAGTTATCTTCAATACGGAAGAATTAGCGGAAATTAAAATCGATGCAAATACTGAAGACTTCAAAGATGTTCGTGGAGCTATATTGTATCCATACAATCAATATAGCTCGGCATTTACAAAAACATTGCGAGTTGGCCATAAATTCTATGTGCCAGCTGATATGGAAATGGACTTGCAGGTACAGCTTGGTTATGGAGATCCAGAATCAACTGATTATATCTGGAATTACTTCTTATATAAAGGTACACAAACATTCAGCGCTGATGAAAAGGTAAACTGGAAGGTAGGCGGCCAATTCAAGGCTTCCATTGCTTTAAAGGATAACAAACTGAAGCAAGGTGAACCTTTATCTGCCGATACATCCATTCAAGATGAATATGGAAATACCATTAGTTCGGTAATTGTGAATAAGACGTCTGATTATAGCATCGCGGAAAATCAGGAGATTGTTTATGAACGTTTGGCGAATGGGCAAATCGTCGAAAAAGTGGGGACAACAGACAGTGGGAAATACCAGATAACTCATAGTGGTGTAACTGAAGCCAGTTCGGAAAGTGTAAAACCATTACTGCGTATATATAATAAAAAAGGTGAAATAGTAGTGGAACAATCCAATCTGGATTTCTATCAATCTGTTGAAGACTTACCATTATCATTGAATACAGGCAGATATCGAGCTGAATTAGCGATGGCAGCAAGCCCCATGGGACCAATAACATCAAGTGAGAAGGAGGGATTATTTAAGGTTACAAAGAAAAAATATCCTCCAACCACTAAACCAAACGGGAACTGGTCAAGTGAAGATTTAACAGCCACTATGACTAAGAAGAAAAATGGTTTCTCGTTTACTTTTACAGAAGAGCAGTTGAATACAATCAAGGCATCGGATGTGGGAAAGGTAACATTAGTCACAAATACCGGTGTAAAGATTCAGGTTGATACAAGTGAGTTTAAAGAAAAATATGCAAATACTTTAACAATGAGTCTTTCATTGAAAAAAAACCGACTGATCTTTGGAGCTTCTACAAATGGTAAGAGCATTCACTTCTCGAACTATGTATTCATTAGTCTGCCTAAAGAAGAGCTTTCCGCTCCTCTTGAGAAAATAGTCATTTTACGTGAAGGACGAAAAGGAATTGAAGTGGTTCCTCACATTGTGACCGATGAAGGCATCGTGCTAAAAGTAAAACAGGGTGGACAATTCAAAATAAGCACAAACAAAAAACCTTTTCATAATAAACGTTCATAAAGAGTATATTGAAGGAAGCGATTGATCTTAGGTCAGTTTTAACATTTTTGTTTGAAACAAAAGGCTGAATTTCATGTAAAGAGAAGTTTCTTTAAAAAAGAGATGGAGAGTATAGGTTTGATATAATAAAAAAGACTGACGTTATGGCAGATGAAAATCGTGCCTTGCGTCAGTCTTTTTTATAAGTTAATTATTTTATTTCCATCATTGCAACAAGTTTCTTGGATAGTGCTAAAAGAATTAGACCGAAGAAAATTGCTACACCGCCGATAAGGGCGAATACTTCAAAATATCCAAGTGATTGTGTTACAGCAGCTAATTGTCCAGCAATAATGTTAGCGACACCAGAAGAAGCTAACCATACACCCATTAGCAAGGACGCTAATTTAACTGGAGCAATTCTACTTACAAGGGAAAGTCCTACTGGAGATAAGAACAATTCACCCATTGTATGAAGGAAGTATGTTACCACGATGAACATGATACTTGCTTTTTGTTGAATGCTTGCAGCATCATTACCTGTTTTGAAAATTGCAAATAACAATACGATATAACCTAAACCTAGCGTAATCATACCCATTGCCATTTTAGTTGGAACTGGGATGTCACCACGTTTGGAACTTGCAAGTTTAACCCATAATGCAGATACAATTGGTGCCAAGAGTACGATGAATAATGGGTTAAGTGATTGGAACCAGGATACTGGCACTGTCCAACCGAATACTTCACGATCTACAAAGTCTTTTGTATATAGAGTTAACGAACTTCCAGCTTGTTCAAAACCAGCCCAGAAGAAAACAACAAAGCAAGTAATGATAATGATTACCCATGTACGTTGTTTCTCACTGCGTGTTAATGGAGCATTGGATTTTTCTTTAGATTCTTTTGTTGCAGAAACTGCTGGGCGTTTACCAGCATCACCTAAATATTTGTTAGCCAATAAGTTAAATAGTAATTGACCAATGATCATACCAATTGCTGAAATTAAGAAACCATATTTGTAGCCATAGGTCATAACACCGTCAATTGTCTTAGTAAATAAGTCTTCCGAAACAAAACCGATGACTAATGGAGCAAAGAAAGCACCAACATTTATACCCATATAGAAAATTGTATAACCTGCGTCACGGCGAGATTCATTGCCTTCATATAATTGGCCAAGCAATGTGGAAATATTTGGTTTGAAGAAACCATTACCAGCGATTAATAGAGCTAAGCCAATGTATAAGAATGTTTGGCTTTGATGGGCGAACAACGCGATATTACCTAAAGCCATCAAGACCCCACCAATCGTGATGGACAGACGGTGACCTAAATAGCGGTCTGCTAACCATCCACCGACAAGCGGCGTGAAGTAAACAGCACCAGTGTAGAATCCATAGATACTGAGAGCTGTTTTATTATCAATCCCTAATCCGCCACTAACTAATTCAGTAGTTAAATAGAGGATTAAAATGGCACGCATGCCGTAATAACTAAATCTTTCCCACATTTCTGTTAGGAATAAAAGATATAATCCAGGAGGATGCTTTTTCTTGCCAAGCTCCTGAGCTTGAGTGTTAACTGACATCTTTATTTCCTCTCCTTATTTCATTTCCCATAAACATTATTTTAAAAAAATTTTAACTAAATAACAATAGTTTTTTTAACGCTTTAGCGAAGTAAAAAGATTCATAAATATTCAATAATTATTAATTTTTAAATAATGTTTTTACACATAGTAAGCTGAAGATATGAATATGAGAATAACTTTTTTGTATATAAATACATTGGTTTGTAAATCTATATTAACATAAATAACTATATTAAAAAAGTGTTTAATCGGATTCAGGAAAATAAAACTATTGGAAATAAATTTACAAATAAAGTATTATTAGGGAAATGGATGTGTGATATAAATAATTTGGTGTAATAGGATTACGTTTTCCTATAAAAGGGGAAATATCTAGATAAAATATAATATGGTATTTCAAAGGGGATTGGTGGAGTGTTTAAAACAGAAAACAAATTACATATTTCATCTGAAATAGGCCAACTTAAAAAAGTACTATTACATAGGCCGGGTAAAGAAATTGAGCATGTAATTCCTTCAAATATGGAGAGATTGCTATTTGATGATATTCCCTTCCTTCCCAGGATGCAATTGGAGCATGATCAATTTGCAACTGAGCTGGAAAAACGAAATGTTGAGGTCATCTATTTGGAAAGTTTGGTTAAAGAGTCATTTACTTCTCCAGAAATCAAGTTGCAGTTAATAGATACTTTTTTACGCGAAAGTAAACATCATCTTGTTGGAAGCTATGAAATGGTTAAAGAATACCTTGAATCCTTAACAGATACAGAGTTAGTCAGAAAATTAATGGAGGGTGTATTAAAAAAAGAACTGGATGATCGTAAAAAAGTTCATCTGGATGATTTTCTATCAACCTATTATCCTTTTTATATTGATCCCCTTCCAAATCTGTACTTTACAAGAGACCCTGCAGCAATCATAGGGGATGGAATGACCATTCATAAAATGTCTACAGCGGCCAGGAAAAGGGAATCTCTATTTTGGGAATTTATTATGAAACATCATCCTGATTATCAAAAACAGGATTATAAACACTGGTCCGATCGTTCCGAGCCTTTTGCAATTGAAGGAGGGGACATTCTAGTATTAAGTGATGAGGTTGTGGCCATTGGTGTAAGTGAGCGCACATCAGCACGGGCAATTGAAAGGATGGCCTTTAATCTGCTTAGTAGTTCTATGACCTATAAAAAAGTACTGGCTGTTGAGATTCCAAAAAAGCGTGCATTTATGCATTTAGATACAGTGTTTACTATGGTTGATTATGATAAGTTCACTATTCATCCGGAAATTGAAGGGACAAATGGGCAGATGAATATCTTCATTTTGGAGCTGGTAAATGAGTCTGGTATCCAAATATCAAGAAGATATAATTTAGTAGATACCTTGAAGGAAGTATTGAACTTATCGGAACTGGCCTTAATTCCATGTGGTGGGGGAGATGATATCGTTTCACCGAGAGAACAATGGAATGATGGATCCAATACACTGGCAATAGCGCCGGGAGTTGTAATTACGTATGATCGCAATCAAGTAACAAATAAGCTACTTCAAGATTTTGGAGTGGAAGTTATCGAAATCCCAAGTTCAGAGCTGTCACGTGGCAGGGGAGGTCCTCGTTGTATGAGTATGCCCCTTTTACGAACCTAACAAAAAAACAGATGTAACGGTTAAAACCGTTACATCTGTTTTTTATTATCCAGTTTCTTAGTTGAGGCTTTCTTCGGCTGTCAGATTCATAGCATCTTTAATCGCCTTATAAGTGTATCCAAGATCTGTGGCTACCGCTTCATAGGTAACATAACCGTTAAGCGTGTTAACCCCCTTAGCTAAGCCAGCATTATCCGTAATAGCTTGGATTGCTCCTTTATTTGCAATCTCAAGGGCATATGGAATAGTTACATTTGTTAAAGCTATCGTAGAGGTTCTTGGTACTGCACCTGGTATATTGGCTACGGCATAATGAATCACGCCATGTTTTGTATATGTTGGACAATCATGTGTGGTAATATGGTCGACTGTTTCAAAAATGCCGCCTTGATCGATTGCCACGTCTATAATCACTGAACCAGGAGTCATAGCTTGTACCATTGAATCTGTCACAAGCTTTGGCGCCTTAGCACCTGGTATAAGAACAGCACCAATTACCAAATCAGATTCAGCAACAGCATCAGCAATATTAAATGGATTAGAGATAATGGTAGTCACTTGGTTGCCGAAAATATCATCAAGCTCCCTTAAACGATCAGGGCTTAAATCGATAATGGTAACTTCTGCTCCTAAGCCGATGGCAATTTTGGCAGCATTCGTACCAACTACACCACCGCCAATAATGGTTACTTTTCCTCTTTTAACCCCTGGAACACCGCCTAATAAGATTCCTTTGCCGCCCTCTGGCTTTTCTAAATATTGCGCACCGAGCTGAACAGCCATCCTGCCGGCTACCTCACTCATTGGAGTTAATAAAGGCAATGATTTTCCAGATGAAACTGTTTCATAAGCGATGGAAAAAACCTCAGAATCAACTAATGCTTTTGTTAATTCTGGACAAGCAGCTAAGTGAAGGTAAGTGAATAAAATCAAACCAGGACGAAAATAAGTGTATTCCTCAGGTAGTGGTTCTTTAACTTTCATAATCATGTCTGCTTTTGTCCAAACCTCTGCTGCTGTTGGGTATATTATAGCTCCTGCAGACTCATAATCTGAATCTGTAAAGCCACTGCCCATTCCAGCTGAGGATTCAATTATGACTTTATGTCCGGCAGATACCAAAGTCAAAACGCCTGCTGGAGTTATGGCAACACGATTTTCGTTGTTTTTAATTTCTTTTGGGATTCCTATCAGCATGTTTTATCCTCCAGTCTTATCTAATGTACAATTATTATAATCCGTATTTTATCTGAATAGTATGTTAAAAACAGAAAATTTAAAAATAACGTTTTGTGATAATTCACAAAACGTTCAAAAAATTTTTGGTTATGAACTTATATATATGATTAATATTTAGCTAATTTCATTTCGATTAAGAGATGAGAGGTTATTTTATGATCCTTTAAATCATATTGGCTGATTTCTGTTATTCTTTTTAAACGGTAAGAAAGAGTATTAGGGTGTATATGCAGAGTGTTGGCAGTAAAAGCAGGATTAGAATTATTTGTTAAATAGATTTCTAACGTTTCATATAGCTGTGTTTGATGTTGTTCATCATATTTTTTTAGGATATTCAGACCGGTAGGGAGTTGTTTTGGTTGGCTGCTTCGTTTTTCACTGATTATATGGAGGTATTGATAAAGACCAAGTTCATCGTACCATTGAACATTAGTTAATTCAGCTGTATATCTTTTTTTTAAACTAATAACCTCAAGAGCTTCTAAATAGCTCTTACTGGTATCAATATAGTCAGAATATACATTTCCGCAGCCTTCCGAACAAATGGTAACGTTAAAACGTTCCTTCATATCAGCCTTAAAGGATCGAATA
The DNA here is from genome assembly GCF_058313585.1 of Bacillus sp. z50. Taxonomy (NCBI): domain Bacteria; kingdom Bacillati; phylum Bacillota; class Bacilli; order Caryophanales; family Bacillaceae; genus Bacillus; species Bacillus sp. z50. The sequence goes on from NZ_JBZFQL010000007.1 coordinate 85,991, forward strand.
AAGAATGATATCAAATCCTTAGATTGATTCTTACTGGTATTCAGTAAAAGAATAAGTTTATTTTGATCTATCGTATGAAAGATAATAGATACTTTTTGTGTTGTACTGATTAAATAGACGATTTGTTTATCCAAGTCAATATCAATAGAGGATGTGAACTCAAATACAAGAATCGTATAATGTTTCGATAATGTAAATGGGAATTTAACCGAATCTGCGAGTATTTCCTTTTCAGTAGGATAATGTCCGGTTAAAAGTTTCCAAAAGAATTCCTGATAGTTGTCTTCCTGACTTTTTAAGCGCGACTGAAGAAGTAAGAGCTGATTTTTTGCTTCCTTTGCTGCAAATGCCAGTATGGATAGTTTTTCATCCGTGATGGCAGTATCCGATTCAAGAGCCCAAATAAACCCCAGAATCTCATCATTTTTACGTATTGAAACAGCAATTCTTTTACCAAGTCCCACATCATCAAGGGGGTCAACAATAATAGGCTTATCATTTTGAAGTAGGAAGGGAATTATTCCTTTTTTCCACAGAGCATTAATTACTTTTTCAGGTACACGTCTGCCCATAATGGTTAGAATACGGGCTTGATCGGTAACATTGGTATGAGCACTATATGCCAGCAATTGATGATTGGCATCCTCGATGGTGATTGGATAGTTGATTAAAGAACTGATTCGATCAGCAAATTCATGCAGGCTACCATATAATCCTTTAAAAAAATCCTTGGAATAGTACTGATTCTCCATTGAAAGACTCCTTACCGAAAATGGTTGTTGCTTCCATTATACAAGAAATATCCATATGATATGATGATTCAATACAAAACAAAAAAGAGATTGGAGGGGATTACGAACGTAATACTCTCCAATCTCTTTCTATATTAATAAATTTCTATTTAAAAAAAGAAATTTAAACTAAGATAAATCAAACCAGCTAATGCTGCCGAAATAGGCATCGTAATAACCCAGGTTATGACCATTTTCTTGGCTGTACTCCATTTAACACCTTTTACACGGTGGGAAGCACCTACACCCATAATAGATGATGAAATAACATGAGTGGTACTTACAGGAAGATGAATAAAGGTAGCTCCAAAGATAATAGCTGCAGAGGTTATGTCAGCTGCTACACCGTTAACAGGACGAATCTTCATAATGTTTCCGCCGACTGTTTTAATAATTCTCCAACCGCCTATAGACGTTCCAAGCCCCATTGCGGCAGCACAGGATATCTGTACCCATAAAGGAATGTCAGTAGATGACGTAAAGCCATTTGCGATTAAAGCAAGGGTGATAATCCCCATTGCCTTTTGGGCATCATTTGTTCCGTGAGAGTATGCCTGCAAAGCAGCAGTACCAATTTGAATGAAACGGAAATTCTTATTGGTCTTTGTTAAATTATTATTTTTAAAAATTACTTTAAAGATACTGTAAACAATATAACCAGCAACAAAGGCAATAACTGGCGAGAATAATAAAGCATAGATAATTTTTAGGAATCCGTCGAAGTGTATCGCACCAAATCCAGCTGCTGCAATTGCAGCCCCGGCAATAGAACCGATAATGGCATGTGATGAACTACTCGGAATACCGTAATACCAAGTGATTAAATTCCAGGCAATCGCTGAGATTAAAGCTGCCATAATAACAATTGAACCATTTTCCAGTGTAAATGGGTCAACAATATCCTTCGTGATTGTTTTTGCCACACCAGTAAAAGTCATGGCTCCAACAAAGTTCATAATGGCTGCCATTAAAATGGCATGCCTAGGTTTTAATGCTTTTGTTGACACAGCTGTTGCGATTGCATTGGCTGTGTCATGAAACCCATTGATGAAATCAAAGGATAGGGCCAATATTACAATCAATACTGTAATTAAAAGTAATGTATCCATAATTGTTTAAGAACCTTTCATCAAGCGTTTTTCATAACGATTGTTTCTAATGTATTCGCCACAGACTGACAATAATCCGCAATTTCTTCTAGGTTCTCGTAGATTTCTTTATATTGAATAATACGGATTGGATCTTTTTCCACAAGGAAAAGATGTTTAACAGATTGACGATGCAGAGTATCACAATCAGATTCATGTTCTTTTATTTTAATTGCAATAGGACGAATGTCATTTAATTTTTTAGTCATTAGTAATTCTACAGCGCGGTCAATTTCATGAGCGGCATTGCGAATTTCATCGACAAATTTCAACATATATTCATTTGCATTGACAATAGAGTACATTTCAAAGAGCGCAGAACAATGCTCAAGACCATCGAGAACATCATCCATTGTCATGGCAAGCATCAATATATCTTCACGCTCAATCGGTGTGATAAAAGCATTATTAAGCTCTTTGATCACTTCATGTACATAATCATCTCCAGTTGTTTCATATTGCTTCATTGTGTCGGAGAAGATTTTTAAATCGCTGATATTTTTTAATTTATAATCTGCGAAGTAATCAGAGCTTTCTTTTAAATTCGACGAAATATTTAAAAGCATAACCGCAAATTTATCTTTCTTTGATTTGAATACCATAGTGACCTCCACTTTCGGAAAATAATAATAATAATTAAGATTAACAATGCAAAATTAATTCTAAACCTTTTATTTAGACATGAAAAGAAAAAACCTTTCTTTAGAGGTAATATTTACATAAAAGCGTATACAACTTATTTAATATTTACGTTATATTTACAAAGCTGTAATATTTAGAAATAGAATTTACAAAATAATAACAAGCAGAATGATTTCAGTTCTGAATTACTTTCCGATTTAACTAACTCATTGTAGGGGGAAAAGGCTGGTATTATTGACAATTCAGTTGGAATAAAAGATAAGTTATATCACCTTGGACTTTAAGGAGATATGAGTGTATAGTACCCAAATTAGGGACATTTAAGTTATTCAGATATGTAGTCTGTAAGCGTGGTCTGCGAAACAAGATATACATTGTAAGATTTAATTAAAAAAGAAAGCCCCCAATTCTTTAGGAATTGGAGGCTTTTAGCTTACTCTTCGCTCTTCGTTGATGTAGTTTCACCATCAGCAGCGTTAATATTATAGTTGTATTTTGATGGGTCTACAGGTTTGAAACCTTCTGGAGTATAGAATCTGAGTAAATCTCCGTAAATAATTTTATCGGACATAGCGAGCATGGTTGAGGCATATTCGCCCATTTGAGCATACTCTTCAGTTTCTTCAATAAGTGTTCCAGTGGAATCATAGTACTTGCCATCAATATATTTTACATTCGGACTCATAAAGTTACCATTTCTAAAAGGTACTATTTCAGTATGGTCTTCTGATAGTAAATCAGTTCCAAGTTGAATGTAATTCTTTGAATCAACACCTAGTAAGTGTAAAAGTGTAGGAAGTAAATCGATCTGCCCACCATACTGATGTTGGACGCCGCCTTCCATACCAGGAACTCGAATAATTAATGGTACTTCTTGAAGTTCGGCTGAGTCATACTTAGTAATTTCCTCTTTATTGAGTACTTGTGCCATCGCTTCATTATGGTTATCAGATATACCATAGTGATCGCCATAAAATACAAGGACAGAACGATCATAAAGACCTGTTTCTTTTAAATAATTCACGAATTCTTCCACTGATTCATCCAAATAACGAGCCGTTTGGAAATAACGGTCTACAGATCCATCACCTGTAGTTGCTGCTTCAATAGTAGCATCCTCTTCAGAAATTGGATAAGGGAAGTGGTGAGATACTGTTATGAACTTTGTATAGAACGGTTCTGGTAAGGATTCAAGTAAAGGCTTAGACTGCTCGAAGAACGGTTTGTCTTTTAAGCCATAGTTTAATACATCTTCATCCTTCATGTCATAATAGCTGGCGTCAAAGAAGTTTTGAACACCCCAATGTTTATAAACTTCATCACGGTTCCAGAATGATTTATAGTTACCGTGGAATACAGCAGAGGAATACCCTTTTTCTTGTTCAAGGATAGAAGCAGCTGACTGATACGTATTATTACCATTTGTAGTCATTGCCGAACCTTGAGATAGGCCAAACAAGGAGTTTTCTAGCAGCATCTCTGAGTCAGATGTTTTTCCTTGCCCTGTTTGGTGATAAAAATTATCAAAGTAAAGTGTATTCTTATCTTTTGTAAGCGAGTTGATAAAAGGTGTTACTTCTTCTCCATGCAGCTTGTAATCAATCAGGAAGTTTTGGAAGGATTCTAAATGAATATAAATCACATTCATTCCTTCAGCCGCTCCAAAGTACTTTTTATTTGGTTCTGCATAGTTTGCCTGTACAAAGTTTTGAACCTCTGTTAGGTCACTGGAATCAGCTGACGCTTTTTGGGCATTCACCTTCATCGTTTTTAATCCATCATAAATTGTGTAATTGTAGGTTCCCAGATATTTGACCAAGTAGTTACGGTCGAATGTTCTAGTTAATAACTGAGGACGGTCAATCTCGGCTAATACAACATTTAATACAAGCATTCCTACACCAAATGCGAAAACTGCCCCTGTTTTACGGAATTTCAAGCGGCCTTCACTTGGTTGGAATTTCTTATAAACGATGAATAAAATAAGAATGATTGTATCAAGGAAATACAGTGGATCATAAATGCGTAAAAGCTCCATTACACTTCCGAGCAATCCACCGCCATCGCCCACATTGAGATTTTCTGTCTGCTTTAATGTTTGCCATGTAATAAAGTCGTTAAAGAATCGATAATAAACGATATTGGCATACTGTACAAAGGATAGAATAATGTTTATAAAAACTAACCATTTAAATGCACGTTTGCCCTTTGCTAATAAAGCAAGACTGAAGAAAATAACGGCTGAACTGATTGGATTAATGAAAAGTAAAAATTCTTGCATCGTATTCGTGATACCAAGATCAAATTCTACTATATAACTTGTATAGATTTTAATCCAAAAGAGAACAACAGCGACTATAAGGAAACCAACAGGTCCACTTAAGCTCTTCTTCGCTTTGCTCGTAAATGCACTCATTGTTTCACCTCAATATTTAATTTTAGATTTATTAGTAGTTTCAAATTTTTATGCTTATTTTTTGTCTGACTCCAAAAGGGATAACAATATTGAATTATAAACTGAATCTGGAAAAAGTCAAATGGAATCCTTTCGACAAAATACCAATGAATCCCTGATATATAAGGATTTTATATTTTGATTCAGGCTAAGTTTTTATATGGTTTTATTGACAATTCGAGGTGAGCTTAATCAACTGTTTCTAGTCAGAGGTGTGTCTATATAAAAATGGAAAAGTATTCTATGATTTAGATATTTTCAAATGGCGGGTTAATAGCCAGTTCTGTATTGTATGCTCTAGGTCTGGAACGAGAACAAGCTATGCAAAACAAATTTATATAGACATTTTCTTTTAAAGATTGGAGTCATAAATAATTTGCAAAGTGGATTCTTTCATCTAAAGGTAATTACTCGGATTACTTAAATACAAAAGAAGTTTACATCCATTATATATCGAAAATATTATCAAAACCATTTGTATGATCCTCTTATCTATATAGTAAGGTTAACCATACTAAACCAAAAATATTATTACAGCAGATTTATCTATCTAAATTAAAAATTAAATCTCTATTGGAAGATAAACCCTATAATGATCCATTATATAGTATAAAAATCTTTATAAACAGATTCTTTGGACTTGTTTTCCTATCTTATTAGCGGATTTAAATATGCTCATAATCAGACCCAATACAAGATTTAAACCGTTTAATCAACTTTTCTATAGTATTTGTTAGTTATTGATTAGTACGCAATAAAAAGCAAGAATTATTATTACCCTTAGTAACGAACGTTTAATCGTCTAAATAAATTTAATATAAATAATGGACATAGATGTTTATTATAAAAATGAACGGGAATGTATAGAGTATTAACGGCGCCGTTGAATAAAACAAAACAGTCCATAATTGGTCTGAATAAGAAATTATTTGTGAGTAACCACAGATCTTGTTAAGTAAACATCTGAATAAACTTTTTTACAATCAGATTAGGGATAAACTTGAGTCTGTTGGCTACTCTATATATTGAAATATGTTTTGAAGTTATAACGCAATTATCCCTAATCAGGTAACTGACATAGTCAGGCCAATTGAACAAATAAAAGGAGGAAAATAACATGAGTTTTATTATATCATTAATCGTAGGTGGAATTTTAGGTTGGGTTGCAAGTTTAATCGTAGGTAAAGATGTACCAGGTGGTATTATCGGTAACATTATTGCAGGTATTATTGGTTCTTGGTTAGGTACAGCTATTTTTGGAGATATGGGACCAACAGTTGCAGGATATGCAATTATACCGGCATTAATCGGTGCGATTATTTTAATCTTCATCGTAAGCATGATTATGAAAGCTGTAAGAAAAACAGCCTAACTATCAATTGAAAATCTTACTATAGCTTAAAAAGTAAAAGACAAATCCTTTCTGCCATAGGTAGTAAAGGATTTGTCTTTTTTTGCATTATTATTTCGAAGGAAATCTTCTATATAAATGGAATTTCGCTTTCGACCGATAATTCTTCTCCTGTAAGCGGCTGTATAAACTCTAATTTGTATGCATGAAGGGCCTGTCTATTGAGAGAGGCACTTTTTGTTCCTCCATATAAGGTATCACCAATAAGCGGATGGCCAATAGAGCTCATATGGACTCGTATTTGATGAGTACGGCCAGTTTCCAATATACAGGCTACAAGAGATTGATTTTTAGATTTAAATCTTTGTAAAACTTTATATTTTGTTACTGCATGTTTACCGGAAGTGGATACTCGCATTCTCCCTGATGTATGCCGGTCTCTGGCAATCGGAGCATTTATGGTACCTTGCTCTTTTTTTACGATTCCCTGAACTAGGGCTGCATAAGTTCTTTTTATTTTCCCTTGACTCAAAGCCTGATCCAGTATCGCTCCTGCATAAGCATGCTTAGCAAAGAGAATGGCACCCGAAGTATCCTTATCTAAGCGATGGATATGGCGAGGCTTAATTTTATTATTATCAATATATGCGGTGACAGCATTCATTAAGGAATGGTTATCATTTTCTGAGATTGGATGTGTATTAAGAAATGGTGGTTTGTTCACGACCATAATATCATCATCCTCATAAAGGATATCTAATTTCATTTTTAATGGTACTAACACATTTAAATCTTCTGCATAAATGGGTATATACATAATAGAAGAAGATTCTATTTTAGTTGACCAGGAAATCACCTCACCATTTAATAAAACGATTTTTTCCATTCGCCATTGATGTAACATTTTCTTTGGTATATGCAGGTGATCTCTTAAAATAATTTCTACTGATTTTCCTATCCAGTCAGGAGGGCAGGTAATTAGAGCATATGGACCTGATTTAATTACGTTTAACATGTAAATACCTCGTTTTTAGCAAAGTTAATTAGTATTATCAATACATTATCATGTGCTATCCTATAAATGCCAATAGAGGAAGATTGCAGAAAGTGAGGGTGATCAATATGAAAATTGTAGAAGGCTCTCTTCATTTACAGGATATAGAAATAGATAAGGCTGTAGAGAAATTTTATTTAGAACTGTTCCCAATGTACTTTACTAAAGAACAAATTGATTTGTTCACTTTAAATGAAGTACTGTCTGTACCAGGTTCAAATTCTCATATCGGTACGTTAAAAGGTGCCTTTCAAGCATTATCCTGTATACAAACCTTGATGATCATTCTAGAAAATCGAAGTGAAGATTCCAAGGCTGTTGAATTATTTAATCACAATGCACGGCTCTTGAATGAACTTGGTATCTTTTTTCCTTTTGAGCATAAACACTTTTTTAGTGAGGATAGACAGATTGAGCTTCCATTGTACCAAACAAAAGCAGCAAACACCTATTTAATTTAAAGAAACACGCCGAGCAGTGCCCGGCGTGTTTTTTATAAATTGTCAAACCACTGTTTAAATTCTTCAGCGGTATGTTCTCCCGAAATACGGCTTGTTTCTTTACCATTTTTATAATGGATAAGAGTCGGTGTCCCTGATCCTTCAATTTCGTCCCAGCCTTGCTCAAACTCCAGCACATTATATTGATAAATATGCTCGTCCAATTCTTCTGCTACGGGCATTAGAATTGGAGTGGTTTTTACACAATGTGAACATTCAGGACTGAAATAATAAACAGTCATCGCTTCTTCTTTTTCAAGCTTTTCATCTAATTCATCCGGTGTAATGATGTTTTGATACAGTGGATCATCTAATTGATCAACAGTGGCAGGTCTTAAATTTTCTTTTCCATATGGATTAATACCTGACGTTTTTTCTGTTTGCTGTTTATTAGATAAATACGCTATTGCAGCAAAAATTAAAACAACCGCTGCGACGAAAATAATGACTTTCTTCATTTTGTTTCCCCCTTTGTCACTTAAATATATACAAGCTGCATACAAATATGATGATAAAAGCAATTAATGCAAGCATTGGTATAGTTATGAAGCCAAGCCAGTTAATATAGTCGCCTGTACACGGAATTCGGCCGCATGTAACAGCACGATCCGTAAAAAACGGTACCTTCTGAATAAGCACGTGATAGGTTGAAATGCACGCTCCGATGGCAGATAAAATCATTGTATAAAAAGCAATATGATAATCTTTTTTCCAGATTGCCAGCACAAGGATTACAGTAAAAGGATACATCACAATTCGCTGATACCAACATAAAACACATGGCTCATAGCCTTTTATTTCTGAAAAATACAGACTGCCGGCCATCGCTATAAAGGCTGCAGCAAATGCCAGAAAAAGGGCGTTGTCACGATTTATAATTTTCTTTTGCATGAAAATTCCCCCTTTTCATTTTATTTCCTACATTAAAATTATAGTATGTTATCATAATATTGTAAAAAGAAATCGCTTACCAACACATAATTGGAGTATATTGGCTTTAAGGCTCATAGCAGAGCAGTAGGGATTAGATTTTTAGTATTCATACCAATGTACACATCGTTAGGAAGGTGCTGAATAATGAAGAAACAGTGGTGGAAAGAAGCAGTTGTTTATCAAATTTACCCACGAAGCTTTATGGATTCCAATGGAGATGGAGTGGGTGATATTCAGGGAATCGTCTCACGCCTGGACTATTTAAAAGAGCTTGGTATAGATGTAGTCTGGCTTTCTCCGGTATATAAGTCACCAAATGATGATAACGGTTACGATATTAGTGATTATCGCGATATTATGAATGAGTTTGGAACCATGCAGGATTGGGAAATGATGCTTGAGGAAATGCATAAAAGAGGCATAAGGCTTGTGATGGACCTTGTCGTCAATCATTCATCTGATGAACATGCATGGTTTATGGAGTCGAAAAAATCTAAAGACAATCCCTATAGAGATTATTACATATGGCGTCCAGGTAAAGATGGAAAAGAGCCGAATAACTGGGAATCCTTTTTTAGTGGATCAGCTTGGCAATATAATGAAGAAACTGATGATTATTACTTACATTTATTCTCTAAAAAACAGCCGGATCTTAACTGGGAAAATGAAAAGGTTCGTAAAGAAGTATATGATCTCATGAAGTTTTGGCTTGATAAAGGGGTAGATGGATTCCGAATGGATGTAATCAATCTAATTTCCAAGGACCCTTCTCTTCCTGATGGTCCGGTTGTGGAAGGCAAAGATTATGCATCTGGTGCGGATTATTATATGAACGGCCCTAAAATACATGAGTATTTACAGGAAATGAATAAAGAGATGCTTTCGCATTACGATGTCATGTCTGTTGGAGAAACCCCTGGTGTAACACCAAATGAAGGTATTTTATATACGGGTGAAGATCGTCATGAGTTAGATATGATTTTTCAATTTGAACATATGGACGTAGATTCCGGTCCATCAGGAAAATGGGACGTTAAGCCCCTGGACTTGGTGAAATTAAAAAAAATCTTATCAAAATGGCAAACAGAACTCCATGGAAAAGGGTGGAATAGCCTTTATTGGAATAATCATGACCAGCCAAGAATCGTTTCCCGTTTTGGAGATGATGGCACATATCGTATAGAATCTGCCAAAATGTTGGGTACATGTTTGCATTTCCTGCAGGGTACTCCTTATATATATCAAGGTGAGGAAATCGGAATGACAAATGTACAATTTCCTGATATTGAGTATTACCGGGATATCGAGAGTATAAATATGTACAATGAAAAAATAGAAAAAGGCATGGAGCCAGAGCAGATCATGAAGGGTATTTTTGCAAAAGGCCGTGACAATGCACGTACCCCAATGCAGTGGGATAACTCTGAGCAAGCTGGTTTTTCAACCGGGAAACCGTGGATTAACGTAAATCCAAACTATGTGGATATAAACGCTAAGAATGCATTAAAGGATTCCGATTCGATTTTCTACTATTATAAGAAGCTAATCGCCCTGCGTAAGGAAATGCGGATTATAGTAGAAGGAAGTTTTGAATTGATTGAAGCAGAACACGAATATGTCTTTGCCTATATGAGACATCTTGATAATCAAACATTGCTTGTGTTAACCAACTTTACAGGTGGGGAACAATCAGTAGCTTGGCCGGATAGTGTAAAAGATTATCATGGACGAAAGATAATAAGTAATTACTCTGATCGTATTATGCAAGAAACTGCTGCTGAGACAATTTTGAGACCATGGGAAGCTATTGTTTATTTAATAGAAAGATAAAGCACTAATGAGCTGTTAGAGATAAAGCCAACAGCTTTTCTTTATGTGACGGCAGCTGTATCGAGTTTTCTTTCCATTTGGTCTTGGCTATTGTTTAAAAAAATAGATAAATGGGAAAAAACAGAGGATAGAGAGAATGGGTATGAAAAAGGAGTGTCGTGTCCGTGACAGAGGAATTGGATTTAACTAAATATGAACATAAAATGGAAATTAGGCGAATGGAGATCCGCGATATAGATGATATTATGGAGCTTCAAAAGCTTTGTTTTCCCGGGATGGATCCGTGGAAACGCGAGCATTTGGAAAGCCATTTATCCATTTTTCCGGAAGGACAATTTGTAGCAGAATTAAATGATGAAGTGATTGGTTCATGCTCTAGTTTAATCATTAATTTTGATGAATATGATGATCGTCATACTTGGTCTGAAATAACAGATGACGGATATATCACCAACCATAATTCTGATGGTTTAAATCTTTATGGAATTGAAGTTATGGTCCATCCTAAGTATAGAAAAATGAAGGTTGGGCATCGTTTGTATGAAGAACGTAAGGAATTAGCCCGTAAATTAAATCTAAAAAGTATTATTATTGGTGGAAGGATTCCAAACTACCATAAATATGCAGATCAAATGACTGCACGTGAATATGTGGAAGAAGTACGCTTACATAAAATATATGATCCGGTCTTATCCTTCCAATTTCTGAATGAATTTACGCTCACACGTATTAATCAAAATTATTTGGAGGATGACCGAGCATCAGGAAAATATGCAACACTGATGGAATGGAATAATGTAGATTATCGTCCTAAATCTAAACGGTATTATAAAACCGCATATCCTGTCCGAATATGTGTTGTGCAATATATGATGAGAAAGATCAACTCATTCGAGGATTTCGCGAATCAAGTTGAATACTTTGTTGATGTGGCAGCGGATGCAGATTCTGATTTTGTGGTATTTCCAGAAATTTTAACCTCTCAATTGATGTCCTTTTTAGATGAAAAGGTTCCAAGTAAGGCAGTGCGAAAAGTGACAGATTTTACAGAGCAATATATTGAGTTGTTTACAAACTTGGCGGTCCGCTATAATGTAAATATTATTGGCGGTTCCCATTTTGTGAAAGAAGAGGATGATAATATTTATAATATTGCTTATCTCTTTAGGAGAGATGGAACAATCGAGAAGCAATATAAACTCCATATTACACCGAATGAGAAAAAGTGGTGGGGGATTAATGAAGGTGATGAGGTAAATGTATTCGATACAGATTGCGGAAAAATCTCCATGCTGATTTGCTATGATATAGAGTTTCCTGAATTATCTAGGATCGCAACAGATAAAGGAGCAAATATTATTTTCACTCCATTCTGTACAGAAGATCGACAGGGATATTTACGGGTTAGATACTGTGCTCAGGCACGTGCAGTCGAAAATCAGGTATACACCGTCATATCTGGAACAGTAGGCAATCTGCCGCAAACAGAAAATATGGACATTCAATATGCGCAATCGGCGATCTTTACCCCCTCTGATTTTGAATATCCGCGTGATGGCATTGTGGGAGAAACGAATGCTAATATAGAAATGGTGCTGATTGGAGATGTCGACCTTGAAATTTTGCGACGTCAAAGATTATCCGGGACCGTACGCCAACTAAAGGATCGGAGAAGGGATTTATATGAACTTCATTACAAAAAGTATTGATTGGTAAATATTTCTCTAAAGATATTCCTTGAAAATATTCAAGAAATATTAAATATTTAGTAAAATAAAGAAGATCTTATTTAGTTAGCAATTTATTTAGGAGGAATAAAATAAATGGATTGGAAAACAACTTTTAATAAATGGAATGATCACTTAACGCTTGAACCAGAGCTTCATGAGAAACTGACTTCTCTTGTGGATGATGAAGTTGCGTTAGAAGATTGTTTCTATAAGAATTTAGAATTCGGTACAGGCGGTATGCGTGGAGAAATTGGTGTAGGAACAAACCGCATGAATGTTTATACAATCCGTAAAGCAACACAAGGCTTTGCATCCTATATTGAGAAATTAGGAGAAGAAGCAAAACAGCGTGGAGTTGTTATTGCTTATGATTCTAGACATAAATCACCTGAGTTTGCGATGGAAGCAGCAAAAACACTGGCAACCAACGGAATTCAAGCTTATGTATTTGATAGCCTTCGTCCAACTCCAGAGCTTTCTTTTGCAGTTCGATACTTACGTGCAATCGGTGGTATTGTAATTACAGCAAGCCATAATCCTCCAGAATATAATGGATATAAAGTGTATAACGAAGATGGTGGACAACTGCCTCCTGCTGATGCAGATGTTCTGATTGAGATGGTTAATGCTATTGAAAATGAACTTGAAATTAAAGTGGAAGAAGAGTCTGTATTACGTGATAAAGGATTAATTAAAATCATCGGTAAAGAAGTGGACGATGCATACAATGAAAAAGTCCTTACTATTTCTGAACAGCCTAATTTAGCAAAAGAAGTAGATGTAAAAGTCGTTTTCACACCGCTTCATGGTACAGCTAATCTTTCTGTTCGCCGAGCATTGAAGGATTTAGGTTATGAACATGTAGAAGTTGTAAAAGAACAAGAATTACCTGATCCTGAATTCTCAACTGTAAAATCTCCTAACCCAGAAGAGCATGCTGCATTTGAATTGGCAATCGCTAAAGGCAAAGAGATCGGTGCGGATATTTTAATTGGTACAGATCCAGATGCTGACCGTGTTGGTATTGCTGTTAAGAATGCAGAGGGAGAATATACGGTTTTAACAGGTAACCAAACAGGTGCGTTATTCTTAGACTATATTCTGTCTCAGAAGAAGGAAAAAGGAACAATGCCTGAAAATGGAATAATGTTCAAAACAATCGTAACATCAGAATTTGGACGTTCCATTGCCTCCAGTTATGGAGTAGAAACAGAAGATGTTCTGACTGGGTTTAAATTTATCGGGGAAAAAATCAAGCAGTATGAAGAGTCTGGAGAGTATTCTTTCCTATTTGGATATGAAGAAAGCTATGGTTCATTAATTAAAGATTTTGCCCGTGATAAAGATGCGGTTCAAGCTGCAGTAATGGCGGTAGAAATTTGTGCCCATTACAAACGCCTTGGAAAAACCTTATATCAGGCATTAGAGGATTTATATGAGAAGCATGGTTATTACTTAGAAGGAATGCGTTCCCTGACTTTAAAAGGAAAAGAAGGAGCTGCTCAAATCCAGCAAATTCTTGCTACATTCCGTAAGGAGCCGCTAGCCTCTCTTGCAGGTGTAAAAGTAGTGGCTGTTGAAGATTATAAAGAAAGCACACGAATGGATTTACTTACGAATGAAGAGGAAGCAATTCATTTACCAAAATCCAATGTTCTTAAATATTTCTTTGAAGATGAGTCTTGGGTTTGTTTAAGACCATCCGGAACTGAGCCTAAAATTAAGTTCTACTTTGCCGTTAAGGATAGCCAAAAACAAGCAAGTGAACAAAAGCTTCAGTCCTTCATGAATGAAATGATGCAAAAAGTATCAGAAATATAAAATACAAAACAGAGAGCTGACTAAAAGTCAGCTCTCTGTTTGTTTACACCCTTGGTTTCGCTGTTTGCATTTAGCCGTATATTTTTCCCACCACAGAAAAAAATAAAGATATTAAAAAGTCTGCATCGCCCATCCTTCTTCCTGATCATAAGGCAGGAATGTTGCATGGTCTATATATTGAAGAAGGGCATTTAGGGTCTTTTCAACGGACGCATTATCCTTAGAGAAATGATAGGCGTGCAGAAAATGTTCAATTTTTTTGGACAAAAAGTGGTCTTTTGTCCTTACCATCAGAAGTAGGAGGTTATCCCATTCTGAACGATGCGTGTAGTACAAAGCACGATCATAATCAACCTTATCCATTTGCTTCACTCTCCTTCTAGTGAGGAGTTAAAATTAGTTTGTTCAAAGTCATCATTTTATCACCCTGTAAAAGTTGGTCAGTTTGTAAATAGTAAAAATGAAACTTTCCATGGCTTAATTGTTAGAGGAACGGTTATCCTAATATCCGTATTTGACGTTTCTATTCTATATTTAATGTACTCAGTGACGAGTATGTGTAAGATATGGGCTAGATTTTAGGGGAGACTATTACATAAAGGCAGTTAAGGAAGTAAATAAATATAAATCAAGGGCAGGTCGAATAATTATTCTGTTTCTAACCCATTTTTCAGGTTGTTTTTAGACTCATTTGAGGACTTTTATACATGATTTTCCTATCCCTTCATATTAATGAGGTAAGAGAATGAGGGGGTGAATGGGTGAGAGCAGACGAGCAAAAAGACTTGGAGTATGCCATTGATGAAATAACGGAAATCGCTGTTGGATTTGGGCTCGATTTTTACCCAATGAGATATGAGATCTGCCCAAGCGAAATAATATATACTTTTGGAGCATATGGAATGCCAACTCGATATTCTCATTGGAGTTTCGGAAAACAATTTCACAAGATGAAGCTTCAGTATGACGTTGGATTAAGCAAAATTTACGAGCTGGTTATTAATTCTGATCCTTGCTATGCTTTTTTATTAGATTCCAATTCCTTGATTCAAAACAAATTAATTGTGGCTCATGTACTGGCACATTGTGATTTCTTTAAGAATAATGTTCGTTTTAAAAATACGAAGCGAGATATGGTGGAAAGTATGTCTGCCACTGCGGAAAGAGTTAGGCAATACGAGATTGAGCATGGGAAGCTGGAGGTTGAGAAGTTTCTTGATTCGGTCTTGGCGATTGAGGAACATATTGACCCATCGCTTGTTCGTCCACAATTGAATTGGTCCATGGATGAAGAGGAGATAGAGGATGATTCTCCGCAATTTACTACACCGTACGATGATTTATGGAACTTGGAAAGCAAGGAAAAGGGGCAAAAGAAAAAAACAAAGGTCAAGAAATTTCCCCCTCGTCCAGAAAAGGATATTCTTTTATTCATTGAACAGTATAGCCGTAACCTAGAGGATTGGCAGCGAGACATACTGACGATGATGCGTGAAGAGATGCTCTACTTTTGGCCGCAGCTTGAAACTAAAATCATGAACGAAGGCTGGGCGAGTTACTGGCACCAACGCATCCTACGTGAACTTGATTTAACCAGCGGTGAGTCAATCGAATTTGCAAAACTAAATGCAGGAGTGGTGCAGCCGTCAAGAACAGGCATTAATCCATATTACTTAGGCATCAAGATGTTTGAGGATATCGAAGAAAGATATAACAATCCAGACGAAGAGATGAGAAGGCGCGGGGTTAAACCAAATTCAGGCCGTGAGAAAATGTTTGAAGTGCGGGAAATCGAATCGGATATCTCCTTCCTCCGCAATTACCTCACAAAGGATTTGGTTATGCGTGAGGATATGTATCTATTCCAGAAAAAAGGACGCGACTATAAGATTGTCGATAAGCAATGGAAAGCGGTACGAGATCAGCTTGTCGGCATGCGGGTCAATGGAGGGTTCCCGTATATTACGGTGAATGACGGGGACTATTTAAAAAATGGGGAGCTTTACCTGAAGCATTGGTTTGAGGATATTGAGCTGGATGTAAAATACCTAGAGAAGGTTTTGCCGCATATGCATTATTTATGGGGACGAACGGTTCATATGGAAACGGTGTTGGAAGGTAAGGGAATTTTGTTTAGTTATGATGGGAAGAGTGTGAGTCGGAAGTATGTATGAGTAATGTGAAGAAGCCAATCAGGGATTGGCTTCTTTTATTTGAGAAGTGTTACTTTTTGAATATAAGGTCGTGCTCGATAATTGAAGAACGGGAATATAATTTGGTTACCAATTTTCTAAATTCCTCTGTCCACAAACAAATGGAAGCAATAGCAGAAGATCAAGATTGTCAAATGGATGGTATCTTTTTATGCTGCTAACGGGGGCACCATTCCTGCAATAAATGAACAGTGTGGTTAAATATGTGAAACAACGTAATTTAAACTATCAATGGCAATAGCAGAATCATCTATAAACACCTTGAGAGGCATCGCATAAGATAAAAAATACCGCCATTGACGGTATTCAATCTTCTACTTTTAAAATTGGGAGTGGAACAATGGTTGAAACTAATTGACACTATTATTCTTCCTGAT
Organism: Bacillus sp. z50; assembly: GCF_058313585.1. Lineage (NCBI taxonomy): Bacteria > Bacillati > Bacillota > Bacilli > Caryophanales > Bacillaceae > Bacillus > Bacillus sp. z50. The sequence goes on from NZ_JBZFQL010000007.1 coordinate 102,836, forward strand.
TTCGTCACGAATGTCCTTTAGATAATCATTTTTTTGTTTCATTAACTTTATGAAAGTACTTGTAACATAAATAGCAAAAATGAGAATTCCTAAATATATTATGATAGGAATAATCCCTAAGAAATCTAATATTTCCATAAATTAACCCCTCCAAACTATATTTTATAATCATATTATCATATTTTTCACAAATTAATCGTTAATAAACTTATACTCTCAGGGTAGATTGCAAAATGAGGGCAATCGCTTTTTTATTAAAGGGGAAGGTTAACGGAAAAAGACAAACGGCATCGATTATATCTGTTTTTACTTTACGTAAACTCGAACTTTTCGCTTTGTATGAATTGATGAATTCACAACGATTAACAGATACCCTAGTTTTTCAAAATACTGTACAACAGGCACATAATGCCAGTAGACTCTAAAACTATGGGAGGTCTTGTTTCTGTTAATTCTTCTACCTCTTTAATAAATGTATGAAGTTCATCTAAGCCATCCAGTGTATGTGCGACTTTAAAGCTCTTTTTGTAAGGCTTCTTTTTCTCCAAGAATGCTTGAACCTGACTTTCACCTTTTGCGACATCCAGACCAATGACTGGATTCATGAGTATCTCCTCCTCATCAATGAATTAGCTGGTAACCCCTAAATGGCTCCTTATAGTGTCATAGCTTCGCTTGTTATGCGAGATCTGGGTCCCAACCAGCTTCAATCATGTTTCTATAAGTAGGGGGGAACGGTTTAGTTGTCGGGATTAACTTTCCCACGGGGGGGCTTTCGTTCTACCCCCGCTACCTCTAGTATTCTAGACCTCAAAGAAAAAGGTCAACCAATTAACTTGGTCAACCTAATAATACGAAGGGCAGGATAGTTGCATAAGGAGTTATAATATATTAGACCAATTCTTTATGTTATTAATAATTTGTATCTGACACAAAGTGGTAGTGTTTAATTTACAAATAAAAGAGGAAGCGATACATATGATTCATACTTTTGCCGTAACAAACGATTTAAAACTAATAACTGATATACCATTAAAACGTTTAGATGATTCTGATATTAAATGGTTTTGGGTAGATTTCGATACACCTAGTGATAGAGAAGCACTCCTTTTACAAACTCATTTTGATTTGCATCCACTTGCAATTGAAGACTGCTTACATTCTCTACAACGTCCAAAACTTGATTATTATGATGGGTATAATTTTTTTGTTCTACACACTTTAAACCAATACTCCCTTGTACCTGAAGAATTAGATATATTTGTCGGACACAATTTTATAGTTACTTTCCATTCATCACCTTTAAGTGAAATAGGAATGGTTCGAAAAAGGGTAATGGAGGATAAAAATACTATTAATAAAGGGGTTCTCCACATTTTTTATTCAATAATGGATAAAATTGTAGATGAGTATTTTCCAAGTATTTATAAATGTGAAGATAAATTGAATGAAATAGAAATGAATAAAACAAATCAAGATTTAATTGAAAATGTTTATGAAATAAGAAACCAGTTACTTAAGTTAAGACGCACAATTTTTCCGATGAGAGAATTGCTGTATAGAATTTTAAATTCGGAGAGAGTGATAGTCCCAAAAGATGATCGAGTCTATTTTATGGATATATACGACCATTTATTGAGACTTTCTGAAATGATTGAGTCTAATCGAGAAATGACGGCAGATATACGAGACAATTATATTTCACTAAATTCAAACCGAATGAACAGAATTATGAAAACACTAACTGTTATGACATCAGTTTTCATTCCCTTAACGTTTATTGCCAGTATATATGGGATGAATTTTAAATATATGCCAGAACTTACCTTGCAATGGGGATATTTTGGAGTGCTGGGAGTTATGGTATCAGTTGGCTCTGTAATGTTGTTATGGTTTTGGCGTAAGGGTTGGTTTAAATGATTAAAAATAAAAAGCCGATGCAAAAAACGGGCACGATTGTTTAAAAAGGTTCACTTTTCCTTATAGAAATAACGGGGGCGTTGATCCAAGAAGGATTAATGCCTTTTTGTGTTGAATTTCTTATTGTAAAAACGGGGTAGGTTAGCGGAATGAAAAATTTTCTGAAACTTCAAACTAGTATCCATCGTATATAATTAATAACAGGAAATACCAGGAAAGGGGATTTTATGTTGCAGTTGTTTTTAAAGGGATTATATAGAGGGTCTATCTCATTTGGTATCTTACTAATAATTTCACTGTCGTATAAGTTGCAAGGGCAATCAGATGATTCGAGTGTTTATTTTTTTTATGGCCTTATAGCCTTTTTCCTTGGGGTGACAAGCGTCATATATCAAATTGAACAATGGAGTTTTTTAAAGCAAATTTTTGCTCATTATATGGCGATGCTGATTACTGTTTTTCCAACGTTGCTATTAAGTGGTTTTTATCCGTTAGATTCATTTAAAGTTGTATTTGATGTGTATCTCCAATTTAATAAAGTGGGGATTATCTTATTTTTGACTTCATATTTTATTTCATATTTTTTTTCACGTAAAAATTCTAATAATAGCACATCAATATGATTGAGGTATACGACTGACGGTGGGCATTGATCTAAGAAGGATTAATCCCTTTTGTGTTGAACCTCTTATGGAAGTAACGGAGCAGGTTAGCGGAAGAAGGAATATTACAAAGATAAGTTGAATCTATATATATCGGTGGGAATGAAATGTGGAAAGAATTTATCAATTCAATTACGAAAGAACAACACTTTAAAGATCCTGCTACAAAGAGCGAGATTGAAGAAATTCAACGAAAACTAATTGTAGAAACGGGGCAGGTTAGCTTAAGAAGGTGTTTTTATCAGCATTGGAGAATATGTTAAATGCCTTGTTAAACGCAGTAACTGGAGGATATCAATATGAACCAAAAAGAATTAGATTCGATAATTAAACAGCCATCAAATATAAGATATGAGTATTTGGTCGCTGATTATGAGGAAGTCTGGGGTTTATATGACGATGGTTGGGCAACAGCACAGGATGATGATGGAAATATGTTGATTCCTTTCTTTCCTAGAAAAGAATTTGCAGAATACTGTGCCGTTAATGAGTGGAATAACTTCAAAGCTGAACCAATTGACTTAAATGAGTTTATTGAGAACTGGCTTGTTGGTATGAGGAAAGATAGAGTTAAACCATCCGTTTTCCCAATCAATGAAGACTCAGTAATGGTGGAGATCGATGTGTTATTAAGAGATTTAAATAGTGAGTTAGAGAATTATTAAGTAAGGTTTGCGTTTCAATATCAAGGGCTGTGGTTCAGCTCTTTTTTAGTTATTCGACAAACGGGGCAGGTTAGCTGAAAAAGGATTTTTATTATACATAGGAGAATTAATATTATATTATTAACCGTTACTGAGAGAGGTTTAACTGTATGACAACTTACTTGAAGAAAGAGAAAAATAAAGCTCCTAAAAAAGCACTTAGAGTATTCCTTGTTATCTGTCTTTTATTTACTGGGGTTATTGCTTATGGAGTATATTGGGCGTTTTTCGATATGAACAGACTACCAAAAGGAGAATATCTTATCGAAAAAACATCACCTGGCGGCCATTACACACTAAAAGCATATCTCACTAACGGAGGTGCTACAACGTCATATGCTGTTCGTGGCGAGTTAGTCTTTAATGAAGGCAATAAGAAAGCCAAAAATATTTATTGGAATGAACGAGAAGAAACTGCCAATATTACCTGGACAGACAATGATACAGTTGAGATCAATGGGCATACATTAGATGTACCTAATGATAAATTTGATTTTAGACATCAATGATTCATTACTAAACATACTGTTGAATTGAATCAATATAGATCCAAACTTTTAATTCTTTATTGGACAAACGGGGCAGTTTGGTTGAAGAAGAGTTGTTGTAATATGGATAACAATATTGTGTAGGGAAATATTCGAGATAATGGGAAGGGCTGTTATGAATAAAAAAATGGTGCTAGTAGGATTTTTAGGGTTATTGTCATTTATGTTTGGCATTTACATATCACAATGGACAATTTGGGGCGTGATTATGGGTATTGGTGGAGGATATGCTATGGGGTTTGGTGCTTTCAAATTATTTAATTAGTTAATGAACAAAAGGGGCAGGTTAGTGGAACAGTATCATATGGAAAACTTATGAGTGCTAATAATTGTTTTGAAATTTTATCACGGAAATATATGGCATAAAATAAGGGTGGGAAGTACACACGTCGCTGCTGTTAGTTAATTATCAATCTTACTCAAATAATTCTGATGAAACTAACTAAATGTGAAATGGGGGATGTTAGGTGGGAATTGATTTTCATAATGAGGAAAATCGAAATACTTATACAACTCGAAATGCCGATAATTCGTGGATTGCCGCTATTAAAGACCTTGTACCAATCGAAAATATAACCAAGGCATTGGATATAGGATGTGGCGGTGGTATTTATTCTAAGGCACTGTCTGATATGGGGATATATTCTGTTACTGGCGTCGATTTTTCCGAAGCAATACTTGAAGGTGCAAGAGAAAACTGCAAAGAACACCAAAATATATCTTTTAAGCAAGGTAACGCTTTTCATACTGGATTAGAAAGTAATAATTTTAATTTACTGCTTGAAAGAGCATTGATACATCATATAGATGATTTGCAAAAATGCTTTAAAGAGGCATATAGATTATTAAAACTTAAAGGATATTACATTATTCAAGACCGAACACCTGAAGATTGTTTATTAAAAGGTAATGATAGTCATATTAGAGGGTACTTCTTTGAATTATTTCCAAAATTAATTGAAAAAGAGACTAATCGCAGACACAATAGTCAATTAGTAATAGAAACACTTAAAGAAGTGGGATTTCTAGAAATTGAGGAAGTTAAGTTGTGGGAAACAAGAAAAGTGTACATTGATAAAAAGCAATTACTAAAAGACTTAAGTGAGAGAACAGGAAGAAGTATTTTACACGAATTAAACAATAAAGAATTAAAATTACTGGTGAATTATATAGATGAATCATTTTCTACTGAATGTAACATAGTTGAAAAAGATAGATGGACTATTTGGAAAGCAGTTAAATAATTGGATGGCTTGATTTAGCTTGTGAAAGTATGTACTTAAACAAACGGGGGCATTGATCCAAAAAGAAGGATTAATGCCTTTTTGTGTTGAATTTCTTATGGAACAAAAGGGGCAGGTTAGCTTAATAACATAATCGCAACCGTAAGTTGACAAAGTGCATCTCCCTAAATATGGAACTCATAGTGATGTTTTAATACAATTTAACTATCAAAAGAAAGGGGTGCTATATATGACTTTTAGTGAAAAAATTTTTAAACTTAGAAAAGAGAAAGGCTTATCCCAAGAAGCCTTGGCAGAGAAGTTGAACACTACGAGGCAGGCTATAAGTAAATGGGAAAATGGTCAAGGTTTTCCGGAAACTGAAAAGTTACTAATGCTTGGAAATATTTTTGAGGTGTCAATTGATTACTTGTTAAAAGATACCGTTGAACAAAGTAAAGAAAACGAAAAAGGATATTATGTAAGCAAAGAGATGGCAGAAGGTTATCTGCTATCTCAACGTAAAATGTCAAAATACTTCGCCGTAGGTTTTAGTCTTCTTATTTTATCCACTATACCTTATTTCGTTTTTAAACAAGATCCCGTAATTTTTACTATCCTAATTAGTATTATTGCTGTTCTCGGAATTGGAGCGATTACAGCAGGTTTTATAGAAGAAGATCGATATACTATTCTTAAGAAAGAATCCTTAATATTTGATCAAAATTTTCTTGAAGAACTGAAAGTTAGGTATGAAGATATTAAGAAAAAGTATGCCGTAGTGATGTTGGTTGGAATATGTTCTATTGCAGCAGGCGGAATTTCCTTTTTATTAGTAAGAAAGGCAATAGTACCAACAGGTATTCTGACGCCTTACTATCCAATCTTTATAGCTTTAATTGCTATTGGTATTTACACATTAATTCGTACATTATCAATAATAGATGCATATAGAATATTAGTGAAAAATGATGAACATATTAATCGTTTAAGTAACACATTTATGAAAAAAATAAGTAAACGTCTGTTCAACTAACAGAGCATTACTCAATATCAAGGGCTGTAATCAGCTCTTTTTTCTTATGCAGCTAAAGGGGCAGGTTAGTTCTATAAGCCTTATTCATTGAATACTGATATATTCTGAATGTTTTTTCATATGTAGGAGTAAGCCCAGAGGAAGGAGATAGTGAATGGAAGCGGAATTTCTCTATATGTCATCATTTATTGTGGTGATTTTGTTTGTGTCCATTGCAGTTTTTCAAGTGCTACTTTCTTTAGGCTATCCTTTAGGTGAATATGCAATGGGTGGGTATTATAAGGTTTTACCTAAAAAATTACGTATTGTGAGTGTTGCAAATGCTTTGATTCTGTTATTTATGGGATTTGTTTTTCTACAACATACTAATGTCTTAATTGGTTTGGATTTTTTACCTACAAAAATATTAGTATGGGTTATTACAATTTTCCTTGGTCTTAATACAATAGCAAATCTAATATCTCGGAGTAAGAAAGAGAGATTTGTTATGACACCATTATCAGGTATTAACTTCATATTATGTTTATTTATTGCTTTATCATAGGATTATTTCTTTATTTCTTATTCAATTAACTGGTGCTCTACTAAAAAGGTTTACTAATAAGAGGTGGATTTGATTGAATACAAAAATATGGTTCAGAATGGCTACTGAAAAAGATTTAGATTGCATTGTTGCGATGCTTGCAGATGATGTTATGGGAAATAAACGTGAGCGTTATGAGCATCCACTTCCTAATAGTTACATAAAAGCATTTAAGGCTATAACGTCTGACCCTAATAATGAGTTAGTAGTGGCTTGTGACGGAAATGAAGTGATTGGGGTACAGCAAATTACTTTTACACCTTATATAACACATCAAGGTGGATTGAGAGCTACTATCGAAGGAGTGAGGACATCTGCTTCTGTAAGAGGAAAGGGTGTAGGTACTGAACTTATAAAATGGGCAATTCAACGCGCAGAAGAACGTGGTTGTCATTTGGTACAACTGACATCAGATAAAAAAAGACCAGATGCGTTAAGATTTTATGAACGATTAGGTTTTAAAGCAACGCACGAAGGTTTAAAGCTAAAAATTTAAAATTCCTTCTTCAACTAACGGGGGCATTGATCGAAGAAGGATTAATGCTCTTTTTGTTGAATTCCTTATTGTAGAAACGGGGCAGGTTTGTTCAATAATAACCCTCAACAAAATGGAATTTTAAGGTAAAATATAATTTGGGATATCAATACATAATAAGGAGTTTGGTTTTTTGAAAAAAATAGTTTTATCTCTATGTTTGTGTTCTCTTTTGATAACAGCTTGTCAAAAGGAGTATAAGGGTGAATATATAAAATGGGGAGAAAAGACCAACAGTAATGCAACTGAATTATTAAAGAAAAATGGAATACCTTATAAAATTAAAGATGGAATTATATATATTCCTGAAGATGCTTTTGATAAATCTATTTACTGTTGTGCTTAAAGATTAAAGTAAAGGGGGCCCTACTCCAATATTAAGAGTTGTATTCAGCTCTTTTTGTTTATGCAGCTAAAGGGGCAGGTTAGGTCAATAAGAATAGGTGAAATTGACAGCGGATTAATCTTCGGTTGGCTTGCTCGGAAAAAAGAGAACGAGGAACGAACCGAAAAATACGATTTTAACGACAAGAAACAGGATGTCCGCGGCCCAGTAGTCAGGTAGAAATTCCACTGCAAATTCCAGACCAAGCACGGCTCCTGTAATAAGGAACACAAGAAGATTTAGTATTTTCATTTTCATATCAATCACTCTCCTGAAAGTAGGATAAAATCGAAATAAGCAATGAGGACGAATTAAAAGATAACTTTTTTGGGGTGTGCTAAAAAATATAAAGATAAAATTGAAGTTGCTAATACAAAACCCGTTATTTTCCAAATGAATTATAACATATGTGTTGGTCGTGATTATAAAAAGATAATCAGTTTTTGAACATTCATCCTGAAATAAAAATTGATTAAGAAACACTGTGATTGATTGTCCTTATTTGGGTTATCGGGTAGCAATCTTGTATTGAAGGATACGATTAATTATGTAACACTAACTATAATTGGAAAGAATGCACTTCAACTAACGGGGGCATTACTCTATTATCAAGGGCTGTGATCAGCTCTTTTTTGCTATACAGCTAAAGGGGCAGTTTCGTATTATATAGTTCAGCCAGAACTTTCTGGTTGAACTTTTTTCATATGAATTTAATCTATCAGTAGCCAGGGTAGAACGTAAGGGGCAGTGGGACAAATGATCCCGTCCGCTAAACTGTTCACCCCCTACTTGTAGAAATATGTTTGAGGCTGGTTGGGACTGAGATCTCGTATAACAAGCGAAGCTATAATACTACTTGGAGGAAATAGGGATACTGGTGAATTTATCAGAGGAGGAGAAAGAATGAACCCAGTTGTGGGTATAGATATAGCCAAAGAAGAAAGTGAAGTACAGGCTTTTTTAGATAAAGGAAAGCCGTATGGAACAAGTTTTTCGATTAAGCATAATCGTGAAGAGTTGGAGAAGTTTATCTATTTCTTAGAAGAAATGAAGGAAACAACTGGGCAGATGCCTGTGGTTATATTGGAATCAACAGGACATTATCATACCCCAGTTGTTCAATGCTTAGAAGAGAATGACATACTTTATATCTTATTGAATCCAATCATTTCTCATCAAGCGAAGAAGGCCAGTTTAAGAAAGGTGAAAACTGATGCGTTTGATGCGTATCAATTATGTGTTCTCTATTATAAAGAAGAATTTGAACCTCAAAAAAGGAGAGGAATTCAACTTCTAAATATTCGGAATCTATCGAGACAACAAGAGATAATGACGAATATGTATGTGGAGGCAAAATTGCATTTCCATACGATTTTAGATCAGGTTTTCCCTGAATATAGAAAGGTTTTTGGGGATCTATTTTCGAAAGTATCTTTATCGGTATTAAAGGAATACCCTACCTCGGAGAAGGTTCTAAGGGCTAGCAAGGAAGAGCTAGAAGATAGGATACGAGAACATTGTCCCAGTCGGTCTGTACAGTGGGCCAAAGAAAAGGCAAGAAAGCTCATTCATTCAGCTTCTCAAAATCCTTTTCAGAAAGTGCGATATGAAAGCCATCTTATCAATCTTAGTATGTATATCGATATTTTATTTCACTACCAAGGACACCTTACGGATTTAGAGAGCCAAATGGTATCCCTGGCAAATGAAATAGAAGAATATAAGATTATCCAATCGATTCCTGGTATCGGTGAAAAGATTGCGGCAACAATCATTTCGGAGATAGGAGAAATTGATCGGTTTAATCACCCTAAAAAGTTAGTGGCCTTCGCTGGAGTAGATCCCAGTGTCTATTCATCTGGTAAGTTTACTGCGAACATAAATCGTATAACCAAACGAGGATCCAGTAGGCTAAGGCATAGTTTGTATTTAGCTGTTTTATGTGGGATAAGAGGCTCTAGAAATAAAAAGCTCAAAGAGTTCTATGATAGAAAACGTTCAGAAGGAAAACCTTCAAAAGTTGCCATTGTAGCTTGTATCAACAAGCTGCTTCACTGGATTTATGCTTTATTGAAAAAGAACGAGAATTTCCTAGATTTAGCTTAGGAAATGATATTTATCCAACATAAGAAAAACCTTCCAAAAAGAAACTGGAGGGTTATTTGGCATACCCAAAAACAGTATAGCATATAAAAAAATGAAATATACAGAGAGATATTGACAACCTATTAGCTGGTTTAG
>NZ_JBZFQL010000008.1:0-93878 GCF_058313585.1 Bacillus sp. z50
GTCCCAGTGTGGCCGATCACCCTCTCAGGTCGGCTACGCATCGTTGCCTTGGTGAGCCGTTACCTCACCAACTAGCTAATGCGCCGCGGGCCCATCCCTAAGTGTTAGCCGAAGCCAACTTTCCTTCCAACATCATGAGGTGTTAGAAACTATTCGGTATTAGCACCGGTTTCCCGGAGTTATCCCAATCTTAGGGGCAGGTTGCCCACGTGTTACTCACCCGTCCGCCGCTAATCGTTGGGAGCAAGCTCCCTCAGATTCGCTCGACTTGCATGTATTAGGCACGCCGCCAGCGTTCGTCCTGAGCCAGGATCAAACTCTCCGAAAGATGTTTGATCTAGCTAAATTTTAAAGCAAATTGACGAGATTTTAAAAATCTCTTGTTTTTAGACTTGCTTGGCGTTTCGTTTTGTTTAGTTTTCAAAGAACAATCTGTCGTGTTAGCGACTCTTACATTATATCAAGATAACTTGTTGTTGTCAAGCGTTTCTTTTAATGTATTTAACTAACAATCTTTCATTTGGTTCGCGTTGCAAAAGCAACTTTATTATCATAGCACCTACATTTTCGAAAGTCAACATTTTTTTGATATTGTTTCGTTCCTGTCTGGTGCTTACTTATAGTAGCACGCTATTAAAGCATACGTCAACCATTAAATTAAAATAAAAATACTCAGACATTCAATTTCATTGTGCTAGATTAACAACAAGACGATTTTGTTATTAATTTTTATAGTATATTAATACTATTGTCGAATACCATCAGTTCTCATCTATATTCAAAGATGACTCCTTCATATACGCTTTTCCTTCTATATAATAACTTCTAACCTTGATCGCTAAGTTTCAACTTAACGCTCCCTACGTGAATCAAGATTTATCCCATTGTCTAACAGCATACAATCGGGAATACCTTAATTATTTGCCATTCAACAGCGAAGCAAATACTTAATCTATAGAAGCTATTGCAAAAATAGGCTCCCGTTGTTCTTCCAGAGAAAGCTTGATCTGGTACGCAATAATTGAAACAAGTCACCCATATCGTCGTTTAACAATACCCCTTAATTCCTAAGGACTAATTCTCCAATTTGCTGCTGATTCTTTGCACCAATAACTACCGTCTTCGCCAAACCTAGAATATATTCATTTCAGGTTGAACGTTCTCATAATAAGCGTCGGAGATTGTTGAATTTCGTTACCAACTCCAAGATACTATGAGAAAATATTAAGAGTCCTCAAAAGAACATCTCTTATTAAACATTCTTTTCTTTCATATATATTAATGAAAAGCTCGCAACCCTTTCCAGTATAGATAGAGTTGCGAGTTATTATTTACATGATATCAACTATGTGTACTTCTCCTAATTTTACTTTGCCTTGTTTAACCAACTTAATTCCTTCTCCTGCCAGCAGGTTTGTAAAAACAATCGGTGTAATAATGGATGTCGCATTTGACTTAATGAAATTTAAATCAAATTCCATTAATATCTGGCCCTGCGTAATCTTATCGCCATCTTTAACCTTTGTTTCAAATCCTTTACCATTCAACTTTACCGTATCAATGCCAACATGAATTAATAGTTCATGACCACTGTCAGATTTTATAGCAAGAGCATGTTTAGTCGGGAAAATACTTATAATCTCTCCATCAACCGGAGAAGCAACGATTCCTTCACTTGGGATCATCGCAAATCCATCACCCATCATTTTCTCAGCGAACACTTGGTCAGGAACCTCCGAAATCGGAATCAGCTGACCCTCAAGTGGTGCAGCGAATTCTCCCTTTGAGAAATCTGTTTTTAACGCATCCGGATTTACCTCTTCTATTTGTTGTTGTATCTCAGCTTCAACATTATCCGAGGCTGCTTTGGTAGGACGCGGCTTATTCCCTGCCATTATATCCTTCATCTGAGATTTAATCGTTTCGGAACGCGGGCCAAAGATTGCCTGAATATTGTTCCCCACCTCTAGCACACCAGCAGCTCCGAGTGCTTTCAGTTTATCTTTATCAACTTTCGCAATATCGTTAACCTCAACACGCAAACGGGTAATACAAGCATCTAAATGTGCTATATTTTCTTTTTTCCCCATTGCCTCAAGAATATCATACGGAAGCTCATCGACTGAACCACCCTTACCCTGAGCACTTTCATCATCTTCATCTTCCCTTCCCGGCGTTCGAAGATTCCAAGTACGGATTGCAAATCTGAAACCGAAATAATAAATGACTGCGATTACCAAGCCGACCGGAATAACAAGCCACCAGGCTGTTCGATTTGGTACTATCCCAAATAAAATAAAATCTATAACTCCACCGGAAAAGGTCATCCCTATTTTGACGTTCAACAGTTGCATAGTCATAAAGGAGAGACCTGCAAAAATAGCATGGATTCCAAAAAGAACAGGCGCAACGAACAAAAACGAAAATTCCATTGGTTCTGTAATACCTGTTAAGAAGGAAGTTAGGGCTGCTGATCCCATGATCCCGGCTACCAATGTTTTTTTCTCAGGCTTCGCTTCTTGATAAATGGCCAAAGCAGCTGCAGGTAATCCAAACATCATAAACGGATATTTCCCTGTCATAAAAGTACCTGCTGTCAATTTAACCCCATCTTTAATCTGCGCAAAAAAGATTGCCTGATCACCACGAACAATTTCTCCAGCTTTATTTGTGTACTGTCCAAATTCATACCAAAATGGTGAATAGAATATGTGATGAAGACCAAATGGAATAAGCGATCGTTCAATCACCCCAAATATAAATGCCGCTAATGTTAAGTTTGTATCTATCATATTTTGAGATAATGTATTTAATCCGTGTTGAATTGGCGGCCATATCAGTGTCATTAATAGACCTAGAATCAATGCGGAAGCAGCTGTAATAATAGGGACAAATCGCTTACCCGCGAAAAAGCCTAAATAGGAGGGTAACTCAATTCGGAAAAACCGATTATACATATAAGCTGCCAGCAGTCCAACAATAATCCCCCCAAATACTCCGGTTTGCAAAGTGTTAATGCCTAAAACATTAGCATAGGATGGATCATTGGCAGCCATGTCAGCCGTCACATTCAAAACAACCCCCATGGTCACATTCATAATTAGATAACCAATGATAGCAGCCAGGCCGGCGACCCCTTCCCCTCCAGCAAGTCCAACTGCTACACCTACCGCAAATAATAATGAAAGATTGCTAAAGACAATTTGACCAGAATCCTCCATCACAGTTGCAACCTTTTGAATCCACCCAGCATCTAAAAATGGCATTAGGTCCAACAGATTCGGATTATGAATGGCATTTCCAAGAGCTAAAAGAATCCCAGCCGCAGGTAATATAGCGACGGGAAGCATTAAAGCTTTCCCAATTTTCTGCAGGACACCGAATACTTTCTTGAACATAGTACGTCCTCCTTAGACTTATTAACAAAATAAAAGCGACTGATTATTTTCTGCTATCCATAACCAATCTGAATAATTACTTGTTAATATGCCCAAAAGGCACTCAAATACCAAGAAAACATGAATATTATGGAGGCCCTATCCAAAGATGGGATTGCAAACATGTTTCCTATCCATAAAAAAATAGCTGCCGAACTCAGCCGGCAGCCTTTAGAGAACATATTTATGAAAGGAAAATAAAGTAACAAACAAATATAACAAACATTCCATACATGATTGGGTGGATCTCTTTAATACGTCCAGCCACAATCATCGTAATTGGATAGAAGATAAATCCACAGGCAATCCCAGCCGCAATGCTTCCGGATAATGGCATCATGATGATTGTAAGAAATGCAGGCACTGCAATTTCTAATTTTGACCAATTGATATCACCGAGTGAGGAGCACATTAACACCCCGACAATAATCAAGGCCGGTGCTGTAACCGGTGATGTAATAACAGATAAAAGCGGATATAAGAATAGTGATAATAGGAACAACAGTCCAGTTACAACTGCTGCGAATCCAGTTCTAGCCCCTGCTGCGACACCTGCTGTTGATTCAATGTATGATGTCGTTGTAGATGTCCCAAACAATGCCCCTGTCATCGTTGCCAGGGAGTCTGCAAATAAAGCCTTGCCTGCTCTTGGCAATTTATTATCTTTGGTTAATCCTGCCTGGTTGGCAACCGCCATTAGTGTACCGGCTGTATCGAAAAAATCGATAAATAAGAATGTCAGTACAACAACCAGAAATTGGATAGTGAATAAATCTGATTGAATTGGATTGAAATACGGTTCAATCGCAACACCAAAAGTAGGAGCCACACTTGGAATTGCACCGAATATACTGTCAGGAATCTCAATAAGGTTTGCTAACATCCCAATGATGGCAGTAATAATCATTCCATAGAAAATGCCACCTTTAACGCCTTTAACTAAAAAGATAACTGTAATTAATAAGCCTACGATTGCCAATAATGTATTTCCATCCGTGAAATCACCGATTCCAATAAGAGTAGCATCATTATTGACGATAATTCCTGCATTTTTCATACCAACAAAGGTAATAAACAACCCAATACCTGCACCAACAGCATATTTTAATTCTGCAGGAATCGCATTAATAATGGTCTCTCTTAATCCAGTCAACGTTAATATAGCAAAAATAAAACCGGAAGCTAAAACGCCTGCTAAAGCTGTTTGCCAAGGAATACCAAACGTTAGAATTACTGTATAAGCGAAGAAAGCATTCAGCCCCATACCCGGAGCAAGCGCAATCGGATACTTTGCAATTAGCCCCATAAAAATTGAACCAACTGCAGCAGCAAGTGCAGTAGCAACGAATACAGCACCATGATCCATTCTCATTGAATCCGGAAGGTCTGGTACATCTGCCAAAGATAATTGCAATGGATTAACAACTAAAATATACGCCATTGCCAGAAAAGTTGTAATCCCGCCAATAATCTCTCGTTTGTAATTGGTGCCAAGTTCGTCAAACTGAAAGTACTTTTTCAACCTACTTCCTCTCCTTCTTTTCATACGCTTTCGTATAAGTTCCGGATAACCAAAAAACCTCGAACGAATCCGTTCGAGGCTGACTCAAATACAAAGAATAACCTATAAATAGGCAGTATCATTCATATCCGTAGTCAAGCTATTAACGGTAGCTCGGTAGAAACTTATGGGCCATATTCCCATGATTATACGAATTTATATATTTATTAAATTATTAGGTCTTTTGTATTGTATCAAGAGAATGATACTTGGTCAATAATAAAGCGAACATTATCTAGAGGTTGAGAAGGATTTGTTCGTATTTTCTCCTGATGCTAGATTGGTGTAGTCAGTCCTAGAAACATTACCATACCTTTCAGGATTTATACTCATTTCCATTCATGATCTACACAAATAACATCCTTTCCATTTTATAGATTATGTTGTAAGTAACCATTAAAGCCTACACATTTGGTATATATTACAACCAGAAGCCTAAATATTGTTGTTGAATTCAGCAGATATTAAAGTATAATCATAATGGTATTTGAATATTCAGATTAGCATATTCACCAAGCTAGCCTTTCAACTCTATGATATTAATGCAGAAATACTGGTTTTATACTTTACTAAATGTGAATTAAGAAATGGACGCACTTTGAATACACTGACATATTCACCAAAGATTTTGATAAACTGAGGAAATAACTATGGATACCCAAAATTTTATAAATGTGAAAATAGATAAAGAACAATTAGAGTATGCAAAGAATCTACAAAATTTATTATGTAAAAGATTAGATACCAAACAGCCTGTAGAATATGAAATCCCTGATATTATTGCTGAACAGGCGTTGTTTCTGTATATAGATACAATGGAACGATATTATCGTTTAGAGGGTAAAGATTGGGAGGATTTTTACAACAACTTTAGCGGTGTCACAAACGTACCAAGAAAAATAGAAGATTTCAGAGAACAAAATATCAAACCATACAAAAAATAAGGGGATAACCAGTTGGCTATCCTCTTATTTTGGATTTATAACCTACTTCATAATGGAATAAGGACTTTTCGACCTTGGAAGAATTAACAAAAAGCCCTATATGCTCGGTCAATCAAAACAAGGACTTATACAAAATAGGAAAAATAAAGATAGGTCGCCTTCCACCTATACTACAGGCTACTCTACCCTATGTGAGTAATTCTTTCTCAGTTTATAAAATCCTCTTCCGCAATACACAAAAATCACCAAATATATTAAAAACAAAATAGACCAAAATATAATAAATCCCCTATTCCATGAACTCTCAATCCCGCCTAAAGCGATACTCATGGCCGAACAAACTATAAATAATAGAAAAATCCCCAGAAGAGGTACTAATTTTTTCATAAAAATCCGCTTTAGCATGTCCAGTTTTGATTGATCATCACTGAAAATATTTGTATCTCCTTCATCTGTGTTACCTGCTGATTTTCTAAAATAGCTGTATTCATTTATATCCTGCATATATTCCCAGCCATAATCTGCATACATCTGCAAATAACTTTGCTTGTCTTCTGATGTCTGCGGATTGAAATCCAATTTGTAGACTACATCTTCTGGCTCACATAATTCAAAATAATAAAACCCTGGCAGTTTAACTTTCACCAATTTATACCCTTTATTATGCATCTCACGCAAAAATGTCTCTTCTTTCTCGTAATCTGTTAACATAAACCAGCGAAATTCTCTTTTCATATCATTTTCCATCATATAACCCTCCTCTACTATTTTGATATAGTCTCTCAATACGCCTTATTTCAATATTAAGAATTTGCTTGCCTAGTTCAGTGATCATATAGAACTTCCTTTTATTTTCTTCACGAACAAACATAATTAACCCGTCTTTCTCCATTTTTGACAGGCTCCCATACATAGTTCCCGGACTGATTATTATCTCGCCGCCTGTCATTTCCTTCACCTTTTTAGCAATGTTGTAACCATGCATTTCTTCCTGCATGCAAAATAGTATATAAAACCCTGTTTCTGTCATAGGTATGTAAATTCTTTTAATCCGCTCTTCCATACTTCCTCCAATTTATAGCTCTATTTCACATCTACTATATCGTGGTTCGATACATAAAGTATATCGCACTACAATATATTCATCAACCATCTCTTACCAAAAGTGGTTGGTTTTAATTATCCCTTTAGACTTATTTTTGACATAAAAAAAGATCCCCTTTCCCACCCAAATCTCAGGTAAAAAAGAGAGTCACATTTTATTTTTATTCTTATATGCGGGCAAGCTGATGAAAATACAAATCAACTCTGCTCCATCCAACGTTGTGGCTATAACTACAGAACTAAAAATGAAAAATAGAATCTATCTCACTTATAACCTGAAAGTTTTATTCGTTTGCATTGAGCCATTCCTTTAAAAGAGCGATGTATTTTTCTGTGTCTTCTACGAAACATGAATGTCTGCAGTCGCGGAAGAGTTCCCAACGAGAGTTTGGAATATGGTCATACATATATTTTGCGATGTAAGGAGTGCAAAGATCACTACCTCCATTAATTACAAGTGCTGGCTCTTGAATGTCTTTTAGTTGCGCTGTAACATCATAATCTTTTAATGTGCCGAGTGGAGTAAATTCATTTGGTCCCCAACCGACTACATATGCTTCATTTCCTATTTTTCTAGGACGCTTCATACATTCTGGTGAATCTTCTGTGACAGGTCCTCCAGCGTGGCGAATCATGTATTCTTCTTCTGCCGCCAAATAGGCTGGGGCATCGTAGTTACCAGTGCTTGTTGCAATGGCAATGGCTTCTTGCATATCTTTTGGCATGAATTTAATCATACGTTGCTGTTCTTCTCCCCACATCCAAGAAGCTGGAAGAGTGCTAGAAAGGATGATGCTTTTGATTCCGTTTGGTTTGTAATTGCAAACATAATTCAAAAGAAGCATGCCTCCCCATGATTGACCCAGAAGATGGCATTCTTCTAAGCCAAGGTGCTTGCGAAGTGCAATGAGTTCTTCTGTCCAAACTTCTGCGTTCCAGAGGTTAGGGCGATTTTCTACATAAGATTCCCCACAACCGATTTGATCGTACATAATTAATTGGCGTCCATCTTCCTCAACAAATTGATCGAGTACTTCAAAATAGTTGTGAGTGGAGCCTGGTCCGCCATGAAGTAAAATGAGTGGTTTTTTATTACCGGTATTTTCTCCAACGATGCGGTAATACGTTTTAAAATCTAAATATGGCATAAATCCTTCAGTAATTTTCATAGATATCCTCCTAGTGTTATATATCCAATAATTGATCCTTCACAAAATGGAATTTGCTTTACTATTACCAAATAAACGGTATCAAGCGATATTTGACTTTTTGCTTATACTCACGATAACCATCGAGTTCTTTTTCAAGAAGTTTTTCTTCATTTTTAATCCTTTTGGCAATTATAAAGGGATATACAAGAAAAATAAAAAACGAATATATTGAACCTAACACAATCGGCATCGACAAAAACAAAAGTAATGTCACACTATACATTGGATGTCTGACAATACCGTATAGCCCCGTATCGATAACTTTCTGATTTTCCTGTACCTCAATAGTACGACTAAGATATGTATTCTCCCTGAGTACCTCTGCATAAAGAATATATGCTACAAGAAATACCACCGCAGCACAAATTACAACACTCTTTGGTAAGGTGTACCAATCAAAACGAAAACCTAATCCCGCAACAATAAAACCTGCTAAAAACATAAGTCCGCTAAGCTTTACCACAAGACATTGTTCATCTTGCTTCTCTTTTACATTGAGTCGCTTTTTTAACAGTTCTGGGTTTTTGAACATCATCACAATTCCTGCAAGGAACATTGGCACAAATAAAATCCCCATAAATAACCAACCATACGCAAATAATAAAGTACCCGCAGGTAAGAATATCAATAGACCAACTAAAACAACCCCCAATAAAAATTTAGTTAGTGCTTGAATGAATAATTTTGTTGTCATAATAACTCTCCCACAATTCTAATTTACCTCTTCAGTGGAAACTATTGCATACATTGTAACGACTATTCAAAGTTATTTTAATATAATCCCCACAATCTACCAACTCATTTCACTTTCCTGCTTTCTCTCAAAATCGCTCATAGCTTCATTATCTTTTTCTCGAACACTTATAATTGCTTTTTCTACCTGGAAACAGATGTGCAAATCGATAGGTAATTTTTTCTGCTTCGTGGTTCTACACGGGCTCCGGTTGCAAGAGCTAAAAGCTCATGTTTACGAGGAGCTCTGATAAGATCTCGTAATGGAAAGTGTATTCGGGCAACCTATTTTCATTGTTTTTGAATATCTTTTTAGAAACCACGAAAAAAAGGTCTACCTGAAATGATTTATTCAGATAGACCTTTTCGTCTCGTTTATATATCTGCTATCAATTTTCTATCAATCAGCCCAGCCTAAAACCACTTCAAAAACTCAGTGTTTTCAATGGTTCTATCGATTTCCAATTCTATTCCCACTCAATCGTCGCAGGTGGCTTGGACGTGATGTCATACACAACACGGTTAATATGATTTACTTCATTGACAATTCGCACAGATATTTTTTCAAGTACATCCCATGGGATTCTTGCCCAGTCAGATGTCATTCCATCAATAGATGTTACCGCACGGATTCCTATTGTGTAATCATATGTGCGGGCATCCCCCATCACACCTACACTGCGGATATCAGGAAGGACAGTGAAGTATTGCCAAATATCACGATCAAGACCGGCATTTTTAATTTCTTCACGAAGAATCGCGTCTGATTCCCTTACGATTTCCAGTTTGTCTTCCGTTATTTCTCCCAATACACGGATTCCTAAACCAGGTCCTGGGAAAGGCTGTCTCCAAACGATTTCATCCGGAATACCCAGCTCTGAACCAAGTGCACGCACTTCATCCTTGAAGAGTGTATTTAAAGGCTCGATAAGTTGGAATTGCATATCTTCCGGTAATCCACCTACATTATGGTGAGATTTAATGGTTTGCGCAGTAGCCGTTCCACTTTCAATGATATCAGTATAAAGCGTACCTTGAGCGAGATAATCAATTCCTTCAAGCTTGGTCGCTTCATCATCAAATACGTAAATAAATTCATTTCCAATGATCTTACGTTTTTGCTCTGGGTCACTAACTCCAGCTAACTTCTTCATGAATCGCTCTTTAGCATCGACTTTAATTACATTCATATTGAAGCCTTCACGGAATGTTTTCATGACACCTTCCGCTTCGCCTTTTCTAAGTAAACCGTGATCCACGAAGATACATGTCAATTGATCACCGATGGCTTTATGAATCAATACCGCTACAACAGAGGAGTCTACTCCGCCGCTCAATGCACATAGTACTTGTTTGTCTCCAACGGTTTTGCGGATTTTATCCATTTCCATTTCAATGAAATTAGCCATGGACCAATCGCCTTTACATTTACATGCTCCAAATACGAAGTTTTTCAACAGGTCGTTACCATATACAGAATGCCTTACTTCTGGATGGAATTGTACAGCATATAATTGACGGCTGTGATCACTCATTGCCGCGATTGGGCATGATGGATTCGTCGCATCAACTTGGAAGCCCTCAGGAGCTGTAACAACATGGTCACCATGACTCATCCATACCGTTTGTTCAGTAGGGAGCCCATTAAATAATAAACTTTCATGATTCAGCTTAATTTCGGCTTTTCCATATTCGCGTTTGCTTGCACGTTCCACTTTTCCGCCAAAATGCTGAGTCATTAGCTGCATACCATAGCAAATTCCCATAACTGGAATGCCCATATCAAAAATCCGCTCATCACATGTAAAAGCTGTAGCATCATACACGCTGTTTGGTCCGCCGGAGAAAATAATTCCCTTTGGATTTAGCTTCTGAATTTCTTCCACCGTAATTGTATGGGGATGAAGTTCACTATAAACTCCAAATTCACGAATTCTCCTTGTGATTAATTGATTATATTGACTTCCAAAATCAAGAACGACAATCATTTCTTGAATCGGGAGATCAGTTGTTTCTATCATCACTTTCACCTCGTCTGATATTTTCGGTTAATTGAGCAACTTCATCCAAAGAGATATTTATCTCTCTTCCCCATATGCTTATAAAGAAATACCAGGTATCAACCTATTAGAATCCTTATCCTTTATGTACTAGCTATTCCACAATTTAGGATTATTCATTCGAATAAAGAAAAACTAGAATCCCTATTTACCATTCAGAGTTCTAGTTAACATTTATATAATTCCTCCATAGTCAAATCATTTTTCGGTGATTTGGTAGGAACTTCCGAACCTTATTTTCGAAATTATATGAAGGGTAGATTGCTTTTTATTAACCGCCATAATTGTAACTTGAGAGAAAAGTGTGGTCAAGCAATAGTTCTTAAAATCATCTTCTCCCATTGTTCTTGAAAATTTCGCCAATCCATTTCAGTTTTTTCTCCAGAATAAATGTGTTTTTCATATGCATGCGTTAGCCTATTCATATCTGATGATCCGAAGAAACGATCCACGTAAATCGCATACTCTCTCAGGGTCTGTCCAGGCTTTCTTTTTATTCCATACCGATTTAATTCTCGAAGCAATTGCATATAGGCATTTGAATAATTCGGCTTTTTCATAAGCCTCTTATAATAAAACACCCAAATGTGCGGCATCCATTTTCCTCTGATTCTATATAATAAAGCAACAGCTCCACCTAATACCAAAATCACCACTAGAGCTTTCTTCCAATGTTCCGCTATTTTACCTTTGATTGTTCCGAACGTAAACTGGGAAGCTGTATCCTTTGTTTCGACCGGCTTTTCTGGCTCCTTATTTTCTGGTTGATTCGTTTCTGGCGTAACCTGCGTTTCCTCCTGGTCATTGCTGACCTCCTGAGAAGCTGTAAACCGTACTTCAGAACTAAAGCCCTTCGTTGGTTCAAAAGGAACCCATCCTACGCTGGGAAAATAAACTTCAGGCCATGAGTGCGCATTGTTATTTGTAATCACATACCGAGACTCACCCAGCTCCTGGTCATACACTAAATCACCTGCTGTATATCCCTTTACCCAACGCGCCGGGATTCCAAGAGAGCGGACCATTACAACCATGGCACTTGAAAAGTTATCACAATAGCCTATTTGTGTTTCAAATAAAAACTGGTCTACATAATCCTGGCTTTCCTCAGGGTATGGAACATCTTCTTTACTATAAGTAAATTTTTCACCTTTCAAATAATCCTCAATTGCTTTGACTTGGTCATACATACTGTTGGATCCCGTCTTTTCTGCAAGCTCTATTGCTAAGCTTGAGACACGCTCCGGAACATAATCAGGTATACCCATCGATTGTCTTAGTAGTAAATCCATTTCCATTTCATACAAATCATTTATTTCATCCTGTTGGAGTACATCCAGATAATAGGTGGGGCTTCTAAATTGCACGCCCACCTTTTTTAATTCGTTTTTATTCGTATCGTCCTCATATATCGGGGTAATCTCAGA
Source organism: Bacillus sp. z50 (assembly GCF_058313585.1). NCBI lineage: Bacteria > Bacillati > Bacillota > Bacilli > Caryophanales > Bacillaceae > Bacillus > Bacillus sp. z50. The sequence continues at coordinate 12,477 of NZ_JBZFQL010000008.1, forward strand.
GGAGTCACCTGAATACAATAAACTAGAAAAAACTGATTCATCCTCAGGATTCAGATTATAAATTTGCTCAATAGCCATAGGGCTTGGATAAGGAATATGGCCATGGTCTATCTCAAATTCCAGTTCAGCCGTTGACAATGTATTCGTAGTTTCCCCCCTGTAATCGTATAGCATAGCTGGTTCTGATTCTAATATCGTTTGACCCATGCCATAATCTGCACCAGTTTCCCATCCTTTACCCGTATAAACGTTTTTATTTTCAATTTTCCAATACGTACGGACAGATGAGGAAGCCCGAAACACTACCCCATCATCGCCAATAAAATCTCCGCCTAATTTGCTGTCATCCTTGTCATACCCTATCCTTTTTTGAGTAGATCCAAATTTCTCTGAGGTTGATTTAATGAAGGAAATAGGATCAGGCCATATCGCCTGTGGCTTTGGAGCAAAAAAACCAATGACTACCGCAAATGCAATCATGCTAGATAAAGGAATAAGCCAACGGATAGCAGTTCGATTCGTATAGTGGATGTTCTCCCCGATTAGCAAACGTACTAATGCGAGCATGCCAAGGATAGCAAATCCAATAACGACTACTCGTACAATTGCTTGATCACTATCATAGGTTGTAAAGGTATCTAGAACTGTTACATAGATAAATGTCATAAACAAAAACAGGAACAATCGCTGTTTCACTTGTACCCAATAATGAATTAAATAGGTAAACATCCATATTAAAATGAAGAAAAGAAACGTTCTGAATTCAGGACTTAACCCTTGCCAATCTGTTGAAAATACAGAGAACAATCCCTCTTTTATATCGATGAAGAAAGCGCGTATCCAACTGTCTTCTGTCAAATAGAATTCAGGACGATAAAAAATCAGATAAAGACTCATACCTATATAAACGGATAAAGCAGGAGTCATGATTTTCCAGGACACTCTGAATGCATACATCACCAATGAAACGGCTGCAAAAATAATAAAATACTTAATTTGGCTTGTGTTTGTCACTTCTCCAACTGGTCTCATCCACTCTATTAGCATAATAAAAGCAAACAGGAATAACAGAAGACGTATACCGGGATGCAGGTTATTCGTTTTCATTTTCATCTGCCGCCCCTCTCTTCAAAAACTCCCCAATCCTCTCGATTTCGAATAATAGACATTTTCGCTCCATGATTTATTCCAAAGGTATAGGCCTCTTGTTCAGCCTTATTGAGTACATGGGAAGATTCACAGAAAAATAGAATATACAAGGAATGGATTCCTCCAGCAAGGTTGGTATATGCTTTTACGAATGGTAAATGTAAAACAGAAGTAACAACAATAAGAGATGCATTTGGCGGTATAAATCTTGTCTGAGGTGTATAAAATCTTGGGGAACTTACATCAATTTTTGGCGAAGCTTTTATTTTAGCCATAAAATTCAAGGCTTTATGAACATATCCTTTTCCTTCCTTTACTTCTAATAGGTTATCCAGTCCACCTCCACCAGCCCAGAGACCCAATTTCATCCCCTTAGTCAAACCAATTTCAGCGATTGATGCACTAAAGGTCACCATTTCTTCAAAAACAGAGTGGTCACTCTCACAATTTATTAAAAGAAAGAAGTCACTGCTGTGTTTTTCTTCAAAGTTTTTAGTTTTGAGCCCGACGCCCCTTGCACTTGATTTCCAGTCAATGACGGTCATACGATCACCCGGAGCATAATCTCGAATACCAGAAACCATCGCTGTTTCATTTCTGATTTTATAGGAATTTGTGCGCTTGCCTTGTTCATAATCACCGAGAACCTGTCTTAATGGCAAAGGAACCGTTGCAGGAAGTACAAGGATTTTTTTATCGGAATCTATCATTCTACTCTTCTCAATTAACCCGAGAATATCTCCTGTTCTTATTTCAAGCTTATTAAAGGTATGCTCTCCTCTTGGCATACTCTTAATGTTATAGGACAATTCTATTCTTTTTCTGAATCCCGGAAAAACGATAGAACTGATTTTTTCCCTTCCGAGTAGGATTTCCAGCCTTTCCGGTAATAGTTCATGAATGAGCAGGTAGGCAATCGGCACCGGCATATTCCTTTTAATAATAATTTTCATAACTACTGGGTCACCGGCCGTTAATTCCTGATCACCTAAGACCCGCTCTACTGTAAAATCACTTAATGGATAGACAAAAATCATTAGAGCATACAAGGCGAACGGAAGAAAACTATAAAAAAGGAACCAGCTGACAAACCCTCCCTGGAACATGGCATATGTGAACGTCATAATTAGTAAAAGCAGGAGAATGACAAATTTCCACCACTTTTCCCATTTATTTAACGTCATTCTTATAAATTTCATTTTTAATTCACTTGCCTTTGTACCGGTACAGGCGTCCTTGCTAAAATTTCATCGAGAATAACTTGAGCATTGAATCCATCATAAACCGATTCAGCCTTCACGATCATACGATGATTAAATACATATGGAAGTAGAAATTGTACATCATCTGGTATACAGTAATCACGATTATGCATAAAAGCCCAAGCCTGCGAAGCCTTCATAAGAGCAACCGTTCCACGTGGGCTTACGCCTAAATAAACTCGATTATCGTTCCTCGTTTTCACAGCCAGTTCTACAATATACCGCGCAATCATATCATCCACATATACAGATTGGATTTCCTCCTGCAGCTTCACCATTTCATCAACAGTAATTACAGGATTTAAATCTTCAACAGAAGCAAGCATTTTTGCATTTGTCAAAATCGCCAATTCATCAGCCATCTCCGGATAACCCATTTTCATTTTAAGTAAAAATCGGTCCAGCTGCGCTTCTGGTAAAGAATAGGTACCTTCATATTCAATTGGGTTTTGGGTGGCCATAACAAAGAATGGATTGGCCAATTTGTGTGTCACGCCATCAACGGTAACTCTATGTTCCTCCATTGCTTCCAGCAAGGATGACTGTGTTTTGGGAGATGTTCGATTGATTTCATCAGCCAATATGATATTCCCCATAATAGGCCCGGGACGAAAGATAAATTCATGCTCTTTCGGATTATAGATGGAAATACCGGTTACATCAGATGGCAATAAATCCGGTGTAAACTGAATACGCTTATAATCAGCCTGAATTGATTTGGCAATAGACTTAACTAACATAGTCTTCCCAACACCGGGTACATCCTCAAGCAATACATGTCCTTTTGCCAAAAGGGCTGTAATGCTTAACTTAGCAACCTCTCTTTTACCGATAATCACTTTCTCTATATTTTGGATAATCTTATCTATCATAGGATTTAGTTTTTCATTCACGCCATATTCCCCCTCTACTTATAACCTTATTGTTATAATATTCTGTATTAACAGTCAATAACTTTATTGTAAATATTTTGTAGAAAAGGGGTTTAATCATTCAAGAAAGAGCGAAATAAGACCCAAAATAAAAAAAGGAGAGATTTTCCCCCCCTTTTAATAAAGATAAGCTTTAGTTTTACTACTGATGAGTTTCTACTCAAGTTATGTTTTATGAAGTCTCTTGAATGTAAACCTACCAAATAACATCTTGATTTTTAAACATAAAAACGATTAACAGACTAATTCCGCAACATTTCTTTAGCTTGCAGAACCAGTTCCCTATCCCGCTCATAGTAGAGCTCCAACAAATCTTGATATAGTTCTCTATTATGAACGCTGTTCAAATCTGCTTTAATTGAATCCCACTGGTCTCCGAATGTCGATTTTGAAGCGATCAAGTTTTGGTACATATTCTCCTTCGTATATATGGAGAGGATCTTTTTTATTTTCCTATATTTAAAGAACGATAGCTTATTACGAGATTTCTTCAATTTGTCTAATAGAACCTTATTATTATTAAATTCATCCAATTGGTTTTTGATTTGAAGAAATAGGAGTAAATCCATCATAGCTCCAATAGAGTACATACTTTCTTTATCGTCGATTCTGTCCCCCCGGTATGGCGGAGGCAAACAGTCCAGCATTAAAAACCGTTTCACCAATTTTGGAAAAGGTATCAGCTCCTGCTGAAACTTTCACACTTGTCTCTGCATTACTATTAAATGTATCAGCTGTCTCAATTAGAGAATCTACTGCATTAACCGCTGAAAAAGCTGTACTTATCCCGGCTGTCGCGATATTCAACTTTGATAATATCCCCAATGTTGATGCACCAGTACTGCCCGTATTAAGAACGGTTGGAATAATATCGGTAGCTGCATCAGCAGCTGAGGTTGCTCTGGTAGCTAATGTGTATGCCTCAGCAGTATCATAAATCCCAAATCCCATATCAACAGCAGTATTCATATCTTCAACATAATCAAACCAAGTGCCATCTCCAACTCCTAATTTAATTCCATTTACCAGGATGTTTGTTAGATAGTTTGGTCTCCCAAATACACTGCTTGGTTTAAATTGATCACCTTGCTGCAGTACATCTACTGTAAAACTGACTTGCCCATTTATTATAGTATTCCCTACAAAGTCAATGGTTTTCCACGTATCTGGTTCATTACCCTCTATTCCTTCACTCCCACCACTAGGAGCATTGCTGTTTATTGGACCAGGAGAAAGCGAAGAGCCTGGTAATAGTCCGCCCGGATGAGTTGAATTGGAGTCACCACCTATCTTACTGCCAGGTAATATTACGCCTGGATAGGTAGGATTGCCATTTCCATCTGTTCTATTATGATTATGGCCAGGTAAATAATCCGGTACTTTATAAGGCGGTTGGACAGGGCCTATTCCTGGCAGGCCGTTTTCCATATCTGGGATATTTCCCGATTGGCCATTAGGAGAGCCGGACTGCGGCTCTCCACCCGTTCCTATATCTCCCTGCCAACTATCTCCATGCCAAGATTTATTCTCCCAAGATTCCCCCTCCCATGGTTCCCCTTTCCATGGTGTTCCGGACCATGCTGCTGAACTGAATGGGATAATGAAAGATTGAAAGAGTATAAAAGCAATCGCCATCAATATGAATACCTTTTGAATAAATAATGACTTATTCAATGATAAACCTCCTAGTTATGAGGAAGCTGATAAGTCCTTGATGTATACACATTCCCATTATTTCAGTTATAAATAAAACCTCCACTTGATGCAAAAGCGGAGGTTACAAGTCTAGTTGAATATTTGATGTAAGGATTATCCACCCTTTGCTCTAATAATATTTAGGTGATTTGTCCTCATCGCTGGAAGAGCAAGTCCAACAATTAGGATCTCATAAGGGAAACCTCCACCAGCAAAGAAGTCAAAAATCGCAATAGGTACAAGAAGGACATAAAAGAAAATCATAAAATATTTATAAAATTTACTCCATCGTTTTTCCTTCTTACTCACCTATAATCATCTCCCATACTTTTATTTGATAAATCAGTAGTTCCCTAAGATATAGATAAAGATGGAATAGAAATTCATTAGCTCCTGATTAAAACTTTACGTTCCTCTAACTCTTTCATTTCATGGTTTTTGTACCTTTGAATGGAGGAATCAAGAAGATTGTAAAATGTTTCTTTAGTTGCTGGATATTGACTCCAATTTAATTCACCTTCATCAAAGATTGATTGAAAGTCTTTTTCAGCATCAGGCCCACAATATTTATAAAGTTTTTCTTTTATATATAAATAATCCTTTGATTTAAATCTTGATTTTGTTTGTTTAACCGTTTTTAATAAATGTCTGTTGGCTTCTAATTGTTCATACTGACGTTTTACTTGCAGATACATAATCAAATCCATTTTAGGCAACAGGTCTAATAGCTGAACTCGATCCTCTACTGTAAATGAACGTTCCTTATCAACTCTCTTACCAAGATCAGTAAATGTCTCATAAAAGTTGTTCTTCATCTCCTGGCACCACAGAATGTATTCAGAAAACCCCTTAAAACTGGTTAATAGTTTCTTTTCCTCTTCATTTTCTGCCCAAATTTCCAATACATTGTTCATTTGTTCCAATGTATTATGAATGGCGTCTGTCGCATTAATCCTCGGCCTAACAATATCTTGGATTTTTAAAACTCCTCCAATAAAGGACAGGTAATGATCAAGCACAAACACTTTCTCATCATAGGAACTTTCCACGCTTGATATAATGACGTAGCCACTTCTTTTTTTACCCGGGAATTTTTTGTATTCTGCAAGCCACCAATTTTTAGATTGATAATTAAAACAATAATTAATAACGGTACATTTCTCTAATAACTTTTTATGTTTTTTTGCGATCTCTTCAGCTTCTGATTTAATCATTTGGATCCCCCTAATTTGTATACAAAAAGCGATGAGTATATAGAGCAAATTCTATCTAAGAAAATGCACCTTTAATGGAATTAAACATTGATCCTATTTTTTCCCCGACCTTCTTAACTCCTTTTTTAATTGAGCCATCTGCTATACCTTTAACCAGCTTCGATGCTCCCCATAATACTGCACCACCTGCAACCATATATGCTCCTACTAACTGCCCCCCGGGGATAGCACCTGCCACGACGCCAGAGTTCATTAATACTTCTCCAATTGATGCCGTAGTATCTGCTCCAGCAGCCACCGTTTTAGCAGAACGCCAACCATTTTCCTTTACTGAATCATAGGTACTAATACCATTTTTAACGGTGTCTATCGTGGAAAAGACTGTACTTATTCCTGCAGCACCAACATTAAGTTTAGACAACATTCCAAAAGACGCGGATGGTGGTGGGTTAGTAGAAGAACCAAATATAGAATCAAATGTAGACAAATCTTGCCCGCTTTGAATTAAGTTCCTATATTTCCTTGCATCTGTAATACCATCTATGCCCGTATACACTTTATCAGCGATCTCATATCCACCATGTAAATAATTGTAACCCGATGAATCTCCAACCCCTAATTTTATGCCATTGAGCAAAATGCCAGCAAAACTATTGGGTTTCAATAAACTAAACTTACCGCTTTCTATTTCATATGCTCCTTTTACTTGACCACCAATAACATCATTCATTATAAATTTTGTCGCTTCATAGGGGTCTATGTCAATTTTATCCTGTCCATTCCCTTCAATCGCAGGTGAACTCCCTTGAATTCCTTCATTCGACCAAGGCTTGCCCGTTTCTGGGTTAATTCCATTGGTTTCACCATTAGTCCATGGCTTGCCTGTCGCCGGATTGATTCCACTAATATCATCACCAGTCCATGGCTTGCCCGTCGCTGGATTAATTCCACTAATATCGTCACCAGTCCATGGCTTACCTGTCGCAGGGTTGATTCCACTAATATCATCACCGGTCCATGGCTTTCCCGTTGCCGGATTAATTCCACTGATGTCGTCACCAGTCCACGGTTTGCCTGTGGCTGGATTTATTCCGTTTATCTTATCACCGGTCCACGGCTTGCCCGTCGCCGGGTCTATCGGACTGACACCATCACCTGTCCATCCATCCTGGTTCCAATTATCCTGATCCCAGCCCTCTTGAGTCCATCCATCACGCTCCCAGCCATCCTGCACCCAGCCTTTTTGCTTCCATGAATCTCCTTTCCAAGTTTCTCCTTCCCATTGCAAATCGTTGCCATTCCATGCGTCGCCTTTCCAAGCATCACCCTTCCATGCATCACCTGTCCAACTGGCTGCTGCTAACGGAATAGAAATTGATTGGAGCAGGACAAAAAATATAGCAAATACAACAAAGAGCTTTTTTACTAACTTATTCCGCATCACCTTATCCCCCTCATTCAATCAGGAAGTGTTGTTTGTTTACGCAAGGTGACTGTTCTTTTCCTATTACTGTGTATTTTGATTGTATTTTTCTAGTCTCTACTTCTTAAAAACCTCAAAAGTTTCCTTATTGCAAGCTGTTTCCCCCATCTGAAGGGAGTTAAGAACTGTACAACCACTGTCACTGACCCCATATCACTCCATTATCGACTTCATTCGATAGCTGGATCGTTTCATCATTTATCCCATCAAGGTAGGATAAAAAACCGATTTCCGGACCTGCTCCGGTTTGAAATAGCTTTTCTTTAAAGCCATCAAACAACTTCCCTTGTCCTTCAAATTCATTTGCCGCTCTGACATAAATACGATTATCTTTAAAAAGCCGTATTTGTGCCTTTTCCAATTTCCCATCATTAGCGAGAATAACTTCCTTAGCCTTTGCTACTGTACCGGCCTTTATGGAGTGTTCATAGTTATCAATTAGTATCTCTTTCAGCCTTTTTTTGCCCAAGCCACTACTAAGCTCTTCGCTCAGAACTTCATCAATCGCCATTATATGAACTTCATTTGTGCTTTTTTCTGGATAGCTGTTAGCCAGTTCAGCTTTTTTTCGTTCAACCATCTCTTTGATCTTTAGTTTAGTAATCGGATTTACCTCAAGAGCATCTTCCGAATCCGGGTCAGGCTGCGGAAGATTTTCTTCATCAGTTCCATCAAACTCTGCCACAAGATTCCACACTCTATCGTAAAACTCTGCTGTTGCCGCCAAACTTGCCTGTTGTGAACTTGTAAACGCTTGTTCTTTGACAGCATAAACTTTGGCATAGTTATACAGAACAATGAACATAATCATCATTACGCTTAACATACCGAGAATAAAAAGTGTCGTACTTCCATCCTCATTCAATCGTTTCCTCATTCAATCACCTTACCGCTCGCTTCACTGGAGAATGCCAGGGAAGGAGCGCCATTTGGAAATAATTTATCCGGGAAGAAGATTAGTTCTATATTTACTGAAACTTTAGCTGTAAATGTATCTGAACTTGTCACTGATGTTTGCGCACTATTAAAGGTAAGATATTTAGCCCCCGTCTGGACTGTTTTCTCCGCTGCAGCTCTTGCCTGATCCCATTCACCTGTTATGGAGTATACCTTAGCAGCCTCATTGACAGCTGACTGTGTGACAATGACTCCATGGACTCCGACAACGAATTGCCAAATAATCAGCATTAGCATAAAAACAAGAGGTACCATACCCAAAAATTCGAGAGTAGCAGAACCATTCTCACGCTGGATTAGAGCCTTCCATTTCATTAAGCCCACTCCTCCTTAGCTGATCGATTTGCCTCCAATGTATAGATTTCTTCTCTCCATTTGATAATAAAACCTGTGATGATAAGTGTGATGATTGGGAAGAAGACCAAATTTAATAGAATATGAGAAAGAATTTGTGCAGCAAAAGAAGTAGTTAATGAGAGAATTAATAGTGTAATTCCTCCAGAAATCATCAATTCAATTAAAGACATCCCTAGAATTAAGAGAAAAAGTTTAAAGAAATGCTTTTTACCTAGCCTAATTCCTGATTTCCAACTCTTCCATATACTTTTATTATCCATTGCAGCTACAAAAGGAATCGGATATAAAAGAGTTAAAATAATCAACCCCGGTAAAAGAAATAGAATAATTCCAACGGTCGTTAAAAAACTAGCAAGAATAGCAAAAACAAAAAATTGAAATCCATTAGCAAAAAAAACAAAATAAGCATTTTTCAAGCTTCCTTCATGTCCCTGGTATTCATTAAACATATATCTTATTAACGGAACTTGAGCGAAGAGCATTAAGAGAACAGTTAGAAATGTGTAGTAAATATCAGATATTATTGTCGTTCCCAACACAGTCGGTGTAACCGCATATATATAGTTTGATAACAAAGCGTGGCCTAGTAGCAGGGGAAGTATAATTGTTACTCCCAACAAGAGTATATGTTCAAATCTGCTGGTGAAAAGAGCAAATGCTTCACGAAAAGGCTTGTCCATTAATCTCCATCCCATCATATTCATTATTTATAATTCCATAATAGAAATTCTTATCTATTAAAATTTTCAATCATAACTAATTCCTTAATAAACGCACCATTTCTTGCAACTTACGCTTATCAATATTTTTATATTTTTGATGTGATGATTCCTTCAATCTTTCAAAACTGTCTATGGTAGCTATTACATCTTTCCAAATCAGCTCATCTTCATTAAACAAGGACTTTTCAAAGTCTTTTTGTGCATTTGAATCACAATATTTTTTTAAATTGGTAACAATATAATAGTAATCTTTTTTATCAAGATTATTTCTATGATTTTTCAAATGGCTCAACAATTCCCGATTCTTATGCAGTTGATCATATTGAGACTTAACTTGCAGATAAATAATTAAGTCCAGCTTACTTCCTATTAGAACTAATTGCTCCCTTTGTTCAACTGTAAACAGATGATTTTCATCAATTTTTTTTGCTATTTTGGAAAATTCATTGTTATATTCATTGGTCTTTTCTTGGCACCATAATATAAAATCAGTAAACTCATTAAACTGATCTTTCAACTTAATTTCTTCTTCACTCTTCACCCACAAATTTAAGATATCGTTCATTTTATTAAGCGTATTATTTATCTCCTCTGTCACTGCAATTCGAGGATGAACGATGGATTGTATTCCTATACAAGTACGGATAAAAGAACCGATATGATCAAGGGCAATTTCCTTTTCGTTGACACTTGAATCGCCTTCTGTAAACACTGCATATCCTTTAGGGGTATTATTAAAGCTATACTCCGCTAACCACCACTTTCTTTTATTATAAGAAAGAACAAAATGAATAATGGTAACTTTCTCAAGAAGCTTTTTATACTTTTTGGCGTATTTCTCCACTGTGGTTCTTTCCATACTTGGAACCTCTCTCTTAGCTATTTTCATATTATGTCTAAAAAAGAATGGGAGGAGGGGTAAAAGTTTTCCTCCCATTTTGAAGATGGTTTATGAAAACGCACCCCTTAATGATTTAAACCAACCTCCGACTTTCTTCTTAGCATTATTAACCCCGCTTTTTATAGAATTCCAATGCTTTGCAGCATATTTAACACCTTTTGAAACTCCCCAAATGCCTGCCCCAACAAGGACCATTGTTGCTCCAACTGCTTGTACACCTGGAAGAGCACTCGCCACAGCACCACTAGACATTAACAAAGAACCAAAGCTTTCTGTTGCACTGGCTACTGCAGTTGTTTTCTCTGTTCCTGATGCTGAACTTTTTAATACATTGATTGCTTTCGAAGTATTTTTAGCAGTATCAATCGTTGAAAAAACTGTTCCTACTACTCCTGCCGCTGCATTAAATTTTGCCAATGTACCAAATTTTGCAGCTGAATTCGCAAGAGAGGCATTCCTGTAGGCTGAGGTAAGTCCCCCCAACCCGGAATTAGCAGCATTCTGAATGGGAGAATAGGTTCTCAGCGTAGTAATTGCATCGTTAACGCTGTTTATATTATCAGCCCATAAATATGATTCATATGCCATATTAAAGGATGAGTTCGATTCACCAAGCCCCAGCCTGAATCCATTCATCATAAGTCCATATATACTATTTGGCTTAGTCAAACTAAACTTCCCATTTTCAATTACATTTACAAATTTGACTTGCCCCGCAATTACATCTTTAGCAATATATTTAGTAAGACCATAAAGGTCAATGTTACCTTCTGAATCTGTACCATTTACCTCATCAACTGAAATACGTCCTGGAGCGTATAAATAAGGAAATCCGGTCTGTGGATTTATAAAACCATTATTTCCACCTGTGATTGAGTTAGCGCCATTGGAAGCATCCGATGACCAAGGCTTTCCTGTTGCCGGATTGATTCCACTGATATCATCGCTACTCCATGGCTTTCCGGTAGCCGGATTAATTCCGTTAATCTCATCACCAGTCCATGGTTTTCCCGTAGCCGGAATAATTCCGTTAATCTCCTCGCCGGTCCACGGCTTTCCGGTAGCTGGATTAATTCCGTTGATCTCATCGCCAATCCACGGCTTTCCGGTAGCTGGATTGATTCCGTTGATCTCATCACCGGTCCATGGTTTTCCGGTGGCCGGATTAATTTCGCTGATTTTATCCCCCGTCCATGGTTCTCCTGTCGCAGGGTCTATCGGGCTGACGCCATCACCAGCCCAACCATCTTGACTCCACTTATCCTGATTCCATCCCTCTTGGGTCCAACCATCTCGCTCCCAGCCATCCTGCACCCAGCCTTTTTGCTTCCAAGAATCCCCTTTCCACTTCAAATCGGAGCCATTCCAAGCATCACCCTTCCAGGCATCCCCGGTCCAGCTGGCCGCCGCAAGAGGAATAGAGATGGAATGGAACAGGACAAATAATATGGCAAACATGACAAGGAGCTTTCTTACCAACCTATTTCGCTTCACCTTAACCTCCTTACTCATATCAGGAAGTAGTGTTTAATCAAGGTGTATGACTTTTCCTATTATTGCGTATTTTGATTGTATTTCTCTTCGATTTGTTTTTTGGTATCTTCGAGAGTTTTCGCATTTAAATTCTCGAGATCTTCTCTTATTGTCTTTCTGGCTTCATCCATTTCTTTTGCTAATTCGGATTTTCTTGAAGTTAAGTATTCTTTCTGTTCAGATGTTATAAGGTCTTTGTTTCTCAATCCATTAATAATAAAAACCATATTATTCTGTTGCTTTTGGATATTATTAGAATACTCATTATTCAAACTGTTAGTATCCAAATATCTTTTATTACGGTCTACCTTGGCATCATAATTAGCATTTTCCTTCCATTGTTTCCATTTCTCTAAAGCATTTTTAGCCTTATCAAATTCCGACTTTAGTTGATTACTGTTATGAACATTTGTATAAGTTCCATTCGATGCAGTTGCCATTTCTTTCAATTGTTTCTGTCCTTCTGAATCGACACCAAAACCAATAATATTAATGACAGGTTGCAAATCAGACTCTCCAAGTTTTTTAGCAGCTTCTACAGGGTTCCCATCACAGGTTTCAATTCCATCACTAACCACGTATATCATGTTCGTATTTTTATCACTCTTAAACTCTTTTAAATCATTCTGAGCATCCATCAACGACTGAGCCAAAGGAGTCCAACCAGCAGGTTCAAAGGAACTCAATGCTTGGTTAAACTCTTTTTCCTTGTAGGATCCAAACTTATAAACTAACTCACTGCTATCACAAGATAATTTTTTATCACTGTCCTTACTTGTTCCTTTATGACCATATACTCGAAGGGCAACATTGGCTTTTTCAGGCGCACTCATTAAGAATTGCTGAATCGCTTCCTTCGCTACAACCATTCTTGTTTTACCATTAGTTATATTAGCCATACTCCCACTAGAATCTAAGATAACCTCAATATTGTAATTTTCCTTAAATTGATATCGACTATCTTCTATTTCAGGATCACCAAAGGAACTCACCTTCCAACTATCTATAACCGTTTGTGGGTCTGTAACATCTACAGAAACCTGACTTACTATATAGTTAAACACTTTGTCTAATTCCTCTTCCGTAGCATTCTCTGGAATACCTTCCATCACCTTCAAAAATTCTTGATAGGATTCTGGATTCGAATCGTAGCTGATATCTGCATAAGGTCCTTGAGGTTGGTTAGCTAAATATTCCGGACTCATCTTTACTTCTGGAGCAGCTTCAAATTTTTCAATCCATGAAGTTTCTTCAACTGAGACATTTTCTTTTGGTATAGCATTCTCCGGATCTGTTTCTTCTACACTGTTCACTTCTTCAGTACTATTTTCTTTAGGCTTCTCATTTACTTCTGTTTCTTTTTCTTGATCAGTGCATCCTGATATAAACAAAGCAGCAACTGCTATTAGCACCCATTTTTTCAAGACCCCATACCTCCTAGTTTTTGTTGTATAATTATCAATCAGCAACCATTTTATCTAGAAGGCTAGTAAACTTAGTTTTAACAGTTTCACCAAGGTCTCCCCCAGCAAACGCTGTCGAAATAACCCCAACCAAAATAACAATAACCGCTGCAATCCCAATCCATTCCAAAGTCTGAGATCCTCTTTCGTTTTTCACCAATCCACCTAGCTTAGTTGTTGCCTTTACGTACATTCCTGTTAAATAATTCATTTCCATTCCTCCTATTATTCTTATAATTTTTATTATTTTAAACTCCCTTTGGGAGGGGGTTACTTAAATAAACTTCCAATGCTGTTTTCACCATAAATCATATTTAAGACCATTAATCCTGCAATGATCATAAGTGATACAGGTGCTACTACAAAGGTGGTTACCATTGTTACTTTTGGAGAAGCCTTGGCTGCGAGTTCTTTAATTTTCTCTTCGCGGAATTGCCTCATGTCCTCGGCTTGTACTTTAAATGTCGTTGCGATTGGCACTCCCAGCTTTAATCCTTGTATCAGAGATTTTATTAATCCCTGGAATTCCTTATTATCATTTCTCTCCAACAGACCTCTGTATGCCATCTCACGAGGAACACCTAAATCAATCTCATGGTTAAAACGGGAGAATTCCTCGTGTAGCGGTCCTTCAAAATAACGGATAACCTCACGTAAGGTTTGATCCAGACTGACACCAGCCTGCAAACTGGTACTCACTGTATCTAGGAAGTCAGGTAAATCATGTCTTAATGCTTCCTGACGTTTTCTAGCTGCCTGCTTCAACAGAATAATAGGAGCCATATACCCAATTAGCGGCATAAAGATCGGACCAAATTGAGCCAACGGAAATCCTAGAATTAAAAAGATCAAAGAACCAAAGAAAAGCGTAACAGCCAACCAAATTTTCAGACCCTGGAATCTGTCCAGTGTTAAATTATAGGGACGTCCTGATTTTCTGAGCAAGTCTTCAATATCTTTATTTTCACTAAAGAAGTTTATCCGTTTCCCTAGTTCAGCAAAATCATCCGAATAACTGAGAAGTTTATCAGTAAGTTTTGAGTTCTTTTTCTTCTTTTTAGGAACACCCAAATACCCTTCATGGACCGTTTCTGCAATATGGCCAATGAGTCCCCTTTTCTCATTTAAATAGCGGGAATAATGACGGATCGTTAATGTAAAAAACAACCAAAATAACAGCACACATAAAATAATTAGAGCATCCATAATTTACACCTTTATATTCGTGATTTTTCGAATCAAGAAAAACGAAAGTACAACACCCGCTGCAAACAAAACAAGTAATACAATTCCCGGTCCAGTCCATAGCGGATCTACAAAGCCATCCACTGAAGCGTTCATAATCAAGACGAGAAACACAGGCATTGCCGGAACAATAAATGAAATATATTTTTGCTCGGCTGTCATGGTTTTAATAGATTGATTAAGGATTTTGCGATCCTCAAGTGTGTTGGACATGGATTCTAGGATCGCTGCCAAGTTACCACCAGTTTTCTTCTGAATGAGCAACGTCGCTATAAACAGTTGGAAATCCCGTGATTTATTTTGTTTTTGAATAGAACGCAGGGCGTATTCCAATGGGACCCCCAATTTCAACTCCTGCGAAATTCTTTTAAATTCTTTTCCTGCCGGTGCGGGTGTTTCTTTCGCCACCAAATCGATTCCCTGAGTTAGTGTCATACCCGATCTGGCCGCATTTCCGAGCAAACGACAGATATCTGCCAGTTGGTCATTAAAGCGTTCTTCATATTTATTTTTCCGGACCATGAATAAACCGGAATGGGCACCTAGTAAAATCAATATAGGTATGATTACACTAAGAGGGAAGGGGATTTTAAACATATTTGTAAAGACCAAAACTAGTCCCAGGAATCCAAGCAGATGAAAGCCAAGATATTCAGATGGGGTTAATATAAGATTTGCATTATGTAATTTCTCTGCTAAAACTTTAGCCCGATCTGTTTTGTCGTATTTATCACCCAAACCGACAATAAAGCTTTTACGTTTTTCTTCTGGATACCAGGTTGCCAGCTTCTGTTTCCATTCACGTTTTTGGGCACGGTAGCCAAGATAAAAATAAATGCCAACTATAAAAGCCAACATAGCCACACCAGCAGTGAGAGGGATGTAAAGCATTTCATTCATACACCAATTCCTCCTCCTTTGGCCTAAAGATTACTTCATCCAAGTGAATACCGAATATACGAAGTCTCTCGAGTGCTTTAGGAACTAAGCCTGTTGCAGTATGGTATCCCAATACCTCTCCATTCGCTCCCATACCTGTACGTTTAAAATGAAAGATATCTCTGATTTGAACTTTATTTTGTTCATCAACGCTTACTTCAGATATATGGGTGATTTTCCTTTTCCCATCTGATAAACGCTCAGCTTGAATGATATAATCCAAAGCCCCTACAATATACTCCCTTACAATATGTGACGGTAAATCCATTCCCGCCATAATTACCATTCCTTCAACCCTGCTCAGTGCATCTGATGGGGAATTGGCATGCACAGTCGTCAACGATCCTTCATGACCGGTATTCATAGCCTGCAGCATATCAAATGCTTCCGATCCCCGTACCTCTCCGACAATAATCCTGTCAGGACGCATCCGTAGGGCATTTTTTACTAATTGTCGGATCGTAATTTCCCCACGTCCCTCAACATTTGCAGGTCTTGCCTCCAGTCCGACTACAGATCCCCGATTTAATCGTAGTTCAGCTGAATCTTCTATTGTAATAACTCGTTCATGAATCGGTATGGACTTTGCAACAGCATTCAGAAAAGTAGTTTTCCCACTTCCTGTTCCTCCAGAAATCAGCACATTCATTTTTGCTTCAACTATGGCCTGAAGGAAGGTCGCCATAGTTTCATCTAGAGAATCAAAATTCAATAAATCCTGCATCTCAAATGGTGTTTTACGAAATTTACGGATAGAAACCAATGTCCCGTTTAAACTGATTGGCGGGATAACAGCGTTTACACGGCTGCCATCCGGAAGACGAGCATCGACCATTGGAGAACTTTCATCTATCCTTCTCCCAAGAGGAGCAACCACTCGGTCAATAATATGTCTAACATGGGCTTCGTCTCTAAAATTGACATCTGATCGTTGCAATCTTCCCTGTTTTTCAATAAAAACTTCAGCGGGGCCATTAATGAGTATTTCTGTAATTGAATCATCATTGAGCAACGGCTCTAATGGACCAAAACCCACTGATTCGTCGATAAGCCTAGCTAACATCGTCTCTTTATCGTACCGCGGGATCACAACTTTTTCTTCAGACATAAATGCGCTGATTAAGCGTTCGATTGTGAGCCGCTTTTCGCCTTCAGATAATGCTGTTAGCGTATCTAAATTGGTTTCAGTTAGAAGTCTGGTTTTGTAATGTTCAACCAATTCATCGATATAGGGATTTGATTGCAAGGAATTATACGTAACCTCTTTTTCAATTGTTACGTCCCTTTTTTTATTAAAAAGTGCCATAATCTGCTCTCCTTCCAAATCGCCATTCGATTATTTCAATAAGCCGGCAACCCATTTTTGAACATCCTTCGCTACTGCAGGGAGCCGCTTTTCCTTAGCTTCTTTTCGAATAGGTTCACCTTTATTAATGGAATGAAGAACACCCTTTATATCCTTTTTAATTTCTGCGGCAATCGGATATTGAATGAATCTACTTAAATCTTTGCCATTTAATTCGCTATCTTTTCCTGTTTTATTGATAATGATTTCCATACGTTCATCTAAATGAATTCCCAGGCGTTTGAAGAGTTCCTCTACACTTTTAAACACACGTATGGAAGGAGTATCAGGTGTAATAACATAGAAGATTTTATCTGCTTCTTCAATTGCAGCAAATGAGGCAATATCAATGTAGCTAGGTATGTCAATAATGACAAAATCAAAACTTCTCTTGCAAGCTCTGATTAGACGTTGAACATAGTCTTCATCTATGGACTCTGCAACTTCTGTGTCTCTTGGACTCAATAAGACTTCAAGTCTCGAAAACTTCTCTTTCTCCGTCACGTTTCGAATATGGCTGTCATTAATCTCTTGTATGACAGGTTTCAAATCGGCAAGTGAACGGTTCGTTTCAATCCCAAGATAAGTTTCAATTCCTCCGTACTGCAAATTTAAATCCAGTAAGATTACTTCCGCAGTTGAATCGAGCTTCAAGGTTTGAGCGAAGGCGGAACTAATGAAGGTCGTACCGCTTCCCCCTTTTCCACTATAAAAAGCCAAAACTTCTCCTCGTCCCCTTGAAAAGATAGACGAATTTACAGCCCCGCTCGCTTTGTTAGTTTTGGTCATTTCTTTTAACGTTTGAAGCCTTTCTGATAATAAATTAATTTCATCGGGGATAACTAAATAATCCAATGCGCCCGCACGCAAAACTTCTCTCACTAATTGAAAATCCTGAATGGAATTCAAAAACATAACCAGCGTTTCAGGACTTGTCCTTTTAATCTTTTGTATGACCTCTATTACTGGCGCTTCCTGTCGATTGAGAACTAAAGCAATATCTATGTGCTCGCCATCTTCTAACTGCTGGATAACACGGCTGGTTGATACCAGTGTAAATTTGGGATACTCAGACAAAATATCCTTTATAGCTGTATAAATACTATTATCTTCATCTCCTATTACCAGCAATGATAATTCTTCATTCATAAAACCTTCCCCCGCCATCTCTAGAAAATAGGTACAAACTAATTTGTTTTTTATTCTTTCTCTTTATCCTTAGATGTATCTTTTCCAGGATCTGCTTCCTTATTTTTTTCATCTTCTTCAGTCTTTTTTACCTCTGGCTCCTTCTTTTCTACCGGTTTTTGCTCAACTACTGCCTCTTCTGTTACCACCGGTTCATTTTTCTTTGCGGCTTCAGGAGTCTCCGTAGCCTGACCTACATTTGATTTAATAATCCGGACACTGTCTGCGTAATTCTGCATATGTATTAATTCCGGAGCCTTGTCCAATGGAATCTCCAGTTGAACACCCTGAAACTTATTATCTTTTTTGGCTATACGGGCTACTTTTACGTCTTTCATAAATATTTTAGTTTGAGCCTTATTCCCTTCCAATTTATCTGAAACGATAATATCTACACGATCCAATGCTTCCAATGCCTCATCGAATAGGACTCTTTCATCCGACATCATCGAAATCAATCGATTATTTTCTTCTAATACTACAGAGGCTTGTTTAAGAATATTCTTAGAGATGACGTCCCCTTTACTTAGCGGAACGACTAATACCTTATTTTCTAAATCACTGACATTTGTAATATGGTATTCCTCCAAATACTTCTTTGGAATATCTTTTGTCGTAATCATAGTAGGCTTTAATTCCTGTCTTGAAGAAATATCTTCATTAGCTGCATAAACGGATACAACTGTCCCTAAATCATTGTTTAAAGCCTTTACCTTCTGCAATACAAAGAATCCGGCCAAAATAGCTAAAAATAAAGATAATAGCATGAATATAATAGCTTTCCTTTTTGACTCTAACATCGGTTCCCCTCAACCCCTCTTTCCTTTACATAAAATCACAAAATATTCACTTTAATAGAAATTATTATAACTTTTTACATAAATAGCAAATAATTTAATAGAATAAGATGTTAATTGGTAAAAAAGTAATATATGACCCCCTCTTTCATATTTTTAAACCTAAATTTGATAATTTTGTGACATTTTTCGTTAAGATATTTTTAAATACCCTTACATTAATTGGATAAACTAGTGCATTTTTACTATTTATTAAAAATAGCATTTGTTTTTTATAGTTATTAAAGTCTAAAAAATTAGGGATTGAATTGTAAATATATTGGGGATTTAATAGCAATCACTTGAAGAGGAGAGCAGAGATATAAAGGTCGTTTACTAATAAAAATAAACAATTTTACCCTTTAATTTTTATATTCGAAAAATAAAACTAGATATGTTGACTCAATAATTTTAACTCAAACTTATTTTCAGCCAGGACTATAGAAGAATCAAAAAAAAGACGTGTCCAACCTGGACACATCTTCCTTTATTTACCTTGAATAGCTTGATCAGCAAGAAGGAGTGAGCCAACTACGCCTGCATTGTCACCCAATCCGGGAGAAACGATATAAGAATCGATGGCTGTATCCAGTTCAGGTAATACAACATATTGATTAAGTAATTTTTTTAAATGGTTATAGATAATCGGGAATACATGCTTTTGCTTCATAACCCCGCCGCCTAAAATAATCTTCTTTGGAGATAGGATTAAAATATATTGCATAAGGGCTTGAGCGATATAAAACCCTTCCATCTCCCAAACTTCTTCCCGCCCTTCCAGGTTAACCGCTTTTTGGCCCCAGCGTGCTTCAATCGCGGGTCCCGCTGCTAATCCTTCAAGGCAGTCTTGATGGTATGGACATTTCCCTTCGTAGGTGTCCATTTCATGGCGTCGAACTAGGATATGCCCCATCTCCGGATGAGATAACCCCTGTAGTAACTTTCCGTGCACAACTGCTCCTGCACCAATTCCGGTACCCACCGTAATATACAAACAGCTGTCCAGTCCTTTGGCAGCACCTAAGGTGGCCTCCGCCAGTGCAGCAGCATTTACATCCGTATTAAAACCAATTGGAACAGATAACCGCTGCCTTAATTCCTTAACAATCGGATAATCTCTCCAGGCAAGTTTCGGTGTTGCGGTAATGGAGCCGTATGTAGGACTATCGATATTTACATCAATTGGACCAAAAGAACCTACACCAATTGCATTTAGCTCATACTTTTCAAAAAAAGCGAATACCCGAGGCATTGTTTCCTCAGGTGTAGTGGTAGGAATCGTTATACGTTCCAGAATAGTTCCTGCCGAGTCTCCTACAGCACAAACAAATTTTGTACCACCCGCTTCAATCCCACCTAATAACATGTGAGCACCTCCCATAATTATCTTACTGCTACTGATATGAATGTAAAACGGTCATAGCGATGCCTGGAAAACGAATACTCGAATGGAATACCAATATCTAGATGACCAATTTGTTCTACTTCTAGTATTGGATCATGTTCACCACAATGGAGATATTTTTGATCCAACTCATTAGATTTAGAGGCTCTTATCTTCCTGTGAGCTCCACCTATCTTTAAATTCAACTTATTTTCAATGTGATGATAAATAGAATCATGCAGTACTTCTTCATTGATATCAGGAATCAAGTTGGAGGGCATATACGTTTCTTCAAGCACATACGGCTCATCCTCCACTATTCGTAAACGGATAATATGATAAACAGGTGTATTCATGCTGACTGAAAGGTTTTTGGCGATTTCTTCAGAGGGGAACTGGATATTAAACTCAATTACTTTGCTGACTATTTTTCGATCCTTCATTAAATTGGATAACCCAACAGTCTCATCACTGAGGACATTTACATTGTGATTCTGCATAGAAGATTGGATGATAAATGTACCGTGGCCACGTTTCCGATAAATCATCCCTCCCTGTGCCAAGATATCTAATGCTCTTTTCATTGTCATTCTGCTGCAATTAAATTCGCGGCATAAACTATGCTCATCCGGCATCATTTTATCAACCGGATAATATCCACTTTTAATTCGCTCTCTAATTTCATCTGATATAGTAATATACTTGGACATGCTACACCCTTCTTTTTCTAAACTTGTCTTTTTATAACATTCTCTCTTTCATTATAAAAAGAAGAAGATAGCCAAACAAGACTATCTTCAACTATCTTACTTAAAAACCATTATTTTCAGCTACCTCTTTATACCAATATCCACTTTTCTTAATGGTTCTTTCACCATCTTTATCTAAGTTTACGGAAACAAAACCATAACGATTTTTATAGGCATTTGACCAGGACCAGTTATCCATGAACGTCCATAAATGATATCCTTTTACATTGGAGCCTTCCTGGATTGCAGCATGAACCCATTGAAGATGGCCCTTGATAAAATCAATTCGGTAATCATCCTCAATCATTCCGTCAGCATTACGGAATTTTTCTTCTCCCTCTACACCCATTCCATTTTCAGAAATGAAGCATTCGATATTACCGTAGTTATCTTTCAAATTAATTAGAATATCGTATATTCCTTTTTCATAGATTTCCCATCCACGATGAGGATTCATTTTACGTCCAGGCATAACATAATTATCAAAATAGTGATCCGGCATAAATGGACCATCAGGATTCGGCATATGTTCTTTTGCCTTCACACGGCGCGGCTGATAGTAATTGACTCCAAGCAAGGATACTGTATTATTCTTAATTAACTCCAAATCCCCTTCTTCAATGACTGGCATGAAATCTTTTTCCTTCAGAATTTCAACCAACTCTGCAGGGAATTCACCTTTAACTGTTGGATCAAGGAATGACCGGTTAAAGAATGCGTCACAAATAACAGAAGCTTTTACATCTGCTGGATGCTGACTTCTCGGATAGGATGGGGTCAAATTCAAAACGATCCCAACTTTTCCATCCAGACCAAGCTTCTTATAGGCTGCAATTGCTTTGGCATTTGAAAGAATGGTATGATATGCGACTTGTACAGCATTTCGAAAATTCACTTCATTAGGATAGTGGAAATCATACAGGTATCCGCCTTCTACAGGTACGATCGGCTCGTTATGCGTAAACCATTTCTTAACGCGATCACCAAATGTTTCGAAACAAGTAATTGCATATTGTTCATAAGCATCAACTACTTTCCGATTTGTCCATCCGCCAATCTCCTGCATAGCCATTGGCATATCAAAATGGAATAGCCCAACAAATGGCTCAATATCATTTGCAATCAGTTCATTAATAACATTGTTATAAAATTCTACTGCTTTTTCATTTACTTGGCCTGTCCCATTCGGAAACATTCGTGACCAGGAAATAGACATCCGGAAGGAGTTGTGCCCAATTTCTTTCATTAATGCGATATCTTCCTTATATTTATAATAAAATTGGGATGTCTTTTCAGGTCCAACTCCATTAAAGAAGCGATTTGGCTCAACTTCATACCAATGGTCCCAAATATTTTTACCTTTTCCATCTACATCAGCCGCACCTTCAGTTTGAGTAGCAGAAGCAGCTGACCCCCACCAGAATCCTTCAGGAAATTGATAGTCTATTTGATCGTTAGTAGTTTTCAAAAAAATCCATCCTCTCGTCTCAAAGTTGATTCGTCTGTGTAGCTTAATGAGTAAGGAGACTAGCAGTAAAAGATATCTCCCTTCACTACTAGTCTTCTATTCAATGATATTTTTTATTTTTGTGCAGATGCTGCCGCTTCCGCTTCTGCCTCTTGTTCTTTTTTCACGTTAACGCGGTCAATGACTTTCAGGAATGGAAGCCATATCGCAAATACAATAGCGAAGTTTACTAGCTGTAAAATAGAACCCGCAATCGAGTTAGTTGCTAAATATCCGCTGAATCCAATTGGTACAGTCCATGGAACCGTTACGCCTGTCGGCGGTGGTACAAGACCAGTACTCATGGCAAAATAGGTAACAGCTGTCACAATCATTGGTGCAAGAACCCAAGGGATTAAGATCAATGGATTCATAACAATTGGAAGACCGAAGATAATTGGTTCATTGACATTGAATACACCAGGCAAACCGCCTAATTTAGCTACCTGTTTCATTTGTTTGGATTTAACAAAGACGAGAATGGCCAATACTACTGCCAAGGTCATACCTGTTCCGCCCATCCCTACTGTAAACGTATCCATAAATGGCTTCGAAATAATATGTGGTAACTCTTTACCTGCATTAAATGCAGCTACATTCTCTAAAGCCAATGTATTCCAGATAGGATCCATGACGGAGTTCATGATAATTTGACCGTGGAGCCCAAAGAACCAAAGGATTTGAATAAAGAATACAACAACTAGGGTTGGAATAATGCCACTGCCTAAGCCAGTAAGTGGTTCTTGAATAATCTTATAAATAACATCATGAAGATTTGTATTAAATGCTAAAGTTACGATTCCTTGTATCGCTAGGAAGAAAGTTAATGTAATAAGTGCTGGAATCAATGCCGCAAAAGATTTGGCTACTGCCGGTGGTACACCTGCTGGCATTTTAATCGTAATATCTTTTTGAACAGCTTTTCGGTAAATTTCACCTGCTACAAAAGCAGAAATCATACCAAGGAACATTCCTTTTGCTCCAAGACGATCTAGTGAGAGAACGCCTGTAATTGTTTCTCCCCCTTGTGTTTCAACCACAAACGGAGTCAGGAATAAAAAGGATGCAAGAGCAACTACTCCTCCAAATACAGCCTCAACATCATAGCTTTTTGATAGATAATATCCGATACCGAATACAACAAACACAGACATAATATTCATGGTTGCACTGCTTGCCACACCAAAAGTATCGCGGAGTGTTGTAATCGTGCCGTCACTTAAAAATGAATCCAAGAATGGTAGGTTTAATAGAACGACTACGATGGAACCGAACACGGTCAGTGGAAACGCTAACATAAAAGCGTCACGTAGGACACCTAAGTACCGGTTGTTATTCAGTTTACCTGCGATTGGCATAAGAAATTGACTAATTTTTTCAAACACGGGTCTTCCCCCTCAATTTAGGAATAATAGTAATAACCTAAAACTTTTTAGCCTTTAGCCTTAAAAATTTCCAGTATTTCTTTTACTAACTCTTTCATCGTTAAAGTAGACATCAAATGATCTTCCGCATGCATTAACAGCATAGAGAATTTCGTTTTTTCTCCTGATGCTTCCTTTTGGACCATTTGGAAATGAATATCATGAGAGATACTAAGATCTGCCTCAGCCTGCTTTAATAAGTCATCCGCTTCTTCAACATTACCTTCCCGGTAAACCCTTAACGACTGAATAATCTTACTCCTTGCATTACCGCTGTGTAAGATAAGCTGAAAGCTAACCTGTTCTTCTGTTAGTTGTTCAATTTGCAATTTTTCCATTACTTATCACCTATAAGGGAAATCGCTTGTTCATATGCTTTTTTACCATCTGCCATTCCATACGCCATCATATCGATTACATCCACTCTAATGCCATGTTTGTCTGCTTCTTTTTGCAGGTCAGCTTTAAGGAAACTCATTTGAGGGCCAATTAATACGACGTCTGCATCTGCCATTTCAGCTTTTGCCTTATCCTGACCTACTGCCCAAATTTTTGCATCCTCACCAATTGATTTGGCATGCTGCTCCATTTTAGTAACCAGTAAACTAGTTGACATACCTGAACTGCAAGCTAATAAAATTTTTCTCATATTTAAAACTCCCTTTATAGTAATATGGTAAAACCGCTTACATTTACTATTATAGACAGTTAGATTTAAATGTCTAGTCATTTGATAAAAAATGAATAAATTTTATGAAATTTCTATACTACTAAATTCACAGAATGTTCACTCTGAATGATATAAGATGAGCTATTAATGAGTGAAAGTACCTGAATTAAAGTGCATATTGTTGAACAGCAATCTAATAAAATAACGAACATCGCCTTTAAGATTCCTTTACAATTATCCAAGAAAAAAGGTATAGAAAAAGGGCATACCTACTTTAGGCATGCCCTTTTTCTATGCAATATTTAGTATTTTCTATTTTAATTCAATTGTTTCATTTATATTCTCTGTATCTGATTCATTCTTTGTTAGCTTCTTATATAAATTAACAATGTTTTTAGTGAGATTTCCTGTTTCCCAATATTCTGCTGCTTCTGCTTCTACCTTAATTAAAATGATATTTGGGTCATCCACACTTGTTTCCAGTAGCTTTTCATAGGCTGCATTCCAGAGTTCTTTTTTCTTGTTAATGTCATTTACAATTTCAGCTTTACCTCGAATAGAAACATAGGATCTACCGGCATACGCTACATTGACTTCCGGACGTTCCAGCACCTCTTTATATTTATCTGTTTCTTTCTTTGTAAAAAACCATAGATCCCCATCAAATTCGACTTCCTGAGTTTTCATTGGACGAGAAATCAATCCTTCACTAGTCTGTGTGGTGAGCATTGCAGTATCTACATCTTTAATTAACTCTCTTAATTTCTCCAACTCTTGTTTGTTCTCATTTTGAACATTTGACATGAAATCACCTCTTTGGATTTTATAGGTATTTTACCCTTCCACTAACCTTTTAATCGTGATATTGGTATTTAACCTGTAATTTACCACCTATTAATGACTCTGGGTTTCAAATAGTTGATGGCAGGGCAATACATCATATCCTATAGAGGACTTACATTAAAAAATCCGAATCTGTGGAACTATGCTCAAGACCCAAGATTTATCTATGTTAAATTACTTTATTTTAAAGCGATATTTTCTTCATCATACTTTAAAAGAACCGAATTTATAATATGAATGGAATCCCATTCTCCTTGTGAAAATTTCGTAATAGGATAGTTTCTTGGGAACAGGGATTCTTTGATTTGATATGGTGTTTTCCCCTCTTTATACTGTGTAATCACTTTTTCCTGAATCTCCAACAAATAATCCAGTTTTCTTTGTAATGCGATACGCCCTTTCTCTAAAAAGCCTGAGTGACAGCAATACACCTCTTCAAAATCATAGGTTAAGACATGCTTTAATGAATGAATGATAGCCGGTACACTTTCCTCCCGTAACACAACCTTTGTCCGAGGCTGACAATATAAATCCCCTGTAAACAACTGTCCGGTTTGCCGATTTAAAAAAGATAGGTGATCCTTTGAATGGCCTGGAGTCTCAATCACGTCCCATATAGCATGACGAGAGGCAAATGTTTTACCGATTTCCGTACCCTCAAATGGTTTTCGTCTACCCCAAAAAAGTTTGCGATACAATGGATAATCTGCTTTTTTGCGGCAATAATCAATCATCATCTTATTCATAAGAATGGGTACTTGATACTTCTGCTGTAAAAAAGCTGCACAACCTGTATGGTCTTCATGATAATGTGTTACAACAACCTGATCTATCTCCAAATCATTAAAAAATGGCCAAAATTCCTTTTCAATTGATTGAGCACCCGTATCAATTAAAACTCCATCCACACAAAAAACATACACATTCATATGTACATTAAGTAACGAAATGGTTCCATTCCCCGTCTGCACTCCATTTACCATCTCTGTTGTAAAGCTCTTTTTAGCTATCATCCCACTCCTCCTTACCGCGATTATTCGTTAAATATTATCACATAATGAATCATTATTCATTATGTGATTTACATGTGAGGAAAAATGTTTATTAATTTTATCAGCTCAACTTATGCTTTTGGCTTCTATCTTCTGGCATAGGTGTAGGATAGCCATTGAATAGCTGCTTTCCTACTCCTCTAACTTCCCTGTCGTACATCTATGGCTTGATCAAATTATAAATTCTCATTGATAATGAGAATTATTATCAATATAATGTACTTAACTACTAGTTCCATCTTTTGTAATAAAGGAGGGTTTTTAATGCCGGATATTTATGATGTAACGATTGTTGGCGGAGGACCAGCGGGTTTGTACAGTGCGTTTTACAGCGGTTTACGAACCATGAAAACAAAGATTATTGAATCTCAGACAATGTTGGGAGGAAAAGTTAATATCTATCCTGAAAAGATGATTTGGGATGTCGGGGGATTGCGTCCAATGCGTGGGGAGGAATTCGTTAAGGATTTGATTTCGCAAGGATTAACCTTTGAACCTACCGTATGTTTGAATACTAAAGTTGAATATATTACTAAAGAAAATGGATTATTTACTCTTATAACAGATAATGGTGAGAAGCATATATCAAAAACCGTTATTATGGCAAATGGCGGAGGAATTATCTCTCCACAAAAGCTGGATATAGAAGGTGCAACAAAGTACGAGCTTACTAATTTACACTACACCGTTCAGCGAATAGAGCGTTTTAAGGATAAGCATGTCTTAATTTCCGGGGGAGGAAATGCTGCTATTGATTGGGCTGCAGAATTACTGCATGTCGCAGAGAGTGTGACGGTTATTTACCGTAAAGATGAACTGACTGCACACGAGGCACAAATCAAAAATTTGCAGGAGAACCATGTAGAAATTATCCTCAATGCTACCATTAATTCTTTAGTTGCAAATAAGGAAAACCATACGATTGATCAAGTGATTGTAGAGATTAATGGTGATAATAGAGCGATTGCTGTTGATGAAGTTTTAATTAATCATGGCTATAATCGTGAAGCTTCCCTCGAATTTGAAGATGGCTTGCAGCCGGAGATGAAGGATGATTACTATTATATCGGTACACCCAAAGGCGTTCTTTCTACAGAAGGAATCTTTGCAGCTGGGGATATTATATCTTACGAAGGAAAAGTAAATTTATTGGTCGGTGCCTTCCAGGATGCTCTCAATGCTGTCAACAGTGCCAAAGTTTTTATTGAACCTTCAGCATACGATACTGCAATGGTCTCATCACATAATGAAGTATTCAAAGAACGGAACGAATTATTATTAAAAGAAGAGCTTGGAATTTAATACAGAATCTATTCTGGAATTTAACATTTAACCATACATAAAGCTGGTAAATACGTAATTTTATCGGCTTTATTTAGACTTTTATCAATATCCCCACCTAAAATGAGGATGACAATAGCCATCCCTTTTTTGAAACTAAATCATTGTATCAATTTTACATATATTCACTAAAGGCACAACAACACATCTATTTTTAGACATCATACTGATTGTTTCTGAATCAACTTCCGTAATCAAAACAGTAATCAGAGTAAATGTTCATTTGCTTTACATCCTACCAGTTCTTCTGACGAGTTAAACATCCAGTTAGTAGAGGAAAAGGGCATTTGGAATAACCAAATAAAAAGAAGCAAGAATGCCGTTAATTAGCATTCTTGATTCTTTTTGCTACAGGGAACAGTAGCTTTATTTTCTGAATTAATATTTACACACAGTTAATGAACGCTATCATTTCCATCCCGATAACAAAACAGTAGAAACCTTTGATAATAAGCAGATTCCCAAGGGATATTCGCTTATTTTTTCAATAATAAATACATAAAATAAGGGGCACCGATAAGGGCAACCATAATACCTGCCGGGAGTCCGTTAGGCTCAATTAGATTTCGGCCGATTGTATCAGCGAATAATAATAACCATCCCCCAATCAAAATGGCAAGTGGGATAAATAATTGGTTTCGTGGTCCTACTAGAGTTTTGGCTATATGCGGTGCCATTAAACCGATGAAGGAGATCCCCCCTGTAACCGAGACAGCGGAGGCAGCCAGGGCAACAGCTGTGATCAGTAAAATGATTCTTTCCTTCTCAATCGACACACCTACACTAATAGCTGCAGGTTCACTAATCCCGAGAAGGTTTAAACGATTGGCTTTGAATAAAGTAAACGGAATAAGGATGACTAACCAAGGGAGCAACGCCCAAATAAAAGGCCAATCTGTTCCCCATATATTCCCTGCTAACCATTGAGCAATAAAATCTACTTTTTCTCGTTCTGCCGATGAAATAAGGACAATCATGGCACCGGAGAGGGCCATCGAAAAACCTATGCCTACTAACACGAGCCTTACCGGCTCCAACCCTGAGTTTTTCGTATATGAAAATAAATAGATGAAACATACGGTGAGGATCGCACCGAAAAACGCGACAAGAGGCAGCATATAAACAAATGAACCTGGTTCAATCGGAAAAAATAGAAAGAAGATAGCTACAGCCACACCCGCTCCAGAATTAATCCCAATAATGCCAGGATCCGCTAAATCATTCCGTGTAATACCTTGTAAAATAGCACCCGATAATGCAAGCGCCATTCCAGCCAACACTGTAATCAGTATTCTTGGTAAACGAATCGAAAATAAAACAAACTCTTCTTTAAACGTGCCCTCTCCAAGTAGTGTTGGAATGAGCCGGTCATAAGATAAAGCAGCTGCTCCCATCCCCATGCTGACAACCGCTGTAGCAATAATGAGAGTCAATAAAACAACAAGAAATAGTCGTTGTTTTTTTAGTAAAGAAGGATGAATCATGAGAATGCTTTCCCTCCTTTACGAACAATTATCAAGAAAAATGGCAACCCTATTGTAGCTACAATAGCTGCTACCGGAGTTTCAAATGGTGCATTTATGGTCCGTCCAAGCGTATCCGCAAAAAGCATAAAAACAGCTCCTGCAATGGCAGACATTGGGATAATAAATCGGTAATCCGTTCCGACGATGGCCCGTACAATATGCGGGATCATTAAGCCAATAAAGGTCATATTCCCGACAAGGGCAACAGATGCACCCGCCAGAAGGATAATGACAACATAAAGGATGAATTTTACTTGTGCCGTGTTTTGCCCCAAGCCAACAGCAACTTCTTCATTTAAACTAAGAATCGTCAGCTGTCTTGCTAAAATGAGCGCCACTAGAATGCCAACTATAATAAAAGGAACAATGATCTGGAGCTGGTCCCAACTAGTTCCAACTAACCCTCCTGAAGTCCATGCTGAAACATTTTTAGATACCTTAAAGTAAATACTTACCCCATCCGCAACCGCATAAAGGAAAGCAGATACAGCAGCACCTGCTAATACGATTCGAAGCGGAGAAAACCCTCCTTTTTTCATAA
This sequence comes from Bacillus sp. z50, assembly GCF_058313585.1. Classification (NCBI taxonomy): domain Bacteria; kingdom Bacillati; phylum Bacillota; class Bacilli; order Caryophanales; family Bacillaceae; genus Bacillus; species Bacillus sp. z50. The sequence goes on from NZ_JBZFQL010000008.1 coordinate 42,735, forward strand.
ACCCCATACTAAATACCATGATTGTACCAACAGCTGCTCCAATAAAACAGCCAATCATCAACCCAAAATAATTAATAGATGGGAAAACAACCAGCGTAATTGCCAGCGCCGCATTTGCGCCGGCAGTCAATCCTAGTAAACCTGGATCAGCAAGCGGATTTCTCGTCAACCCTTGCATAATAGCGCCGGCAACAGCTAAAGCTGCTCCTACAAAAATGGCTGCAACTTCTCTTGGAAAACGAATCTCTCGCAGAACAAGAGTTTCATCCGTTTTCACGTTAGAGGTAAGAGCGAGCCATACATCTTTGACAGTCGTATCTGCAGCACCAAAAACCATGGCCGCCACAAACATCCCAGCAAGAACAAGCAAACTGGCAATCATTTTATAGACAAAGGGGACAGAACGTTTCATTTCTTTTGTCATCAGTTACTCATCTTCTCTTTCGTCAGAATAGGGGAAAAGGGATTCCAATTAGAATCCCTCCACCCGAAAATTATTCACCAAGAAATGATTTCTTGAAAAAAGCTAAATGCTTCTCTAATGTAACTGGGTCACTAAAGGAAGCACCGTCTCCTTCCATTTCATATACATGTCCATTTTTAACGGCAGGTATATTTTTATAGGTTTCAGTTTCCTGGAATGATACATCAGCAGCTGCGTATTTACTTAAAATCACATAATCTCCTGCGTATTCAGAGAGTACTTCCGTAGAAAGAGTATAGTATCCATCCTTAGATGTCATCTCTTTTACTTTATCAGGCATTTTCAATTTCATAGCTTGGTAAAGGATTTCTGTTCCGCGTGCCCAATTATCACCGTATACATATAAATTTTTATCAAAAGCTTCTATTACAGATACTGTAGCATCCTCACCGATTTTGGCGCGAATCTCTTCTCCGGCTTCCGCAGCACGTGTTTGGAAGTCATCAACCCAGTCCTCTGCTTCTTTCTCTTTACCTAATAGTTTTCCAATTTCCACATGCTGAGCTAAGTAATCCAATTTGCCCCAAGTATAGGTTACAGTAGGAGCAATCTCCTTTAATTTATCAACGTTTTTAACAGTAGATAACGCAATAATGAGATCAGGATTCAAATCAATGATTTTTTCTAGATTATCCTCTGAAACTTCGGCAACATCCTTTAATTCCTTTTCAAAGGTAGGGTTTGTTTTAGACCAAACGTCAACACCAACTAAATTCACATCCAGTTCAATCACGTTCCCAGTGAATCCTGATAGCATGACAACACGCTGCGGATCTGTTGGTACTTCGACTGGCCCTGTTTCTGATTCATATGTAAATGTTTTTGGCGCTTCTTCTTTTTTTGTATCATTTTCCTTCTCTGTAGATGAACTATTGCTGCATGCACTAATAATTAACACTGAGAGCAGCATAAACGGGAATATCCATTTTTTCATGTTTGGGTTCTCCTTTTAATAAGTTATAAGTAAGGCACATTGGTTTATTTGTTCGTGGATCTCTCCCTATTTGGGCATCAATATGGAATACTTTTCTGAGTACAGCGGGAGTAATCACTTCCTCGCAGGACCCGGCTTTTACAACTCGGCCATCTTTTAAGGCAATCATATAATCAGCAAAACGTGCTGCCTGGTTTAAATCATGCAAGACCATCACAATGGTACGTGCTTGTTCTTGATTCAGTTTTTGTAAAAGCTCTAAGACCTCTAACTGATGAGCCATGTCTAAATAGGTGGTTGGCTCGTCGAGAAAGATGATTTCTGTCTCCTGGGCTAGTGCCATGGCAATCCAAACACGTTGGCGCTGACCGCCTGATAGGGCATCTACCGGACGAAACTTGTAATCTATCGTTCCAGTAACCTCAAGTGCCCAGTCAATTACCTCATAATCTTTTTTAGTTAAACGACCAAATCCCTTTTGATAAGGAAACCTTCCATAGGAAACTAGTTCACCTACTGTAAGTCCGCTTGCACTTTCTGGTGACTGAGGAAGGATGGCCATTTTTTGTGCAAGAATCTTTGTATTATTACTTAAGATACTTTTCCCATCCAAAACGACGTCGCCTGATTGATGAGATATAATGCGTGTAATGGCTTTCAATAAAGTTGATTTCCCACACCCATTAGAGCCAATGATTGTCGTTATTTTCCGGTCAGGTATTTCTACACTGAGATCCTTTACAATTAATTCTTCCCCGTACCCAATGTTCAAACGATCTGTATAGAGGCGATTCATAGTAAACCTCCTTAAAAGGATATATAGCCCAATTTAATTGATAATGATTATCAATACGTAGTTAAATATAATTTCTTTTCCTACTTTTGTCAATCTATTTTTTCAGAAATTACCGAATTATTATTTACCTCGAGAAACACCGACTACATCTTATTGATAAAAAAAGACTGCTCCCTTTTTTACAGGAAACAATCTTTTAAATTCACCTTTTTATGTATGTATGAACTTTTTATAGAATATAGGGCTGTTAAACCGTCAATTCTAAAAGATTACCTTATAATCAAGGCAGTCGTGTTAGAAAGCTTATGTGACTGCTGATTATACTGAACATTAACTTTGGACTCTCTTATTGTATGGTAATAAAATAATTCCTTGCGAAAGGTAATAAAAGTTAAACAGTACACTATTACTATTAATTTTATGCTTTTTTCTCGAAAATCCCCTTAGCACAGTATTCTATGATTTCTCTTCTTCTAATAATTCCAATAAAAATGCCCGCGTCATCAATAACAGGGACAAAATTCTGCTCCATTGCCCTTAAAAGAATACTTTCCATATCAGCATCAATATGAATCGGTTCATTATAACGCTTTGGTTTTATGTCTTTCAGTTTCGTTTTATGGGTGTTTTCGAATGATAAGTCAGGGGTGTTTTTCATTTTCCAGAGTAAGTCCCCCTCTGTTAAGGTACCAACATATCTCCCTTGGTTATCGATAATGGGAACTGCAGAGTATTTGTGAAACTCCATTTTTTCCAACGCTTGTCTCATCGTGGACTCATATTTAACGAAGGCTACTTCTCTTTTTGGGATTAGAAAAAAGGCTATATTCACCGCTTACCCCCTCATCAGTTATTCATCATATACTTCCTGCTCTGCTTTAGAATGCCCGACTGATTAGTTTATATGCTGTTCTAAATTTAGCGGTTAACTTAGTCCCTTCTTTTTATCAGGTTTTTGATCTGCAATAATTAATACATCTAAATGACGGACTAAACGCAATAGCTTTTGGACAACCGAACCTCTTATGATCTCTTCCAATCGTGTCCGTGTCGATTGTCCGATAAACACTTGGGTTGCCTCTTTGTCATTTAATCGTTCTCCCAATTCTTCAACAACTTTTCTTCGGTGGGATGTTTCGTATATTTCAAAAATCCCACCCAGTCTTTCGGTTAAAAACTGCAAGTTCTTCATTTTGGACTGTTCTTCGTCTGTTAGAACAGAATGCTCCCTTACATAACCCACATACCAGTTAGCCTTCAACCGATAAGCAGTTCGAAAACCACGTCGAATTAAACGCTCACTGTTCCCGCGTAAATTTACACAAACAAAGATGACCTCTTGTTTTCGCCACGGTCCTCTTAAAGTACGGTTACGTTCCAATAATTCTAGTCTCTCATCAACATCATCAGCGACTTCACGAAGGGCGAGTTCTCTTAATGCGATTAAATTATACGTTTTAAAAAAATGATTCAGTGCCTGTTCTACTTTTTCCTTTGCGTATATATTCCCCTCCAGCATACGTTGCTGCAACTCCTTTGGAGAAATATCAATAAGCTCAATCTCATCTGCCATTCGGAGAACTTGATCGGGTACTGTTTCCCGTACCCGCACTCCTGTAATTTGTTCAATACTGTCATTTAAACTTTCTAAATGCTGAATGTTCATGGTTGAGATGACCGAAATCCCTGATTTTATAATCTCTTCAACATCTTCATAACGTTTTTTATGATTGCTGCCTGGTACGTTGGTATGAGCCAATTCATCAACTAGTACCACCTCGGGATTTCTCTTTATAATGGCATCTACATCCATTTCTTCAATCACAACATTTTTATAGTTAATTTTCATTCGTGGCATCATTTCCAAGCTTCCGACTTGATCAAGTGTTTCTTTCCTACCATGTGTTTCAAGCAAACCAATTACGACATCTATTCCGTTTTTCTTCAACTCGTTAGCCTCACGCAGCATCGTATACGTCTTCCCGACACCTGGAGCTGCCCCAATATAAACCTTTAATTGTCCACGCTTCATTTTTCCAATCCGCTCTTCCACTTCTCGATTTGATAAGCGACGGTATGGATTGATTTTATTGTCGTCTCCCAACTTAGCAGGTATTACTCTTTTCCCACTTTTATCTGTTCGGTCAGCTACAACCAAGATATCTATGTTTTGCGTACTTCGCAGAATTTTATTAATGACCGAGCCGTTTATGATTTCTTCCAGGCGGCTTCTTTTAGAATGGCCTATTACAATTTTGGTGATTTTCTTGTCAGTTGCATAGGTGACGATTTCCTCGGCTGCATCCGTTCGAGTAATAGAAAATTCTTCAAATTTACCTCCAACTTTATGAACTAACTTTTTAATGGACCTTCTAAAAGTTTGCTCTTCCTTTGAAAGCTTTCTATCCGGTGAAAGGAAACATACGACTAATAGCTCACCACCCAAACGTTTTGCAACTTGTTGTCCTCTACGTACTAAAATTGAGCCATTCCAGTGATATTGAACGGTAACAAGAATTCTCTCCGATGCTCCGGATGGTCCTATCAGCCCTTGCTGTTCTCGATATTCATCCAGTTCGTCATTTACTTCACCTGCTAAATGGCGTAAGGCAAGCTCGCGTAATACTGCCAAATTTGCTCGTTTAAACAATTTCTCTTCTAATACCCGGTCTATGTTGCCATCCTGTAAACGATTAAGAATTTGGTCAGGTGTTACATCCAAAAGCTTAACCTCATCTGCCATCGCAAGGGTGTCATTCGGTACACAATGATCCACCTGTACTTTAATGCCTAACAGTTTTTCAACAATCTCTCTAACTCCATTTAATTCGTAAATGTTCATCGTTGTAATTACACTAATATTGTGGTTCATTAGCTCTATTACATCTTCAAGTCTTGTCTTATGCGGTGCATCTAAGCGATTGCGATGTGACAAGATATCAACAAGAACAACTTCTGGATTCCTTTCTTTAATGGCTTCAATATCTAAATCCTGTTTAACTATTCCGTTCTCCACCCATTCAATTGGTCGAATCGTCTCCAAATCCCCGATTTGTTCATTTGTTTTAGGACGATTGGATGGACTGATTATTCCAATCACAACATCAATCGATCTCTTCTTCAATACATTCCCATCCAATAACATATGATAGGTCTTTCCCGATCCAGAAACCGCCCCGAGAATAATTTTCAGCCTTCCTCGTTTCACTTCATAAATCGATTGTAAAAATTCTTCGGGAGTTTTTCTGCGAAATTCGACCATGCTTTCACCCCTATCTTTCTACAGACAAGAAAAGGAGAGCTGGTATACGATACTCTCCCTTTCTCCTTCTTCCTTATTTCAATCTATCAAGCTCCATATTTAGCTGTAATACATTTACCCGCGGTTCTCCTAATATCCCATATTGCCTTCCATCCGTATTTTTTATAATAAGGGACACTAATTGCTCTTCATCTATGTCCCTGACATCAGCAATTCTCGGCACTTGAATCTTTGCTGCCATCGGTGAAATATGCGGATCCAAACCTGAACCTGAATTTGTTAAAAGATCTGCCGGAATATCTTCTTTTTGCACATCAGGGTTATTTTCTAAAAATGCCTTTATATCGTTTTTAGTCCGCTCAATCATATCCTCATTAGATGGTGCATAATTTCCTGATCCAGATCCAGAGGCATTATATTCAATAGAAGATACGCGACTCATGAAGTATTTCGAATCCTTAAAACTCTGCCCAATCAATTCAGAACCTACCACATCCCCATCTTTAGCTTCGATCACACTGCCATCGGCTTTAGCCGGGAAAATCAACTGTGATATCCCTGTTATCGCCAAAGGATACATGAACCCGCATATAAGAAGTAGTACCAGACTTACCCGCAAATTTTTCAACATGTATACGTCACCTTTACTTTATTAGTTATTTTTAAACAAGATTCATGACCATAAGCAAAGAATCGATTACCTTAATACCGATAAACGGAACAATGACTCCCCCGAACCCAAAAATCGTGAGGTTACGATTTAATAGTTTTGTAGAACTCATCGGTACATATTTAACACCCTTCATTGCCAGGGGTATAAGCAATGGAATGATAATTGCGTTAAAGATGAGTGCGGATAGAATCGCGCTTTGTGGTGTATTCAGATTCATAATATTTAGTGCCCCTATTTGCGGAATCGCCACCATAAACATAGCTGGGATAATCGCAAAGTATTTCGCAACATCATTAGCAATACTGAACGTAGTCAAAGCACCCCGTGTCATCAACAACTGCTTCCCAATGGCTACTACTTCAATGATCTTCGTTGGATCAGAATCTAAGTCAACCATGTTCGCCGCCTCTTTTGCTGCAATCGTTCCGCTATTCATCGCAAGACCAACGTCAGCCTGTGCGAGTGCCGGAGCATCATTCGTACCGTCCCCTGTCATCGCTACTAGCTTTCCTTCAGCTTGTTCCTTTTTAATAACGGAAATCTTATCTTCAGGCTTTGCCTCAGAGATGAAATCATCTACACCTGCTTCACGAGCGATCGTTGCGGCGGTCAGTGGGTTATCCCCTGTACACATGACGGTTTTTATCCCCATTTTTCGTAATTCGTCAAACCGTTCTTTCATTCCGGGTTTAACGGTATCTTTTAAATATATTAAGCCTAGAATTTTGTTTCCTTCTGCCACAGCAAGCGGTGTGCCACCTTCCATTGCGATTGTTTTTGTTTTACTATCAAGATCCTTTGGCACAGTCCCTCCCTGAGCGGTCACGTACTCTTTAATAGCATCCACGGCACCTTTTCTAATTTTCCGTCCATCCGCAAAGTCCGTTCCGCTCATTCGAGTTTCCGCTTTAAATTCAACACCTTCTGAATCAATTTCATGTCCCTCAGCTTCTAAAACACCTGATTTTTTTGCCAACTCAATGACCGACCGCCCCTCAGGAGTCTCATCATGAAGAGAGCTAGCTAGTGCGGCTTTATTCAGCTCCATTTGATCTAATTTTCCAACGGCCACAAATGCTGTAGCCATCCGATTCCCATGAGTTATCGTGCCTGTTTTATCGAGAATGATCGTATTAATATCCCCAGCTGCTTCCACCGCTTTACCTGACATAGCAATTACATTAAATTGAGTAACTCGGTCCATCCCGGCGACTCCGATCGCTGAAAGTAGTCCCCCGATCGTCGTAGGAATCAAACAAACAAGTAAGGCTACCAAAGTTGCGATTGGTATAGTAACTCCAACATAGGCAGCGATTGGAACCAGGGTCGTACAAACAATTAAGAATATCAACGTTAAGCTGACGAGCAATGTATTTAATGCAATTTCATTCGGTGTTTTTTGGCGCTTCGCTCCTTCAACCAAATGAATCATACGATCAAGGAAGGATTCACCCGGATCCGTCGTCACTCGAATCTTTAGCCTGTCACTAATTACTCGTGTACCACCGGTGACTGAGCTGAAATCTCCACCAGATTCTTTTATAACCGATGCAGATTCACCCGTTATTGCAGACTCATCAACAGAGGCTACACCTTCCACAATTTCTCCATCGGCAGGAATCAATTCAGTTGCTTTGACAACAACTATATCCCCTTTTCTCAATTCTGTTGATTGGACCATTTTGGTTGATCCATCTTTCAAAAGCAATCTGGCACTTGTATCTTGTTTTGTCTTTTTCAGACTGTCAGCTTGAGCCTTTCCTCTTCCCTCTGCTAAGGATTCCGCAAAGTTAGCGAATAGGATGGTTAGAAGTAAGATTGCACTTACACTCCCGTTGTAAATTGAACTCGCTCCCCCTCCAAACAGGGTGGGGAAAATAGTCAGGATTAGGGTGATAACAAACCCAACCTCTACTACAAACATGACTGGATTTTTAGCCATCAGACGCGGGTCCAGCTTTTTAAAAGCATCTATTAAAGCACGCTTGACTATAGCGTTATTAATCGCCGCTTTACGCTTTGTGTTCATTAGAATACTCCTTTACCTTCTTTTTTCTTTATTAGCGAATCGATAAATACTCCGCAATTGGTCCGAGCGTGATAACTGGGAAGAATGTTAATGCCCCTACGATTAAAACCGTAGTCACCAGAAGAACGATGAATGTGATGTTATCTGATTTAAACGTACCAATCGTTTCCGGAACAGGCTTTTTATTTAGTAACGATCCAGCTACTGCAAGCATGGCGATCATGGAGAAATAGCGGCCAAATAACATCACTAACCCTGTAGATATATTCCAAAATGGTGTATTATCTCCTAAGCCTTCAAATCCTGATCCATTATTCGCTGCAGATGAAGTGAATTCATAGACGACTTGAGTGATTCCATGGAACCCTGAATTTGAAATCGCTGATGACCCCATTTCTGTTGCCAGTGCAATGGCCGATGGAGCCAGAATGATTAATGGATGTATTAAAATGGTAATCGCGATTAATTTCATTTCTTTCGCTTCGATTTTACGCCCTAAAAATTCTGGTGTTCGCCCAACCATTAATCCTGCTAAGAAAACAGCAAGAATGGCATACATTAAAATATTTACGGTTCCAACACCGTCCCCGCCAAATACACAATTCAACATCATTTCTCCTAATGGAACCAACCCTCCAAGCGGGGTTAACGTATCATGCATATTGTTTACTGTGCCTGTCGTTGCAGCTGTTGTAACTGTTGTAAATAGAGCACTTTGGGCAATTCCAAACCGCACTTCCTTCCCTTCCATACTTCCATCTGATTGGGAAAGGCCGATTTCTCGAAGCGCGGGATTTCCATTTGCTTCACTGAAGTAGGCTAATGATAAGAATGCAAGAAACATAATTCCCATCGCGCTGAATAAAATCCAACCTTGCTTACGACTTCTGGCCATATGTCCAAAAGCGATTGGCAGTGAAGCTGGCAGTAAAAACATGGATAAGATTTCAATAACGTTCGTGAGTGGTGTTGGATTCTCAAATGGATGTGCAGAGTTTACACCGAAAAATCCACCGCCATTAGTCCCTAAATGCTTAATCGATTCCAAAGCTGCAACAGGTCCACGCGCAATCTGCTGTTCGGCACCCTCCAGGGTCGTAGCTGTGATCGTCGGCTCTAATGTTTGCGGAACTCCTTGACCTACAAGCACGATTCCAACCAGGATGGAAAGCGGAATCAGAATACGTGTATGGGCACGAATTAAATCCACATAAAAGTTACCAATGCTTTTTTGCCCTGTCAGACCTCTCATAAAAGCGATACATAAAGCAATTCCTGTCGCTGGTGTGGTGAACATTAGAAAGATAATAACCATCATTTGTGATAAATAAGATAAACCTGATTCTCCGCTATAGTGTTGTAAATTAGTATTGGTTAAAAAACTCGCTACTGTATTAAAAGATAAGAACGGATCCATTGATGCAATCCCACTTGGATTTCCCGGTAAAACACCTTGTAGACGCACGATTATATAACAAATAGCAAACATTGCTATGTTACTAACCAATAGAGCCTTTGCGTATTGCTTCCATTTCATATTCCCTTGCGAAATTCCTGACAGCTTATAAATTAAGTTCTCTATTCCGCCAAATGCTCGATCAAGCTTAGTCTCTTCCAAAGAGAAAACACGGGCTATATAGCGCCCCATAGGTATAGCAAGCAATAAAAGAACTGCTAATACCAATGCTATTTGTATAAAATCCATTATTCTTTCCCCCATAGTGTTTTAATAAATTAATATCTCTCTGGATGGATTAAGGCATCAACTAAGTAAATCGCAAGTCCACTAACAACGATTCCTATAAAAATCATTTTTCTACCCCTCGTTCCTCAATCACATTGTCACAAAACTTAATTAATCCCCAAAATATTAGAAAAGATCCTACTGCTAATCCAATTGAAATAAGATCCACATGAACCTTCCTTTCATAAAATTGTTTTTTTAATCCACAGCTAAAAGGTTAAAGGTGATTGGTTAACCAACTATAAGAGCAGCTTCCAGGTTTACTTATATAAACAAGTTTGGCGCCGAGCTTCTTGTAAAGCTGATAATCCCTGCTGCTTTGTGTCGCAACAATGATTTTTCTCGTACCCAATTTAGAAAAGAACGCAGTCAATTCAAACCCTTCATTGATGGAATCTGAAATAATATAAACCTTGTTATATACCAAAAGTTCCTTTTCCATTTCAATTTGGTTATCCATTCTCCTGTTTCCATTTTCCGTGTTGTAAAGAGATTTAAAATATTGCTTATAAGGCAATACATCAAATACGCTTGTTCTGAAGCTATTACTAGAAATCACTGATATATAAAGATTGCCTTTGCCGATAATCAGCACGTTTCCCACTTTTAAATCCCCCTTAAATCTCTTCGAAGGATAAAGCTGTCCTTTCTATATCCCATATATGTTAATCGAATGATAGAAAGGACAACCCTTATTGCCCCTTTTATCTAACTTTAGAGAAACCATTCGGATAAAATGAACTATTCATCTGGTTATTCTGGTAAACGATTGAACTAGCTCTTCTTGCATTCTCATCCTCAATTTTTGCTTTTTCCTCGAGCAGCTTAATATCCAGATAACTCATACGTAACATTTGGTTGGTTCCTCCTTGTTTTTGTTAAATTTTACCATTCAAAAAGCACAAAAAAGCCCTCTGTATTACACAGTGGACTTTAACCAAAGGTAATACCTTCTCTCTTAACGCTTACGAGGTTAGCTGTCGGATTCGGGCCAAAAGATTAGCCCTACCTTGTTAAGGATTCACCCCAAGTGACAAGAGTCACAAAAGTGGTTCCCCCGCTCTTTAAAAAGACTCAGCGATTTAAGATATTAACGTATTAAATTATTAAAGTTCAAAAAAGACCACAGAGGTCTACCCTGTGGTCGAAATAACTTCTTCGACTCCCCAGTTACACCATCCTCTCCCTTAACGCTTACGAGGTTAGCTGTCGGATTCGGGCCAAAAGAGTAGCCCTACCTTGATTAAGGATTCACCCCAAGTGACAAGAGTCACAAAAGTGGTTCCCCCGCTCTTTAAAGATTCAGCGATTAAGAATGATTTAATTATGAGAGTAATACTACTCCGGTATTTTCCAGTTGTAAAGAGTGTTGAAACCTCAAATTCTTCTGAAAAAAGCAAAAAATAGTTAAAAATAACCATTTTGGTTGATAAATAATATGAAACCTTTAAATTACTCGATTATTCATTGTTTTATTGAGAATTAAATAATTTAATTTTACATAATGAACGAGCTAAAAAGCTTTGTTTATGAATAGTTGTCTGGTTCGAATCCTTTTATTTAACAAATAGACCTCTCTAATTTAATCAAAATCTACGATCTATCCAGCACACCCAGGAAAAAGTGTCTAAAGATATTAAAACGGGTAAATAACCCATATTAATGAAATTGGGAGGTATAGAATGGGAGATTATGTGATTCACGTATATGAGAACGAACAACAAGCAGCAGATGCTATTGAGGAGTTTAAAAAGGAAGGCTATACTACTGTTGAAATATCTGTGATTGCTAACCAGGCAAATGATTTATCCAAGATGTCGCAGGAAGTAAAAACGTCTACTATGGATGGAGCTATTGCGGGAGCTGCTACCGGAGGGGCACTCGGCATTGCCGGCGCACTCGCAGGATTACCTGCTGTATTGGTCCCAGGTTTGGGAGCAATTTTAGCTGCAGGTCCTGTTTTAACTATGCTCGGCGGTGCACTAGTTGGAGCTCGATCCAGTGAAGGCGGATTATTGAACTCTCTTATGAATATCGGACTTTCTGAAGAGAACGCTCAACGTTACTCTAATGAAGTCCAGGATGGAAAATTCCTCGTCATTCTTCATGCTAAATCTTCCTGATAATAAAAACGGCTTGATGATTCCTACTTGAATCAAGCCGTTTTATATTACCATTCTATGTTTGGATTTTACAGAAACTTTATTTATATTAAAAAACCTTTTACTATTTTTGATATAATTTTATTCAACTGATTTTGGAATTTTTCTCTGTTGAAAATCACACTGTCTCTAATCGTCCATTCTTAATAGGTATCTGTGTTGTGTAGCTTTCTTTTGGAAATATAAATGTCCATGGCATACTCACTTCATTTGGAATCACAAGATTAGGTAAGGTAAATTCATTTTCCGCAATAATCTCTCCCTGAATTTTGTATCGTAATCTTGTGTGATTAAATGTAAGCGGGTGGTCTGTAAAGTTATGAACCAATACGGTCACAAGCAGTGCATCTTTATGGTTGATGGCTTCTCGGATAGGAGAGAAAATTACACCTTTGCCGTTTAAATGCTTTGTCTCTACAAATACTTTTTCTATATAGCTTCGGTCTTGGGCAGATAACGCTTTATCCCACGATTTTTCGAACTGCAAATGTTGCATGATTAAACACTCCTATTAGCTCATTGCTCCAAAATCCCACTATAATGAGGGATAAGTTAACCTTAACATAAAAATCCCACCTGTGTTTAACAGATGGGATCATATCATTATCCTCTAAGCATATTGCGTCCGCCATTAACCGCGATGATTTGTCCGTTAATATAGCCTGAAATCCTTTTCGTGATTTCCCACTCTTATTTTCTGCCTATGGAAGATGATGTTAATTGGTTTGGTCCGAACCTCGCTTAAAAAGGATGCTAGGCCTAATTGACCTCGCACTCTCTTTCTGTCATTACACCATAATGCTTACGCCTGTAAACACTAAGTACAATTCCTATTAAAAACGCATTCAAAATCGTCGACATCCAGCCATAGCTGATAAACGGTAAGTAGATTGTCATAATCGGGACAAACCCGAATATCATCGCAATATTATAGAAAAATTGTAAAGAAAACAGGGCCAGAGCTCCGATAACAAGTAACTTTCCATATCTATTGCGTGCTCCTATCGCAATATACCCCATTCGAATCACAAATAATAGGAGAATAATCAGAACTGCCACGGTGACAACATACCCGAAATGAGAGGTCAGACCCGCCAATGCATAATCGGAATATGTTCCTGGAAGAACATTACCCTGGCCAGCAGAGCTTCCATACCATTTTGCTTCGGTCATCAGCTCCCTTAGTTGCACATACATATACCCTGAACCATCTGCATACTTCTCGGGATTTATATAGGCTGCTATCCGCTCATTCTGATAACCTTTTAAAGAAGGCAAAACGGCTACCAACCCAATTATGAATGCTGTAATCGTACTTGCGGTTATAAATAATGCAGTTTTCTTACTTAAATGGCTCCACCATAACATAATCAAAACTGTCATTCCATAGATAAATGAGATTGCTAGGTCTGGAACCATTAAGAAAAGATAAAAGGAGTAGATAAACAAAAGAAAAAGCTGCCAAACTTTCAATTTCTTATTCTGAAAAAATTGAGCCCAAGCCAGGAAAAAGAACGGCAATGCAATCCAACAATTGAATGAACCAAGCATTGGTATACCAAAATAAGGTTCCCCATTGATTGTATAAGACGGAATTAGCCGTAACCCATAGAGTATAGCTACACCAACCAGATAAAAGGCCCAACCCCATCTTTGCAGCTTCCGATAGTCAAAGTACATAATCCCAATTGCCAGCGCTATGCCTAGCAGACCAAAAATCACTCTATTCCGCATAAATGAATCCTGTATTTCCACTTGTGACGAATCCATTGATAAAATCGGGAGAAATCCAAGCATCATCACTGCTGCTAACAGGGAAAGAAGCAGCCAATCCACTTTCGGTCGGTATAGCTTGTTCATCTTCTCACCAAGCTTATACGGATCTCCCATTTGCTTAATCGCCTTCTCCTGTGCCTCCGTAGCCGACAGCCCTTTCCCCAGCCAATATTCCTTTGCTTCCTTAAGATGATAATTCAATTCTTTTTCAACACTTACCTTCGCTTCCTTTGAGCGAATTTGCCCGATAACTTCTCCCAAAAAGCGTTCTCTATCATTGACCATTCTGATCACCTCTCCGCCTGTCCTCTCAAGGTAAGACTAGCTAGCCATACTCGTTCATCAGACTTTTCAAGCGCACGTCTCCCCTTGTCGGTCAGCTGATACTTTTTTTCTCCTGATGATCCCCATGAAGCCGTAATGATTCCCGCTAGCTCCTGTTCATGCAAAAACGCATATATAGAACCTTCCTGGTCCTCATACTTTCTTATGCCTCTTACTGCAAGAAGCCTTGTTAATTCAAAGCCTGTCCTTTCCTTTAAAAGAAGCTGGAGGAGGTTAATGAACATATCCTGCTCGCTGAATGATTCTTTTGCGATGGACTTATGAATGCGCTTTTTCATAGTTTCTGAGAAATCTAGCTCCCGCATGCAAGTTTCCTTCATAGCCTTTTTAAGACCCTTCAACCGTTCTTCCATTCGCTATATCCCTCCCAACTATCCTTTAAAAGTGTCTTCGCCCTGCGGAGTCTCGTTTTCACTGTATTGTTATTAATATATAGTACCTGCGCCATTTCACGAATGGGCATCTCCTCAAAATAATGAAGATAGATGACTTCCCGATATTTAATCGGCAGATGCATAACAGAATGCACCAGACGTTCTTCTTCATCTTGCCGAATAACCGCTTGTTCAGTGCTATGCCCACTTTCACCAGAATAAATGTATTCATCACTTGAGAGGAAGACATGGTTTTTGTACCAGCTTTTCAAATAATCCTTGCAATGATTAATAGCTATTCTCCACAACCATGTCCTAATTTTTGATTTCCCCTTATATGTATGAAGGGATTGATAGCATTTTACAAAGATATCTTGGGTAAGGTCCTCAGCAAGTTCACGATTCTTCACATAAGAATAGGAGAGTTGTAAAATTTCTTGCCCATATTGGTCCATCAGTTCGTCGATGATGATCTCCTTTTCCTCAATAACGAGGCGTTCCATTGTTATTTCATCCACTATTTCTCCCCCTTCCTAAATATTGACGAGGCTATTCCGTTTCCGGTTTTAATTTTTTAAAATAAAGTTTCTTTCAGTTACTCAGGTTTCGGAGAGTCTGTCGGTCTCATTAATAATTTTGAGATGAATCCGTTTACAAACAATACCAATAGCAATACTGATTACTTGTCAATAATTAATAGAAATTACAGATATATAGATTTCAAATACTATATACATATATTACCACCTATAATAAATGTCTTTGGGAGATTAGTAACATTTTTATTGTTCATATAAATGGTTCCAAATTGCTCTGGTATATTAATTGTCATAAAATTAAGTATACTTATAAAAATTGGGGTGAATGAGATGAAAGCAGGAGTTTATCATGGCTTAAATGATGTACGAGTTGAAGAGTTACCAATGCCAACAATCGGACCGAAGGATGTATTATTGCGTACATTGCGTTGTGGTATTTGCGGTACAGATATAAATATTGTAAAAGCTGGTGCCGGAAATATGGGCATCCGTTATGAAAAAGAATTTGGGCATGAATTTTTCGGTGAAGTCGCAGAGGTTGGTTCAGAGGTAAAGGACATTCAAGTTGGAATGCGCGTTGGGGTGAATCCGATTACCGCTAAACGAGTTGGTAAGGCACTTTCTTGTGAAGCAGGCGGATTTTCTCAATTTGTGGTCATCGAAGATGCAGCCTTAAATCATAACTTATACACTTTCTCAGATGAAGTAACACCTGAAGAAGCGGCATTAATGGAGCCTATGAGCGTTGGTTTTCATGGTGCTTTCTCAACTAACCCTAAACCAGGTGAACATATCGTAGTACTTGGTGCCGGTCCGATCGGATTATCAGCTGCTGCCGGCTTGATCGGAGAAGGTATTAAAGATGTGGTTGTAGTAGATATCAATGATTGGCGTTTAGCTAAAGCTCAAGAATTAGGTGCGAAAACAATCAATACCACTAAACAGGATCTAGCCACAACACTTGTTGAATATTTCGGCACAGCTGAATACTATGGTTTTCCACTTCCAAATGTGGATGCTTTTATTGATGCTGCCGGTGCTCCTCCATTATTTGAACAAGCATTCAAAATGGCAAAACCTGATGCTCGTTTTGCCATTGTTGCCGTGTACAAACAAGACGTACCAGTAAGTTTCTCGGATATTATGAGTAAAGAAGTAAAAATTATTGGTGCAAGTGGGTATACACATGAAGATATCGTACGTGTCGTCGATCATATTGAGAAGAAAAAAACACCAATCGCAACAATGGTAACGCAAGTCTATAAATTAGACGACCTTTCAAAGGCTTTTGAAACAGCTATCGCTGCCAATGAAACGATTAAAGTTGTTGTAGATCTTACTGATTAATAATTCATCGTGCATTAAAGACACTAAAGACTCTTTAATATTATAAAAATTAAAATCGACATTTTTATGTTAATAACTTAAAAAGAAGTCTCTTAAAAGTGCGTAGCTTTTGAGAGGCTTCTTTTTAATTTTTATTACGTTAACGTAAGCTCATGTTGTAGCCATGAATATTTTGCGCTCATTCTTCTCGCAGATTTCTTCTTTATACCTTCTCCAATAATCTAGTGGTTTGAATATATGTTTTTTAAGAGTATCTTCCACTCGTTCCATCTCTTTATTCTCAATTATAGAAAGTATATTTCTATGTTCAGCAATCATCTGTTCAAAATGATGTTGGCTAAAGTTAATCATTCGGTGATAATCCATATTCATACGTGAAATTGCTTTCCAAGTATTATCCCTATGATGACCTCGGAAGATAATGGAATGAAAGCTATCATCTAATTCATTAAATTGTCTAGTCATCTTTTTTGGACTCAGTATGTTTTGTTGAATCAACAGCATTTCTTGAAGATCAAGATTTCTCCTTAACTGATCAACATTCTCTTCAGAAAAATAATTACATGCTGATTTTAAATATTTCTTTTCTAAGTCAAACCACATAAACGATGCTTCTTCAACCAATTCCAAATTTATTCTTGAAACATATGACCCAACTTGTGGAATAACATCTACAAGATGCTCTTGATGAAGTTTCCATAACGCACTTTTTATAG
This sequence comes from Bacillus sp. z50, assembly GCF_058313585.1. Lineage (NCBI taxonomy): Bacteria > Bacillati > Bacillota > Bacilli > Caryophanales > Bacillaceae > Bacillus > Bacillus sp. z50. The sequence continues at coordinate 59,916 of NZ_JBZFQL010000008.1, forward strand.
GCGTACTTGATACTTTTAATACCTCAGTCAGTTCTCCAACACTCAATAACTGTCCAGGCAGTAATTCTAATGATAATATCCCTTCTTTAATTGCTCTATACGAGTAGTTATTATTATTCTCACCTGGTAACCTTGATAACATTTTCATCATACTTAGTCTCACTCCTATTAGAGAAAACACTGCTAGTCTCTGTTCAAAGCTTATTTAAGTAAAGAAGATAGTTAAATTCCGTCTAACTATCTTCTTACCTACGGCAGAAATGAAATGATGATTTAAATTACATAATCTAAAAACCTATTATTTATATAAACACTTCATTAAATTCTTGTATCGATAAATCCACAAAATGCATCGACAGGGCTTACACCTTTAAATTCTGAACGTCCTAACAATTTATCAACTATTGCAGATAATGTATGTTCATGACTATCATAGGCATTTATGTATGTCTTAACTTGCGGTACATCTGCTAAATGGAATGGACATTGTAAAGATATAAATATTGTCGGTACTTCATTTACATAGAACGGTATATCTGGAGTTCCCTTTGAAGGATTCCATTGAATACGCTGATCTGTGCTTGGTGGTACGTCTGCTATGTTTATGATTAAATCATAATTACTTGTTAAATCAGATATTGGACGTTTTTGAGCATATACGTTCATGACTGCACCTAACATTTCTTGTGGTGGAAGTTTTAATATCTTATCTATTGCAGATTCATATATTTCAACTTCAAAACCTGCTTTTTCAAGTAATTCCTTCATTAATTCGATTGGCTTTTTCTTACCAACCGACATAGCAGCCATGATTTTACCATAAGCAGATTCTGGTCCTTTTACATCAACAAGTAAAACCCTCTTATTCTTTTCTGGATTGATTGGTAATAATTCCTGCTTATTCTTCACTAATGTGATCGCTTTATCTGATATTTCTGGTGCAACAGCCTTATTTGCTTCTGTTCCGATTTTAGCCATGGCTTCTTCTTTTGGCTGTAAAATTTCAGTTTTAGCTTTTGTGTGTAATCCTAAAGATGCTTTCAATCCTAATATACGAGTTAATGCCTCTTCAAGTCTTTCTTCAGTGATGATTCCTTTTTTATAGCCTTCCATCATCCAGTTGAAGTCTTCCTCCGGGTCATTGAAGAATAAGAATAAGTCACAGCCAGCAGCTATAGCTGTAGGTAACATCTCACTGCGCTTCATAGCAGATGTCATCGCTACCATGTGAGAAGCATCCGTTACGATTACACCATTAAAGTTCAATTTATCTCTTAATAGATTTTGTAAGACGATATTACTTAAACTTGATGGCGTTGCTAACTCTTCAATCGTTGCATCTGGTTTAAAGTGACGTACATATTCCGGTAAAGCGATGTGCCCTGACATGATAGAAGGTAATCCCGCTTCTATTAATCCTCCATATACTTTTCCGAATGTATTATCCCACTCTTCTACTGTTAACGTGTTTGGAGCAAATGATAAGTGATGATCCCTTTCATCTACGCCATCTCCAGGGAAGTGCTTAGCAGCTGGAGCTATACCACTTTCCATTATTCCTCTCATATATTCTAAAGAGTATTCTAAAACTTGCTCTGCTTTATTGGAGTAGCAACGAGTAGATATTACTGGGTTTCTCCAGTTCATATCGATATCAACAACTGGTGCAAAGCTCCAGTTACACCCGATAGCAGCAGCTTCCTCTCCGGATACTCTCCCCATTTCATAAGCATACTTAGGATCATTTGTAGCACCTATTTTTACCTGATGACCTACATATGTACCATCTATACAAGCACCATTTCCACCGCACTCTGTATTTGCAGCTATTAATAGAGGAACCTTACTATTTTCTTGTAAGATTTTATTTTGGTCATATACTTGTTCAGCTGTAGCTGGATTGTAACGAACGGCACCGATATGATAAGTATCTAACATTCCTTTTAAGTACTCTTCATCACGGCTGGCTCCCATGTTTACGAATAACTGACCGATTTTTTCCTCGATTGTCATCTCTGCAATTGTATCTTCTACCCATTTAATATCTTTATCTGTTAAATTAAACGGTTTTGCTTTTAAATCTACCATCATTGTTTTTTCCTTTAAGTCGATCATTAACTAAATCCTCCACCGTAAAATATCTAGAATTGGCTCTAATGATTATTCATACCAATTATTAGAGCCAATAATTCAACCTTAATTCTTCAATTCATTAACTATTTGCATTACGTTTTGCTTCTAATTCTTTACTTAATTCAATTGTTTTTTGCTTGTTTAAAGGATACATGAATAAAACGACTGCAATGATTCCGTATAATACACCTGGCACTAATGTACCTAGCATGTAAATACCATCTAATACTTCTTGTGGTTGCGTACCTAATGTAGCATTATAACCAACAGCGGCGATTGCCACCCCACCGATACCACCAGCTACTGCTTGTCCTATTTTTCTAGACATAGAAACAATAGAATAAACCGTTGCATCTTCTCGTAATGATGTTAGGTATTCATGATAGTCAATAACATCTGAAATGAATGCATAAGTAATAAAACTATAGAAACTCATGCCCATCATAGCTAGTGCTACAATAGCGATAAACGGCATTGTTTCAATACCTTTTAAGAAGAATAGCGCAATGTATATAACACTTGCAAATGCCATTCCGACAATTGAGATTTCCTTTTTACCAAACTTTGCAACTAGTGGCTTAACTAATGGAACTGTAATGAACATTGACGCCATTTGAACAAGTCCAATTATACTTAGCGCTGCTGCATTACCGAAATAATCTTTGAACAAGTACGTATTAACTGCCATAACAATAAAAGATGTTAACATAGTCATGAGTGATGCTGTTAGTACCCATAGGAATGGTTTATTTTTCACTAAACTTTTCAAAGAACGCAGGAAATCACCCTTCTTCACTTCTTTTGCTGGTGCCTCAATACGTTCTGTTGAAAGTTTGTAGCAACCAATATAACAAGCAATTGCTAACACACCGAAGATACAAGCTGTCATGAACATGCGATCTGCACTAATTTTGTTATCAATAAATACAATCATTGGTCCAAGAACATTAATAATAAGACCTGCTAAGCTAGCACCTACTGTACGCCATGTAGACAATGTTGTTCTTTCAACTGGATCAGCTGTAATAACAGAAGCCATTGATCCATAAGGAATATTAACTGTACTGTATAATGTACCCCAAACAATATATGTCACAAATGCCCATGCTAGATAGAATCCATCTGACATTCCAGGAATGGTTGTGAACATTAAAACACCTGTAAATACTAATGGGAATGACATACGTAATATCCAAGGCTTAAACTTTCCATTTTTTGTTGTTGGTCGTGTATCAATAAAACGTCCCCAAGCTACATCAGCAAATGCGTCCCATAGTCGAGCGACCATAAATAATACCCCTACTGTTGCAGCACTAATATGGAAAATATCTGTATAAAATACCATTAAAAATGTACTAGTTAATAAGAAAAAGAAATCGTTTCCAAAGTCACCTAGTAAATAGCCTACTTTATCTCGTAAGCCGAATGGTCTTACCGTACTAGAGTTAAGTTGTTCCTCCTGCTGGAGTACTGGTTCTCTCATGCTCATTTAGTTATCCTCCTTAATCTATCCAACAAATATAATTTGCTCAGTATTGAGCATAATTAACTAAACATATACCTTCTTTTTCTTAAGATAGAAGGGTGTTTACTCTTATGAACGGAACAGCCTTACATTTGCTCAATATTGAGCATATTCAATCAAAGTTACTTATAAATTGGTATGAGTGTTGTTTTCTAACTTTTTTGATATAGAAAATTTAGATTGCTCAGTACTGAGCATAATTAACCAAAAGTTTGTCTTCCTTTCATTTTCCGATAACTAGTTGGTGTCATCCCAATTCTCTCTTTAAAAAAGCGACTGAAGTGGGCGGCACTTCCAAAACCCGTCGAGCGGAATATGTCTTCCAGTGATTGATCAAGCTTCATTTCCAATAAATACTTTACCTGAATCAGTCTGCATTCCATTACATATTCCATGACCGTATAGCCAGTAACCTCTTTAAAGACATGGGATACATAGTATTTATTTAGATTAAACTCTTTTGCAATACGTTCTAAGCTGATTTTTTCGCAATAGTGCTGATTAATCCATGAGAGAATATTCTCAGCATGCTGTTTCTTTTCTGTCTTCTTTTGTTCGACGTGCAGCTGTGAACATTGGCTCATTTTATAAATCTTCATCAATAGTTGGAGAAATTCTATTTTCAGTTCTGTTTCTAATATCGAATTTATTTTACCTGTAGATTGAAACTCCTGATCGATTATCTCCAGTTGCTTTGCGAACCATTTAATTTTCTCTGCAACATATTTACCCGAAGCATCAAATCCAGTTCGCAAAATACAGTTATTCAGCTTTTGAAAAGGGTCCAAAAGATTTGGCATGCCCAAAACAGGAAATAACCTCCCTAACCAAGCTGGTGAAAAATGAATGGTACTCCTTACATAGGTATCAGGAGAAACAGTATTTGTCTTATGTAAAGTAAATCTGTCCAAAAGAATGATATCTCCTGGTCGTAAGTCATACATTTTATTATGAATAAAATAATTACACTGCCCCTCTTCAAAGACATAAATCTCATATGTACCGTGTGTTTCAAATTGATTAAATCCAGTCACATCTGTATTTAATCCTTGAAGACGATAAGAAGCCAAAATAGATCCATCTAAAACTTTAGGTTGATAAATATCCTTTGCCCATTTATTCACTACTTTTCACACTCCCGGAAGTCAGCGTTCTTAAAGGGCATTCTTTAGAACACCTACTTATTATACTAGTATATCAATAAATAAAATTCATTACATGAAAGTGCTTACTTTTTTAAGTTTTTTGATTTATTTTGCTAATACGTATTGAGACCTAAAATTATATTGATATAGGAAATATTTATTTTACACAATCCCGTTAAAGGTTAGACATTGAAACATAGACTTGATTGTATAATCTAAGCATGTTGGAAAACCCATCAAATATAAAAAGAGTTACCGTCAGGAAATATTCTTCTGGCAACTCTTTTTATTGGTTAGATTAACCTTTCGAAACTTTTGGGTAGCTTCAACATGATTAAATCGATATATCATCCATTTATATTTGGATATCTTTGTTTTGAGGCTTTTTCAGTTGTGTAATGCTTTCTTTCTCATTTCACTAACACTTTTCTAACATACTTCCTCTTTATATACATTTCTCCAATCATCTATTGGTTTAAATATATGTTTTTCAAGAGCTCTTTCTACTCTTTCTATCTCTTTATTTTCGATTATGGAAATAATTTCTTTGTGTTCGGCAATCATTTGTTCAAAAGGATGTTGGCTAAAGCTAATCATTCGGTGATAATCCAGCGTCATATGAGAAATTGCTTTCCATGTATTAGTTCTATGATGTGCATGAAAGATAATCGAATGAAACTGATCATCCAACTCATTAAATTTCCTGGCCAGCTCTTTTTGATTCATTATGTCCTTTTGACCCAACAGCGTCTCTTGAAGAATAAGATTCATCTTCAACTGATTCATATGTTCTTTAGAAAAAGAATGACAAGCTGATTTCAAGTATTCTTTTTCTAAGTCGAACCACATATATGCTGCTTCCTCAACTAATTCCAAATTGATTCTTGAAACATAGGATCCTACTTGGGGGATTACATCTACGAGGTGTTCCTGCTGAAGCTTCCATATAGCAATTTTAATAGGTGTACTTGAGACGTTAAGAGCCTCTGTTAGTTCTCCCAAACTCAATAATTGTCCAGGCAGTAAATTCAATGATACGATTCCTTCTTTTATGGCTCTGTATGCATAGCTATTATTGTTCTCACCAGATAATCTGGATACCATTTTTACCATATTTCATTATCACTCCTCTCTACTAGTACACTATTCACTCTTTATAAAAAGTAAAGAAGATAGTTAAGTTCAGTTAAGTTAACCTCGCTCTAACTACCTTCTTATTTAAAGATTATGATTTAAATCGCACAATCAACGAATTTTTATAAAAAATTCTAATTAAAGTTGTGCATCGATAAATCCACAGAATGCATCAACAGGGCTTACACCTTTGAATTCTGAACGTCCCAATAATTTATCAACGATCGCAGTCACCGTATGATCATGACTATCATATGCATTAATATATGTCTTAATTTGCGGTACATCTGCCAAGTGGAACGGGCATTGTAAAGAAATAAAGATAGTCGGTACTTCATTTACATAGAACGGTATATCTGGAGTTCCCTTCAGAGGAGCCCATTGTATACGTTGGTCTGTAGTCGGTGCTACATCTGCTATGTTGATGATTAAATCATAATTATTTGTCAGTTCAGCAATTGGGCGTTTTTGAGCGTATACGTTCATGATTGCACCCATCATTTCTTGTGGAGGAAGTTTCATCAGCTTATCGATTGGTGATTCGTAGATTTCAACTTCGAATCCTGCTTTCTCAAGCAGTTCCTTCATTAATTCGATTGGTTTCTTCTTACCAGCTGTCATAGCAGCCATTAACTTACCATATGCGGATTCTGGTCCTTTTACTTCAACAAGTAAAACCTTCTTATTCTTTTCTGGATTGATTGGTAATAATTCCTGTTTATTCTTCACTAATGTGATCGCTTTATCTGAAATTTCCGGTGCAATAGCCATATTTTTTTCTGTTCTCATTTTAGCCATTGCTACTTCTTTTGGCTGTAAAATTTCAGTCTTAGCTTTTGCATGCAATCCTAAAGAAGCTTTCAATCCTAAAATACGAGTTAATGCTTCTTCAAGTCTTTGTTCAGTGATAATTCCTTTTTCATATCCTTCCATCATCCACTTGAAGTCTTCTTCTGGGTCATTGAAGAATAAGAATAAATCACAACCAGCAGCTATTGCTGTAGGAAGCATGTCTTTCCGCTTCATAGCAGATGTCATAGCTACCATATGGGAAGCATCAGATACGATTACACCATTGAAGTTTAATTTATCTCTTAATAGATTTTGTAATACGATATTACTTAAACTTGCTGGTGTTGCTAACTCTTCAATAGTCGCATCTGGTTTGAAATGACGTACATATTCCGGTAAAGCCATATGTCCTGTCATGATAGACGGTAGTCCAGCTTCTATTAATCCTCCATAAACTTTTCCGAATGTGTTATCCCACTCTTCTACTGTTAATGTGTTTGGAGCAAATGATAAGTGATGGTCCCTTTCATCTACACCATCCCCTGGGAAGTGCTTAGCAGCCGGAGCTACACCACTTTCCATAATTCCTCTCATATATTCTAAAGAGTATTCTAAAACTTGCTCTGCTTTATTGGAATAGCAACGAGTAGAGATTACTGGGTTTCTCCAGTTCATGTCGATATCAACAACTGGTGCAAAACTCCAGTTACATCCGATAGCAGCTGCTTCTTCACCAGATACTCTACCCAATTCATAAGCATACTTAGGATCATTTGTAGCACCAATTTTAACTTGGTTTGCTACATATGTGCCATCTATACAAGCGCCATTTCCGCCGTTCTCCGTGTTTGCAGCGATTAATAAAGGTATTTTACTATTTTCTTGTAAGATTTTATTTTGATCGTATACTTGCTCAGCTGTAGCCGGGTTGTAACGAACCGCACCGATATGGTAGCTATCTAATACTCCTTTTAAGTACTCTTCATCACGGCTAGCACCCATGTTTACGAATAACTGACCGATTTTCTCCTCAATTGTCATATTAGCAATGGTTTCTTCAACCCATTTAATAGCTTCATCTGTTAAATTAAAAGGTTTTGCTTTTAAATCTACCGTTACCGCTCTTTCCTTTAACTCTATCATTATTGGATCCTCCGCAATAAAAATATTTAAGATTGGACCGAATGGAATAATTCGGTCCAATCTTTTATCCTAGATGATTCAACTGATTAATTGTTTGCTCTTTTCGCTGCTAAATCTTCAGCAAGTTGAGCTGTTTTCTTTTTATTTAATGGATACATAAACAAGACTAAAACAACTAGACCATAAAGAATGGCTGGTACGATTGTACCTAACGCATAGATTCCATCTAGCACTTCTTGTGTTTGTGTTCCACGTGTTGCATCATAACCAACAGCGGCAATTGCAGCACCGCCGATACCGCCAGCTAAAGCAAGACCTACTTTTCTTGCCATTGCAATGACAGAGTAAACGGTCGCATCTTCTCTCATTGAAGTTTTATATTCATGGTAATCCGTAACGTCAGTAATGAAGGCCCAAGTCACAAAGTTATAGAGATACATACTAAATGTACCCACTGCCGCAAAGGCCACAAATTGAATTGCTGACAGACCTTTTAAGAAAAATAATAGTGTATAGACAATAGTAGTAATTGACATACCGATTAAAGCTGTTTCTTTTTTACCAAATTTCGCAACTAACGGCTTTACTAATGGAAGACATAAAAACATAGATACCATTTGTATTGCCCCAATCAAACTTAAAGCAGATGCATCTCCGAAATAATCTTTAAACAAATAAATATTAACAGTAGTTAGTAGGTATTGTACTAACATAGCTATAAGCGAAGCTGACAAGACCCAAACAAATGGTTTATTAGTCATTAAGCTTTTCATGGAGCGAAGGAAAGCACCTTTTTCCACTTCTTTTGTCGGTGCCACGATACGTTCTGTAGAGAGTTTATAACAACCGAAATAACATGCAATTGCCAAAACGCCAAACACAGCCGCAGCCATGAACATACGGTTTGCATCAATTTTATTGTCTACAAACACAATCACTGGTCCCAAAACATTGATAATTAAACCTGCTAAGCTTGCCCCTACTGTACGCCATGTTGATAATGAAGTACGTTCTACAGAATCAGCTGTCATAACGGATGCCATTGATCCATATGGAATACTAACAGTCGCATACAATGTACCCCATACAATGTAAGTCACAAATGCCCATGCCAGGTAGAAACCATCAGACATACCAGGTATTGTCGTGAACATTAAAACACCTGTGAATACTAGTGGGAAAGACATGCGCAGAACCCATGGTTTATACTTTCCATGTTTCGTCGCTGGTCTTGTATCAATGAATCGGCCCCAAGCCACATCAGCAAATGCATCCCAAAGTCGGGCAACCATAAATAATACCCCGACTGTTGCAGCATTAATATGGAAAATATCTGTATAAAATACCATTAAGAATGTGCTGGCAAGCAAGAAAAAGAAGTCGTTTCCAAAATCACCCAGCAAATAACCGACTTTATCTCGTAATCCGAATGGTCTTACTGAATTAGATTCAACTTGTTCCTCCTGTTGGAGTGCTGGTTCTCTCATACTCATTTGTTTTCCTCCTTAATCCATTAAAGTTTGCTCATCTTTGAGCATATTTAGTGAAAAAATTCCTTATTTACACATTATTTCTCTTATAAGAATGCTATGTTCCCATCCTTATTATAATCTTCTAAAATCTAACAGATATTGCTCAATTGTGAGCATACTAAATTACATTTTGCTTCTAATCTAACAATTAAACTTTGCTCACAGAAGAGCAAGATGGATCAAACGTTTGGCTTCTTTTCATCTTTCGATAACTGGTAGGTGTCATCCCGATTCTTTCTTTAAAAAAGCGGCTGAAATGGGCAGCACTTTCAAACCCAGTTGATAGAAAAATGTCTTCCATTGATTGATCAGGTTTCATTTCCAATAAATACTTTACCTGAATTAGCCTGCATTCCATTACATATTGCATGACTGTATATCCGGTAACCTCTTTAAAAACATGAGAAACGTAGTACTTATTTAAATTTAACTCTTTAGCAATACGTTCCAAGCTGACTTTTTCACAGTAGTGTTGATTAATCCACGAGGCAATGTTTTCAGCATGTCGCTTTTTTTCCGTTTTCTTCTGTACGACTCGGAGTTGTTGACATTCGCTCATTTTATAAATTTTTATCAACAGTTGAAGAAATTCAACCTTCAGTTCAGTTTCCAATAGGACATTGATTTTACCTGTACATTTATATTCCTCGTCTATAGCTTCCAACTGCTTTTCAAGCCACTTAATTTTCTCAGCCACATACTGACCTGAGGAATCAAATCCTGTCCGCAGTATACAGTTATTCAGCTTTTGAAAAGGATCCAAAAGATTTGGCATTCCTATTACAGACAACATACTCTCCAACCACACTGGAGAAAAATGAACCATACTCCGTACATAGGTATCAGGAGATGTGGTATTTGACTTATGCAAAGTTAATCCATCCAAAAGAATGATATCTCCTGGCTGCAGATCATATATTTTATTATGAATAAAATAATTGCATTGCCCTTCTTCAAGTACATAAATCTCATATGTACTGTGTGATTCGAATTGATGAAACCCAGTCATATGTTTATTCAATCCTTGAAGACGATAAAAAGCCAAGATGGATTCATTCAACACTTTAGGTTGATAAAAATCCCTCGCCCTATTTTTCACTACTGTTCACACTCCCGGAAGTCAGTGTTCTAGAGGAATCTTTTTGGAACACCTTTTATTATACTAGTATACTAACAAGAAAAAATCATTTCATGAAAGTGCTTTCTACTTCCATTTTTTTGACTCATATTGCTCTCTCTTGTTTGCCATAAGATACAGAAAAATAATATAATTTTATAAGGCCAGCAAAGATAAATATTAAAAAACACAAGCTCTTTGGACTTGTGTTTGTCTTCACTCATTCACTTTATTAAATAAATCCATAATATGGGCTTTGGCTATTTGCATAATGTGCCCAGTTAATGAGTGTAATAAAATCATACACAGGCAGCTGCACTGCTTGCTGGATATCAAATGCATAGGGAGGCAGGTCACTGCATTCTAATAAGATGGCTCCGACTTCAGGATGCTTTTCCTTTATCTCAATTGCTTTTTTAACAACCTCATCCCTCAGCTTTTCATTATTAAACGTACCTGCTCCATTCGAAATGGATGAAAACTCTTCTCCCTGGCTCAAATCACCAATGATCAAATTAGATCTGTTTGTAACTCCGCACGTTTTCAAAAGGGAATCCGTCAATCCTTTTTCATAGGCTGTTAATATACCAATTTTTTGTCCTGGCTTTAATCCAACCTGAATCATAGACAGTTGAACGAGGCTAGACAGATAGACAGGAATTTCTAATGCATTTGCTATTTGCTTATGAAAGTTTCCAAAGAACCCACACGCACTTGAAATAACTTTTGCTCCTTCACTTTGAAGTTGCATAGCTGCATCAATAATCCCTTTTTCCAGTGTTCGATCATTATTTAAAAGACGCTGACCCGTACAGCCGGGAACCAATTTATAATGAACAGGAAACGGAAAGGTTGAATAATTTGCGACATTGCCGGGAATGACAGGATAGGAATCTTCATCTAGGTATAAAATCCCCACAGAAAATCCTGTTATATAGCGTCCTTTTTTTTGTACGAGCTGGCCTGGATTTGTGCCAGGACCAATATATCCATAATGCATTCAATCTTCTCCCCTTTCTTATCAGAATTAGTCTTTTACAGAAATATGGATTTATGCAAAAAAGACAGCAGAAGAAGCCCGGAAATTTTCACCTTGACCCAATTTAAATTATCCAAAGACTAAGAACAGCGGAAAATAAATTAGGTTTTTGAGATGGGCAATAATCCAAATAAAAAAAAGTTGCCGACAAGACATCATCCTGTGGCAACTCTTTTATTAAAATCAAGCCTTTAATCCGTAATAATTTTTTTTTGCAAACAATAGATCCATAATAACAAGGATAAAACGAGGAAAATCAGCATTGTCATGCTCAAGCCATTAATATAATCTCCCCACTGGAGTGACCCAACCATCATCCCTACACTGCCGATCACTGTAAAGCCAAAGTTCATTAGACTTGAAGCTGCTCCGACATTTGACTTTTGCATAGATAATAGCGTATTTGACACCATCGGTCTGAGATATGTCGTGATAACCGTGAAGGGCACATAGCATACAAGAAATACAAATGGGCTGATGGAACCTACTAAGAAGAGCAGGCAGATAGATATTGTGACAATTACAAAGGCGATATTGATCGATTTTTTTATCGAACCGCCACCAACACGCATATAAAGAAATGGTCCAATCAAACCTATACAAGCTGCACCGGCAAAGTAAAGGCTGAAGGCAGATTCCGAGATGCCAAATCCATCTATATAAATGTATGAAGCGAGTGTTAGATATGCCATAAACGGTGCCATTAAGAGAGCAACAACAAGCAATAGGCTGGTAAACTTCTTATCCTTCACAATACTTGTAAGCCCTAAGATAGATTTAAATGTACTGCCAGATACTCGCTTTTCCTGCGGCAAAGTTTCTTCTAAAAGAAATCCTCCTATAAGTGATACTAGGAATAGAACAGCTAGAGCAACAAATGTCATCTTCCAGCTGAAAAAGGCTAAAATAACCGCGCCCAAAATAGGCGCTAGCATTGGAGCAAGCAGAACGATCGCCTGCGTGATTGACAAAACATTAGACATCTCTTTTCCTTCGAAGCTGTCTTTAATCAAAGCTGTAGAGATGGCAACCATCCCTCCTGCACCAAATGCCTGAATTGCCCGGGCTGCAATCAAGATCCAAATCGACGGTGAAATTGCACAGATGATACTAAAGGTCAGTGCCACAAGGATACTGCCCAACAGGACTGGCTTTCGTCCGTACTTATCACTCATCGGGCCAAGAATGAGGATACCAATTGCCATAAAAATAAAGAATATCGTCATTGTATAGCTTGTAACTGACGAGGTTGTTTGATAATAGTTTGTCATTTCAGGCAACGAAGGCATATATAAGTCTGTTGCCAGAGGAGGCGTCATCGATAATAGCGCGATGAAAGCAATAAGCCCGCCCTTTTTTAAATATTTTTGTTCCATTGACATCTTCCTATCTTCCTAATGATTACATGGATTATTAAGATTAAATGAAAAAATAATTCAATAACCGCCGTCGTTAGTTTGTTAACGAAAATAATCCACATTATCTTAGGGTAACAGGAAACTGCTGAGCTGGGCGATATGTAAAATATAGAAATATTGAGGAGTAACCCAGAGGACTGTTTCAACTTAATAGGTAATACAACTTGAACCTAATAGTCATCTCTAAATAAAGGAGGACTCTAGTCGAAAATACTTTTATCATAACTATTAAAGATTGCTTGTACTGCATCCTTTTTTATAATTAAAAATTCAAAAAACAACCACAACTCTGGAAAATAACAAAGACTTTTCGCATCCTAACAAGGCTGTTAGATATAAAAAATCGATAAAAATTTGGTGTATACTCCGTTATAGTTAATTAATAGTTTATGAGGTGTTACCATGAATACAATCAAAATTGACAATAAAACTAAATCACAACTTAACATAGAATATATGAACGCTGTATACGCTGTTAGCAGTGCTAAGCATCCAGCTGAATATCTATACAAAGTTACTCAATATAAGAAAGCAAAGCATTATAAACAACTATTAGAAGGCCATTTAAACCAACATCAATGTTCTTAATATTTTTAATATACGTAATGTATATAAAGAAAAAGAAGCGTACCTAGTGTATTGGATCCGTAAGTTAGGACTGCATCGCTACACTAGGAGCGCTTTTTTTATATCATCCTATTCTACTATTTAACGAACGTCGGATTCTAAACATCATAATGGCCGCCCTAAGAATGAAATTGTGTAAAATCTTTAATGAAGTGCGCGAAAAGTACCTTCTATTGAGGTTTCGCTATATTTGAGGTACAACATCTTTAACGGTGATTTTCAGTATTGTATGGGATTACGTTAGCAAAAACTATATCATTACAAGATTTATAATAATTTTAAATGACCAGTTACGTCATCCACTTTCCCTCTCTCGCCAAGTATAGCAAGACACGTACCTGTTTTAACACCGTTGAACATGGTCAATCCGTTATCGGTGATAAGTCTTACAGGTAATTCTTTTTCTTTCGCAAGGTGATAAATCGAATATAATTCATCCAAACTTTCTACATAAACAGTCACTTTTACAAATGTTTCATTAAACCATTTGTTTAAAATTTGTTTGTGATTTTCAGTTCCATTATATTCAATCCACTTCACAACCCCTAAAGAAGCATGACTTCCTTGGGCTACATATTTCCCTTTTGTCATTTGTAAATCTTTTCTCATCACAATAACCATCTTTGTTGTACTTGACTTCTTTTCCAAGTTGATAGCTCCTTTTCGCAAAGAATATGTTGAAATTGTTTACTCAACTCCATTTTATTTTTTCATATGCCTATTGGTGCCTATGTGGAGAAAATTCAATGATTAATAGTTTGTGGTAAGGTCTTGGTCAATTCACCCTTTTAAAAAAGGGACTAATATTCATTGTTAGTTTTCTAAGCTATCGCTAATGCTGTTTGCTATAATGCAGTTTAACTTATGTATTTTCAAATGGTGTATGTACATCCTTTTTTCACCATTAAAAACAAAAAAAAGAAGCATCCCGCAAGTTTTTCAACTTGTAGGATACTTCTTTTAATGGAAGAGGCAGATTACATCATGCCGCCCATATGGTTACAAAGTGTAATATATTTTCCTATATTGGAATGGAACTGCGTCAAATCGACGTTTTACTCGCTATATGTGTAATATCTTTATCTTGAATTTACTGCGATTTATTAGGTTTCGTTAGCAAAATGTTAGCACTTGGTTAGCAGCTAAATATATACGGTTTCACCTTTCCTAAAAGCGATGCAATTCAATATGCATCGCTTTTAACGTTACACGATCGATATGCGGTGAATTAGCAGCTAAAATCCAGGGGCTGGAGCAGTAGCTAAAACTGTGTCCCAACCAATAGTAATTTACAAAAAAAAACCGACACTCAAAAATATGAATGCCGGTTTCTGTTACATTATTCTCAGTTCTGATCTGCAATTTCAAAAGTCTCTTCTGAATCATCAGGAACTTCAGATGGTTGAACAGTAGAAGGTATGTTGTCTAATTCACCATCTGCTTCATTGTTTATTTCTTCATCTGAATCTCCAATTACATCTTTATCTAAATTTTCTTCTTCATTTGGTCCAAGTGCAGGTGTTGAATCTGAAGCATCATTCGATATTTCTGTGTCTTCTAATTCTTCCATATCAGCAATGTTCATTTCTGATTGTGCTGATGTTCCGATTATATCATTATTTTTAATTGTATTTTCTCCACTATAAGTTCCCCATGCACTTTCAAAATAGTATTTCCCTGTTGTACCAGGGTAAAAAGTAAACGTCATTACTTCTCCTGGCGCTAACTGAGTACTATATAATGGTAAAAAACCTTCCGGCCCAGATATTCTAAAATACCCTGTACTAGCCGAACCGTTTGCCTTCACAGTAACCTTATAACCTTCTCCCTCTGCCTTTTGGGTAAGGATATATTCGCCATTTTCCATGGCTATTGTGGCAGCTCCGTCTTGAATATTTACGGTAATATCATACTTGGCTGATTCTATACTTTGTATAGAAGTGGTAACATTGTCTGCAAACCAAGCCCATGTTGTACCCATTAAACAGGTTATGCATATAATTATTCCCAACAAGGAGGGCATAAGCATTTTAACCAAATTATTACTCTCTATTATGTATTTAAGTTTATATAATAATTTCAATTTTCTCGCCCCCTTAAATTGTGCTATAAATGAGCAATCAAAAGGCACTACGCTAACAGGGATGAAATGCCCTTTGATTGCTGCCCACAATGTGGGCAGGCTTAATTATACTAATAAATGTTTATTCAACTATTTTACCATTTGCACCATAGTAAACTGTCGAGTTAGAGTTATATCCATAGCGAATTGGAGACTTCGTAACTCCAGTAACTTCAAATGTATTATTATTATTGTATATATCTAATTTCAGACGTCCATCAACCTGATCTTTGTCATAAGCAGCGGTAGCACCTGAATAAAGCTTGCCGCCAAAATCAGCAGATGAGTAATTATGTACCCAGAACGCACGAGTGTTACCCTTTAATGTACTATTAGTAATCTTAACATTATTCATGGCAGGGCCGCTGTTGAATACTCTAACTCCACAATAGTCAGAATCAAATACACAGTTGTTTGCATTCATGGTAACTTCACCCCAGTTATTGAGATGAACTGCAAAGTTCATATCTGTTCCAGAAACGCTAACTGTTACACCTTCCATATTCAGTACGCCGCCATCTGTAACATTAATAGCAGTTGCAGCACCATTCCATCCCATGTTGACACCTGTGTGAGTCAGTTTTACAGTCCCATTAAGAAGTGTCAGCTCTCCACCATTTACGTCAAGCATAAAGTTATGTGTCGCGGTATTTGTATTTTCAGCAGTAAGAGTCTTTCCGTTCAGATCAATAGTTACAGCTTTTCCATTTTCGATAACTACTTTCTGTTCGTTGCTTAAAACAATGTCATTCGCCAGAGTAACACTTTCGCCAGCACTTAATGCAGCCACTAATTCATTAGCTGTGGCAACTGAATATACTGTATCCTGTGTGGCAACTACTGTAATTCCAATACCATCAATTGATTTACCCTGATATTCATTACCAGCAGTTGTTTTCATAGTACCGCTTATAGTAATTTTTTCAGAATCACCCTTAGCTAATTTGTATTCCTCATTAATGTTTGCACCTTCAATTGTCCAATCAATGGCTTTGTTAAGTTCTGCATCACCATTGATGCCAGTAATGATAACTTTATACTTAAGAGGTAAGTTACCTTTATTCTTTACAGTTACCGTTTCTAAATTGTATGTAGCCCCTGGTTCCCAAAGGATTTCATCCTTTGCTCCATCAGGAGTATTCCAGTTAAGAGTCTTACCTTCAACAGACGCCTCTTCGTTTGCATCTAAAAGCGCAATGTCTAGAGTCCCTGCTTGAATTTTGTTGACACCTGTGCTTGCTGTATCCGTAAACCAAGCAAATGTTGCACCGGCTAACATTGTTACGCTCGCACATGTTGACACTATGCTCGTAACTAATGCTCTTTTAGTTGATCCTTTTTTCATATCCTATCTCCTCCTAAAACATTTTTGGTATCGGTCGAGAGATTCCCCTATTCACCGTTACCTTGTGTATATGTAGCAGCATCATTGCTGTTTACACCATTGTTAGTCGTTCCAAGCTGTTCTTTCAATTTCAATAGCTCTTCCATCATCTTTTGAGATTCAGCTCGTTCTTTTGCAATTTCGTCTCTCTCTGCTTGCAGCTCGGCTTTTTGTTCGGATTTGTACTTTCTAAATAGCCGAATACTATCCATTAAATGAATGACAATCAACAACATAAATGGAATGAAAATACAACAAATATAACCTGGTGTAGTCTTTAAAAACTGGAAGAATGTCCCCACTTTTGGAATATGAGTTTCGTATTTACCTAACACATACTCGTATGTAACTACTGTTTCATCGTCTGTATTTGTCGTTGTTCCGTATGTAATAAATCCGGGGTTTCCATTCGCACCCGTCGTTAAACTTCTGATTTTATGAGTAACTGTTTCTCCATAATTGTCAGTACCTGTGGAAGTATAGGCAATAATATCTCCTTCCTTCAAGGTGGACGGATCTGTTTCTTTTACAAGAACTAAATCCCCTGCATTAAAATCTGTCTTACTCATGGAATCAGATAAGACAATAAAGGGTTTATACCCAAAAAGATTTCGTTCCGGCTGATCAAAGGTCGTTACAGAGATGATTGTAAACACCATCATCCCTATACTTGCTACCATAAGGAACCACGTCATGATGGCTTTCATGATATGTAACGCTTTTTTCATTTCCTTGTTGTTTCCTCCTTAGTCAAATTCTCTATCTGGATTATTTTTCGTTTGTACTGCATCTGCACAAAGGGTAAAGGTTAATGTTGCATCTTGCGTACTACGGCTTTCTTTTGGATAATGGAACTCAATTTCCAATTCTTTTTTTTCTTTTAAACGTAATGGATCATTAGCTGAAGATACCATCTGTCTTGTAAGTTCACTTGGTTTACCAAAAAATAAAACTTGTTCATCATCACGAATGGTCACTTCAATCACATCAGCAAGTCCACCTGTAATGTCGTCAAAATATATCTTGTAATAAGCTTCACATGTGCTGTTGTTTTGAATATAGAATTCCTTTGCAACGGTCATACCTGGCTTAAAAAGATACTCATGTTCCTCAATAACTGGTTTACCATCATTTAGATCAATATCTATTTTCCCGACACTAAAAATATTGTTATTTACCCACACCATCGACCATATAAGAGCAAAGGTGGTAATACAAAGGCAAATAGAAAGTATGAAAATTGCAGCAACACTTGTTTTCAACTTTTTGCCTGTCTGTTGATTATTTTGCATATGGCTCGCTCTCCTATTTTTTGTGTTTTTTCGGAAGGAGTTTTAATATCAGCAGTGAACCTGTTATAAAACTAAGCGCTAATGCTACATTTGAATAATCTAGCTTACCAGGTGCACGAACTAAATTAGCTTTTTCATCTACCCACCATCTGAAATCAGCTTTCAATTCCGTACTGTCCATATACTCATTCCCAACCGAAGTATCAAGATAGGTGGAAATTTCGTAATACAATTCTTCCGTTTTTGCAGTATCTGATTTTTCCAACGTATATGTTTCTAATTCACCCATATCTCTCATTAATCCGTCATAGAGAACATCTCCACTATTAAGAAGAACAACTTTTAGCTTCAATACTTCTAATAATTTTTCTGGTTTGTTATGTATATCTACCAAAAATTTTATTGTACCGGAGTTTTTATATGACACCTTAAGACAGAAATTCTTTACTTCTAAATCACCAGGCAACATATTGGTTACCTTAAAAGGCTCATTGTCTATGAACTGTCCTTTATGGAGTGAAATAACGGTTGATGTAGGTTTACTACTATCACTGTCGCTATCGCTATCGTTAGAACCATTGTTAGAGCTATCGTTAGAGCTATCGTTAGAGCTATCGTTAGAGCTATCGTTAGAGCTATCGTTAGAGCCACCGTTAGTGCCACCGTTAGTGCCATCGTTAGTGCCACCGTTAGTGCCACCGTTGGAGCCATCGTTGGAGCCACCGTTAGTGCCATCGTTGGAGCCACCGTTAGTGCCACCGTTGGAGCCATCGTTGGAGCCATCGTTGGAGCCATCGTTGGAGCCATCGTTGGAGCCACCGTTAGTGCCATTACTTTCTATAGTAATATGGTCTTCGTTCGAAGAGTTGCTATTATCTGTTCCAGTATTATTTTCCGTATTCTCTGTTTGATTGTTTGTATTACCGCCATCTTCAGGGATAATATAATTTTCAGGCACACTGACAGATGTCGATTCTTTCGATGCAAAATGCTTATATATCCCTATTCCTATTAGAGCAACAAGGCTTATGCATAGTAGGATCAATAAGATGGTAATTATCTTTTTGTATTTTTTATCACGTTCCACTCTACCTTCCTCCTTGTTCCTTTTTTCATTAGAAATAAAAAATGCATTCCACTTTTAAAGGAATACACATTAAAATGACAGTTATTTCTTTTTCCAAAAGAGTACCCTTTAATTTTGTACAGTCCATTTTTCAATTAATTTACCAAGTATTTAATGCTAGCTCGTATGTTACTTGCTATCTCCATAAAAAGCCTATTTTTTATATATTATTAATTGTAAAAGATTTATATTTTCTCCAATATATATTCCTCTCGGAAAAATCTATCTTTTCAGGAGTTTCTTTATCTTTTATTATTATATCAACATAATTTTTTATAGCAATAAAATTTTTAAAAACCAAACTTAACATTTTTGTATGAATTTTTTATCTCCTGTTAATCTTTAAAATATACGATTCCCTTTAACCTTCTCATCATCCACACCTCCAAAAAAAGGTGATTTCTCTTCTGTTATTTACTATATTAAAAAAGTTTTAGAGATCTATATTCTTAAGTCTTCCAAACTTTTAACAAGCAATATAAAAAACAACTATACAAATGTTAGTTGGTTTCTTTTAAATATATATCGAGATAGCGTTATTTTAATTCCAAGACAGTTATATATGGAAAAACATAGGTACTGGTGGTGTAATTCCTAAAAGAAGAATTCATTTTTACCAAACTATTTAAAGAAATAAAAAGAGGCTTCTCATAAATTAATGAGAAGCCTCTAATCGGGCGAGAAATGTTAGCATCTCTCTTATCCCCTATTCAAAATCCTTATATATCAAGGGTTTGGGGCTGATTACATCATGCCGCCCATTCCGCCCATACCACCCATGTCAGGCATTCCGCCGCCTGCACCAGCTGGCTCTGGCTTGTCAGCAACAACTGCTTCAGTTGTTAAGAACATAGCTGCAACAGAAGCTGCGTTTTGAAGTGCAGAACGAGTTACTTTAGTAGGATCCACGATACCGGATTCGATCATGTTTACCCATTGGCCATTAGCTGCATTGAAGCCAATGCCGATTTCTTCTTTTTTAAGACGTTCTACAACTACAGAACCTTCAAGGCCTGCGTTGTGAGCGATTTGGCGAACTGGCTCTTCAAGAGCACGAAGTACGATGTTAACACCAGTTTGTGCATCGCCTTCAAGTTCCACAGCAGCCACTTTATTGTACACACTTACAAGTGCAGTACCACCACCGGCTACGATACCTTCTTCAACAGCAGCACGAGTGGAGTTTAGAGCATCTTCAATGCGAAGTTTGCGCTCTTTCAATTCTGTTTCAGTTGCTGCACCTACTTTGATAACGGCTACGCCGCCAGCAAGTTTAGCAAGACGCTCTTGTAATTTTTCTTTATCAAATTCAGAAGTAGTTTCTTCTAATTGGGAACGAATTTGATTGATACGTGCACCGATTTCGCTAGTTTCTCCAGCACCTTCAACGATTGTAGTTGTTTCTTTTGTAACAACAACTTTCGCAGCGCGTCCAAGAGAAGTTAATGTAGCAGATTTAAGGTCACGGCCTAGTTCTTCAGTGATTACTTCACCGCCAGTTAATGCAGCGATGTCTTCAAGCATAGCTTTACGACGGTCACCGAATCCAGGAGCTTTAACAGCTACTGCATTGAATGTTCCGCGAAGTTTGTTCACAACTAGAGTTGCTTGTGCTTCACCTTCAACATCCTCAGCAATTAGCAATAAAGGTTTACCTTGTTGAACAACTTGTTCAAGGACAGGAAGTACTTCCTGGATGTTAGAGATTTTCTTATCTGTGATCAAGATGTATGGATTTTCTAGTACAGCTTCCATTTTATCGGAATCTGTTACCATGTATGGAGAAGAATATCCACGGTCGAATTGCATACCTTCTACTACATCTAGTTCAGTTGTAAATCCTTTGGATTCTTCGATTGTGATAACTCCGTCGTTACCAACGCGTTCCATTGCTTCAGCAATTAGAGCGCCAACTTCTTCGTCAGCAGAAGAAATCGCAGCAACTTGTGCAATGGATTCTTTGCCTTCGATTGGTTTGGAGATTGCTTGTAATTCTTCAATTGCAACAGAAACAGCTTTTTCAATCCCTTTACGAACGCCCATTGGGTTAGCGCCAGCTGTTACGTTTTTCAATCCTTCACGAATCATAGCTTGGGCAAGAACTGTTGCAGTAGTTGTACCGTCACCAGCAATTTCATTTGTTTTGCTTGCTACTTCTGCAACCAATTTAGCACCCATGTTTTCAAACGCGTCTTCAAGCTCGATTTCTTTTGCGATTGTTACACCATCATTTGTGATAAGTGGGGAACCGAATTTCTTTTCAAGAACAACGTTACGTCCTTTTGGTCCAAGTGTAACTTTTACTGTATCAGCTAATGCATCTACCCCACGTAACATAGCGCGGCGAGCTTCTTCACTAAATTTAATATCTTTTGCCATACGTAAATTACCTCCTCGATTTTTTTGTTATGTCTTATTTTTTAATCGACATTTTCGTTAAGCAATAACGGCCAAAATGTCGCTTTCACGTAAAATTAAGTATTCTTTACCTTCGTATTTAATTTCTGTACCTGAATATTTAGAGAAGATAATATGATCGCCTTCAGATACTTCCAATCCTACTCGCTCACCATTCTCAAGGACACGGCCTGTTCCTACCGCTACAATTTTGCCTTCAGATGGTTTTTCTTTGGCAGTGTCTGGTAACACGATGCCGCTTGCAGTTTTTTCCTCTTGTGCGACAAGTTCAATCACAACGCGATCTCCTAGTGGCTTTAACAAGTAAAACTACCTCCTTAAAGTTATCTCCATTTTTATTAGCACTCATCATCGTTGAGTGCTAACACAATTTATAGTTTAAATAAAGAACCAATGATTTGCAAGTAATATTAGTTAAAATTTTTAAATTTTATCACCATTTATTTATCTTACCCAAATAAGGTCTAAATATCCTTTTTATTTCAGTTTGGTAGATGAAGAGAAGGAAAATGTTTCGCAATTGTAACTATGAGGTAAAAACGGTTAAAATTAAAGATATACGCAATCTAATATCTATATAAAAGATTAAGGGAGTTTTTCTATTTGAAAAAATATTACTGGTCAATTCTCATTACCTATATTGCCATGCAATTTTCTTCTATTCTTGGTATCCCAATTATGCTGGTTTTCTTATCGAACACGAATATCCCCGCGGAACGGATAGAAGTATTGGCTGCAGGGTATTGGATTGTTATAAGCTTTATTCTGGCTTCTATCATTACTCTAGTCCTACTGAGATATGAAAAAAATAATAGAAGCTTAGGCGATCAGGCAAGTGTGGGAGCTTCGATCGGCTGGGCAATTGGCGGAGTATTTCTTGCTTTGTTTTCACAATCTATAGCTGGTAATATCGAACGAATTATTGGTATTCCTACCGGGTCTGAAAATACACAGAATATACTCGGTCTCATTGAGGCAGTACCGCTTGTTATGGTAGTCAGTTCTGTACTTGGGCCATTTTTAGAAGAGATTGTCTTTAGGAAAATTATCTTTGGCACATTACACAAGCGATTGAATTTCTTCCTGAGCGCGTTAATCAGTTCACTGATCTTTGCCGTTGCTCACATGGAATTTGTACATATCCTGCTTTATACAGCAATGGGATTCACATTTGCTTATTTATATGTTAAAACAAAGAGAATCCTTGTTCCTATTTTTGCCCACATTACTATGAATACATTAGTTGTAATCGTACAATCACTTTACAAAGATGATATATTAAAAAATATGGAAGAGCTTAATAAAGTTCAAAGCTTTATCGGAGGTTTGTTATGAGACGTTCACCGTTGTATATGGCAACGACTTACTTAATTTTAGGTGCTATTTTTATATTTTTTGCTGTTCAAAATGTATCACGCAGCGGTTGGGATTTCTTTACCTATTTCCTGATCATACTGGCTACACTTGATGTTGGTTCAGGAATCCGCTTGGTGATGATTCATAAGCAAATAAAGAAAATGAAAAGTGAAAAACCAAAAGAATAACAAAAAAAATCTCGGAGGGAAAACCTTCGAGATTTTTTATTCTGTATCTTCCGTATTTCCGGATGGATAATGTTTAAGAAAATATACTAATGATTGCAATTCGACTGCAAGGTCAATATGATGGACACGAATGCTGTCTGGCACATTCAGACGTGCCGGCGTAAAGTTTAAAATAGCCTTAATGTTCGCAGCCACTAAACGATCTGTAATAGATTGGGCAACCTGTGATGGAACTGTTAAAATAGCTACACTAATATCTTGCTTTTCAAGTTTTTTCTCCAGTTCATCCATATGATAGAGCGGAACATCCCCTATAAGGGTTCCTACTTTATCAGGAGAAACATCAAACGCCATTTCAATCTTTGTATTATTATTTTTCATAAAATTATAATTTAAGAAAGCTGTACCTAGATTCCCGACTCCAATTAGAGCTACCTTTGTAATCTCATCTTGATCGAGAGTTTTTCTAAAGAAGGATAATAGATAATTAACATTGTAACCATACCCTTTTTTACCTAAAGCACCAAAGTACGAGAAATCTCTTCGTATAGTAGCTGAATCTACTTTAACAGCTTCACTTAGTTCTGCGGAAGAAACTCGTAGTTTTCCTGACGCGTGTAGATTTTGTATAAAACGATAATATAATGGAAGTCGTTTGGCTGTAGCCTGCGGTATTTTAGTATTTTCCTGCAAAATTAATTCCCTTCTCCCTATTCTTTCTTGTCAATCGTTACTCCATATATCAAAACTGCCTTTGATAATCCCGACTGGTTTTACCCCCCGGTTTTCCAATGAAAATAGTTTCCTTCAATAACCATTGATTTTTCGATTGCTTTGCACATAACATATAAGGTTAATCAAGTATTGCTGAAACAGCTGTTATTTCTTACTTTCGTTTTTAAGATTATACGAATAATTAATCTATTCATATTTTCAGCCTTTTTCCATATAAAATCAATATCTAATCCTTGGAGTGCCCGGGTATCACATAGAAATTATATCAGAAGTTTTCTTCACTACCATAATTCTAACTATCTTAGCTATGTATAATACGCCGCTTTTTTATCAATGATTCGTTACTTTTATATTCGAGCAAAATACTAGGACTAGCGGTTCTGATTGTTTCCAGGTTACCTCCGCGATACCAATCATATGGGATCTTTCCTGATTAATAAAGCACGTAAATTCACTGAAAGTTTATTCTCCTATTCCTATTCTATAATATTTCTATCATTTTTGGTAATTTTTGTGTGAGTATTCACAAATTTTCTATTAAGTTGCGGTGCTTATCAAGAGTAGGCTACACTTAAGGTATGTACTTCTTGAGGTGAGAATATGATTATTTTACAAGTTAATAATGTATCCAAATATTATGGAGCTGAAGCAATTTTATCTACTATTAAGCTCGAAGTTCAAACGAAAGACCGTATAGCACTTGTTGGCAGAAACGGTGCAGGAAAATCCACCCTGCTTAAGATCATTGCAGGTCACCTTTCACATGACAGTGGGGAGATCTATAAGCCAAAAGATGTTTCGATTGGATATTTGGCTCAAAATACCGGTCTCCAATCAGACCGCTCTATTTGGGATGAAATGATCTCTGTTTTTGAAGGCTTACAAAAACAAGAAGATGAATTGAGATTATTGGAAAAATCTATGGCTGATCCTTCTGTCTACAATGATGAACAAAAATATAACCGGGTATTAAAAGATTACGATCGTCTCCAGGAGCAATTTAAAAATTCTGGCGGTTACCAAATGGAAGCAGATGTACGTTCTGTCTTACACGGTCTGCGTTTCTCGGATTATGATTATACTACATCTATTAATTCCTTAAGCGGCGGCCAAAAAACCAGGCTTGCACTAGGTAAATTATTATTAACGAAACCTGATTTACTGATTCTAGACGAGCCGACCAACCATCTTGATATCGATACATTAAGCTGGCTCGAAGGCTATCTTCAATCTTACCCTGGCGCTATCCTAATTGTTTCCCATGATCGTTATTTCCTTGATAAGGTTGTCCATCAAGTAATGGAGCTTTCCCGAACATCAATTAAGAAATATACAGGGAATTACAGCAGATACTTAGAGCAAAAGGCAGAGGAATACGAACGTAATGCAAAGCTTTATGAAAAACAGCAGGATGAGATTGCAAAATTAAAAGATTTTGTCCAAAGAAACATGGCCAGAGCATCTACAACTAAACGAGCCCAGAGCCGGCAAAAGGCCCTGCAGCGTATGGAAGTAATGGATCGGCCCTTGGGCGATGAAAAATCAGCTAATTTTACCTTTGAGATTGAAAAGCAAAGTGGTAATGAAGTTCTTCAGGCAAATGATTTGTCTATTGGATATGAAGCATCTGTTGCCAGCCACTTGAACTTTAGAATCACTAGAGGAGAAAGCATTGCACTGATTGGTCCTAATGGGGTAGGGAAATCTACTTTATTAAAAACATTGATTAACAGAATTCCGGCTTTGCATGGAGATTTTCAGCTCGGTGCCAATGTGACACTCGGATATTATGATCAAGAGCAGGCTAATCTATCGTCCAACAAAACTGTGCTAAATGAGTTATGGGATGACTTCCCTAACCAACCTGAAAAGGATATCCGATCCATATTAGGAAACTTTCTATTCAGCGGAGACGATGTAATGAAAACTGTCTCTACCTTGAGCGGTGGTGAAAAAGCACGGCTGGCTCTTTCAAAATTAATGATGCAAAAAGCCAACCTTTTAATTTTAGATGAGCCGACCAACCACTTGGATTTGGACAGTAAATTAGTGCTTGAAAATGCACTGGTTGATTATTCAGGCACTCTCCTCTTTGTATCCCATGACCGTTACTTTATCAATCGAATTGCCGATAAAGTATTGGAAATGAAAGCAGATGGTACAATTGAATACTTGGGAGATTATGACTACTATATTCAGAAAAAACAAGAACAAGCGGAACTCGCTGAACTGGAAAAACCAGCGGATTCTATCTCCAACAATCGCCCTGTTTCAGATAAAACTACTTATCAGGAGGACAAGGAGCTTAAAAAGAAAGAGCGCCAACGCCAAAGACGTATCGCAGAAATTGAAACTACCATTGAAGAACTTGATACACGGATATCCGATTTAAATACACAATTATGTGATCCGGAAATCTATCAGGACCATGAGAAATCATTGGAAATCCAGACAACTCTTACAGCAACTGAAGAAGAATTGGAAGCATTAATGGAAGAGTGGACTTCTCTACAAGACGAATAAATCAAGATAAAAAACCAAGTTAGGGATGGCTTGGTTTTTATCAACATTTTTATCCACATTAAAAAAGTTATAAAATAAGGTTTATTTTGATTTTTCCACATTATCCACAGATTTCAAATCTTTTATCCACAGAATCTGTTGATAACACGTAGTTATCCACAATTATTCGAGTGCTTTTACTTTTCAATCAATTTTTTTACCAATAAAATAAGGCTGGGACAAAAGGTTTCCAGCAACTAAAAAAGCCGAACTATTATAAAGTGCAGTTTAAGCATTATTAATAATAGTTCGGCTTTTTCTATTTAGTTTAATAAAAATTCAATACATCGTTCGGTTTTGGACACAGCAAATTTAGTTATGTCCCAGCCTCATTTTTTATTCCAATATCAATCCTGGATTTGCATTTAAGTCCATGGCAGCTCGTTTGCCTTTTTCAAATGCAATACTACCTGCTGCAGCAATCATTGCTGCATTATCTGTACATAAATAAAGTGGAGGTATAATCAATTCTACTTCCTTTTTGTCTATAAAAGCTTTTTCTAATTTAGTTCTTAATCCTTTATTGGCAGCAACCCCGCCGGCTAACAGTACTTGTTTCACCTGGAACTCCTCTGCTGCTTTTACGGTTTTAGTTACTAAGACATCAATTACACTTTCCTGAAAGCTGCAAGCCAGATCCTCAGGAGCTAACACTTCACCTTTTTGGTTGGCATTATGCAATGTATTTATAACAGCCGATTTTAATCCGCTGAAACTGAAATCATATGAATCCTCTTCTAGCCATGCACGAGGCAGTTTAACTGTTGGCTGACCTTCATGCGCCAGTCGATCAATATGAGGGCCGCCCGGATAAGGTAGCTTTAGCGTACGAGCTACCTTATCATATGCTTCACCGGCTGCATCATCTCTTGTTTCCCCTATAACGTCAAAAGCTCCATGCTCCTTCATCAACACCAGCTCCGTATGGCCACCGGATACAACCAATGCAAGGAGGGGAAAGGAAAACTCAGTGAGAATTCTGTTTGCATATATATGTCCAGCGATATGATGTACATTAATAAGTGGAATTCCATGAGCAAAAGCCAATGCTTTTGCCGCATTTACGCCTATTAAGAGAGCTCCCACTAACCCAGGACCTTCAGTAACCGCAATTCCATCAAGATCATCCCAAGAGATTTCTGCTTTCTCCAATGCCTCTTCAACTACAAGGGTAATTGCTTCAACATGATGCCTTGAAGCAATTTCAGGAACGACTCCGCCAAAACGTTTATGGCTCTCGATTTGAGAAGCTACAACATTTGAAAGAATTTCTCGGCCATTTTTTATTACTGCTGCTGCGGTTTCATCACAGCTGGTTTCTATACCTAATATGATTTGATTTTCTTTATTCACCATAATTCCACCCACATTACTAATGCATCTTCCATATTGTCTGTATAATAAAACTTTCTTATGCCACCGTCTTTAAAGCCCAATTTTCGATAGAGACTTTGAGCAGTTTGGTTTCCGATCCGTACCTCGAGAGTCATTCTTTTCACTCCCATGCTTTGTGCCTTGCCCAACATACGTACCATTAATTCTTCCCCGATTTTTTTGCCTCTCCATTCCGGCAATACAGCAATATTCGTGATATGGCCCTCATCGAGGATGAACCAAGTACCGCAATAACCAATTACTTTCCCCTGGTCCTCTGCTACCAAATAATACGCATATTGATTGTTCATCAGCTCATTATAAAAAGCTTCTTTGCTCCATGGCAAAGTAAAAGAAGCATGCTCTACCTCAATCACACTATCAAGATCCTCTACAGTCATCTTACGAAATGTAATCGTCTGATTCATTACTCTTCCCTCTGTTTCTCTTGAGCTTCTAACCATTTCGCCTCAGCTTCTGCTAAACGTACGTAATTGGGGACAAAGGTGTGGATATCATCACCAGGCAGATTCATGCCATGCAATGCTAATTCACCCGGCCTGGCCTGATGCAACGATAAAGGTGCCATAATAGCCTTATCTCCAAGAATTTCTGTTAGGGCCTCGATATGAATAGGAACATCATTGCCTATGAATAGTATAGGTTGATTGAGTGATTTTAAATGCTCAGCCCACTCAATGGCCAACACATTCTGGTCTTCCTCCAATCTAACTAACTCTCCATTATCCCATTTAAAAAGACTTGTATAAATCTGTCCCCTTCTTGCATCAAACAGTGGACATACCAAACCATTGAAATATCTGCCATTCAGGGCAAGCGCCTCTAAACTTGATACGCCTGATAATTGAATGCCTAGACTCCAGGCCAAAGACTTGGCAATCGTTACGCCAATTCTTACGCCGGTATAAGAACCTGGCCCCTTTGCCACCACGATTTTATCAAGGTCTCCTGGCTTAAGCCCGCATTCCTTCAAAATTGCTTCTATGGAAGGCATCGCCCGTACTGAATGGTTTCGTTTTGTAAATGTTATTTGCTCTCCGATAATCCCTTTTTCATTAGCAACAGCCACTCCCAGGACATTCGTAGATGTATCAATTGCTAATACATTCATTAAAATATCTCCTCACATAGCTTTTCATAAAATTCACCTTTTGGTTCAGCTACAATTCTCCGTCTATCATTCCCATCATGATATAAATATAAGGTCAAAAGCTCTTCCGGCAATTGTCCTTTTATCAGATGAGCCCACTCGACGATCGTAATTCCTTCACCTTCAAAATATTCTTCAAACCCGAAATCTTCCTCTTCATTTTCAATTCGATAAACATCCATGTGATAAAGTGGAAATTTCCCTTTATATTCTTTCATAATGGTAAAGGTCGGGCTATTTACATTTCTTGTTACACCAATTGCTTTAGCAATTCCCTTGCTAAATGTTGTTTTGCCTGCACCTAGGTCTCCCTCAAGCGCAATTACAGATCCGGGAATCAGGCGACTTCCAATTTCCTCTGCCAGCTTCCTGGTCTCTTCTTCACTATTACAAATTCTCATATATTCGGTCACAGTCATTCACCATGCTTTATATTTTATTATTAAAGTTTACATTATTTTAGTGTGTAAATCCAATTTCGTTTTTTTAGGTTGGCGTAAGGTTAGAAATAAGGATTAGGTAATGAAGAATTTACCTCTTTACGCATAGATATATTGCAAGAGATCAGGTCTTCTACAGTTTTGTTATTGTATACTTCACACAGCTTCAATACAGTGTGACACGGCTTCGGTACGCTTTACGCCGAACTTTATGGTTTATGTGTAACCTTGCCTTGGGATAGATCGCCGCGGGGCATAGGTGGGGTATAGGTGTCTCATAGGCAGAGCATAGCTACTTTCCTACACACTTCACCCACCTTTCAACAACCTTTACCCTGGTATACGTC
Source organism: Bacillus sp. z50 (assembly GCF_058313585.1). Taxonomy (NCBI): domain Bacteria; kingdom Bacillati; phylum Bacillota; class Bacilli; order Caryophanales; family Bacillaceae; genus Bacillus; species Bacillus sp. z50. The sequence goes on from NZ_JBZFQL010000008.1 coordinate 90,036, forward strand.
GGGCATAGGTGTTCCATAGGTGGAACATAGCTGCTTCCCTCCATACTTCACCCACCTTTCAACCACCTTTACCCCCGTATAGGTCGGGCATAGGTGCCTCATAGGTGGAGCATAGCTGCTTTCCTACACACTTCGCCTACCTTTCAACCACCTTTACCCCGGTATAGATCGGGCATAGGTGCCTCATAGGTGGAGCATAGCTGCTTTCCTCCATACTTCGCCTACCTTTCAACCACCTTTACCCCGGTATAGGTCGGGCATAGGTGATCCATAGGTGGAACATAGCTGCTTTCCTCCATACTTTACCCACCTTTCAACCACCTTTACCCCAGTATAGGTCGGGCATAAGTGCCTCATAGGTGGAGCATAGCTGCTTTCCTACACACTTCACCTACCTTTTAACCACCTTTGCCCGGGTATAGGTCGGGCATAGGTGTCCCATAGGTGGAACATAGCTGCTTTCCTACACACTTCGCCTACCTTTCAACCAATCTTTGCCCGGGCTAAGTGCAGTATAGGTGATGGTAGACCCAGAATAGCGCGCCTTTCCCATACCTTATTCACGTCTTTAAGATATTCCATTGACTGTGGATTGATCCCGACTCCTCACTCCTCCAGCTCCAACAAGTATCCAAAATCCTCCTTGCTCCCTAAAAAACCGCACAAAAAAACCAGCTCATCAACTGAACTGGTTTCTGATTGCCCGGCAACGTCCTACTCTCACAGGGACTCGCGTCCCAACTACCATCGGCGCTGAAGAGCTTAACTTCCGTGTTCGGAATGGGAACGGGTGTGGCCTCTTCGCCATCATTACCGGACTATTTGGTTAGAAAGAAATCATTCCTTCAAAACTGGATAATGTACGTTTGGCAAGTATGCTTGAATCATTTGGTTAAGTCCTCGAACGATTAGTATCCGTCAGCTCCATGTGTCACCACACTTCCACCTCGGACCTATCAACCTGATCATCTTTCAGGGTTCTTACTAGCTTGCGCTATGGGAAATCTCATCTCGAGGGGGGCTTCATGCTTAGATGCTTTCAGCACTTATCCCGTCCGCACGTAGCTACCCAGCTATGCTCTTGGCAGAACAACTGGTACACCAGCGGTGCGTCCATCCCGGTCCTCTCGTACTAAGGACAGCTCCTCTCAAATTTCCTGCGCCCACGACGGATAGGGACCGAACTGTCTCACGACGTTCTGAACCCAGCTCGCGTACCGCTTTAATGGGCGAACAGCCCAACCCTTGGGACCGACTACAGCCCCAGGATGCGATGAGCCGACATCGAGGTGCCAAACCTCCCCGTCGATGTGGACTCTTGGGGGAGATAAGCCTGTTATCCCCGGGGTAGCTTTTATCCGTTGAGCGATGGCCCTTCCATGCGGAACCACCGGATCACTAAGCCCGACTTTCGTCCCTGCTCGACTTGTAGGTCTCGCAGTCAAGCTCCCTTGTGCCTTTACACTCTGCGAATGATTTCCAACCATTCTGAGGGAACCTTTGGGCGCCTCCGTTACTCTTTAGGAGGCGACCGCCCCAGTCAAACTGCCCACCTGACACTGTCTCCCACCCCGATCAGGGGTGCGGGTTAGAATGTCAATACAGCCAGGGTAGTATCCCACCGATGCCTCCACCGAAGCTGGCGCTCCGGCTTCAAAGGCTCCTACCTATCCTGTACAAGCTGTACCAAAATTCAATATCAGGCTGCAGTAAAGCTCCACGGGGTCTTTCCGTCCTGTCGCGGGTAACCTGCATCTTCACAGGTACTATAATTTCACCGAGTCTCTCGTTGAGACAGTGCCCAGATCGTTACGCCTTTCGTGCGGGTCGGAACTTACCCGACAAGGAATTTCGCTACCTTAGGACCGTTATAGTTACGGCCGCCGTTTACTGGGGCTTCAATTCGCACCTTCGCTTGCGCTAAGCGCTCCTCTTAACCTTCCAGCACCGGGCAGGCGTCAGCCCCTATACTTCGCCTTGCGGCTTCGCAGAGACCTGTGTTTTTGCTAAACAGTCGCCTGGGCCTTTTCACTGCGGCTCTTCGAGGCTATAAACCTCTAATGAGCACCCCTTCTCCCGAAGTTACGGGGTCATTTTGCCGAGTTCCTTAACGAGAGTTCTCTCGATCACCTTAGGATTCTCTCCTCGCCTACCTGTGTCGGTTTGCGGTACGGGCACCTTCTTCCTCGCTAGAGGCTTTTCTTGGCAGTGTGGAATCAGGAACTTCGGTACTCTAGTTCCCTCGCCATCACAGCTCAGCCTTATGTGATGAGCGGATTTGCCTGCTCATCGGCCTAACTGCTTGGACGCGCATATCCAACAGCGCGCTTACCCTATCCTACTGCGTCCCCCCATCACTCAAATGGAAGAGAGGTGGTACAGGAATATCAACCTGTTGTCCATCGCCTACGCCTTTCGGCCTCGGCTTAGGTCCCGACTAACCCTGAGCGGACGAGCCTTCCTCAGGAAACCTTAGGCATTCGGTGGAAGGGATTCTCACCCTTCTTTCGCTACTCATACCGGCATTCTCACTTCTAAGCGCTCCACATGTCCTTCCGGTCATGCTTCACAGCCCTTAGAACGCTCTCCTACCACGCATACCATACGGTATGCATCCACAGCTTCGGTGATACGTTTAGCCCCGGTACATTTTCGGCGCAGAGTCACTCGACCAGTGAGCTATTACGCACTCTTTAAATGGTGGCTGCTTCTAAGCCAACATCCTGGTTGTCTGGGCAACTCCACATCCTTTTCCACTTAACGTATACTTTGGGACCTTAGCTGGTGGTCTGGGCTGTTTCCCTTTTGACTACGGATCTTATCACTCGCAGTCTGACTCCCGAGTATAAGTCTTTGGCATTCGGAGTTTGTCTGAATTCGGTAACCCGATGAGGGCCCCTAGTCCAAACAGTGCTCTACCTCCAAGACTCTAAACTCGAGGCTAGCCCTAAAGCTATTTCGGAGAGAACCAGCTATCTCCAGGTTCGATTGGAATTTCTCCGCTACCCACACCTCATCCCCGCACTTTTCAACGTGCGTGGGTTCGGACCTCCATCCAGTGTTACCTGGACTTCATCCTGGACATGGGTAGATCACCTGGTTTCGGGTCTACGACCACATACTGCAAACGCCCTATTCAGACTCGCTTTCGCTGCGGCTCCGTCTCATCAACTTAACCTTGCATGGGATCGTAACTCGCCGGTTCATTCTACAAAAGGCACGCCATCACCCATAAAAGGGCTCTGACTACTTGTAGGCACACGGTTTCAGGATCTCTTTCACTCCCCTTCCGGGGTGCTTTTCACCTTTCCCTCACGGTACTGGTTCACTATCGGTCACTAGGGAGTATTTAGCCTTGGGAGATGGTCCTCCCGGATTCCGACGGGATTCCTCGTGTCCCGCCGTACTCAGGATCCACTCGGGAGGGAACGAAGTTTCGACTACAGGGTTGTTACCTTCTCTGACGGACCTTTCCAGGTCGCTTCATCTACCCCGTTCCTTTGTAACTCCACAATGAGTGTCCTACAACCCCAGATGGCAAGCCATCTGGTTTGGGCTGATTCCGTTTCGCTCGCCGCTACTCAGGAAATCGCATTTGCTTTCTCTTCCTCCGGGTACTTAGATGTTTCAGTTCCCCGGGTGTGCCTTCATACACCTATGAATTCAGTGTAAGATACTGCCCCATTACGGGCAGTGGGTTTCCCCATTCGGAAATCTCCGGATCAAAGCTTACTTACAGCTCCCCGAAGCATATCGGTGTTAGTCCCGTCCTTCATCGGCTCCTAGTGCCAAGGCATCCACCGTGCGCCCTTATTAACTTAACCGTTAAAAAACTCTTACTCG
>NZ_JBZFQL010000009.1:0-83571 GCF_058313585.1 Bacillus sp. z50
AAATAGTCCGGTAATGATGGCGAAGAGGCCACACCCGTTCCCATTCCGAACACGGAAGTTAAGCTCTTCAGCGCCGATGGTAGTTGGGACGCGAGTCCCTGTGAGAGTAGGACGTTGCCGGGCAATTCATATTGTTCCGCAGTAGCTCAGTGGTAGAGCACTCGGCTGTTAACCGAGCGGTCGTAGGTTCGAATCCTACCTGCGGAGCCATTTTTTTGTCCTGTTTATTGTGCTTCCATAGCTCAGCAGGTAGAGCACTTCCATGGTAAGGAAGAGGTCAGCGGTTCGAGCCCGCTTGGAAGCTCTCGAAAGTAGTTATGACTTTAACATCTTATGAATGGCCCCTTGGTCAAGCGGTTAAGACACCGCCCTTTCACGGCGGTAACACGGGTTCGAATCCCGTAGGGGTCACCAATTAATATGGAGGATTAGCTCAGCTGGGAGAGCATCTGCCTTACAAGCAGAGGGTCGGCGGTTCGATCCCGTCATCCTCCACCATTTAAACCAAAAATATTACCAAAAAATACTTGGTGAAATTATAATCCATATAGGTTATACTAACTAAGTGTTCTTCAAAAGAAGGTTTAAAACTAATATGCCGGTGTAGCTCAATTGGTAGAGCAACTGACTTGTAATCAGTAGGTTGGGGGTTCAAGTCCTCTTGCCGGCACTCTTAATATCGGAGGGGTAGCGAAGTGGCTAAACGCGGCGGACTGTAAATCCGCTCCTTCGGGTTCGGCAGTTCGAATCTGCCCCCCTCCACCATTATTTTAATAAGCTTTGAGTAATGGACAAGATATTGTCCCTTTTTTTCTTTTTGGGCTATAGCCAAGCGGTAAGGCAACGGACTTTGACTCCGTCATTCGTAGGTTCGAATCCTGCTAGCCCAGCCATTTAGAGCCATTAGCTCAGTCGGTAGAGCATCTGACTTTTAATCAGAGGGTCGAAGGTTCGAGTCCTTCATGGCTCATTTTGCGGAAGTAGTTCAGTGGTAGAACATCACCTTGCCAAGGTGGGGGTCGCGGGTTCGAATCCCGTCTTCCGCTCCAAAATTTTATACGACTATTTTAAACCTTAAATGCATTGCATTTTAAGGTTTTTTTTATTATAAAAACCATTAAGCCCTGCGATAAGAAGAATTGGCACGCATCAAAAGCAAGAATTAAACTATTCAGCTACCGTTTTATTGGTACTAAAGAGGCTCTTTACTCTTGAGAAACGATTTGCGAGACTGAACTAAGCTAATAAGGTATGATAGAAGTTAAGTGTGTACTTTTAAAACCATTATATAAGCGATCTATAGATTAAAGAGTATTAGCATAAAGGTTCGGTGAATGACATTGCCTGATCGATAGGGGAAAAGGTGCTCTTTAAGTAATGCCAGTACGTTTGAAGAAGTTAATCTGGTTATGATATATATCAACAAATCCTGTCGATTATATATAGATGTTTTATAAAGAATCTACGGTTTGTTTGAGAGGTAGGTTAATTCAAGAATAAGGCATGGGGTCAAACGTAAAGAAAAACGACATTGAATGATAAATAGTGAAGGGCACAGGAGAAAATTTATATGACTGTCTCCTGGCTGTATACTTAGTACAGTAAAAGTTGACCCTTATCCGGAATGGATGAGGCAATGAATAGGGCCTATTCATTCTGGGTCTAAATATAATGAGTGAAACTAATACCAATTGGGATTTTGTTAGCCGTCAGTGGATACCAGAGATCATCATTCCACAAAGAAAAGCAGCAACCTTTTTAGGATTACTGCTTTACATATCTTGTGTGAGTTTGATAGAGATTGATTAATGAGTCCAGTTCAGTACTTGCTTTGATGACATCAGAGTCAAGCATTGAAGTTGAAGAGGCAAGTAGTATCATTCTTTGGCGGCATTGTTCAATATCCTTCATAAGTATATGTAGTTCCAAGTCTTCACTCCTATCTGCAAGAGGTTTTGTTACCTTTATTACCCATATTTATAAAGATTAAACAGTGTGTCAATGTAAAAAACAAAAATTATTTTTTATTGAAACTTTTCTCAAGGCCAGTGCGTATAAATGCTGAAGGCCGCCAATGCGGAGGATGGACAATTTGGAAGGACTTATTAAAGAAAGAATACAGGAAGTGCTGGGTGGTAAACAACAGGCATATGAAGACATCGTTCAGTTTTATAAAGACAGAGTATTTCAATTGTGCTATCGCATGCTGGGTGACCGCCATGAAGCAGAGGATGTGGCACAGGAAGCTTTTTTACGGGCATATATGAATATACACACTTTCCAGATGAACCGAAAGTTCTCCACCTGGTTATACCGGATTGCTACAAATTTATGTATAGACCGTATACGTAAAAAGAAGCCGGATTATTATCTCGATGCAGAAGTAGCAGGTACAGAGGGGCTTGATATGTATTCACAGATTCCATCGGATACAAAGTTACCTGAGGATGAACTGGAGAGTTTAGAGCTTAAAGAAAAAATGCAAAAGGAAATTCAGAATCTGCCTGAAAAATACCGCTCAGTTATTGTATTAAAATATGTGGATGAGTTATCTCTGAAAGAAATTAGTGAAATCCTTAATTTACCGGTAGGAACCGTGAAAACACGAATTCATAGGGGAAGAGATGCACTGAGAAAATCGATGCGATCTATATAAATGAGGTGGATTAAAATGAAACAATGCCCAGAAAACATCGCAGATTATATGCATGATTATCTCGACGATGACATTAATGAAGAACATTCCAATGTGCTTCTTTCGCATATAGCAGAATGTGATGAGTGTAAGAAAACCTTTCACGAGTTGAGTAAAACAGTTGCCTTTCTTCAAAGTAACCATATTACAGCACCTAGCGGATTTACCGCAAATGTAATGAGAAATCTACCTAAACAATCGAAAAGGCGAAGGTTTGAAAAATGGCTGCAGCGCAATCCAGTGTTAATTGCCGCTTCGCTCTTTATTCTATTGATGGGCAGTAGCTTATTTTCCTATTGGGGAGAGGATGAACAGTTCTCATTCTCTAAAGACCCTAACTTGGTCGTCGAAGGACAAACTGTGATTGTTCCGGAAGGAAAGACGGTCAAAGGGGACCTTGTTGTCAAAAATGGAGATATAAAAGTTGAGGGCAAAGTCAATGGGAACGTAACGGTTATTAATGGAGATAACTATTTAGCAGGAGCTGGTGAAGTGACTGGAAATATAGAAGAGATTGATCAACTGTTTGAATGGATTTGGTTTCATACTAAGGATATAGCATCAAGAGTTTTTTAATCTATAGATAGAAATAGACCTATTTAAGGCAATCCACCGCGGATGGCCTTTTTCTTTTTCTATCAATGAATTTGGGACTGAATTCTTAGAGTTTGTGGAACAGTATGTTATAATAGTGGGGTTATACAACATAGCGGTATATACACCGTTCATGGGAAAGGACATGACTGGAGGAAATGACATGCCGTTTCTAAACAACTTTTCTTTATTAGATTATATTATCAACATAACCGACATCTTTCTCGTTTGGTTTGTTTTTTATAAATTATTGCAAATTATTAAAGGGACAAAAGCCGTACAGCTATTACGTGGAATCCTTTTAATTGTGATTGGACGCTTTGCGAGTGAAATCCTTGGCTTAAATACAATGAGCTATTTAATGGAAAATGTAATGACTTGGGGAGTTTTAGCCATCATTATTATCTTTCAGCCTGAATTACGACGAGCGCTCGAACAGTTGGGGAGAGGCCGTTTATTTTCCAGGACAAATTTTCAGGAAGAGAATGTGCAGGAGCAAACAATTGAAGCTATTATTAAATCGACAACCTATATGGCCAAGCGCCGGATTGGTGCCCTTCTTTCAATTGAAAGAGAGACGGGTCTTAATGATTATATTGAGACAGGTATACGTCTCGATTCCAGAGTGTCATCTGAGTTATTAATTAATATTTTTATACCGAATACACCACTGCACGATGGAGCGGTAATTCTGCAAAATGGCACAGTTGCTGCAGCAGCATGTTATCTTCCTTTATCTGAAAGCCCATTTGTTTCAAAGGAACTGGGAACAAGGCACAGGGCGGCGCTGGGAATAAGTGAAGTTACCGACAGCTTGACAATCGTTGTTTCGGAAGAGACAGGGAATATTTCTTTAACGAAAAACGGAGAGCTTTATCGGAATCTTTCGTTAGATGAACTGCAAAATATGCTTGAAAATGAATTGTCCATAAATAATAAAACGACCTCTTCGAATCTTTGGAATTGGAGGTCGAGAAAAGATGGATAAACTTATTTCTAGCAGTTGGTTTATGAAAATTGGGGCTTTTCTGATTGCACTATTCCTGTTTTTCTCTGTCAATAGTAACCCAATCAATAATTCCAGTAATCCTTATAATACACCTTCAAGCACAGAAACAGCCACGATTAAAAACGTGCCTGTTGAGGTTTATTATGATACCGATAATTTAATTGTCAGCGGGATACCCGAAACTCTGGATATTACGATTGAGGGACCTAAGAGTATAGTTATAACTGCTAAATCTACAATGGACTTTGAGATTTATGTAGACTTATCCGATCCTAAAATTGGTTCTCAAAAGGTACCAATCAAGGTAAAGAATTTATCGGATAAAATTAACTATACACTGACACAGGCCAATGCAACAGCAGTGGTAGAGGAGAAGGTAACAGAGAACTTCAAAGTCGAGGCTGAATTTGATAAAACACTATTAGCAGAAGGATATTCATCAGACCCGCCATATCTAAGTCCAACAGAAGTGGAAATAACGGGTGCCAAGAGCCATGTCGATAAGGTTTCTGTTGTAAAAGCAACTGTTAAAACGGACTCACATGTAACGAATGATATTCTAACTGAAGCAACAGTACAGGCATTTGATAGCAATATGAACTTGTTAGATGTGAATATTGAACCTAGTACAGTTGATATCTCGATAAATGTAAACAGTCCTTCAAAAGAGGTCAGCCTATCTGCTAAAGCTACAGGAGCACCGCCTGAAGGAGTTAAAATTGAAAGTATTAAAATTGATTCGGAGACAGCTACCATCTATGGAGGAGAATCCATTCTTAAAGATATAAAGGAGATAACGGTACCTGTTGATGTCAGCAATATTGATGAGGATACTGTAATTGAAATTCCAGTCAGCTTGCCTGATGGAGTGGTTGGATCTTCTATAGATACGGTTAAAGTGACAATTAAGATAAAGAAGGAAAATACTCAAACAATCTCGAATATACCTATTGAAATAAAGGGACTAGACAATGAGAAATATGAGGCGGAAATTCTTAATCCTTCAAAAGGGATGGTGGACCTGGCCATTGAAGGCGAGGCATCTAAGATTAAATCCCTGAAATCCAGTGATTTTGATATATTTATCGAGGTAAAAGAGTTAAATGTAGGAAACCATACAGTACCCTTAAAGGTGAATGCACCAGATGAGGTACATTGGGAACTGCCTAACAATAGTAAGACAATTACAGTGGAAATCTCAGAAAAAAGTTCAGATGGATAACAACCTACACTCTTTCATAAGACAGTTAGGTATATATAGGCAATAAAATATGAAGTGTATTAGTAGAAGGAGAGATTTTTAATGGGTAAATATTTCGGTACAGATGGTGTGAGGGGTGTAGCAAATAGCGAACTGACACCGGAGCTTGCTTTTAAGCTAGGCCGATTTGGAGGATATGTGTTAACAAAACATAATGAAAACCGTCCAAAAGTAATCATTGGCCGTGATACAAGAATATCCGGCTTCATGCTGGAAAGTGCCCTTGTAGCAGGTCTGCTCTCAATTGGAGCGGAGGTCATGCGCTTGGGAATCGTTTCAACACCTGGAGTTGCTTATTTAACAAAAGCATTAGGCGCAGAAGCAGGTGTAATGATTTCTGCCTCCCATAACCCTGTAGCGGATAATGGTATTAAATTCTTCGGATCTGATGGGTTTAAGCTTTCAGATGATCAGGAAGAAGAGATTGAAGCATTATTAGATATGGAAGAAGATCAACTCCCAAGACCAATCGGAGAAAACATTGGTAGAATCAATGATTACCTCGAAGGTGGGCAAAAATATATTCAATACTTAAAACAAACGGCGGACGAGGATTTCACAAATATCCATGTAGCCCTCGATTGTGCACACGGAGCTACTTCTTCTTTAGCAACACACTTGTTTGCTGATTTAGATGCTGATGTTTCGACTATGGGTGCTTCACCAAATGGTCTTAATATTAATGAAGGAGTCGGATCCACGCATCCAGATAAGCTGGCTGAATTTGTTCTCGAAAAGGGAGCGGATGTTGGTCTGGCTTTTGATGGAGATGGAGATCGATTAATAGCTGTCGATGAGAAAGGTAAAATCGTTGATGGAGATCAAATTATGTTCATTTGTGCAAAATACATGAAAGAACATAACCGCCTTAAGCATAATACAGTTGTTTCAACAGTTATGAGTAATATGGGATTTTATAAAGAATTAGATGTAAACCAAATCTTAAGTGCGCAGACAGCTGTTGGAGATCGGTATGTTGTAGAAGAAATGAAAAAAGGTGGATATAATCTTGGCGGAGAGCAATCAGGGCATATTATTTTCCTTGATTACAATACAACAGGAGACGGATTGCTGACAGGTGTACAGCTCATTAATATTATGAAGCTGACAGGTAAGCCACTTTCAGAACTTGCAGGCGAAATGAAAGTTTATCCACAAAAACTTGTTAATATCCGTGTAACAGATAAGCATCATGTAACGGATAATGATAAAGTGAAGGCAATTATTGATCAAGTGGAAGAGGAAATGAGCGGAAACGGGAGAATTCTTGTTAGACCGTCCGGAACTGAACCACTCGTTCGTGTAATGGCTGAGGCACCTACACAGGAACAATGCGATCAATACGTTGAGAGAATTGCCGATGTTGTAAGGGCAGAGATGGGCTTATAATAATAATCAATAACAATTAATGCATAAGGGGAACAGTTCTTCCTCTTATGCATATTTTATATATGTATAGCTGAATTATGAGATTTAAATGTATATTTTTGTAAATGTTGACGGAATGAGAGCAAATAGTGTATGCTGAAAATTGAGTTCAAAATAGAAGAGGAGGGAAGATGTTATTTAGTTATTAAAGCGCCAGGACTGGAGTAACCCAGTTGACGAGGTGGAGGTTATCGATCTTTCGGCGGATGCCTTCCGGTTGCATGCACAACTGACCCTCTTTTTACTAAATCAGTTTGGTGACAAATTGGACAGAATAAAAAGAGATGCATATATCAACTAAAAATTATTCAGAGATAAGGGGGCAAGTGTGCCCCCCTGGGCATTCTTGTTCCCTTCATCTTTTTTATAGGAGGATAAACAAGTATGTGTGGAATCGTAGGATATATTGGACATCAAGATGCTAAAGAAATTTTACTAAAAGGCTTAGAAAAGCTTGAATATAGAGGATATGATTCAGCTGGTATTGCTGTTATGAATGAGAACGGTGTACATGTGTTCAAAGAAAAAGGAAGAATAGCTGATTTACGTGAAAGCGTAGATTCATCTGTACAATCTTCTAAAGGAATTGGACACACTCGCTGGGCAACTCATGGAGTACCAAGCATAAGAAATGCTCACCCTCACCAAAGTTCGAATGGACGTTTTACGATCGTTCATAACGGTGTAATTGAGAACTATGAATTATTAAAGAGGGAGTACCTTCAAGATACTGATTTAGTGAGTGATACGGATACTGAGGTAATCGTTCAGCTTATCAGCAAATTTGTTGAAGAAGGACTTAACGTAGAAGTAGCTTTTGCAAAGGCTCTGGGTCTATTGCATGGTTCATATGCAATTGGCTTACTGGATGCACAAGATGAAGAAATCATTTATGTAGCTAAAAATAAAAGCCCATTATTAGTAGGTGTAGGTGCTGATTTCAATGTAATCGCTAGTGATGCGATGGCTATGCTGCAAGTAACAGACCAGTTTGTTGAACTTATGGATAAAGAAATTGTTCTTGTTACAAAAGATCATATCACCATTAAACAATTGGACGGTACAGTAGTTACTCGTGAGCCTTACACAGCACAGCTGGATGCAAGCGATATTGAAAAAGGAACGTATCCGCACTACATGCTAAAAGAAATTGATGAGCAGCCTTTAGTAACTCGTAAAATCATTCAAGCTTATCAGAATGAAGCGGGTGAGCTAAAAATAGACGACGCAATTATTAATGCGATAAATGAAGCGGATCGTCTGTACATTGTTGCTTGTGGAACAAGCTATCATGCTGGCCTTGTTGGAAAACAAATGTTTGAAAAAATGGCGAAAGTACCGGTAGAAGTTCATGTAGCTTCCGAATTTGGCTACAATATGCCTTTACTATCAGAAAAACCATTGTTCATTTTCATTTCCCAAAGCGGAGAAACAGCAGATAGCCGTGCCGTACTTGTGCAAGTAAAAGAGATGGGCTACAAAGCCTTAACGATTACTAATGTACCTGGGTCAACATTGTCTCGTGAAGCTGACTTTACGTTGTTATTACATGCTGGTCCTGAAATTGCGGTTGCATCTACTAAAGCATACACAGCACAAATGGCTGTATTAACAATCCTGGCGGCTGTTGTGGCGAAAGAAAAAAATCAATTAGCAGATTTTGATGTAGTAAAAGAATTGGGAATCGTTGCGAACGCAATGGAGGCTCTATGTGATGACAAAGATAAATTCGAAATGATTGCACGCGAATATCTTGCTGTTACACGTAATTGTTTCTTTATTGGACGTTCTGTCGATTATTTCGTTGGCCTTGAGGGTGCGTTGAAGCTAAAAGAAATTTCCTATATTCAAGCGGAAGGCTTTGCCGGCGGTGAACTAAAACACGGTACAATTGCCTTAATTGAAGAAGGAACACCTGTTATTGCTTTGGCAACACAGGAAGCTGTAAACTTAAGCATCCGTGGTAACGTAAAAGAAGTGGTTGCACGTGGCGCTAACCCTTGCATCATTTCCATGAAGGGACTTGATCAAGAAGGAGACGCATACGTACTTCCAGAAGTTAACCCAATGTTAACACCTCTTATCTCTGTAATACCATTACAACTAATTGCTTACTATGCATCCCTTCACCGTGGCTGTGATGTGGATAAACCTCGTAATCTAGCAAAATCGGTTACGGTTGAGTAAGGAATCAATATAGTATAAACTCAATACCCAGCTACTCTTCGTTTGAAGGGAGCTGGGTTTTTTGAATTTGATAGAGGAAATTTTAGATGTACAATTAGTAAACTCATCCTTACTAGGTTATTTCTAAAGGTTAAGACTAAATGGGCTGTACACAAGAGCAAGTATATCTGGCTTCCCAGTACAGCCTATTTGTATATTCATACTCCCTAATTTACGAAAAATATAGAGGAGAATACAAATATAAGTTTGATAGACTAATGAGTCTGCACATTTTACATATTACTAAGCCGGTAATGATTTAATTTTGTTGAAGAGTTAGTAACTGTTTTCTCAAACAAATCACTCTTATAACGGAATACTATCCTTTAATAAAATTATACAAAACTTATATTTTTTCTATATATTTTGGTTTAAGTATCCGTGATTACGTGAATATAGTAAATGATTACAAAAAACTTACAAAGGGGAAATGAAAATTGAGTATTTTACAGAAAATAGCACTTGTATTAACGATCATTGGAGCTATAAATTGGGGGCTGATAGGTTTGTTTCAATTTGATCTTGTAGCAACTTTATTTGGAGGACAGGATGCCATTCTTTCTCGAATCGTCTATGCGTTAGTAGGTATTGCTGGTTTAACTAATATTGGGTTGCTCTTTGCTCCATCAAAGGAATCACGTATTGCGGCTTAATGATAATTTTAATCTCCCCCCTCTTTAAAGAGGGGGGGTGTTTATGGGAAGATAGATGAGCTGACTAAAGATGAGGTCCTTTTCCTTGGACCTCTATTTGCCTAATGGGTGAACCTCAGGTGAGCTAATGAATTTTTATAGAGAAGAACGTAAGCGGTATATACATATTCTTGTTTAAGTTAGAAAATGGATAAAAAGTTCAAAATTGAGTAAGACACAGATAGCCCCGTGTAGTATCTTTTTATAGCTTCCCTCTTCATCCTCCTTTTAGCATAAATTTAAAAAGGTCGGCATATCGACCAAATTCATAAATGAAAATGATTGACAACATTCTGTAAAATCATGTAATGTATTATGTAACCGGTTACATATGGTACCGGTACCATATTTTGTTTGGAGATAAAATGGCTACTATAAAAGATGTTGCAAAGTATGCAGGAGTTTCTGTAGCGACTGTATCGAGATATTTAAATCAAGGCTACATAAGCGAAAAGGCACGTATGCAAGTAGAGGATGCAATTAAAGAATTAGGATATCGGCCCAGTATAATTGCTAGATCCTTGAATACAAAGCAGACAAATGCAATTGGGCTCATCATACCAGATATAACAAACCCTTTCTTTCCAGAGCTGGCAAGAGCAGTGGAAGACGCAGCATATGAAAATGGCTACACGGTTATTCTCTGCAATACAGATGAGCAGGCGGAGAAAGAACGCCAATACATTGAAACACTAACGAGAAAGTATATAGCAGGTATTATTTTGGCAACAAACGAGTTGGATAAGGAATATTACAAAAGCCTTAATGTCCCATTAGTGGCGCTTGATCGGTCAATTGGCGAAGGTTTTCCTACAGTAATGACCCAGAATATAGAAGGGGCGAAACTCGGATCTGAATTTTTGCTTAGGCAGCAAATCAATCATCTTGTTTGTTTACGCGGCCCAGATGGACTGAAGCCGGCTGATGATCGATTGAAAGGATTTTTACAAGCTACTGAAACCAGCCAGATTAAAACTACTATACTTGAGTGTCCATTTGATTTTAATGAGGCTGAGCAGATTGTTTTTAAATTATTGAAGGAGGACTCATCGATTGATGCAATTTTTGCCTGCAGTGATGTTTCGGCAATAGGAGCATTAAAAGCAGCCCATTCTCTCAAAATAACAGTGCCCGATCAATTGCAAATTCTCGGATTTGATGGGATTATGCTTGGACAGATGACGACACCTGGGTTATCGACAGTAGCACAAAATATTTATGAGCTTGGTTCTAAAGCAACTAAATTACTGATTAAACAAATTGATGGAGAATTACTCGAACAAATGACTGAATTTGTAGCTCCGCAATTAACCATAAGAGATTCAACAAAGGGGGCAATTCAATGATTACCATAATAGGGAGTATAAATATGGACTTAGTTTGCCAATCAGGGCTATTCCCTCAGCAGGGTGAAACAGTACTGGGAGAGCGGTTTGAAACAATTCCTGGTGGAAAAGGAGCTAATCAAGCAGTTGCTGCAGCCCGCTTAGGCAGCCAGGTTGCGATGATCGGTGCAGTGGGTAACGATAGCTTTGGTGACATGCTGATTGATAACCTTGAAAAAGAAAAAATTGATACAAATGGTGTAAGCAAGGTATCTGAAAGCACTGGTATAGCTAATATCATTGTGCATAATCAGGATAACCGCATTATTGTTGTGCCAGGTGCGAATTTTAAAGTAGATAAGACCTTGATAGACAAACACCGCAGGACAATTGAACGGTCAAAACTGGTCATCATGCAGCTTGAAATTCCGGTGGAAACAGTAGAATACACTTTGGATTTATGTTCCGAATTAAAGGTTCCCGTAATTGTAAATCCTGCTCCAGCCCAAAATTTCCGAGTGGAATGGATGGATAAGATTACGTTTTTAACACCTAATGAAACAGAATGCAATGTAATATTGGGTCTTTCAGCAGAACAAGCAGTTAGAGAGTACCCAAATAAATTAATAGTGACCTTGGGAGATAAAGGAGCTATGTATAGTGATGGTAATGAGATTATCCATGTAGAAGGATACAGAACGACCCCGGTTGATACGACGGGTGCAGGCGACACATTTAATGGCGCTTTTGCTCATGCCTATGTAAACGGAAAATCTCTTAATGATGCAACTCATTTTGCCAATATTGCAGCTTCGTTATCGGTTGAAGGATTTGGCGCTCAAGGCGGAATGCCTGGAATAGATGCGGTTGAGGCAAGGTTAAGGGGGAAGCTTGATGAAGAAAAAGGGAATCATTAATCGTGAATTAGCCGGTATTTTTGCCAAGCTTGGCCATACAGATCAGATTGTGATTGCTGATTGCGGACTTCCAATTCCAGATGGAACTGTATGTATCGACTTAGCCTATAAGCTCGGAGAACCAGGATTCATTCCTGTTTTGGAAGAGGTTTTAAAAGATTTGGAAGTAGAGCAGGTCTTTATAGCAGAGGAAATGAAGGAAACAAATCCTGATATAAACCACTACGTTCATGAATGCTTCAATGATATACAGAAGGTAACGCATGAGCAATTTAAAATACAAACAAAGGCAGCTAAAGTAATCATTCGTACCGGTGAAGCTTCGCCATATGCAAATATTATTTTACAGAGTGGCGTTATTTTTTAACAGAGGGTGGGTGAACGGCAAATGATTCAGATGTCCGGTATTTCAAAAGCATTCAGTGGTAATGTCGTACTCAGGGATGTCCAATTTGAATTGCTTAACGGAGAAATTCATGCGCTTATGGGAGAGAATGGAGCAGGAAAATCTACACTGATGAAAATCATGTCAGGTATTTATACGAAGGACAGCGGAGAGGTAAGAGTCGACGGTCAATTGATGGATTTTAAGTCGGCGAAGAATTCTGAGAACCAGGGTATCCATGTGATTCATCAGGAGTTAAATATTTTACCTGACCTTACCGTGGCCGAAAATCTATTTCTCGGCAAGGAACTAGAGTATGGACTTGGAGTTTTGAAACGTAAAGAAATGGAACAGGAAACAAAAAGGCTATTGAAAAAGCTAGGCCTGGATGTTCATCCACGGACCAGAGCGGGAGACTTATCGGTCGGGAAGCAACAAATTATTGAGATTGCAAAAGCGATTGCTTCTGAAGCCAAATATATTGTTATGGATGAACCTACTGCTGCCTTGACAGACCGTGAAATCCAAACCCTGTTTAAAACAGTTAGAGAGCTGAAAAGCAAGGGAATTTCATTCGTCTATATTTCCCACCGTATGGAAGAGATATTTGCAATTTGTGATCGGATTACGGTATTGCGTGATGGAGAATATGTAGGAGTGAAGGAAATCTCGGAGACAACATTCGATGAAATCGTTGCTATGATGGTTGGACGTCAGTTAGGAGAACGATTCCCTTCCAGAAATGCCAAGATAGGCAACAAGAAGCTGGAGGTGAAGGGTTTAAGTGCGGATAATGCCTTTCAGGATGTGTCATTTACCTTGCATCAAGGGGAGGTATTGGCACTCTCAGGATTGATGGGGGCTGGTAGAACTGAAATAGCAGAAGCTCTATTTGGACATAGGAAATCTACCCAGGGGGAGATTTTTATTGATGGTCAGAAGGTCCAAATTAAAACTCCCATAGAAGCTATGAAGCTTGGAATTGGTTTGGTGACAGAGGATCGAAAATCAAAGGGATTAATATTAGATTTCTCAATTAAAGAGAATATTATGTTGGCAAATTTAGAAAAGGGCTCTAAAGCTAGCGTTATACAGCCAGGCAAGGAGAATGAGTTTGTTCAAAATTACATAAATCAGTTACGAATACGCTCCTCTGGTGCAGAACAAATCGTTAAGTCTCTATCAGGCGGTAATCAACAAAAGGTTGTTATTGCCAAGTGGCTCGGCACTCAACCAAAAATTCTGATTCTGGATGAACCGACACGAGGGGTTGATATTGGCGCTAAGAAGGAAATCTATCACATTATCAATCAATTAGCCGAGGCTGGGGTAGCTATTTTAATGATTTCTTCAGAACTACCGGAAGTCATAGGTATGGCGGATAGAGTGCTAGTGATGCAGGAAGGTAAATTGACAGGGGTAGTAGAGAAGAAAGATATGACACAAGAAAGAATCATGCATTTTGCGACAGGGGGAGAGAAGATTGTCTAAAGTGAACTACAAAAAGTGGCTTTCCAAGCTAGGTCCGCTATTTGGTCTATTGTTATTAATTGTGGTAATTACAATCATGAATCCGAGTTTCTTGACGGTCTCAAATATTTTAAACGTTTTACGACAAGTTACAATTAGCGGGCTGATTGCATTTGGGATGACATTTGTGGTCTTGACTGGGGGAATTGACCTTTCTGTCGGCTCTACATTGGCATTGACCGGTGCAGTGGCAGCAAGCCTTCTTGCCAGTGGTACAGATCCAATCATAGCAATGGGTGCTGCTCTAATACTTGGGTTAATCCTGGGTGCAATTAATGGAGTGATCATTACAAAAGGAAAAGTTGCCCCATTTATTGCTACTTTAGCAACAATGACTATTTATCGCGGATTAACGCTTGTTTATACGGAAGGAAAGCCAGTTTCGGGGCTGGGTGACTCTCTTACTTTCCAAATGTTTGGTAAAGGATATTTATTAGGAATTCCTGTTCCTGTTGTTACAACAATTTTGGCCTTCGTTATATTATATTTCATTCTCCATAAGACAACTTTTGGCCGCCGAGTTTATGCTGTAGGTGGAAATGAAGACGCTTCCAAGCTATCTGGAATCAATACGGATCGAGTGAAAATTTGGGTTTACGCAATTACAGGTCTTTTAGCCTCTGTCTCAGCATTAATTTTAACATCACGTCTGAATTCAGCTCAGCCGACTGCTGGAGAATCCTATGAGTTGGATGCGATTGCCGCAGTTGTTTTAGGGGGTACTTCGCTAACTGGAGGACGTGGTTGGATATTCGGTACATTAGTAGGTGTATTGATAATCGGAGTACTGAATAATGGAATGAATTTAATTGGGGTTTCATCATTCTTCCAACAGGTTGTGAAGGGTGCAGTTATATTAATGGCAGTTCTTTTAGATCGCAAAAAACAAGCATAAAAGGGAGTGTATTAAATGAAAAAGTATTCATTAATTCTGTTGGCAGCAATGTTATCTGTTGTGTTGGCAGCCTGTTCAATGGAATCAGGAAGCAAATCAGAATCCAAGTCATCCAAGGAAAAAGGAGATATGGTTATCGGGTTCTCAGTATCTACATTAAACAATCCGTTCTTCGTGTCACTAAGCGAAGCTGCTGAAGAAAAAGCGGATAGCCTTGATGCAAAGATAACAGTAGTAGATGCTCAAGATGATGCTTCTAAGCAAGCGTCTGACGTAGAGGATTTAATTCAGCAAAAAGTTGATATGATCATGATTAATCCTGTAGATTCTTCTGCGGTTTCTTCAGCGGTTGAATCAGCTAATAGCGCTGGGATTCCAGTTATTACAGTAGACAGATCATCAGAGGGTGGAGAAGTTATATCTCATATAGCATCCGATAATAAGGCGGGCGGTAAATTAGCAGGCGAATATTTACTTACTTTAGTAGAAAAAGGTGCTCAGGTTGCTGTGTTAGAAGGGATAGCTGGTTCATCAGCTGCTATTGACCGTGGAGAAGGATTTAATGAAGCAGTAAAAGAATCAGTAGAGATTAAAGCTAGCCAAACTGCTAATTTTGATAGATCAGAAGGATTAACAGTTATGGAAAACATTCTTCAGGCTAATCCAGATATTGAAGCAGTATTCGCACAAAATGATGAGATGGCTCTTGGAGCTCTAGAAGCAATTGAAGGAAGCGGTAAAGATATTATCGTTATTGGCTTTGATGCGACAGATGATGCATTGAAAAAGGTTGAATCCGGTGAGATGGCTGCTACCGTTGCTCAACAGCCAGGTTTAATTGGTGAAAAAGCAGTTGAGGCTGCCGTAAATCATTTAGACGGCAAAGAAATCGATAAAGCTATACCTGTAGAGCTTAAGCTTATAAAAAAATAATAGATTTCTGTATATTTGTTAACTGAAAGAATAGATTTAGAGTGTCTTTACAATGGACAGTTGTCGATAGAGTCGGCAGCTGTTTTTTTGTGTGCATATTAATAAAATGGGAACTCTTTTACCCTTCAAAATCATTTGCCAGTAGATAGAAGAAAGACGTACTTTTATTGCTGTATCTTTCATATAAATATAAAACTTGGACAATATGGAGGAATGCAAATGAACTGGGATGAAGAATATGACGTTATAGTAGTAGGCAGTGGTGCGGGAGGATTGGTAGCAGCTATTACATCTGCGTATGGCGGTCTTCGCACAGCTATTATTGAAAAAGGATCTGTATGGGGTGGTTCATCGGCTTTATCTGGCGGAGGTTTGTGGATTCCAAATAATCATGTTTCGAAAAATGCTGGCTTACAGGACAGTGAAGAAGAAGCTCTTACTTATATGCAAAAAATAATAGAGGACACAGGGCCAGCATCTACGTATGAGCGAAAAGAGGCCTATGTGAAAAATGGTCACAGGATGGTAAAGTTTTTAGAGGATTTAGGGATGAAGTGGGTAGCGGGCTCATTGTATCCAGATTATTATCCTGAAAGACCTGGTGGTAAAATAGGTCGCTCCATTGAGGCGGAAATTGTTGATGCTAGGCTTTTAGCAGAGAACGAAGAGACCTTGCGAACGGGTGAGCTTGAGGCTCCGATGCCCATCTATTCCGGCAAAGTAGCCTCTTTACCAAAAGCCTTTACAAATGCAAAAGATTTTAACACGGTTGTCGGTATGTTCCTGAATGGATTTAAGCATAAGATCAAAGGTGAACATGCTATATCGATTGGAGGCGGATTGGTCAGCCGTTTACTCATAATTGCAAAGAAATATCAAGTCCCACTGATGTTATCTACACCCTTAAAGGATTTAATCATGGAGGAAGATAAAATTGTAGGGGTCGAGGCAGAAAAAGAGGGGAAACCATATTTTATCAAGTGTCGGTCAGTGATTTTGGCGGGTGGAGGATTTGAACGAAATCTGGAGCTGCGCAAAAAATATCATCATGTAGGAACAGACTGGACAGCTGCAAGTCCGGATAACACAGGAGATATGCTGTTAATCGCAGAAAAGCATAACTTAGATACTGCTTTATTGGATGATGCCTGGTGGGGACCTACAGCGATTGACGCAAGCGGTGCCCGAAAATTCCTTGTGCATGAACGTTCAATGCCACATTGTATAATAGTGGATCAAACGGGAGAACGTTATTTTAACGAGTCACAATCTTATACAGATGCTGGCCATGCGATTCTTGAAAGGCAAGAAAAGAATGGGAAAGCGATTCACTCATGGCTTATTATGGAGAGCAGACATCGAAATAAGTATTTGTTTGGTAACATGCTCCCAAGAAGAACTCCTAAAAGTGCAATTGAAAGCGGATTCTTAATTAAAGCGAATTCCATTGAAGAATTGGCGGAGAAATGCAAAATTAACATAGAGGGGTTAAAAAATACGGCTAACAGGTTTAATGATTTTTCAAAAAAAGGGTTGGATGAAGATTTTGGGCGTGGAAACTCAGTTTATGATAATTATTACGGCGATCCTACTTATAAAAATCCTAACCTGGGTGCTATTGAAAAACCGCCATTCTATGCCTGTAAAATTTATCCTGGTGATTTAGGGACAAAAGGCGGAATTGTAGCTAATGAACATGGGCAAGCTCTTCGCAATGGATTACCGATAGAAGGGTTATATGCAACTGGAAATTGTTCAGCATCCGTTATGGGACGTGTATATGCTGGTCCAGGTGCCACATTAGGACCATCAACGGTATTTGGCTATATATCCGCTAACCATATTAAAGAGAAACTACTAGTATCAGCTGAATAAGCCTTAGAGCTCGATATTTCACCAACGCACTCTGTATTAAGTATTAAAATCAACTCCGGTTTGAAAGTCTTCCTCTACTTGATAAAGGAAGACTTTTTGAGTTCGCTAAAATTCTTTCTTATTATTAGTTAAAATGATTTTTTCTATTAAATCAGCCATCATACATGCTTGTTTTTTTCCAAGATTTATATAAAGACGGTGCCTCCCTAACAAGATGAAGCTTATAATAGACTCAGGACATATTGTACTTGAAAGTAGGAATGTAATTCATGAGTTCGAATGAAGATAAACCTTTTCGGGAGATGGGGATAAAAGAAAAGATTACAACTGTGGTGATTATCTGCCTAATTGTACTCATTCCTTTGTCGTTTGTGTTGGGTGTTACTTACTTTAGTTTTGCGGGCTTTTTTAGATTGTTTGGGGGAGAGTATGACTCTCGATTTACACTCTTCCTATTTGTTGTGTTTCTCTTTTTGCTTGGTTTGGTGTTGGATTTGTTTTCAATGGTGCTTGTTAAATTATCAAAACTCTATATATCTGGGACCTACCAATTATTCGCTGTGAAGTTTCTGTTTAACTGTATCTTTAGTTGGCTGACTATTTATACAGTAGACGAATTTATGGGTCGCATTACAGTTCCTTTTATAGTGGAAATAATCGTGGTTATTTTTATGTTCTTCCTTGAAGAGGCTTTAGAGCAGAAGGAAACTTGAAAGACTATTAATATTTAAATACATATAATTGGTAAAAAATTTTATTATTAATCTGCTTAATTTTTAATTGGGAGGAGATTGTGATGGAAGAGGTTAATAGTAACGAGGTTTCAGGATATAAAGAAAAGCGAATTCGTTATTCCATTTTCAGTACAAATAAAGATTCACGTAGCCTGGCCATTATGTTTCCTGGGTTGGGATATACGGTTCATGGACCTCTTTTTCATTTTGCCACAGGGTTATATTTAAACAAAGGGATAGATGTATTGCAATTAGAGTACCCATATGGAGATTCTTTTTATGAGGATTTCACCTACAAACAGCTAGTTGAAGCGGTTATCTATGATTCCGGAGCAATGATTGATCATGCTCTGAAGGATAGAGAGTATGAAAATTTCTACCTGATTGGAAAATCACTTGGTACGATCGCGATGAGCAATGAGCTGAAAAAATCTCAATTCAAGGATGCAAAAGCTGTTTGGCTGACACCTTTACTAAAAAGAGATGATGTATGGAGTGCTATGAAAGACAGTTCTGTCAAAGGATTATGCTTTATTGGCGACCATGATCATCAATATATAGAGGATAGATTCAAACAATTGGATTATCATCCAAGTATGAAAACAAGGCTCTACCCAAAGGTGTACCACGGCATGGATTATGAAGGAGATATACTTAAGTCGATAGATGTATTAAAGGATATCATAGGTGAGATTGATCAATTTTAATTTCCATATAGGATGGAAAGTTTAAAAGCTTCATGCTGGGAGAGAAAGAATTTAAATCGTTTATGTGAATGAAATGCATAGGGACTATACCTTTTTTACATAATAAGAAAAATAAACAACTTAGGAGGATTCTTTATGAGAAAAAGAAGTATAGCAGTACTATTGGCATTCCTATGTATGTTCAGTTCACAGGTTCAGGCGGAAATTGGTCCTAAGGAAAAGGACTATTATGATAATTATCGAAGTATTTTGCAGGTTATGAAGGAAAGTATGTCTGAGGCTCCTAAAACAGGGGATCCATCGCTCGATTTTTTGTATGAAATGATTCCGCATCATGAAGCAGCTGTTTCTATGGCAGAAAATTTATTAAAATATGACGGTGCCAATAATCAGCTGAAAAGACTGGCAGATACGATAATTAAGGAACAGTTAAATGGTATAAGACAAATGGAGGAACTGAAAAATAAGCTAAAAAATAATCCTCAAGTGAATAAGCAGGCAGAAGCTGCTTATCTACAGACCTATAATAACATTTATAGCTCAATGATCACTCAATTGGAGGCTGCGAAACCAACGGGAAATGTTAATAGAGACTTCCTGACTGAAATGATTCCACATCATGAGGCTGCTATTGAAATGGGCAAAAATATATTAAGGTATACTCAAAATCCTGAATTAAGGACAATCGTACAAAAGATGATTGTTACACAACAAAGGCAAGTTGCAGAAATGAATAATTTATTAAAAACTATTCGATAAGCATAAAGAAGGTGACGTGAGAGTAAATCACGTCACCTTCTTGCTTTTTTTAGCATTCATATTAATCGTTATTGCGTGCTTCTCCGCCTTTTTTGCCGATCTCGCGGTAGAACTCTTTGTCTTGCTTTTTAGATGTAGCTTTTCCGCCTTTGCGTCCTGCTTCTTCTCTAGACATTTTGTCTGCCATAATAAATCGCTCCTTTGGGTTTATTTTAATTGTTTTGTTGTATACTCTGTATATTTCCAACGTGAGTATAGTAAAAACGCTAAATTGAGTCTTTAATTCAAATGTAACGTGTTTGTAAATAGTTGAAAAAAAGAATCCTTTTTGAGGAAATTGAAATGTATTAGTAAGTCTGTAAGCCTAATAGAGTCAACAATTCGGTTCATAAATTTCTATGTTTATACCAATATGCTTTGAACTATTTTATTAATTTAAAAGTGTATTTAAAAGATTGAGAGTTATAGGATATTCGAATTGTATTGAAGAATAAGTAAATCTATTCCTTTTTAAAACAGAATTCGCATTTATATTTGAGAGATATTGATATAATGGATGAGTTGAGACTAGAAAAGAGAGGAATAAAAGGATGCTGGGGAAATTTTTTTCATATTATAAACCGCATAAGCGGCTATTTTTGATTGACTTTACTAGTGCCATTATAGTTGCGTTGCTGGAGTTGGCTTTTCCGATGGCAGTCCAATGGTTTGTTGATGAATTGCTGCCGACAGGAAATTGGAGCATGGTCGTGACGGTCAGCATTTTATTATTAGCTGTTTATTTACTGAGTACATTCCTGCAATTTATTGTGAACTATTTGGGGCATAAGCTAGGAATAAATATTGAAACAGACATGCGACAGGAGCTCTTTAATCACGTTCAGCGGCAATCATTTCGATTTTTTGACAACACAAAAACCGGCCACATAATGAGCCGAGTGACAAATGATTTATTTGATATTGGTGAATTTGCCCACCATGGACCTGAGGATCTTTTCATCGCAATTATGACATTCTTCGGTGCCTTTGCCATCATGTTTAATATTAATCCTACTTTAGCGATCGTGGCGGTTATTCTAATTCCATTTTTAATATGGCTGGTGACATTCAGCAATATGAAAATGAACGCAGCATGGAAGAATATGTACGGAAGTATTGCTGATGTAAATGCTCGGGTGGAAGACAGTGTAGCAGGTGTGCGCGTTGTTCAATCGTTTACTAATGAAGCGTTTGAAATGGATCGCTTTGAATTGAATAACAGGTTATTCCGTTCTGCCAAGCTTGTTGCATACAAGGTGATGTCGTGGACACATTCTTCTATTTATATGATAACAAGGATGCTGACATTGTTGGTTCTTGTAGTAGGAGCCTGGCTCAGCTTTAATGGAACATTATCTTATGGAGAGTTGATAAGCTTCGTATTATATACGAATGTATTAATTAAGCCTGTTGATAAAATCAGTGCACTGCTTGAGCTATATCCAAAAGGAATGGCAGGCTTCAAGCGTTTTCGCGAGCTTATTGAACAGGAGCCAGATATACAAAATAAAGAAAATGCCATCTCAGTAAGTGGTTTGAAGGGGGATATTTCCTTCAGTCATGTTGATTTCAGCTATGATGAATCCAAACCAGTCTTACACGATGTCAATCTTGATTTAAAGGCAGGAGAAACAACTGCATTTGTTGGTCCATCCGGTGCCGGAAAAACCACGATATGCTCACTTATCCCACGTTTTTATGACGTGGATGCAGGGTCTATTAAAATAGATGGAATGGACATTCGCGATATGACAACTGAGTCACTCCGTAAACATATTGGAATTGTACAGCAGGATGTTTTTTTATTCACAGGAACCATTCGCGAGAATATTGCTTATGGGAAACTGGATGCCTCATTTGAGGAAATTGTAGAAGCGGCCCGAAAAGCTCATTTGGAAAAGATGATTGAACAGCTGCCGGATGGATACTATACGCAGATTGGCGAGCGGGGGTTGAAGTTATCTGGAGGGCAGAAACAGAGGCTTGCAATTGCACGTATGTTTTTGAAAAATCCGCCAATCCTTATTTTAGATGAGGCTACATCTGCCTTAGATACGGAAACGGAAAGAATCATTCAGCAATCGTTAAATGAATTGGCAGCGAACCGTACTACGTTAGTAATCGCACATCGCCTGGCAACCATTCGTAATGCCGACCGTCTGATTGTTGTAACTGAGGATGGGATAGCTGAAGATGGGTCATATGAAGAATTGCTGAATCAAAATGGGATATTTGCAAACCTGCATAGAATTCAATTTGGGAAAGAGACTGTTTGATAAAACATTAAAAAAACAGGTAGAAGATGAACGGCGTCTCCAATTGTTTAACAATCGGGAGCTTTGTTCAGACAGCTACCTGTTTTTTTGTATTATTAGTTGTTTACAATCTGCCTTGGAGTGCCACCATTGTGCGGTGAGTTTGGTTTAGAGTTCGGTTGGGCAGGCTTCTGTTGGTCAAATGATGATCTGTTCTTTTCGTTGTTTAATTGATTAGCTTTTTGTTTTTCTCTCACTTGTTGTTTGGCTTTTTCATTCTCTTTGGCTTGCTGCTCTTTTAACTCTTTTGCAGCCTTCTCTTTTTCTTGTTCCATTCTTTTTTGATCTTCAGCTTTTTTGGCAGCTTCTTCTGCCTTGGTGAGAGCGTCTGTTACTTCTTTCTGTAATTCAGCTATTTTAACTTTAAAGTTATTTTCCCATTTCATATAAGTTGGGTACTTACTTAGATTCTTTTTCTTTAAATCTATGGATTTTTTCTCAAGTGCAGGCAGCTTGTTTAAGTTCTTTTGGGCGTCCGTAAACTTATTTTCCTTCACTTGTCCTTCTATTAAAACGAGTAAGTTATAGCGTTCCACATCATATTTAGTGTCTTCAGCCGTACGTTTTGCTGGTGTAACATATTTCTGTGTAAACAGAGTACGAGCACCTTTGCCATAAAGCGGGGTCACTTTTTTCTGCATTTGCGTAATAGTTTGGTTTAATTTTTTATGTGAATCAGGTAATTTTGAGCTTACTATACCATCATTTATCATTTTGACTACTGCTTTGTCAGCAGTTTGAAGAGTGGATCCATATTTGACCGCATTCATAAAGGTCAATGAACGTGATGTATATGTTTTCATGGCGGTGATATCTGCCTTAATTGATTTCGTATGCTTGCTTGGCAGTTTATTTACTTTAGATTGCAGGGCTTTAATATCCTTTGTCACTGTATTATAGAGCTTCTGGTGAGCGTCTGTTATTTTTAGGTTAGAGGTACTCTTAATGTCAGTATAATAGTATTTTTCGAGTTTCTTAGCCGTTTTTAATTTAGCAGCGGAGTCTTTTTTCAATGTGGCTGCCGACTTTTTATCCCGTGCGTCTTTTAGCTTTATGCTCTCCTGTGCAACGTATAGGCCTACTCCCTGATTTTCTTTCCAAATCTGAGAAAACTGTGACACGGGTAGGTTTGTTTCACCTGCAGGTTTCCCAATCTCAGGTGTAAAGCTAGGCCTTTTTTTAGTACTGATAAACCAATCCGAAAATCCACCGCCCGAAGGGTTTTTTCCTGGATATACCAATGAGTAGCCTGTCATTTTGCCAATCTTCTTAGCGTATACATGATCTCTATTATAATTGGTTTTACTTTGTTTATAATTCCAATACAGAATACGGCCGCTGCTATGATAGGCAACAGTCATTTCTGGATTAATTTGATTAACAAATTTTACAACAGCCTTTACTTCCTTCGCTGATTCAGGTGCTTTCCCTTTATAGTTCTTGTAGCTTGGAGATTTCGGAGAGTTTTTGATTTTACCCCAATCTGCCTTATATTGTCTATTTAAATCAATCCCTTTGGCATTTGCCTTCCATCGTTTAAAGTTTTTGCTTCCATTATTCATTTTGATAATTGCTTTATGAGTGCTCTTAGGAAATGCCTTTAAACCTTGTTGCTGAAGAGTTACTCCATCAGGATTCACCATTGGAACAAACCAAATAGTGGAGGAATTAAGAAGACTTTTTGCGTTGTATCCGCTGATTTTTTTATTGCCCTTATAGGCCGCTGCATAATTTTCAATCATGTACATATTTAAGCTGGTCGTCAGCCATTCACGAGCATGATGGGAACCATTGATAAAAACATTGGTACTTCCCTTTCCAAGACCTACAGCATATATTTTTCTGCCGTATTCAGATGCACCAATTGTCTTTACTTGTACCAAATCCGGGTAAGCTTTCTTTAAGGTTGTAATGTCTTTCCCCATTTGTGTGTATGTATACGTCTTATTCGGATTGACAATCGTTTTCGAAGCAGCTTTCGTTTCCCCGGGTAGCTGAATCAAAAGTGAGAGTACTAGCATCATGACAATTAACTGACTTATTCTTTTCAAATATCCCCAACCCTTTCTAGTTTTGTAATCATTAACCATCTATAAGTATATTATATTTACTTAGTTAGCAGAACTTTAAGATATAGGATTGTCGAAAATTTGGTTATTTTGGAGGGATACCTAGAGTTTGTTGTCTAGCTACTAAATTTTATAGGTCAATATCACTGTTAGAAAGAATAAGACAATGGATACAGTAAATTCCTATTCATTTTTATATAGAGAGGTATAGAGACATTGTTGGGGGGATTTTTTATCCAGTAGATTTATAAACAAGAAGTTTTGCTTCCGCCATTTGCAGGGTAGATATACTCTCATTTATAGTGAATCTTTGGAGGTGCGGATTTGGCTATTCTGTCTATACCAATTTTAACAGCAGTTTCAGTTTATGAACTCCAAAAAACAGCCTGGACGTTTAATCAGTCCAGGCTGTTTCAACTTATTCTATTAAATTGCTTCTTGCTGTGATTCAGCAGGAGGGGAGAATGCTTTTTCTGATTTTGAGATTACCACTGATGCAAGAGCATTACCCAGTACGTTTACAACCGTTCTACCCATATCAAGGATACGGTCAATACCAGCGATGAACGCTAAACCTTCAACTGGAATACCTACAGTACCTAGGGTAGCTAATAAGACAACGAAGGAGACTCCGGGTACGCCTGCTATACCTTTAGAGGTAATCATTAACACAAGCATTAGAGTTACTTGCTCCATTATGGATAAATCAATATTGTACATTTGTGCAATAAACAGTGCTGCTAAGGCTTGATAAAGAGTAGAACCATCCAGGTTAAAGGAATAACCTGTTGGAATAACAAAGGTAGCAATATGCTTTGGACAGCCCTCTTGTTCCATCTTATCCATGATTCTAGGTAAAACGGCTTCAGAGCTTGCTGTAGAGAAAGCAAGGATTAGTTCGGCTTTTAACACTTTAAACAATCTGAAAATACTGTAGCCGACTGCCTTGGCAATTAATCCTAAAATAATGATCACAAAGAAAATCATCGTTCCATAGACCGTTATAACTAACTTACCTAAGGGGATAAGAGATTCCAATCCAAATTTAGAAATTGTAACACCAATTAATCCAAATACACCAATCGGTGCAAATTTCATAATGAGGTTAGTTATATAAAACATAATCTGGGCCACGCCATCAAAGAAGTTATAAACAGGCTTTGCTTTATCACCTACAGCAGCAACACCAAGTCCAAAAAGGACAGAGAAGAAGATAATAGCAAGCATATCTGTTGTAACAAATGCTTCAAATGGGTTGGCTGGGACAATATGAACGATCATATCAATAATAGATTGATCTTCCTTAGCTTCAGCAGACCCAACATAGCTGGATATATCCGTTTGCTCCAAATTTTCCATGTTTACGCCTTTTCCGGGCTGGAAAATATTTGCGGATACTAGTCCGACAACAATGGCTACCATAGTTACACATACAAAGTAAAGTAACGATTTACCACCAAGTTTCCCGACTGCTTTTATGTCTCCAACGCCAGCTATAGCAACAATAATACTTGAGATAATGATAGGTACGACAATCATTTTAATTAAATTGAGGAAAATATCTCCAAGCGGCTGTAGGTACGTTTGTGCAGTTGTGTTCTCATAAAAAATTGCACCAACAATAATTCCTAATACTAAGCCGATTAAAATTTGAGTAGCTAATGAAAATTTAAGTTTAGATGTTTTCATATAGTTAGCTCCCTTCTTTGGATGTTTTTTAGGATAAAAGCGTTTCGTGTTGAAATTCTTACTTCCTATCTATCATAAAGAGGAATATTAAAAGAGTGCGGATAGAAAGAGAGAGCAAGAAATATGAGTAGTTAGCTATGTAATAAACTAACTAAATCCTTTTAGACAGAATTAACAAAACAATAGAGGTATTACCACGGAGAGGCAAATTTAACAGCTAAGGGTATTAATGGCACAATAAACACATTTTAACACAAATGTTCAGAAAAGAGGAAATTTGAGAAACCGAGCATTTAAGATAGTATATTTAGGACTGGTAAATTAAAAGGTAAGGGTAGACTTCATTACAGAACTGTACAAGAAAATATATACATCAATGTTATTTAACAGTTGTTTTCAGGACTTAGGACACATTTTTAAAAATAATTGTTTATTTTTGGGAATGGATGGTATGGAGATACAAAAGGAGGAAGCGATCTATGTTAAAGAAAAAAGGGATGTTCTTCGTACTGTTCATACTAATTTTATTGGTAGCCTGCAATAAAGACGTAGCCGAGCAAACAACGAATGATACAAAGAATAGTGGCTCGGATAAGGTAGAGAGTAAAGTGATAGATATATACAATAATAAAGAAGAGAATATTGGAACAGCAGAGCTTAGTGAGGTAGCGAAGGGAGTAGTGATAGAACTGAAAGCAGATGGACTGCCGCCAGGACTGCATGGATTCCATTTTCATGAAACAGGAAAGTGTGAGGCACCTAGTTTTGAGACTGCAGGCAGTCATTTTAATCCAACTGATGCGAAGCATGGCATGGAGCACGAGGATGGTCCGCATGCCGGCGATCTTCCTAATTTGGAAGTGGGTGAGGATGGGTCCGTTAATGTGACGGTAAACGCAGAAAATGTGTCACTATCTAAAGGGGCCGATGCTGCTTTAGTAGATTCTGATGGAACCGCCTTGATTATACATGAAAATCCAGATGACGGAAAAACTCAGCCAACAGGCGATGCCGGTGATCGGTTGGCGTGCGGAGTCGTAAAATAAAATGAATCATAGGAAGAGTGTCATAAGGAGAGAAATATCAGGTAGGCTGAATCGTACTGGTTCAGCTTTTCTTTTTAACCAGTAATTTTTTATAAAAAAGAGATTAGACAGGGGTTCTCTCTTGAATTATAGT
Organism: Bacillus sp. z50; assembly: GCF_058313585.1. Classification (NCBI taxonomy): domain Bacteria; kingdom Bacillati; phylum Bacillota; class Bacilli; order Caryophanales; family Bacillaceae; genus Bacillus; species Bacillus sp. z50. The sequence continues at coordinate 27,257 of NZ_JBZFQL010000009.1, forward strand.
AAATAATATACATATTAATCCCGTATTGGAGGTATTACATCAATGACAGAACCTCTTTTTTTAAAACCTGTCTTTCAGGAGAGAATTTGGGGTGGAACAGAGCTGAAAACTAAATTTGGCTATGAGATTCCATCTGAACATACAGGTGAATGCTGGGCGATATCCGGTCATAAAAACGGCCCGTCCATTATCGAAAATGGCCCTTATGCAGGCAAGACTTTAATCGAATTGTGGAATGAGGAACGCCATTTATTTGGTGAGATGGAAGGGAATGTGTTCCCTCTGTTAACAAAAATATTAGATGCCAATGCAGATTTATCCGTGCAGGTTCATCCGAATGATGAATATGCAAACATTCATGAAAATGGTGAACTTGGCAAAACAGAATGCTGGTATATCATTGATTGTAAGGATGGCGCTGAAATGATTTACGGGCATACCGCGCAATCCAAGGAAGAGTTTGCTTCCATGATTGAGAAGGGCGAGTGGAATCATTTACTGCGTCGCGTTTCCATAAAGCCAGGAGATTTCTTCTATGTTCCAAGTGGAACGGTCCATGCTTTATGTGAAGGGACGCTTGTACTTGAAACACAGCAGAGCTCAGATACAACCTACCGTGTATATGACTACGACCGCACGGACCAAAACGGACAAAAACGAGAGTTGCATATTGAAAAATCAATTGATGTGAGTATGGTGCCGCATCAGGATGCAGAAGTGCAGGTTTCCAAGACCGTATTGCCAGGGGCAGAATTGACTACGTTTGTGGAAACGGAGTTTTTCTCAGTTTATAAATGGGATATTAGTGGATTATCTTCATTTGACCAGAATCAGCCCTTTATGCTTTTTAGTGTTATTGATGGAGAAGGGGCTCTTAGAATGAATGAGGAGACTTATCCGTTAGAAAAAGGTGCTCACTTTATTCTTCCATCGGGTACAGGTAATTTTGAACTTGAGGGGAATCTTTCCTTGATTGTGTCACATCCATAAAGAGAAGCGTAAGGGGAATATCCTCTTACGCTTTCATTTTTTCTGTGAATCGCTTTGTGATTTGCTGAGGTCTTGTTATTGCACCGCCTACAACAACAGAATGGGCACCAACCTCTAAACAGCGCTTAGCCATTTCAGGAGTTAGAATATTTCCTTCTGCAATGACTGGGATTTTGACGGTTGATACAAGATCCCGCAATAATTTGAAGTCATCATTATAAATGAATTTCCCCTTTGAATAAGGTGTATAACCAACTAGTGTGGTTGATATACAATCAAATCCAATTCGTTCTGCTTCAATTGCTTCGCCCAGAGTGGAGATGTCAGCCATAAGTAATTGATTAGGGAAGTGCAGGCGAAGAGATTGGACAAAAAATTCAAGTTCCACATTAGATGGTCTGGGACGATAAGTTGCATCCATCGCGATCATATCTGCTCCGGCAGATACAATATCGCTTACCTCTCGGAGCGTCGGAGTGATATAGACAGGTGAATCAGGATATTCACGCTTCACAATTCCTATAACAGGTAAGGGGACCTCCTGTTTGATTGCAACGATGTCATCATGTGAGTTGGCGCGTATTCCGCCAGCACCCCCCTGCATGGCAGCAAGCGCCATTTTCCCCATAATCATTGGGCTGTGCAGCGGTTCATCTTCAAGTGCTTGGCATGAAACGACTAAACGTCCTTTGATAGCCTGTAACATATGTAATCAAGACCTCCTGTAATAAATATACGAGTTACTATCCAATTCTATTTTACACAGTTGAGCTAATCATGTTTAGGATAATTAATTAAATATTATCCTGCGTTGTAATCTGTTGAGAGAGGAGTTGATTTTGTATGAAAAATATTTCACTTTATATGAGTGCTACATTAAGAGATATACCAGAAGCTATCTTACCAAGCGGTTTTAATTTTCGACTGTTCAGAGAAGGTGATGAACAATATTGGGCTGAAATCAATACGGCTACAAAGGAGTTTACCAATATGAAATCCGCTCTGAAACGGTTTGAGTCTGAATTTATGCCATATAGGATAGAGGCGAAAAAAAGGGTAATCATTCTTGAGACAGACGAAGGAAAACCGGTGGGAACCGCTGCTGCCTGGTTTGGCGATTTTAACGGTAAACAAACTGGCAGGCTACATTGGGTTGAAATACTGCCTGAATATCAGGGAAGGAAATTAGGTAAACCCCTTGTAATAAAGGCACTCGAAATTCTGAGCTCTTTCCATAATGAAGCCTATCTGAAAACCCAGACAACGAGTCTGACTGCTATCCATATTTATCTTAAACTCGGGTTTAAGCCGGTCATCAGAAACGCTGAGGATCAGGAGGGGTGGAACTTAGTGTTTTCTCATTTTCAATGTAAAAAATAGCGGTCCTGTTGACTGCCTTTTTAGATATGGATAAAAAATATATCAAGAAGATGATAAACATCTTTTTCGAATATTACTTGCAATAAGTGTGCTTGGAACAAATTATCCATACCTACGAGATAAGCTAATGTACATACTATCTAGTGAAACCGCCGTATGGAAAAGATTCCCGTTTCGTGGAAACGGGTGGAATTGAGGGGCATTCTTTTTTGTAAGAATAGTAGTGATAGAATTAATAATAGTGTAAAGGAGGGAACTCGTTGAATCAGGAATTTTTATATATTGTCATCATTATTGCACTCGGTTACCTTCTAAAAAGGACTGGAATTCTAAAGGAATCTGATGGAGAGGTAATTTCGAGAATCATCTTTAACATCACCTTGCCATCCCTAGTCATTGTATCCCTGCAAACCTCCACTATAACGGTATCTTTATTGGGAATCACTCTTATTGTTATTCTTTACGGGATTCTTTCTACAATAGTGGCCTATTTTGTGTTTAGGAATGAGACACGTGAGATTAAAGGAACTTTTATGATGCTTGCCTCAGGATATAATGTCGGACTGTTCGCCTTTCCGCTTGTTGAGGCCTTTTGGGGCACAGAGGGATTACTGTATTTTGGTATGTTTGATGTTGGTAATTCTTTTATTGTATTTGGATTGGCCTATATAGTAGGAAGTTATTTTTCTGAAAATGGAATGAAGCTGGAGGGGCGCGCCATCCTTATGAAATTTGGTAAGTCCATTCCTTTAATGACATACATTGTTATGAGTATCTTGAATTTTGGTCATATCCAGCTTCCATCGGCGCTTTTAGAAGTAGCAACAATCATATCTAAAGCGAATATGCCACTGGCCTTATTGCTGCTCGGAATATATTTGAAATTTTCTTTTGAAAAACAGTATATACGCCCAATTATAAAATACTTATCATTCCGATATGGCTTTGCATTGCTGGTCGGTATTTCATTATATTTTGTTCTTCCAGTTGATGATATGTTTAAATACACGATACTACTCGGTTTAGTCCTGCCAATTGGCCTCGCTGTTATACCGTATGCCCATGAATTTAAATATCGAACGACAATGATGATAGGTACGGTCTCAAATTTATGTATCCTCATCAGCATGATCTTAATGTATTTATTTTCCCTGTTTATTTTATAAGTACAATAGAAAACCCCTTTTTCAGCTATGTGAAAAAGGGGGCCTTTACATCTATATTAATTGATGGGGGTTACCAGTTGGAAGCCATCTTGCTCGATTTTTACCGGATGAGCCTGCTCCTTTGTTTTGTGGATAAGAGAGCGGTCTGCCAGCACGCTTTGAATTCCTCTCAGCATGAGGTTCAGAGAAAACAAGCTAAGTATAAAACCAAGTGATGGGCCAAGGACAATCCATTTATTGTAACGCAGTTCATGATAGGAGAGACCGATCATCCCGGACCATTCATGTGAAAGAGAGGTGGCAACATTATAAGGATCACTCATTGGAGCACTAAGGTCTATTGTTTCATAACCCCCAATCACGCACATAAAAGCGCCTAGCTGAACTAGCAGCACTAATGATTGGGCGATTTGCTGAAGAAAAATGACAATCAACCTTGATCTTAAATGATGCCTAATATGGACCTTTACAATCCACCATTTAGATCCTCCCAACAGACGGGATGCATCGATGAATTCATTTTTTAAGTAATACCGAAGTTCATCTCCTATTACGGAGGTTAAAGGAAGAAAGGTAATCAATGAAAGCATTAAGCATTGCTGAAAAATCACATCTATTCCACTTTCAGATATAAAAAACATCATGGCAATCAATATGGTTGGAATAAAACGAAATGCTCGAGTCAAAGGTTCTATTACCCAGTTGAAACGCTGATGATACAATCCATATAAGATTCCACTTCCCATTCCTAAAAACATCCGCAAAAGTCCAATTAATACAGCAATGAATAATGTATATTTAGCTCCTTCAATTACGTTCCAAAATGTATCCTGACCAAGTCTGTCTACACCGAAGGGATGCGTTAAGCTTGGTGGATAAGCCGGTTGATCAACAAGTTTTCCATCTTCATAAATAAGCTCAGGCGGAGGCTCGAGATGCGGTTTAATCCAAGCGGGATAGAGAAGGCTGGTTACAATAAGGATGAATAAAAATAGAAAACCAATCATAAAAGAAGGATTTTTAAGTAATTTTTTTATCATCCGTGTTCACCGCCCATCACTCGTTTTACAATCGTTTTCCCCCATATATCTAATAAATAGAAGGGGATAAATAAGAAGGTCAATCCTACAGCTATAAACTTGATGTCCAGCCCGTTTATAAAGGAGAATAGTCCATCCATATTTAATAAGCGCTCCAGAATGAGCAGGCTTGAGATGATGAACCACAGTAGATATTGCAGATTTGAAAAAATAGTGATTGTCGTGTTGCGAAGGATATGTTTGAAAAATATCTCTCTTTTGGACAAGCCCTTTGCATAAGCATATTCCACATACATCTTTTGTTGCTCTTCACTGACAGATAAATCAATCATTTGGAATAGCATAAAAATCGGCAAGATAGATAGAGCGATAATAGGTAGAAGGTAGACATGATCTTCTCCTAAAGCAACGGGATCCAGAATGAGCAAGCCTGTTTTTTTGAAAATCCATATTGAAAATAATTGAATCGCGAAGATCATGATGACATCTGGGATAGACTGAATAAAGAAGGCAATTTCACGAAAAAAATTCTGAAGGATTCTTGGTGAAAAGTAATGGAATACTTCAAATAATAGAGCGGCAATAAATGTTGCTAGTAAAGTGCCTCCTAAAATAAGAAGTGAATAAATAAACGGGTCTTTGAGACTGACCCAGAACAGTGAAAATTTCGGTATTCCTTGAGAAAAACTATAGTCTACCATGATTTGAATTTGATCGATAAATAAAAATGCCTCATAAATATCCTTGGCCTGGTTTGAGAAAGCCTTCCACCAGCTAATGGATGGATCTGCATTATTCCATACCCATAAAGAACTAAAAAAAAGAATAATAAGGTTTATAGCCAGAATGGTTAATATAAAATCTAATAAATGGGCAGAAATTTTTTTAAACTGTTTCATATGTATATTCACCTACTCCAACATGCTTTCTATATTGGCAAAATCTGAGACCAACTCCCATGACTTGTGTTGGCTTTTGCCATCTGTTTCTTTATCAAAGGTTGTCAAAATTCCATACATAACAATCCCGTCCACTTTTTTTCCGTCATATGTATAAGACCTGTATCCCAGACTGTCTTCTCTGATATACTCTCCAGATTCTCCATATATCTCTTTTACAGAAGCGGGTTGTTTATCAGGTACAAAGAGGACTTCAAGTTTATACTGCTCTGAAATTTTAGGGCGTTTGAATTCATATTTTATGTAGCCGTCTTCTTTGACTTTTGTTTCACCTTCCCATGCGATTTGGTCACTGCCGTTTTCTTTTAAGGTCACATGGAGAATAGAATTTTCATGAAGTGTACTTGAAAGTGATAAAATAACACTTCTATCACTATATTCCTTTATTGATCCCATAATTAAAACATCCTGTCTCAATTGGCCTCTGCATCCTATTAAACTGCAGAATAGGGAAATTATGAAAACTCCCATAACCCACTTCTTAAGCATCTCAATCTACCCCCCTTTTTATCCCGGTATGTTGGCACTATAATGTTCATTCTATCCAAAGATTAATCAATATGTAAACAAAATATTTGGAATTTTTAATTAATCGATTGATTAAAAAAATACAGCTTCCATTTGGAAGCTGCATTCCTTTTATCTATTTAAATCGCTTATCCCTGGAGCGTGCTCGTTTGGCATTTCCGGTAGCTGTGGAACAGGGAATCCTTGCGGTGGAGGAGTGACTGACAAGGTTCCACCGTTTCTGCTCGGTGTTTGTCCCTGGAAAACTTCGGCGATTCTAGTTGGATCTAATCGGAAGTTAAACTGAGCATTATGGAAGCCCATATCCACGAACTTTTTGCATTCAGGATATTTATTTATATCATAATTTGGAACAGGGAAAATTTTGCCCCAATCCACACCTAAGGTTTCAAGTGCTTTAGCAAAAGCATTTTGATGAGCATTATCCCGGACAATTAAAAACCCGAGAGTCTCACGAAACGTTTGATTATTACTCATTTCATATATTCTTGTTTTCTGAAGTACACCTGTTGATTCGAGCATCAAATTATTCAGCAGATTAGCAATTAAATTACCATGGTCATAAACCCATGAGCCATTCCATGGATTGCCGCCTGCATCTACTGGAAGAGATGACTGAGCTCCCATAATATAATGGTGTGGATTGGCATGTTTGATTGCTTCATCTAGAGGAGCTCCATCTGAGCCACCATCACCAGGTTGTGAAGAAAGGCCAGAATCATTTAATAGTTGATTAATGGTGTTCTGAACAAGCTCGACATGACTGATTTCTTCTAAAAAGATCCCTCGAAGCAAATCCTTATACTGAGTGTCTTTGCCCCTGAAATTGTTACTCTGAAAGAAAAATTGCATCATTGTGCGCATTTCACCAAATTGACCGCCTAAGGTCTCCTGTAAGACTTTAGCAGCAGCAGGATCTGGCTTATCTGGTTTAATTATATTGATTAGCTCTTCTTTGTAATAATACATGCAGGCTTCTCTTCTTTCTTAATGAATTTATTAGTCAGTTGTCGTTACAACATGAAGAGGAGGCGGAACTAACCAGCCTTTTTCTTTGTTTATTTTTAATAATGCGGCCCCGAATTGTGCCTTTTTCATATGGAATTGTCCAAACATTAAGCCGATGTCTTCACGAATACATTGAGCCATTGCCTGAGCACAGGCAACGAGTCCAGCAGCAATATCAGCCGATACAAGTCCAGAAACCTCTTGATCTGTAAACCGTGCACCAGGAGGAATAGCCTCGATTTGGCTTTCCGGTTTTTCAGGTGGTGCAGGCGGCAGAGCAATACCATTATGTTTTAGTAATTCCTGCAGTTGTTTTACATCTGATCTAGCATTGGCGATCATGTCATCTAATAAATCTTTTAAATCATCATCACCAGTATGGTTTTTAAGGGTTTGAAAGCCAGGAATCATGGCCTGTGCACCCATTAATTGTGACCATACAGCAAATACCTCACCATAATGCATTGGTTCTTTTTGCGGATTTCCACTTAAAATGCCCATTAATCAGTCGACTCCTTATATTTAAATTTGAAGAACTCATCTGTTAATATGAACCAATTAACTACCAATTATACGTAAAAGAGGCAACCGATTGAACGGCTGCCTCTACATTGAATATTTTAATGATGGTGTCCATGTCCGCCTTTATGAGGGTTTGTTATTTCAAAACCTGGTTCAGGTAGATGGAAGTACTTAATCCACACTCCATCCAGGAATTCTTCTCGCTTATCAAGCAAGACATCAATATCCTTATCAGTCTTAACAATTTCGTCATGCTCAGTTGGTGTACTCAATTCAATATCATAGTGAGCATGGTCGCCATGCATATGGGAAATCACTACACGAATCATTTTCCCGTCGGCTTCCTCTGTACTCAATAATTTTTTTAATTCTTTGGCGGCATTCCGATTTATTTTACAATTCATTCTATCTCCTCCAATCTACTAGATCTCTTATAAGTGTAACTTAAAAATTTCCATTATTAAAATAATGAAGTATAATATAACCATAAAACTAGTTTTATGGTTATGTGAAGAGGAGGGGAATGTAAATGTCTTGGGTCATGAAAACAGATCATCGAATGCGCTGTATATGCGAAGAAGGTAAACAACAGCTACCAGCCGTTCATAATGAACAATCATTACTGGAGCTAGTAGAAATGTTTAAGGCACTTGGTGATTCTACTCGCCTGGAGATTCTGTCATTATTATTAATTGAAGATTTATGTAAATGTGAAATTGTTACAGCTCTTTCGCTTCCTAATTCCACGGTCAGCCATCATATTAAAATTATGGAAAAAGGCGGAGTTATTAAAGGAAGAAGAGAGGGGAAATATACAATTTATCGATTATGCGAAGAAAGGCTGGAGTCAATTATCAGCTTTTTACGTAAGCAGTAAAAAAGATAGGGGGAAACAAGATGAAGGGTGCTTATAACTTAACAGAAAATGCAATCTCCTCATCTCTTCTGAAGCTTTCCGTTCCTATAATAGCAACAAATTTTATTCAAACCACATATGGAATGGTCGATATGATTTGGGTTGGCAAGCTTGGCAGCGGTCCAGTTGCTGCCATAGGTACGGCAAGTTTCTTCGTTAATTTGGCGCTGGCTCTTGCAACAATGGTCTCGATTGGGAGCGGAGTCAAAATCGCTCATTGTATGGGGGCGAACAAAAAAGAGGAAGCGGCAGAATACATAAAAAACGGGTTTATCATGTCACTGATCCTGGCTATTTTATATACGCTTGTTGTATTTATCTATAAAGATTCATTTATTGGCTTCTTTGAGCTGGGCGATTCTCAGGTGGAGAGAATGGCTGTGCAATTTTTAGTCATCTCTATGATTGGTGTTATATTTTCTATTATAAATTTACTGTACAGTATGATTTTAAATAGTATGGGAAACAGTAAAACGCCATTTCGCGTCTACACTATTGGTTTTCTCGTTAACATGATCTTGGATCCTTTTTTAATTTTTGGGATCGGATTTATACCTGGAATGGGGGTTGTTGGAGCTGCGCTTGCAACATTAACAGCAAACATTATTGTTACGCTCCTTTTCTGGTTTAATTCTAAACGATTCATATCATTAGGGAGCCATACAAATTGGAATGGACGTAAGATGATAGAAGTAATTAAAATGGGGATTCCAATTACAGTCCAAAGAGTAGTATTCATCGGCATATCCATCATTATTGCAAAGATTATTGTGCAATGGGGAGCAGAGGCGATTGCTGTTCAAAAAGTTGGTATCCAAATTGAGTCGATTTCCTATATGACTATTGGGGGGCTGCAGGGTGCGATTGCCGCCTTTATTGGACAAAACTATGGTGCAAACAAAATGGACCGAATCCATGCAGGGTATAAAATAGCATTGGCTATGACCATAGGGTTCGGTTTACTTACGTCACTACTATTTATCCTGTTTCCAGAGCAGCTTTTTTCTATTTTTATCAGTGAGCCTGATAGTATAAAACTCGGAGCAGACTATATGAGAATCCTTGGATACTCGCAGGTATTTATGTGTATGGAGCTTTTAACAGTCGGAGCATTTAATGGGTTGGGGAAAACCTATATTCCGCCTATTTTTAGTATCACCTTTACAGTGCTCAGAATCCCGATGGCCATCCTTCTTTCCGTTCCATTTGGATTAAATGGGGTATGGATGAGTATCGCAATCAGCAGTCTTTTGAAGGGTGTTGTATTGGTAATTTGGTTTATGTTTACATTGCGAAAAATAAAAAATAAGACAGCAAGAATACACGCATAAGAACGGTTGGTAAGGAGAGTACATATATGACAAATATAGACCATAGACTTCTAAAGCTCATGAAAGAAAAACACCTATCGGAAACATTGTTTAGGGGAAATTTTGGCCTTGAAAAAGAAAATAATAGGGTTCATAAAAATGGGACATTAGCTTTAACACCACACCCGTCTTCATTCGGTGACAGAGCAAAGCACCCGTACATTACAACCGACTTTTCTGAGTCTCAGATAGAGATGGTGACTCCGGTGTTCCCGACGATTGATGAGGCGTTTGAGTTTCTGGAAAATATACATGATATTGTGAGTTTAGAATTATCTAAGCAAGGAGAATACTTATGGCCAGGCAGTAATCCTCCTATTCTTCCCGATGAATGCTTGATTCCAATCGCCAAGCTGGAAAACGATCAGGAGACCGAGTACCGATATAAACTTGCACAGAAATACGGAAGAAAAAAGCAATTAATAAGCGGTATCCATTACAATTTCTCGTTCTCTGACGAACTATTGCACGTATTGTATGATGAACAATCCAGCCATAAAACATATAAAGAGTTTAAAAATGATATTTATTTAAAAATCAGCCGTAATTTTAACCGCTATCGAGATTTATTGGTTGATGTGACTGGGGCCAGTCCAGTGTTTCATAATACTTATAACCAAGACTGCGTCTTAAGGGCAGAGCAATTAAATCAAGGAAGTTATTATCTCCCTCAAGTTCATTCATTTAGAAACAGCGTATGTGGTTATAAAAATCGAAAGGACTACCAGGTTTCCTATCAATCAGTTGAAGAATATGTTGAGGATATTCACAATTTGATTCAGAAACATGAATTGTTGAGCGCAAAAGAATATTATCATACGCTCCGCTTGAAGGCAGGTGCTGGTGAAGATCCCCTGCAAGGTCTTTTAGATAAAGGGATTCAATATATTGAGATTCGGTTGTTAGATTTGAACCCTCTGTTTAAAATCGGTACAAGTAAAGAGAATCTCTATTTCATTCACTTATTTATTTTGTATATGCTTCTGCTTGAAGAAGAGGAAAAGACCGATTTGAATTATTTATCCATCATAGCTGGAATGAAGGAAATGGCACGAGAATTATCTCTAGCTGATAAATACATCCATATACTGGTCGAAGTTGAAAATATGCTAATTGATCCGGAACTCTCTTATGCAGCAAGAATAAAGGAAGGTATAAAGCAGTCATCCTACGAATTGTTTCATATGAAACATTCTTTTGATTATTTACACGAAAGTGAAAAACATTCATTCACTTTATTGGGATATGAGGATATGGAGCTTTCAACGCAAATTTTAATTAAAGATGCTATTAAAAGAGGAATAGGAATCGAGATTGTTGATCGAGATGAAAACTTTATTGCTTTATCTGATGGGAAGAAAACAGAGTATGTGAAGCAGGCGACCAAAACATCGCTCGATTCATACAGTACTGTTTTGGTTATGGAGAATAAGCTTGTTACGAAGAAGATTCTTCGAAATGCTGGGATGAGAGTTCCGAATGGAGGGGCCTATCAATCACTAGAGGAAGCAGTTATGGATTATGAGAAATATAAGGCCAAGCAAATTGTAATCAAGCCGAAATCAACAAATTTTGGTTTGGGAATTACGATTTTCAAAGATTCATTTTCAAAAGAGGACTATGAAAAAGCATTAGGGATGGCTTTTCTTCATGATCGTACTGTGTTGGTTGAGGAATTCCTCAGTGGAAAGGAATATCGGTTTCTTGTAATGGGAGATGAAGTGACAGGGATCCTTCATCGTGTCCCAGCCAATGTGAAAGGTGATGGACAATCCAGTATTGCTGAATTGGTTACAGCGAAAAATAAAGATCCTTTACGGGGAAAGGGCTATAAAACACCCTTGGAGAAGATTCAGTTAGGGGAAAGTGAAGCACTTTTCCTAAAGGGACAGGGAAAGGATTTCGATTATATCCCGGCGGAAGGAGAGCTTGTTTATTTAAGAGAGAATTCTAATATCAGCACTGGCGGGGATAGTCTAGATCTTACTGATGCTATATCAGGGAGCTATAAGGAATTGGCCATTCAAGCTGCAAAAGCTGCTGGTGCTACAATCTGTGGAGTCGATATGATGATTGATGATCCGACTGCCAATGTCAGTGAACAAAATTATGGAATTATCGAACTTAATTTTAATCCTGCGATCCATATTCATTGTTATCCTTACAAAGGAGAAAATAGAAGAGCAGGGGAGCGAATTCTTCAATTACTTTTTGGGAAGTAAAAAGCGGCCGCAGCAGGTTTAGTAATATCTGTTGCGGCCTTTTGCTAAATATAAGAAAATAAACTCCTGCCATATTGATTTAGGCAGTCATGCTGAGACAAGCATCAGCGCATTTGAAGCAAGCCCCGGCACATTTTTGGCAATGGTCATGATCGTGCTTTTGACATTCCTCGCCGCAAGCTTTACAAATCACTGCACAAAGATTACAGATTTCTTTTGCAAAAGGACTGTTAGATTGCATTGATTTAACCGCCAATGCACAAATGTCCGCGCATTCTCGATCCAGGCGGATGCAATCTGCCATCATCTTCATGTGATCCTCTTCTAAGCAAGCATCGAAACATACATTACAAGCATCTATACATTCAATACAGGCATCTATACAGACTTGGTACATGTCTTTATTCATAAAAAAACCTCCTCATTAAAAATGGTTATATCCCTATCTATTCACATTCCCTTGCTGGAAGGGAATAAACTCAATATGGATGTTGACGTTCGCTAATCTCATTAAAATATCTAAAATGCTTTGACTCTAACGTTACGTCATCATTTACGATATAGGAAGGGAGGGGTGAGAGAGGTGTATAAGATAAAGGAAGTCTCCGAGCTTGCTGGAGTCAGTGTTAGAACTTTACATTATTATGATGAAATTGATCTGTTAAAACCAGCTCATATTGAGGAGAATGGATATCGTTTATATAATGAGGGAAATTTAGCACGCCTTCAGCAAATATTATTTTTTAAAGAAATGGACTTACCGCTAAATAAGATCAAAGCTATTCTGGATGATCCCCAATTTGACCACTTGGATTCCTTGATGAAACATAAAAAGGTTCTGGAGGAAAAGCAGAAGCGGCTGGAGAAAATTATTCAATCCATAGATCAGACCGCCCAGGCAATTAAAGGAGGAAGGAAAATGTCAAGGCAGGATATGTTCGAGCCATTTGATATGAGTAGAGTTGAAGCACATCTAAAAAAGTATGAAAAAGAAGTTAAGGAAAAGTATGCAGACACGGAGGCATTTCGCCAATCCCAGCAAAAAACAAATGGCTATCAAGCAGATGATTGGAAGGCAATTGAAATAGAAAGACAACAAATTTATCAGTCTTTAGCTGAATTAATGGACCGGGATCCTGCGGATAGTGAGGTTCAACAAATCGTCCATGAATGGCGAATGCATATTTGTAAACATTTTTACAATTGCACACCGGAAATATTTAAAGGGCTTGGCGAGATGTATATTTCTGACAAACGTTTTACTGATAATATCGATAGTACAAAGCCGGGGCTTGCCCGATATTTACATGATGCTATTCAAATCTATTGCCGCTAATTAAATAGAATGACGTATAGGTGCCTGAAAAGATAGGCACCTATTTTTTATAAAATTTAAAAATCTTATTTTGCTATATATTTTTGTTGATGTTTCCTAAAAATGTTGTATAATAATCTGAGTTTGGTAGTAAACATTAAGTTTGATAATAATAAACTTTCTCTAGTTAGAGTTTACTTATAATAAACGAAATTGAGGTCATACCATGTTAATGGAAATCGGAAGCAAAATTAAAAATTTAAGATTAAAAAAAGGTCTGACTCAAGAAGAACTTGGTGAAAGAACAGATTTAAGTAAAGGGTATATTTCACAACTTGAAAGAGGTCTCAGTTCACCATCTATCGAAACATTCTTCGATATACTCGAGGTTCTCGGCTGTACCCCAAAGCAATTTTTTGATGAGGAAGAACGTGAACAAAAAGTAGTATACGGAAAAAATGATACGACAGATTTTATAGATGAAGATCGGGGTTATCAAATCCAATGGCTTGTTCCAGAATCAAATGAAAAAGAAATGGAACCCATATTGCTTACATTGCAGGAAAAGGGAGAGTTCAAAAAATTTGAGCCCTCACTTTCAGAGACATTTGGCTATGTATTAAAAGGGAGAATCATGATAACACTCGGCAGAAGGACATACTTTGCCAAGGCAGGAGAAGCAATTTATTTTAACGCAACCGAAGAACATCAGATAATTAATGATTTCAACGGGATTTCAGAATTATTGCTTGTAGCGACGGATTCTTATCTATAATTAATATCCACAAGAAGGAGTAATGAACATGAATGATCATACAATTATTCGTTTTGAGAACGTCACGAAGCAATATGATGACGATCCAGCGGTATTAAATGATGTTAGCTTTGAAATTGAAAGAGGGAAATTCTATACACTCTTAGGACCATCAGGTTGCGGAAAAACGACGATTCTCCGCTTAATTGCCGGATTTATGCAGCCCTCTGAAGGAAAGATTTACTTTAACGGTAAATTAATAAATAATGTCCCGGCCAATGAGCGCCAGGTAAATACAGTATTCCAGGATTACGCCCTATTTCCACATCTAAATGTATTTGAAAATGTTGCATTTGGTTTACGCATTAAAAAAATGAAAAATGCAGACATTGCCAAGAAAGTGACAGAAGCATTACGCTTTGTTAACCTGGCTGGTTATGAAAACCGTGAAATTAAAGAAATGTCCGGTGGACAGCGTCAACGTGTAGCCATTGCCCGTGCGATTGTAAACGAACCGGAAGTAATCTTACTTGATGAACCTTTATCGGCGCTCGATTTAAAGCTTCGTACTGAAATGCAATATGAATTGCGTGAGCTTCAACGCCGCCTTGGTATTACCTTCATCTTTGTTACGCATGACCAAGAAGAAGCATTGGCGATGAGTGATGAGATTTTTGTTTTGAACAAAGGCAGAATTCAGCAAAGCGGTACGCCAACTGATATCTATGATGAGCCTGTTAACCGATTCGTCGCAGACTTTATCGGAGAATCCAATATTGTTCCCGGTAGAATGATTGCCGACTATATAGTAGAATTTGCAGATAAACGTTTTGACTGCGTAGACGGCGGTTTCAGAGAAAATGAGTCTGTAGAAGTGGTAATCCGTCCTGAGGATTTAGAGATTACTACACTCGAACAAGGAAAAATGCAGGTACGCGTTGATTCCCAATTATTCCGTGGTGTTCACTATGAAATTTGCTGTTTTGATGAAGCAGGTAATGAGTGGCTAGTACACTCTACGAAAAAAGCGGTTGTTGGGGAAGAAATTGGGTTGAGTTTTGATGAAGAAGCCATTCATGTCATGCTGCCGGGGGAAACGGAAGAAGAATTCGATAAACGCTTAGAAGCATATAATGAGGCCGGCCATGAAGAATAAAGCGAAAACTCTCTATCTGATTCCATACTCTATTTGGATTGCATTGTTTGTTGTATTCCCGATTATCCTGGTTGTCTATTACTCCTTTATTGGGATTGACGGCCAATTCACGTTGGATAATTACAGCAACTTCTTTACACCAGTCTATTTGAAAATGACATTAAGTTCGTTTTGGTATGCTTTCTTAGTTACAGTTATTTCTTTATTAATTGCATACCCAACGGCATTTTTATTAACGAAAACAAAGCATAAGCAATTATGGCTCTTATTAATTATCTTACCAACCTGGATTAATCTACTTTTAAAAGCATATGCCTTTATTGGTATTTTTGGCACATATGGTGCTGCCAACGCCTTTTTAGAGGTTTTTGGAATAGGAACAAAGCAAATTCTATTTACTGATTTTAGTTTCATCTTTGTTTCTACCTATATATTTATACCGTTTATGCTATTGCCAATTTACAATGCGCTAGAGGAAATGAACCAATCCTATGTAGATGCAGCCAGTGATCTTGGAGCATCCAAATGGATGACTTTCCGCCGTGTCATTTTCCCTCTGACACTCGACGGAGTGAAATCAGGTGCACAGGCTGTCTTTATCCCAGCCCTGTCATTGTTTATGATTACTCGTTTGATTGCAGGTAACCGAGTGATTACATTGGGAACAGCAATTGAACAGCATTTTCTCGTTACGCAAGATTGGGGAATGGGAGCTACGATAGCGGTATTCCTAATTATCGCAATGGCATTAATCATGATTCTGACAGGCAGAAGAAAGTGAGGGATGGACAATGAAAAAGAAATTTAAGCTATCAAATCTATATCTAATCTTAGTGTTTGCCATCCTTTATGCACCAATTTTCTATCTGATGTTCTATTCATTTAACAGCGGCGGAAAAATGCATGGCTTTGATGGTTTTACGCTGCAATGGTATAAAGAAGTATTCGCCGATACGCGATTGCTTATTATTGTGTTGAATACACTGGTTATTGCTCTGCTTTCAGCTACAATTTCTACAGTGATTGGTGTTTTTGGAGCACTGGCCATACATGAGGTACGCAAGAGAAGGACGAAAAATACATTACTTTCCTTGAACAATGTTTTGATTGTAAGCCCTGATGTCATTATTGGTGCTTCCTTCTTAATTATGTTCACCATTATTGGGATTAAACTTGGCTTTATGTCCGTTCTTTTATCCCATATTGCTTTCAGTGTTCCGATTGTTGTAATTATGGTATTGCCTAAACTTCAGGAAATGAGCCCGACATTGATCGATGCGGCTCGTGACTTGGGGGCGAGCCAGTGGAATGTGCTGACAAAGGTTATCCTGCCTTACATCACATCCGGTATTTTTGCTGGTTTCTTTATGGCATTGACCTATTCACTGGATGATTTTGCCGTAACCTTCTTCGTGACAGGGAATGGATTCTCCACACTATCCGTAGAAATCTACTCCATGGCTCGTCAAGGTATATCGTTAACGATTAATGCATTATCAACCTTGCTATTCTTATTTACAATTTTATTGGTTATTGGATATTACTTTATTACACAAAGAAGCACCAAGCCGCGAATGGGGGTTAAGGAATGAGCAAGCTAACCCGTACCCTGATTCTGATTTTGGTTGTATCATTCGGCCTTTTATATTTGATCAATCGATTAAATGCACATGAAGGATATGCCGGAGATAATACCTTAACGGTTTACAACTGGGGAGATTATATCGATACGGATTTAATTGAAAAATTTGAAGAGGAAACAGGCATTAAAGTCATATACCAAACCTTCGATTCAAACGAAGCGATGATGACGAAAATCGAACAGGGCGGTACGTCCTATGATGTAGCTGTTCCTTCAGAATATGCAATCAGCAAAATGAAGGAAGAAAACCTGTTGATTGAAATAGATCACGATAAAATACCAAATTTAAAGCACATTGATTCTCGCTTCCTAGACCTTTCCTTTGATAAGGGAAATAAGTATTCCATTCCATATTTTTGGGGAACAGTCGGAATTGCTTATAATACAAAGCTCCTTCCGAATAAAGAATTCAAAAGCTGGAATGATTTATGGGACGAAGAATTAGAAAATAAAATCTTGCTTGTTGATGGTGCACGTGAAGTCATTGGAATGGGATTGAATAGCCTTCATTATTCATTAAATGACACGAATGAAGAGCATTTGCAGGAAGCTAAGGATAAATTAGATACATTAACTCCGAACATTAAAGCAATCGTGGGTGATGAGATCAAAATGCTTCTCGCTCAGGAGGAGGCAGCAGTCGGGCTGGTTTGGTCCGGTGATGCAGCTGATATTATGTGGGATAATGAAAACATTGATTATGTAGTGCCGGAAGAAGGCTCTAATCTCTGGTTTGATAATATGGTTATTCCGAAAACATCCAAAAATGTGGACGGAGCACACCAATTCATTAACTTCATGCTGGATCCTGAAAATGCTGCTCAAAACGCAGACTATGTAGGCTATTCCACACCAAATAATGCAGCGTTAGAAATTTTAGGAGAAGAAGTTTCAGGGGATGAACGCTTCTATCCACCTGCTGAGCTAACAGACCGACTTGAGGTCTACGATAATCTCGGCAAAAAGATGCTCGCGCATTATAATGAACTTTTCCTTGAATTTAAAATGCATAAAAAATGACACTTTGAAAACCGATTTCACCTGGGGGTGGGGTCGGTTTTTCTGTTTATCTAAAGAAATGATTTTCTTGAAGTAGCCAGCAAACCAGAATGTAAAAGAGGGACGTAAAATTATGTTATATTTTTCACAATCCAAAAGGAATTTTGCCAGCCATGAACGAAAGAGTAATGTATTAACTTATTAAGGAGGAAAAATACTTGTCCAACACTCTGAATCAATTTGAAATAACTTCAATTTATCACATTACCAATAGAGGGGTTAGAAAGGAGCCAATATTCCATAATATGATCGATAAGCATAGATTCATGATTATTCTTGCTGAAGCCCATAGTAAATATGATTTTAAACTCCATGCGTACTGCCTTATGAACAACCACTTTCACCTTCTCTTAGAAACCTCCAATTCTCCTTTAAGCAAAATCATGCAAACCATTCAACAAAGATATGCCATGTATTTTAACCATACCTACAAATCTCAGGGGCATGTATTTCAAGCAAGTTACTATTTCAGAATCGTTGATAGCTCAAATGATTTTTTAAATGTCAGTAAATATATCCATATAAATCCTGTTGTGGCAGGATTGGTTACAAACCCTCAGGATTATCAGTGGAGCAGCTATGCCACATTCTCCAATCACTCACCTCGCAATCATCCACTAATCGAAACGGATATTACCTATTCTTTATACCCAAATAATTCAAAAGAATTATATAAAAAATTCATTGAAAAACAATCATAATGGTTGTCATAGACTAAAAGGTGCTCATTCATTGAGCACTTTTTTTGTGGAAGAGCATATGAGCATTTCTGGTCCACCTTTATGCAGTCATAAAAAGTTCCCTATATTATGTGGAAGGTGGGTGAAAGGCAGGTGAAGTCCGGGGGAAAGCTGAGCTCTAGCCGAGCTATGAGGCACCTATGAACCAGCTATACCGGGGTAAAGGAGGGTGAAAGGCGGTTGAAGTCCAGAGGGAAGCACCTATCCCCGAGCTATGAGGCACCTATGAACCAGCTATACCGGGGTAAAGGAGGGTGAAAGGCGGTTGAAGTCCAGAGGGAAGCACCTATCCCCGAGCTATGAGGCACCTATGAACCAGCTATACCGGGGTAAAGGAGGGTGAAAGGCGGTTGAAGTCCAGAGGGAAGCACCTATCCCCGAGCTATGAGGCACCTATGGACCAGCTATACCGGGGTAAAGGCGGGTGATAGGTAGTTGAAGTCCAGAGGGAAGCACCTATCCCCGAGCTATGAGGCACCTATGGACCAGCTATACCGGGGTAAAGGCGGGTGATAGGTAGTTGAAGTCCATGACGAAGCTAAAATACGTAAAAAAACCCTCCCATTGATGGAGGGTTCAACATAGTTAGGGATATTATAACTGACTTCCAAAGAACTCTCGTGTCCGTTCTTCTTTAGGATTTTCAAATATTTGCTCAGGAGTGCCTTTTTCCAGGATGTTTCCTTCGTGCATAAAGAGGATTTGGTCAGCAACTTCGCGTGCAAAGCCCATTTCGTGAGTGACAATAACCATCGTCATTCCATCCTGGGCGAGTTCCTTCATGGTGGTCAATACTTCACCAACCAGCTCTGGATCCAGGGCAGAGGTTGGTTCATCGAATAGCATGATATCAGGTTTCATCGCCAGGGCACGGGCGATGGCTACACGTTGCTTTTGTCCACCGGATAGTTTATTTGGGTAAACATCTGCCTTGTCATCAAGGCCAACCTTTTTTAATAGCTCTAATGCTTCTTGTTTAGCTGTATCTTTGGCTATTTTCTTTACCATAATAGGTGCTTCAATTATATTTTCCAGTACAGTCTTATGAGGAAAGAGGTTAAAGTGCTGAAAGACCATCCCGATTTTTTGGCGTACTTCATTAATATTATGGGTTGTTGTTTCGATTTGTTCACCTTCAATAATGATGGAGCCGCTATCCTTTTTTTCAAGATAATTTAAGCAGCGCAGCAATGTACTTTTACCAGATCCGCTTGAACCAAGTAAACAGACAACATCGCTTTCATAGACAGTCAAACTAATATCTTTTAATACATGCAGATCTCCAAAGGATTTATTCAGATTTTCGACTTTTATCATTTCTCGTAATTCATTCATTTTTGTTTCCCCCTCTTACTAATCGCTAATTGCCATTCTTTTTTCAAGTGCTCGAAGACCCAGTGTTAACACAGCAACCAATATTAGATAGTAGACAGCAACAATGAGTAAATAGGTCATCTCGTCAAAATTATTGGATCCGAGAGTGGTCGCCACATTAAACAGCTCATTCAATGAGATGAAAGCAGCGAGAGAAGAATCCTTTAGACCGATAATAAATTGGTTACCGAGTGGCGGGAGGGCTCTTCGTAAGGCTTGAGGGAAAATGATTCGGCGCATGGCGAGTCCGCGTGTCATACCAAGCGAGCGGCCAGCCTCCATTTGTCCTTTATCAATGGATTGAATTGTTCCCCGGAAAATCTCAGCAATATAGGCCCCGTTATGAAAGGCGAGAGCCAATGATGCTGCCCAGAAATCCGGTATAAGAAAGATGCCGCTGAACCCAAAATAAAGAATGAAAATTTGGACAATTAACGGGGTTCCGCGAACAAGATATATATAAGCATCGGAAATGTAACCGAGCAATTTAATTTTCGAGATTTTAAGTAAAGCTACAAATAGTCCTATTATAATTCCGATTATGATGGAGACGACAGTCAATTCAAGAGTTAACAGAAGTGCATCGAAGAATACCCCGCGGGTATCAACTAATGTTTGAAAAAAGTGTGATAAATCTTGCAATCGTAACAGCTCCCTTTCATTCTTTATTATCTGGTTTTTGAGTAATATCTTCGCCAAAGTATTTCATACTAATTTTTGATAGAGTACCGTTTTTGCGCAGTTCCTCAAGTGCTTTATTAACCTCTTCAAGAAGTTTTGGATTATCCTGTGGAAGCACTATAGCTTGCTCACTTCGTTCAATCAGCTGTTGTCCAACAATTTTGAAGCCTTCTTTGGCAGCGGTTTTCCCAGTGACAAAATCGGTAATGACAGCATCATGTCGGCCATTGCTTAATGCCTTGAGTGCAGTCACATCACTATCGTATGTTTTAATATCAGATGTATATCTGCTCGCAGTGTCTGCATATGTAGATCCTTTGGCGGCTGCAACTTCTTTCCCTTTTAAATCTTCAACTGTCTTGATATCACTGTCTGGACGGGTGAAAATTTGTGGTCCTGAATAGTAGTAGGGAGTGGAAAAGAGGACGAATTTTGAACGTGCCTCATTAATGGTATGGCTGGCCACTGCGGCATCAGCTCTCCCAGTTTTTACACCTTCAACAATTCCCTTGAATTTCATTTGTTTTTGGACAGGCTCAAGCCCCAATTGTTTAGCGATGGCTTCCCCAACTTCAATATCAAAGCCAGTCATTGTCATATCATCGTTCATATAGCTGAAGGGCTTAAATTCCCCGGAAGCGGTGAAAACGAATTGATCGTTATTAATCAATTCTGCCCCGCTTGCCATTTGCTCCTTTTCTGCACAGGCAGTCAAGGAACCTAGCAGAAGGAGTAGAAAGATAAACGGAAGAATATTTTTTTTCATTCCAGTTGAATCTCCTTTCAGTGTCAATAGAGCTTGCTTTCTAACTAAATACCCATTAATGCCAGTAATTAACCAAAATACTAAAAAACAACTTTATTGGAATAGCAAATAGTAAGAAGAAGGACCTGTATGTCATCATAGAATACGCTGAGATTTTCAGGTATACTGATACTAATTAATAGGGAATAAATAGTATAAAGAAGAAGCTGAAAGATGAATTTATCGCTGATATAGATTTGAATAACTTAAGGAGTGATTTTCAGATGGAATATGATGATAAAGTCAAAAACCGTATTAAGAGGATGGAAGGTCAATTACGCGGGATACTTAAAATGATGGAGGATGGAAAAGATTGCAAAGAAGTCGTGACTCAGTTATCTGCGGTAAGGTCTGCAGTAGACAAGACAATTGGAGTCATTGTCAGCAGTAACCTTATTGAGTGCGTAAAAAATGCGGAAGATGTAGAGAAGGAAAAGTTAGTGAATGAAGCAGTGCATCTGTTGGTCAAAAGTCGCTGAGAGTTTCGGTTGGCTTTTTTTAATAAAATTTGATATACCTATAGGGGTAATGTTACGTTGAAATCTTAAAGGAGGCGGAATCAGTACGATGAAAACAATTGAGCCACAAGAAGTGGAAGCAAAACTAGCTGAAGGGCAGTCCTTAAATATTATTGATGTTCGTGAAGTAGATGAAGTACGTAACGGGAAAATTCCAACAGCGGTTAATATTCCATTAGGCCTGCTTGAATTTCGGATGAATGAGTTAGATAAATCAAAAGAATATATAGTTGTTTGCCATGCAGGAGGAAGAAGCGCCAGAGCTGTTCAGTTCCTTGAATCTGAAGGATACGATGTGACCAATATGAATGGTGGCATGCTAGAGTGGGAAGGGAAAACTGAATAATAAGAAAAGACGAGAACTTGGGGTCTATCCCATTCTCGTCTTTTTTGCAATCATTTTTTTGAAATTAATTGAGTTCAGGTGAATTAATAGAATCCTAATGTTTTTATTGATGTCCATATCAGTTTACTGGATCCAATTAAATTCTTTGCTCCTACATAATAGGAAAATCCAAATGTAATCAACAAAATCTTAATAAAAATGGGTTCATAATACTAACTTACTATTCTAGCAATAAGCATACAACCATTCAGTGTGTATGCTCCTTTTATTATTTACTCAGATGCTTTTTTCACTTCAATATATAAAAGATGGTGATCTTCAGCATCCTCTACAGTAAAGATGAATCCATCCTCTTCCAATGTATCCCCAATGGCTGCATCGATTTTATGAGTTAAAAACCAACCGCCTAATGTATCTACATCCGGATAGTCCATTTGTATTCCAAGCAAATCCTCAATCTCAGACAATAGCATTTTTGCATCTAGAATATAATGATAGTCACCTATTCTACGAATCTCTGGTAGCTCATCTGTATCGAACTCATCGCGGATTTCCCCAACGATTTCTTCAAGAATATCCTCAACCGTAACAATACCGGAAGTACCGCCGTACTCATCAAGTAACACGGCTATGTGTATGCGTTCCTTCTGCATTTTCACAAGTAAATCGTGAATAGGAATCGTTTCAATTACCGTGATAAGTGGTTTAACATAATCACGGATTGGCATATCTGTTTTCAAACCGCTTCTAAGACTGGCTGTTAGTAATTCTTTAACATTCACAAATCCAATAATCGTATCTTTATCTCCATCTGTAACGGGATAGCGCGTATATTGTTCATTATTTAAAGAAGCAACAATATCTTCTAAAATATCATCCTTTTGAAACGTTTGAATTTCTGTTCGAGGCACCATGATTTCTCTGGCAATCCGATCATCAAATTCAAAGATATTGTTTACATATTTAAATTCAGATTGATTGATTTCTCCCTTTTTATAACTGTCAGTCAGAATCATCCGCAACTCTTCTTCAGAATGGGCAATGTCTCCTTCGCTAGCCGGTTTAATGCCAAATAGGCTTGTGATAAATCGGGCAGAATGGTTCAATGCCCATATAATCGGAAACATCACTCTATAAAACATAATAAGCGGCCGTGCGAAATTCATTGTAATCGTTTCTGCTTTTTGAATCGCAACGGATTTAGGCGCCAATTCTCCCACTACAACATGTAAAAAGGTAATAATAGAAAATGCAATCACAAAGGAAATAATACTTGCTACAGAATCCTGGATGTGCAATTTTTCAAATAGGGGATCAATGAGATGTTTAACGGTGGGCTCCCCAAGCCAACCGATCCCTAATGATGTAATCGTAATCCCAAGTTGTGTCGCTGACAAATATTCATCTAAATGTGTTACGACCCTCTTGGCTGCCATTGCTTTTCGATTTCCTTCTGCAACAAGCTGATCTATTCTGGTCGCACGGACCTTAACAATGGCAAACTCTGATGCCACAAAGAACATCGTACTCACCAATAAAAATAAAAGTAAAACTATATTAACTATGTCCATCGTCTCCATTCAATCTCTTTACCCGTCCGGAGTAAAGATTCACCTCCTGACAAATATCCCTTTGTATATTTCTTCACCATCAGGAACGGGTTTAAACTTTTTTGCGACATATGGGAAAAAATACACATATAAACAGGATACTCCTGTAAGTGACTTTGCTCAATCTTTATGATACTCTTTAAATAGAAAGAATCATGAATGGTGGGCATTCATGATTCTGCAAAAGCCACTCCTTAACGGAGACGAGTATTGATTTTTTTAGGCCTCACTATCTTTTTAGAGCAGTGAGGTCTATTTTTTATTATTTATCGTGATTACTGTTAGAAGTAAGGTGGCAAAGCTGAATGTTACCATAAATGTCTCAAAGATTGACATGGGACATCACTCCATTTCGGATGGTTGGTGTCTGCTTAATGGAAGTGACTTTTGCTAGTTCATTATAGCATACATTTAGTAACAATAAGAACAAGTGTTCGTTTTAAGTGGAAATAATGACTTTCGACTCATCAAAAAAGCCGAGATATATTTATCCCGACTTGGATTCCAATGGTTTTTCTGAAATAATAATCCCATCATCATCAGCATACACAAATTGTCCAGGAGTCCATTCTACGTTTCCGAATGATAGTGTTCCGCCTTTTGTACCTTCGCCTCTCTTTTTACTTTTAAATGGGCATGTTCCAATCGCTTTTATTCCAACTTCTATATGGGCCAAGTCAGCTGAATCCCGGACACAGCCATTAATAATGATTCCGTTTATTTTTCTCTCAGCTGCAATGGCTGCCAACTGGTCACCCAATAATGCACAATTTAGAGAGCCCCCACCATCTACAACTAAAATAGTTCCAGGCTCAATCGTTTCCAAGCTTTCTTTTACCATTGAATTGTCTTCATATACCTCAACGGTTCGTATTTCGCCCTGAAATTCCTTTTTCTTACCATAAGAATAGAAAGGGGTTTTACATAGACTTAACCTGTCAGCGTACTCATCACATAAATCAGCCGTTTTCATGGAAACATCCTTTCAAAATTTAGTTGCAAGTTAATTATATTGAATTTTCTGTAAATTTTCCATTTATTAAGAGATGAATGTTTCTAAATACCGGCTTCATGGGAATATAAGAGATACAAGTTTTCTGAAGATAAGGAGAAAAAATAATGAGTATGTTTAATAAGGTACTATTTATTTACAATGGTTCTGCCGGTCAGACAGAAACAGATCGGGCACTTGCCGCCGTACTCCCTGTAATTAGTACTGAAACGAAAGAATTAAAAGTGGTGCAAACGGAAGAGGCAGGTGAAACCAAAAAAATCTGTCTTAAGCTTGGGGAAGAATATGACCTTGTTATTATCCTTGGTGGAGATGGAACGGTACATGAAGCTGTCAATGGGCTTGCTGCTCTGGATAAGAGGCCTGTTTTAGCTATTTTGCCGGGTGGTACATGTAATGATTTCAGCAGAATGCTTAATATCCCGCAAAATCTAAAAAAAGCGGCAGAGACAATCATGAGTGGCCAACAAGTTCCGGTAGATGTAGGAAAAGTTAATGATGACCACTACTTTCTTAATTTTTGGGGGATCGGGCTAATCACCCATACATCAAGCAATATTGATGAAAACCAAAAGAGATTAATGGGGAAAATGAGTTACTTTATTAGTGCATTACGAACGGTGAAAGAGGCAGAGACATTTCATTATAAAATGAAGACTGATCAAGGTGAGTATGAAGATGAGGCAGTCATGATCATGGTGCTGAATGGGAAATTCATTGGATCTAATCAAATCCCTCTGCCATCCATTAATATGGATGATGGATTATTTGATGTATTAGTAGTGAAAGAATCATCATTTGGTGCGTTTCTTGATTTATTTTCACTTAATTCTCCTGATATAAACCTAAATGATGCTGAAACGAGGCTGTTTCATTTGCAGACCAAATCATTGTCAATTGAAACAGAAGAAGTGCTGGACGCGGACACAGATGGCGAAATTTATTTGGAAACTCCAGCAACTTTGGAAATCCTAAAGCATCATATACACATGATTAAGGGTTATTAGTACCTTGGGGTTACAAAGTACTTCTTTTCCTTTAAAATGGTAGAAAAGCCAGAATCGGAAGTGAGTCTATGTCTAAGTTGATAGAAAATACACCATTTCCCCGTACAAGAGAGGTGCTACGTACTGACATGCGCGAATTGGGGTTAAAAAGAGGTATGAATGTCCTTGTTCATTCCTCGCTATCATCAGTTGGATGGGTGAATGGAGGGGCTGTTGCCATTATTCAGGCATTGATGGATACTGTTACAGAAGAAGGAGCCATTATCATGCCGGCTCAATCTGCGGATTTGTCGGATCCGGCTGAATGGTTGAACCCACCAATCCCTTGGGAGTGGTGGGAAACCGTGAGAAATACAATGCCAGCTTTTGAACCTGCTATTACACCTACATATGGCATGGGGAAAATTGCAGAGCTATTTCGTACATATCCAGGTGTTTTAAGAAGCAACCATCCAAATGTTTCGTTTACTGCATGGGGTAAGCGTAATGGTGAAATCCTTGCCAATCATCAATTGGAAAATGGATTGGGTGAAGGATCTCCACTAAGAAAACTCTATGATTTAGATGCTCATGTCCTGTTTATCGGAACGAGCTATGAAACGAACACCTGCTTTCATCTGGCAGAGTATCGATCTGGTACCAGGGAAGTAATCCAAAAAGGTACTCCCATTTTTGTAGATGGAGAGCGGAAATGGGTGGAGTATACGGATATTGAATATGATGATACTGAATTTGATACAATCGGAAATGCTTTCGAACAACAGTACTCTGTTAGGAAAGGTAAAATCGGCAGTGCTGATTCCAAGTTATTTTCCTTTTGCGAGGCAGTTGATTATGCAGTAGAATTTTTTAAAAATGAAGCGAAGGCGAAGGTTTAGCTTTATAGTTGATTACCCAAGAATGAGAGTCTTTTATTTGCCATGTCTTTTTTACTTGGTGGCTGTCTCCGGCTTGATTAAACTTCCTCACTGATCTCCACATCTATCCTGTACAAAAAGAGGCTTTCCCAATAACTTGACTATGGGAAAGCCTCTTGGATTATTTATTCTACGTGCTGCATATCATTTTCGAATAAAAGTTCCATTTTACCATCATGAAATTCAAGCTTCGTTAAACTTGTATTCCCTGGCGGTGTCGCTTTAAAGACATCTGAAAGTGGTGTGTTTTTAATATGCGTAAGCAGAACACGCAGGAAAATAGAATGGGTCACAATAAGGATGGTACCGGAAGGGTTTTCGTTTATAATTCTTTCGAACACATCGACAGCTCTTTTCTTGAGCTGATTAAAGGTTTCACCTGTTTCTGTCTCAAATAAATGTGGCGTTTCCCAAAAGATTTTAAATTCCTCAGGAAATTCTGCCTCAATCTCATCTCTAATGCGCCCGTCCCAATCTCCAAAATGCATTTCACGTAAGTCATCTTCCTTAATCAGGCTAATCTCACGATCACCGATGATATATTGAGCTGTTTCATAAGCACGTTTTGATGTACTGCTGTACACTTTATCAAGTTTTACATCAGCAAGCCTCTTTCCAAGAGCTTTTGCATCATTAATACCTTTTTCGGTCAGTTCGCCATTTCCCCAGCCTTGCATAATACGATTGACATTCCATTCTGTAAGTCCATGTCTAGTTAAGTAGATTGTTAGCAACGTACATGTCTCCTTTGCAATTTGTGAATAATCATAAGTATAACGCAATCAAGGTTGGATAGAAAAACAATGGATTGTCAGTCTAATTTTAAAAAGATCGATCATAAGTGATAAACGTTGAAGAATATACTATAGGGGGGTATAGTATATTTAATAATAGAAAAACGGGAGGGAGGTCACTATGAGCGAGATAGAGAATACTGAAGATATGGGTAATCATTGCCATCATGACCAAGAACGAAAAAGCCATCATTCTGATAACGTAAAAAAAAATTTGATCAGTCGTTTAAATAGGGTTGAAGGGCAGATTAGAGGGATTAAAGGCATGATTGAAAAGGATGTATATTGCGATGATATTATAACCCAGATTGCAGCTACACAATCAGCCCTGAATGCTGTTGGAAAGTTGATGCTTGAAGGCCATATGAAATCATGTGTGGCAGAAAGAATTCAACAGGGTGATATGGAAGTACTCGATGAAGTATTAATTACCATACAAAAATTAATGAAAAAATAGGAGGAATTTAAAATGGAAACAACGATCTTAAATGTAAAAGGTATGTCCTGCGGGCATTGTGTGAAAGCAGTCGAAGGCAGTGTAAGTGAGTTAAACGGAGTTAGTTCTGTGAAGGTTACATTGGATACGGGAAAAGTGGAAGTCCAATATGACCCGGCAATGGTTAATCTAGAAACAATTAAAGAATCTATTGATGAACAAGGATATGATGTCGATTAATATATGATTAGAATGAATAGGCTAAGCCACGCCCTATTTAAATAATGCAAGTTCAACAATAAGGTGGTGAGTTTATGAAGCATGTCCATTTGCAGATTACGGGAATGACCTGTGCCGCCTGTTCAGCAAGGATTGAAAAGGTACTGGGGAAAATGGAGGGAGTTAAAGAGGTAAATGTGAACTTAGCCACTGAAACATCTGCTATTCTTTATGATCCTACTCTCTTATCAGCGAACGATTTAAGAGGAAAAATAGAAAAGCTAGGGTACGGGGTTACGACTAGAGTATCGGAACTAATGATTACCGGAATGACCTGCGCCGCCTGTTCAGCAAGAATTGAAAAGGTATTGAACAAGACGGAGGGTGTCTTAATTGCCAATATAAATCTGGCCTTGGAATCAGGCACGATTGAATATTCTAGCAGTGAGTTATCTGAGGAAGATCTCATTGCCAAAATAGAAAAACTAGGCTATGGTGCTTCACCAAAGGAACAGCATAAACAGGAAAGTGAAGACCCGAGGCAATCGGCTATAAAAAAACAACAGCTTAGGTTTATAGCAGCTGCTTTCCTTTCATTGCCACTATTATGGACGATGGTAGCCCATTTTTCTTTTACCTCCTGGATGTATATACCGGATATTTTACTGAATCCGTGGGTTCAGTTGGCTTTAGCGACACCTGTTCAATTCATTATTGGTTGGCAATTTTATAAAGGGGCCTATAAGGCTCTGCGAAATGGCAGTGCCAACATGGATGTATTAGTGGTGCTTGGTACATCTGCTGCCTATTTTTATAGTTTATATGAATCTATAGTAAAAAGTGGGCATCATCATGCTGAGATGCCGCATCTTTATTTTGAAACAAGTGCCATTTTAATAACTTTAATTTTACTGGGTAAATTATTTGAGGCTAAGGCAAAAGGCCGTACATCAGATGCGATTAAGAAGATGATTGGCTTGCAGCCTAAAACGGCGATTGTCATTCGTGATCAAAAAGAAGTGAAAGTTCCGCTTGCCGATGTAGTAGTAGGGGACTTAATCTATGTGAAACCCGGAGAGAGAATTCCAGTAGATGGTGAAGTGCTCGATGGCAGCTCAGCTGTGGATGAATCCATGTTAACGGGTGAAAGTGTTCCGGTTGATAAAAATCCAGGGGACCAAGTCTTCGGAGCCACCATTAATAAAAATGGTGCATTAAAGATGAAAGCCATTAAAGTGGGTAAAGATACAGCCCTATCCCAAATTATTAGAGTGGTTGAACAGGCACAGGGTTCGAAAGCTCCAATTCAGCGGTTAGCGGATAAAATATCAGGTATCTTTGTTCCGATTGTAGTGGGAATAGCCGTTTTGACATTTATAACATGGTATTTTATCGTGGATCGTGGAAATTTCACTACGGCACTAGAAAATATGATTGCTGTTCTTGTAATAGCCTGTCCATGTGCGTTAGGGTTGGCTACGCCGACATCCATAATGTCTGGGTCTGGCCGGGCAGCTGAATTTGGTATTTTATTTAAAGGCGGAGAGCATTTAGAGACCGCTCATCAGATTAATACCGTACTGTTGGATAAGACAGGGACAATAACGAATGGTAAACCGATTTTAACGGATATTATACCAATCGGAAATTGGGAGCAGGAAAAACTGTTAAAACTCATAGCGGCAGCAGAGAAACCATCCGAGCATCCTCTAGCACAGGCAATAGTCGAAGCAGCCCATGAACATAAACTGGAGCTTACAGAGGCAGTAGATTTTCAAAGTACTCCTGGATTTGGAATTCGCGCTTCTGTTGGGCAGGATAAAGTCCTGGTAGGAACGAGAAAATGGATGACGGCTAATCAGCTTGATATCACCTCAACTCAGCCTTTTATGGAGGATCTTGAGAAAGAAGGGAAAACGGCGATGATTGCCGCGGTGAATGGAAATGTGGCTGGTATCATTGCTGTTGCTGATACGATTAAAGAGACATCCGGACAGGCGGTGCAACGTCTAAGGGATATGGGCATCGAGGTGTGGATGATTACAGGAGATAATCAGAGCACCGCGGAGACAATTGCAAAGCAGGCGGGTATTCAACATGTGATTGCTGAAGTTCTTCCAGAAGGAAAGGCGAATCAGATTAAAAGATTCCAATCTGAAGGAAGAAAAGTAGCGATGGTCGGCGACGGAATTAATGATGCTCCGGCCCTAGCGTTGGCCGATATCGGTATTGCTATCGGAACAGGTACAGATATTGCAATAGAAGCAGCGGACATTACCTTGATGAAGGGCGACTTAAATGGAATTGCAGATGCGTTTTATTTAAGTAAGCAGACGATGCGTAATATTAAACAAAATCTATTTTGGGCTTTTGGCTATAATACCCTTGGAATTCCAGTGGCGTTTATGGGACTGCTCGCCCCTTGGTTGGCAGGTGGTGCTATGGCATTCAGTTCGGTGAGTGTTGTCTTAAATGCCCTGCGCCTTCAACGAATTAAGCTAAAGTAAATAGAGTGAGGAAATGCCGACATGGTAAGTGTCGGCATTTTTTTGCGTTGTATAACAAGTATAAGCAGCTGAGGCAATGGTTTAAAACAAATAAAGGAAACTCTCATCTTTTATAGAATGTAAAAAGCATGAGAGGTGGTATATTATGGAAATGGAGATTCCAAGGAAACGGGTGTCAAAGGGGAAGAAAATTAGTTTATGGGTAATTGCTATTTTAGTAGTCATTCTTATAATTGGTTCACTGGGAGCGGTTTATTTTGTTAAACGGCCTTTACCGCAAATGGAAGGTGAACTTGAACTTTTGGGTTTACATAATGAGGTAGAGGTTTTGCGTGATCAAGAAGGAGTTCCGCATATAAAGGCCGATGATACACAGGATTTATTTTTTGCCCAAGGTTATGTACAGGCTCAGGATAGGATGTTTCAAATGGATTTATCAAGAAGGCAGGCATCAGGCAGATTAAGTGAAGTAATAGGGGAAGCCATGCTTAAAAACGATAAATATTTCCGAACGCTAGGTTTGAGGAGAGCTGCTGAAGATTCTTATGAATCCTATTCACCGGAGGCAAGAGAAATACTTCAGTCATTTGCTGAGGGTGTAAATGCCTACATAAAAGAAAAAAAGGCCAAAGGGAAATGGCCGATAGAATTTACCTTTCTTGGGTATGAGCCAGAGGAGTGGACTCCGATTGATTCACTGACGATTGGTAAGTATATGGCTTTTGATTTGGGAGGAAACTGGAACAGTCAGGCTTTTCGTCACTATTTGCTGCAAAGTTTCCCGAAGGAAAAAGCATATGAACTATTCCCAAGCTACCCTGCAGGAGCACCAGTGAATATAACCAAGGATGAACTCGACATAGAAGGCAGTTTATCTTCTTCTGTTGTCCCGAATGAATATAACGGAAGCAATAATTGGGTAGTCTCAGGTGAGAAGACCCAATCTGGAGAACCATTATTGGCGAATGATCCACATTTATCTTTGGCCACCCCCTCTGTTTGGTATCAAAATCATTTGGAAGGGCCTGGCTATAATGTTAGCGGTGTCATATTTGCCGGTATTCCTGGAATCATTTTAGGTCATAACCTAACTATTGCATGGGGAGTTACGAATGTGGGTCCTGATGTACAGGATTTATATATTGAGAAGAGAAACCCTGAACAGGAAGATGAATTTCTTTACAAAAAAGAATGGGAAAAAGCTCAGGTTATTCATGAGAAGATAAAGATAAAAGGACAGAAATCGGAGGATTTTAAAATAACCATTACACGTCATGGGCCTGTCATCTCAGAATTTTTAGGAAGTGTTGGCAAGGAGCATGTTTTGGCTTTAAAGTGGACCGCTTTGCAACCCTCAAATGAGCTGGAAGCCGTGCTTAATATGGGTAAATCAAAAGATTGGACCGAATTCGAAAAAGCGCTGGAGGATTTTGAATCGCCGGCACAAAATTTTGTCTTTGCCTCAAAGGAAGGAACAATTGCTTATAAGGCTAATGGGAAGATTCCTATTCGAAAAGATAAGCAGGATGCTCTTTTACCGGTAGAAGGCTGGACGGGAGAAAATGAGTGGGTTGGATATATTCCATACAACGAATTACCGCGTACGATTAATGCTGAAAAAGGATACATATCAACGGCTAATAATAAAGTAACAGATGAACACTATCCGTATCATATAAGCCATGATTGGGCCCAGCCCTATCGCCAAATGAGGATTGATGAAGTTCTTTCAGGCAATGATAAATTAACGATTGAAGAGATGAAGAATTTGCAAATGGATCAGCGAAATCTGCAGGCGGAGGAGTTCCTGCCGAAGTTTATAGAAGAACTATCAGAGACTAAAGAAACAGAGGCCATTGATGTTTTAGAGGACTGGAATTACATGGATGACAAAGAAATGGCAGCTCCGTTACTCTTCCAACTATGGATGGCAGAAATCTCGGACACCTTATTCGCAGATGATATATCTGAAGAAATGCTCACCCTTTTCAGAGGCAGAAAGCAAGCTGTTGATCAGCTTCTTAGAAAAGCGTTAAATGGTGAAAAGAGTATTTGGATTGAAGACAAGGGTGGCTTAAAGACGGTGCTGGAAACCAGCTTGAAGAAAGCTGTTACAAAAGGGAAAGAGATACAGGGAGAGGTTCTTTCTAATTGGAGATGGGGGGATTATCACCAAATTCAATTTAAGCATCCGCTATCCTCAGTCAGTCCTCTTCAATATGTGTTTAATTATAAGGGGGAACTAGAGAGTGGGGGAAGTGCGGTTACGGTTCAGGCAGCTGGTTACGATACGAAGGGAACTATTAATCATGGAGGATCATGGAGGTTTATTGCGGATCTCTCTGATTTATCCAAGGCCTCACATATAGTCGGACCAGGACAGTCCGGGCAATTGGGAAGCGAATGGTACCAAAACCAAATGGAAGATTGGGTTACAGGGACATATCATCTAACGAAACTAAATGAAAAGAATGGAGTCAAGCTCCGGTTAATACCAAAAATAAAAAGGTAGTATTTTCCGAATAAGTAAAATAATTTAAAACGGTGCGTAAGTTTAGTAATGTTGGGAAAAAAGTCTTATAATTTTATACGAGAAAGTTTGAATCTTTTAAAACAGTGGGATTATATAATTTTAATCTTTATTTAAAAAATAAGGCTGGTGCCTACTCACTTTTTGCTACAGGTCAGATTAAAGGATTACCAATGTTACAACAACTTTACAATATAATTTTTTTACGGTTTTTTGAATCTTTTTTGGTTTAATATCGTCTAGAATAAAGGAGAAACTATTTACACCGATAGGATAAGCAGGGGATAGGTAATTAGATGTAGGCTTGACTAATCAAAATAGTCTAATAGCCACCTAACATCGTATTGATGAAGACATGCCGGAGGGGTTTGTATTGAAACATGGTAAAAGAGATTTTATATACCTTCATAAACAAGAAGCTGAGCATTTTGTAGCTTCATTTGGCATAGACTTTTTTAGTTTTATGCAATCGTTGAAAGAGCCGCCGCCAAATGTTTTATTATTGGATCATCCTTTTATGGATGTTGAATATGATATGCATACACAGTTTAATTATGTTTCCTTTCCCTCATATAAGAAATATTATAAAGAAAGTGGGAAGGAGTATGGGCATATAAGCTGGATTGATTTTGAGGATATTGAGGGGCTGGAAGAATTAGCTCCATGGGAAATCGCTGAAATCCTGTATATCAGACATACATTTAACCATCTAAGATCTCCCTTTTATCCAAAATTAAATAATCGGTTTGTCTATTTAACATTAGAGGATGGCTTTTATAATAAAGTTTATTACCGGTATTGGAATGATTTTTACCAGTTAATTTCCAAGCTAATTCCTGAGCATGTGGAGATAAATAAGCCGGATCGATTATGGCTGGGCGGTAGAAAAAAAACAGAGAACGCAATAATCCCTACAGAGATTCTGAAACAGTTATCCCCTTTGTTTAATGAGGGCGTAATCATCAGCTTTCATAAGTCAATTCAAACAAGACAAACTATCGAGATTCCAGTGTGGGTTGTTGGAGATTATCGGCATGAAGATGAGCTGAGAGATGAATTAAGGACGATATACCAAAAACGGCAAACTGTTAATCTCGTTTATCAGAAGAAAATGAAGGAATGGGTCATAGATGGAAAATAAACCTCCTGTAAAATTAAGGAGGTTTTCCTAATTTATTATACAGATATTCAGGTTCACAAATTATGTTCGAATATGCATATAATAAGAAGAATATAAGTTTTTCCTATAAAAAGTACCTGTCACATATTAATTTAATGTTCTGAAAAGGAAATGATACAATATATTATGTATCAATTAACGGAGGGTAAATTCAATGAAAATTAAACTAGGATTATTATATGGTGGAAAATCTGCTGAACATAAAGTATCCATGCAAACTGCTATGGCAGTCATCAAAGCATTGGATTCATCTAAATATGAGATACATCCGATTTACATAAATGAAGAGGGGGAATGGATTAAAGGACCGCAATTACAAGGACCAGTTGAATCTGTTAAAGAGCTGGAATTTGACCACAGAAGTCAGGCTGTTCAAACAACTGGTTTTAACAGTATTATCGCTAACGGATCTGATGATGCATTCGATGTTATTTTCCCATTATTACATGGCCCTAATGGCGAAGATGGTACAGTGCAGGGGTTGCTCGAGCTGCTTAATATTCCGTATGTAGGAAATGGTGTTCTTGCTTCTTCAGCAGGTATGGATAAAGTAATCATGAAGAATATATTTGCCCAGGCTGGGTTAGGGCAGGTTGGTTATGTTTCTTATTTACGTTCAGAATGGAGCGGAAATGAAGAAAAGGTATGCCAAGAGGTAGAAAAAGCATTGGGATATCCATGTTTTGTTAAACCGGCTAACTTAGGTTCCAGTGTTGGGATTAGTAAATGTGAAAATGCTGAAGAGCTGCATAAAGCATTTGAAGAGGCATTCCAATTCGACCGAAAAGTAATCATTGAAGAAGGTGTTACTGCAAGAGAGGTTGAGATTGGCGTTATTGGAAATGATTATCCTGAGTGTTCTGTTGCAGGGGAAATTATTCCGAAAAAAGCGTTTTATGACTATAAAGCCAAATACGAAGATGGCGATACAGCATTGGTAATACCTGCAGAGATTTCTCAGGAAGAATATCAAATGCTGCATGACATGGCAATTAAGGCATACAAAGCATTGGATTGTTCCGGGCTTGTAAGGGCAGATTTCTTCCTTACACATGACGGAAAAGCTTATATTAATGAAGTAAATACAATGCCAGGATTTACGCCATTCAGTATGTTCCCATTACTTTGGAGCCACACTGGAGTGGAATATCCGCAATTAATTGAAAAACTGATTAATTTAGCTATTGAAAGACATGCTGAAAAGCAAAAAATTAAATATACTATTTAATATAATGTAGCCTGGCTGTATAAATGAGAAATGTAAGAATCTGCGCATTAGATATTCTCGATGGGTTGATTTACGAACATCATTTCCGGCTTATTACTATTGATAGGGTTATGCATACTCAATTAAACGGCAGAGGAATGCTGTACAGCCGATTATTTAATTGGCTGTATCTGTTTTTTTTCAGGGATGATAAAGGGTAATGGAGGATTAATATGATCAAACGTACATTGGCTGA
The DNA here is from genome assembly GCF_058313585.1 of Bacillus sp. z50. NCBI lineage: Bacteria > Bacillati > Bacillota > Bacilli > Caryophanales > Bacillaceae > Bacillus > Bacillus sp. z50. Next base: position 63,423 of record NZ_JBZFQL010000009.1, read on the forward strand.
AATTGCAGCTATGGTAGATGGCAGCATAAATGAAGGTTTCAAAGATATACTTGTTTCAGGAGTAACAAATGATACAAGAAAAATCGAGGAAGGCAATCTATTTGTTCCTTTGCAGGGTGAAAATAGCAATGGACATAATCATGTAGAGGCAGCATTCGCTCAGGGAGCAGCTGCTACATTTTGGGAATCAGATGCACCGAATCCTCCTGAAAACAGAGCACTGATTTTTGTTAAGGATAGTTTAAAGGCATTACAACAGTTATCTAAAGCATATTTACATGAATTGGATACGAAAGTGGTCGGAATTACAGGCAGTAATGGGAAAACGACTACTAAAGATATGACCGCCTCGATCATGAAAACAAAATATCGGGTACATAAAACAAGTGGAAATTATAACAACCACATTGGATTGCCACTTACGATTCTGTCTGCTCCGGAAGATACAGAAATCCTGATTCTAGAAATGGGAATGAGCAGCAGTGGGGAGATTTCACTCCTTTCACAGATTGGACAACCTGATGTAGCGATTATTACTAATATTGGTGAGGCGCATTTACTTGACCTTGGTTCTCGCGAAGGAATTGCAGACGCCAAAATGGAAATTGTCGAGGGTTTAAAGAAGGATGGAACACTCATTTTTAATGGGGATGAACCTCTTCTGCTAAGCAGGGTATCCAAGCATGCCTATAAACAGATTACCTTTGGCAGCAGCATAACAAATGACTATTATCCTGTTCAAAGCAAAGCAGGAGAGAATGAAATGGAATTTACAATTGATGTAGATGGTAATCATCCTTTCGTATTGCCGCTCTTAGGCAATCATAATGTGCTGAATGCATTGGCGGCGATAGCTGCTGGCAGAACGATGGGAGTCTCCTGGGAACAAATCACGACAGGCCTTGCTGAAGTAAAACTATCTAATATGCGGATGGAAGTATCCTTTGGAGCGAGAGGCGAAAAAATCATAAACGATGCTTATAATGCCAGCCCGACTTCAGTTAAAGCAGCTATTGAATTAGTGAAAGGGATGACAGGTACGGGCAAGAAGATTCTTGTACTAGGCGATATGCTTGAATTGGGACCAGAGGAAGAGATGTATCACTCCAAAATGGGTGAATTAATCACAGAGGAGATTGATTATGTCTTTACGTATGGTAAATTGGCTGAAAAGATTGCCGAAGGTGCTGCAGAAAATTTGAATAAAGAACGCATTTATCATTTCAGTGATAAGGATCAATTATCATTGAAGTTAAAAGAAGTCATTGATGAACATTCTATTGTGTTGGTCAAAGCTTCGAGAGGGATGAGACTTGAAGAAGTCGTTCGTAGCCTTCAAGACTAAACCTTAAAGATATACTATCCCACGATGTCATTCATTCTTTAAGGATGAATGACATTTTTAAAAATTTCATACATATCTGCATGATTTGAATGAAATCTGGGTAATATATAACTGTATGTAAATAGAGGTTATTTATTAGTTAATTGGCGTTTTTATGCTGCACACTAAACTAGGTTAGTTAATCAATCGATTGATTAGTAGGTAAATGTAATATTTTATTTAATTTTGATACCAAGATCCGATTGCTTTGTATAAATCGAGTCCTGGCATAAATCATCTATGTGTACTACAAACAAAATTCTGTAAATATGTTTATATACCTCTATTTTATTTAAAACAAATCGTGACTATAACGGCTTATCGTGTACAAGATTAGTGTGCAGCGCCTATTCTTCACCCATCAACGGCTTTAAAAAGGGAGAATACAGTTCTTAAATTAGCTAATTTAGAACCACAAAAGTATCTGTTAATAGCTTGAAGATTTGAAGCAGGAAAAATAGCATAATAGAATATTGCAAGTGCGATTATTTGCAATCCCGGTCTGTTTTTGTTAACATAAGTTAAATACATGCGTTTCATGAAAATTTTCCAAATGAATTGGACTTATGAACTCATGCTGCCGGGATACTGACGGCCGCTTTTTTTTGTGAGATCGAACCCTGTGCAACAGGCATGATTAAATTGACCGTAATCCTGTTTTACAGGAATGAAAAATATATTGAAGCAATTGTTAAAATAACACCTATCTTGGGGGTAGAAAAATTAATGACATTATTTAGTGAATTAGGAATTAGCAGCGACACATTAAGAGCAGTAGAAGGCATGGGGTTTGAAGAAGCAACTCCAATCCAATCTGAAACGATTCCACTTGCATTGCAGGGTGGGGATTTAATCGGACAAGCTCAAACAGGTACTGGTAAAACTGCTGCGTTTGGAATTCCGATGATTGAAAAAATCGATGTAAAAAGAGACGAAATTCAGGGATTAATCATTGCACCGACACGTGAACTTGCTATTCAGGTTTCTGAAGAGCTTTACAAAATCGGAGCAGGCAACCGTTCCCGCGTTCTGGCAGTATATGGCGGTCAGGATATAACTCGTCAAATCCGTGCGTTAAAAAAACGTCCGCATATCATCGTGGGTACACCAGGCAGACTGTTGGATCATATTAACAGAAAAACAATTCGTTTGAACAATGTTCATACTGTAGTTCTTGATGAAGCAGATGAAATGTTGAACATGGGATTCATTGAAGATATTGAATCTATTCTATCTTCTGTTCCAGATAATCACCAAACTCTATTGTTCTCTGCAACTATGCCTGATCCAATTCGTCGTATAGCCGAAAGATTCATGCATGAACCAAAAACAGTTCGTGTAAAAGCGAGAGAAATGACTGTACCGGCAATCAGCCAATATTATGTACGTGTTCCGGAAAGAGAAAAATTCGATGCATTAACTCGTCTAATTGATATCCATACGCCGGAATTAGCTATTATATTTGGCCGTACTAAACGTCGTGTTGATGAATTAGCAGAAGCATTAACAGTACGTGGTTATACAGCTGAAGGAATCCATGGTGATTTGACACAAGCACGTCGTATGTCAGTCTTACGCAAGTTTAAAGAGGGAGCAGTCGATATATTGGTAGCTACGGATGTGGCTGCACGTGGTCTTGATATTTCCGGTGTTACTCATGTTTATAACTTTGATATTCCTCAGGATCCTGAAAGTTATGTTCACCGTATTGGACGTACAGGAAGAGCGGGTAAAGAAGGTATGGCAGTTACATTCGTAACTCCACGTGAAATGTCTTATCTTGAAGTGGTTGAACGCACCACTAAAAAGAAAATGGAGCGTATAAAAGCTCCAACTGTTACAGATGCGCTTGAAGGACAGCAAAGAACTGTAAAAGAAAAATTGTACAATGTTGTTTCTTCTGAGGACTTAACGGCATATCTTCCGTTGGCTAAAGAAATGATAGAAGATCATACTGCAGAGGAATTAGTTGCTGCAGCATTGAAATTGTTCATTAGAGAGCCGGATGAAAAGCCTGTAACCATCTCAGAAGAGAGACCACTTCCATTCCGCAAAGATGGCTATAAAGGCGGAAAAGGTGGCGGAAGCAAACGTCCATATAACAGAGGCGGAGACAGAGATAGCCGTGGTGGCGGAGACAGAAGACGCAGCAGCAGCACCAATCAAGGTGGACGCAGAAAGTCTTACTCAAACTCTAAACCAAAAAACACAAGTAAATAAGATTTAAATAAAGGCCAATCCTACACATTAGGATTGGCCTTTTTGTAATGAATTACCTTCCATTGTTCATAATAAGCATAGGAGGTGAGTAAATCTTATGACTATTATTCGCTTAGGTTATGTAGCTATGAGTATGGAATTGAAAAATGCATCCCCCTCAAAAACAATGACATATGCGCAATTCAGCAAGCTGGCAAATAGAGAAGCCGCTATAAAAAGACTGGAGAAAATTGCAAAAACCAATCTTAAAAACTGCCTTCGTTTATTAATTCATAATGAAGTAAATGGTATCCAATTCTTTCGATTTTCCTCAAAATTAATACCACTTGCCAACCATCCGGATTTAGAAGATTGGAACTATATGGCCGGTATAAAAGAGGAAACAAGTGCGATTAAAGAATATCTAAAAAAGCATTCTCATATGAGAATTGATTTTCATCCGGATCACTTCGTTGTTTTAAATAGTGAAGATAAGAATATCTTGAAAACATCAATTAAGACATTAAGGATGCATTTTCGATTACTAAAAGCTTTTGGATTATCGCCAAAACATCGTTGTGTATTACATATTGGTGGTTTATATCAAGATAAGGAACAAGCTCTTGAACAATTTATTCATAATTGGGGATATGTGCCTGTGGATATTCAGGAAATGATTATATTGGAAAATGATGATACGCTATTTGGCATACAGGATACCCTTTACCTATGTGAAAAACTATCCATTCCAATGGTATTTGATTTACACCATCATAAACAAAACTGTCAGGGAGATTGGAAAGATCACTGGCCAAGGATTGTGCAAACCTGGAGTAATTCAAGCTTGCCTGTTAAAGTCCATCTTTCATCCCCGAAGAATGAAAAAAATAAAAAAGCACATGCTGATCATGTGCAAAAAGAAGAAATGATGGAATTAGTGCAGGGGAATAATAATTTGACAAGCCAAGTTGATTGTATGCTGGAGGCTAAGCATAAAGATTTTGCTGTTTTCAAGTTGATTGAGCAATTAAAATTGCTAGATGGCTTTAAAATAATGGATGGTGCTATATTTTCGTATGAGCCTGTGACAAATGAAAGTCGATAAGCTTGGCATAATAGTAATTACGGCTATGTATGAAAAGGTTCTGTGCCTCTCGTAATTCATGAGGACCTTTACCAATAGCTAAATAAAAGTGTTCAAAAAGGGTGAGTGATCCTTTTTCTGTTTGCAAAGTCTCTAATATCTTGCTTCCTAGATGTGTTTGGCCAGTTACCATATAACGATAGGCTTTTTCAGATGGGGATGTCGGTTGTATATCCAATTCTCTGCGCCATAAGCTCCTGAATATATCCAAAGAACAATTAAGTGAAGCCTCCAAATAAGGTCTGCGTTGCATATGGACATTTTTCAGCAGAGCTAATCCCTTCGTAACCCATTCTTTTGCTATAGGGAAGCTATCGAACATATAAGAATGAGCTATGATGTGAGACAGGCTGATTTCCAGAGTAGGGAATTGTTGCAATAAATCTTTATTGTTAAAGTATTGTTGGCAGGCGTTTCGAACGTTCTCTGGATTTGTGCTGCTGCATAACATAGAGACTAAATACATTTCTCCAAGCTGTATTTTAAAGATAGACAGCAAATCCTCCTCTTTACATAGTAAAAGCATGGGTTCGACAGCCTTTATTAATTTATTGAGTGGCTCTTGCAATCTTAACTGACTAATCCCATACATATGTGAAATGATAGAAGCAATATTAATTTCTAAACAGCTTGAAGACAGATTAAATGCTTGATCAATAAGCTCTGAGTTATCGATCTGAGCCTCTGCCTGAGCAATATAAATAGAAAATACATTTCTTAATTCATTATTTTCTGGGTTGGAGGAATCTTCGAGTATTAATGTTTTAATCCAATCCATGCATCCTAAACGGAATAAATATTCCAGGACAAAGAGTTTCTGAACTACTCCAGATGTACATTTGCAGTAATATGATTTTACAATTTTGAAGGCTTCCTTTTCATTTGTTAGTGATACAGAAGCCATTGCCTGCATGACATAGATTGGATGATACTGTTCATATGTATGAATAGAGAAGGTGTCAGATAAATTCATCCATTCAGGGATAGAAAATGTAAGGCATTCTTGGCCATTTCCTTTTATGGGTTGAGGAATCAAAAATTCACTGAATGATAAATCCATAGCTTCTACCTTCTCTCTCTAATTTAAAGATGCTATTTCTATTATAGTTAATTTTTCCTAGAGAGGAAATAGATTCATCTAATTATCGATTAACTAAAAATAGACGGGAGAGTGCAAAGCCCATTATAAGGCCGCCAATATGCCCTGTGATATTAATGGATGATTGGAAAAAAGACATGACTACCCCGATAATAATTAAAGCTAGTATAACCTGTGAATTTTGCTGCGAAATTAAATCTTTTCTAAAAAAGATGATATAGGCAAAACATCCAAATAGCCCATAAATGGAACCGCTGGCTCCCACATGAGCATACATTAAAGGTTCTGCAAAGAATGTAAGAACATTTGCAAGGGTACCGGACAGTATAAAAAGGAGACTGAATCTAAATGTACCTAATATATTTTCCAGTCCAGGACCAATAATAATTAAGGAGAAACTATTGAATAATAGATGGGAAAAGCCAATGTGAAGAAAGATTGGTGTGACCAATCTCCAATATTCACCCTCTGCAATGAATAAGTTAACTCCGCTTAATAAGGTGTAAAGATCTCTTCCAAGAGAGATTGGTAAAGAAGTGATAATAAAAAGAACTATACACACAGCTGTTAAAAGACTGACTCCCGGGTAAAAACGGATAAATTGCCCGAAACTTTCGGTACGAGTGAACAAAAGACATCATCCTAACATAATAAGATTTGGTAAATCATTTATAATGAGGTAATGTTTAAACTAAAATAGCTATATAAATTGTGAGGGTGTGAACCAATGATTGTTGGAATTGGTATCGATATTATTGAACTTGAGAGAGTGAGAGATATTCTTAAACGGCAGCCGAAATTTGTTGATCGTATACTAACTGAAGATGAAAAGGAATACTATCTGTCACTTGGTGAAAATCGAAAAATCGAGTGGCTTGCCGGACGATTTTCTGCTAAAGAGGCATTTTCAAAAGCAAATGGTACAGGTATCGGCGGTAAACTATCGTTCCATGATATTAGCATTATTCCTGATAAGAATGGTAAACCGATTATCAAACATCCTTTAGAGGTAAAGGCACACTTAAGTATTACCCATACTAAACAATATGCGGCTGCCCAGGTTCTACTTGAAAAACGATAAAAATAAATTGTTTGTCCCCCGCAAGCACATATTCAGAAGGATTGTCTCATATATTCAATTAACGAATTGGAGAGACAAGGCCTTGTTTTGGACATTTACTACCCATATGTATTTAAGATAAAACACTCTTTGCGGGCTTTCAACAGCGTTATTGAATTAACATAAGAATAGCAGAAATAAAGAATGTTTTGAAAGGATGTATCTTAAAAATGTACTGGAATGTAAATGAACAAACCGGATCGGGCTTTCCTCTCCCTTTTACTTACTACTGTTAAAAGGGGATGAGATCTTGAGGAGGTTAATGATGCTGACGCTGACATTGGGATTTATGTTGGTCTTAGCAGGCTGCGGGGAAAAATCGCAAACTGAAGTTGTGGATGCGTTAACGGAAAAGATGAATGAATTAAAGGGATACAAAGCAGATGCGAAAATGACTTTAAAAATGGGTACAGAACCACAAGTATATGATGTGGAAGTATGGTATCAATCTCCATCAAATTACCGGGTAAACTTGAAAAATGCTCAAAAGGATCAAAGTCAAATCATCCTGCGGAATGAAGAAGGGGTATTTGTATTAACTCCAGCGCTTAATAAAAGTTTTAAGTTTCAAAGTGAGTGGCCAAAAAACAGCTCGCAGGCCTATCTGTATGAGTCTTTAATTACAGATGTAACTGTTGATAAGGATGCAACCTTTAAGGCAACAGATGATAGTTATGTGTTTGAGACAAAAACAAGATATCAGAACAATAAGATGCTTCCATTGCAGGTCGTGAAATTTGACCGCAAAACACTAGAGCCTGTAAGTGTAGATGTAATGGATTCTGATCGTAATGCATTAGTTCAGGTTGAATTTGAAAAAACGAAGTTCAATCCGAATTACAGTAATAGTGATTTTGATGTGAAAAAGAATATGACAGGAGCGCAATTGGAAGTGCCGGTAATGTCTTCTGAAGAAGATATTGATTTTGAAGCTCAATATCCAACAGCCGAGATACAGGGTGTGGAGCCTGCAGGAGAGAAAATGATCAAAACAGAGGAAGGAAAACGAGCCGTTCTGACATTTGCGGGTGATGAAAAACAATACACGTTAATTGAAACTAAATCAAAGATTGTCAAAGAAGCTGCGGTCACCATAGCAGAAGGTGAGCCAGTTGATTTAGGATTCACAATTGGCAATATGACAGAAAACTCAATATCCTGGTCTTATGAAGGGATAGATTTCATGCTCGCTGCAAAAAATCTCACATCAGACGAGATGATCATGGTTGCGAAATCAGTGCAGGAAACTGCAGAAAAATAGAAGTGGATGGACCTGTTAATAAAGGCAGGTCTATTTCTTTTTAGTTTCTGAGGAATGAATTGACTATCCTTTCATTAAGGGGAATAATCAAATTATAATCATCTAAAGGTAGGTAAACCTCTTATGAAAAATAGTCAATTATCCTATAGAGATACATGGGCAGAAATCAATTTAGATCATATAAAGCATAACGTTGAACAGATTAGGCATCTGTTGCCTCAAACTACTGACATCATGGCGGTTGTAAAGGCAAATGCATATGGACATGGAGATCGGCAAGTGGCTGAAGTGGCATTAGGTGCCGGAGCAACCAGTTTGGCCGTAGCTTTCTTGGATGAGGCGATCAGGCTTCGTCAGGCAGGTATAAAAGTGCCGATCTTAGTACTAGGTTCCACTAGGGCGGAAGACTCCAAGGTAGCCGTGCAGTACAATATCTCTTTAAATGTACATGACATTGATTGGATAGGGAAAGCTATAGCATATTTACAGGAAGAAAATATACAGCAACCGCTAAATATACACATAAAAATTGATACAGGCATGGGCAGACTTGGGATAAGGAATATACAAGAGATGAAAGAAATAGAATATATGCTTAAGAATCAAGATTATATTCATCTTGAAGGTATATTCACTCATTTTTCCAGTGCAGATGAGCTGGACTTGGACAAAACTCAAAACCAATTGTTGAAATTCAAGGAGATTCTTGATAATATGGAATACTTGCCGCCTTACATTCATACTAGTAATAGTGCGGCAGCTATGAGATATCCTGATGCCTATTTCAATACAGTAAGGCTTGGTATTTCCATGTATGGCTTAAGTCCATCACCGGAAATATCAAAAGACCTCCCAGTAACGTTGAAGCCTGCCTTATCTCTTTATACAAAGATAAAGCAAATCAAGAAGATTTCAATGGGTGATACAGTTGGGTACGGTGCAACGTATACAGCGAGTGAGCCTGAATGGATAGCCACTTTGCCTATTGGATATGCGGATGGATGGATCAGAAAACTATCTGGGCAATCTGTACTGGTTAAAGGACATAGAGCACCTATTGTCGGACGCATTTGTATGGATCAGTGCATGGTTAAATTAGATCAGTCTGTTCCTGAGGATACAGTGGTTACTCTTATCGGGAACGATGGTGATGAGACAATTACAGTTGATGAGATCGCCGAGAAATTAGAAACGATTAATTACGAGGTTATTTGTCAACTATCAAGCAGAGTCCCTCGAGTGTATAAGCAGGATGGTTTAATTGTTGAAACTGTAAATCAGTTATTTCATTATTAATTATTTAACACATATGTGCATGAATAATGAATAAAGGACAACTATTTAGCCTCATAATAAGAAAGAAATGTATTAGACACCTTTGCATGCAGAAGTAATAATGGTAAGATATAATAGTAAAGAACTATGTGGTTTGTAGTGATGGTGGAGGTGTTTGCCTGTGTCTGAGTCCAGTGCAACTACGGAAATTCTAATACGCTTGCCCCAAAATTTGCTAAGTGAGTTGGATGGATACGTGAGAGAAGAAAATGTGAATCGAAGCGAATTTATTTATCAAGCAACTAAAATGTATTTGCAAGAACGCAAAAAGAAAGAGTTTCGCGAATCCATGCGCCGTGGATATATGGAGATGGCCAATATTAATTTAACTATGGCTGCAGAAGCTTTCCAGGCAGAATATGAAGCTGAACATGCTGTGGAGCGTTTAGTTAGCGGTGAATAAGGGTTTAAATGTTAAACGTGGTGATGTGTATTTCGCTGATTTGTCTCCAGTGGTTGGATCTGAGCAAGGAGGGGTAAGACCTGTACTTGTTATTCAGAATGATATCGGAAATCGATTTAGCCCTACCGTAATTATTGCGGCAATTACGGCTCAAATACAAAAAGCGAAACTGCCGACCCATGTAGAAATTGACGCCCAAAAATATGGATTCGAACGCGATTCTGTTATTTTACTTGAACAAATTCGAACAATTGATAAGCAGAGATTGACAGATAAAATAACACAGCTGGATGATGAAATGATGCGTAAGGTTGATAATGCGCTCCAAATCAGTCTGGGACTCGTGGAATTGTAATAGTAAAAAGATTATAAATAATAAATATACTTCTGTGTTGAAGGTTAGGCTGCCAAGAATCCGAATTCTTGGCAGTTTTTTTGCACTTTTTAACTTAGAAAAACTTATTTTTGGTTTAAGTTAGTGACAAAAAGGGAATGAAGTACAGGTTATAGAAATTACAAATACGTTGTTGCTGTATTACGGCAATATTACGAAGGAATTTAAGATTTCCTATTTCCTTTTTAAGTGTTTATAATAGTTTGTGAATATGGTTTTTTTGAAATTATTAAATAAATTAAAGTACATGTATCCATATAAAAGAATCTAACAGAAAACTTGATGGAGGAGGAACTAATGAATAAACTTGTGCAAAACTATATCCAGGGTCATAAAGACATCATTTTGCAGCAGTGGATTGAACGTGTAAAGGATAAAGCGGATGATCGAGTCGTGAAGATTGTTTCAGATCAAATGTTTATTCACACCAGTAATGAATTTATTGAAGTGCTGATTTCTAATATTAAAGATTCTGATGAAGAATTTAAAGTGAAACTTAGTGATTTTGCAGCTAAAATTATTCGTTTAGGCTGGCCGTTAACATTTGTGAATGAGGGATTGAAAGCATTTAATGTAGTTGTTACAGACGGTATGGTAAATGAAGGGGTAATGACAAAGGAAAATCAGCTTGAGATTGTGCTGGATTTTGACGAGTGGATTACCCCTTTAAATAATGAAATTCTGAATGTTTATACATCTACGTGGGAACGAACCGTTTCTTTGCAAAAAATTGCACTCCAGGAATTATCAGCACCTCTTATTCCTGTGTTTGAAGGGATTACTGTAATGCCTCTTATAGGTACAATAGATACAGAACGCGCGAGACAAATTATGGAAAATCTTTTGGATGGCGTAGTAAAGCATCGTTCTGAGGTAGTGTTGATTGATATTACTGGAGTGCCTGTTGTTGACACTATGGTGGCTCATCATATTATTCAGGCAGCAGAGGCTGTTCGTTTGGTTGGTGCCCGTTGTATGTTGGTGGGAATACGTCCGGAGATTGCTCAAACAATTGTCAACCTCGGCATTAACTTAGATGAAATCATAACTAAAAATACATTGAAAAAGGGTGTAGAGGCTGCCCTGGAAATTACAAATAGAAAAATTATCGTAACCCCGGAGGAATTAGTATGAGGATTCCGATATTAAAGTTGCATGATTGTCTCCTGATTTCTATTCAATGGGAATTGGATGATGCAACAGCGCTGCAATTTCAGGAGGATTTACTGCATAAGATACATGAAACAAATGCAAATGGAGTGGTGATTGATCTAACTTCAGTAGATATCATTGATTCTTTTATAGCTAAAGTCCTTGGCGATGTCATTGACATGTCAAAATTAATGGGAGCAAAAGTAGTGATTACAGGGATACAGCCTGCAGTTGCCATCACATTAATTGAATTGGGCATTACATTATCCGATGTGATGACAGCTTTGGATCTTGAAAAGGGTTTGGAGAAATTACAAAAGGAACTGGGGGACTAGCATGATGAGCACCCAATCCTACGTAAAAATTCTTAATGAGTGGGATATTGTTGCAGCCCGACAAGTGGGCAGAAATGTGGCCAAAGAGTTGGGGTTTGGCACCGTGGATCAGGCAAGAATAACCACAACCATAAGTGAATTAGCAAGGAATATCTATCTCTATGCAGGGCAGGGCCAAATATGCATTGAAAAAGTCTATGACAATGGGAGAACGGGTCTCAGAGTCATAGCAGAGGATAATGGTCCGGGAATAAGTGATATAAGAAGAGTAATGGAAGATGGATATACAACATCGGGAGGTCTGGGAGCTGGTTTGCCGGGAGTCAAGAGATTGATGGATGACTTTGATATTGACTCTGATGTTGGAAAGGGTACGCGAATAATGTCTACTAAATGGCTCCGATAGGGGGAAGGTATGTGGAAAATAGAGAGTGCATGGAGGAAAGATACCGTGAAGCTCTCTCGAATTACTTGAAAGAGCATACGGAAAAAGCGTTATATCTCGGACATAAAATCAGCAAAGAAGCTATAGAACAGATGGTATCACCTGAAGAGATAATAAGTTTGCATAAAAATACGCTAAAAGAAATACTTCCTGATATTTCGGAAGAAGTCAGCCACTCTTTTGATTTTTTGTTGGAAATTATGATGGAGTATGGTGTAGCCTTTCGTGAATTACAGAGTCTCCGCCATCAACAAAGAGAACTGAAGAGTGAGATGGAGATAGCGGCTAATGTTCAGCAGACTTTATTGGAAACGCGAGTTCCTGTACTAAAAAATCTTGAAATTGGAGCCATAAGTGTTCCGGCTAAGCACATGAGCGGAGATTATTTTCATTTTGTTCAGGATGAGCATAATCGAGTGGCTGTAGCGATTGCTGATATTATTGGCAAAGGGATACCGGCGGCGTTATGTATGTCCATGATTAAGTACGCGATGGATTCTTTGCCGGAGCATCGCACATCCCCAGCGAGTGTTCTGGAAAGTATTAACCGTGTTGTGGAGCAAAATGTTGGACCGAGTATGTTCATAACGATGTTTTATGGTCTATATGATCCCTCAAATCATATTTTTACATATGCTTCAGCAGGCCATGAACCGGGATTTTTCTATAATTACGAAAAAAATGAATTTACCGAGTTAACTGCTAAGGGTCTGTTGCTTGGTGTAGATAAAAAAACAGTATACAGGCAATATGAAAGAAAGATTGAAATAGGCGATATGATTATCCTTCTATCTGATGGGGTAACAGAGTGCAGGACAAATGAGGGATTTATAGAAAGAGATACGTTGGTTCAATTTATTCGGGAATCTATTCATTTAGATGCCCAAACCATTGTAAACAATCTCTATAAAAAGTTGGAAAAGATGCAACATTTTCAATTAAGAGATGATTTTACCTTGATAATTATGAGACGGAAGTTTTAAGTGGATAATTTCGGGTAAAGAAGGATAGCGGAACATGACTTTTTGAGGAGAGGTACAAATTCATGAATATTTCTATTGATGTACAGAATGTAAATTCTGAAATACATGTAAATGTTAAAGGCGAGATAGATGCATACACAGCACCGAAGTTAAGAGAGACACTATTTCCTTTGTCGGATCAAGATAAAGTAGTCATGATTATTGATTTAACCGATGTTTCTTATATGGACAGCACAGGTCTTGGGGTATTTGTAGGATTATTTAAAAATGTTCGAGCGCACAATGGGGATTTTAGAATCATCGGACTATCAGAGAGATTACATCGTCTTTTTGAAATCACTGGTTTAGCGGATATAATCCATATAAAAAGCCATGCAGAGGGTGGAACGCAATGAGTGAAACATACGAATATATTGAAATGAAGATACCTGCAAAACCTGAATTTATCGGGGTAATGAGATTAACTTTATCAGGAATAGCCAGCCGTATGGGGTTTTCATATGATAGTATAGAAGATTTGAAAATTGCTACGAGCGAGGCTTGTACAAATGCAGTTCAGCATGCGTACAAGGGCGAGCGGGATGGGGAAGTTATCATAGGCTTTGGATTATATGAAGACCGTCTTGAAGTAATGGTAGTCGATAATGGCGAAAGCTGTGATTTTGAAGAGGTGCGACAAGGCTTGGGGCCTTATGAGAGAGACCAATCAGTGGAATTCTTAAGAGAAGGAGGATTAGGTCTATATCTGATTGAAACGCTCATGGATGAAGTGAAAATACACCATAATGAAGGTGTGACAGTATTCATGACGAAGTTTCTTGAGGGAGAGCAGGTGGAGAGTGATGCAGAAACAATCTCAAACTAGTGATGAGAAAAAGGCACAAATGAGAGACCAAGTCACGGAATGGATTAAAGCCTATCAACTCCATGGAGATGAAGAAGCACAGGCTCAACTTGTTCAGCACTATACCGGGCTAGTTGAAACGATTGCGAGAAAGTATTCAAAGGGAAAATCATATCATGAGGATATTGCCCAGGTTGGCATGATTGGATTGCTGGGTGCGATTCGCAGGTATGATGATTCCTTCGGAAAAAGCTTCGAGGCTTTTGCTGTCCCGACGATAATTGGAGAGATTAAACGCTTTTTACGTGATAAAACATGGAGTGTTCACGTTCCTCGCAGAATTAAAGAGCTTGGTCCAAAAATCAAGTCGACTGTTGAAGAACTTACCTCAGAATTGCATCGTTCTCCTAAGATTGAAGAAATTGCTCAGTACTTAGAAGTTTCTGAGGAAGAAGTTTTAGAAGCGATGGAAATGAGTAAAAGTTATCAGGCGCTATCAGTGGATCACTCAATCGAGGCGGATTCAGACGGCGGAACAGTCACTTTGTTAGATATCTTCGGAAATGTGGATGAAGGATATGAAAAGGTGAATCAGCGGTTGGTTTTGGAGAAAGTTCTCCATGTATTGTCAGATCGCGAAAAGAAAATCATACAATACACCTATCTAGAAAATCTAAGTCAAAAGGAAGCGGGAGATCGATTAGGTATATCTCAAATGCATGTATCCCGTCTTCAACGCCGTGCTATAAAAAAACTGCAGGAAGCCATTAATGCTGAGAATTCGGAGTATATACGGTGAATCAAGAAGTGCTAAGGGATAGTAGAGTGCAATTAATTGTGTCTCAATCACCTAAACAAGGAAAGCTGTTATGTGGTGATGACTATTTTTATGAAGTGACGGATGATTACTTTATTTGTGTCATCGCAGATGGATTAGGATCAGGGGAGTTTGCTCATGAATCCTCTCGGGCAGTTACTAATGTAGTTCGGGAGTATCAGAGCGAGGATGTTGGAGATATTATGGAACGATGTAATCAGGCCCTGCTAAGAAAGCGAGGCGCCGCTGTCGCTATTTTAAAAGTGGACTTCAAAAAGAAAGAATTTCAGTACAGCTGTGTTGGTAATATCCGTTTCTATCTATATCCTCCAAATGATAAAATGATCTATCCCCTACCTGTAACCGGATATTTATCTGGAAGAAAGCAGAAATTCCATACTCAACAGTTTACATATACTCCGTCCACTAAATTTTTCATTCACTCCGATGGATTTGAAATGAAGGGGACGAAAAATTTCCTGCGAAATGCTAGTTCTCTTGAAGAAACTGCGAAAAAATTAGAAAGTCAAAATAGTGCCTTGAACGATGATATTACATTCATTTTTGGGAGTCTTTTATAATTATAAGAGACTTCTTTTTTGTGTTATTTATGAGAGTCCAGTATTTGTAGCAGAAAAGGTTATGATACTATAAAGGTAATTATTTGCAGAGGGAAGGTTTGTTAATGAAGTCGAAGAGTGAATTGGTTCAATATATAGCGTCAGAGCTTTCAGTGAAGGGGAGTCAAGTATCCAATGTATTGGCGCTTTTAGAGGATGGTAATACGATTCCATTTATAGCGCGTTATCGAAAAGAAATGACCGGCTCATTGGATGAGGTTGAAATTAGAACAATTTCTGAGCGGTGGACCTATCTCGATAATTTGGAAAAAAGAAAGGAAGAAGTCCTGCGTATTATTGAGGAGCAAGGGAAACTCACAGAGGAGTTATCACGTGAAATCATCAAGGCAGTAAAACTGCAAACTATTGAAGATTTGTATCGTCCTTTTAAGCAAAAGCGTCGCACAAAAGCAACGGTCGCAAAAGAAAAAGGATTAGAACCGTTGGCGAAATGGATCATGGAAGCTCCTCAAACTGCAAACCCACTTGAAAAAGCTGCTCAATTTGTTGATGTGGAGTTGGGAGTGACAACGCCAGAAGAAGCTTTAGATGGTGCGAAAGATATTATAGCAGAGAATATCTCTGATAATGCCTCTTTCAGAAAATGGATTCGGGATGAAACATTTAAGTTTGGCTTGATTAAATCTGTTAGTAAAGATGAGAAGAAAGATGAGAAAAAGGTATTTGAGATGTACTACGACTATGATGAAGCAATAGGAAAAATAGTTCCTCATCGCATTTTGGCACTTAACCGTGGTGAAAAAGAGGGAGTGCTTCGAGTTTCCATCAAAACCGATACACAGAAAATACTGGATTATCTCGCTAGAAAAATGAATTTGAATACAGCCAATCCGAGTGCAGTGATTATGAAGGAAGCAATAGAAGATAGCTATAAGCGATTGATTCAGCCTTCTATTGAAAGGGAGATTCGTAATGAGTTGACGGAAAAGGCTGAAGACCAAGCTATCTATATTTTTTCTGAGAATCTCAGAAATTTACTGCTTCAGCCGCCTTTAAAGGGAAAAATGGTATTGGGTGTAGATCCGGCTTATCGTACAGGCTGTAAATATGCAGTAGTCGATCCTACAGGGAAAATGCTTGAGGTAGGAGTGATTTATCCGCATCCGCCAGTAGCTAAAAAGAAAGAGGCAACGGAGGCTATTCTGTCTATACTCAAAAGATATAACATAGAAATCATCACAATCGGGAACGGAACAGCATCTCGAGAGACAGAACAATTCATTGCAGATACGTTGAAGAAGCAAAGTGAAAAAATCTATTACGTAATTGTAAATGAGGCCGGTGCAAGTGTTTATTCGGCATCAGATATCGCAAGAGAAGAGTTTCCAGATTTACAGGTGGAGCAGCGAAGTGCGGTCTCGATTGCAAGAAGACTACAGGATCCCTTGGCGGAATTGGTGAAGATAGATCCTAAATCTGTAGGTGTAGGGCAATATCAACATGATGTTTCAGAAAAAAAACTGAATGAGTCACTTGGTTTTGTGGTTGAAACGGCAGTAAACCGAGTGGGGGTTAATGTGAATACAGCCTCTCCTTCCCTATTGCAATATGTGGCGGGTCTTTCCAAGTCTGTAGCCCAAAATATCGTAAAAAAGAGAGAGGAAGAAGGAGCATTCCGAAATCGGGCTTCTTTAAAAAAGATTCCAAGGCTTGGTGCGAAAACCTATGAACAAGCCATTGGGTTTTTAAGAGTAATTGGTGGGGAAGAGCCGCTTGATCGGACATCCATACATCCTGAAAACTATCAGTCCGTTCGTTCTTTATTGAAAATGCTCGGTTTCACAACGGATGATTTAGGAAGTGAACGATTAAGAGAAGCGCTAACCACGGTGAAGAAAAGTGAAATGGCGGAGAAATTGAATGTTGGCGAAATCACATTGGGAGATATTCTGGATGCCTTGATGAGACCAGAAAGAGATCCGCGTGACGAATTGGCTGCACCTCTATTAAAATCTGATGTACTGAAGATGGAGGATCTTAAGCAAGGGATGGAGCTCCAAGGCGTTGTTCGTAATGTCGTTGATTTTGGCGCATTTATTGACATCGGCGTAAAGCAGGCCGGTCTAGTTCATATCTCGAAATTGAGCAGACGATATGTAAAGCATCCAATGGATGTTGTATCAGTTGGGGATGTGGTGACTGTCTGGGTTGATCAAGTAGATATACCTAAAGAACGAATTGCCCTTACAATGATAAATCCGGCTGGATAATATAAACGTGAAGCATTGCCTTAATCGTATTGGGCAATGCTTTTTTTATAAAAAAACCAACATTGATTCAATAGTTGCACTTGCTTGCTGTTTTTTTCAAGAAAGGCTCTTTGGATTTGGTTTTGCAACCAAGCAGGCATATTTAGACCTCCTTTCATAAATGTTGTACTATAAATAGGTGATAAGCCCATGGTTAATTTATTGTATGTAACAGCCGCCGGGTTTGTTACTTTAAAAGTGTGGAGGTTTAACTTATGACGGACCGGGAATTACAGAAATTAGTTGAAAAAATATCCATAGAGGATTTTGGGATACCATTCACTCATAAGGTAATCTTTAATAACAGATTAAGGACAACAGGCGGACGGTATTTATTAGTCAGCCATAATATTGAAATTAATCGAAGATACTTAGATGAATTAGGAATGGAAGAGATAAAGGGAATTATAAAACATGAATTATGCCATTATCACCTGCACCTCCAAGGGAAGGGATACAGGCATGGAGATCGGGACTTTAAACAATTGATGGCAAAGACCAACTCACCTCGTTTTTGCTCAGCCCTGGAAAGCAATATCCGTGCTGTACGCCCTGTGAAATGGCTATACGAATGCCGGTCATGCGGCCTGGAATATAGACGGAAAAGACAGCTTGATACGAAGAAATATGTATGTGGAAAATGTCGCGGAAAAATTATTTTAAAAAAATCGTTGACATAGACCTTGCTAACATGGTAACTTATTTGAGCGGCCTTATTAAAGCCGAAAGCAAAAATGACATCAAAACTTTAACAAAAAAACTTTTTAAAAAAAGTGTTGACATGTTAAAAGAGATTCATTATAATAGATAAAGTCGACTGGGGCGCTTGAAGTTCTCGCGGAGAGATGAAAAAAGTGCTCAAGAGACTGAAAGTAAGCAATGAACGGCCCCTTGGTCAAGCGGTTAAGACACCGCCCTTTCACGGCGGTAACACGGGTTCGAATCCCGTAGGGGTCACCAATCAAACCTCAGATTGTTTGAGTGAGATTAATATCGTCGCGGGGTGGAGCAGTCTGGTAGCTCGTCGGGCTCATAACCCGAAGGTCGCAGGTTCAAATCCTGTCCCCGCAATTAAATAAATGGTCCGGTAGTTCAGTTGGTTAGAATGCCTGCCTGTCACGCAGGAGGTCGCGGGTTCGAGTCCCGTCCGGACCGCCATTTATAAAATAACACTTATCTTATAAAAGAAAAGTGATTATAATAAAAAGTGTGTTATAAAACACCTTTGGGCTATAGCCAAGCGGTAAGGCAACGGACTTTGACTCCGTCATTCGTAGGTTCGAATCCTGCTAGCCCAGCCATTTAGAGCCATTAGCTCAGTCGGTAGAGCATCTGACTTTTAATCAGAGGGTCGAAGGTTCGAGTCCTTCATGGCTCACCATTATAAATATGCGGGTGTGGCGGAATTGGCAGACGCACCAGACTTAGGATCTGGCGCCTTACGGCGTGGGGGTTCAAGTCCCTTCACCCGCACCATTTATTACCACTTGAATTAAGTTGTAATAAATAATATAATGATTGTTGTCGTCGCGTTAAAAAAAACGCGGTCGTGGCGGAATGGCAGACGCGCTAGGTTGAGGGCCTAGTGGGGGTTAACCCCGTGGAGGTTCAAGTCCTCTCGGCCGCACCAACCAAATTAAATTATGCGCCCGTAGCTCAATTGGATAGAGCGTTTGACTACGGATCAAAAGGTTAGGGGTTCGACTCCTCTCGGGCGCGCCATTATATCGGGAAGTAGCTCAGCTTGGTAGAGCACTTGGTTTGGGACCAAGGGGTCGCAGGTTCGAATCCTGTCTTCCCGACCATCAACTTCTCTATTAAATTAAATATGCGGGTGTAGTTTAGTGGTAAAACCTCAGCCTTCCAAGCTGATGATGAGGGTTCGATTCCCTTCACCCGCTCCATTTATATGATTGTTCTTTGAAAACTAAACAAAACGAAACGCCAAGCAAGTCTAAAAACAAGAGATTTTTAAAATCTCGTCAATTTGCTTTAAAATTTAGCTAGATCAAACATCTTTCGGAGAGTTTGATCCTGGCTCAGGACGAACGCTGGCGGCGTGCCTAATACATGCAAGTCGAGCGAATCTGAGGGAGCTTGCTCCCAACGATTAGCGGCGGACGGGTGAGTAACACGTGGGCAACCTGCCCCTAAGATTGGGATAACTCCGGGAAACCGGTGCTAATACCGAATAGTTTCCAACACCTCATGGTGTTGGAAGGAAAGTTGGCTTCGGCTAACACTTAGGGATGGGCCCGCGGCGCATTAGCTAGTTGGTGAGGTAACGGCTCACCAAGGCAACGATGCGTAGCCGACCTGAGAGGGTGATCGGCCACACTGGGAC